>NZ_JAVXAO010000031.1:0-2753 GCF_036660475.1 Clostridium sp. | reverse complement strand
TATATAGGAACAATAGAGGAGTAAAAGAAGGAAACTTCCAAGTTATAAGAGAAACGAATATGGATGCTTGTTTAATAGAATTAGCTTTCATTGATAACAGAGAAGATAACCTGTTACTTAGAACTTATCAAGACGAATATTCAGTAGCTGTAACCAAAGGAGTACAAAGTTATTTTGGACTAGATTATGTGGAAGCAAAGTCTATCAATATATATGAAATGAACGTGAATGGTGAGTATTACGGACAAACTACCTATGAAGATATAGCTGTTGCGGTAGAAAAAGAAATGGCTGCAGGAGTTAAGCGTATAGAACTAATAAGGAAATGATTTAAAGGCTAGTAGGGAGTAAAATCCTTGCTAGCCTTATTTTTTATGTTTATTAATAATTTACCATTTAAGAAGGTGTTTTAAAAAATGTGTCGAATACCATAAATAATAAAAGAAAATATCATGGTATAATTTTACAAAGTGTGGATAGTATAGTTATATGAAAAGAGGTGTTTTCTATGAGTAAAATAATAAATTTATTTGGGAATAATGGGGGAAATGACATGGTTACAATAATTGATGTTGCAGATGCATTTTTATCATATGAGAGTATGACACCTAAAAAGCTTCAGAAGTTATGTTATTATACACAAGCTTGGCATGAGGCTTTGAAAGGAACAGCCTTAATTGACAATAGATTTGAGGCGTGGGTTCACGGACCAGTATGTCCTGAACTGTACTATAAATATAGACATAAAGGATGGTTGGAAATACCTAAGAAAGAACAAACATCTGTAAATATATCTGATGAAATTTTTGAATTTTTAGACGAAATATATGATACTTATGGACACTTAGATGGAGATGAACTTGAAGCTTTAACTCATTCGGAATTACCATGGCAAGAACAAAGGATTGGACTAGCCGTATATGAACCTTCGAACAATGAAATAAGTGTGGAGTCAATGAAAAAGTTTTATGGAGAAATGTATGAACAAAACCAAGGAGAATAAAAAAAAATTTGGGATACCGCCGGTAGTAATTCCACAAGATGATAGTATTAAAAAAATACCGATTTCTCCAAAAGAAATCGATATAGCGAGACAAAGAGCACAAGAAAAACTTCAATTCTCTTTTAAATTTTTAAACAATGACCATGAGGCATTTAATCTTGGAAGTTTAGAAAAGAGGGACAAGACGATTTGTGGTGAATGGTTCGTGTCACTTTTATTATCATTAAAAGACGTTTGTGACATAAATAGGAATCAGCTAATGGCACAACGTCAACATTATGATACTCATGGATTTGAATGGGATAAGTTAGATTATAAGTTTGATTTTAATGATAACTTCTTAGATCAAGTTGAGTGTATGCAATTTAGGGTAAGTTCTTCAAAAGGGAGAGTACATGGATTTATTATAGGGAATACTTTCTATATTGTTTGGTTAGACCCACATCATAATCTATATCCAGATGAAAGATTTGGAGGACGTAAATTTTTTCAAGGTGGTCCAAGTTGTTATGAAAAATTGCAGGAAAGTTTATTAGATTTACATAAGGAAAATGCAGAGTTAAAAAAACAGAATGGTGAATTGATGAATATGATAGATGAGCTGACGAGTCCAGGTACGGAGTTGAATATTATGTAAGTAAAAATAAAAGGCAACAAGACCAATAATCTTGCTACCTTTTTTCTTTTGTTGAGTGCTTAATATGAAAAAAAATAGTAAAAAGAGGAGTACTTTTTACATAGGTTCATATTTGAATTATGGACATAAATTTTATTAATATACAATAAAATGAAAATAACAGAATGAAATAAAGGGAGTAAGGCTTAAAATTTCACTATTCTTTTGAAATTTCATTAATATCTTTAGATGTATAATCTTTTTGAAGATCAAGTAGAAATTCTTCTTTATGTGTATTCCATATCCTTAGTAATGATTCTGTAACTAATCTAGAAGTATCTGGTCCAATAGTAACAGTTACATTTAATTTTCTCTTCATAAATATTTGCCTTTTCCTTTAAATTATTTATAGATGAACAATATGATCCAAATCAGATAAATCTTTGCCGTTATATTCATCAAGAAATCTTAATAATTCTGATCTAGTAACTTTAAGTCTACCTAATTTTAACCCTATTAAGATATTTTTTCTTATTAGTTCTCTTACTGTATGTTCATCTGTTTTAAGCAATGTAGCAACCTCTGTAACTGTATATATCATTTCTTGAGTATTTAAATCAGATATATCTACATTAGCAGAGTTTATCTTAAGTGGTGGTAGTTGAATAGAGCTACTAATATCACGGATTATATTTTTAATTTCGCAATCAGATATTTGAATAGTAATATTAAATGAATACAAGTTATCACCTCGTACAAAATATTGACAAATTATGAATGTATTATACAATTATGGTGAGGTTGATTAGAAGATAAGGGGGATATTTATGGGAGAGAAATCTGATTTAGCTAAAATGTGGAGTAAAATAGGAAAAGGATTTTTAGTATTTATGCTAGTAGGTGCAATATTTATGATTATAGATGGTTTAATTAAATGAAGTTAGCTGAAATAGGTAAAACATTATACTAGGAATTAATCCTAGTCTTTTTCTTAAGTTCGAGTGTTTATGTGATATAAAAACTAAGCCCGTATTTGAATAAATGTATTATATATGTAATACATTTTAAAAAGACCATGAAATTTAATCATGGTCTTTTAGTTTAGGTGTAATTTGAACTGGATAGCATGTGCAG
>NZ_JAVXAO010000030.1:0-5171 GCF_036660475.1 Clostridium sp. | reverse complement strand
TTAATATATATGAAATGAAAGTTAATGGTGAGTATTACGGGCAAACTACCCATGATGATATTGCAATTGCAGTGGAAAAAGAAATGAATAATGGAGTTAATGAAATAACACTTATTAAGAAATAGATTTAAAGGCTAGTAGGGAGTAAAATCCTTGCTAGCCTTATTTTTATTTATTTAAGACTTAAATTACCTTAATTGTGTTTTTAGCATAAAATACACAAAATATAGATTTTATGTTAACATATAACTGTACAAAAATTATGAGGGGGGATGGATATGTATAAAAAATTTATAAGTAAGTTTGTAGCAATAACATTACTAATGACTATGTTTTTTACAAATGTAAACACTAATAATGTTGATGCCGTAAGTGTTGATCAACTGTATGCAGCAGCACAAGAGGCAGCCGTAAAAGCACAAAAGTATGGAACACAAGAGTCCATTACAGCTGCAAGAACGGCGATAGTTCCATTACTTAATGCTTATAATAATGGAGAAATATGGTTAGAATCAATGATAGGTACTCTATCAGGGATGGTAGATGGAGCACAGCAGCAGTTATTTAATAAGTTCTACGATATACTTTTTGCTAACGGAGGATTAAAAGAAACTTTAACTCAAGTAGAAATAGACCAAGCTAGAGGATACGTAGATGGATTTAAAACATATACAGGAAATACAGAATATATTACATCATGGTCTTCAGCGGTAGATAATTTTCAACAAGCTAAATTCGATGTTGCTTTTGCAGCAGTTGAAAAAGCTATTTTATCAAAATTACAAGCTGATGTAGATTTAGCCCAAATATTATTAACTGAAATAGCAACTTCTAAAGTTGAATCAGTTAAAGCCTGGGCTAATACAGTACAAGCTCAATTAGACAAAGTAACTGGTAATTTAAAAGTTAGTTACATAGATGTTGGACAAGCGGATGCTATCCTTATACAACAAGGCGATAAATATATGATGATAGATGCTGGTAACAATGATGATGGTATAATGGTAGTAGATTATCTAAAGAAACAAGGAATAACAAAACTTGAGTATGTTTTAGGCACACATCCACATGAAGATCATATAGGTGGATTAGATAATGTTATTAATAACTTTGAAATTGGAAAAGTTATGATGCCTAGTGTTGAAACTGATACACAAACATATAAAGATGTAGTTAATGCGGCCAAAAATAAGGGTCTAAAAATAGAGAATCCTAAAGTAGGCGATGTTTATTCTTTGGGGGATGCAACATTTACTATTTTAGCACCTATTGGTACAGGATATATAGATTTAAATGATTACTCAATTGTAACTAAATTAAAATATGGTAATAACTCATTTATATTTACTGGGGATATGGAAACATTAAGTGAAGGTCAATTATTGGCTAAACAATTAGACTTATCTGCGGATGTATTAAAAGTAGCTCACCATGGGAGTGGAAGCTCTACGTCACAAGCATTCTTGGATAAAGTTAATCCTAAGTATGCGGTAATAAGTGTAGGTAAAGATAATAATTATGGACACCCAGATGCAACTGTATTAAACAGATTGAGTAGTAAAGGTGTTAATCTATTTAGAACGGATAAACAAGGTACAATAATAGCTACTAGTAATGGGAATAATATTACATTCAATACGCAACCAACCGTACCAGAGATACCCTCAGTTGATGAGAATATGTCAGTATGGATTGCTAGTAAAACTGGAACTGTATATCATGATTCAAAAGAATGTAGTAGTATGAAGACTCCTATAGAAATAATTTTAAAGGAAGCAAGAGCTAGAGGGTTAAAGCCTTGTAGTAAATGTAATCCTCCACTGTAAAAACTTTTATTAAATATTAAAAGGTAACAAGATTATTGGTCTTGTTACCTTTTTTCTTTTGTTGAGTGTTTAATATGAGAAAAAAATAGTAAAAAGAGGAGTACTTTTTACATAGGTTCATACTTAGATTATGTACAGAAACCTAATGGTTATACATTAATTGTAAAATGTATCAAAGTTATAATAACTGCAATGTTTAATCCAATACCACAGCTTAATAAATAACTTTTTAATATTTTTCTAATCATGGTTTTAGTATTTATAAGAATCACCTCTAGCATAGATTATTACCAATTAAAAGGGAAAATAAAACACCTCTTTTAAGATAGGTTTACTTTCATGTTAATCCATTTTATGAATTGGGAATATTTCACGATATCAACTAATTCTAATACCTTTAAACCATACCTATCAAATAAAGTTTCTAAATCAATAACTTATTAGGTATACTTTAAGCCTTACAAATGGCTATTTAGCTATATTCATTATTATCAATATCTGAGCGTAGCGAAGTTAATATATCACTAAGCCCTTCCAGATTCCATGGTACAAAATATAAATCACTCATATCACACACTTTAAATTTTTGAATCTCAATTTGTGTAAATTTAACTACAATAAATACATGTCTGCGATTATTTTTATTTTCATAGAATTGTACAACTTCTTTAATTTTATCTAAGCTGGTATAATGCGTATAATCAATTTCTATCAATAAAGGAACTTTACGTTCAATGCTCATTGCTGCATCAATAATATAACTCTTATTAAGTTGTTTAAAAAGTTTATCCGGTATATCAAGTTTTAGTTCTCTTTTATAAAATGTGATTTCAAAAGAATTATATATTTTAGTATATACATCTAATAATTTCAGGTCATGTATTTTTAATGGTTTTTCTATATAATATACACTTTCTGTACGTGGATCCTTACGATACCTTTTTATAAATCCTTCTTTCTTTAAGTTGCTTAATCTTTTTCTAGCTTGGTCATATCCATATATATTTTTATAAAAAAACATATTGCTGCATTGGCTAATTGTTATACTTCCATGTGCTTCTACAAATCTTAATATATTTACATCTCTTTCAGTCCTCATTTTATTATCCCCTTTATCTCTTTATATATATTATAGGGTAAAAAATAAGGGTTTTTTAAAAAATGTGGTTCTTAAAATCTATCACCGTAAATTATATGTCGAGGGCAAGTATCTAGTTTGCAATATAGTTGAATTGCAAAATAAAAAATACCATATTATTCGTCTGAATAGTACGGTATTTCAAAAATATATTTACTTTTAATCATGAATATAAAAAGTTGAATCTAAATCTCTAATTGTAAAAATATATGGTGAATAATCTTCATTAATGCCATTAGGTCCTCTTTTTATCTCATTTTTTACATTAATAGTAGCATTTTCAATATTGTATTTCTTACAAATGTATTTTGCTATACATTGTGGAATTATTAAAAAACAATGATCAACTTTAGTCATAAATTCAGAATCAATATTAAATTTATAATTTGCATCATGTATAATTTTATGTCTCACTTCAAATGCTTGAATAACTGTTTCATTTATATTTTTACTAAAAGTATCTTCTTCTTGAAGCCAATACAAAATATAGTTCGCTCCTCCAAATACAGTTTTATCACTTATTCCGAGACTTACATAATCAGATATATTATCATAATCGTTATCAAACAGAAAATTCAAAGCCTTAATAGTTTCTTGTAAATTTTGAAAATTAAATTGTTTACTCATATAGTCACCAATTGTAATATTATTATCATTAATTCCTTTTAAAATCCAAGGTTTTGTTTCCAATTCCAAGTGAATTTTTTTCTTAATAAGATTATCTGTATCACATATCATAACAAATACATCCCTAAAAAATGTTTCCCAACAAGTTACTAAAGAACTCAAGTGATAGGAAGCTGCTATTTCCAAGATTGATTTATCAGTTATAGTTTTATTATTATAGTCATCTAATATTTTTTTTATAAAAACATGTCTCTGATTGAAATTTTTAATAAGGTTCATTTCAAAGTCATAAATACTCTTTCTTGATTCTCTGAGTTCTAATACCTCTAAAGATAGTTTCTCTTTTACTTTCCCTAGTTTCATGAATATATCTCCTTATAGTTTTTTTCTTATTTTCACGACAACATAACATTGCTATATTCATTATACCGTATTATTCAATTTTCAAATAACATATTTTTCATTATCTAACGTACACTTATTACATACTAGTAATTTACATTTATCAAGTTATGCTTTATAATTAATTTGCCGAAACACTTAAGTGTAGTATGGGAATAGCCTCCTATGCCTGACGATGGCAGGCTTAATTATTACTATAATATTCAATACTATAATATTTAGAAAGAAGGAATGTCTTATGAAAAAATTACTTAATTATCATAACACTATTATTTCATTAATCTATTCTTTCATTTCCATTGTATTGGCTATTCCCGCTTCTAGGTCTTAACCTACTGATGAGTTTGTGCAATTCAAACGAAAAGCGGGATTTATTTATTACAATTATTCTTTTTTTATATATCACATATCATTTCTTTATTTCCAATAAGCTACTTCCTTCTCAATACCTACATTTGATACCTACATTAATGTTGGCCGAAATTACTGTACAAATATCGCATCATAGCAAGTATCTAAAGTTAACAGTATTGGAACTAGAAATAAAATGGATGAGAATAAACCAGCGATACACAATTAATCTTATATATGTATCGTCAGATTTAATGTAATTCTATGATACATATACATGAATAAAAAAGTATTTGGGAATTTTGAAATTTAGTACATTGAACTATCTAATAACCTTGTGATTAAAGTAGTTCAAAAGACTCCTATTGTTTTTAGTTTTAAATACATACTGTATGAAAGGGCTATTTTATTATTAATTAATCTTCCAAAGCATGAAGGTGTTATATTTAAAATACTACTGCAGGTAGCATAGGTATAATTATTATTTAATTTCCAAAGTTTTATTTTGTCAGCTGGATTATTATAATATGTGTAGTAATAATCACCCCAGTAAGAAAAATCAAGATTAAAACTTTTGCATATACTTTTAATGCTTTCAGGTAAGGGATAAACATCTCCAGACTCCCATTTGAAAATAGTATCTATGTGTAAATTAAGTATTGATGATAAATCCGTTCTTTCTAAATTATTTATTTTCCTCAGTTTAATAATTTTTTCTGAAAAAGTTATATCTGGAAGGTTGCAGTATAAACAACTATATATATTATGGGTAGTAGGAGTAAAGACTGTTTTCCATGTATCATTTTGGTATAATGTGCTGGTGCTAA
>NZ_JAVXAO010000029.1:0-6229 GCF_036660475.1 Clostridium sp. | reverse complement strand
CAATGGTCAGGAAAATCCTTAGCGTTGTTATTCCGCGTTTTCCTGATGGGACCCCGAGTTAAAGATAAAAATAACTACTACTACAGCTATGCAAATCCCATACGCGAGATCCATATACTTTAATTTAAAGAAAACATCAAATATTGAGATTAATAAAAAAAATACTGCTGATAATATTTCAAGTGCTAATTGTTATTTTATAGTGTACTGTCTTTTAATCATAATAAATCCTCCTTTAAAGCTACATATATATAACTTTTAACTTCTTTAATAGGGGTAGCGTCAGGAAAATGTGCAATCCGTACGTTAAACAAAATTAAGCTAGTAATTTCAATGGTTGTAGCAATTTGAGTGTTTTATTAATAAACCACCAAAACGCATAGACTTATTTAATTTTAAAATAATTGTGATATAAGTCTATTGGGACACCTCGAAGTATTGATTTTACTTATTTTAGTTAATGTTCCAATAGGGCATACCTCATTAAAACATAGTATATAAATTATTCCTTAACGTAAGATTTCCGCGAAAATAGGACTCTACCCCTAATAAAGTTTCGATTAAATTTTGATAAATGTAAAAGTAAAAGCATTGACTAAAATTAAAAATTTATATATAATGTAATTATACTAAAATATAAACATGAAAAATATAAATGTAAAGGGGTTATAAATATGCGCAAAGAGGTAGTTTTTAACTAAACTAACTGAATAAGGATTATTTTAAAAAGTATATGAAAAAATCTTGAATAACTCAAGGTTTATTTGTGGTAGAATCAATTATTGATATTACCATGTTTGTTTGTGTACTCTAAAAATAATCAGTATTATAATGAGCATGTTACACCTCTATTTGCAGAATAGGAAAACTGTGTTCTAAACACGGTATTTTTATGTCTATTTTTGCTACATTTATAGATATGGTATAAGATTTTAATTTGAATAGCTTAATAATAAGCTATATAAATTAAAGTTCTATATTTCATGTTTATATTTAGGTTATATAATTATGAGGCTGTAAGTGAATTATATTCATTTACAGCCTTTTTTTATTTAAGGAGATTATTTTGATGATTTATATATTTAAATATGAAGATTATGAAAAACAAACAAATTTTTTAAGAAATATTAGGATGGTGATGATTAATGGTTAATAAACTTTCAGCATATAAAACTTATTTATTATTTTCAGCTATTACAGCAATGTGTTTTTCGCTAGTAGCTACAGTTATGATAGTGTATCACATTGAAACGGTGCATTTAAATCCACTTCAGCTTATACTTGTTGGAACTACTTTAGAAGTAGCATGCTTTATATTTGAAATTCCTACAGGCATAGTTGCAGATGTGTACAGTCGTAAACTATCTATTGTTATTGGTGTAGTTTTAACAGGAGTGGGATTTATTTTAGAAGGTTCTATTTCTAGTTTCGTTTTCATACTTGCAGCACAGATTATATGGGGATTAGGTTCTACTTTTATCAGTGGATCTGTTGAAGCTTGGATTGCGGAAGAAGAGAAAGATAAAGATTTGGATAAAATTTATATAAAGGGAGCACAAGCAGGACAGATAGGATCGGTTATTGGAATAGTACTAAGCACTGTAATAGCTAATTTCTCTGTAAGACTACCTATTATAGTTAGTGGAGTTTTATTTATAATTCTTGCATTATTTTTATGGTTATATATGCCAGAAAATAATTTTAAATCATCTGCTCCAGAGGATTTAAATACATTCAAAAAGATGGGATATACCTTTAAATCTGGTATTAAATTTATAAAAAGCAAACCTATAATTATAATTTTGCTTTCAGTAACTTTATTTTATGGATTATCCAGTGAAGGTTATGATAGACTTTCTAATGTGCATTTTTTACAAGATACTATGCTTCCTAAACTTGGAAACCTTAAATCAGTGACTTGGTTCGGAATTTTTGGAATTTCAGGAATGATATTGAGTGCTATAGTAATGCATTTTATGGCAAAAAAGCTTAAGGATGATGATAAGAATCAAAATGGAAAGCTGTTATTATGTATAAATATATTTTATATATCATTTATGTTCATATTTGCTATTACAAAAAGCTTTAACTTAATGCTAATAGCTTATTTAGCGACAAGTACCTTTAGAACTATAAATGAACCTATATTTAGTGCATGGCTTAATGGACATATAGATGACAAGGCCAGAGCTACTGTACTTTCTATAAATGGACAAATAAATTCCTTAGGTCAAATTTTAGGTGGACCAATTATAGGAATCATAGCTACAAATATTTCAGTAAGTATGGGTATAGCATGTACTTCGTTATTAGTAACACCGGTATTAGTGTTATATATTGTTGCTATGATAATGGATAAAAAGGTGGTTGATAGAGTTGGAGGTATTGATTATGAAGAAAATAATTAATATAGGAATCGTAGCACACGTGGATGCAGGAAAAACAACTATAACAGAAAACTTATTATATTATAGTGGAGCTATAAAATCAGTTGGAAGAGTTGATCTAGGCAATACACAGACGGATTCTATGGAGCTTGAACGTAAGAGAGGAATTACCATTAAATCGTCAACCATATCTTTTAATTGGAATAATGTTAAGGTTAATATTGTTGATACTCCAGGACATGTGGATTTTATTTCGGAAGTTGAACGTTCATTAAGTGGCTTAGATGGAGCAATACTAGTTATATCAGGAGTAGAGGGAATTCAGTCACAAACAAGAATATTATTTGACACATTAAAGGAGTTAAACATTCCAACAATAATTTTTGTAAATAAGCTAGATAGAATTGGTGCAAATTTCAATAAAGTATTTGAAGAGATAAAGAAGAATATGTCCAATAAAGTAGTTAGATTACAAGAAGTATATGATGCAGGAAGCAAAGCTGTTTATTTTGATACATGCATAATAAATGATGATGCTATTAATGTTTTATCAGACTTAGACGAAGCATTTTTAGAAAGATATATTGGTGGAATAGAACCTGATAAAGAAGAAATACAAGAAAAGCTTTCATTATATGCAAGGGAAGGAAGTCTATATCCAGTATTTTGTGGTGCTGCAGCAATTGGACTTGGAGTTGAAGATTTATTAGATGGAATTTGTAGTTATTTTCCATTTTCAGGTGATGATTGTGAAAGTGATTTATCTGGAGTAGTGTTTAAAATCGAAAGAGCAAGTAAAAATGAAAAGAAGGTTTATGTAAGATTATTTGGAGGAAAAATATCTGTAAGAGATAAAATTCAAGTACCTAATAAGGAGCTAGCAGAAAAAGTAAAGAAAATTAATAGGCTAGAAAATGGTGTAATTATTGAAGCACAGAGGATAGAAGCAGGGGATATAGGTATTTTATATGGACTTACAAGTTTCCAAGTGGGAGATGTTATTGGAATTTCAAATAATAAAATTAAAAATATATCTATAGCTAAACCAGCATTAAAAACAACAATTTCTGCAATTGATAAAGAAAAAAATCCAGAGCTATTTAAAGCATTAATATTACTTGCAGAGGAAGATCCACTACTAGAATTAGAGATGAATGACATGGATAAAGAAATTTATGTCAACTTATTCGGTGAAGTTCAAATGGAAATACTAAGTTCTATCTTAGATGATTTATATGGAATAAAAGTAGAGTTTTCGAATATTGAGACTATCTATAAGGAAACACCTAAAGGTTTTGGATCATCAATAATGCATATGCAGGAAGACTTAAATCCATTTTGGGCGACAGTAGGCTTAGAAATAGAACCAGCAGGGAGAGGCGAAGGTCTTAGGTATATTTCTAATGTTTCAGTAGGGTCATTGCCAAAATCTTTTCAAAATGCAATTGAAGAAGCAGTTATTAAGACAAGCAAACAAGGATTATTTGGATGGGAGGTTACAGATGTAAAAGTCACTCTTAGCTGTGGTGAATTTTTTAGTCCAGCCAGCACTCCAGCAGATTTTAGAAATGTGACACCTATGGTATTAATGGAAGCATTATATAAAGCACAAACTGTTTTATTAGAGCCATTACATGAGTTTGATTTAAGGATTCCTCAAAATGCTTTAAGTAAAGCGGTATGGGATTTAGAAACTATGAGGGCAACCTTTGATAATCCTATTGTTATAGGGGATGAATTCTCAATAAAGGGATTAATTCCAGTAGAAAATTCAAAAGAATATAAAATGAAAATAGCTTCATATACAGAAGGTAGGGGAATGTTTGTGACAAAATTTTATGGGTATAAGGAAGTTTCCGCTGGATTTGCAAAAGCACGCCAAAAAACAACTTATGATCCATTGAATAAAAAAGAGTATTTGCTTCATAAATTAAACGCAATTAGAGATTAAATTTAAATAGATAAGTTAAATTTTTATAGGCCAACCTGCGTTTTTTCTGCAAAATTGCACCAAAATTTGTTCAAATCTAGTAATACCAATTAGTACATAGATGATAAATTAATGCACTAATTGGTATATATGTTGAGAATGAAAGATTATTTGTATAATATTATAGGCCTAACTATCATATTCTCGAAAAAAAGCACCAAACATTATCTAAATCATTGAAATAGCTGTATTTTATGAAATTTCAATAATAATCAAATTTAAGACCTTGTTATCACTAATTAATGACAACAAGCAAGTGATTGTAATAAGTTTACTTGTTTCTATTTTTTTGAAACTTTACTTTTTAAAGTTAATCTTAAATTAATAGTTTTAAATTCTAAAATACGTTAACTTTACTTTTTTAGTAATTTACCAGTCTTTTTAATTATTCTCTTTAATTTTTTAATATTGTTATTTAGCTTGTTAACTTCTTAAAATAAAAAGAACTCCATATCTAAAAATAGATTATGGAGCTCTTTTTATTAGTATTTTGTTAAAAATCTAAAACTTTATTTAAGTCGTAATAATACAATTTAATTTCTAAAAATTCAACTTGATTATTTATTTTTCCGAATAATAGCTCTAACATAACTTTCAGACATTCTGTACTTACTCGCTAATTCCTTTACATTAAATCCATTGAACTCTTCTATAATATCTCTATCACGAGCTTCTTTATATATCATCTTTTCAGTAGGAAAATACACAGATGTCCCCCCAAATTCTTCAAATAACACCTTAGTTATATCTATTCCAACTCTCATAGCTATATTTTCAAATTGTGGAGGTAGATCACTCATTTTTAAATCCATAAAATATCCCCCTAAAATATATTTTATATGAATAATTCTACAAATAATCTAAATAACCTACTATATGTATATAATCTTTATCATTATTCTATATCTTACAATCTTGGCTCCCATATTAATTTAGCCTCTAATTTAAATTCATTTTGATTTAAATACATCTTATAAATTTTTATATTTTTACCTTTAGCAATATCCATTATTGATTTCTTAATTTGTTCATCCATATTACTTCCTAAGTAAATCGCTATAGGAGCTATAATATTACTTTGACTTACACATTTTTCCGCAGGTTTTACTAATCTCCATTCTTCTTCATAACTCCACTCTTTAGATTTAGTAAAAATTAATTTTAATTTATCATCTATATCGTTAGGCAAATCATTGCAGTATTTAACTGGTAAAGGCAGTGTAATTAATTCTTTCAACATTTTAAAATCATATTCTAAGCAAAACCCCTTATGCGAATTAGCATAATGACTCCACATTAAAATTGAATCATTCTTTTGAGAAAAACAACTTACTCGAAATGTGCTTCTCACTGTTTTTATAAAGTTCAAACGAGCTTCTTCATTTTTTTTGAAATTTTCTATAAATAATTCATCCTCTTCAATATTTGTTTCTGCTTTGCCAAATATTTTATCTATAGTACTTTTTCTATTCAATATAGTTTCTTTTAAGTCCTCAATTGAATTATCAAATAAAGCCCCACTTACAAATGTATCAAAGGGATCATTAAACCATAACTGTTCGTCTTTAAAATCATCTATAGAATTTTTATTACCAGATCTGTATTTGTACAGTGTCCTTGGTTTATTTGCAACTAAACTTCTATATGCTGTATCACGATCTACATTTTTATAATCCCAAAATAAAGTTCCTAAATCTAAGCTATCCATAAAAAACTCCCCCTTTAACAAACTCTTCTAATAATAAAAGTCCTACAGGACTAAAGTCCCCCAATACTAAGAGGACATTTCAGGCAACATTTAAAACTTTATCAAGAGGGTGAAATGACAGTAAAACAAATCTGTGAAATTACA
>NZ_JAVXAO010000028.1:0-9186 GCF_036660475.1 Clostridium sp. | reverse complement strand
TTTAAACTTTACTATGTAATTTTGAGAGAACATAATTGTTTTCTTAAAACTTAATCAATACAGACTATAACCAAAGTTTGTATAAAATTTATAATTTTGATGATAGAAACGAGCAGTTTAAGGAAATGAAGGAATGAGCAACAGAGTTTATTAAATATAAATGAGTAGCGGAATGACTGAAATTGACAAAGAAATGCGAAGTTTATAGCAACAAAATATCTGGTAATTATGCTTTTGATGGATACACCCGTTCCCATACCGAACACGAAGGTTAAGCATCAAGAGGCCGATAGTACTGCACGGGCAGCTGTGTGGGAGGGTAGGTTGTTGCCAGGTCAATGTTCCGCGATAGCTCAACGGTGGAGCACTCGGCTGTTAACCGATAGGTTGGAGGTTCGAATCCTCTTCGCGGAGCCATTTTTAGTCTTACAATGTTAAGGCTTTTTTTATTTTTTGAGAATGCTAGTTTTCATTTTTATATTGAGTGAGTACCATTAATGATTCACCGTCAGTTTTAACTACAATGTTACCATTAATATCAGTTCTAAAAATATGAGAATTTACGTTCATTAGAGTAGTTAAAGTTTCTTTGTGAGGATGACCGTAATCATTTCCAACCCCACAACTTATAATAGATATTAAAGGAGTTACTTTGGCTAGAAATTCAGAAGAAGATGATGATTTACTACCATGGTGCGAAACCTTAAGAATGTCTGAATTTAAAGATGCGTTAGAAATTAATAATTTTTTTTCAATAATCTCTTCGCTATCTCCTGTAAATAAAAATGAAGTATTTTTATTTACGTATTTTATTACTAGAGAGTAATTATTTAAATTGTCATCAACTAAATTACCAGTCCAAAGGAATGATATATAATTGTTTTCATCCAATTTAATTGTGGAGTTATCACTGGGCGTGGTTATAGTTAGGTTTTTACTTTTTAATATCTTTATCATATTAGAAAAATCACTGTCAGGTGAAGTGATTTTAGGCATTATAATTTTATTAATTTTAAAAGTATTTATTACATCGTCCATAGAGCCAATATGATCTTCATGAGGGTGGGTAGCTATAACATAATCTAAAGTTTTAATATTATATTTTTTTAGATATTTTATAATTTTATCACTAGAGCTATTAGGTCCACTATCGATTAAAATATTAAATTTGTTATTTTGAATTAATATAGAATCACCTTGACCAACATTAATAAAATGAACTTTTGTTTCGACATTAGAAATAGTATCACTAGATTCATGAGAAATCATATTTCCTAGGAAAAAACAAAGAATACATATTATCATTATTAAAATAGTAAATTTATAGTAAGGTCTAGTAAACATATTTTTCATAAATACTCCTTCAAGGGTAGGATAATTAAATATTATATTGATAATAGATAAATATGTTAATAGGATTTATATAGTAATGTAAACATATCTATAAATATTAATTAACATAATATTAGGTTAGTAGGATATAAATTAATATTTATATAAAAAGTTATACAAATAATTAAGTTAAAAAATAAAAAGATAATAATTTCTAACTAGCATTTTAATTATTGACAAAAAAACATGTTTATAACTCATTTAAGACCAATACATTTATACTTCACGAACAGATTTATTACTGATATAATTACATATAAGTACTTAAAGGGATGTGATTTTGTGAGAAAAATAAGATTTGGGATAAAATTTTCCTTGAAAATGCTACAAATTGCAATTAAAAGGATTATATATCCAATTAAAAAGAATAGATTAACTGAGGATGAAAGAGAAAAATATTTATATAATATAGAAAATAATTGGGCAAAGGCTACTATGAAATATTCAGAATTAGAGATAGACGTACAAGGAAAAGAAAATCTTATTGATGAGCCTTGTGTATATATATGCAATCATCAAAGTGTGTTGGATGTTCCATTGATAATGGCTAATATAAATACTGTTGTTGGAGCTATAGCAAAAATAGAACTGAAAAAGGTTCCAATAGCTTCATATTGGATAGAAGAGGTTGGTTCAGTATATATAGATCGTGAAAATGGAAGAGAAGGTTTAAAATCTATACTAAAGGGTGTAGAACAATTAAAAAATGGTAGGTCAATGCTTGTTTTTCCGGAAGGAACAAGAAGTAGATGTAGTAAAATGAGTGAGTTTAAGAAGGGAAGTTTAAAACTAGCGATTAAGGCTAATGTGCCAATAATATTAATTACAGTGGACGGAACATATAAAGGGTTAGAAGGTGAAGAACAAGATATGAGAGCTAAAATCATATTTCATAAGCCTATTTATGTAGATGAACTTACAAAAGATGAAAAAGGGAATTTAGTGAATTTATGTAAAGAAATAATTGAAAAACCTTTAATAGAGGGTGAAATCAATAAATAAGAAAAGGTACTTAATTGTTATAAAAATAATTAAGTACCTTTTCTTTCATATTAAGTATAGTAGTCAAAATAGCCGAAGAATGACTTATTTATTTTGAAGACCTCTTAATCTATGGTTAGTACAATAGATTTAAGACGTGACATGGCTTCTATACTATATTTAATTCCTTGAGTGCCCATGCCTGAAGACTTAACGCCAGAGAAGGGAAAGTGATCAGGGCCTCTTTCTGATTTGTTATTAATTTGAACTGCGCCAACTTCTAATTTATTTGCGACATAAAAAGCGTCATTAATATTTCGGGTAAAGACACAAGACTGAAGACCATATTGAGACTTATTGGCAATTGCAATTGCTTCATCCTTATCCTTAACTCTAATAATTGGTAGCACTGGTCCAAATGGTTCTTCCCAAGCCAGACGCATATCACAAGTAACATAATCAAATAATGTTGGATGTATTAAGTTTCCTTCACGAATATTACCATGCAATAATTTAGCTCCCTTAGCTAGTGCATCATTAATAAGTTCTTCTACAAAGTCTGCAGAAGGTTTGTCTATTAAAGATGTTATTGTAGATCCAGATTCAGGAGTTCCAATAGTAAGCTTCTTTACTTGATCTAAGATCTTGGAGGAGAGTTCATCAGCAATGTCCTCAGTAACTAACACTCGCTTAATAGCAGTGCATCTTTGACCAGAATAGCTATAAGCGCCAGATACAATTTCTCTAGCAGTATCATCTAAATCGGCATCTCTTAGTACAATAGCAGCATCTTTACCGCCTAGCTCCATCATCATTGGAATCATACCTGCAATTTTCGCAATATGTTTACCAACCTTAGTAGAACCTGTAAAATTTATAAAATTAATATTCTCATTGGTAGAAAGATAATCTCCGATTTCTGAAGACTTTCCAGTTATAGAATTTAACACACCACTAGGAACACCAGCCTCTTGAAAAATCTTCACAAGATGAAGAGCACTAATTGCACCTTGAGTTGGTGGTTTTAGTATAACGCTATTTCCAGCAACTAGTGCGGGTGCAATCTTTGAGGCAGATAGATTTATAGGATAGTTAAATGGAGATATTGCAAGAACTACTCCAATAGGAACTCTTTGTGCAAAACTCATTTTATTCTTTTTAAATCCAGGAAAATTGTCAGCAGCTATGGTTTCACCTTCTAAGTGTTTAGCAGCATCAGCTGTAAAGCGTATAAAATCAGCAGTTCGTTTTACTTCAGAAATACATGAATTAATATCTTTACTGATTTCCTTCATAAGAATTTCTGCTAGTGCATCACATTTTTCCTCTAAAAGTGTAGCAGCAGTGTGAAGTATTTCAGCTCTTTTATTAACAGGCATATCACTCCAGACAATTTGACTTCTTTTTGCATGACTTATAACCTCATCTACATCTTTAATGTTCATTTTAGGAATGGTTCCTAAAAATGAATTATCGCTAGGACAAAATATATCTATAGTATCTTCAGTAGATACCCATTGACCGTTTACTAAGTTACAATAATGATTTTCTTTCTTTATACATTTAAACAAAAAAGAACCACCTCTTTCTACTTAATTATATTTATACTTTAATCATTACTATATTATTAACAAATACAGTCTTTAAAATACTAATATAGAATAGGTGATTATAGGGAATTAATTGAATTTGATGTATAAAAAAACTTGATTTCAAGTAGTGAATATACGAGAAATCAAGTAAAGCTGATATTATTCTGATAAAAGTTCTAATATATAGTGGCTAGATAATTTTTCATTTGAAAGAAGTCCTGATACGCAGGTAACATACTCTGGCTTACTATCACTACTCCACTGTATTTTTTCACCTACAATATTTTCTATTATTCCTGTAACATCAAAGCCTAAACCTTCTAAAGAGTATCTTAGTTTTTCTTCAGAAATGCACGGCTTACCAATACTACGAGTACAAGTATTACATATTAAACATCGTCCAGAGAAGAGAGAAATAGTCTCATCGAAGTAATGTTCTAATGAAGAAACTTTTTTATCATTAAATTCTCTGAAACTATAATAAAGTCCGTTAAATGTGTTAGAAAAATCATCCTTTTCCTTACTTATATCACTGTATTTAGATAAAGAGTGTTTCACGATTTCTTCAAGTTCCATTTTAGGTACTTTGTCTATATGTATTTTACCACTAATAATATAACAATATTTATATTTAGATACATAATCTAAATCCTTAAATGGTAAAGGTGGACAAGACCAAACTTTATTAAATTTATTACAAGACTCACAATATTTATTTACAACCTTAGGGGTGTAATAAACAAGGAGTTCATCTAAGGTTGTCTCCTTGATTGTATAAGAAATATATTTCATCATTTATAATGCACCTCAATTATTTATTTTTACTATATTTTATACTAGTGTGAAATACATTAAACTATTCTTATATGTATCTGTATGAGATAAGTGAAAGAATAATGTAAAATCTAATAGTGAGTTAAAATATAGGGATATTACTATAGATTCTTACAATGATTATAATAAAGGATTGAAATTATTACAATGATTATAATAGAGGTTTTAATATTATGGTGATAATATTAAGTTAATATGTATTCAAAAAATAAAAAAGCCGTATAATACGGCTTAGAAAATTAGTCTATATCAGTATATTTACTTTTAGCAAAGAATGAAATAGCATAAAGACCGGCCAATCCAACTAAACCATAAATTACTCTACTAAACATGCTAATAGTTCCAAATAAACTAGAACCAGCAAATAAAACTGCAACTAAATCAAATTGGAATAGTCCTATCAATCCCCAGTTTACGGCTCCAACTATAACTAAAAGTAGAACTATTGAATCTAAAATTTTCATAAAGACATCTCCTTTAATATATATTACAATTAATATTCTTTACAAAAACAATATTTTTAAACCATATATATTGAAATAATAATTATTAATATTTTGTTAACAATAAATAATACAGTCATATAGTATACATTTTTATAGTTATATATTATATAATATTATTTATTAAAATAAATTAGAAAGAAGGTATAAGTATGAAGGAATTTTTGGTAATGATAGGAAGTATGATATTATTTGCAATTGTTGTTTTTGGAATATATATGATATTAAAGAAATTTGTATTGGATAAGATTAAAATAAGCAAATGGGTAGTACTAGCTCTAGGTGTTATGGAATTTATATTACCACCATTAGTGTTTCCCAATATGCCTGTTATAGTAGTAAACTTTGTGATTCCAGGAGTATTTGTAATATTATTCTTATGGTTCTTGGATCTTACTGGATTTATGAATAAATCTAAGGGGAAGGCTACAACAGCAGCTTATAACTATGGAAAAAGCAAAAGCAAAATTAAAAATAAAAAAGATAACATTGTAATAAGACCGAAAGCAAAGCCAAACAGAGTAAAACATAATCAAAACAATAAATAGTGATAGTAAAAGCCATATATTCGTAATGATTAAGAATATATGGCTTTATTTAATAAGTTTTTTATGAAATTAAAATAAATAAGTAAAAAAATTATATAACCTAAATTCAATTGTATAGTATAATAAAGTATATTCTATTTGATTATATAACTTGTAATATTATTAATATATGATAAAATTTAAATATAAATTATTTTAAAGGAGAAGGATTATTATGTGTAGATGCTGTTGCTGTTGTTATTGTTGTGAGAAAATTAAAATTTAACAAGACTGTACTGCGCTATAATAATACGGATTAATGAATAAAATATATTTTAATCGTTATTTAAGCTACAGTTAGGTCTGTGGCTTTTTATATTATGCGATGAAGTGTAATTATTAAATATAAGTATGAAAAGGAGAATTGATATGAGTTTTTATCTGTATAATACCTTAAATAGAAATAAGGATGAATTCACACCTATAAATAAAGATAAAGTTGGTATGTATACTTGTGGACCAACAGTGTACAATTATGCACACATTGGGAATTTAAGAACTTACATATTTGAGGATGCACTGAAAAAATCCTTGGAATATGTAGGATACAAAGTTAAGCATGTTATGAATGTTACTGATGTTGGTCATCTTCAATCAGATAGTGACGAGGGTGAAGACAAAATGGCACTAGGTGCAAGTCGTGAGCATAAAACTGTATGGGAAATTGCGAAATTTTATGAAGATGCATTCTTCGAAGATTGCAAGAAATTAAATATAAAAAGACCAACAGTAGTATGTAGAGCTACTGAGCATATAACAGATATGATTAAGTTTATCCAAAAGTTAGAAAACAAGGGATATACTTATGAATCAAATGGGAATGTATACTTTGAAATAGATAAATTTGAAGACTATACTAAATTAGCAAACTTGAGTATTGATGAGTTAGAAGCTGGTAGTAGAATAGAGATAGATATAAATAAAAAGAATCCATTAGACTTTGTACTTTGGTTTACAAACTCTAAGTTTTCAAATCAAATAATGCAATGGGATTCACCATGGGGTAGAGGATTTCCGGGTTGGCATTTAGAGTGCTCTGCTATGAGTATTAAATATCTAGGTGAACAAATTGATATTCACTGTGGTGGAATTGATCATATACCAGTTCATCATACTAATGAAGTGGCACAATCAGAAGCAGCACTAGGACATAAGTGGGTAAATTACTGGGTACACGGAGAATTCTTAGTGGAAAATGGTGGCAAAATGTCTAAGTCAAGCGGAGATTTCCTAACTGTATCTAGACTTGAAGAGGAAGGATTTAGCCCTCTGGACTACAGATACTTCTGCCTACAATCTAAATATAGAAAACAACTTGTATTTAGCTTTGAAAGCTTAAAAGATGCTCAGAATGGATATAAAGCACTTAAAAAGAAGATTTCAGCAGTTTTATCAAATGTAGAAGAAAGTGAAACAATAAATAAAGAAATCATTGAAGGATATCAAGAAAGATTTAAATCACACATAAGTGATGATTTAAATTTAGCAAATGCATTTACTGTTATCAATGAAGTTTTGAAGGATAATTCTTTAAACAATAAAGAAAAAGTTACGCTAGTTGAAGACTTTGATACTGTATTCTCTTTAGATTTAATGAAAATTGAAAAAGAGACTGTCGAAGTAGATGAAGAACGTATAAATAAACTTATCGAAGAAAGAAATCAAGCAAGAGCAAATAAAAACTATAAAAGATCTGATGAAATAAGGGATGAATTAATAGCTATGAATATAGATGTGTTAGATAGTAAAGAGGGTACTACTTGGAAAGTAAAGTAGTTCAATAAAATATCTAATTAATTCTAGTTTTAAGGTGTTAAGTAGTTATAAATTTCTTAAATAGAAGGGAAGATATTATGCCAATTATAACTTTAAGAGCTGTTAAGCAGCATGAGGTAATTAATATTAGCAAGAATCTTATAGACGAATTAGAAGCATTATTAGAATGCCCACGTGATTATTTCACAATAGAACTAAGAAATTCAACATTTATTAAGGATGGCAGTATATCTGATGCATATCCAATAATAGATGTGGCATGGTTTGATAGAGGCCAAGAATTGCAAGATGAAGTAGCGAAGATAATTACAAAATATGTTTGTGAGTTAGGATATGAAACTGTAGATGTAATATTCCATGTATTAAATGGGAGTTCATATTATGAAAATGGTGTTCATTTCTAGAATTAAATAAAAGTTTAGGCATAGCGAAGTACGATATAGTATAAGCTGTGCCTTTTATATTTAACTATCGCATATATTATTTATCAAGTTATATATTCTACATTCTAAAATAGGGTACATACAGTTAATTTGATCTAATATTTTATATACAGTTTTCTCATTTTTTTTAAGTTTACCTGTTTTGCGTTTAAGGGTAGTGGAGTTGTTTAGGAATTGTGTACTTGTCATAATAAATGACGAGATGCTTGAAAGTTCTCGCATTATTTGTAGTAAAGGTGTTACACAATTAGCTACATATAATAATTCATAGTCATTGAATTGAAGGAAATTCAATTGGGTTTTTAGTACATTTAAGCTAGTAGCAATTCTAGCTAAGGATGTTAAGTCGTCGTCAACTATAGAAAGGAGTGAACTATTATTGGGTGCTTGTGAAGAAGCTGTAGAAACCAGGGGTGGAATATTAGGAATATTGGTGGAAGTATTGGAGCAACCTAAAGAATCGTCCAAGGGATTATTATAGGAATTCATAGACAAATCATTTAATTTTTCAAGGTTGGATTCAAGTAAGCTTGATAAACTATCTATACTATCAGATATTTTTTTCATATTATCATTATCCATCTAAATACTCCTACAAAAATTATTTTATATTAATGATTAAATATATGATTCTATTCATAAACTTATTCGTTAAGTGTATAGAGAAGATAACATGAGGTAAAAAATATAAATAAGTTGTAAAAGTTATTGTTAATAATAATGATTAAAAAAATAGGGGTAAATGGACAAGCAACTAATCCATGCGTATCAGTATGAGTATACTAGAAGAATATTGAGATATACATAAGAAATCAAATGTAATTCAATTTAATGTAATATAATATATATTTATAAATATTAAATCATGGTAAGATAAATCTTGTCGCTGAGAGATGCGGCAAAGAAACAACAAAGGGTAAGAGAAAAATCTTAAGAAATTAAGAAAAAACTTTTCAAGAAAGTTGTTGACAGATAAGAAATTATCTAGTAGAATAGTAAAAGTCATCACTAATCAGTGAGGCAGAAGAAAAACAAATGGTCTTTGAAAATTAAACAGAGAAAAAGGTAAAACCAGTTA
>NZ_JAVXAO010000027.1:0-10858 GCF_036660475.1 Clostridium sp. | reverse complement strand
TTGTTTCTTTGCCGCATCTCTCAGCGACAAGACTTATAATACCATGGTTTTTAATTCTACAGTATAGTTATTCTCCCCTTACACCAAAAATATACACTATATACTATATATTTCTTTATAATACTACAAATATCTTATGTTGATACACTAGGTCAAGTATCCTTGTGCATTTAAACTATTATAAATATAATATACTTTTAATAATATTATTAACTCAATACTGACGTAAATAATATTATATTATTATAAAATTAAAGCCCACTATCTTAACTTTTATAGTGAGCTTTAATATAATTCTTTCATTATATTAACTTTACATATTTGATTCTTTGGAACCTCATCAATGATTTCAGCCTTCTTCTTACAATTATGAGTCATAAATTCTTAGTTTAAATGTATATATACCCTTTACTTATTATTCTTATAGAATATAGTATGATCTCTCCACTTTCCATTTATATAAAGATATTCTTCGGCCACCCCTAATTTCGAGAAGCCACATGATTTTAACACGCCTTGTGACCTTTCATTATCAACCAATGTAGTAGCTTCTATTCTGTGTAATCCTAAATCTTCATAGGCATATCCTAACATTAAATTCACTGCTTCCTTCATATATCCTTTACCTTGACAGTTTTCATCTATAGAGTATCCTATAAATCCACTCCTAAATACACCCTGAACTATATTATACACCCTAATTCTTCCTATTATTTGATCATCCTTGTATATACCAAAGTGAGCTCCTGATTCCTTAATGAATTCTTTATAATTTTCTATAATAGATTGTCTTTGAACATCTATACTATAGAAACTTTCATCTCTATGAGGTTCGAATTTTGATAAGAATTTCCTATTTCTCATATAATACTCACTTAATGCCTCAGCATCTTCTGATGTTAAAATTTTAATATATATTTCATTACCTTCAATTTTTAATTCCTTTCGATAAAAGTTACTATAATATTCTTCTTCTGATATACCAAACAATAAACTTCCTTCATGCTTTGATTTTACAATTATACTATCAGATATGTATCCCTCTAATTGAAAACCTAAATTAGTAAATGGAGTTAAACTTATTTTTTCATCACTTATAATGTTCACCTTATAAAGGCCTCCATCCTTTATTAGCTTCTGCAATATCACTTTTAATGCATCCTGTAATATTACATTAGCTTCATTTCCACTTTTATAAAACTTAAGTTTTATAATCACTGCTTTATTCTCTTTGTCTAAATCTATAATATTAAATCGCCCAACTGTAATTCCACCTAAGCCTCTTATTATATACTTATTAACCCCATCATTAACCTTGTCAATAGTAACCAATTTTTCAACGCTCACCTTCACTACCTCCACTACAAAACATCTGATATTTACCCTTATAAATCATCAAGACAAATATTATAGAAATAACTAAGCTAATAGGAATTAAATAAAAGGTCTTAGCTGTGCCAATTACATCATTGAATTTACCCATTACTAAATTCATTATCATACTTACAGTACTAGAAAATGTTATAATAACACCTGTAATATAAGAACTATTTTCTTTAAATACTTTGCTTATTGTTACAACCATTGTTGGATAAACTATAGCAAAAAATAAACCTGTAACACATATTAAAATAAGTGCTTTACTTCCTATGATAAGTGCGGTTAATAATAAAATAACCGCTATTGTAAGTGAACCCAATACTGCTTGTAGGTAACCTATCTTCTCTGCAACGAATCCACCTATAAGTCGTCCTATAGTAAGTAAAAAGAAAAAGGATGCTAAAAATATTGCCCCTTTGCTACTTGTAAAATTATAACTATCCATTAGAAAATTAACTATCCAATTTGACATACCCATTTCAGCAAATACATAAGTACCTAATGCTATCCCATATAAGTACACATATTTATTCTTAAATATTAATGCTGTATTCAACTTTTCCTTTTTACAGGTTTTATCTATATTTGGTAATTTAACAACGAAGAAGATTGCTAATATAATAATAAACAATACTGCTATACCAAAAAAAACGCTTCTCCATCCTATTCCTTTGTCTAAAACCGTTCCAATTGTAAACTGACCTATGGAAGACCCGAAACCATAGAAACAATGTGCTAAATTCATCATAATGGCTTGCATCGTAACAAACAATACTGGTATTAATGTGTTTATTCCAATTGTTACAAATGCTATTCCCATATTAATAAAAAACATTCCAATCAACAAAACTCCATATACCTTAGATATTGCAACTATCAACACAGAGGTTATAATACTTAATAACCCCATACAAATTACATTTCTTTGTCCAATTCTTTCACATAATAATCCGCCTACATATGTAAATACTATATATCCTAATGAGCATGCAGATAACATCATACCCATACTAGTATTGTTTGCATTAAATGATTCTTTAAACACCGGTATAAATATACCTTTAGTGTTATCAACTATGGCAATTGCGGCCATAATAATAAATATAAAAATGGTTGTTGTAACATTTTTATTTTTCTCCACTAATATCACTCCTTTTCCAAAGATATTATAACATATTTACTAGTCGTTTTTTTTTATTTAAACTTCTAATTTACTATTATTAATTATACTTTATGTTTATTTATAATTAACTTTTATTTTTAGTAAATATGATACTTTGTTATACTTATGATTATCAAGCTATTCTTATATTACGACGGAGTTTGCTTAAGAGGAATATCTAACTCCAACAAAGTATTAGAATCACCTATCTATAATCTTATCCTATGTTATCCACCACTAAAAAAGATAGGAGTGTACAGTTGCTATGCATAGTATAAATTAACCCGAGCCAGTTATAGTGACATCTACTAATATAGATAATCCGTCAGTATCTTAGTTTTACTGACGGATTTTTATTATCTCGTATATGACCTAATTAAATTTACACCTTTAATCCTTTAAAATCCTATGAGAATTTTATTTTTCATGATAACCTCTCTAAATTGTACATTTCTAATTAAACGTTAGATACTAGTATCTATAATTTACTTAATTAAATCCCTAACAACTTCACCAGCAATTATCATACCAGCTACTGGTGGTACAAATGATATACTTCCTGGCGTTTGCCTTTTCTTCGCAGCTTTTGTAGATTCTACAACCTTTGAAAGTTCCTCTGCTACTTCTACATGAGGCTTCATTGGAAGCTCATCAGAAAATACTACTTTACATTCTTTTATTTCTCGCTTTCTTAGTTCGTTCCTCATAACTCTGGCAAGTCGACATCCCGAAGTATTATATATATCCGTAACCATAAATCTAGATGGATCTAATTTATTTCCTGTTCCCATGGAACTTATGATATCAATATTATTCTTCTTGCAGTACTCTATTAATACGAGTTTTGAAGTTACTGTATCGATAGCATCTACAACATAATCAACACTTTTATCTATTAATACCCCTACATTATTTACATCCACAAAAACTTCGTGTGTAATTACTACACAGTCAGGATTTATATCTAAAATTCTATTCTTCATAGTTTCAACTTTACTCTTGCCTAAAGTTTTAGTTGTTGCATGTATTTGTCTATTTATATTCGTTAAACATATATCATCATTATCTACTAAAACCAAAGTTCCTACTCCACTTCTTACTAATGCCTCCACAGTGAAACTTCCTACTCCACCTACTCCAAACACTACTACTTTGCTTTTTTGTAACTTATCTAAATTATCCGTTCCTATTAATAACTCTGTTCTTGAAAAAATATGATTAGCCATCTTTATCCTCCTGTGTTTACTTTTTTATAAGACAGACTACAATTCTATTTACGATTTAAAATTAAGTCATTTAAATTCTTAGCTTTAGAATATATCAATTTTATATTTTTTACTTATATAATTCAACTATATATCTTAATTAAAGTAAAAAAAGCTAAATCTCATAAGAACTTTTCAGTACTTACAAAATTCAGCTTAATTTATACATTAAAATTTCTTTAATTAACTTAGCTCGTGAACGAATATTCCACTTCTAAGTTTAGGTTCAAACCAAGTTGATTTAGGTGGCATAACTTCACCTGCATCAGCAATGTTCATAAGTTCAACTATACTTGTTGGATTCATAGAGAATGCAACTTTCATTCCTTCTTCTACTCTTCTTTCAAGCTCTTTAAGTCCTCTTATTCCACCAACGAAATCTATTCTATCACTTGTTCTTGGATCTTCTATAGAAAGTAATGGTCTTAAAAGATTTTCTTGAAGAATTGAAACATCTAAGCTCTTAACTGGATCTTTACTATCATATGTTCCATCTATTGCACTTAACTTGTACCATTTGTTATCTAAGTACATTCCAAAGTTTCCTTTTCCCTCTGGTTTATACTGGCCTTCACCTTTGAATTCTTCTACCATGAACTTCTCAGCTACCTTACTTAGGAATTCTTCACTTGAATGTCCATTTAAATCTTGAACTACTCTGTTATAATCCATTACATATAAATCATCTGCAGGGAATATAACTGATAGGAAGAAATTAAATTCTTCTTCTCCAGTGTAGCTAGTATTAGCTTCTCTTCTCATTTGACCAACTTTTACAGCTGAAGCTGCTCTATGATGACCATCTGCTATATAAAGATATTCAACACCTTTAAATAGTTCTTCTATTCTTTTTACAGTGCTCAAATCATCGATAACCCAAACAATATGAGATATACCATCTTCTGAAACGAAGTTATACTCTGGATTTTTAGTAGTCCAAGTAGCCACGATTTCATCTATTTCTGCAACATTCTTATAAGTTAAGAATATCGGACCTGTATTCGCATTACAATGATCAACATGTTTAATTCTATCTTGTTCTTTCTCCGCTCTTGTGTGTTCATGTTTTTTAATTATATTGTTCATATAATCATCTATAGAAGTACACCCAACTATACCAGTTTGAATTCTTCCATCCATGATTTGTCTATATATATACATACTTGGAGCATTATCTTGTATATACGTTCCATCTGCTCTCATAGTATCTAGATTTTTTCTAGCAGTATTATAAACTAATTCATCATACTGATTAGTCTCTACTGGTAAATCAATTTGTGCTTTATCAACATGTAAAAATGAATAAGGATTACTTTTAACCATGTCCCTTGCTTCATCCGTATTCATAACATCATAAGGAAGTGCTGCTACCTTATCAACTAATTCTATTGTTGGTCTTATTCCTTTAAAAGGTCTTACAACTGACATAATCTTTCCCCCTAGTTATTTATATTATTTAAAAAAATCAAATATAGTTTGAACTATTTCCTCACCAATTCTAGTTTGAGCTTCTACAGTAGCTGCCCCTATATGTGGTGTAACTGATACTCTTGGATGATTTATTAATGTTTCATTCTTAGTTGGCTCAACTTCGAATACATCAACTCCAGCTCCTCTTAATTTTCCACTATTAAGAGCTTCAAGTAATGCTTCTTCATTAACTACTCCGCCTCTAGCACAATTAATTAATATAGCTCCATCCTTCATCATATCAAGTTGAGCTTTATCAATTGTAGCTCCTTGCGCCTTAATAAATGGTATATGAAGAGACACATAATCAGCTTGTGGTAATAACTCTTCTAATGTGCAGAAATCATATTTGTCAAAACCTTCAGCTTTTCCCATTATATCAGTATATATAACTTTCATACCTAGTACTTCAGCCTTCTGTGCAAGACATCTAGATATTCTACCAAATCCAACTAGACCTAATGTTTTCCCACTAATCTCAGTTCCTTCATATTTTTTCTTTTCCCATTTGCCTTCTCTCATAGTAACATTTGCTGTATTTATAAATCTAGCTACTGCAAACATATGAGCAAGTGCAAGTTCTGCCACTGATGCACTACTAGAATTTGGAGTGTTAGCAACTTTTATTCCCTTTTCTGTAGCATAAGCTACATCTATATTATCTACACCTACACCACCACGGATTATAAGTTTTAGTCTTCCAGTTTCACAAGCTTTATCAATTATTGGTTGTCTAACTTTTGTTGCACTTCTAACTACCACAACGTCAAAATTCTGTAGTTCAACCCCTAGTTCTTCTGGCTCATAGAATTTTTCTACAACTTCATACCCATTGTCTTTTAAAACCTTTATTCCACTTTGTTCCATTCCATCCGTAACTAATACTCTTAACATAACAATCCTCCTAATAATGATTAAATTTTTAAACTTTAGTATTCAAGACAGTTAAATTCCCATTTTGTTAATACTTATTTATTTTTACAATAATAGACTCTTTTAAATTTAATTAAGAAGGGTTGTACCCTTCTTAATTAATATTTATTTATTAAAGCCCTAATATTTCGTTAATATTTCTTAATAATTCTTCTAACTCTGCTGGAGTAGTTTCAGCCATATGAGCTATTCTAAAAGTCTTGTCCTTTAATTTTCCATATCCATTAGAAATTTGATATCCTCTTTCACCTAAAGCTTTATTTAAAGCCGCAATATCAATATTTCTAGTGTTTTTTATGTTCGTTAAAGTATTAGACATATATTCTTTAGCAGGTAATATTTCAAAATATTTTTCTGCCCATGCTCTAACAACCTCTGCTCCTGCAATATGTCTTGCAAATCTATTTTCAAGACCTTCTTTGTTTATTATCTTATCAAGCTGATATTCCATAGCAAACATATGAGATAATGAAGGTGTTGATGGATATTGGTAGTCTTTCTTTTGGATATATTCATATAATCCTAAAAGATCTAAATATATTCCTCTATTTGGAACTTGTTTTGCTCTTTCTATAGCTTTTTGAGAGAATGTACAAGCAGCCATTCCTGCTGGAAGACCTAATGCTTTTTGAGTTGAAGTAATACATATGTCTACACCCCACTCATCAACCTTAAGCTCAGTTCCTGCTGCTGAACTTACTGTATCTAAACAAAATACAACTTCAGGATATTTTTTCATAACTTTTGCAATTTCATCTAATGGGTTCATAACACCAGTTGAAGTTTCATTATGAGTTACTGTTATTAAATCATAATTTCCTGTTGATAAAACTTCATCAATTTGCTCTGGAGTAGTTGGCTCACCCCATTGAACTTCATATAAATCTGCTGGAACATTATTAGCAGTTGCCATTTCATACCATCTCTTACCAAAAGCACCAACTGCAAAAACTGCAGCTCTTTTAGCAGTACAAGAACGTACAGCACCTTCCATAAGACCACTACCTGAAGTAGTTGAAAGTAATATTTCCTCTTTTGTATTAAATATAACTCTCATGTAATCACTAATTTGTCTTTGAATTCTTGAAGCTTCCTTACCTCTGTGTCCTATCATCGGTGTAGCCATTTTTTCTAAAACATCTTGTGCCACATCTACTGGTCCTGGTATAAATAATCTTTTATGCATAATTCACCCTCCTAAAATAAGTAAACGTTTATATTTCCATTATTCTTTTGAAATCAATTACATTTTAACATCTTTGCATATATTTCTCAAGACAATAGACGAAATATTTTAAAATTATATTATCATTAAAATATTTCGTTAATTGTTCATGAATTTATCTAAGTATTTATATTTTATATCTATAAATACTACAAATTTTAAATTTCTCTATTTAAATTTGTAGTATTTTGTATTTTTTTAATCTAGTTGGTAATATAAAAGTGATAGTATTTTAAGTAGTCTATTTTGAATAAATATACTTTAAGTATTTGTAATTTAAATCAAAATTTATCTATCCTTTATACTACCACCTTTAATTGTAAAGTTTATTTAATACTCAAAACAATCTAAAATTGATTCTGTTTCTCTACAATACCTAACAATTAAACATTGCCCTAAATTTCTTGGACATTTTTTACACATACAGTTAACAACTTTACCATCGCACTTCTGTTGTTTAAAATCCGGACATTTTTCACAATTATATACAACTACATCCATTACCATTATTATTTCCTCTTTCTTTATATAAATTTATAAAACATATATGAAAGTCGCTATAGTCTTTATTGATTAATTATATAATTCAATTATAATACGAATAATATAGTTATATAGATTTAATCTTGCTATAATAAAGAAGTAAAGCCTTAAATATATTAAAACTATACACCTTTATTATTAATGTGTAAACAACTACAAAGGAGCTGATTCTTATAAAAGACTTTACTACCAACCTCCCCTTGCCATATAGATTATTCTTATGTTTTAGTGTAATTTTGATATTTATATCATTTTTATTTAATTCTCCCCTAGAAATATTACAAGGTTTAAAAACTATAATATTAAACCCCGACATCTTAATAACAGATTATATTGAACTAGGTGGAGTTGGCGCTACTTTTATAAATTGTGCACTTTTAATTATTATATATATTACTATGTTATCAGCTCTTAATGTCGCTCCATCCGGTACTATAATTGCTGGTATATTTACTGTAGGTGGTTTTTCACTTTTTGGTAAAAACATATTAAATATTTGGCCTATAATATTAGGAATTTGGCTATATTCTAAATTTCAAAAGGAACCATTTTCTAAATATATAGTTTCAGCAATATTTGGAACAACACTCTCCCCTGCATTAATTCAAATAGTAGGTCATCATTCTATACCAATGTATATGTCAATATTTCTTGGTACATTAATAAGTGTATTTATTGGATTTTTACTTCCACCACTTGCATCTGCTTGTATGAGACTTCATCAAGGATATAGTTTATATAATGTTGGTCTTGCAGCTGGACTTTTAGGTACAATTTTAATGTCACTTCTGCGTGCTTTTGGAATTGATTTTGAAAGTAGAATTATATGGTCCACAGGAAATAATTTATCTTTCTTGATAATCTTCTCAACAATTTTTCTAATAATGATATATCTTGGATTTAATTATAACGGGAAAAGTTTTAAAAATGTTAAAGACGTTATGAAACATTCTGGTAAACTTATTACAGATTTTTACCTTATTTTTGGTCACGGAGTTACTCTAATTAATATGGGTATATTAGGATTATTTTCATTGCTACTTGTTGTATTAGTTAATGGTGACTTAAATGGTCCTACACTAGGTGGTATATTAACAATTGTTGGCTTTGGAGCATTCGGAAAACATTTAAGAAATATAATACCCATAATGATAGGTATATTATTATCTACATTTTTTAATATATGGGAAATAAACTCTCCAAGTGTTATTCTAAGCCTTTTATTTGGAACTACCCTTGCTCCTATCGCTGGTGCTTTTGGTGTTATATGGGGTATTATTGCTGGAGTGTTACATTCTTGTTTAGTAATGAATATCACATATTTGCATGGAGGCATGATTTTGTATAACAATGGTTTTTCTGGTGGTCTTATATGTATGTTTTTACTACCATTAATTGCTGCATTTAGAAAGGAAGTTTAATTATGAAGCATTTACATCAACGAAACATTCGAATAATTAGTGAACTTAGTGGATATTTAGTCAGAGTAGGCTGTAATGATATGCATATAGATTTTAATACTATCGATAATATTACTCACATTATCTTTACTACTACAACCAATTGTATTAGTGAAGAAAATCTAAATGAATTGAAAAAATTATTAAATCTGCCTAGAAGAAAAGACATAGAAGAGTACTACTGGGAACTTAATGGTGACGATGATTTTAATTCTGAATTAAGTTTAATTGGAATGATGACTGATTCAGCTAATATCACATATGATAATAATATACTTGAAATAAACCTTATAAGATCATTATAAAGAATAAACACCTGTATAATACTATTTTATAATGTATTACAGGTGTTTATTCTAATTTATCCTCTATATCTATTCATGGAATCAAATGCTATAACAATACTTTCACTTCTGTAGTCAATTCTATAGAATTTTCATCTAAGCTACATTGATATGCATATATGTCTACACCATTGTCTTTCGCAGATCTTAGTGCATCAGCAAATACTTTGTCCATTTCTTTATTTGGTGTAAATGTAGTTATATTATCCATTTGAATTAAAAAAATTACACCTGCACCTCTTCCTGTATTTTTTACATCTATTAACTCTAATATATGTTTTGTACCTCTTTCAGTAGGTGCATCTGGAAATCTACTATTACCATGGTCTTCTAATGTTACACCTTTAACTTCCAAATAATATTCTTCATCTTTATTATTGATCAACTTGAAATCAAATCTACTTCTTCCAAAGGTTTTTTCTCTAGAGATTTTTGAGTATTCTTCTAACCCCTTTATCTTCTTATTTATTAATGCCTCTTCTACTATTTTATTTGGTGCTTGTGAATCTATATTGATTAATTTTTCGCCCTTATACCCTGCAATCAAACTAAATCTAGTTTTTCTATTAGTTCCATTTTCCGATCTTATTAAAACATTGCAACCAGGAACTAATATTTCTCTGCATCTACCTGTATTAGGTACATGAACAAGCTCTTCTTTTCCATCTATTAATACATATCCCTGAAATCTATTTGGTCTCCTCACAAACTCTACAACTCTAGTAGTTTTATCAAATATCATAATTACCTCCATATATATACAATGGTTTAAGTCTTACAAAATTTAAATATAGTATCCATAATAAATTACAACCCTATTCTATATTTAACACCAAAAGAATAAATACTTATCCACAATAAATTTGTTTTTGTTGTAGTTTATCCACTTATACTCACAATATGTTATCAATTCGTTTAATTTTCAATCCAACTGTTGATAATTTTTAGTTTTTTATATAAATATATACCTAAATATATATAAAAAAAAGTTAAGGTTAAATACCTTAACTTTTTATACTCTTGGGGTGAACGATGGGATTCGAACCCACGACAACCAGAACCACAATCTGGCGCTC
>NZ_JAVXAO010000026.1:0-11319 GCF_036660475.1 Clostridium sp. | reverse complement strand
TTAGCACCAGCATCTAGAAGTGCTTCATAATTAGATTGACATGCACCTGCAAAAATAACTAAATCATCATAATTAGATTTATAATTTCTAAGCATAGATACACATTCAACAAAATATTTTGAATTCCTATAGTTGTCTAAATCCATATAGTTAGAAATATCCTTAGCCATCCCATCGTGCCCTGTAATAACTACAATATCTGGGTTTAACTCCTTTACTAAATCCAATATTTCTATAGGTTGATCTTTCTCTGCTATCACCTTTCCCACTGCTTCAATAGATAACTGCTTATAGGTCTTTAAACATATCTCTAAGTATTGAGGATCTCCATCTATATGAAGTATCTTTCCTGGCCTTCCAAAGTATAACTCATTGGTTTTTAGTGCTGTCCCCTTTCTCTCTTTCCTTGGTATTTCTATATCAGTTAGTTTTAATGCTCCCGTATTTGCCCCCGGTGCATTTCTAGACATAAGAACCTTTTTTAGTGTTGTATTTATTTTTTTATTAAAAACCTTATCCTTTTCTCCAATGGTACCTTCATCAATTGTTTCTAAATCATCTTCTAAGCTATCAGCTTCAATTCTAATATTCAAACCCTTTAATAAGTATTTTACATCACCATTTTCATTCTCTTCTATATCTATAATTTTAAATATAACATCTTTACCATAAGATTTTCTTACTACTTTGTCTCCTATATTCATTCTACTTTCCCCTTAAGTAATACTTACTTACATACTATGAAAATGAATTGAAAATTGTGAAATGTGCGCAACTTAAAATTTAAAATTATAAATTATAAATTATAAATTATAAATTTTGGTTGAAATTCTTTCAGAATTTATTTAATTTTCAATTCTAGCTTAAAAACCGTCTTTGGTTTTTATCTAATTCCTAATTCTCAATCCTCAACCTCCTATTGATTATTAATTCTAAATTTTCAACTTTTAATTTCAAAAAACTATTGCATTTTACGTTTATTGGAATATAATATAATTAGTTAAATAAATAACAAACTTTTAGGAGGTTTTCTACTATGTCTGCAAAAACTAACAATGTTAAAAATACAGAGATTCTAGTATCATCTAATTCTTCACTAAAGGAACAAAACACTAGTACTACTATCATTGAAGCTAATCCAATAGATTCAGAAATCAATCTTCTAGTTTCAAATGCTAGAACTGCTTGTGATGATTTTATTATGTTTGATCAAAATTCCATAGATAATATAGTTAAAAAAATGACAATATCAGCTTTGAACAACCATAGGGAACTAGCAAAAATGGCTATTGAAGAAACCAACATGGGTGTTTATGAAGATAAAATAACTAAAAATATCTTTGCTTCTGAATATGTATATAACAGTATTAAAAAGCTAAAGACTGTTGGCATAATCAATGAAGGCGAGGATTATATGGAGGTTGCAGAGCCAATTGGTGTAGTTGCCGGAGTAACTCCAACCACAAATCCAACTTCTACTACAATTTTTAAAGCTCTAATTGCAATCAAAACTAAAAATCCTATAATATTCAGTTTCCACCCTAGAGCACAAAAATGCAGTATAGCTGCCGCAAAACTCCTTTTAGATGCCGCTATAGAAGCCGGCGCACCTAAACACTGTATCCAGTGGATAAATACACCATCAGTTGAAGCTTCTCAGAAACTTATGTTCCACCCTGGAGTTGATATAATCCTAGCTACCGGTGGTCCTGCTATGGTAAAATCCGCTTATTCTACCGGTAAGCCAGCCCTTGGTGTTGGTGCTGGTAATGTGCCCTGTTACATCGAAAAAACTGCTAATATAAAACGTTCTGTAAATGATCTAGTACTTTCAAAATCCTTTGACAACGGAACCATATGTGCTTCTGAACAAGCTGTAATAATAGATAAAGAAATCAGTGAAGAAGTTATTTCTCTTTTGAAAACTCACAATTGTTATTTTTTAAATCAAGATGAAACCATTAAACTTCAGAAAGTTGCTATAGATGAAAAAAGGCAATCTATGAATTCAGAAATCGTTGGTCAAAGTGCAGAAAAAATTGCTGCTATGGCTGGAATTACAGTACCTAAGGGTACAAAAATTCTCATCTGTGAACCGGGTGGAATCGGTCCTAACTATCCCCTTTCTAGAGAAAAACTAAGCCCTATACTTTCAATGTTTATAGTAAACAGTACCGATGAAGGTATTAAATGTTCAGAGGATATGATATCTTTTGGTGGTCTTGGGCATTCAGCTGTACTTCACTGTACAAATGAAAATGTCATTAAAGAATTTTCTAGAAGAGTTAAAGTTGGTAGAATAATAATCAACTCACCTTCATCTCAAGGTGCTATCGGTGATATATATAATGTTAATATGCCATCTTTAACCTTAGGTTGTGGAACTATGGGAAGAAACTCAACTACCCAAAACGTTAGTGCAAACAATCTTATAAATATAAAAAGAGTGGCTAAAAGGAAGGTTAATATGCAATGGTTTAGAGTTCCTGAAAGAATATATTTTGAACCAGGCTCATTATGCTATCTTGAAAAACTACATGGAAAAAGAGCATTTATTGTAGCTGATAAATTCATGGATAAACTCGGATATGTATCTAAGGTAATGGGATATCTTAAAAAAGCTAACTTTGATATAAACGTATTCTTAGATGTAGAACCAGATCCTTCTACCGATACAATCATGAACGGAACTCAGCAAATGCGTAATTTTGAACCGGATGTTATAATCGCTCTTGGTGGTGGTTCGGTAATCGATGCTGCTAAAGGAATGTGGCTCTTCTATGAAAATGAAGACATAGATTTTGACGGATTAAAACTAAGATTTATGGACATTAGAAAAAGGGCATTTAAATTCCCTCACCTTGGTAAAAAATCTAAACTTGTAGCAATTCCTACTACTTCAGGTACAGGCTCAGAAGTTACTGCCTTTGCAGTTATAACTGACAAGAAAAATAATATAAAATATCCTCTTGCAGACTATGAATTAACGCCAGATATTGCAATAATAGATCCTAATCTAGTAATGACAGTACCACCATCAGTAACCGCTGACACTGGACTTGATGTACTAACTCATGCCATTGAAGCCTATGTATCTGTAATGGCATCTGACTACACGGATGCTTTAGCTCTTAAAGCCATGGAATTGGTATTTAACTACCTTCCACTTGCGTATAAAGATGGAAGTAACGCTCTAGCAAGAGAAAAAATGCACAATGCATCTTGCATGGCAGGCATGGCATTTACAAACGCCTTCCTAGGTGTTAATCACAGTATAGCCCATAAACTAGGCTCAGAATTTCATATTCCTCATGGAAGAGCAAACGCTATAATGCTTCCTCATGTAATAAAATATAATGGAAGTAATCCTAGCAAACTAGTTGCTTTCCCTAAATATGAACACTATAAAGCACCTGAAAAATTCATGCAAATAGCCAAATCATTAGGTCTAGATTCCTCAAGCTATGAAAGCTCTGTGGACAGCCTAGTAGAAGCTGTTAGAAACCTTATGATTGAACTAAATATCCCTCTAACATTAAGCCAGTGTGGTGTAACTAGGGAACATCTTGACTCAGTTCTTTATGAGCTAGCAGATGAAGCCTTTGAAGATCAATGCACTACCGCTAATCCTCGTCTACCTCTAGTCTCAGAAATTGCTGACTTAATAAATAATGCATTCTAATTACACTTAATGCAAAAAGTTGTGGAATTAATTAATTCCACAACTTTTTTAATTCAAAATTTTAAATTTAGCTTAAACTGTATAAAATTCCTTGAAATTTTTCATAAATTCTTCAAATTTTCCTTGCTCTGCTATTAACTCTTCTAATTTCTTATTAAAGGTGTTTTGCACCCAGTTCACTTCATTGTAGTAATATCTATTACATACTCTCCAGTAACGTTGCGGGAACATAAGAAAGGCATATAACACATTATATTCATCCTTGGTAAGTTCAGATACCTGATTATAATTATCTATAATTAATTTAGCTACCTCAAAATCCCAGTCACGCCTTTTTAAAACTTTTATCATAAAGTTTGATAAATCAAAAGTCCTAACCTCACGCTTACAGTAATCAAAATCTATTACGCTAACTTCATTATTCTCACTAATTATTATGTTGTGATAAGTAAAGTCATGATGGCAAAAACTCTTTTCTTCTTCTGCAATCCTACAAATCTCGTAGTAATTTGATTTATTCAATGTCTCTAACGCCTTTTTCCCTAAAATTTTATAATAATCCATGGATTTTATATAACTTAGGTCAAAGTCAGTTTTATGATTTTTCTTCTTCCTAACCATTTCCTTCATTTTATCGAAAGATTTTATCCTTTTCTCAATTAAATGTGGCCATCTACCTAAATCCGATTTCAACTTACTATTTTCCGATGGCTCATATCCTTTAGATGACTGGTTAAATCTAGCTAAAGCCTTAGATGCTAATACTAGATCATCATCACTATGGAAGTCGCACTCTCTTCCATCTATCCACTCTGACAAGGTGTATATATCTTCGTTAACTAAAGCATACGGCTTCTCTTCTGTATTTAGATAATATCTATCTATATTCTTAAACCCATTATTGTATAGGTGTTCTTTAGCCCCACACACAAATAGTAACTTTTGAGTGCCATAGCTTATTTTTTTCAAACACCTAACGCCTTTATTTGTTTTTAATTGATAAACGCCCTTATTAGGCTTAATACTTTCAATTTTAATATCAAATTGGCGTTCAATTTCAAATTCTCTCATCATAATTTCGCACCCCCTCCATAATTTATATGTATTTATACTATATTTTAGAATAGTTCTTAACATATTTGCCTTTAGTTGAATACTATACATTATTAGAATGTATTTAGAAGGAGTATTAATATGAATATTGGTATTGATATGAGGGCCGCTAAGTGGTACAGAGGAACTGGAATAGGAACCTATACCTATCAATTAATTAATGCTATGAATAATATTGATAGCATTAATAAATATACTTTATTTAATGATGATGACACTCTGAACATAAACTTCAACCAAAATTTTGAAATAAGTTATCTTAAAAGTAATTCATCAAATATATTTTGGAATAATGTAAACCATCCCACAGTACTTAAAGATAAAGATTTAAATATATATCACGTTCCACAAAACGGCATAGGACTTCCTATTTGCCATAGTCACCCATTTGTAATTACTCTTCACGACACAATACCACTCCATATGCCCGAAACCGTTGGGGAAACATATCTTAATATATTTAATACTCAAATGGAATCCATTATAAATAGATGTGATGGAATAATTACCGTTTCTGAATTTTCAAAGGAAGATATCTCTAAAGATTTCAATTTCCCAAAAGATAAAATACATGTAACCCACTTGGCAAGTGAAGATATTTATAAACCTATAAATAAAACCCTTTGTAGAAATATACTAAAACAACACTACTCTATACCTGCTAACTATATTTTATATGTAGGTGGATTTAGTCCTAGAAAAAATATCTCTGGCCTAATAGAAGCCTTTAGCAAAATACACACTAAACTTCCGTCAGATATGAAATTAATTATTGCAGGGAGTAAAGGTTTATCATATCCAATTTACAAATCTTTATCTGAAAGACTTGGCATGACAGATAAAATCATATTCCCTGGATTTATTTCAATGGAGCATATGCCTTATTTATATAATAGTGCTTCACTCCTTGTATATCCATCTTTCTATGAGGGCTTTGGTCTCCCGCCTTTAGAAGCTATGGCATGTGGAACTCCTGTAGTTGCTTCTAATGTTACATCACTCCCTGAAGTCTTAGGCGACAGCGCCTTACTCTGTTCTCCTTACAGTACAAATGAGCTTATGGAAAGTATTCTAAGCGCATTGCTAGATAATACTATTAGAGAAAGTCTTATAAAAAAAGGATTTGATAAATGCAACTCCTTAACCTGGGAAAAAACGGCGGCAGAAACCTTGAAAATCTATGACTCAATAATTATAAATAATTATTGAATTCCCTTTGGAGTTTTATTCCTATTTTTTAATTTTACATTTTTAATTTTAAATTTAAAAAGGAAGATACTAAAACCAAGTTAAAGTATCTTCCTTTTGCTACTGCTAGGGGGGACTATACAGTAGCCATTACGTAAAGGTTTTTGAAATTTTCTATCATTTCTTGTCTTTCATCTATATCTTGCACTTTTTTCTTTATTTTATACAGGTAAGTTTCATATTTCCAAAGTTTTTTTCTATAAAAATAATCTTTTGCTATAGAGTAGAACTCTGTTGGGAATGATAGCATTCCATAAAGAACTTCATACTCATCCCTTCCTAGTGGAACATCTTTATTATATTCATCAATTATTAACTTTAAAATATTAAAATCATAGCAGCTATTCTTTGTAACCTTATTTATAATATTACAGATATCATTGACTCTTAAATCTACTGTTGAATAATCAAAATCTATAAAATAACTTTTATTATCCTCTATAATGATGTTATGATAGGCTAAATCACCATGGCAAAGAATAAAATTTTCATTATAGTTACACATTTCTAAGTAAGTTGATTTTTCCATAATATCTATACTCTTCTTCATGTCTTCAAGAAATCCATCTACATATCTAAGAAATATATCATGAAATTCATTTTTATTTTCATAGCTAATAGCCCGCTCCTTTAACCTCTGCAAATCTTCAAATTTATCTCTATAATTATCTATAGCCTTAAAGGGCATATATCTCTTTGACTTTGATGAAAAACTTATTCCCTTAGATGCATTATGCATATCTGATAGTCCATTAACTGCTATAGCTATATCTAAAGGATTATTATATTCACATTCTCTACCCTCTATTAATTCCATAACAACATAGGTACTTTCCTTCCACTTAGTAATGATATGTCCATTCTTATTTACGATAAAATTCATTATCCTATTAAACCCATTATTTTTCATATATTCCATTCCGCTTTTTATAAACCTAATATCCTCCTCCTCATAGTGTACTTTTTTTAGAATCTTATTCCCCCTATCTGTAACTAGTACAAATACTTTTCTTAGAGGTATCACATCGGTTACTAGAAAATCATAATTATCTAACAGGTCTACATCTAATGAATATCTGCTTAACCACTCCTTGTGAGAAAATCTTGTCTCCATCCTTATTCACCACCTTATATCAAAGATTTCTCATCTTCTTTAATCCCATTTACTAATCTACGTATATATTCCTCCTCATTCCAACTCTTCTTATTTTTCTTGTATTTATCATATATCCTCATAAACTCATATGGATATGATAAAAGAGCACGAATAAATATATTGCTATTTTCATCTAAACCCTCTAGTTTACAAAATATATCAATACATTTTTCAAAATCAACATAGAAACCTTTTCTTTTAAGTTTAGCTAAAAAATAGTAACAATCCATCTCCACCATGTTGTAAGCTATATCATCGAAATTTGCAATTTCTATAGTTTCATCCTTTCCCTTTAATAAATTATCAAAATCCACATCAGTTAAACATATTTCCACATTATGCATACTTCTTGCAACTAACTCTATATATCCATTTTCAATTATTGTATTAATTACCAATTCGCCTCTATTTAAGATCTCGTCACCGTTTTCTAAAATAATTTCTTCCACTCTATCAATAGGTCCACTTTCTCTTATCTTCTCCAAATTCCTTCTGAATTTTTTTAGCTGTATCTTATCTTCTTCAATAAGCTTACATGTATGATTATTAATTCGCTTTCTTAAATACCCATTAAACCCACAAGATAATTCATGTACTTGGTTTATTATATATAGCTGTTCTATAACTCTTTCTTCTAAAATCCTTCTATTTAAAGTTTCATTGTCTTTTAACATGAAATTTACTTTTTTTACGCCTCTAGTGCTTAAATATTGTTGAAAACTATCATAAAAAAATCTATTCATTATCCCACCTCTATCTCTGCCTATGTTTATTTTTTTCTGGTTTATTCATTTTCCTCATTATCTCTTGCTGCTGATTTTCCAACTCTAATATCTTCTTTTTTCTTTTTTTAATTTTCTTTAATTCCTTAATGTATGCCTCCATGTTTTCAAGTTTTTTATCATAGTCCTCTACACTTTTTAATTCTTCATCACCTATGCCATTCATATCCCTTCCATTGTTATCCTTATTCACTAAATCTCCTCCTTAGAGATTGCTTAACTTAAACACTCTAAATTTATTTATAAATTCTTCTCTACCCTCTATATCTTCTGCATATAATTTTAATTTTTTAAGAAAGAAATCATCTCCCCAAGGTTTTTCTTCCCAATAATATTGAATCCCACGCTGCCAATAATCTTGTGGAAATTCCATAAAAGCTGCCATGATTTCAATATCCTCTTCCTTTAGTGGATGTACAGATTTATAACCCCTTAATATAAGCTTCATCCTCTCATCATCCCACCTACCATACTTCATAGCCCTAACTAACAGGCTAGCTAAATCATGTAAATGAGAATCTAGAATACAATAATCAAAATCAATAACTTGAATCTCTGTATTATCACAAATTAAAATATTGTGATGAGCATAATCATGATGGCAAAATCCACCCAGCTTTATCTCCTTTAACATACTATTTTCATAATTACTATTACACAGATTATCAATTGCTCTATCACATCGTCTAAGCTCCTCGTCCATAATATCTGCATAATAAATATCCACTGGTGTCTTTTCAGTTTTTAGTTCTAGTATCCTCTTAAAGTCCAATATTTCACTTCGTCTAGTTCTATAAACCTCTATCCATTTAAGCCAACCTACCCTTGGTCTCATATTATCCGTTACTAAAAATCCTTGACTCGCCTTATGAAGTTCTCCGAGCTTTCTTGCTGCAATTGTTAACTCAATTGGGTTATCATAGGAACATTCCCTACCTTTCATCCAAAGTGTTAAATACCCAAAATACATGCCAAATTTTATATAGTCGCTTCCTTCTCTTGTCTTTATTATGTTTGGTACATATTCAAATTTATTATCATTCAAGTGCTTGATAGCTCCTAGTATGAATAAAAAATGTGGGAATTCATATTTAACTATCTTCAAACAATATATTTTTTCACTTGTTTCTACTCTATAGACACCTTTTAGTTTCTCAATTGAAGTTGCTTCAATATTATATTCATGCTTCAAAATCTCTATTATTTTTAACTTTTCCAAAGAAACCTCCTCCAACACCTTCTATAGGTAATATATGATAACCTGAATAAATGTGTGTTTAGTTTTGAAGTATTTGTAACACATATTTATTCATTGATTAATATATACTATATACCTTTTAAAGGAGTTGAAATTATGAATATTGCCATAGACGGTAGAGGTATAAACTGGTATAACGGTAGCGGTATTGGAACATATACAGAAAACTTACTAAAAAATTTACTTAGTATAGATACAGATAACTCCTACCAAATATATTGGTCTGGTGAAAATTATGAGTCCTATAAAACACAAAATTCAAACTTAGTTATGTGTTCAAAAAAGTATCAACGATTCTTTCAAGATAATTTTTTTCCTGAAAACTTAAAGACTGAAAATATTGATTTATACCACGTTCCACAAAACGGAATAGGATTAAATCAGGATATTCATTGTAAAAAAGTAGCTACTATTCACGATTTAATTCCATATATTATGCCTGAAACAGTAGGACGTGGTTATCTACTAAAATTTTTAAAAGAGCTTCCTCTTGTAACTGAAATTAGTAGTGGGCTTATCACTGTTTCCGAGTACTCAAAAAAAGATATATTAAGATTCTTTCCTATGGATGAAGATAAAATTTTTGTAACACCCCTTGCCGCTGATAAAAAATATGTACCTCTAGATAAAGAAAAATGTAAAGCTATAATAAAAGAAAAATATCAAATAGATAAACCCTTTATGCTATATGTAGGTGGCTTTAGTAAACGCAAAAATGTATATGCCTTAATTACCTCCTTTGCCAAGCTTAAATCTCATATGTCAAAAGAATATAACCTAGTTATTGTTGGGTCATACAGAGATGAATCTCAGGAACTCGTTAAACTTGTAGATAAACTAAATATGGGTAACTATATAAAATTCACAGGATTTGCCCCTGACGAGGATCTTCCAATTTACTATAATGCCTGTGAATGTTTTGTATATCCATCATTATACGAAGGCTTTGGACTTCCCCCACTTGAAGCAATGAGTTGTGGCACCCCTGTTATCTCCTGTGACACTACATCTATTCCAGAAGTTGTCGGTCATAGTGGAATACTAATCAATCCATATAAAGATAACACCCTACAAAATGCCATGGAACTTGTACTAGGTAGTGAAACTCTTCGCTGTGAACTAAGTAGGTTAGGTTTAGCTAAATCAAAGGAATTTTCTTGGGAAAACACAGCTAGAAAAACACTAGAAGCATATGCTAAATTGGGAATTGAAAATTAATTTTTAATTGAAAAAAGCCCCGAATAATTTATTCGGTGGCTTTTTTATTTTACAAGAATTCATCAAATTGCTTTTCTTTTTTCATCTCATTTAGAAGATGTTTAATTTCTTGATCCTTATTTTTATCCATTACAAGAATAACATCCCCTGCATCTACAATAACTAAGTCTTTAATCCCAAATCCTATAATAAGGTTTTTCTGACCAAATACTGCGCAGTTTTCGCTAGAATCTAAGTATGCAGAACCCATTACCTTATTACCTTTTGAATCATTTAAAAAACGTGTAAGAGATGCAAAACTACCTATATCATCCCACTGGAATTCACTCTTAATCACATATCCTTTTCTCGTTTTTTGCATTATTCCAAAGTCTACAGATATGCCATCTATTATTTTATATTCCCGTTCTACAACTTCATCTTCATCCTCTTCCCCAACATGTTTATAAATCTCACTAATAGAATTATGCATCTTCGGTAAATACTTTTGCATTTCCCTTAAAAAAACATCAGCCCTCCATACGAACATACCTGAATTCCATAAATAAGTTCCCTTAAGTATAAAATCTTTGGCCACATCTACATTAGGCTTCTCTGTAAACCTAGCCACCTTATACGTCTTCATTGCATTTAAAACTGGATCTCCCATCTCAATATATCCATAGCCAGTTTCTGGTCTACTAGGTTCAATTCCTATAGTTACTAAGCCCCTTCTTTTTTCTGCCAAATCAACCGCACTCTTTAGAGTATCTAAAAAGGCCTTTTCTCCTTCTATATAATGGTCTGATGGCAATATAACCATTGTCGCATCCTTATCCATTTTAAGAAGTTTAATAGCTGCAAGACCTATGCATGTAGCAGT
>NZ_JAVXAO010000025.1:0-20133 GCF_036660475.1 Clostridium sp. | reverse complement strand
TGTTTCTTTGCCGCATCTCTCAGCGACAAGACTTATAATACCATGGTTTTTAATCCTACAGTATAGTTATTCTCCCCTTACACCAAAAATATACACTATATACTATATATTTCTTTATAATGCTACAAATTACTCATATTGATACACTAGGATAAGTATTGGTTGAATTTCTTGTCCCACCTAATCTATATCAATAATATCAGTATTTATTGAGTAATAAATAGCTAACATAAACTTTATATTTTGACCTTGCTAATTAATTTATTTTAGCATTATGTTAATAGCGATAAGGAGCATATAATCTCGTAAAATTATACACTCCTTAATTTAATTACCTTATATAGTTAAGTATTATTAAAAATAACACACCTGGAATACCTAATATACCTGCTATTAAAGCTGTTATTGCATTAATAGGTATAGTAAGCCCAAAATTACTACCAATTAAATTTATAAGCCATAACAGTATTCCTCCACCTATTCCATTAATAATTAGATTTAACAACACCTTTAATGGCCAAGCAAACACTTTACCAATAATAAATACAGCAACTATAGCTATTATAAACACCATTATACTTTGCATAATATCCCACCCCTTCTTTAATATTATATCAAATTCAAAACTTAAAATTACTACTTTGAATAATAATTTAATTCTTCTATCATACAGTTCGCATTTACAGTTATACCCTTCTCCTTTGCTTGAGCCAAGAAATATACATATCTAGATTTTGCCTCATTTTCTTTATATATAGCAATATCAATTAAATTAGGATCACCTACATTATCAAAACAGCTTCTCGCAACTTCTATTTCAGTTATAGAATTTTGAATTCCTTTTATTATTTCGCATTGTTCCTCTGTATAAATATTATTAAACATCATAATTTCCATTATTTTATTCCTATCCATATAGTACCTCCAATATATATTCATATATATAATTTTTGACATATATTTCTTGTGTTATACCATATTAAAATTTAATTGATTTATTTATGATATTTTTCTAAATTTCTATACATTAGAACATCTAGTATATGTAATGTATCTACCATTTATTAAAGTTTCTACTTAAATATAAAGAGATAGATGAAAATTTCATCTATCTCTTTATATTATATTTAAATTTACTTATATTTCTTTTCTACCTTCTAAGGCTTTTGATAATGTAACTTCATCTGCATACTCTAATTCTCCACCTACTGGAATTCCATGAGCTATTCTTGTAACTTTAATTCCAAAAGGTTTTAAAATCTTAGAAATATACATAGCTGTAGCTTCTCCTTCTATATTAGGATTTGTTGCAACTATAATCTCTTTCAAGTCATCATTCACCCTAGTTATAAGCTCTTTTAGCCTTATATCGTCCGGTCCTCTACCATTCATTGGTGATATAGCTCCATGAAGCACATGATATACACCATTGAATTCCCTAACCTTCTCTAATGTCATAATATCTTTAGGTTGTTCTATTACACATATAGTGCTTTTATCTCTATTCGGATTTGAACATATCGCACATGGATCACTATCTGTAAAATTACCACATATCGAGCAATACTTTATAGTACCCCTTGCTTTTATTAAAGCATTTGCAAACTCTTCAACACCTTCTCTTGGAAGATTTAAAATATGTAGAGTAAGTCTTTGTGCAGTTTTACTTCCAATGCCAGGTAGTTTCCCGAATTCTTCAATTAATTTTTCTATTGCAACAGGATAAAACTCCAAATTTGCCATCTAATTAAAATAATCCAGGCATATTAAGTCCACCTGTTAATTTACCCATTGATTCATTTGTTTCATCTTCTGCTTTTTTTAGAGCTTCATTAACTGCTGTTAAAACCAAATCTTGTAACATCTCTACATCATCTGGATCAACGACTTCCGGCTTAATTACTATATCCTTTATAACTTTCTTTCCTGTTACTGTTACTGTCACAGCACCACCACCAACTGATGCTTCAAACTCCTTAGTTTCTAAGTCTTTTTGAGCATCCTCCATTTGTTTTTGTAGCTTTTGTGCCTGCTTCATTAAATTATTCATATTTCCACCCATTCCTGGAAATCCACCTTTTGCCATTGTAATACCCTCCTTAAAATTATATCCTCATTATGATTATTATATATAATATTATAATGTAATAATCATATTATTAAAACACTTTTTTATTCATCATATATTTCAACTAAACTCTCTGGAAATATGTCTGATAACATTTTTTCTTTATCAACTTCTTTAGCTTCGCCATCATCCTCTATATCATAAGTTACAGTGACACGTTCCTTTAGTGCCTCCGAGAAAATATCATTAATAGTTTTTCTATATTCATCTTTTTCAAGTCTCAATTTGTGAAAATTATATTGTTTCGTAAATCCTATAGTAATTACCCCATTACTAAACCCTTGAACTCTTCCCATCATTAATGCTGTAGCTAATACAATGTTATTTTTTTGTTTAAGAATGTTTTGTATGTCTTTAAATGATTTTCTAATTACATCTACACTAAGTTTGCTATTAACATTTACTATAGGTTCATTCTCTGAATTTGATTTATTTATTTTAACCTGATTCAATTCATTTTCTCTATTTATTTTATTCCCTATTTCAGGCTTTATTTGCTTTACTTCACTTATAGCACCTTGCACCGTTATGTTTCCTGATGATATTTTTTCTTCTAACATATTTAATCTTGATAATACCGTTTCAATTGATGTATCATATTTTATTTTACACATCTTTATTATTGCAAGTTCTAAATATATCCTAGCTTGTTTTGTACCCTTTGCATTATCTTCAGCTTCTTGAAGAATGCTTATACACCTCATTATCTCTTCTACTCTAATTCTGGTACTCTGGTTCCTTATACCTTCTATGTTCTCTATTGACATATCTAATACATCTTCAAGATTATTACTAACACTAACCATAAGGATATTCCTCATATGTGTTATTAAATCTCTAATTAATATAGAAACATCTTTACCATCTGAAATTAACTTATTCACAACTCTAATACAATCTTCTGTATCTCTGCTTATAATAAAATCTACTATAGATACCATACTATCATTAGTAGTTATTCCAAGCATATCTACTAAATCATCATACGTAACTTTATTGTTTATAGAAATAGCTTGATCTAATATTGATAGAGCATCTCTCATTGCACCATCACACATTCTAGATAATAGTCTTAAACTATCATCTTCAATGTCCACTGATAATGAGTTAGCTATTTGTTTTAATCTTAAGAATATGTTTTCACTACTTATTCTTTTAAAATCAAATCTCTGACATCTTGATAATATTGTTATTGGAAGCTTCTGTGGATCTGTTGTTGCAAGTATAAATATAACTCTACTCGGTGGCTCCTCTAATGTCTTAAGAAATGCATTAACTGCCCCAATTGACAACATATGAACTTCATCTATTATAAATACCTTATACTTTGCTTCTTGTGGTGGGTACTGAACATCGTCAATTATATCTCTTATATTATCAACGCTATTATGTGATGCTGCATCTAATTCAGTAACATCTATAGCAACACCTTTATTGATATTTTTACACATTTCACATTCATTACAAGGTTCACCTTCCATAGGATTAAGACAATTTATAGCCTTTGCTAATATCTTTGCCGTTGAAGTCTTTCCTGTTCCTCGTGTACCACATAGTAAGTATGCATGAGCTATCCTATCATTTTGTATTGCATTTTTAAGTGTAGTTGTTATGTGTGGTTGACCTACTACATCATTGAAATCCTTTGGTCTCCACTCTCTATAAAGTGCTCTATAACCCATGTATTCTCACTCCTTATAACCATTGTGACATTACAATAATTTTATAATTTATCTTAAATTCTAAATTGCACATTTTAAATTAAAATTTATATTAATTCTATTATATATTGTTTACCAACTTATGTGAAGTAATCCATTGAACTCTATATTCTAAATATTATCATTTTAATGTGTTAATTTTATAGTTTTAAATAGATATACATACTTAAAACTAATCCTCAACTTAATTCTATAATTTAAAAAAAAGTAAAAAAAAAGATGTATTAAACATCTTAAAATAAAGTCGTGCACCTTGCTTCGATAATTAATCTATATGCGTTACCTATACAGTTAACTCAAACCAGGTTGGTCCACGGCACATGGAAGGTCTCACTTATCGCTGCTTCCTTCCAGATCTGACGAGGTTCATGAGTTTCCATTGCGTGGGGCCCAATTCTCAACGCCACTTATATAGGCCAGACCATACAGATTAAAACCTAAGCAAGGAATTCAACCCCGCTGTAGCGGATTGCAGGTTACAGGGCACCGCTGACTCCCCATCTAGCACGACATGGCGGAGAGAAGGGGATTTGAACCCCTGATAGAGTTGCCCCTATACACGCTTTCCAGGCGTGCTCCTTCGACCACTCGGACATCTCTCCATATCATGTATTTCTTATTATACTCTTTAAAATCTCTTGTTTCAAGTAAAATATTTTCTAACTAATCATAAAATTAATGTATATTCTATTATATCAATAGTGTTGCCACCTAGTAAAATATAATTCTTATAAAAATTCTTAAAGGAAACCTCTGTGACTACGTAAATTTTTTATTTTAAAATATCACTTAGTTACAAAGGTTTTATTAATGTATTTAAATATGAGGAATAGTATATTTTTTTCTATTGTTCTTTCTATAGATTATTGCTAATCCTATAATCCATATTGCTACTCCTAATATACTTACTATTTGTGCTGTTCTAAGTCCATATACCATAAGACTATCTGTTCTAAGACCTTCTATGAAGAATCGTCCTATAGAATAAAGACCTATATAACTTAACGCTACAACTCCATTTTCTTTTACCTTATGCAACATATAGAATAATATGAAGAAAACTATCAAATTCCATATAGATTCATATAGAAATGTTGGATGATAATAATTTCCATTGATAAACATACCGCTTTGAATGAATTCTGGAAATTTACTTATAAACGCTTTAGTTACTTCTCCACCATGAGCTTCTTGATTAAAGAAATTTCCCCATCTTCCAATTGCTTGGGCTAAAATTATACATGGTGCTGTCATATCAAGACATGCTAAAAATTTTAATCCCTTTTTCTTAGCACATATATATACAACTATAAATGTTGCAATTAATCCACCATGAATAGCAAGTCCACCTTGTCTTATATTAAGTATATCTATCAAGTTATCTTTATAATAACTAAATTCAAAAATAACATAGTAAAGCCTAGCTCCAATTATTGCTATTGGAAATGTTATTAAAAATATAGTTAATACATCATCATAGCTTATTCCCTTTAACTTAGAAGTATATTGGCTTAATAATAATGCAAGCATAGTGCCTGAACATATTATAATACCATACCACATTACTGGCATTCCAAAGATATTAAATGCTACTGGATTCATATATTCCCCTCCTCAATGCTTTTTATAATATTATAACCTATTGAGGTATTTATTTGTATTCTTTTATTAACTCTTTAACTTTATCTTTACATCTTCTTCCCTTACAGCTACCAGTGCATGCACCTGTTGTCTTGCTAACTTCTTCTACAGTTGTAGCCCCTTCTGATATAGCCTTTTTTATAGCTGCCCTTGTTACTACTTTGCACGGGCATACCTTTGTAAACTTATCTAATACTAATTGTCTTAACAACTCATCCTTTGATTCATCACTCATTTACCTATCCCTCCTTTCTTTAAAAAACTCTTCTAATAACTTACTACACTCTTCATTGTAAAGCCAATTTACATCTACCCAATGATTTAAGTGCTCGCTTTGAGTTATATTGAATACAGATCCACATCCACCTGCTCTTGGATCAAAAGTTCCTATATATAGGTGTCTTATACGACTTTGCACAATTGCACCTGCACACATTGTACACGGCTCCAATGTTACATACATATCACATTCATTAAGTCTCCAATCACCAATAACCTTAGTTGCACCTTTTATCGCTATTATTTCTGCATGATCAGTAGGATCATTAGTAGACTCCTTTGTATTATACCCCGTAGATATTATCTTATTATCTTTCACTATTACTGCACCTACCGGGACTTCATTTTTACTTCTTGCAATTCTGGCTTGATTAATAGCTTCTTCTAGAAAATAATTTTTCATGGGTTATTCTCCTTTAAGTAACTTGCTAGTATATCATTATACCTTTTTAATCTATAAAAAAAACTTAGTAACACAAGTTTACTAAGTTTGGTGCGCACGAGAGGAGTCGAACCTCCGGCCTTCCCCTTAGGAGGGGGATGCTCTATCCTACTGAGCTACGGGCGCATGTATCTACTAATCATTATAATGATATATCTATTTTTAGTCAATAGACCATTTTCTATATTTTGTTATGAAATCTTAAATTTATAAGCTGTTTATCATAATAATATTTACATATAAATGTATTTTATTATGACGAATTGTATATTAAATAAATTTATTCATATTTGTCAGAAAAATAACTTATTTATTGCAGTTTTTTATTTTAAACTGTGTTAAAATACTAATATATTATAATTATGCAATAAAAATTTCAGAGGTGATTTAGGATGAAAAAAATTAATATAACAGAAACGGTACTTAGAGATGCCAATCAATCTCTTATAGCAACAAGACTTCCTTTTGAAGATTTCGCACCAATTCTTAAAGAGTTGGATAATGCAGGTTATTATTCATTAGAATGTTGGGGGGGCGCAACATTCGACTCTTGTCTTAGATACTTAAATGAAGATCCATGGGAAAGATTAAAAAACATAAAGAAAATAGTTACAAAAACACCACTTCAAATGTTACTAAGAGGTCAAAACATTTTAGGCTATAAACATTATCCCGATGATGTTGTTAGAGAATTTGTTAAAATGTCAGTATATCATGGTATTGACATACTAAGAATTTTTGATGCTTTAAATGACTTTACAAACATAGAAGTTGCTATGGATGAGACAAAAAAACTAAAAGCTCATGCACAAGGAACTATAGTTTATACTGTAAGCCCAATTCATGATGTTAACAACTATACAAACCTTGCAAAACAGCTTGAAAATATGGGTGCAGACTCTATATGCATAAAAGATATGGCTGGACTTATAATGCCTTCTATCGCATATGACCTAGTTAAAAGTATAAAAGAAACTGTGAAAATACCTGTATTCTTACACTCTCATAGTACAAATGGTATTGCTGAAATGTCATACTATAAGGCTGCTGAGGCTGGTATAGATGGAATTGACACTGCAATTTCTTCATTCTCAAGCGGTACAGCTCAACCACCAACAGAAACAATGTATCACGCATTAGAAACTGCTGGATTTACAACTGGTGTTAATGTAGATAAATTAACTGATATAAACAATTTCTTTAAACCTGTTAGAGAGAAAGTATTAAAATCTGGACTTCTAGATCCTATGGTTTTAACTCCTCAACCAGAAGGTTTAACAAATCAAATACCTGGTGGTATGTTGTCTAATATGATTTCTCAGCTTAAAGCTCAAAATTCTATAGACAAACTTGACGCAGTTCTTGCAGAAGTACCAAGAGTAAGAGAAGATTTAGGTTTTCCACCACTTGTTACACCAATGAGCCAAATGGTTGGAACTCAAGCTACTGTTAACGTATTAACTGGCGAAAGATATAAAATGGTTCTTAAAGAAGTTAAAGCTTATTGTAGAGGAGAATATGGTAAAGCTCCTGGTAAAATAAATGAAGATGTTCTTAAAAAGGCCCTTGGTAATGATTCTCCTATTAAAGGAAGATTTGCTGATAGTTTAGAGCCTGCTTTCTTAAAGACAAAAGAGGATTTAAAGGATATAATCTCTAGCGAAGAAGATGTACTTTCTTATTTAGCATTCCCACAAATTGCTGAAGATTTCTTTAAAAAAAGAAGTGAAAAACCATCTGATGAAGATATGAGAAAACTTACTAATAGTGAAGTAATCTAATAATCTAATAATCTAATTAACTAAAAACTACAGTTTATTTAAATTCATCTTAATTTAAATAGCCTGTAGTTTTTTATTTTATGAAATGTATTAATAGTAAATTCCATGTTTCTTCTGTGATATAATAAATCTAACGTTAAATTAGTTTAACATTTAAATTTAGAGGTGATTTTATGATAAAATATTATAACAGAAAAAATAAAACCTATGAAATCGAATCTGTTGCTGGTGATGGAGCTTTATCACTTATATATAACAATACACTAGGCAAGCATTTTCTTCCTAGTATTGCAAAGCGTAAGTTTTTAACTACTATATATGGACGATTTTGTGACATGAAAATTAGTAAATCTTATATCTCAAACTTTGTTAAAGATTTCAATATAGACATGAAGGATTACGCTAAAAATATAGATGAATATACGTCATTCAACGATTTTTTCTACAGAGAACTCACTTCAAACAGTCGTTCAATATCTGATAATCAAAATACATTTATATCTCCATGTGATGGAAAATTATTAGCCATAAATAAAATTAATTCTGATACTTCATTTTCTGTAAAAGGATTTAAGTATAATATAGATGAATTAATTAAAAACAAATCAATTAGTGATACCTATAAAAATGGTACTTGTTTAATATTTAGACTCTGCCCAACTGATTATCATCGATTTCATTTTTTAGATTCTGGAATATGTTCAACTTCAAAGATTATAAATGGCCACTATTATTCTGTTAATCCTGTGGCTCTCGAGAATATCAGTAATGTATTTTCAGAGAATAAAAGAGAATATAGCCTACTAAAAAGTGATAATTTCGATGATGTTTTATATATAGAAGTTGGTGCAACTTTTGTAGGATCAATTATCCAAACATATTCTAGCACTATAAATGTAAACCGTGGTGATGAAAAAGGCTATTTCAAATTTGGTGGTTCCACTATAATTGTTTTTCTTAAAGAAAATATAGTTAATTTAGATGAAGACATATTAGCTCAGAGTAGCTTAGGCATTGAAACAGCTGTTCATTTTGGTGAAAAAATAGGGGTAAGAATATAAATTCTTACCCCTATTTTTATAGTTTAAATTTAAGTGTAGTCTCATTAAGATTATCTGCATTCCTTTTATTCTCTATTGCAGTATTTTTTATACCATCTATGTTATCAACTATATCCATAGTTTTTGATGATATAGATGATACTCCCATAGCACCCTCTGTTACTGTTTGTGATACCTCATCTAAAGCTCTAACAATACCCTCAATTGCCTCATGAAGTGTTTCTGCCTCATTACTAAATTCATTCATAAATGTATTAAATTTATCTGCATCATTCTCATATTGAATACCTTCTTTTATATTTCTATCGTAATCAGGTATTACTTGTTTTTCAATGAAGTTAATCATCTTTCCTGAACTAAGAGCTAAATTTTCTACAGATTTATTTACCATCTTAACAACCCTTTGTATATCAGTTGCCGTTCTTCCAGATTCTTCTGCTAACTTTCTTACTTCATCTGCAACAACAGAAAATCCTCTACCTGCATCTCCAGCTCTTGCTGCTTCTATTGCTGCATTAAGTGCTAGTAAATTAGTTTGTTGTGTTATTTTAAGAATAGAGTCCGCTAGTTCATCAATCTGTTTAACTTCCTTAGAACTGGCTATCGCTACATCTAATTCCTTTTTAACACTATTATATATATTATTTGATTTTTCTTTAGTTTCTACAGCACCTGATTTTATCTTCTGAGCTCTATTTAGTATATCTTTAGTTATTTCATATCCAGATAAAGCTTCATTTGCTATATTTTCTACACTCTTCATCATCTCTGACGATGATGCTACAATTTCTTCTGATGTAGCTGATGTTTCCTCAATTCCTGAAGAAACACTTTCTGTTTCTATTAAAGCTTCATCAGCTTTAATTTTTAAATTCTCAGTAGATTCTTCTACTATATTAACATTGTAAGCTAACCTTTCAGTTGTTGATGCTATTTCTCCAACTACATCTCTTAATGATTCCCTCATCTTTAATATAGAACTATATATAGCACCTATCTCATCCTTAGATTTTATATTAGGTAAGTTATCGTCACTTAAGTCTAACTTAGCAGTTTTATTCACCAATGTTGCCACAGTTACAATCGGATCTATTATTATCTTAGCCATAATTATTACTATAATTGATGCAATGATAATCATTACTACTGCTACAACCACAATTTGTTTTACCATATCTAATATAGGTTTCCTTATATCACTTCTATCTACATCTATAACCATTACCCAATTAACTCTAGGTACTACACCATATGATGATATAACTTTTCTATTATTATTTATATATTCTATTGAATCAGTTTCTACTTTTCCACCCTTCATTACCTTATCAACTATAGATTTTATATCCTCTACTTCTATCTGTTGACCTATCTTTTCATTTTCAGAATGATATATTAAATTACCAGTTTCATCAATTAGATATGCATGACTACTTTCTTTTCCATCTATGTTGATATTTTCTATATATGATGAAAAACTCTCTGTGTACACATGTAATGCTACATAACCTAAACACTTATTATAATTATTACTATCACGTATTGGATATGTGAATACAACTACACTTTTATCTCCTTTTACAGATTTCATTGTATTACTTATATATTTACTACCACTAGAACTAGTACTGTGATATATGTTATCAATTTCAACTTTACCTATCAAATTTTCTTCACTATCTGATATAATATTTCCTCCAGTATCAACTAGAGATATTCTATCAACATGAGTATTTTTGGATTTATATTCAATAAATGCTTTATTATTTAATTTAATTTCATCTATATTTTTCGTTAATACCTCTTGCTCCTTACTCTTTAAATTCTTTAATATATTAATATTTTCACTAGAATTTGAAATAGCAAAAGCTTCATTTGTAACTTTATCCATCATTACGGATATTGTTTGAATAGATGATGTTGTAATATTCTCCATTTCACTTTCACTTTGATTTAAAATTACCTTAGATGAATTAACATACATTAAAACACTTATTATTACCATGGAAATAATTGTTATACTTATCATGCTAATGAGAATTTTATTTTTTACACTAATACCCTTAATTCTAATTTTATCATTTTTGTAAACCATTGATATATCTTTTATATTTCTACTCTTCTTCTTTTCTTTATATGATTTACCTCTTACCATTGTATTCTTATCTATCTTAGACTTAACAAATCTATTTAACTTAACGGTAATGTTTTTAATAAAATTAGCTATATTTTTTCTATATTTTGCCAAGTTATTGTTCTGTCTATTATTACGCATAAAGATCCCCTCCAAACATATATAATTGCATATATCTATTATCGCCTATAATTCTTTAATCTTTATACCATTATATACTTTTATATACATTTATATTAAAATGTACTAATATTGTTTTATTTTTTATAGTGTTGCATAAAAAAAAGTCATTGTAAGATAATCTTACAATGACTCAATATGGTAGGGCGTGTAGGAATCGAACCCGCAATATACGGTCCGTAGCCGTATGTTATATCCATTTAACTAACACCCCATATGTTCTTAAATAACTATTACATAATATCATATATAAACAATGATTACAATAATTATTTTGAATAAAATAATTTAAAAATAGTGTGTAGTAATTACTACACACTATTCTGGCGGAGAAAGAGGGATTTGAACCCTCGCGCCGGTTACCCAACCTACGCCCTTAGCAGGGGCGCCTCTTCAGCCGCTTGAGTATTTCTCCAATTTAAAAATATGGCGGAGAGATAGGGATTCGAACCCTAGGTACGCTCACACGTACGCCGGTTTTCAAGACCGGTGCCTTAAACCAACTCGACCATCTCTCCGTAATATAAATATTACCTAAAATCATAAACATGATTTTAACATATTAAGTTTTATTTGCAGGTTTATTTTTAAATGGCGGAGAAAGAGGGATTTGAACCCTCGCGCCGGTTACCCAACCTACGCCCTTAGCAGGGGCGCCTCTTCAGCCGCTTGAGTATTTCTCCAATTTAAAAATATGGCGGAGAGATAGGGATTCGAACCCTAGGTACGCTCACACGTACGCCGGTTTTCAAGACCGGTGCCTTAAACCAACTCGACCATCTCTCCATTTCCTACAATGATTATTTTATCAACAAATGGCTCATATGTCAACATATTTTTTTAAATTTTTCATTTCCTTAAAATCTCTTTGAATCTTTGATGTTATCATGTGCTGTAATTTAATAAAATAAAAACAGATTCCATTAGTTAAATTTCATCTAATGGAATCTTTAATAATATATTATTTACTTGGAAATTAAGTCACACCCCATATATGGTCTTAATACTTCTGGTACTGTTACTGTACCATCTTCATTTTGATAATTCTCAAGTACCGCTGCTAGTGCTCTTCCTATAGCTACACCTGAACCATTTACAGTATGAACAAATTTAGGCTTAGCCTTTTGATCATCCTTATACTTTATATTAGCACGTCTTGATTGAAAATCTTCAAAATTACTGCAGCTTGATATTTCTACATACTTATTGTAACTTGGCATCCATACCTCGATATCATATTTTAATGCTGCAGTAAAGCCTAAATCGCCTCTACAGATTCTCACTATTCTATATGGAAGACCTAATCCCTGTAATACACTTTCTGCATCCTCTACTAGTTTATCTAGTTCAGTATATGAATCTTCCTGTTTTGTAAATTTAACTAATTCCACCTTGTTAAATTGGTGTTGTCTAATTAATCCCCTCGTATCTCTTCCTGCTGATCCTGCTTCTGATCTAAAACAAGCACTATAAGCAGCATATTTTATTGGAAGTTTATCTCCATCTATGGTTTCATCCCTATAGATGTTAGTTACTGGAACCTCTGCTGTTGGAATTAAGAAATAATCCGTATCAGCAACCTTAAATGCATCTTCTTCAAACTTAGGTAATTGTCCTGTACCTATCATGCTTGCTCTGTTAACCATATATGGTGGAAGAACTTCATCATATCCATTTTCATCTGTATGCTTATTTAAGAAATAGTTTATTAATGATCTTTCAAGTCTTGCCCCTAATCCCTTATATACTGTAAATCTTGATCCTGTAACTTTTCCAGCTCTCTCAAAATCTAACATATTATTATCAGTTCCAATTGTCCAGTGTTCCTTTGGTTCAAAATCAAAATTCTTAATCTCTCCCCATTTCTTAATTTCTACATTGTCATCGTCAGTGCTTCCATTTGGAACTGAGTCATGAGGAACATTTGGAATTCTAAACATTATAAATTCTAACTTTTGGTCTATCTCATTAAGCTCTAAATCATAATTCTTTATAGTATCTGAAAGAAGTTTCATTTCTTTCATTGTTTCTGATACATCTATGCCCTGCTTCTTTAGTTTAGGAATCTCAGCTGAAGTAACATTTCGTTTGTTTTTTAATTCTTCAACTTCAATTAATATATTACGTCTCTTCTGATCAAGTTCCACAACCTCATCTATAAGTGATAAATCAAAGCTCTCACCTCTATTTTGCATCTTTGCTTTAAATTCATCTGGATTATTTCTTATTCTTTTTAAATCTATCATTTTTATTCCTCCTATTTTGTATTAAAATATCTATATTTCTATATAATAAAAGAGCCTTCCACCCCATACAAGGGACGAAAGACTCCGTGTTACCACCCTAATTGAATAAACTTAATTATTCCACTCATAAATTAACGACACTTAAGATGCCGTACTGCTCATCACAGTCCCTTTAGAGGTGGATTCATAATATTATATATATCAGTTTTCACCAACCACTGATTCTCTTTAATATATAATTACTACTACTATTCTCTTCAACGGTTTATAATATAAATTTTGTATATATTTATATTATTCCTTAGTCTATTCTTTGTCAATGTTTTTTACTTACTTTTGTAAATAGACTTAGTACAAATTATATCTACACCTGTATTTAATATGTTCTTACATATAACATCTCCCTCTGAAGTTTGTGGTCCAACATATATTCTGCCTAGACATTTTGAACATTCAAGCCATAAATCTTTGCATATTGGTTCACTACTCCTAACTGAAACAACTTTATTTTCTATAGAACCTTTTACTCTTACCACCGTAGTTAATATATCTGCTTCTTTCACTTCTCATTACCTCACATTGTATCAAATTCTTTTATTCTAGATAGTAATATTATTGAATCCTTTGAATTGTTAACAACCTCTGTAATTCGCTTATCTGTTTCTCTAGCTAGTATATCGATAATTTTATCCTTACAATAGCATCCGTCACAACTTCCAAGTCCAGCTCCTGTTCTTCTTTTAACACCTGTCACTGTTCTTGCACCTAGAGGCCTTCTTATAGCATCTACGATTTCACCTTCTGTTACTTTTTCACACTGGCATACTATATTACCATATTTTCTATCTACTTCAATAATTCTATTTCTATCATCATTAGATAGGTTTTTAAATTTAAAATACTCTCGTCTTTTATCATTAAAATCTTTCTTTAATTTACAATTCAATTTCTCCACTATTAATTTAGATATATTCAATGTTAATGCCGGAGTCATTGTAACCTTGCCATAATGATTTACATTTATGCTCATATACCCACTATCTTGTATATCATCTTGTATTTTTATAGGTTCATCAAAGAGCATCCAATTTAAAACTGTCTTAATATCCTTTTCATTAATTTTTTTAGTTAATGGTTTTAATTTTTCTACAACCTTATCATAAGGTACATTTATATAACTACTATAAGCCCCTATCATTTCATTATTAATTGTAGGTCTTAAATATAATCTTTCATTCTCATTTACATCAAATATAATATTAGAATACATTTCACTGTAATTTTGATCAATTACCATATACTTAAGAAATTTACCTATATTATCTGGTTTTATTTCTTCATTTATCAGCTGCAAATTTTTATCTTTTGTAGTATCAATTACAATTTTACATGAAAATTTATTTCTACTTGTTTTTATTCTAAATCCTTTATTAATTTTATCTATAGATTCAACCTCTTCTTCTAACCTAAAATTAACTCCATTGTCAAATGCAATTTCTCCATATGCTAAAGCTAAATCATATGAACATATAACCCCTGTATTAGGTATATATATTGATTTTAAAATACCTTTACCTATATTAGGTTCGTATTCTAATACATCGTCACCAATAATCAATTTCACATCATTTATATTTTTATTTTGTGCTCTTTTGTACATTCTATCTATATTCTTAGATTGCTCATCATTTCTAGCAATGTATAAAGTTCCGCATCTTTTATATGGAACTTTAAATTTTGTAGCATACTCCTCCATAAGCAAGTTGCCTTTTCTTATAAATTTAGATGACAATTCATCTTCGCACTCTAGTCCATCGTATATAGTTGCAGTATTTATAGATGGTGTATCATTACATATATCATAATCTTTTTCTATAACTGCGATATTGAGATTATATTTTGATAATTCATATGCTAAAGCACACCCTATAATTCCTCCCCCTAATATTAATACATCATAATCCATAAACTCCTCCATATTGTTAACTTATAAACTATAAGTTATAATTATAGCCACCCTACTTCCTTAATATAAAATTATGGATTTATAGAGTGGCTAATAACATCTGTTATACTAATTTTAATTGTTTAATTGATTTATTAAATTTCCTAATTCACTTATATACTCACCGTATTTAGCCCAATCTCCACTTCTTTGAGATTCAATTGCTTTATTGTAAATATCTTGTATTTTACCTATATTTTCACCATCAATAACTCCACCTTCACCTATATTAATATCATTATTTTCATCAGTTTTAATATTAAATAGTTTAGCAAGTGCTGTTGTTATATCTTTTTCTAAAACTAATTTATCACCATAACCAACTATTACATTTTTCATCTCTGGTATACTATTCTCACCAGATGCTCTTAAGTAAAGCGGTTCTACATATAATAATGAATTTTCAATTGGAACTATTAGTACATCTCCAAATTGAACTTGTGATCCTTTAGTATCCCAAAGAGAAAGCTGTTTAGATATTTCTGGATCTTGATTTATCTTTTGTTTAAATAACATTGGACTATATACAGTTCCGCCGGTTGGAAATTTGTATAAGAACATCTTACCATAATTATCCCCATCCATTCTTACGCCATACATACCAACCATATTATCTCTTCCCTTAGTGTTGAAATATTCAAGTATTACCATCTCTTCCTTATCTTCACCATCTAATTTCATAGTAACGTATGAAGCTTCAGTCTTTTGTGATTCCTGACCTTCAACCGTATCTTTATCACTTGCTATTGACCATACATCATCACCATTATAGAATACACCAGGATCTGAAACATGATATCTACCTAAAACTTCACATTGTATATTGAATAAATCTTGTGGATATTTAAAGTGAGATTTTATATCATCAGATAATGTATCTAAATCTTTAAATAACTCTGGAAATATTTTAGAATATGTTGCTGCTATAGGATCTGTATCATCCGTAATGTAAAAATCAGTGGTACCATCGTATGCATCAATTACAACCTTAACTGAATTTCTTATATAATTAATATCATTGACAGGTTGTGCAAATGGGAATTTATTACTTGTTGTATATGCATCCATAACCCAATAAAGCCTATCATTACTAATTACTACATATGGATCATTATCATATTTTAAAAATGGAGCAATTTTATTAACTCTTTTAACTATATTTCTATTAAGTAATATTTTACTTTCATCTGTTATATCTTGAGATAATAAGAATTTAGTATTACCTTCTTTAATTGCAAATATAATTCTATTTAAGTAATTCATATCTATACCAGCTTTACCGTCATAGGTATTTGTTACATTTTCTCCACCCGCTGGGTAATCTATTTCCCCTAGCTTGGTATTTACAATACTATAATCATTAGTATTTTCTCCAAAATATATTCTAGGATTTTCTAATGATATATCTGTTTTGTTTTCTAATGGAATATTACTCATAATAAAATTAGGTTGACCTTCGCTTGTAACTGAGTTTACCTTACTCATAACAACACCATAACCATGTGTATATGCTAAGTGTTTATTTTGCCATGTAAGAGAATTTTCATCTAATTTATCAAAATTAATCTCTCTAGGTGCAACAAATACTTGATTATATTTGCCATCAATATAATACCTATCAATATCTATGTCATTAAATTGATAATAATATCTTATATATTGAAATTGATTATAAAATTCTAAGGCTGGCCTATATGAATTAACTTTAATATTTTCAACTATTTCTTCATTATTTTTTAATCCCTCAGCAGTTAAATCATTTTTAAGCTCAAAATTCATTTCATCTATTTCATCTATATTGTAAGCCATTTTCGTATATTCTATATTTCTTTCAATATAAGGCTTTTCTAGAGTTTTTTCATTTGAATTAACAATAAATTGTTGAATTAATCCAGCTGTAAAAGTTTCACCAACAATCAATACTCCAACTATTATTACCGAAAATATTATTGGTTTTATTTTTTTTGCAATTATACTAAAAAATATTATTATTGCAAATACTATTGCAGCAATAGATATTACCCTGAAAAATTTCAGCGAAACAGCTACATCTGTGTAACTTGCCCCATATACTACCCCTCTTGGTGAATATGCTAAATTCCATCCTTTAATCATATATCCTAGAGATATCATAAGCATAACAAGTGAAGATAGTATAGCAAGTTGCTTTCCTGCAAAACTAGTAATTCCACTACTTATTGATTTAAAATCTACAAATGTAACATTTCCACCAACATGGTTAGTTAACCTATCCTTAGCAGTTAGTACTATATATGTTACAAATGTTGCTATTGCCATTAATATTAATATTAATATTCCACTACTATATAATGATTCTATTAATGGTAATTTAAATGTAAAAAATGCTATATCCCTATTAAATATAGGGTCATTAATTCCAAAATTTGTAGAATTAGAAAACTCCAATATTTTATACCAGTATATACTAGCAAAGCTTAATGAAAATAATAGTGAAGCTATAAAATTGATTATCAAGAATATCTTAAAATTCTTTTTTTCCCTATTTTTATCTATTTCTATCACTTTCTTGATTTTTCTAATATTAGGTACTAAACTCTTATAATATAATGTTATCCCTATAAATATTACTAAAAATGAAGGAATCATTAATTTTAAGATTGCTAGTATCTTTGTAAAATAAATTGAAATATACCCAAGTTCACTAAACCACTGATAATCAACTATTATATTTATACTTGAAAAAGCTAAAAATAATATAATTATTAATGTTGTGAATATAGTACTACTCACCTTTTTTTTCAAAATGTTCACACTCCTCTTTCTTATAATTCTTTAATTAAAAAACCTATTTTATCTAATTCATACATTATGTTAGAAAAACTATCCTCATCTTCACATATTATTGTATGTAAATGAACTCCATTCGTTAAAATGCTTAATGGTTCTGCTGAATAATTTTTAAACTCATTGTAAAAATTCTCTATATCAAACATATTTTTAATCATTAGCATTCCCCTTATTTCACCATATAAAGGATGTTCTACAATTACATCTTCTACTATAGCTCCATATTTTACTATTATTTCAAGTTCTTTTTTCAAATCCCCTCTACTGTGATTAACAGCAATAATTTTTCTTAACCTGGACGAATCCTTTTTTAAAATCATATACCCCTTTGGTGTTGATATAACATCAATGCCCTCAGCTCTAATTATAGCTATATCCTTTACTATAACTTGACGTGTAACTTCAAATGTATTAGCTAGTGTTTGACCTTTAACTGGTTCCTCTGATATTATTAGTAACTTTTTTATGCTATCTCTTCTATTTAAACTAGTCATAGGCTCCTCCAATATATACTTTATGCAATAATGTAAAGTATATCATACAAGTAATATAAAACCATATATAATTTACATAATATTTATATTTTAATTTGCTAATTTCTATTATCATATCGTCTTAATATTTCTAACCACTTACTATCTTCATTGCAATTATGATGATTTTTTATTACATTTAAAAATTCTATATTATATCCTTTATTCTTTAATATATTATATCCCTCTTGTCCATGATTATAGTATATATATATATTAGAATTTTTATTTTCATATCTATTCAATTTACCCTTTGTAAAATAATCGAGTAATACTAACATAGACTTTTCCACTACATTTAAAGGTTTATATAATTTCCCAATATCATGTAATATCGCTGATCTTATTAATTCTTTAAAATTGATATTAAACTCATCTAAATATTCATTAGATTCATTATTAACTATATCTCTTGCCACATTAATACAATGTTTTATATCGTGTTTAGGTAATTTATTCAATAAACACATCTCTTCCTCATCTAGATATGATTTAATAAATAATTTATCACTATCATTTACATCTGCACATATACATCTCATAAATTGTCTTATTCTACCCATTATATCTACCTCTAAATTAACATTATTCATACATAAATTAGTTTTCAAAATATATCTATAAAAAAAAAGCAATCTATAAAGATTGCTTTTGGTGGAGATAAAGAGATTCGAACTCTTGACCCCCTGCGTGCAAGGCAGGTGCTCTCCCAACTGAGCTATACCCCCAAAAATGGTGGACCTTCAGGGACTCGAACCCCGGACCTACCGGTTATGAGCCGGTTGCTCTAACCAACTGAGCTAAAGATCCTCAGACCTGGCAACAACCTACCCTCCCACACAGCTGCCCGTGCAGTACTATCGGCCTCTTGATGCTTAACCTTCGTGTTCGGTATGGGAACGGGTGTATCCATCAAAAGCATAATTACCAGATTAAATTTTATATAAGCTTCATATTTCTTCGTCAACTTCCTTCACTTCAGTGCTCATTTATGTTTAATAAATTCCGCTCCTCGCTCAGTGGTTTCCTTGAACTATTCGCTTCTACCAAATTTAATTTCATACAAACTTTGGTTATAGTTTGTATTGATTAAGTTTTAAGAAAACAATTATGTTCTCTCAAAATTACATAGTAAAGTTAAATTTCTTCGTCA
>NZ_JAVXAO010000024.1:0-20427 GCF_036660475.1 Clostridium sp. | reverse complement strand
TTAACAATTATATATTTTCTTTTAACAATATCAATAAAATTTGTTATAATCTTTAACATAGGATATAATTACATCAGTAAATAAAAAGGGGTGTTATCCTTGAAGGAAATAGAAACTAGAATCTTAAGAATAAATGTAGAAGAAATAAAAACTAAATTACTTAGTCTTGGTTGTGAAAAAGTCAAAGATGAAAATCAAGTTAACAACCTCTATGATTTTCCTGATAGAAGACTTTTAAATAAAAAAGGTTATGCTAGAATTAGAGTTGTAGAAGACAACCTACAAAACATAGTAGTAAATTATATGACTACAAAAAAGCTTCTAAGCCAAGATAAATATAAAGTCATGGAAGAAAACGAAGTCATAATAGATGATGCTATTGTTGGTGCTCAAATTTTCGCCGCTCTTGGACTAGAACTAGTAGAGTCAATAAAAAAACATAGAGAAAGTTATAAGTATAAAAATTCTCTTGTTGAAATTGATATAAATGATAAAAACTTTTGTCCTTTTCCATACCTAGAAATTGAATCTATGGATGAGGAAGAAATTAAGGAAATTGTATCACTTCTTGGATATACCATGGAGGACACAACCTCTCAGACTATATTTGAAATTTTAAATAAAGAAGGATCAATTAAAGGAGTATAATGTTTGGTTATGTAACGCCCTATAAACTAGAACTAAAAATAAAAGACTATGAGATGTTTAAAGCCTACTACTGTGGACTTTGCATATCTATTAAAGATAATTTTTCTAACCTATGTAGAATGTCATTAAACTATGATATGACCTTTTTAGGAATACTTCTAGATAGTTTAGAAGATAACAAACATGAATATATAGTTAGTAAATGCATGGCTCATCCCATGAAAAAAAAGCCTAAGGTTATAAATAATAAGGCTCTGGATTATGCAAGCTTTTGCAATGTAGCCCTAGTTTATTATAAACTCTTAGACGATTATGAGGATGATAATGCTCTAAATAAAAAATTAATCTCCCTATACATTAAAAGATTTTTAAATACTAAGGATTCTGATTTATCTCCTCTACTAAGTAATATAGAAGAAAATATAAAAACTTTAGGTATACTTGAAAAATCAGAAAATCATATTTCTATTGATGAACTTAGTGATAGTTTTGCATCTTTAACAGGATTCATCATATCATATTATTATAAGGATAAAGATTTTCATGGTGACTTGTATCAACTTGGATATAACCTAGGAAGATGGATTTATATAATAGATGCCTATGATGACTTAAAAGATGACATGTCTAAGAATAAGTTTAATGCTATAAATAAAGCCTTTAACACTTCAAATCTAAGTTATGAGGATTTAATTTTAGAGCAACAAGATAGAATTGAATTCAATCTTTTAATGAGTGCCAATGCCACAGTGGAAGCCTTAGAGAGACTTCCCTTAGAAAAGAACAAGGACCTGTTGTTTAATATATTACAACTAGGCCTTATGAATAAAATAGAAACTATAAAATCAAGGAGTGACAAGAAACATGAATAATCCTTATGAAGTACTTGGAGTTAAAGAAAATGCCTCTCCAGACGAGATAAAAAAAGCTTACAGAGAGCTAGTAAAACAGTACCATCCAGACAAGTATGAGAATAACCCACTTAAAGACTTAGCTGAAGAAAAACTTAGAGAGATAAACGAGGCCTATGATACTCTATCTAAAAAATCTTCTTCTAACTCTAATGGAAACTATGGTGGTTCATCAAATTATAGTGGAAACTCTAATAACTATAATGATCCATCTCTTCAAGCAGTTAGAATGGATATCAATAGAGGAAATATTGGTGGTGCAGAAGCCAAGCTTAATGCCATCTCCAATAGAAGTGCCGAGTGGAACTTTTTAATGGGAGTTGTACATCATAGAAAAGGTTGGTATGACAGTGCCAATAATTTAATAAATACAGCTTGTAGAATGGATCCAAACAACTTTGAATATAAACAAATGGCCAACCAATTAAATAATACACAAGCATCTTATAGAAACACCTATTACGGACAAAGAAATAGTTCCAACGATATGTGTGGTACCTGTATGAATCTTTGGATGTTAGATACTTGTTGCGAATGTATGGGTGGAGATTGTATTAGCTGTTGTTAGGCATCTTAAAAGGAGGTTTATATGAAAAATACTAAGGCCTCTAATATAGCACGGGGCGGCATTCTTATTGCTTTGACCCTTATTATATTATATGCTGCAAATTTTATAACCTTTAATACTTTATTTTTACTAGGATTAACTTCTGCAATTATACCACTTGCTATAATTATAAGTGATGTTAAAACCAGCATAATGGTATATGCAGCCTCATCAATCCTAGCATACTTTATTATACCCGATAAAACCCTTTGGCTTTTATACACTATAATCTTTGGGCCCTATGGTATATTTAAACTTTTCATAGAGAAGCGTAGAAATACTTTTATAGAATTAATATTAAAGATTATATATTTTAATGTTGTTACTTTAATGTGTTTTATTCTATATAAACAATTCTTTATGCCAACTATAAATTTAGAGGTTTCTATTATAATGGTAATTATTGGTGGCAATGTGGCTTTCTTTGTATTTGACTATGTACTGACGGTTTTCGTTAATAGTGTAAAAAATAAGAGATTTAAATAACTTGACATATACCATAGATATAATGTATAATTTTAAAAAACTTAATAAATCATTACAGTGATTAGGAGTATTAATATAATCCTTTATTTTCAGAGAGTTACAGCATGGTGTGATGTAACAATAAAGTTATATGAACTTACCTATGAGTTTACTTGACAAAATCAAGTACGGATTAACCCGTTATCTTATTAAGTGAGACCTTTATGGTCTAAATAGAGTGGTACCGCGGAATTACAAGCTTTCGTCTCTTTGTATAGAGATGAGGGCTTTTTTTTATTTGATTATGTATTAATTAGGAGGATTATTATGGCTAAATATGGAACTGCTACGGATAAAAAGTGGCAAGACAAATGGGAAGAAACACAGTTATATAAATTTGATGAAAATAGAATGGATAAAAAACTATACGTTCTTGAGATGTTCTCTTATCCTTCAGGAAGCCAACTTCATGCTGGTCACTGGTTTAACTACGGACCTGTAGATTCATGGGCTAGAATGAAGAGAATGCAAGGATATAACGTATTCCAACCAATGGGCTTCGATGCTTTTGGACTTCCAGCAGAAAACTATGCAATAAAAACTGGAGTTCATCCTAAGGATTCTACTGATAAAAACATTGAGACTATGGAAAAACAACTTAAGGCTATGGGAGCAATGTTTAACTGGGAAAATGAAGTTGTAACTTGTAGACCTGACTACTATAAATGGACTCAATGGTTATTCTTAAAACTTTATGATAAAGGTCTTGCATACAGAAAGAATGCTCCAGTAAACTGGTGCCCTAGCTGTAACACTGTACTTGCAAATGAGCAAGTAGTAGATGGGGTTTGTGAGAGATGTGAAACTGAAGTAACTAAGAAGAACTTAACACAATGGTTCCTTAAGATTACTGACTATGCAGATGAACTTTTAGAAAAACTTGATACTTTAGATTGGCCTGAAAAAACTAAGTCAATGCAAAAACATTGGATAGGTAGATCTACAGGTTCTGAAGTAACTTTCAAAGTTAAGGATTCTGATATTGAATTTAGTACCTTTACTACAAGGGTTGATACTTTATTTGGAGTTAGCTACGTTGTTCTTGCTCCTGAAAATGAATTAGTAGATAAACTTACTATAAGCGAAAATAAAGCTGCTGTTGAAGCCTATAGAGAAGCTTCTTCAAAGCAAACTGATATAGAAAGACAATCTATCTCTAGAGAAAAAACTGGAGTATTCACTGGTTCTTATGCTATAAACCCAATAAACAACCGTGTTATTCCAATCTGGGTTGGAGACTATGTACTTAATACCTATGGTACTGGTGCAGTTATGGCAGTTCCAGCTCATGATGATAGAGACTATACTTTTGCACAAAAGTATAATCTTCCAATAGAAAGAGTTATTGAGGGTGGAGATGCTCTTCCATTTACTGAATATGGTCCAATGGTTAACAGTTCTAAGTTCGATGGACTTAAGGGTGAAGAAGCTAAGGATGCAGTAGTTTCTGAACTTGAAAAATTAGGTCTTGGTCAAAAGAAAGTTAACTACAGATTACGTGACTGGTTAGTTTCAAGACAAAGATACTGGGGTGCTCCAATTCCAATGATTCATTGTGATAAATGTGGAACTGTTCCAGTACCTGAATCACAACTTCCACTAGAGCTTCCATATAACGTAGAATTTGCACCAGACGGTAAATCACCTCTTGCAAACTGCGATGAATTTATGAACACAACTTGTCCTACATGTGGAGGCCATGCACAACGTGATGCCGATACTTTAGACACCTTTGTTTGTTCTTCATTCTACTATTTAAGATATGCAGATAATAAGAACACTGAAGAGGCATTTAACACTGATTTAATAAATCAAATGCTTCCTGTTGATAAATATGTAGGAGGCCCTGAGCATGCTTGTATGCACCTTCTATATGCTAGATTTATAACTAAAGCACTTAGAGATATGGGACTTTTAAACTTTGATGAGCCATTTTTATCATTAACTCACCAAGGATTAATCCTAGGACCTGACGGACAAAAAATGAGTAAATCTAAAGGAAATACAATCTCACCTGATGACTATATCAAAGAGTATGGTGCTGATGTATTTAGAATGTATCTAATGTTTGGCTTTGGTTACATTGATGGTGGAGCTTGGAGTGATGACGGTCTAAAATCTATAGGTAGATTTGTAGATAGAATTGAAAGAACTCTTGATTCATCTATTGCTGAAATCAACTGCAAGAAAACTGCTAAAGATACTATGGATGCTGCTGAAAAAGAGCTTAACTATTGGAGACACTTTGCAATTAAAGGTGTTAGTGAAGATTCTGAAAAGCTTCAATTCAACACTGCCATTGCAAGACTTATGGAGCTTACAAATGCACTTCATAAATATCTAAACGAAGAAGTTAAGAACACTACCTTCTTAAAAGAAGTATTAGTTGATTACATTAAACTTCTTGCTCCATTTGCTCCTCACTTTAGTGAAGAACAATGGGAAAACCTTGGAATGGGATATTCAGTATTTAATCAGCAGTGGCCTGTATTTAACCCAGCCGCTCTAGTTAAAGATGAAGTTGAAATCGCTATCCAAGTTAATGGTAAAATTAAATCTAAAATAAACATCTCAACATCATCTTCTGAAGATGAAATAAAAGAAGCAGCTTTAAATGATGAAACAATTAAAGCTACTATCGAAGGAAAAACAGTTAGAAAAGTTATAGTTATAAAAGGAAGACTTGTAAATATAGTTGCTAACTAGCCTGTTTTTAAGTAAAAACTAATAAGGACTTCATATTATCTTTACAGAGATAATATGAAGTCCTATTTAAATAGTTTAATAAAATATTCTTAACAGTACTACGCTGTTATATCCTTCTTTACAAATATCATATGACTAATTCCATAACATATAACAATCCAACCTAACATAACCATAACGACAAAATTAAAGTTTATAAAAGTTACTCCTAACACTTCATTCATTTTCCCACTAACTACTCCCCTACAATCATAATAACTAGGAAATAGAAATGGTAATACCTTGTTTATGGAACTGGATTTTTCTAGATAATTCATATTTGTAAATCGCTGTAATGTTATACCCTGGGTTAAAACTATAGAAGTTATCGCTACTCCTGTAGCTATTCCTGCATTTTCTATTATAGTTGAGCATAATAAACAAAATGAAATACATGCTGTAATTCCCAGCCCTTGAATAATTAGTACTTTTACTATTAATGTTCCTTGACTAATTAGTACTGTGCTTCCTAGTATAGGCTTTGTTATTGCCTTTAAATCATTTATATAAGCTGGTGCTACCGATGTATACGTAGTTTCTGCAAGTACTGGAAGTGATGGATCTCCAAATCCAAATATAAACCCAAGTATAATAAAATATATAGCCTCAAAAACAAGTATAAGTATATTTATAACCACAACAGATACTAAGAATTTTGCAAATATAATTTTCCATCGTTCTATTGGTTTAGTGACTAAAAATTTTATTGTAGCAGGTTTATTTTCTCCTGCAACTACGTCAACTACCATTACTCCTACTATAATAAACAAACCTAAAAATCCAACAGAAAACAACATATCTGGTATTAAATCAAAAGCCTCTAATTTATTGCTGTAATCATAGGGTATATTATTTTCTAGATAATACTCCTTTAAAAGTATATTACTCCTTTCATCTTCAACTATGCTAGGTATCTCCTTGAACCTCTTTGTTTTATCCCTTGAAAATTCTATATCAATTTGGACCTTTTCTTCCCATGGAATACTTTCATCTTGCATTATTTCAAGATTGTTTACCTCAAGCTTTAAGTCATTAATAAACTTTTCATACGTTTTAATATACTTCTTATCACTGGCAACCTTTTGTTCCTCATATTGATTAATCTGTTTTTTTAGGTTATCAATATAATGTTGTGGATCCATAACCTTAACTCCACGATACGTATATATGACCATAGATACAATAAAAATTATAGTAAATAGTATTAGCGCTATATAAAAACTTTTCCTTTTAATAAACTTCTCAAATTCTATTTCTATTAACTTAATCATAGTAACTCCCCCCTATACCACAATATCCTTATTTACAAACCTTCTATAGGCTATCCCTATAAATATAAGACCCCATATTAAACATATAATTAAACCAGTTCCTATATTGATTTTAGTGGTGTTTAATAATAAATTTATCTTACCATTTATTACATCTCCCCCAATGCCATAGGATGTAAATAAGTATGGATATATAAAGGAAAGCCCCTTTTGTGGCATAACGAAGGTAATTGCATTAAATAAAACCATGGCTATAGAACTCACCATTAAACTCATGCCATTTGATACACAAAAAGTAGAAATTAATATACTAAAACTAGCAGCTGTAAATACATAAATAACTTGCAGTATAACTGTTTTTATTAAATAACTATATGCAGTAATTATATAGGTACTATTCTTTATTGCTGATATACTACCTAACCCATCTACACCATAGGTTGTACCTACTAAAATTGGATAGGCAGGATTTCCCCTATTGAAAATGACACCTAGAATTAATAACATTACTGATTCTAATAGGATTAATGTTACAGTAGTTATAAAAAATAAAGATAGAAATTTGGTTAAAATTATCTTTCCTCTTTTAATTGGTTTTGTTGCTAATAATTTTATCGTAGAAAATTGAATTTCCCCGCTTATTGAATCATGTCCTAATACCATTACCATAACTGGCAAAAATAGCAGACTTATAAAGGATATAATTTCACCCATGTCTATAAATGAATAAACTTCATAAGGTTTCCTTGGCTCAATATCATTTTCTAACAGATGATTATTTACTAAAATCTCGCCATTAATATGTTCAACTTCATTATATTTTAGCAACACCTCTGCTTGTTCTTTCTTTACTTCTAATGATTTATTCTTTTTAACTAACTTATCTCTCCAATTATAATTTGGATTTTTAATTTCTTCTCTAAGTTCCTCATTTTCTTCTTCAATCCGCTTTATATCAGCTTCATATTTTGCTTTATTCTCTTCGCTGATATCCTCCTCCCTGAGCTTTGCTTTGTAGTCTACAAGTAAAATTTCATTGTTTGCTAGTTTAACTTCCGGGCGTTGATTTTGCGTATAATCATATACCATATTTGTTTTAAGTGCCATCAACATTATTATTGCTAAACAGAAAATAAGATATTTTTTACTTTTAACTAGTTTAAATAATTCTACCTGAAAAAGTTTCAACTTACTCTCCCCCTCTAGCAATTTCCATAAATCTATCCTCTAAGTTTTGTTGAACTTTACATATATCAAGTATTTCTATGCCCTTTGTTGTTAAAACATTTATAAGCATTGGAAAACAATTTTTCTCACAAGTTAGTAGTAACATATCGCCTTTATCTATAACATTTTTAATAAAATCAATATCCTTTAGAGCCTCTATTGCTTTATTGTTGTCTGATACCTTAATGGAAATACTCTCGATATTCTTATATTTAAGATTCTTTGTATCCTCAACTGATATTATTTCTCCCTTATCAATAAAAGCCACTCTAGTGCAAAGCTGTTCTATCTCTGCAAGGATATGTGATGATATAAATACCGCCGTTTTATGCTTTTCCACTAAATCTCTTATAATTTTTCTAAAGTCTACTATACCTATAGGATCTAGTCCATTAGTAGGCTCATCTAAGATTAATAACCTTGGATTTGGAAGTAATGCTTGACCAAGTCCAAGTCTTTGCTTCATTCCCAAGGAATACTTTTTAACCTTATCATCAATTCTATCCTTAAGTCCTATAACTTCAATAACTTCATCTATTCTTTTTTTGTCTACATTACCATAAAGCTTTGCAAAGATATTTAAATTCTGGCGTCCTGTGAAATCTTCATACAAATCTGGATTTTCCACTATGCATCCCATAGAATCCACAGCCTTAACAAACTGCTTTTGGACATCATATCCATTAATATATACATTTCCCTTGTCCGGCTTTATAAGTCCTGTAATCATTCTAATCGTAGTAGTTTTACCAGAACCATTAGCACCTAAGAAACCATAAATTTCTCCTTCATTAACCTCAAAGCTTATACCCTTTATAACCTGAACTTTTCCATAAGATTTATAGACTTTATCCAACCTTAAAATTGTAGACATAAAATCACCCTCCCATAATATAGTTAATTTTCCTATTTATAGTATTATATACTTATATCCTCTACAATTCCACCATCAAATAGAGTTATAATTCTATCTGCCCTATTTGCTATCTCCTTGTCATGGGTTATCATTACTAAGGTTTGATTATATTTTTTTATAGATGTTGTGAGTAACTCTAATACCTCATTACTATTTTTGCTATCTAAATTTCCTGTAGGTTCATCCGCAAAAATAATTGAAGGCTTATTTGCTAATGCTCTAGCAATTGAAGTTCTCTGTTGTTGTCCACCTGATAGTTCTCCCGGCAAATGCTTTGCTCTATCTTCTATATCTAAAGTTTTCATAATTTCTCTAATATGAGCTTTATCAACTTTCTTTCCATCCATAAGTAGTGGTAACTTAATATTCTCCTCTACTGATAATATAGGCATTAGGTTAAAAGCTTGAAATATAAATCCTATATTCCTTCTACGAAATGCTGATAACTCATTTTCATTCATAGCATATATATCTTTATTATTTACAAATACTTTTCCACTTGAAGGTCTATCAAGTGCCGCTAATAGATGTAGAAGAGTACTCTTCCCCGAACCACTTGGTCCTATTATGGCTGTAAATTCCCCTTGATTTATAACTAAATTAGTAGGTTTTAGCGCTGTAACTTGAGTATCCCTACTTCCATAAACTTTGCTAAGCCCCTCAGTTCTTAATAATTCCATGTATTAACCCCCATTCTAATATTCTTCTTCTAGATGCATATTTAATAAATTGTTTTAATAAAATTCTTTCTTATAATATATAAATAAGTAACCTTTAATAATAATTTTTCCTTACAATTAATCAACATCTCTTATACTTTCAATAATACTAGAATTAAAGAGACTTCTTGATGGAAGTACTGAAGATAGTATTGTAATTAATATAGTTACAATAAAGGTTCCTGCTATATTAATAATTGGCAATGTCCAAGTTATTTCTTGTCCAAATAATACCTTTGATTTTGAAGCAATTATTATGGATATTATAGTTCCAAGTACTGCTGCAACACCACCTGACACTACCCCATATATTACCCCTTCTCTTCTTATAATCTTCTTGACTTGCTTTTCACTGAGTCCCATAGCTCTCATAAATCCAAACTCTCTTTTTCTCATAATAGCACTCATATTCATGATATTTATCAGGTTAATTATACTTACTATAGCTACAACTATTACTATGGTATACATAGCAAATACTATTTGAATATTATTCCTTCTAACTTTGGCCAATTCTTCCTTATATGAAACTATTCTTACATCTCTTTCTTCACTTAAAGTTTCTCGTATTAGATTCTCAGTTTCTTCATAGTCAGCACCAGCCTTTAACTCAACATTTAAATGTTGATATCCATATACATTCATATAATTCATCATGGTTTCCTCACTCATAATAGCCATAACTGAATCTTTGTTATCTAAAGTATTGAATGCATCCTCACTAACAATAGCGCCTACTACAAATTCTGGATATCCAATTCCTAAAAATGTTCCTGCTGAATTAAATTTTGCACACTGTATCTGCAGTTCATCTCCAACCTTAATATTAGTATAATTATGTCCATTTAATCCCTGTGAAATAATCAAAACTTTTTCTTTTTTCATCATATCTATATTTATTTCACCTTCAATAATATATTCCTTTAATTTTTCTAAATCCTCATCACAGTACCCGTAACTTCTAATTCCGAGTTCATACCTATTTTGCTCAATTAATTGATTGAGAAATCCACCCATTTTAGCTTCATTTTCCAAATGTTTTATACCTTCATCCGTAAACATATCCTTTGGAAACTCTATTGAACTACTTCTTTCCTTTTGTCTTAAAATTATATTTATTCCTGGAATTGAACTTATCCGTTCTTCCACTATCCCCATTTCAGAATTCAATTTAAAATCTGCTCCAAAGTTATCTTTAAATACGGCCACTGGATTTGTGCACCCTATTATATAATTTATAACTATAAACATAGTTATGGTTATAATTAAGGATAAGGACGTAGTTATAAATTTTTTCTTATTTCTGCTTATATTTACATATGACATATGACTTTCAAATCCAACCCACTTCAAAATAAAACTATTATCATCTAATGATACCTTTATTTTGCTTCCCTCTAATTCCAAATTATTACTACCTGAAATTGCCTTTAATGGTGATATTTTCGATGCTTTTCTTGCTGGGAAGTATGATCCTATTAATATCGTCATTAATCCTATACTAATTGCTATAATTAATATTCTAGGTTCTATACTAAGAATTGATCCTAGGTTATCTATTCCCGTAGATATTCTTATAACAATTCTCGTTATCCAATTACCAAACAAGATTCCCAATGGTATAAATACAACTGCCATTAAAAATCCTTCTCCTAAAATCATTATCTTTATCTTCCAAGGCGGGCAACCAACCGCTCTTAACATTCCAATTTCTTTCGTTCTCTCTGACACACTTACATTAAAAATATTATAGATAATAATACTAGAAATAATCACTAAAATAACAAATATAAAATATATTATAGAATCATATTTCTTATATTGATTTTCTAAATCTAACTTAGAATAATTCAAAGTGAAATCACCTTCACTATAATCTCCATCCACCAATTTCTCTACTGCTGTTTCAGCTGAATATCCTGATTTTATAGTAATGTATGCCCTAGCCTCTGCCTCCTGAGTAGTTATCCCATTACTTCTCAATAGTTCACTTGCATACTCAGGTGTTATATATGCCTTCCCCTCATTAGGTGCATAATAATCTCTAAATGTATTCTTAAAAAGTCCAGTAATAACAAATTGTGATTCTCCTTTTTTATAGTAAAATTCAGTGTTTCTTCCCCTATACGTAGTTGTATATGGAATTGTTATCTTATCTCCTATATTGTATTTTTGTGGCAATAAATCTAATATCCATTTCTCTATAGCAATTTCATTATTCTTTTCTGGATACCTGCCTTCAATCAGTTCAAAATTTAGTATATCCGTTACATTATTTTCATAAGATGATATCTCTAACACATTTTCTGTGTCAGGAACTTCATACCTACCAATAGGTATTACCGCTGTAATATCTTCTACTACATCATCCTCTTTCAACCTTTCAAAATTTAAAAAGCCTCTAGTATATAAATCAATATCATATACTCCCCCTGAGTCATCCACCATTTTTTGATATATTGATTCTTTTAATGCACCAGATATAGTACTTAAAGATACTATAAGCGCCATAGAAAGCATTATTCCTAACGCTATGAATACAACTCTCTTTTTATTCTTTATGATATATCTAGGAATAATAGCCCAAAAGCTTTTCATGAAACTCCCCCCTATATTCTATTAGAGCTCTCACAGAAACTCGTTAGTTCCTGTGATTACTCCATTTTATTAACTTTATTTTTATAACTTCCCCCACTTTTTTCACATAAAACACTTGACAAGCATATAGAAATTTGGAGTCATCATCCCTGTAAACAACATTTTTTAGGAGGGTCGTTCTATGTTTAAAAATTGGACTTCTTATGCTGAATATCAGCAATTTCTTATAGACCTGCTACACTTCAGCCTGAAATATTTCGTTCATTTTCACTAATGCTTTTTCAAAAATAAACCAACATTACTAAGTGGTTAAAAACTTCATTCTGATGATATACTTGCAGCTTGTATCGTCTGTACTATTGATTATTCCACACTTCTAATAGAATCCACTATCGTAGCTCTAAATAATTGTCTACCTGAAATCATGGACGATATTGTTGTAACTATAATAGTTATCGTACTTATAATTAGTATTATTACAATCGGAAAAGTCCATGTTGAATTTCTAGATATTATATATATAAAGTAAGTTACTAATGTACCTGATGTACATCCTAATATACTTGCTAGAACACCATATAAAATACCTTCAACCATAATCATCTGTTTTATTTCATCGCAGCCAAACCCTATGGCCCTCAACATTCCTACCTCTTTGCTTCTCATTATAATATTCATCTTCATAATATTTATTAAATTAATCATACTTACAACAGCTACTATAAATATAAAGCTATATAATATGAAACTTAGCTGAGTATTTTGAAGTTTAATTTCTTCATACTCTTCCTTAAATGATTTTATATTGGCTTCTCTTATTTTCCCCAAAGCTATTTTTAAGTTGTTATATGATTCTTCATATTTCACACCATCATCAATGGTCATATTAATTAAATGATATCCATTCATATCTAAATATTTAGTTGCCAACTCATCACTAATGATAATTGAAACACTAATACGTCCATCTGAAATTTGAAATTTTGTATCATCGAGCAATGCTCCTACCTTAAAATCTTGGCTAGAAGCACCTATTTTTTCACCATTATCACCATATTTTTCAAAATATAGCTCTATATTATCACCGACCTTGATATTTGTATAATTGTGGTTATTTAAATTTTGAGCAATAATTAATGTAGGTTCATTATTAAAATTATCTATACTTCCTTCTATAACTTTACCCCTAATATTTTCTAATGCGCTTTTGTCATATGCATAGAGCATGGTGTCAAAATTATATATTCCTTTTTCAAATGCATCTCTTTGTGTTTCACTCTTTTTACTTTTTGCTTTTAAATAGCTTAATCCATCCGAGGTTACCATTTCTTTATCTACATATATATTTGTAACTTGAGATTTAACTTTTGAAATAATACTTACACCATCTACAGTACTTAGTTTATCTATGTCCTGTACGCTTAATCCTGCATCATTATTGGATGTAATTTTGAAATCTGAATTCCCATAACTTTTTTTAAATTTTTCAGTAGGATCTGCTTGCTTTATCAAATAATATGCTGACATAAGTAATAGTATTGTCATACTCAATGATATTATTGAGGTTATAAACTTCTTCTTATTTCTTTTAATATTTATAACTGCCATTATATTTGAGAATTGAATGCTTTTACCATTGATTTTAAAATTATCAACTGTAATCTTATCTCTTTTTAAATTTACATTCCCACTTTCATTTATAGCTTCCATTGGAGATACTTTAGCTGCTTTATTTGATGGGAAATAGGTTCCTATAATAACTGCAAATAATCCTATAACAACTGAAGCTATTACTCCTGCTTTTGGCATAACTATCAAACTAGATAGTGTCTCATACTTTAAATATATCATCATTGATTTTACAACCGTATTCCCAACAATTATCCCTATAGGTATAAAAATAATTCCAATAATTATTCCTTCTATCATCACTAAAGCTTTTATTTTATTTGGTGATGCCCCTAGGGCCCGTAGAATTCCAAATTGCTTTTTTCTTTCCATCACAGATACGGCAAATACATTGTAAATATTTATACTTACAACCATTCCAAAAATAACAAATAAAATATAACATACTATATTTAAAGTTTTAACTCCTCCTAATAATAATATTTTTTCATTATTCTCTTTGAAGTCAATGTTATAATACGTACTATTGCTACTTAGTATTATATTACCTTTATTTATTGAATACTGAGGGTCTAAATTTATAAAACCACCATATGTTATTTTCTTATTTTTTAGTTGTTTCTCAGAAAATTCTCTAGTTACCCATCCATTAGCCACTGGGCTATTATCCGTTAAAATGGATTTATATTCAAACACACCAACTAATGTAAATTCACTTTCCACTTCCTCTGCTTCCTCTTTTGATATGTATTCTAGCTTATATTTAAGTTTAATTTTATCACCCACATTATACTCATTAGGAAGATAATCTAAAATCCATTGTTCTAACGCTATTTCATTATCCGAATTAGGTTTACGTCCTTCTTTGAATTTAACATTCATAAAATCAGTAATATTATCATCATAGCCTTTAATAGCAATAGAATACTTTGTATTTTCTAGTTTTAAACTTCCAAGTGGTAGTATTGTAGCTAAATCATCTACAACTTCATCTTCCTTCAATTTATCTAAATCTTTATTATCTGATGTATTAATCTCGATATCATAATATGCACCTAGCCAATTCTTTTGGTTCTGAATTAAAGTCTTAATAAAAGATTCTTTCATTATAGCTAGTGACATAATTAAAGTTATAGATAGAACTATTCCTACCGCTATAGACATTACTCTTTTCTTGTTTTTTATGATATACCTTGGTACTATTCCCCAGAAACTCTTCACAACTCCACCTTCTTGTCATCAGTAATTATTCCATCTGAAATAGTTATAATTCTATCTGACATAGCAGCTATATTATTATCATGGGTAATCATTATTAATGTTTGATTATAACTTTTTATAGTTTTCTTTAAAAGTTCTAACACCTCTTTACTATTCTTACTATCTAAATTTCCTGTAGGCTCATCGGCAAATATTATTGATGGTTTGTTAGCCAACGCTCTTGCTATTGATACTCTTTGCTGTTGCCCTCCCGATAACTCTCCCGGAAGATGACTTCGCCGTTCATTTATATCAAGAACATTCATAAGTTCTGCTATATACTCTTCATCTACACTCTTTCCATCCATAAGTACAGGTAATTTTATATTTTCCTCTGCAGAGAGAATGGGAAGTAAGTTAAATGCTTGAAATATAAACCCTATATTTTTTCTTCTATATCTTGAAATTTCCTTTTCACTCATTGAATAAATATCTTTATCATTTATAAACACTTGTCCTGAAGATGGCTTATCAATTCCAGCTAAAAGATGAAGTAAGGTACTCTTACCTGAACCACTAGGTCCCACAATAGCTATAAACTCACCTTGTCCTACTTCAATGTTAGTTGGTTTTAATGCTTTAACTAAAGTTTCTTTAACACCATAATTTTTAGTTAAATTATTTGTTCTCAGCAAAATCATAGTTATTCAGCTCCTATTAAATCTATTTTTGAAATTATTATTTTATATAAATGTTTTCTAATTCCATGTCAATGGGTGGCTTATCCTCTAAAACATTCATAGATAGTAGCGAAATCATAATTAGCAATAATAAAGTGCATTTTTCTGCTTTACTCATTTCTTTCAACTAACTCATACTTATAGAACTAATTTTACATGTAATTTGATGTTTTGTAAAATATTGAGATTAAATGCTTCATTATGTTATACTAAATTATATAATAAGCATATATTAATTCCTTATTTTTTCTACATAACTTAATTTGTTTTAATAAGTTGTTCTTTTATAGAACATTTGTGAAAATTTACTATGAAAGAGGTATTATATGAATAAACTTGGATATAAAATTAAAACTTTAAGGAAGTTAGCTAAACTTACTCAAGAAGATTTAAGTTGCAGTATTTTAAACCGCACTTCACTTAGTAAAATTGAAAATGGTAACCTCTCGCCTTCAATTTCTCAATTAGAACATATATCATCCAAATTGAAGACAAGCGTAACTGACTTACTAAAAGAAGATTATGCTGAAGAGTTATTTCTATGTTCTAATAAAAGTAATATATATATTGAGGATTTATATAACAATGAAAAGTATTTTAATATAATAGAAGAAATTAAACCTTTTGATTTTATAACACACTATTATCTAGGGATGAGTTATTATAAAATTGAGTTGAAAGATGAGGCAGAAAACCACCTAAATAAATGTGAAGATTTATTTAATAAACTGTGTGAGAATGACAAGCTCACTAATGTAGAAAATTTATGTATTGCTCTTAACTCCTTAAGAAAAATCAAAATCAAAAGTTTTAGCGATAATGATAATTTAGTCTACTTGGAAAAACCTTTGAATTATCTAAATTTATATAATAAGAAAAAATGTGAAATTTACTTTATTATAATCAATAATATAAGCGCTTATTATTTATATAGTGAGGATTATGAAAAAGTTATATCGTTCCTTGAAGACCTCTTGAAAAATAACTTTAAGGTAAGCTCACTTACAGTACTATCCTCTATACATCTTAATCTTAGCATAGCTTATTTTTCTTCAAAAAATTATGGCAAATCTACAGAACACATAAAAAAATCTATATTTTTTTATAACTATATTGATGATATTCTTGAATCAGGAGAGTGTTACATAAATTTATTTAACTCTTACCTATACAGTAATAATACTAAAGATTGTGATAACCTCCTAAAATTTTTATTTGAAAATTATAGAGATGATAGACTTATAGAAAGATATAAAGTATTAGAACTTAACTTTCTTTATAATACTAACAATATAAATAGTATTTTAGATAAAAGTAAAAACATAAATTATAGGAATCTAAAAAATAAAACAAAGCTAGATTATGACTTTATACTTGGTAGAGTAAATTTTATCTTTGGTAACTATACTGCTTCCCGTTGTCGCTACAATAAATGTTTAACCGCCTTAAATAAAACTCATAAATACTTAGATTTATCCCTAGCTTATGCTGATATGTTTGAAATATGTGGAAACAATGAATATAACATGAGATCTTCCGAATGTAAAATTTTACATGAAAACCAAAAATACAACCACATGCATCCTAACATAACCTCACCACATTATTTTTCTTATTTCAATAAAAGCTAACTCTTAACCTATTCATGTAAATTACAAAACATATAACAAAAATAATAATATTAACTTAAATTTTCTACACAAAAAAATCAGAGGATTAATTTCCTCTGATTTTTATTTTCCACTATGATTTACTGGTAATTTCTTTATTCTTTTAAGTTCTTCTGAAGACACTGTTTCTCTTATTGTAATACAACTATGTCTTGTTGCCTTTTCTTTTACAGTCACTGATTTAATAAATATATCGTCATGCCATATCTTAACTAAATATGTTTGATTTGGCGGTAATGGTCCAAATAAAAATTGACCATATTCATCAGTAAAGGTATGGGTTATAGGTAAAATGCTTAGTGGATCATTATGGTCCTGAAGTAAAATCAACTTCACTACTGCATCACTTACTGGTTTGTTATTTTTATCAATTACCCTACCATAGATAACAGCTCTTTTATCATCACCAGTTTCAACTATAGCATCTATGTGTTTATCTCCATACGTAGTTGACTTAACTTTTATTAATTGTTCACTCATATTATATTCCTCAGTCAAATATTGTTATATGTCATTATATGAGGTATATATTATTTTGTTACCTACCTGTTGTATCTATCAAGAACTTTTTTAGTTTCTTCTAAAAGGCTTGTAAGTTCAAAGACTTCTCCAACCTCTAAAAGTTTATTTAACTCTTCTGTAAATCTTGAAGCCTCTCCAATCTTACCTTGAGAAGATAATGTTAGAATATTTTCAACGATGTTACTTACTAATGAAGATTTCACCTCAAAAAGCTTCTGTGCATCCTTAATTTCATCCTTTATTGTAAGCATCTCCGTATCTAGATTAAAAGCTGCATCCGCTGCATTCTTTAGCTTCATTCTAATATCTCCTGGTATATCATGCTTATATTTATAGTTTAGTGAATGCTCCACAGTAGCCCAGAAGTTCATAGCTAGGGTTCTAATCTGAAACTCTGCTAGCACCTCACACATTCCATTTGACATATTTACAGGATATTTTATAATCATATGGTAACTTCTATAGCCACTTGATTTAACATTAGTAACATAATCCTTCTCATAGATTATTTGCATATCTCGTCTACCACGTATTATATTTACCACCTTATCAATATCATCAACAAATTGGCACATAATTCTAAGCCCAGCTATATCCTCCATCTCATACTGAATTCGATCTAGAGGTATATCAAATTTATTTGCCTTTTCAAGTATGCTTGAAACTTCCTTAACTCTTCCTGTTACAAACTCTATATGTGAATATTCATTTTTTTTCCTAAGTTCTCTTCTAATACTTCTAAACTTTACCTTTAACTCCTCTACCGCTTGATCATAAGGAATTAAAAAACTTTTCCATTCAATAACAGCCATATATGTCATCCCTTTGCTCACCGATTGTATTATTTTCACAGTTAATTATAACATATGATGATGTGTTGTGCTAGTTAAGTTGATATGCAATTATTTTTACACCTATTTAAAAACAATTTTGAAATCTACTCTACTTTAGAAATTTTAGAATAGAGTCATGTTTTATTTCATTGTTGAAGTTCTTCTCGATATCTGATTTTAAACACAAAGAACTGGCCCTCTTAGGTATTTAATGTGAATGAAATTAACATCCTGCTACTCCAACCCAATCCTCAATTTTAAATTCTAAACCTCTGATTTTTAATTTTAAATTAGAAAATCACATATCCTCTAGCAAAATTGCCTTCATCAACTTCTCCTTCAACACTTCCCTATCTTCCCCATTATCCATACTAACATTTCCACGTTTAAGCCCATTCCACCCTACTTCTTTCCCTTGGTTTAAATAGGTTTCAAACTTACTGCCAAAGAGGGTTGTTGGAGCTAAATATTCCTGGAACTTAGTGCCTGTCCACCTGGCTTTCATATTGTCTATAACAGTTCTAAAATCCTCCACTGTGAACCCATCTTGAAGCTTTGACTTAATTAGACTAATGGTTACCTTGGTGTCACTTTTAAACTTCTTTCCTGTTTGCAAGTTCAAATAATCTATTATCTCAAATGCCCCTTTCCTTAGAAAGGCAAGGTTATTATTATATTTAATAGAGGAATCTTTAGTAGAGGAATTATTTGTTGTGGACTCACACTGATACCCCTTAAGATTTCCATCCATACCCTGAAGGTTTCCATCTCCACTATAGTAATCCACATCCACACTGTCCTTGTTTTCATCTATACTCTTTAGCTTATTATGTGTCTTTAAATTTTCATAAACTACTTCTATCTTATTCCTGCTTTCATGATTTATATCTTCAGAAACCACTGTTACTTTATTACTACTTTCATGATTTATATTTTCATCTTCCACTCTTTCATCTTCTATATTTTCCGTTTCTACATTTACACTACTAGTTATTAGCTCTATATATTTTTCACCTATGCCAAAATAGGAATACGTACCACCTTCTCTTATAACCTGGTGAGTAAGTACTCCTGCATCTCTTAATTTAAAAAATCTAGATTGCACAGTGCATTTTTTCATATTTAATATAGGTAACTCCCTCAAAACTCCATCATATCGAATCCAATAATAAGCTTGTCCATCTACAATCTTAACCTTCATTCCCTTAGACTCTTTAAAATCAATAAAATACCTAAGTATCGTTGCATCCATAGTATCAAGACCTAACTGAACTAACTTCTCTTGTCTAAAACCCATAATTGTATATTTCATTACTATCTCCCCTTACCATATGTATTTATCCCCTCAAAACCCATTCAAATAGTATATATGCAATTTTGAAATTTATTTACACCTATTTCAAAATAATTTTTAAATTTTCTTCTACTTTATAAATTTTTGAAGATGCCTTATGTTTTATTTCATTGTTGGAGTTTTTTTGAACTTCTAATTTTAAAGATAAACAAAATAATTTTGGTGCTATTTTAAATTAAAAACAGCACCAAAATTAGCAGTTTACCTAGAGGCCTCAAACCCTGTTGGCTCTAAGGTTTGAATACCCTAAGAACATAAAAACATAAAAACATAAAAACATAAAAACATAAAAACATAAAAACATAAAAACAT
>NZ_JAVXAO010000023.1:0-21052 GCF_036660475.1 Clostridium sp. | reverse complement strand
CACATGACTTTTAATCATGGTGTCCGGGGTTCGATCCCCCGGTGAGCCACCAAAACACCTTATTTCATAAGGTGTTTTTTTAATGCCTAATTATATGAATACTAAGAATATTATAAAGGACGTAGAGATTAGATATTTGAAAGTAAATAATAAATCAAAGCTGTGAAGAATATTTTGAGTTAGAGAAAGAGGTAGCTTTTATAGAGATTGGAAATGTCTAGGGGTTCTACTGATACAGGATAACTCAAAGTGGACGAAAATACTGAATTATTTATTTTTTGAAGATGTATTATATTTAAATTAAATAAATTTGTAATATGAATTGGTATTGAGACTAGGATAGAATAATAGTATTATAATAAGTGCATAGGTAAATTAACATTAAATAATTAGTATAAATGAAGGGACGAATAGGTTATGATATTGACTATCTTTGAAATTATGGGAACTGTTGCATTTTCAGTTTCGGGTGCATTGGTTGGAATGCAAAAAAAATTAGATTTGTTTGGTGTAGTATTTTTAGGTATTATTACAGCGGTAGGAGGAGGAATATTTAGAGATATTATTTTGGGGCAAACACCTCCAACAGCATTTATAAAACCTACTTACTGTATGATTAGTATTATTGTTGCAATAGCTGCATTTTATCTTTATCCCAAACTAGCAAATATTTATACTAGAGTTAAAACAACTGAAATAAAATCTAATATTAAAAATACTAATAAGTATGTTAGTGAGGAACAAATTTTAAAGATAGCGCAGAAAAGAAATCAAATAGCAATTTTAAAAAAAGTGATATTAATTTTTGATTCCATCGGACTTGCAACATTTACAATATCGGGGGCTAATCTTGCATATAATCAACAAAATAGTAATTTGTTTTTAGTTGTATGTATGGGATTAATTACTGGAGTTGGAGGTGGGATGCTAAGAGATACATTTGTTCAAGATACTCCAATGATATTTAAAAGGGAAATCTACGCAGTGGCATCAATTTTAGGTGCAACAGTATTTTACTTTTGTAACTTATGTTTTGTAAATTATGATACAACCTTTTGGGTATGTTTTATATTCATACTGTCTGCTAGAGCTATATCTATAAAGCTAGATTTACACTTGCCAACATTTAATTCGGATAAATATAATATAGGATTATAAAGGGTATTATATATACATTAATTTCCTTTTTGTGAATGAAATCAACAATCATAAATATTGTTTTTTAAATTAAAACCATATGACCTATTTAACTAAAATATAAACTAGTTAAATAGGTCTATTTTATTTAAATTATTATCTCATAAGTATTAACAATAAGCTGATGAGATTCATAGTATATGGTATAGGGTATAGAAGTTATAATTAACTCTACCTTTATAATTAACAATACGAAGTAAAGTTGTAAAAGGAGAATTTACTATGAGAAATAATAGGGAAACTTCATGTTTTGATAATTGCGAATGTAAAGAAGATATATGTAATGAATACAGAAGAGACTGTAGATCATACAAACCAACAAACTGTGGATGTTATGAAACAGAATGTAACGAAGAGTACAGACCAGTTAAGTGCTGTTATTATGAAAAATGCAAACCAGTAGATTGTTGCTGTAATGAAAGAAAATGTTGTGAAGAAAAGGATGAATTAGAAAGAGAACTTAAAGCTTTAATAGAAGCTAGATCAAATAAGAAAAACAACTGTGGCTGCAGACGAGACGATGATGGTTTATGGATAATCATAGCATTATTTTTCTTCTGTGGAGGATGGTGCTTGTTCTAATAGATTTTACCTATATTAAAGTAAAGTTAAAAATTAAATTAAAGTAAGATATCAGATAGTCATGCCTACATAGTTTAGAAAATGGGTATGACTATCTAATTTAAATATATTTACTGATTAATATTAGAAATTTATGTAAATAATATTAATAGGTAATTGTAGTTATCAAATTTATATAAATACTATAGTTGAAACTTTATGTAAATATTATAGATTGAAATTTTATGTAGTTAGTATGTTTCAATCTATAAGTATACTTAATTTAATTTTTAGAAATATCTGGTGATTATACTATTAGAGGGTACACCCGTTACCATACCGAACACGCAGGTTAAGGTCTAGTAGGCTAAGGATACTACACTAGTGTGTGGGAAAGTTGGTTGTTGCCGGTTATAATACAAAAGAAAAAAAGTCGGTTTTAACCGACTTTTTCATTTTTAGAGATATATTTTCTTAAAATAATAAATGAAATAAGTGTTAGGACTTCAGCAATAGGAACCGTTGCCCATACTCCATTAATATGGAAAAAGCGTGGTAAAATAGAAACTAAAATAGTTATGAAAATCATCCCACGTAGTAGAGATAGGAACAGGGAGGCCTTTGATTTTTCAATAGCTTGTAGGTACCCGACATTTATTATATTTACTCCTATTAAAATTAGTGCAAAGAAATAAATTCTACTACCGTTAATCGTAATATTAAGAAGTTCACCTTTATCTTTACTAAACATGCCAATAAGACTTTCAGGGAAAAGTAATCCTATAGTTAGGAAAATTGCACCTAGTGTGAAGGATATAAGTATAGATAAATTGAAAAATTTAGTAACCCTATCATATTTCTTAGCGCCATAATTTATACTAATAAGTGGTTGAATTCCTTGGGAAATCCCATTAAATACGGCTGTAAAGATTAATATAATATTGGTTATTATTCCGTAAGCTGATACACCAATATCTCCAAGTAGATTAAATACAGAAAGATTGAATATAAAAATAATAAATCCAGATGAAAGTTCTGTAATAAAACTAGTAGAACCATTACTAAGTATTCGTTTAAGGGTTTTTATGGAGAAAGTTTTAAATTTAAGACTCATGGTATTATCTCTTCTTATAAAGTGAAGTAGTAGTATAGCAATACCAACGACCTGTGCCAAAGAAGTTGCAAGAGCTGCGCCACCCATTCCCATATCTAGGGGGAAAATAAATACATAGTCTAACACTATGTTAGTCATATTTGAGGTTATCATAGCTACCATAGCAAGCTTTGGAGCCTTATCACATCTTACAAAAACATTTAAAATACATATAAGAATAAAGGCCCAGTTAAAGAAAAGTATAACTTCAATATAATTTTTTACTAGTGGAAATGTAATCGGTGAAGCACCGAGAGCATAACAAATTTCATCAATAAATAGGATATTAATTAAACTAATAAATAAAGATATAAATACAGACCCTATCATAGCCGTAGTAAATATCTCATCAGCTTTATGTAGTTTATTCTCGCCAATAGATATTGCTAGTGCAGTTGCCCCACCAACACCGAAAGTAAGAGCGATAGCATTAAAAAAGTTATAGGTTGGCAATGCTATATTTAGGGATGCAATACCTAAATCACCAAGACTTTTACCAATAAATATAGTATCTACAAGAATACACAATGACAATCCAAGCATCCCTAAAACGCATGGAACCATATATTTAATTATAAGCTTAAATTCCTTATCCTTTAACAAGTCTATTTTTTTACTCATGAAATATCCTCCTCTTTAGTTTGTATAAGTTTTAATTCTGTTTATAAGATGTCTAGCCGCTGTAACATACCATCTTATTTAGGTAGGGGATAACATGGCTAGCATCTAAATAAGTTCTTCTAACATTCACATGGAGCGATGGATTACCCTTGAGAAAACACTTATGAATGTTAGAATCACTTGATAATTTAAACAATTATTTATTTCAAAATATAAATATAAATATAGTATATACATAATTAATATAATAAATCGTGCCATATTTATAGAGAAAATTGTAAAACAGTGTAACAATATGCCATTCTATTGTAACAGAAATAGTTAATATTAGCCACTATAGTAAGTATAAGAATATTACAGAGAAATATAAATTATTTTTAAATTCTATGTTTAAAATAAATAATAAATTGAAATAATAATGTTGTATGGATTTAAATCTTATGGATGTAAAACATAATAAGAAGACAAGGCGTGTTAATATATTTTGTGTAAGACAAGGAAACAATTTTATTTAATATTATAGAATTAGCGTTATTTGTAACTATTCTGCACAAAGTAGATAAAAAAAGGCTTATTAATTTCTTCGGCATCCATAGATAATATTAAGTATCCATTATTAGTGGAGGTTTAATGGAATTTGAAAAAAGCAAAAGTATAAATCTAAAATTTTTTAGAGTAATGACAATGGTAGTTGTTATAATAGTATTTACGAATATATATCTATTAAGCTCAATTACAACAAAAAGAAAATTAGCGTCAATAAAGGAAGTTGGAGTGAAAACTATAAACTATGTTAATGAAGAACAACCTGAAGAAAGTTTACAAGTGCCATATAACAAGGAAATAATAAAATATAGCAAGCTATATAATCTAGATCCATATTTGATAGCAGCTATTATAAAAACAGAGAGTAGCTTTAATAGTGAAATAATTTCATCTATGGGTGCTACAGGATTAATGCAAATTATGCCAAGTACTGCTGAGTGGATAGCAACTAACATAGGTATAGAAAATTTTTCACAAGCCATGCTTCAAAATCCGGAAATTAATATCCAAATGGGTTGTTGGTATTTAAGTTATTTGCAAAAACAGTTTACACACAAAAATGAAGTTTTAGCAGCTTATAATGGAGGTATGGGAAATGTATTAAAGTGGTTGAATGACCAAAGATACTCAGATAATGGAGAAGTAATTCATACCATACCCTTTAAAGAAACTTTGGGATATATAGAGAAGGTAGATGTGGTCTATAATCAATATATAGAAATGTATAATAAAAATTAAATTATATTTTAGATTAATAATGAAATTAAACTAAAATATAAGTAGAGAATAACTTAATTAAGATTACCAAAATTTTAATGGAAATAACTTAATTAAAGTTACTGAAGATCTTGATGAGAATAATTAATAGTTATGAATATTATTTAAGAATATAAAAAATTAAAGTATATAGGTATTTATTTGAGAATATCTGTATACTTTAGTTTTTTTTGTTATATTATTTCGAGAAAATGTATAGAATTACAAAGTAGGTTTGTAAAAAATATATATGAGGTGATAAAATGAGTGATAATTTGTTTTTACTTAACAAGAAAATAGGCAGAAAAAAATATATAATTTATGTGATGATTTTTATAATAGGAATTATATTATTAAGATTACTTGTATCACATTTGGTAGTACAAGCAGAGAAAACAGGCTATGAATTACTCATAGCTAGTTTAATGTCTCTTCAAATAACATTGAAGGTTTTCCTAAATATAATACTAGTTATGCTGAGTTATAAAAGATTTGAGGATATAAATCTATCAGGGTTTTGGGGAATATTTTCAGGGATTAAATTTATACAAATACCAATAATAATTGCACTTATGTGCATTACAGGTAAAGAGATAATAGAGAAAGAAAAACTGACAGGTACAGAAAATAGCATACAATCAATCAATCAATGATGATACTACTATTACTCTATATAGTGAGGAATAAAATGGATTTATATATCTTTATTGATACCTCATTGATATCTTTCATGAAAAAAGAACGTGAATTTCGGGGGGGAAATTCACGTTGCTTCATATCTATATATGATGAATATACCTATTTATGAGGGGTGCAGTATGGTTCAAACCATCCTTGAGGGAACTTACAGAGTGGGCATATCTTTGGAGCAGTTTCTCCTTCATGAATATATCCACAATTAGTACATTGCCATAAAGAATCAGCATCTCCCTTATACAATGTACCATTAAGTAATTTGTTATAAATAGCGCGGAATCTTATGTCATGAATAGCTTCAACTTCAGCGACTTCCTTATAGAAATCTGCTACATCATCAAAACCTTCTTTTCTTGCAATATCTTCATATTCTTTATATATTTTTGTAGCTTCAGCAGCTTCACCCATAAATGAATTCATAAGGTTTTCTTCTGTAGACTTAACTTGATTTAAAAATCCGCCATAAACTTTTCTTGCATGGGCAAGTTCATTGTATGCAGTTTGCTCAAAAACCTGTGCTATATAATGATAGCCCTGTTGTCTTGCTTTTTCAGCATAAAGTGTATACTTTGTATTAGCCTTACTTTCACCAGTAAAGGTTTTTTTTAAGTTTTTTTCAGTTTGACTCCCAAGAAAGTTCATTATAATCTCCTAAAAATTAATACCTATTATAATATATTAAATTTATTGATAATGGTTACAAAAAAATCAACAAATTAATTATTTTTAATTATTAGTGTTTTCAATAAAATTTATAGACTTAGTGATACTCATAATTAGCACTTATGTAATAATACAAGGCTGCGACAACATATAATATATAGAATGAGAAAATAAACTGAATATTCTATATATTTTTATAGTGACTTATGATATTATATAAATATTTACATTTGAGTGTGTCTGGATATGGATTTTATATGATTTCGGATAAAATATATCATTACAAATATATTTAAATAGAAATGAATTCAAATGTAGGTAGATTTGAATTATAAGTAATGAATTTTGTTTATACACAGCTTTTGTGTTAAATATTTGTGCTGATTCCTAAAAAAATTACATATTAATTAGGTTCATGAAAAAATGAGAGGAGATTTTTTATATGCAAAAGCTATTACTAAAAAAAATTTCATGGCTAATAACCATGGACGATATGGATAATATATATAAGGATATAGATTTGTTAATAGAGGATAATAAAATTAAAGCTATTAAAAAAAATATAGATGATATAAACATAAATGAAGGTAATGGCGACAAAATCATAAACTGCTCAGGGTTAGTTGTTTTACCAGGGTTTGTTAATACACATCACCACCTTTATCAAACTATGTTTAGAGGGATTAAGGAAGTTCAAAATATGCCACTATTCCCATGGTTAAAAGGATTATATGAATTTTGGAAAAGAGTAGATAGTGAAGTAGTATATTATGGAGCAATGGTTGGATTTAGTGAGCTACTTCGTACAGGGTGTACTACAACTATGGATCATCATTATGTATTCCCAAAGAAGTCTAAAGGCAACCTGATAGATGAAGAAATAAAAGCGGCTAAAGAAATTGGAATAAGGTTTCATGCAGCTAGAGGTTCTATGAGTCTAGGTAAAGAACAAGGGGGATTGCCTCCGAGATCGATTATACAGAGTGAAGAAGAAATTTTACTAGATTCTGAAAGGCTGATAGATAAGTATCATGACTTTAGAGATTTTGCTATGACTAGAATTGTGTTAGCACCGTGTTCTCCATTCTCTACTACAAATAATGTTATGTGGGAAACCAAGGAGTTAGCTAGAAAGAAGGCAGTGATGCTTCATACACATCTTTGTGAAACTGTTGATGAGGAAAATTTTTGCAAGGAAAAATATGAAAAGACACCAGTGGAATTAATGAAAGAATTAGAATGGGTAGGTAAGGATGTGTGGTTTGCACATGGAATATATATAAGTGAAAAAGAAATGAAGACAATAGGAGGTGCCGGCATTGCGCATTGTCCAAGTTCTAATATGAAGCTAGGAAGTGGAATATGTAAAACTAGTGAACTATTAAATGCGGGTATACCAGTTGGGATTGCAGTTGATGGAAGTGCATCCAATGATGGATCAAACATGTGGGAGGAGGTGAAAAGAGCATACCTTCTTAACCACTTGAAGTATGGGGATCAGGGATTAACTGCTTATGAAATTTTAAAGATGGCCACGGCTGGTGGAGCAAAGGTTTTAGGAAGAAAGGATATAGGTGTGCTAGAACCTAATAAAGCAGCAGATATTATAGCTATAGATTTAAATGATATAGCATTTGCAGGTTGTCATGATCCAGTAATTTCAATTGTATGTTGTGGGAACTCAAGCCATGTAAAATATACTATTGTAAATGGTAAAGTAGTAGTAAAGGATGGTATAATTCTATCAGTAGACATAGGTGAAATAGGAATTAAAGCCGATAAGTTAGCAAAGGATATAGTTGATAAAGAAAGAAGGAAAGAGTAGTAATAATTTTATTAAAGAGATATCCAACTCTAAAATTAGAAGAATAAACTTATGATTTATGGTTATTCTAAACTTGAAGAGGAGGGATACTATGAATAGTAAAATGAAATCTACTAAAAATAATAAAAAGCAGGATGGCAAATTTAAAAAGAAACATGTAAATCATAATCCACAGGTAGAAAGTGCAAAAGCTGTATATGGAGAACCAAGAGCAAAAGAACATGATCCACATGATTTTCTTATTTAAGGAATATTTAAAAAGTAAATAAGTCAGTATGCTCGACTATTTTCAGTTATACTACGTCAATAGAACCATTAGATGGCTATGTTATAACTGGAAATATCATTCACATCTCTGACTTGCTATTTAGTTTAAGGCAACTAAGTAAATTAATACTATAATTGGTTAATGGCTATATTATTATATAGTCATTATTTATTTTTTGTTAAAAATTAATAGGTGTATAGACAAGTTCTTGGGGCAAACTAATATAAATATAATTCGAAAGGAGATATGTTATGAAAAAAATTATATATACTCTAGCCCTTGCATTAATTATTTCATTTAATTTTAATGATAAGAAGTCTCTTGCATCAGATAATGGAAACGAACCCGATATACTAGAGATAACTGTGCCAAGAATGGTAAATAGCGTCGTAAAAGATAAAAGTTCGAGGGCAATAGTAGAGAATGAAGAAAAAAAATATTCAAATGAATACATATCTGTAAATATTAATAAACCTATAGTTAGGTTAAATAACAAGGAAATAGAAGGAATTATAAATAATAAAATATCAAAAAAAGTTGAGGAATTTGAAAATTACTTTACGGATTTATCAAAGAAAGATAATTTACAATATATTCAAGAAGGATTACAGCCCAAGCAATATGTAATTAATATAAATAATACAGTGAATTATAATAAAGATAATATACTCTCATTAACACTTCATCTTTATAGTTATACCGGGGGAGCTCATGGATCAGCAGTGGATAAATCCTATAATTTTGATTTAAACACAGGAAATAGTGGAGTTATTGAAGATTTTTTAGGAAAGGACAAAAAATATAACAAGAAAATAACTGACAGTATAAAAGAGACTATAAATAAAAATCCTAACATGTATTTTAAAGAGATAACTGATAATATAACTGAAATAGGTTATAATCAAAAATTCTTTTTAACTGATGGATATATAGTTGTATATTTTGATGAGTATGAGATAGCCCCTTATGCAGCAGGGATAGTTCAATTTAAAATTCCTTTAAGTAATTTTAAATCACCATTAAGCAATGTAAATATAAAAGTAGAAGCTCCGAGTATAAAAAATATAACCTATGAGGAGAATACAGAGGAACTCAATAGTTATGTTATGTACCCAAGGGTTGAAAATATGGCTAATACTGATATTGAAAATAAGATTAACAATTATTTTGAAAATCAAGTGCTAAGTTTTAAGGGAAACGTGATAGAGAAGAATAAAGAATACAAAGGTACAGAAAAATATGTTAGAGCTATAACTACATACTTTAAGTATGTGTTTAAGAATAAAAATTCTATAGTAGTTGATATGACATATTCGGGGAACAATGATAAAGATGAAACTATAGTATTATACAATAGGAAATATAGTATTAATTTAAATAACGGAGAAGTTTCAATAATAAATGAAGAAAAGCCAACTTCTTAATTCATTATTGGGAATGAAATAATTAGTGATTATCTTAGTATGTTTTCTAGAATACTAAAGAAGCATGATTACAAAGTAGATTTACTACTTTATAATCATGTTTTTTTTATTTCTAAGTAGATCATTGTATAGTTTTAATCAGATATTTACTGAAGAACTTTTTAAAGAAATAATCATATTAAAGTTTTCTCTGTAGATATATTTTAAATAGTAAAATCATAAAATTAGATATACTAGAATAAAAAATTGAAATTTAAAGAGTTAGTTTATTCAGGTTACAGAACTAAATAAAAAATATTTATAAAATTGAAATTTAATATAAAAAGGTGTAACACATTTCAACTATAGTTACTAATATAATAAGTGAAGCATTCAAATTTGGAGGGTAGTATGCAGAATAAAACTAGTGCAAACATAATAGGTCCTGATTTAAATGAATATAGGAGCGAGGTTAATTACACTTTGCTTGCAACACAAACTCCATATAGCTATTTACGTAGTTCAGGTTATGGGTCAGGTAGATTTAGAGTAGACAAAAAATTTATAGAGCATGCAAATGGATTGAAGAGTGTAGGAATTAAAAGTGGTGCATATCATTATGCTGTTCCATCATATGACTTAAATACCGCAGACCTGCAATGTGATGGTTTTATAGATGTATTACAACAAGCTTATGGCGACGGGAAATATGGAGAGCTATTTCCTGTAATTGATATAGAAGCACCAGTAGATAAGTCAATATCAACAGATGCATTATTAGATTGGGTAGATAGATTTAGAAAAAGATTCGAGAGAAAAACAAATAGAAAACTAATGATATATACTGGGGCATTCTTTATTGATCTTTATAATAATTTTTATCACACTAGAAAAGGATTCTTACTTGCAGATATGCCATTATGGATTGCAATGTATCCAGATGTACAACCAAACCCACCATATCCTAAGGATCAAGGTGGGTGGACACGGTGGAGAATGTGGCAATTTACAGAGACAGGAGATATGCCAGGGGCTAGCCCACCAGTGGATTTAAATTATGGACCAGTTAGTTTAGATTTATTAACTCAACCAAGACCAGTTAGTAATTTTAGAGCTACAGGGGATGGGAATGTTATAAAGGCAACTTGGAAACCTAACACTGACGTAGATTTAGCAGGGTATAATATATTTTTGAACTCAAACTATATAACTACCCTAGATAAAAATGCTACAAGTTATAATCTGCCACTTGCAAGTACTCCACAACCTGGAGAAAAATATGAAGTTTCAATAGAAGCTGTAGATAATGATGGAGAAGTTTCAACTGAGAGATCAAAATCAATTGCAACATTTGGAAGGGAAGTTAGTATGTATCTAAATGAAGGTAATTTACGAGATGAAGATATATGCAAGAACTCTGAACAAGCAAATTACGAAGAAGAAAACAAAGAAAAAGTATACAAAGATCCAGTTGATTTATTAGCACTAAGATATACTGAACCATGGATTGTAAAGCCTATAAATGAGGATTCATATTATGATTTAAACGAAAATAAAATAAATAGGAATTTATATGAGGATTTTGTAGAGATAGATGACGAATTCGATGATATGACATATATGAATACAATACAAAATGAAAGATCTTATAAGAGATATTATGAAGAGGATAAGAATAATATTCCATTCTATGATGATACTAACGAAGAGTTCTATAGTGATATAGATATTAATAGAAACTATTGCCCTAAGTGTATCACTTGTTATGAAAAATGGTGTGAAGAAAATGGATATAAAAATAATGAGTTAAAAGAGGATAAATGTGATAAGCCTAAAGGCAGTAAAGATGAGGAAAATAATAAAGATAATAGAGATGTACATGAACACCATAAAGGTAATAAGAATCAAGAGCATGAAGAAGATAATGATAGGAATCATGAAGAACAGAAAGATAATTGTAAGAAATGTAACGATCATAAGCATCATAAAGATAATAACGGTGAAGATGAACATCGAGATAAAGGTCATTTAAATCAATATATATACAATAAATCCTATAAAGTAGATAGGGATGACAGTGATAGTAGAGAAGAATATGAAATTGATCGTCGTAGGTTAGAGAATAATGATAGTAAAAGAAATATGAAGCATAGTAGCTGTGACAAAGATAAAGAAAACTGCCTTAAATGTGAGTATTTATTACAAGACATGTATCTAACAAACTGTGACTATGGCCATAAAAACCATAAAGAAAATAAAAAATATAAAAAGCATAATGAGGCTAAGCCATGCGATAAAAAGAAAAAAGGTAAAAAGCACCATAGCCATTAAGATATGAAATATAGTTTAGTTGATGGCTATTATCACATTATATTAGCTGCATTAAGCGTAAATAAAAAAATATAGGAAATATTAACCCCCGCTTCTATAGATGAAGTGGGGGTTAATATTTAAGTTATTAAACTTCCTTAGTATCAGAATTTGAAGCCTCAGTTTTTATAGCATATTGAAATACTTGATTCTTATCTTCATATTTCTTAATTTCAGGGAAAATTATTGAAGAATCTGAGTTATTAGTGTTTTCTTCACTTTCAGTGGAGTGTAAAGACTCTTCATCCTCATCTTCATCATCGAATAAACTGCATTGACATGAGTCATCACATGAATCATTATTAGTAAAGTCATCATCTAACATGGCTTTGCTTATTACTTCAGTGCCTTTATCTGAAATTACATTTACTATCTTGTCAATAATTACGACTGCACCAACAATGGCTAATGTATTAGTTATGAGTTTTTTTAAGTTCATAATATCATTCCTTTCTTATAAGTCTTATTCAGGCATCTTCAAGAAATAAATAAGTAACTATCCGTAACATCTTTGACTTATTATTTATTTCCGCATGCCTTAGTGTATGTAGTTAATTATAATTTATGTTGTTATATTTATTGAAGAAATTGAAAAAATTACAATCCTTCACTATTATAGGCTTTAAGTTTTTTCATTATAGTTTCTAAGGTAAACATGCGGCTCTGAAGGATATTAAGATTATTCCCCAAGAAGATATCCTTAGATAATATAGTATTAAAAAGCTCAAGCTCTTTTTCAGACAGAGACTTTCTAAAGTTTATCTGACAATCAAAGGAAAGTTTTTGAAAGTTTATAACAATTTCAGAACAATAATCTAATAGATTAGAGTTGATACTAGCAGCTCTGTTTTTATAATTTCGCTTACATACAAAAAATCCAATTACAAGTATAAGCCCTAGTATAATGTAGTAATACATAGTATAACCCCCTCCTTTGACAATAATCCATGATAATAAGTATAGGCTACATGAATATTATTGTAAAGTTAATTAAGGTATGTTCTTGTGTAACTTAAAATATTGTTCACATCTTCCACTTATTATTTATTTTCAGATACCTAAACTAGAGCATTTGTAGAAGCATCTTGGAAAATTTCATTCAAGTATTACAAGTTGGGGTGTTCATAAGCTAGAACATTTGTAGGAGCATCTTTATTGCAACGGCTAGAGACATGGTTACAAAAATAGGCTTAATAACTTTTGAACCTTTGTTAATGGCAAGTTTTGTTCCAAGTTTTGCACCTGCTATCATAAAGAAACAAATTGGAATCCCGATAAGATAGTTAATTTTACCGCTAAGAGCAAAAGTCACAAGAGCAGCAATGTTACTAACAAAATTTAAAACCTTTGCATTGGCAGAAGCTTTTAAAAAGTTGAAGCCTAAAATATTTATAAGTCCAAATATTAGGAAGGCACCAGTACCAGGACCAAAGAAACCATCATAAAATCCTAGTGAAAACGCAAAAATTATAGAGATAGTTAGATTTTTCTTAGTAAGGCCATTAAAGTTATCATCCATACCGATAGATTTAGAGAAGAAGGTATAAATACCTATACATAAAACCAAGACTAAAACTAAAGGTTGAAGAAAACTATCATCTAAAAGCAGCACTGATTTAACGCCAAGGACTGAACCTACTAAAGTAAAGGGTGCGACTATCTTAAGAAATTTAAAGTTGCAATTACCTGATTTCATAAAGGTAAGAGAACTAGTAAATGAAGCCATAGATGAAGTGAATTTATTAGTTCCAAGAGCCATATGAGGTGGAAGTCCAGCGAGTAGATAGGCAGGAAGACTAATAATTCCACCACCACCAGCTATAGAGTCCACAAAGGCAGCTAAAAAGCCAGCAAAGCATAGAAAAATAAAAGTAAAAGTATTCATAAAGCCTCCAAAAAAAATTAATTAGGCATCTGAAGATAAATAATAAATAATAATTTAAAGATACTGACTTATTTATCTTATAAGATGTCTTAGTAACCTGCATATAAAGAATTAAGGAAAGGTTACTTTCATTTATATTATAATGGTAAATCAGGGAAAAGGAAACTTTTTTTAATAGAGTAGGAAGTAGTATCATAAGAGATTATATGATTAAGGCATCTGAAAATAAACCTTAGATCAATAGAAAAATTAAAGAAGTGAAGGTGAAGATAATTGTTTTAAGTTAAAATACCATTACAAAATAAGAACATAAAGAAAAACCTAGATAAAAATCTGAGTATAATATATAATTAACTAAGTAATTTTAACGGTAAATTGTTTTAATATAGAGTTACTAAGGCATTTAATAATATATTAAAATATAGCCAATATAAAAGATAAGTGTAAGGAGATACAGCATGAGAAAAAGAAAAGAATATGAATTTGACATAGAAACTACAGAATTTCCAGGGAAGGGTATTGCCTTCTATGAAGGGGAAAAGGTTGCAATAAAAAACACTCTTCCAGGGCAGAAGGTTCGTGCTAGAGTAACAAAGAAAAATTCTAATGGAATAGAAGCTAAATTAGTTCAGGTTTTAGAGGATGTAGACTATAAAATTGCCCCAGCTTGTGAAAATTTTGGAGTATGTGGTGGGTGTAGCCATGGAGACCTAGCTATGGAAACACAGCTTAAATTTAAAGAAGAGCAAGTAAAAAGTCTTTTAGATAATAAGGGAATAAAGGATTATGAATATCTAGGAATTGAAACTAGCCCTGATGACTATGAGTATAGAAATAAAATGGAATTTACCTTTGGAGACTTTGAAAAAGGTGGAGAACTAACTATAGGAATGCATGCAAAGAACAAAAGCTTTGCAATTGTATCAGTACATAACTGTCAAATAGTAGACGAAGACTTTAGACAAATATTATTAGCAACTATAAACTACTTTAAAGATGCAGAACTTCCTTATTATAGAGTACTAAAACACGAAGGCTTCTTAAGAAACCTTGTGGTAAGAAAAGCTATAAACACAGGAGAGATTCTAGTTAATATAGTTACAACAACCCAAGTAGCTTATGACTTTAAACCTTTTGAGGAGCTTATAAGAGGATTAAGTCTTAAAGGAGAAATTACAGGAATAATCCATACTTTAAATGACTCTCTATCAGACGTAGTTCAAGCAGACTCTATAGAAGTATTATATGGAAGAGATTATATAATAGAAAATCTTTTAGGATTAAACTTTAAAATAAATCCTTTTGCCTTCTTCCAAACAAACACAAAAGGAGCAGAGAAGCTTTACTCAATAGTAAGAGACTTCATAGGAGAATCAGAAGACAAGGTAGTCTTCGATCTATATTGTGGAACAGGAACTATAGGACAAATCGTAGCGCCTAAAGCTAAAAAGGTTATAGGAATAGAGCTTATAGAAGAAGCCGTAGAAGCTGCAAAGGAAAATGCTAAAATAAACGGACTAAACAACTGTGAATTCATAGCAGGAGACGTAGCAGTAACAATAAAAAATGTAACAGAAAAACCAGACATCATAATCCTAGATCCGCCAAGACCAGGAGTACATCCAGTAGCTCTAGATTATGTTATAAAATTTAATGCAAAAGAAATAATCTACGTATCCTGCAACCCTAAAAGCCTAGCAGTAGATTTAGAAGTACTAGTAGCAAGTGGCTATAAGGTTGAAAAGGTTAAAGTAATGGATATGTTCCCACATACGCCTCATGTTGAGACCGTAGTAGGAATACGTCGCAAAGATACATTATAATCCTTGAATTCATGCACTTTACTAGCTTTTTTAACTTTAACACAAAAGGTGATGATTTTAGAAATAAAGAGCAAGTTAAGAGTGTTAAGGTAAGAGTTGGTATTTAATAGGGTGTGAGGGGATATGTTAGTACTAATTTAATATGAAATACAAAAAGATCATGAAGAGAGGTATATAGTGTATACCTAAAACTTCATGATCTTTTTTATTATATAGGAAACAGCTTGTGGAAGTGGCTGGGGATAACGTTCACACTCAACCGTAGGGAGATTTTGTTCTTACTATTCTATTGATTATTTCATTTTAGAAAAAGGAATAATAGCAATTTTGTAGAATAAGATTAATAATTTACTTTAAAAAATTTAATGAACAAATTTTTTATTACGTGGTGAAAATAATAATGGATATATTGGAATTTATAAGCAGGGAATTAATAGTTTTATGGTGAAATCTTTAAAAGAGAGGATGATTAATATGGTTAATAAAATAACTTTTATAAACGAAGAGAAATATTTCATAACAGAATTTCAAAATTTTAATGAATATGAGTTCTTTTGTTTAAAAATAATTGAACCATTCTTAATTCCTATGGAGAACGATGGTTTAAAGGGATATGGAATGGAACTTCCCTTTATAATGAATGAAACAGGGATGAAAAAAGTTAGAGAGCATTTGGGGAATTATACAAGTAGAGATGTAAAGTTTAATAAAATATTATCTTTTTTTAATAATATTGAGTATAATAAATGTTTTTATATATTCGTGGAGGAAGTGACGCAAGAGCTTTGTGAAACTTGTAAAGAATCTTTAAAATTTTATAATATAAAATATGATCATGATTTTGTACATCTGCAAATGCAAGGATATTTAGAATTTAATGATATTAGCCATAAAATAACTGAACAAATTTTAAAAGAATATGAATTAGTGTACCATAGTTATATAAAAAAAATATTTCTAGGTGAAAAAGATAAGAAAAAAAGAATATGCAGGTTTTGTGGCAAAACTATGGAAGAAGGTGTAACATATATTAATGAAGCACATGCAATTCCTGCTTTCTTTGGAAATAAGACATTGTTTCAAAATGAAGAGTGTGATGAATGTAATTCTTATTTTGGTGAGAATATAGAAATTGACTTAGATAATTACACAAAAATGTTTAGAGTGTTTTCAGGTATAGAAGGAAGAAATGGGATACCTGAAATAAATAATAAAGATAAAAAAATATTTTATTCAAATGTAGAGGAGATTTTTAAAGGACCAGTTATTGTTTCACTAAATAAAGATAATACTGTTGAAAGAAATTTTGAAGTTAAATCAGAGAATGAATTCACTCCATCAAATGTTTATAGGATATTTTGTAAGATGTTTTTTTCAGTAGTTAATTCTGAAGTTGTTAGAATGTTTGATGATATAATTAAATGGATAAGATATGATGAGGTTATATTGGAAAAATTACCATTAATAGCATTTTGTTTCTTACCAAATAAGAAGTTAGAAAGACCTGAAATTGTAACTTATATTAAAAAATTAGATATGAAACGAGTACCGTATGCATTTATGGAATTTAGATTTGGACATTTTGTTTATATTATTCAAATTCCTTCAAAAAAGAATAAAGACCAATTGATTTATAAGCCTGATGAATTTGAAGCTTTTTTAAAGAAATTTAAACATTTTGAAAATGCTAATTTTCAGTACAAAGATTTTTCATCTAGAGATAAAACAATGCTTAAGATAAACTTTAATTTTTAATACTATAATTAAAAAATAGAATAGAATAATATTAATAATAAGAAGGATTATAGAAAAATTAAAGGATTGTGGAAGATTATATTCTTCCACAATCCTCAAAAACAAAAAATCCTTCAAATTTACATCCAAGAGCTTCAGCAATTTGCTGGAGCTCTTTTTCTGAAAAATTATCACGAGTAAGTTTGTTGGATAAGTTTTGATTAGTAGTTCCAATTGAATTTGCAAGTTCAGATATAGTAATTTTTTTACGTTTTATTAAAATGCGAATTTTTTCGCCCATTGTTAAAGCCATAAAGTTTCACCATCCTTAATAATAATAATAATAATAATATACACTTTTTAATGTGATTTATCAATTAATACAAATAAAATCAAACTAAATAATTTAATATCACTTGCAATAATACACTTAAAAGTGTGCTATTAAATTATAAAATGTGAAACGTAAAAACGATAATATTTAATTTGGGAAGGTGGAGGCTAAAAATATGAGTAAAGTAATAGCAATCGTTAATCAAAAAGGGGGAGTAGCTAAAACGGTAACAACTTTAAACTTAGGATATGCATTAGCAGAAATGGGAAAGAAGGTATTACTTATCGACTTCGATCCACAGAGTAGTTTAACAGTATGTTTTGGCTATGATAATACAGATAGTATAAAAACAACAATATATAATTTGATGTCATTGGCTATTGAAGAAAAGAGCTTACCTAAAAAGGATGGATATGTTATTTCAACAGGAAACATAGATCTTATTCCATGTAATTTAGAGTTATCTGCAATAGAAATAGCACTTGTTAATGTTATGAGTAGAAAACTTGTTTTAAAGTCCATTGTTGATGAAATTAAAGGAGATTATGACTATGTTATTATTGACTGTTCACCATCACTTGGAATGCTAACAATTAATGCTCTTGCAGCTTGTGATAGTGTTATTATACCTGTTACTCCTCAATATCTTTCTGCTAAAGGTTTGGAGTTGTTATTAAGAAATATTATAAGAGTTAAAAAGAGGATTAATCCTAAAATACAAGTTGATGGAATTCTTCTTACAATGTATGCAGAAAGAATGAAGCTATCAAAGGAAGTGCTATCAATTATACAAGATGCATACGGAAGTCATATTCATATAATTGAAAGTAAGATACCAACATCAGTAAAGGTTGGAGAAGCAAATATGAGAAGTAAAAGCACCATAGAATATGATCCTAAGAATAAAGTGTCCATAGCATATGGGGAGTTTGCAAAGGAGGTTGAGGCAATATGAGTGAGAAGAAGTTAATGAGTTTAGCAGATATGTTTGGAGAGAATACACAGGAAAAACAAGCTACTAATCAAACTGAAATTGATATATCAAAGCTTCTATCTTTTGCAAATCATCCTTTTAAATTATATGAGGGTGAACGCTTTGAAAATATGGTTAGAAGCATTAGGGAACTTGGAGTTATTGTTCCTGTTATTGTAAGACCTAAAGGTGAAGAGTTTGAAATTTTATCTGGTCATAACAGAGTAAATGCTGCTAAAACGGCAGGGTTATTAAAAGTACCAGTAATAATTAAAAAAAACCTTGAAGATGAAGAAGCAATGCTTATTGTAACTGAAACAAATCTTATGCAACGTTCTTTTAGTGATATGCTTCACTCAGAAAGAGCAACTGCATTAGAACAGCATCATAAAGCATTAGCTTCTCAAGGTAAAAGAACAGACATTTTAAAAGAAATAGAAACCTTGTTAAAAGCTGATGAAATCAAGGATGAAGAAACTTCTCGACAAGTTGGCGAGAAGTTGACTAGTGCAGATGAAACAGGTAAAACTTATAATCTTTCAGGTAGATCAGTATCAAGATATTTAAGAATATGCAATCTTATAAAGGAATTAAAAGATAGATTAGATATAGAAGAAATTCCTTTTACAGCTTCAGTAACTCTTTCATATCTAACAGAGGAAGAACAATATATTGTAGAACTAATTCTTTCTGAACATAACTTTAAAGTAGACATGAAAAAAGCAGAAGTACTTAGGACTTATTCAGAAAGTAAAAAGTTAGATGAAGAAACAGCTTATGCAATTCTTTCAGGAGAATTAAATAAGAAGCAAAAGGCAAATAAGCCAGCACCTATTAAATTGAAACCTAAGCTTATCAATAAATTTTTTACACCAGAAACTAAACAGCCTGAAATTGAAGAAGTTATTGAAAAAGCTTTGGAATTATATTTCAAGTCACAAGAGAAGGAGGTTTTGAATGAGTAGATTCAAAGAGGTAAAAGAAATTTATGAAAAGATAACTGATGTTGTTACAGGAAGTAAAAAGGAATGGAAAGACTTTTTAACTTTTGCAGCAAGGATTTATAAATACAATTTTGATAATGCTATTTTAATATATGCTCAAAGACCTGATGCAACAATGGTTGCTAATATGGAAATTTGGAATAGAAGGATAGAAAGGTATATCAATAGAGGAACAAGAAGTATTGCAGTTTTTGATAATTCTAAACCAAGTTTAAAGCTTGAATACTTATTTGATGTTAAAGACACTAATGGTGAACCACATACAATTCCTAAGTTATGGAGTTTAAATGATAATATTACTTTTTCACTTATAGACAAGCTTAATAAAAAATATGACCTTTCATATAATGATTTAAATGGTTTAATTGGAGAAATGGTTGAAATGAAGGTTAATGCAAACCTTGAAAATAGCTTTGCAGATTTTGAAAATGATACCCAAAATACATGGCTTCAAGATTTACCTATGGAAGGGCTTATAAGTTGTTTTGCTCAAACTATTATTGAAAGTAGTCATTATATGGTAGCTAAAAGATGTGGTATAGACTCTCCTATTTACAATGATGATAACAGTTTTAGATTAATTACACATTTTAATACATTGCCACTTACTTTACGCTTAGGCAATGCAGTATGTAGTATATCTCAAGAAATTCTAAGAGAAATTGAAAGTGAAGTAAATCTAATTATTAGAGAAAAAAGGAGCGAAAGGAATAATGAAAGAAGCATTAGCAATGAATTACAAGGAAGTAGAGGGAATATATTATCCAAAGATTCAAATATCCAAGGACAAGGAAGCAGACGAGAAGCCATTAGGGAAGTATGGACAGATGGCACTGAATTATCTGAAGGAAAATCATCCGAACAGATACAGCTTACTTTTGGCAAAGGGGGAACTGATGCCAACAATGAACAAGGTGAACAAGGAAGCCTATGGGAAACTGGAGCTAATAATGGAACAGATATTGAAGACAAATCCAATAAAAAATCCAGAGAACACCATGCAGAGCTTCAAGTACAGGGAACAAGTGAAACAGACAGCAGAAGAAATAGTTCTATTGGAGATAGTGTACCAAATCAGATAGATAATAAAATACAAACGAACTTTATTGAGTCACTTAATGGTGGCTCTTTTTTAATGCCAGAAAATAAAAAAGATACAAGTAATGAAGAAGATATAAAATGGATCCCTTGTCAAGGACACAATAAAAAAAGGGGTTAAGCAACACTTAAAAGATGATTT
>NZ_JAVXAO010000022.1:0-21350 GCF_036660475.1 Clostridium sp. | reverse complement strand
TTAACGTGCGGTTTATTTCTTTCGAATTTACTTTTTGCCATTTCTTATTCCTCCTTAATTAGAAAACATTTTTATTTTCAATTGTTTAATGTAAACTTATCCACGTGTGTTGCAAAATAATTGGAGCTCATAACCGGGATTGAACCGGTGACCTCCACCTTACCAAGGTGACGCTCTACCTACTGAGCTATATGAGCATTCAATACAAAATATAATAATTATAAAATGTTTTTATCAGTTTCTTATTATAACGTAGTTTTATTAATTTGTCAACACGGTTTCACCTTTGTTCCAAACACTTTTCAAGTTTGCGCTTAACCCGTTGGAGAGCATTGTCAATAGACTTTGCCTGCCTATCCAAATCACTTGCAATTTCTTGATAAGACTTACCATCAAGATAAGAATTTAAAACTTCCATTTCTAATCTAGATAAAACTTCTTCCATCTTGCTTTCTATATTAGCCATTTCTTCTTTGTTGATTATTAATTCTTCTGGATCCGATACTTTTATACCAGATATTATATCCAGTAGCGTCCTATCCGATTCCTCGTCATATATTGGCTTATTTAGTGATATGTAAGTATTTAGTGGAATATGTTTTTGTCTAGTTGCAGTTTTAACTGCTGTTATTATTTGTCTTGTTATGCATAGTTCTGCAAAAACCTTAAAAGATGCCAACTTATTATCCTTGAAATCCCTTATCGCTTTAAACAGACCAATCATGCCTTCTTGATATATGTCTTCCTTGTCAGCACCAATCAAAAAGTATGACTTAGCTTTAGCTTTTACAAAATTCTGATACTTGCATAAGAGATACTCCAATGCTCTATCATCACCTAATTTAACCATAGCTACTATTTCTTCATCTTTTTTTCCTGTAAATATGGAGTTTAATTCATTATTGCCACTAATCTTCCCCAATAATATCCCCTCCAAAGCTTAAATGACCCTAATTAGAATTATACCTCAAAAAAAATTGTATAGTCAAGACATATTATCTACTTCGCCTTATCTTTTCTAGTTTTTCCGCACTCACACTATCTATAGATTCTGCAAATAAGTTTTTATTAGAGATGTTTTTGTTTTCACATTGTTTTGATATCTTTTTTTTTTCAGAATCAATCCAATTGTGGAACTCCAACGACGATACCCGATTTGCGCCTCGTTGAAAGATCAGTTGCTGCTCTAGAGCATCAGATGTAACCACATAAATCTCTGATTTCCTTCCAATGTTATTTACTATTCTCTCTATGTAACTATCTGCTGTTTCTTCATACTTTGTAAATACTACAATTAAATTCCCCATCTTTTCTTTTTTTTCAATACTTCCCTTTACCATATGTGCATCAAATACCAGTATTATTTTACACCCCATAAATGCAGAATAGTTGAGGAGTAAATCTATAAGTTTACTCCTTGCACTTTCATAGCTATATTCCTTTATATTCTTTAGCTCAGGCCAGCTACTAATTACATTGTATCCATCCACAAAAATCTGTTTCAACTCTATACCCCATTTATACTACACTAGTCTTTGTTTCAATATTTCATATGTTATCATCCCACAAGCAACAGATGCATTAAGAGAATTAACTTTACCAACCATTGGTATTTTTACCAGTACATCGCATTTTGATTTGGTAAGTTTTGAAATTCCTCTTCCCTCACTACCTATAACCAGTGCAACTGGTCCTCTAAGATCTGCATCATAGCAATACTTCTCGCCTTGCATATCTGCTCCATACACCCATATGCCTGATTCCTTTAACTTATCTATTGCAACATTTATGTTTGTAACTTTCGAGATTTTTATATGCTCTGTAGCTCCTGCTGAAGTTTTATATACCGTGGCAGTAACTCCTACATTTTTTCTCTTAGGTATTATTATCCCATGAACTCCACAAACTTCCGCTATCCTTATTATTGATCCGAAGTTATGCGGATCTTCAATTTCATCCAATACAAGTATTAATGGATCTTCGCCTTTTTCCTTTGCACTCATAAGTATTTCTTCTACAGTGAAATAGTTATACGGTGTTACTATAGCAATTACGCCTTGATGTGCACCAGTTTCAGTCATTCCATCTAATTTTGCTCTATCAACATACTTAACTACAACAGAATTTTCTTTAGCTAATGCAGTAACCACACTGATTGACCCCTTTGTATCTCCTTGAGCTATCATTATGTATTCTATGGTTCTACCTGATTTCAAGGCTTCAATAACTGCATTTCTGCCTTCAATCATATCTTCTCTCGAATTCACATTAATTTCTTCTGTTTTTGCTACCTCAGGCGTATTTTCACGTCTACGTGATGGATGTTCTCTTCTTACACTAGTTTTATCCATTTTAACTTCTTTTGAAAATGGATTGTCTCTTCTTACAATAACCTTACCATCTTCATCTCTCATTAAATTATTATCTCTTCTGTTCTTTCCAACACGTTTTCCTCTTGGACTATCTTTACTAATTGAGCTATTTTTATTACCGCTTCTTTTATCTTTCATCGTTTATCTCTCCTATAACCTAATTTTTTAATTCACTTCATTTTTTAATTACATGCTCTTATATTTTACTCTAACCTCTGCCGCTTTGCCACAAGTCATAGAACCTTCTGAGCAATTTCCTTTAACACAACTAGGTCCACACCCAGCGAATATATTCGGCGCTACCTTGCTTACCTCTCTTATCATACAATCTGCCAACTCTCTTATTTCCCATTGTGCCCTGCTACAGCATCTATGACTAAAGAAATGCATTAGTTCTCTAGCATTCATAGTTGCTATAATTTTAGTCGTACATGCATTAGGAAATACATATCTTGCATCTTCAATAGCTTCTTTTTCAGCTTTAGAATTTAATGCTTTCAACTGTTTTTCAGTAATTTCTTCACCACTAGTTTCATGCTTTTCTATTTGTTTTTTTATAATGGATGCTTTTAGAATATCTACGATTTTATCATAATCTTCTTGATCCTTTTTCATAGCATTTTCAAATATAGTCTTACATTCTTCATTGTTTTCTATTGATGGTGGAATTACATACTCAAAAGCACCTAATCTAACATACCTTTGGCTCTGCTGCGAATAAGATGCTACCCTATGCCTAACCAGTTGATGTGTTAAGCTTCTTGACACACCTTCTATGGCAAATGTAAAGCTTACATGCTCCATTGGTGAATAATGCCCATAACTAGATAGCATCTTTATAAACTTGCTAGTACCTTCTTCTGTTAATCCTTCACCAATTTCATCTATTCCAACAGCGCTATAACAAAGCTTAGCTGCTGACGCTACTACCACTTCAGGATTTGGAGTAAATTCTAAAAGTTTAACCTTTAACATTAATATCATCACCCATTTCAATAATTTTATTAAGCAGGTAATTTAATCTTTCATTTTTTCCTGCCATATATAAATATCCTATTACGGCTTCAAACCCTGTAGCCCATCTATACTCTGCTACATCAGCATTTTTAGGAGTACTAGACTTAGAGTTTCTTCCTCTTTTAAACACTGATAACTCATCATCTTCAAGGATGTCTAGAACTATTTTTGCAAAATTACTCTGTGCTTTTGCTTTAACATATCCTACAGTTTTTAAGTGTAATTGCTGTACCTTATCATTTTTGTTTTCAGAAATTAAATAAGTTCTAATGAAAACTTCATAAACTGCATCTCCTATAAAAGCAAGTGTAAGTGGATTTAATAAACTCGCCTGATTACAGTTAAATCTTTCTTTTAATAAATCAAATTCCATAAACTTCTCCTCAGAAATATAGTTCTTTCTTTCTAGTTACATATAATTATAGAATATATTCATCTTATTTCATAGCAAAATTTAATATAACAATATTATACTGCAATTATATCCTATAATTTTACATTATACTAATCAAATTTAATGCTATTCTAATTATCCCAAGCAACAGTGTATACTAAAATTTTAGATTACTCTTTAGAAATTCTTCTTTAACTCTCATTACTACATCTTTTGAACTAATTTCTTCCACATCTTTGTATTGTCTCAGTTTAAACTCAACTATATTCTCCATTATTTTTTTACCAACAGTTACTCTTATTGGTATTCCCATTAAGTCTGAATCCTTAAACTTAACTCCTACCCTTTCATTACGGTCATCTAAAAGTACATCTACCCCTATAGCTTTTAATTCATTATATATCTTTTCTGCATATTCCATCTGCTCAATATTCTTTGCATTTGCAGGTATTACTATCACCTTATAAGGAGCAATTTCCAATGGCCATATAATACCATTTTCATCATTATGCTGTTCAATTATAGCTGCAACAGTTCTGTTAATTCCAATACCATAACACCCCATTACTAATGGTTTTTCTTTCCCATTTTCATCTAAATAGTTCGCTCCCATAGACTCTGAATACTTAGTCCCTAGTTTAAATATATGTCCAACTTCTACACCTCTTTTTATAGTTATTTCACTACTACATTTAGGACACATATCCCCTTCTACAACACTTCTATAATCCCCTACTACACCACTAAAGTCTTTTCCATAATTCACATTGCAATAATGATATCCTGTATCATTCGCCCCAACTATAAAATTTTTCATAGATGCTACTTCTTCATCAACTAATAGTGAATCTACTTTTAATCCTATAGGTCCAGCAAATCCAATTTCCGCTGATGTAGCCTTTAAAACTTCAGCTTCCTGAGCTAAATTCATTTCCATAGCCCCTCCAACTGCATTTACAACTTTAGTTTCATTCAGTACTCTATCTCCTCTTATCATTACTGCTACAATTTTATCATCTATTTTATATATAAGAGTCTTTGCAAATTTCTTCTTGCTAGTTTCAAAAAAAGCAACTAACTCATCTATTGTTCTAATATCTGGAGTTTCGATTTTACTTAATTTTTTCTCTTCTTCAAAAATTACTTTCTCCAACTTAGCTGTAGCCTTCTCACCATTAGCTGCATACGTACATTTTGTACAAAATGCTATTTCATCTTCTCCTATATCAGACCTAACCATGAATTCCGCTGAACCGCTTCCACCCATAGCTCCAGAATCTGCCTCCACTGCACTAAATTCCAAATCACATCTAGTAAATATTTTGTTGTATGCCTCATACATTTTCAAATAAGATATATCCAACCCTTCATTATCTTTATCAAAACTATATGCATCTTTCATTATAAACTCTCTGGATCTCATAACACCAAATCTTGGTCTTCTTTCGTCTCTATACTTTGTTTGTACTTGATAAAGATTTAAAGGTAATTGTTTATATGATTTTATCTCACTTCTTGCAAGGTCTGTAAATATTTCCTCATGCGTTGGCCCTAGACAGAAATCTCTTCCATTTCTATCTTTTAACCTAAACATTTCCGGTCCAAACGCATCCCATCTTCCTGATTCTTGCCAAAAACTTGCCGGAATTAACGCAGAAGCCAAAAATTCTTGTGCACCTGCATCGTCCATCTCTTCTCTTACTATCTTCTCCACATTTCTTAATACTCTAACCCCACTTGGCATAAATGTATAAACTCCAGTAGCGGATTTTCTTATCATTCCTGACCTAATCATAAGTTGATGACTTTTTATTTCCGCTTCTCCTGGAACTTCTCTTAATGTACTAATTAACATATTTGATAATTTCATATCTACTTCACCTCATAAATTTTTTTTAATATTGTTTAATATATATTTATGTTTTTTTCAAAACATAAGCTTCAAAAAAAATAGAACCCGCCCTAATTAGGGCGAATTCTATCGCGGTACCACCTAAAGTTTTACTCAATTTAATAACGACTTTCACCGATAGCTAAGCTACTGCTCAGAAGCTGGTTCAAAACTTATGAAAATCTTTCAGCCTTAGAATTTTCTCTCTGTAAGTATGTTTTTACTATTCTTCATCATTGCATTTATATATTAACTTTTATAATTTATTATATATATTCTTATTTAATCCGTTTTAGGTTTAGCAAATATCATTCTCCCAGCTGCTGTTTGGAGTACAGATGTAACTACTACCACAATAGTTTCACCTATATATTTCCTACCTTCTTCTATTACAATCATAGTCCCATCGTCTAGATATGCAACGCCTTGCCCTGACTCTTTACCATCTTTAATTACCAGTGTCCTCATAACTTCTCCAGGTAATAATACCGGTTTCACAGCATTAGCTAATTCATTAATATTTAGTACTGGTACACCTTGTAATTCTGCAACCTTGTTTAAGTTATAATCATTTGTAATAACTTTTCCATTTAACAACTTTGTAAGTTTAAGAAGTTTAATATCCACCTCTTTAGTGTCTTTGAAATCACCATCCCATATGTCTACCTTTATACTTAACTCCTTTTGTATCTTGTTAAGTATATCTAATCCACGTCTTCCCTTTGTCCTTTTTAATGAATCTGAAGAATCCGCAATGTGTCTAAGCTCATCTAATACAAATGTTGGAATAACTAATGTACTCTCAACAAACCCACTTTGGCATATATCAAATATCCTTCCATCAATTATTACCGATGTATCTAATATCTTAGGATAAGATTTTTCACCCATAGCTTTTGCCTTACTTTCTTTACCACTTGTTGGTTTTTTCAAACTAGTAATTACATGTATAATTTCATCTTTTTTCCTTACGCATATATTTGCAAATAACACAGTAATTATCACTGTAACAATAACAGATATTACAGTAAATATAACTGATTCAACTCTGATTAGAGCGGATATTAATACTGATATAATAAGGCCAATCAGTGCTCCCCCACCTGCAAATGCAATGTCTATTATAGGTATTTTTTGCGCTGATTTTTCTAGATATTCCATACTTCTTATAATCCCACCATTTAAAAATGGTGATATGAAATAAAATATGAGTCCAATCAATATTATGCATAGCACTATAAATATAACCGAAATAACTGTAGATGTATTTATACCAAATCTAGATAAAAGTTCATTTGAAATTACCCAACCTCCTAAAACATATCCTAAAATTCCTCCTATTAAGGTAAATAAATATCTTAATATCTTCTTTAACATTCTAGCACCCCCTTCTATTTTATATTATCATTGTAATTATTTACAATTTAACTACATAATATCCCACTAAACTAAATATATATTATCATTCATTTCATTTCAATGGATTATTTGAATATTAACTAAAATTTGATTAACTGTATATAAATTTAACAAATAGAACCCCCATTTATTATTGACATACACTATATTAGTCAAGGTTTAATATATAATTTAGTTTTTCTCACTGCTCACTCATCCGTTTATAGTTAAAATATATTTCCAACTATGAAATTACCCCCTATGAATAATGATGATATTGATATATTATATATTTAAGGATATTCCCAGTAAGTAACTTTGTTTAGAAGGAGTAAATATTATGAAGGATCTAATATTTGATGAATTTCAAAATTCTGTAGATAGTTGTCTTTTAAGACATAAAAGTATACTTGACATCTTAAGTAAATTACAAGAGTCCCAAAGTAGAGTTAACAGATCCGTTGTTAAAGCTGTTACTAGCTGTGGGTGTGTTAAAATTAATGCTGAGAAACAAGGCATAAATTATTCTCTAAATGATGAAAGTTTAGATGATTTAAATCTAGATGATTTAGACATACCTCTTAATTCACATCTAGAAGGTTGTATTTGCGAGGGTTGTCGTAAAATAATTGAGCGTGAGATTGGTAATAACTTATTTTATGTTACTTCCCTATGTAATAGTTTAGACTTAAATCTGTATGATATACTTCTAACAGAATATAAAAATATAAAAACTTTCAATAAACTTAATTTAAGATAATCAGCTATAGCACAAATTTAATTTATTTGTGCTATATTTGTTTATCTAAAATAAATTGTTCTTTTAATCGTCTCAATCCATTTTTTATAGTTTTAGCCCGTGCCTCACCTATACCATCTACCAAATCCAATTCATCATAAGAAGCCTCCATAACACCTTGAAGTTCCCCAAAATGTTTTATTAAATTTTCTATTATAGATGTTGGTAATCTCGGAATCTTATTAAGAATTCTATATCCCCTCGTTGATATTAAATTGTCTACTAACGGAACTCCGGTATAACCTAATACTTTAGCAATTACATCGAGATCTAATAATTCTAATGAAGATAATTTTTCGATATTTTTATAAACTTCCTCATACTTATTAATATCATTACAATAATCCCTTATTAGCAATTTCCCATCCTGTTCAACACCTTTTATTAATTCTCCAAGTTGCATTGATATAAGTCTACCCTCATTACCAAGTTCACATATGTATGTTTCTATCTCACATACTATCCTCATTACCATTTCATTTCTCTGAATCGATGTAACCGCATCTAATAATGTAGATAAATACTGTAATTCTAGTAAGTTTAAATTACTCATAACCCTTTCAAGTACTATTTGATATTTCTCAAGAGTTTGAACGGCCTGATTTGCCTTTGCTAATACCTCTCCACTTTCCCTTAAAACATATTTTATATCTCCTTTGTAAATGGTAATTATATTTCTTCTTTGAGATATCGCTACTACAGTATCATCCGTTTGTTTTGCAACCCTCTGCGCAGTTCTATGTCTAGTACCCGTCTCCTGGGTAGTAATTGATGAATTCGGCATAAGCTGAGTATTTGCATATAGTATCTTTTTAAAATCACTACTTATAACTATAGCTCCATCCATCTTTGCAAGTTCATATATATATGCAGGTGTATATTCGGATTTTATTGCAAATCCACCATCTACCATATCTAATATAGCATCACTATCACTTAACACTATTAATCCACCAGTCTTTGCTCTTAAAATATTGTCCAATCCCTCTCGCAGTTGCGTACCTGGTGACATTATTCTTAAGATTCCCATAAGTTCCTTTTGTTCTTCTTCTCTCATATCTATCCTCCACTTAAGCTTACATCTATATTAAAAAATTTTCATTACTGCTTCTTTAACCGTTGTTACCCCAATTAAATTTACTGATTTATTCGTTATCTTAACCTTGTTTTTATTCGGTAATATTATATTCGTAAAGCCCATTTTTATAGCTTCATTTATTATCTTTTCTGCATGGGCTATCGGTCTAACTTCTCCAGTTAATCCAACTTCCCCTATAACTAAAAGATTTTCTAATTTTATTTCTTTGCTCTTAATGCTTGATATCAACGCTAATACTATTCCTAAATCTCCATATGTACCATCAATATTAAGTCCGCCTACTACATTTACATATACATCACAATTATAAAATGGTACTTTTAATTTTTTTTCGAGTACAGCCAGTATTAAACTTAATCTTTGGTTATCTACTCCAACAGCTGTCCTTCTAGGCATAATAGCCTTTGTTTCACTGGCTAAAGCTTGTATTTCTACAAGAATGGGTCTTGTTCCTTCTAATATTCCAATGACTACCGACCCCTCTTGCTGTATAGATTTTTCTTGTAAAAATACTGATGATGCATCTGTTACTTCTTCAAGACCACTTTCTCTCATTTCAAAAACTCCAATTTCGCTAGTAGTTCCAAAACGATTTTTAATTGTTCTAATTATCCTAAATTCTTGTGTTCTTTCTCCTTCAAAATAAAGCACTGTATCTACCATATGTTCGAGGACTCTAGGCCCAGCAAGTTCACCTTGCTTAGTTACATGCGCAACTATAAATAAAGGTATATTTTTAGTTTTACCAATTCTCATTAAATCATTAGTACACTCCCTAACCTGTGATACACTTCCCGGTGCAGAAGATATAGTAGATTTATATAACGTTTGTATTGAATCTATTATTATAAAAATAGGCTCCATATCCAATATATGTTCCTCAATTGTATCTATGTTGGTTTCTGAAACGATGTACAAATCCTTACATGTAGCCTTCAATCTTTCAGCTCTCATTTTTATTTGTTCTTCTGACTCCTCTCCTGATACATACAATACCTTTCCATATTTATTTGAAATATTACTAGCACTTTGAAGTAGTATTGTAGATTTACCTATACCTGGATCTCCCGAAATTAATGTCAAAGATCCTTTCACTAATCCCCCACCTATGACACGATTTAATTCTCCTATACCTGTGTCTAATCTTTCATATTCACTTGATTTAACATCCATGATACTCTTAGGTTTATTTCCTGAAGATAATGTCACTGCTCTATTGAAATTATTTACAACCTCATTTTTAATCTCTTCAGTCATAGTGTTCCATTTTTCACATCCTGGACATTTACCATACCACTTTGGTGCTTCATATCCACATTCATTACATACATATATTTTCTTTATTTTCGCCATATTGCACCTACATTCCTATATTTTTCTTAATTATATGTTTTCATTTATTTTATTTATCCTTACGTTTATATCCTTACATTAACTAGAAGTTTCTATACAATAAAAAACCACTTATTTTAAGTGGTTTAAGATTTTAAAAAGTCAATATTAAATTAATTATATACCTATTTTCTTGCAATGACAACGAAGTTATTAACTAGATTTAATAAACTTTAACTCCTCATCTTCCAATGTAACTTTTATAGAATCCATTTTTTTTAAGTTCCCATTTAAAATTTCATCCGATAGCTTATCCTCAATCATTTTTGTTATAGCTCTCCTTAGCGGTCTAGCTCCATATGAATTCTCTTCACCATGCTTGCTAATGAACTTTTTCGCCTCTTCTGTAAACGTTATTCTAATATCATTTTTCTTAGCTCTATAACAAAGATCACTTACCATTAAATCAACAATTTTAATCATATTTTGTTCTGATAATGTATGAAACACAATTATGTCATCAATCCTATTAAGTAATTCGGGTTTAAATATATTCTTTATATCTTCAAGTATTCCACACTTCATTCTTTCGTATTCATTCTCTTCAATATCATTATTAGTTTTCATTTTAAATCCAATATTTTTTTGCTTCTTAATCATATCTGTCCCTGCATTAGAAGTCATAATAATAATAGTACTTCTAAAATCTACCAATCTACCTTTAGAGTCTGTAAGCCTACCATCTTCTAATATTTGAAGCAATATATTAAATGTGTCTGCATGTGCCTTTTCAATTTCATCGAATAAAATAACAGAATATGGTTTGCGTCTAACTTGTTCTGTCAATTGCCCTCCATCTTCAAAACCTACATACCCTGGTGGTGCTCCTATGAGCTTTGATACTGAATGTTTTTCCATATATTCAGTCATATCTATTCTGATGATTGATCTCTCATCATCAAATATAGCTTCAGCTAAAGCCTTTGATAATTCAGTCTTACCCACACCTGTAGGACCTAAAAATATGAAGCTTCCTATAGGTCTCTTTGGATCTCTTAATCCAACCCTTGCTCTCCTAACTGATTTCGAGATAGAACTTATAGCTTCCTCTTGTCCTACAACCCTACCTTTAAGTATATTTTCAAGATTTAGAAGTTTTTCAGTTTCACTTTCTGTCAATCGCTCCACCGGTATTTTCGTCCAAGAAGCCAAAACTTTTGCAACTTCAGATTCATCTACAATTAACTTTACAACCTCTTCACTTTCTACTAATTTTCTTTTTTTTGATTTATACTCTTCTATTCCATTACTACCCCTAATAATATTCTCACTGCTAATAACTTCACACTGATTTTTGTGACTTAACACAGCTTTATACTCATAACTATTTATATCATTCCTAGATGAAATTCCTCCAATTCTGACTTTAGCACTTGCTTCATCAATTAAATCTATTGCTTTGTCTGGTAGATACCTATCTGATAAATATCTATCTGATAAATTCACTGCTGCCAATATAGCCTCATCTGTAATTGTAACCATATGGTGTTCTTCATACTTATTTTTTATTCCCTTAAGTATAGTAATCGCGTCATCTTTTGAAGGTTCTTCAACTATTATTGGTTGAAATCTCCTTTCAAGTGCTGAATCTTTTTCAATGTATTTTCGATATTCACCTATCGTTGTAGCTCCTATACATTGTAATTCTCCTCTTGCAAGAGCCGGTTTCAATATATTAGATGCATCAATTGCACCTTCAGCAGCTCCAGCCCCTACAATTGTATGAATTTCATCAATGAATAAAATTACATCATCACATCTACGCACCTCTTCCATTAAAGATTTTAATCTCTCTTCAAATTCGCCCCTATATTTTGCACCTGCAACCATGGATACCATATCTATGCTAATTAGTCTTTTATCTCTCAAATTCTCTGGAATATTGCCCTCTTGAATTTTCTGAGCTAGCCCTTCCACTATTGCAGTTTTGCCAACTCCTGGTTCCCCAATTAAGCATGGATTATTTTTAAGCCTTCTACATAAAATTTCTAACACCCTTTTAGTATCACTTTCTCTACCTATAACCGGATCTATTTTACCAACTTTAGCATATGCGGTCAAATCCTTCCCATACTTATTTAATATAGGTGTGCTATACTCTATTCTCTGCTTATTTTCTACAGGTTTTATATCTGTTTTTCTAATTGATTCTGATATATATATATCAGCACTAGATACTTCTTTATTTATGTATCCATCAGATAATTCTTTCATTAACCAATTAAAATCTATTTCCATTTTTTCAAGTATTGCATATGCTACGCTTTCTTCCCCTTTGATTATAGCTAAAAGTATATGCTCCGGAGATACATAATTTTCATTTAACGCTGTAGCCTCCACTAAACTATTTTCTATCAATTTTTTAGTCCTAGGAGTTAAATGTATTTCCTCAGCAGCAAATCCCCTACTTCCATATCCAATAATTTCTTCTATTTTGTTGTATATACCTAAGCTAGTCACTTTCATGGTTCCTAATAATTCAGCTGCGGTACCACCTTCCGATAATATTCCGAAAAGCACATGTTCAGTACCTACATATCCATGTTTAAATTCAATTGCCTTATCATGGGCATACATTAATACTTTTTTTGCCCTTTCATTATATTTATTAAACATTAATCCACCACCCCCATATATATTATCTATAGATTATATTTTGTCCATTTTAATCAATAACAAACATATTTTACATATTTGTTATTTAATATATTTATAAACATACATATTGGTTTTTATATTACTTCTCATATAATATAAATAAGGTGCTTTTCCTATTGGAAAAGCACCTTATTTATATACTTTCGGTCCTTGTATAATGTAGATATTGCATTATCATACTTTTTGTAATAATCTATTTTAATGCATTTTGACTCATAATATCGTATATTTACAAATGAATTGTCACCCATAGCTACATCGACCATTATATCACCCTTCATATAGCTAAAACCTTTAATTTTTTTTAATACCTGACTTATATTTTCTTTGTTTTTAATCATATATTCCCCTCCACTATACATGTTTGCTACACTCATTTAGTAATTATTCTATTTAAATTAAGTCTAAATTTGGTAAGTAACATTACATTCATCTGTGGATTGTTATACATTTATAATTAGCATATTATTTTAGAAGTTTAATTCTCTATCATCAATAAATCCATTAAATTGAGAATTATACAGCTTAGCATACATTTCTCCCTTAGCTAACAATTGATTATGATTTCCTCTTTCTAATATACCTTTATTCGTAATTACAACAATTTCATCTGCATTTTTTACAGTTGATAATCTATGGGCAACCACAATTGTTGTTCTCCCCTTTGATAATGTTTCTAAGGACTTTTGTATAATAAGTTCTGATGTATTATCTAACGCTGATGTTGCTTCATCTAATATTAATATAGGTGGGTTCTTTAAAAATACCCTTGCAATTGCTATTCTTTGTTTTTGTCCACCTGATAGCTTAACACCTCTTTCTCCTACATAGGTATCATATCCATCTTGAAGTGTCATAATAAAATCATGGATATTTGCATTCTTGGCCGCTTCGATTATTTGATCATCGTCACACTCTGGATTACCATAAAGTATATTATCTCCTATGGTTCCCGTGAATAAAAATACATCCTGTTGAACTATTCCTATATTTTTTCTTAGTGATTTTAATGTTACTCCTTTAATATCTTCTCCATCAATAGTAATTTTTCCTTCATTTAAATCATAAAATCTTGGAATTAAATGGCAAATAGTTGTTTTTCCACCTCCAGATGGACCAACTAGTGCTAAGGTTTTTCCTGCCTCTATCTTTAAGTCTACATTTGAAATAATATCAGTGGTCTCTTCATATTTAAATGTAGCATTTTTAAACTCAATTTCCCCTACTACAGTTTTAATCTCCTTAGCATTATCACTATCAGTTATATCCGATTGTGTATCCATTAACTCTACAAAACGTTTAAACCCAGACATACCTGACTGATATTGTTCTACAAATGATGTTAATCTTCTAATTGGTTGCATAAAATAGGCTACATATAAAAAGTAAGTAGCTAAATCAATTACATCAATATGACCCATGTATACAAAATATCCACCAAATCCTAACACAACTACATTTAGCATATCTACAAAAAATCGCATTCCTGACATAAATTCTGCCATGTATTTATATGCTGATGATCTACTACGTTTAAATTCGCTATTTCCTTCATCAAACTTGTCCATTTCAAACTCTTCATTTGTAAATGACTTTGCTACTCTAATTCCAGATATACTATTCTCAAGTTTGGTATTAACTAATGCAATTTTTTTTCTAACATCATAAAATGCATTAGACATCTTTATCCTTTTAGTCATTGTAAATACTATAATTATAGGAATACACGCAAATACTATTAATGTTAATTTAATATTTATATTGCATAACAATATAAATGAGCCTAAAAGCATTATTATTGAAATAAATACATCCTCAGGACCATGATGAGCAAGCTCTGATATATCCATCAAATCATTAACTATTCTCGACATTATATTTCCGGTCTTATTGTCATCAAAATAACTAAATGGAAGTGTTTGAAGATGTGCAAATACTTCCTTCCTCATATCATACTGAAGTCTTACTCCCATAACATGTCCCCAGTAATCTATTATATAATTTGCTATAAGTTTAACTACGTATAATAGTGCTAATACTAAAGTAAATATTATTATCACTCTCAAGTTCTTATTTGGAATTGCATCTTTTAATAAATAATTTGTGAACATAGGAAAAACTAAATCCATTGCTGCAACTAAAAATGCACATATCATATCTATAATAAATAGTGTTTTATGCGGCTTATAGTACGTTATAAATCTTTTTATCATTTTCATACCCCCATTTTTGTTTAATATACCAATTCATAAACAAGACCTTTCTATTAAATAGAAAAGTCTTACTAAATTACTTATTATTTTTATTCATGAATTCCTCTATATCATCTATACTTTTTATTATATGTGAAGAAAGATTTTCATAACCATCTTCTGTTACAAGAATATCATCCTCTATTCTAATACCAATATTCTCCTCTTCTATATATAATCCTGGTTCATCTGTAATAATCATACCTGGTTCAAGTATTACATTTCTTGGTCCAACATCATGAGTATCAAGGCCTAATGGATGAGCTACTCCATGGAAGTAATATCTGCTAAGTTCTTCATCCTCTTTAATTAATCCTATTTCTTTACATCCTTCAGCAAGTATTTTTTTAGCTATGTTTTGTAAATCTGTAGTACTTACGCCTGGTTTTACAGCCTTCATAACTTCTTCATTTGCCTTTAATACTATACTATATATCTGCTTCTGTCTGTCCGTAAACCTCCCATTAACAGGAAAAGTTCTACTTATGTCCGCATTATAATAATCATATTGAGCACCTAAGTCTAAAAGCATTAATTCACCATCTTTGGTTATAGTGTTATTATTTACATAATGAAGTATAGTCGCATTTTTACCTGCAGCGGCAATTGTTGGGAAAGCAAAATCTCTTACCCCATTTCTTTTTAATACGAAGTTAAAATAAGCTTCCACCTCATATTCTACCATCCCTGGTTTCACATTCTTCCACATTTCCTTTATTCCATCATAGGTTATATCGATAGCTTTTCTTATAACTTCAACTTCTTCATGACTTTTTACACTTCTGCATAATGCTATATCATGGTATATATTTTTCATTCTTAAATATGGATATTTATTAACTAAATTTTCAGCAAATTTCACAGATACTGTATCTGCTATATTAAATTCTTGCCTCTCTAAGTCTAAATATATATTTTCTACATTTAGTCTATTTAAATAACTTCCTACTTCACTCTCAAAATCCTTCAAATATTTAATATCAGTTATACCTGATATATCCTTTGCTTTCTCTTTGCCTATAGTTTCTCCAACCCACTTAACCATAACTGGATCACTTTCCTGAATATATAATAATTCTGATACCTTACCATTTGCTTTAACTATCATCATTATTACTTTTTCTTCATCTATTCCTGTAAGATAATAAAAATTCCTATTAGGAGTAAATATGTATTTCTCATCTGCCGATTTATATGGAGGTTGTCCCGCAAAGAAAATTGCTAATGAATTATCACTAAGCTTTTCTGCCAACCTCTGTCTATTCTTAATATAAAAATCCTTTTTCATAATCATTCTCCTTTTTTATAATATATTTATATAAAACTAAATTATATGCATAATTAATTGCATAAAAATTTCTGAATTAAAATTAGTACACTTAGATGCACTGGATAAAATGCATAAAATAATTTCTGAATTTTTTTACCTTCCATATTATTATATTTATGAATGAAAAACAAACTAAATATACTAGTCGCCTGTAAAAATACTCTAATGTTTAGAGTACCATATGGTGTTATAAGGTATTTAAATAATGAAATTGCATATATTGCATTTAAAATTATAAGCGCAATAGTTAACTTCATAAACTTATCTCTCCATATCTTAAAACATAAAATCATACAAACACCATAAATAGCATAATCAGTATTAAGTTTTTCTACTAAATAGAATATCAATGAAATAAGTATAATTTTAAATAAAATATTTAAGACATTCTCAATATTTTTAGATATTTTCTTATTGTATATTTCAAAATCTACAATAAACTTCTTATCCAAAACCATCATGGCAAATATTCCTGCGAAAAGTGTAAAGAATATATTTAATCCCTTAGTATCAAAAGCTAACATAAATGGAATTTGAGATATTATAGCCAAAATTATTAATCTAAATATATACCTTTTTAAATTTTTAGTTCTAAAATATCCTTCAGCAATTAAAAATGCAAATATAGGAAATGATAACCGGCCTATAACTCTTATCAATAAAACCTTCGGAAAAAATACTGCACCAATGTGGTCAATAAGCATAAGTATACACGCTAATACCTTAAGTGAAAATCCATCCATAAAACATTCCCCCCAATGATTATAATATCCCTTTATTCATTAAATTCCCTTACCTGATACTCATGATGTGATGTATCTGCACATTCTACTATGTTATGTCCTTCATCATCAAATTCTATTGTTGTAAGGCTTGTTTGCTTAATATACGGCTCTCCCCAAAACCCCTTTATATCTATATTCTCAAGTTTACAAAGTAATGCTTTTATTGGCATAGTATGTGTAACTATTAGTATGCTTTTGCCTTTATTTTCACTTACTATTTCGTTAACAACTCTATATACTCTATCAATCAATTCTTTAATAGTCTCACCCTCACCTATTGGTTCATATAGTTCAGGTCTATTCCAATAATTAAAATATTGACTATCTGACAATGCCTTTATCTCATTTTGAGTTAATCCTTGAAATTCTCCCAATTGAATTTCTCTCAATCCATCATGGTTTACAATTCTTATATTTCTATCTTTATTAACTATTTTTGCAGTTTCATATGCTCGCCCACTTGAACTAGAGTATATGTGATCTATTTTTACGCCCTCTAACCTATCTTTAAGCCACTCTGCCTGTTTAATACCTAGTTCTGTTAACGGAGAATCATTCCATCCCTGCATTCTACCTTCAACATTCCAAACAGTTTGTCCATGACGAGTCAAATATACAGTTGTTTTCATATTTTTCACCTATCCTAATCTAATAATACTGTCAACACAATTTTAATATAACTTTTATAAATATGCAAATATTTAGCTATCATTACAAGCTAAAAAATATGCAATATGTAAGAAGTTTGCCAAGTAACTAACCTCCTTTACAATTGCATATGTTTGATAATATTAATATAATGTTGACACTTTTTAATCAATCCCTATATCCTTTATAACTTTCATATTGATTAATATCAATCCATGTTGGGTTAGACTTAGTGTTAAAAAACAACTGATTTAACAACATCAAGTTATTATTCTCATGTTCAAAATTATGTTTAGCACCTTCATATTTTATATTATTATCTTCGTCTTTCAGCTTGAATGTAGTATGTTCCACTTTGTATTCCTCCTCTTTCTAAGATATTAAATTTATCGCTTTCTAAAATATTACATAACACCCTAGCATCCTCTTCTGTGGTATCATTCATTTCAATATGAAAATTATCAGAAGGCCCAATTACTCCCATATAGTCATGAATAGAGCTATAATCACTCAATCTAATTTTTCCACATATATTCATCTTATAATCTGACATAACAATCCCCCACCTCTAATTATTCATAATTTTCAATCTTATTTTTTACCATTAATTGCTGTTTTGATTTTTTATAGCTTAATAATAGGATAACCTTATTTAACAAAAATAAACCTGCAAGTAAAAAATATTTTCACTTGCAGGTTTATACTCTATTTTTATACTTCTCAAAATTAAGATTTTCTTAAAATAATATATACTACACCTTAATTTCTATGCTTCTTTTCTTATTTCATCTATTATTTTAGTTACTAATTCACTTGGAACTTCTTCATATCTTTCAAATTTAGCCCTAAATGCGCCTCTTGCACCAGTTAAACTCCTTAAATCTGTAGCGTAATTGTTCAATTCTGACTGAGGTACTTCACCAATAATTTTTTGACCCTTTACACCTGGTTCCATTCCAAGTATTCTGCCTCTTTTTTTATTCACATCAGCTATTACATCACCCATATAGTCATTTGGGACCTCTATTTCAACAGACATAATAGGTTCCAATAACACTGGGCAAGCCTCCTGTATTCCTTTCTTATATGCCATTGATGATGCAATCTTAAATGCCATCTCTGATGAATCTACGGGATGAAATGATCCATCATGAAGAGTTGCCTTTAATCTTATAACAGGATATCCTACAAGTACTCCATGAAGGATACATTCCCTAAGTCCTTTTTCTACTGCTGGAATATATTGCCTTGGAACTGCCCCGCCAACTACTGCATCTACAAATTCTAATTCTTCCTCACCGTCATTTCGAGGTTCAAATCTAACTTTTACATCTCCATACTGTCCATGTCCACCAGATTGCTTTTTATGCTTTCCTTGTACATCTGCAATCTTCTTTATAGTTTCTCTATATGGAGTTTTTGGTATTCTAAGATTAACATCTGCACCAAATTTATTTTTCAGTTTACTTGTTAGTACTTCCAAATGTGTTGAGCCTAACCCTGAAATCACAATCTCTGCATTTTCAACATCTCGTGAAATTGAAAATGTAGGGTCTTCTTCGAGTAATTTCGAAAACCCATTTGATATTTTATCTTCATCGCCTTTTGCATTTGGTACTACTGCTCTTGAATATACCGGCGCTGGAAAATTTATTCTTTCAAAAACTATAGGGTTCGTTATTGAGCATATTGTATCCCCCGTGCTAGTAAATTGTAATTTTGCTACAGCTCCTATATCCCCTGCTTTAATCTCTGTAGTTTGATACTGCCTCTTCCCTTTTAAAAAATATAGAGTTCCAAGCTTTTCATCTTTTTCTTTAGATGAATTATAAATGGTAGTATCTGATTTTGCCGAACCAGTAATAACCCTAAACATAGATAGTTTTCCTATGAAAGGATCTACTACAGTTTTAAATACTAGTGCTGAAAATGGCTCCTGCTCATTTATTCTTATTGTTACATTTTTACTATTTTTCAGTTCCTTAGCCATATATAAATTTGTTTCTATTGGTGATGGGAAACACTCCACGATATCTTCTAAAAGTGTTTCAACTCCTACGCTTGATATTGATGATCCACACATTATAGGGCATATCTCTCCCATAGATGCACTTTTAATTAAGCCATGATATATATCCTCTGCACTTAATTCCCCATCATTAAAATATTTCTCTAGTAATTCCTCATCAGTTTCAGCTATTGCTTCTGTAAGCATTTGCTTGCAAGCGTCTATTTTATCCTGTAATTCCTCTGGAATTTCTGCCTCTTCCATCTCATGGGTTTTTGGATTAAACATTCTAGCCCTATTAGAAATTATATTAACTATTCCTTTAAATCCATTTTCTTTTCCAATAGGATATTGTATTGGAACTACGGACATTCCAAATTTATCTTTAAGCTGGTCTAAAACTTTCTCAAAACTACTGTTTTCACGATCTAATTTATTTATAAAAATTGCCCTTGGTAACTTACGTTCAATTGCATAATCCCATGCCTTCTCAGTTCCAACCTCAATTCCAGCTACCCCACACACCGTTATCATTGCCATATCAATGGCACTTAACCCTTCTATTATTTCTCCCTCAAAATCGAAATATCCTGGCATATCCACTAAATTAATTTTTACATCTTTCCATTCACAATGGGCTACAGCTGTCGAAATTGATATTTGTCTTTTCTTTTCCTCAGTGTCATAGTCACTTACGGTAGTTCCATCTTCAACTCTCCCAACTCTATCAATTTCTTTAGTATGATATAATAGACTTTCCATTAAAGTTGTTTTTCCAGATCCACTATGTCCAATTATCCCAACATTTCTTAAATTATTGATTTTATACGCTTTCATAAGGCTTACCCCCTAAATTTAATTTGGATGTATTTTGTTATAAAATTGTAGTAAATAAATAATATATTCTATATAATATCCAATGTTTATTAAGTAGAATATTTAATCGAGTTATCATGACATTAATTTTTCAATATCACTCTTTCTTTATTTATATTTGTTAAATTAATTATTATTCTAACCTTATTAAAATATCTTATAACATGACTAATATAATTATTTAAATTTTCTAATAATTTACTTTGCATTTTATAATATTTTAATCTTTAAAAATGTAATATTATTATTTCTTTAATAAAAAAAAGATAATAACCCCCATAGCTACTATCTTTCTTAAAATATTAATAATTAAATACATTATTATTCAAAAAATAAAAAAAGATAATTATAAAAATTATCCATGTATCTTTATTCATTTTAAATGGCTCCGCGAAGAGGATTCGAACCTCCAACCTATCGGTTAACAGCCG
>NZ_JAVXAO010000021.1:0-27647 GCF_036660475.1 Clostridium sp. | reverse complement strand
CTCGTCGGGCTCATAACCCGAAGGTCGTAGGTTCAAGTCCTGCTCCCGCAACCATAAAAATGGATTAAACATAAATATGTTTAATCCATTTTTTTTTATGTGCAGATAAAATTGTAGGTACAATAATTTTAGGTTAATAAAATATAATTATTGAATTAAAATAGATTAAGTAAAAATATACTAGTATATGATAAGTGGTATACAAGTATGAAAAAAATTTTCTCCATAAAGATTCTAATATAGCGAGTTGATGACACAGATATATAACATTTATTTTAAATTAATATAAAGAATAAATATCTATTTAAGAATATATGGATATATAACTCCGAAATAAAGGGGTTTATGCAGGAGCATAAAATGAATAAACAAATAAAATGGTAATTATTGTAATAATATTTATAAAGAAACATTCCAATAAATTACAAATATTTCCAAGGTGGCTTGATATAATGAACCTATAAAAATTATAGGTGGGTGAAATATGTTATGCAATATGGTGAAAATATTAGAACGTATGAAAGAGTAAAAAGTAATATAATTACTAGCAAAAGTAAAAGTGGTGATAGAGAGAAGATAGTGGCAAAAAGTATTATATTTTTCTGTATTGCTATTTTAATTAGTCGGGTAATCATGATAAATGAATCATCGCCCTTTGGCATAGCATTTTTGTTGGCAGTGCTATTTTTAGAAGATAGTAGATTATCGTTAGTGGTTGGTTTAGGATCTGTAATTGGATATATATCTACGATAGGACTTTTAGAAAATGCAACAATGTATATTACCATAGTGCCAACGTTAGTAATTATCTATTTAATATTAAGTAATTTCGTCAGCAAAAATATGGAGAAGATAATTATGATATCTTCAACCTTTATTTTAGTTTTTGCTTATATTATATTAATAAAGCAATATTCATTTCTTTTATCAATAGGAAATACGGTTTTGGAGGGTATAGGAATAATACCTATATATTTGATACTGGAATATAGTATCAATAGTTTTAAAAAGATACGTACTAAACATTTGTTTTCTAACGAAGAAGTGATATCCATGAGTATACTTATGGCACTGATAATAGCAGGAACGTGGAATATAAGTATATTTAATATATCTGTATTAAATATACTTAGCATATCAACAGTTATTATGATAGGTTTCGTATGTGGGACAAGCGTGGGAGCCACCTCAGGAATTGCAATGGGGGTAATTGTTGGGATGTCTAATCAAAACGTATTTGTGTATGCCACAGTACTTGGTCTGTGTGGATTGATTACAGGAATATTTAGAGAAGGTGGGAAAATTATATCTTCAATTTCTGCATTTATTGTATTCTGCATTATGAAAATATATATAACTACCTATATGCCGATCCAGGAAAGTTATCATTTTATTCTAGCTGAAGGTATTTTAGCTGTAGCTATATTCATACTTATACCAGATAGATTATATGAGGCTGTGTCAAACGAGATAGATGTTGACAAAAAGAGCAAGCATTATGAAGAAGGTTATGTGAATAAGGTGAAAGGGATATTTACGGATAGGTTGGATAAATTTTCAGAAGTACTTGTAAATATGGCATCTACACTGAATAATTTAGCTGATAATGATAAATTAGATATGAATAGTAAAAGTAGTGGTCTTATAGAGAATCTTGCAAATAGAGTATGTGATACATGTGATACTTGTGGTATATGTTGGGGCAGAGAAATGATGAATACTTATAAAGCATTTGGAGAGCTTTTAGAAAATACTCAGAATAAATCAAATGTATTTCCTAAAATATTAGATAAGAAGTGTATAAAAAAATCTACTTTGATTAGAAATACAGACGACATAATAAATAAATTTATAATAAGTGAAATGTGGAGAAGTAGATTAGCAGAAGGGCGAGAACTTATAGCTAATCAATTTAATAATATGGCCAGATCTGTAGATGAAATTATGGATGAGTTTGCAGCGGATTTTAATGAGGACAAGGATGCAGAGAAAAAAATCATACGAATTTTGGAAAAGTATGATATTGAAGCAGATGATGTGTTTGTTATAAGGGATAAAGAAGAGAGATTAAATATACACATAGCTTGTGATTCTTGTAATGGAAGAAATTTATGCGTTAAGAACATTGTACCATTAGTAAATGAATGTATAGGAATAAAAATGAAATTAAAGGAGGATGGGTGCAGAATAAATCCTATAACGAAAAAATGTACAGCTATGTTTGAAGAAGTGCCTAAATTTTCAATCGCTACAAGTATAGCGAGGGTATGTAAAGATGGTCAGAGTATATTTGGAGATAACTTTAGCTTCGGAGAAGGTACTGATGGTAGTTATATGATGGTATTAAGTGATGGCATGGGATCTGGACCACAAGCTGGAAGGGAAAGCAAGGCTGTTGTTGAACTTATTGAGAAATTTACCAGAGCTGGATTTAGTAGGACAACGGCTATAAATACTGTAAATTCAATTATGAGCTTAAAGTTTTCAGAAGAAGAAAAATTTTCAACAGTAGACTTAGGCGCAATTGATTTATATACTGGTGAAATGGATTTTATGAAGGTTGGGGCAGTTGCTAGCTTTGTAAAGAGCGGAAATTCTGTAGATATTATTAAATCTAGAAGTTTGCCAATAGGTGTATTAGATGAGGCTGATATAGAGGTTCATAGAAAAAAAGTTAAATGTGGAGATTTGATTGTAATGATAACAGATGGAGTAATTGACTGTGATGAAAAATATAGTGGAAAGGTTGATTGGATATTAGATTATATATGTAGAAATGATAATCAAGGATTAGAGGAGTTAGCTAAAGGAATTATTAATGAAGCAAAGATAATTGGGAAAAACAAGGTTAATGATGATATGACGGTTATGGTTTCTAGAGTGAATATAGCTTAGCATAGGAGGGGAAATAAGATAAAATAGAATAGGCATGTGAAATATGGATAATAGTGTTATTATTGAGAGGGTTATAAAACGGCATAATATATTTATATAATTTGAAATGAAGAGATGTTAAACATTTCTTCATTTTTATTTTAAAATTATTATATTTATGATATTATGACTTAATACTATATTTTTAGGAAGTGGTTTTATGAATGATAAAAAATGTTGTAAAATGGGCAATAATATGATAGAAAAGGTAATTAAAACAATTGATGATAATAAAATGATAGGTAATGGGGATAGAGTAATTGTTGCTTTGTCAGGTGGGCCAGATTCTATAAGTATGTTGCATGTGTTATGTACTTTAAGGGATAAATATAATATGAGAGTTTATGCAGCTCATATTAATCATATGTTAAGAAATGATGATTCAGATGAAGATGAAGTTACTTGCAAGAAATTTTGCAGTGACAATGAAATTGAATTTTTCAGCAAGTCAGTAGATATAAATGTTATGGCTAAAGAAAATGGTATTTCCACGGAAATGGCGGGACGAGAGGCTAGATATAGTTTCTTTTCAGAACTTTTGAGTGAACTAGATGCTAATAAGGTTGCAGTAGCTCATAATCTTAATGATCAGGCTGAAACAGTTCTTATGAGAATGATGAGAGGAACTGGGATAGAAGGGTTAATAGGAATTAAAGCGGTAAGAGATGATATTTTTATAAGACCAATTATAAATGTTGGTAGAGATGAAATAGAAGAATACTGTAAAATTAATAGTCTTCCGGCTAGGATAGATAAGACAAATTTTGAACCTATATATTCTAGGAATAAGATAAGGTTGGAGTTAATACCATATATTGAAGAGAATTTTAATGAAGATATTATTAGTACATTAAATAGGATGTGCGAGTTAATAAAACGTGATGAAGAATATATTCAAGAAAATGTGGTCAAAGTTTTTCAAAATTATTGTGATATACAGACAGAAAAGGTTATAATAGATAAGGATGCATTTTATCTTCATCCATCCATCGTAAGTAGAGTAATAAGGAAAGCAGTATTGGTTTTCAAAGGAGATATAAACAATATTCAAAGCATACATATTGAAAATATTATACAGGTACAAAAATCAGCTACAGGCAAACATACTATTATTCCTAAAAATATATTAATAACTAATGTATATGGAAATATTGAGATAACGAGGGAGTTAAGAGTAAATAAGGCTATAGAGGTAAAAAACAATATAAATATAAATCTTAATTTGGGAGAAAATTATATTAGCGAACTTGGGATTAAGATAAACATAAGAGCTATTAGTAATGATGCGAAAATTAATTTTAAACAAGGTGAGAATGTAAGATATTTCAATTGTGGTAATGTTAAGAATATGACTTTAAGATTTAGAGAAAATGGTGATAGATTTGCTCCACTTGGAATGCAAGGAAGTAAAAAATTAAAAGATGTATTGATGGATCTTAAAATACCAAGAGAGCGGAGAGATTTTATACCTCTACTTTGTTTTGATGAAGAGATTTCATGGATTATAGGATATAAGTTGAGTGAAAAGTTTAAAATCCATGATGGAGTGAATAATATTATAGAAGTGAGTATAGAAAGGCAGGAAGAACATGAATAAGGATATTAAAGAAGTTTTATTGACAGAGGAAGTTTTAACTGAGAAAATTAAGGAGTTAGGTGCTAAAATATCAAAGGAATACGAAGGTAAAGAATTAATACTTCTTGGAATCCTTAAAGGATCTGTAATGTTTATGTCAGACTTGATGAAGAACATAACAATTCCATGTAAAATGGATTTTATGGCTGTGTCTAGTTATGGAGATGCTACTGAATCATCAGGGATAGTAAAAATAATAAAAGACTTAGATTTTGAAATAAAAGATAAACATATTTTAATAGTAGAAGATATTATTGATAGTGGAGTTACACTTAAATATCTTTTGAAATATTTGGGGGCTAGAAATCCTGAAAGTCTTGAAATTGCATGTTTACTTAACAAACCAGAGAGAAGAAAAGAAGAATTAGACGTTAAATATTTAGGGTTTGATGTTCCAGATTATTTTTTAGTTGGATACGGACTTGATTATGCAGAAATTTACAGAAATCTTCCTTATATAGGAATATTAAAAGAAAGCGTATATATAAAATAGGAAAATCCTATACTAAGGTATACAATGTAATATTGTTTATAAATAATTAAAGAAATTTACAGTTAGTTATTCATTAATAATTAATATTATTAATGTTGTAATGGAAAAACTCATATGATAGAATTTTAATAATATTGAACCATATAGAGAGGGGGGCTTTAAATGAAAAAAATTTCTAGTGCAACGATTTGGTTTTTAGTGTTAATTTTAGTTGTATTCTCAGCGGTTTCGCTATTTGATAGCACTGGGACAATTAAGGAGATAAATGTAACAGAATTTGAAACGTTCATGAAAGATCAAAAAGTAACAGCAGTGAAGGCATCGGCAGATGGTACATCAGTTATAGGTAAATTAGATGATAATACAGAGTTTACTGTAAATATTCTTGAAGCTAGATACTTAGACATATTTAATAAATATCCTAATCCAAATATGAGTGAGGGGTATAATCCGCCACCAACAATTTCACCATGGATGAGGTTCTTGCCTACATTATTAATTGTAGGGATGTTAGTTTTATTCTGGGTTATGTTTATGAATCAATCTAGTGGAAGCGGCGGAGGCGGTGGCCGTGGTGTTATGAGCTTTGGTAAAAGTAAAGCTAAGATGGCAGTTCCTCTAGAAGGCGATAAGAAAATTACATTTAAAAATGTAGCAGGTGCAGATGAAGAGAAACAGGAGCTTGAGGAAATTGTAGACTTCCTTAAAAATCCTAAAAGGTATGTAGAGGTTGGAGCAAGAATACCTAAGGGGTTATTATTAGTTGGTCCTCCAGGAACAGGAAAAACACTTCTTGCAAAAGCTGTAGCAGGAGAAGCTGAAGTACCATTCTTTAGTATATCAGGTTCAGACTTCGTAGAAATGTTTGTAGGAGTAGGAGCATCAAGAGTTAGAGATTTATTTGAGCAAGCAAAGAAAAATTCACCTTGTATAATATTTATAGATGAGATTGACGCTGTAGGTAGACAAAGAGGCGCTGGAATGGGTGGCGGACATGATGAAAGAGAACAAACATTAAACCAACTTCTTGTTGAGATGGATGGATTTGGTGCCAATGAAGGAATAATCATGGTTGCAGCTACAAATAGACCAGATATCCTAGACCCAGCACTTTTAAGACCGGGTAGATTTGATAGACAAATAGTTGTTGGAGTACCGGATATTAAAGGTAGAGAAGAAATATTAAAGGTTCATTCTAAAAATAAGCCACTAAATGAAGAGGTTGATTTAGCGATACTTGCAAAGAGAACACCGGGATTTACAGGTGCAGATCTTGAAAACTTAATGAATGAAGCTGCCCTTTTAACTGTTAGAGCTAAAAGAAAAGTTATTACTATGGTAGAGCTTGAAGAATCTATCACTAGAGTAATGGCTGGACCAGAAAAAAAATCTAGAGTTATTAGTGATAAGGATAAGAGATTAACAGCATATCATGAAGCAGGTCATGCGGTGGTATCTAAATATCTTCCTAATGCTTATGCAGTACATGAAATAAGTATTATACCAAGAGGAATGGCTGGTGGATATACACTTCACTTACCAAATGAAGATACAGCATATACATCTAAATCTAAACTTAGAGATGATATGGTAGGACTTCTTGGTGGAAGAGTAGCAGAGCATTTAATTCTTGGAGATATAAGTACTGGTGCTAAAAATGATATTGACAGAACAACATCTATAGCTAAAAAAATGGTTATGGAATTTGGAATGAGTGATACAATTGGACCGATATCTTTTGGTAAAGATGACGGAGAAGTATTTATGGGCAGAGACTTTGGAAGAACTAGAGATTTTTCAGAGGAAGTAGCATCTAAAATCGATAGAGAAATTAAAGCATTAATAGATGAGGCTTATGAAAGAACTGAGACAATCTTAAAAGAAAATGTTAATAAGCTTCACGATGTTGCAAATGCATTAATTGAAAGAGAAAAGCTTGTGGCTGAAGAATTTAATGCAATAATGGAAGGTAAGTCACTAGCAGAGTTTGATGCTGAAAAAAAACTAGCTGAAATTAAGGTTGAAGATACAGTTGCTGGCAATTTAGAAGATAAGTTGAGTGACTGGGATATTGAATCTATGAAAGATAAAGAAGTTTCAGTGGAAACTTCATCTAAGGAAGATGAAGCAGATATAAAAAATGAGTTAGATAAAGAAATATAAGACTTTAGCACAGCAATTTGCTGTGCTTTTTTTAAAAAACTAGTTATGATATAATTAGTTTAAAATAGGAATTTGTGGAAAGTTAGAGATGTATGTGCATAAAATCATTTTAAATTTCTTATGAATAACATTTTTAGCTTAGTCATTATCAATAATTTATGTAATTAGGAGGATGTTTTATGAAAAGTGATATTGAAATTGCTCAAAGTGCAAAAATGCTACCAATTTTAGAAGTTGGAAGAACCATGGGGTTGAAAGAGGATGATTTAGAGTTTTATGGTAAATATAAGGCTAAACTATCCTTAGATATCCTTAGTAGGAATAAGGATGTTGAAGATGGCAAGCTTATATTAGTTACTGCTATTAATCCTACACCAGCAGGTGAAGGTAAATCAACGGTAACAATAGGACTTGGACAAGCGCTTTGCAGTTTAGGCAAAAATGCTATTATAGCGTTAAGGGAACCTTCATTAGGTCCAGTATTTGGAGTGAAAGGTGGAGCAGCAGGAGGAGGATATTCTCAGGTTGTACCAATGGAAGATATAAATTTACATTTCACTGGTGATATGCATGCAATAACAACCACAAACAACTTGCTTTCAGCAGCGATAGATAATCATATACATCAAGGTAATGAATTAAGAATAGACTCTAGAAGAATAACATTTAAAAGGGTTCTAGATATGAACGATAGAGCACTAAGAAATATAGTAGTAGGCATGGGTGGAAAACCAAACGGATTTTTAAGGGAAGATGGATTTACAATTACTGTTGCATCTGAAATCATGGCAATATTGTGTCTATCAAAAGATTTAATGGATTTAAAAGAGCGATTTGGTAAAATTTTAGTGGCTTATAACTTAGATGGTGATCCTGTATATTGTAGAGATTTAGAAGTTCAGGGTGCAATGGCAATGCTTATGAAGGATGCTATAAAGCCAAATTTAGTTCAGACTTTAGATAATACACCAGCAATAATACATGGAGGGCCATTCGCAAATATTGCACATGGATGCAATAGTATACTTGCAACAAGGATGGCACTTAAACTTGGAGACTATACAATTACAGAAGCTGGGTTTGGAGCTGACCTAGGTGCGGAAAAGTTTTTTGATATAAAATGTAGATATGGAGAGTTAAAACCAAGTTGTGTAGTTATAGTTGCAACTATTCGTGCACTTAAGCATCACGGTGGAGTAAAAAAAGAAGGGCTAAATATTCCTAATGTAGAAGCGTTATCAAAGGGAATAGTTAATTTAGAGAAACAAATAGAAAATTTACAAAAGTACAATGTACCTGTAGTTGTTGCAATAAATAAATTTGTTTCAGATAGTGATGAGGAAGTTAGATTTATAGAGTCATTCTGTGAAGCTAAAGGTGTAGAAGTTTCGTTGACTGAGGTTTGGGAAAAAGGTGCTGAAGGTGGAAAAGATTTAGCAAGTAAGGTTATGAAAACTATTGAAGAAAAACCAAGCAATTTCACTGTTTTATATGATGAAAAATTAGCGATTGCAGAAAAAATTAAGATTATAGCAAAAGAAATATATGGGGCTGATGATGTAGATTTTACGGCAGGTGCAAAGAAGCAAATGGCTGAAATTGAAAAACTAGGACTTCATAAGGTGCCAATATGTGTTGCGAAGACACAAAATTCACTTTCAGATAATCCAATACTTTTAGGGAGACCAACAGGATTTAATATATCTGTTAAAGAAGTGAAATTATCGAATGGAGCAGGGTTTATTGTGGCTTTAACAGGAGCCATAATGACGATGCCGGGATTACCTAAGGTACCAGCGGCAAATAAAATAGACATTGATGAAAATGGAACAATAGAAGGATTATTTTAATGATAAAAATAGATCTACATATGTAGGTCTATTTTATTGCAAGTTTTTAGTCATGATATAAATTTATATAATTAAAGAGTTATTAAAGCTGTACAAAAAGTCAAAACGAAGCCATAAAATTATGAGTGTTAGAAATTCACAGAAAAATGAATTTAAACTTGCAAATAGATATACAAATGATGTAGGGTATGGTAATATTAAATAGATTAAAGGGTAATAGGTCAGGAGGCGGTAAAATGAACAAACTCGAAGTATTTGATTCAATTAAAGATACAGCACATTTATGTGGTGGAGACGAAAAAATCAAAATGCAGCATAATTTGAATAAGCTTACAACGAGAGAACGAGTTCTTTCATTATTAGATGAAGGATCTTTTGTAGAAGTAGGTGCTATGATTTCAGGTAATGGTGCAGGTGTAATTACTGGTCATGGAACTATGAATGGACGATTAGTTTTTGTTTATAGTCATGATTATACTTTAGATGGTGGAGCGTTCACAAAGACAATGGGGAGAAAGATAGTAAATATTCTTGAAAGTGCTGCGAAAATTGGCGCGCCTATAATTCAAGTTATAGATTCTATTGGGGGGAAACTAAATGAAGGTGTAGAACTTCTTGGAGCTTACGGATTAGTATTAAATAAATATGGTAAGTTAAGTGGAGTTGTTCCGAGAATTTCAGTTGTATGTGGACCAAGTAATGGATTAATGTCGTTGCTTGCAACAATGAGTGATATAACTGTAGCAGTAAACGAAATAAGTGACCTAAGTGTATCTTCACTAGGAAATCTTATAACAAAAGAAGAAAAATATGTGGATAAAACTATGTTAGGCGATGGAAAAAGTTCAAATAGAAATGGCAATGCACATATATATGCGGCTACAGAAGAAGAAGCTTTTGAAGTTGTAAAGAAAGTGATTTCTTACATACCATCAAATAACCTAGAGTTACCGGTACTAAGTGAAGAAGATTATAATTTAAATATAGCTAAAGACAATCTGGATAAGATGGTTGAAAGTGGTAATATTTCATTAGATGAAGTTTTAAATTCAATAGCTGATGAGGACAGTATTATAGAAATATATAAAGATTTTGCTAAAAACTTTAGAACTGCATTAGTGAAAATTAATGGATTAACAGTAGGGGTTATACTGAATTCTAAAAGTAAAGAAATAGATAACGCTGGAGCAAATAAGGTATCAAGCTTTGTGAGATTATGTGATAGCTTTAATATATCTATATTAACTTTAGTTGATACTAAGGGTGCAGTTGTATCCGTAGAAGAAGAAAATAATGGGCTTGCTAAAAATATTGGAAAGCTTATGTATTCATTAATTGATACAACAGTTCCAAAAGTATCTTTAGTAATAGGAGAAGCTTATGGACTTGGATATGAAGTATTAGCTTCAAAAGAGTCTGCATTTGATGTGACTTTGGCATGGCCAACTGCAAAAGTGTGTTTAACGACACCTGAAAGCTATATTAAAGGATTATATAAAGATGAAATATTTAATTCTGGTGATCATAGACAAGGGGAAAAAGATTTAGTGGCTAAGTACTATGAGGAAGTAACAAACCCATATACTGTAGCAAATAATGGAATGGTAGATGATATAATAAAACCAAGTGAAAGCAAACAAAGAATATTTGCTATCTTAGATATGTTACAAAGTAAAAGAGAAGTAAAATATCCTAAATCACATGGCAGTACATTAGTTTAGGGGGAGTTTGAACATGGAAGGAACTATGGGAGAAAAATTAGGATTTGCAATAGGTACATCTGCTACAGCCATGATAATAGTATTTGGAATGCTAGTAATACTTATGCTTATAATTAAGTTTCAAAGTGGTATAATCAATGGAATTGGAAACAAAAAGAAATCAACTGCTAAGCCAGTAGGAAAAGATAGAGATGCAGTTCTAACTGAGGTTGCTCAAGGAGCGCAGGTAATCGATCTAAATGCAGATTGCGAATTGGTAGCAGCTATAATGGCAGCACTATCTGCTCATACAGGAAAATCAGCAGGACAACTAAATATTAATAGTATAAAAAGAGTTAACAATAATAATTCAAATTGGAGAAATGCTTCTATAAATAAATAGAAGTCAGCGTAGGGAGGATATTTTATATGAAAAAATACAATGTTACAGTTAATGGGAATTTATATCAAGTTGAGGTGGATGAAGTTAAAGGTGAATTTGCAGCACCAGTAGTACAAGTTGCAGCACCAGTAGTGGCACCAACAGCGGCACCAGTTGCAACGCCGGTAGCAGCGCCAGTAGCGGCACCGGTAGCAGCGCCAGTTGCATCAGCGAATATAGCTGGAGCTAAAATAGAATCACCAATGCCAGGAACGATTGTTAAAGTTATTGCAACTAAGGGTGCAACAGTTAAGCAAGGTGATGTGTTATTTGTACTTGAAGCAATGAAGATGGAAAATGAAATTATGGCACCAACAGATGGAACGGTAGCAGATGTAAATGTATCACAAGGAACTGCTGTTAATACTGGCGATGTATTAGGGGTTATTGCATAATACAGAGTTAATATGTAACTTAGGAGGAAAACATAAATGAACGTATTTGAAGTAATTAAAGACTTGTTTGCAGCCTCTGGGTTTGCGGCAATAACGGGTCCTCAAGTTATAATGATAGGAGTATCTTTATTTTTCATGTGGCTTGCAATAGTCAAGAAATTTGAACCGCTTTTATTATTGCCTATTGCATTCGGTATGTTAATGACCAATATACCTTTAGGAGAAATAATGAGTGCTCCAATTTTATCAGAAACCGGAGAGGTAATGAAGAGTGGAGGATTGCTTTACTATTTATCAAGAGGTGTGAAATGGGAGATATTCCCGCCACTGATATTCCTTGGAGTTGGCGCTATGACGGATTTCGGACCACTACTTGCTAATCCGTCAAGTGTTCTTATGGGAGCAGGAGCACAATTTGGTATATTCTTTGCATTTACAGTTGCTATTCTTGTTGGATTTACGCCACAAGAAGCAGCATCTATAGGAATTATTGGAGGCGCAGATGGTCCTACAGCGATATTTTTAACTAATCAATTAGCGCCACATTTGCTTGGACCAATATCAGTGGCGGCGTATTCTTATATGGCACTTGTACCACTTATTCAACCTCCAATTATGAAAGCACTTACAACCAAAGAAGAGCGTAGAATTAAAATGGGACAACTAAGACAAGTTAAACAAATAGAGAAAATAATTTTTCCTATAGTTGTTGCTATATTAGTTACATTGTTCTTACCATCACTTCTTCCATTAGTTGGAATGTTGATGCTTGGTAACTTATTTAAGGAGTCTGGAGTAGTTGGAAGACTTTCAGACACAGCCCAGAATGCATTAATAAATATAGTTACTATATTCCTTGGACTTTCAGTTGGAGCGACTGCAACAGCAGAAGCTTTTATAAATCTGAATACAATAAAAATAATAGTAATCGGCATGGCTGCGTTTGCTGTGGCGACTGCAGCTGGAATAATTGTAGGGAAACTTATGTGTAAAATCACTAAGGGGAAAATCAATCCACTTATTGGATCAGCAGGTGTATCTGCGGTACCTATGGCAGCTAGAGTTTCACAGACTGTTGGGAGTAAGGAAGATTCTTCGAACTTCTTACTTATGCATGCTATGGGAGCTAATGTATCAGGAGTTATAGGAAGTGCTATTGCAGCAGGGATACTATTAACCTTATTTAAGGTTATAATATAATCAAATATGAATAAACTTTTAAAAAGGTATGTACTTTCGAAAAAGAGGTATATACCTTTTTTTATTTGATAATAATAAAAAAAAGGAGGCGGTTAGTATGAAAAATGCATTGATGATTAATTCACTAATTGACAAAGAAAATGAAATTATAAAAAGTTATGAGAATTATTTGGCAAATGTACCTATTCAAGAAATAAACAGCCTGGCTAAAGACTCCATTGTAAGACATAATAATCATATCGAGGTATTAAAAAAACTTATAGGGAGGTAAGGAAAAATGTTTCAAAACAAGAATGGGAAAAATATACTAAGAGGAAAATACTTAATTAAAAAAGAAGAAAATTTAAGAAAACAATATTTAGCTTTGATTAATAGTACAAGGGAAGGTACTTTAAAGAAAGAATTATATGAAGTTTTTAAAGATGAAATGTATATAATTAATACTAGTAATCTTACATAATAGATAAGAAAGCAACTAGTGAGGTTGAATTACATAGATAATATAAATATTATACAAAATATTAACAGATATAAAATATCTTAAGTTAATATAGTTAAAATGTGTTATAATAATGAAGAACATTTTTTAAAAGCAGCTCAAAAGCTGCTTTTAATTTTATAGGGGTGATTAGATTATGATATTTGTATTAGATGTAGGAAATACCAATATTGTATTAGGTATTTATAAGGAGAAAACTTTAATTGTGGAATGGAGACTATCTACGGATTATAAAAAGACTTCAGATGAATATATGATAGAAGTAGCGCAGCTATTTACTTATAACAAATTAGATGTTAATGATATATCGGGAGTAATTATATCCTCAGTAGTTCCAAATATAATGTATTCTCTAGAACATATGGTAAGGAAATTTTTCAATAAAAAGCCATTAATAGTGGGACCAGGAATAAAAACTGGCATAAATATAAAGTATGACAATCCAAAAGAAGTTGGAGCGGATAGAATTGTGAATGCGGTGGCAGCATATGAAATGTATAAGACTTCTTTAGTAATTATAGATTTTGGAACAGCAACTACATTTTGTGCAGTTGGAAAAGGTGGAGATTATATCGGGGGAACTATATGTCCAGGAATAAAGATCTCTTCAGATGCACTATTCCAAAAAGCTGCAAAACTACCAAGGGTAGAGCTTGTAAAACCAGATACAGTAATATGTAAAAACACTGTAGCTAGTATGCAGGCTGGTATAGTATATGGATATATAGGTCAAGTTGATTTTATAATTAAAAAAATAAAAGAGGAAATGAAAGCACTAGGCGAGGGTAATCCTATGGTTGTAGCAACCGGTGGACTGGCGAACCTAATAGCTCAAGATTCTACGATGATAGATAAAGTCGAACCATTTCTAACATTAGAAGGGCTTAGAATGATATATGAAAAGAATAAAGAATAGGTGATAAAATGAAGATTGCAAACTTAGAATTTAAGAATCCTGTATTTTTAGCACCAATGGCAGGAGTTACAGATATAGCATATAGAGGCATATGTAAAGAGATGGGTTGTGGTCTTGTATATACAGAAATGGTTAGTGCTAAAGGATTATTTTATAACAGCAAGAACACTGAAACGCTTATGAGGATAAGTGATGAAGAAAAACCGGTTGCACTTCAGATATTTGGAAATGATCCTAAGATAATGGCTCATGCATGTGAAGTTATAGATAGTATTGATGGTGTATGCATTATAGATGTAAACATGGGGTGTCCTGTTCCGAAAATAACTAAGAATGGAGAAGGTTCTGCCCTTATGAAGACTCCTGAATTAGCTAGTGAAATTATTAGAGAAATGAAAAAAGTATCATCAAAACCAATTACAGTTAAGTTTAGAAAAGGATTTGATTCTAATAATATAAATGCAGTTGAGTTTGCGAAGTGCATGGAGGCTGCTGGAGTAGATGCAATAACTATTCATGGAAGAACTAAAGAACAAATGTATGAAGGTAAAGCAGATTGGGATATAATAAGGCAAGTAAAGGCTGCAGTTTCTATTCCAGTTTTAGGGAATGGAGATATATTTGAAGCTGAAGATGCTATAAATATGAAAAGTATTACGAATTGTGATGGTGTAATGATTGCTAGAGGTGCAATGGGTAATCCTTGGATATTTAATGAAATAAAGCAAGGCATGGACGGTGATGAGATAGTAAAACCAGATTATTTAGATAAAATTAATATGTGTATACTACATTTGGATAAAGCAGTTAAATATTTTGGCGAGAATAAGGCTGTAAGGGAAATGAGAAAACATATAGCCTGGTATATAAAGGGACTAAAAAATTGTACAGATATTAAAAATAAGGTTAATTTGGCAACAACCTATGATGAAATGAATACATTATTAGAGTACTATAAAGACGAATATATAAAATAGTATTTTAAATAAAAATATGCATTTATTGACAAGGGGGTACAGCTGATTTATAATTAATCAAAGATTATTAAAGAAGAATAAGATACATAAACATTTATATAAAAAGTTTATTATAATAAAAGGGGAGAAATATATGAGCGAAACTAAAAAATACGTAATGACTTACGAAGGAATAAAAAAACTTGAGGATGAATTAGAATATTTAAAAACTGTTAAAAGAAAAGAAATAACAGAAAAGATAAAAGTTGCTTTAGGATATGGGGACTTAAGTGAGAATTCAGAATATGATGAAGCAAAGAATGAACAAGCATTTGTTGAAGGTAGAATAATTCAACTTGAAAATATGTTAAGAAATGCTTCAGCGGTTGATGAAAGTGAAATACCTAATGACACAGTTAGTATCGGAACGATAGTTAGAGTAAAGGATTATGAGTTTGATGAAGAACTTGAATTTTATATTGTTGGTTCTGCCGAAGTAGATCCTTATAATAATAAGATATCAGATGAGTCACCAGTAGGAAATGGGCTTATGGGCAAAAAAACTGGGGATGTTATAGAAGTATCAACTCCAGATGGAGTTAATAAGTATGAGGTACTAGAGATTAGAAGATAAGAGGAGGATGAGTTATGTCTACAGAAGTTAATAACGAAAACTTACAAGAGGTTGCTGTTGATGTTGAAAATATAATAGCACAAGAAGCTGAATATAATGAACAAGTAACTATTAGAAGGCAGAAACTTGCTGATCTTCAAGCAGCGGGAAAAGATCCATTTGATGTATATAAAGTTGAAAGAACTCACAATGCACAAGAGGTTAGAGAGCAATATGAAGAACTAACAGAGAAATCTGTTACAATTGCAGGAAGACTTATGTCTAAAAGAATACAAGGAAAAGCAGGGTTCTGTGATATCCATGATAGATCAGGAAAGATGCAAGTGTATGCAAGATTGGATGCCATTGGCGAAGAGCAATTTAAGGATGCAAAAACTTTTGATATAGGTGACTTTTTAGAGGTTAAAGGAACTCCTTTTATGACTAAAACTGGGGAAATTTCAGTTAGAGCTACAAGTGTTATTCTGATTGCTAAATCTTTAAAACCACTTCCAGAAAAATGGCATGGACTTAAGAATCCAGATTTGAAATATAGACAAAGAGAAGTAGATCTTGTAATGAATAAAGATGTAAGAGATACTTTCATAAATAGAATACAAATTATAAAAGCAGTAAGAGAATTCTTAGATAATAGAGGTTATTTAGAAGTAGAAACACCGATTTTATCACCTATAGCCGGAGGAGCTGCTGCAAGACCATTTATGACACACCACAATACATTAGATATTGATATGTACCTAAGAATAGCTACAGAGTTATATCTTAAAAGATGTATAGTTGGTGGCTTAGAAAAGGTATACGACATGGGTAAAAACTTCAGAAATGAAGGAATGAGTGTTAGACATAACCCTGAATTTACAATGATAGAGTTATATGAGGCTTATGCAGATTATAATGATATGATGAGAATAACAGAAGACTTAGTTGCTTATGCTTGCGAAAAAGTTCATGGGACTACAAAAGTAGATTACCAAGGAACTGAAATAGACTTTACACCACCATGGAGAAGAATTACTATGGTTGATGCTGTAAAAGAATATGCAGGAGTAGATTTTACTAAAATTACTACTGATGAAGAAGCAAGAGTAATTGCAAAAGAAAAGCATTTGGAGTTTATAAAAGAATTAAAGGATTGTACTAAAGCAGATATATTAAATGCATTATTTGAAGAATTTGCTGAGGCGCACTTAATTCAACCAACATTCCTATGTGATTATCCGGTAGAAATATCACCATTAACAAAGAAGAAACGTGGTGATGAAGCCTTTACTGAGAGATTTGAAGGATTTGTATATGGTAGAGAAGTATGTAATGCATATTCAGAGCTTAATGATCCAATCGTTCAAAGACAAAGATTTGAGCAACAAGCAAACGAAAGAGAGCTTGGAGATGATGAGGCTTATCTAATTGATGAAGAATTCATGAGTGCTTTAGAAGTTGGAATGCCACCAACAGGTGGACTTGGAATTGGTATTGATAGAATAGTAATGTTCTTGACTAATGCAGTATCAATTAGAGATGTTATATTATTCCCAACAATGAAGCCATTACAATAGGTGGGATGAAGCCAGCTATTAATATAATTATATAAATTTTTTTAATTGTGATCCATAGATTGATGGGTACTAGAATTATTTATTTTAAATAATTCTAGTACAAAATAGCTAATAATAGTTATTGAAAAATCTATGGATTATTTTTATTTTTTTATGAAATATTACTTGATTTTCACAATAGAAGTGATATAATTAATTTATAGTAAGAAATATTCCGCGATAGCTCAACGGTGGAGCACTCGGCTGTTAACCGATAGGTTGGAGGTTCGAATCCTCTTCGCGGAGCCATTTTTTTATAAGTGGTATGATTTTGGGGCGGGCTTTTGGGTCGGCTTATTTTATTATATTAATAACTGTATAAAATTATAATGGCAACTTAAATCAACTTTGAATATAGTGTTATTAGTTAATTAGGTAGGCATGGAATAAATTAAACTATGTAGAAGAATACTAATAATTATGAAACAGTATTAAAATTGAATAATAACTATGATAAAGAAGAGTAGTAATAGAGATTTTGTAGAGAGGTGATGGTTGGTGAAAATCATTGAATTTGTATTATGAATGGAACTTTGGAGTTAATGGATTTTTAAAGATGAGCTTTAGCTAATAAGGGTGGAACCGCGGAATTAATTTCGTCCCTTAGTTGGTTAGAGTTTTTTTATATTTTAAATTATTAATGTAAATTGACAATACGATAACAATTAATGGAGGTAATGAATATGGCTAATGAATTAACTATGGATAAAATGGTAGCACTATGTAAGAATAGAGGATTTATATTCTCAGGATCTGAAATTTATGGAGGACTTGCAAATTCATGGGATTATGGTCCGCTTGGAGTTGAATTTAAAAATAATGTTAAAAAGGCTTGGTGGAAAAAGTTTGTCCAAGAGAGTCCTTATAATATAGGTCTAGACTGTGCAATATTAATGAATCCTGAAGTTTGGGTTGCAACTGGACACGTAGGAGGATTTTCTGATCCCCTTATGGACTGCAAGGAATGTAAAGCTAGGTTTAGAGCAGATAAATTAGTTGAAGATCACATGACTGCTGAAGGTGTAGAAGTAGCAATAGCTGATGGATGGACTAATGAAGAATACAAAGAATATATAGAAAAAAACAATGTGGTTTGTCCTAAATGTGGCAAAATGAACTATACAGATATAAGAAAGTTCAACCTTATGTTTAAAACATCTCAAGGTATAACAGAGGATAATAAAAATGATATCTATTTAAGACCAGAAACAGCTCAGGGTATATTTGTAAACTTTAAAAATGCACAAAGAACATCTAGAAAAAAAGTACCGTTTGGAATAGCTCAAATAGGTAAATCGTTTAGAAATGAAATTACTCCAGGTAACTTCACATTCAGAACTAGAGAGTTTGAACAAATGGAACTTGAATTTTTCTGTAAACCAGGTACGGATTTAGAGTGGTTTGGATATTGGAAAGAGTATTGTAAAAATTTCTTATTCAACTTAGGGATGAAGGAAACCAACTTAAGATTTAGAGATCATGAGCAGGAAGAATTATCTTTCTATAGTAATGCGACTTGTGATATAGAATTCTTATTCCCATTTGGATGGGGTGAACTTTGGGGAATAGCAGATAGAACAGACTATGACTTAAAGAGACACATGGAGCATTCAGGTCAAGATTTATCATATTTAGATCCAACTACTAATGAAAAATATGTTCCTTATTGCATAGAACCATCATTAGGAGCTGATAGAGTTGCTTTAGCATTCTTATGTGAGGCATATGCTGAGGAAGAACTTGAAGGTGGAGATGTAAGAACTGTTATGCACCTTCATCCAGCATTGGCACCATTCAAAGCTGCAGTTCTACCACTTAGTAAAAAATTAAGTGAAAAAGCTCTTGATGTTTATGGAGTTTTAGCTAAGAAGTTTAATGTTGATTATGATGAAACTGGAAGTATCGGAAAGAGATATAGAAGAGAAGATGAAATAGGAACTCCGTTTTGCATAACTATAGACTTTGATACTTTAGAGGACAATGCAGTTACAGTTAGAGATAGAGATACAATGGAGCAAATAAGAATGCCTATAACTGAATTAGTAGCTTATATTGAAGAAAAGATGGAGTTTTAATTTAGGTATATAGGTTAAAGTTGTAGTAAGTATGAATAAGGATTATAAAAATTAATAAAAGGATATGAAGTTAGGGTAAGTTCTCTAAGTTCATATCCTTTTAAATTTATAGGTATATATTAAATCAAACATATATTATTGTATTATGTTTGATTTAATATGTTTATATTGGGAAAAATATTAAGGTGAATTAGAGTCGTTGCATGTTGGATAGTATGTGTAGGATATTAATATTGTAGTGGTATGGTATATGTATTAGCTATGGGTGGATAAATACTTGGGTTACAAATGAATATTCAAAAGGCGGTTAGTTTAATATTGCACTTATGTACCTAAAAAAGGGTAAAAAAATAACCGGATTTGCATCCGGTAAAAAATAGGGTTTAATCATGGGGATATGTTATGTGCAATGCTAAACCTTTGGGGAAAAGTTTTAGCACCTTTACTTACGGCACAAACATATTATAGCATAGAGAATTATTCATATCAATAGTTTTTTGATAAAAAACTGAATTAAATTGAATTTAATTTTTAAAAATATCTAACATATAGGATTAATCATATTAAAAGTGAAAAATTTGGAGATTTTTAATGTTGTTTATACATATACATAATGATAGTTAGAGTTTTTAAAAGTTTAATCTAGTGATATAATTAGTAATATAATTTAATAAGTAAGCTAAAGGGTAGCGATGCTGGAGGAAAAAAATGAAAAGAGATTTTAATGAATTTAAAACTTTTATTAAGGGAAAAAAAGTAGCAGTTGTAGGAATAGGGGTAAGTAATATACCTTTAATAGAGTTCCTTATGAATTTAGGGGCTAAGGTAACTGCTTTCGATAGAAAAAGTGAAGATCAACTTAAGGATGTAGTTGGAGAATATGAGCCAAAAGGAATTAAGTTTGAATTGGGAGAAAACTATTTATCGAAGTTACGTGGATTTGAAGTTGTTTTTAAAACTCCATCTATGAGAATTGATGGTAAAGAACTTACAATGGCAAAAGAAGAGGGGGCTTATGTAACTTCTGAAATGGAAGAGTTCATAAGATATTGTCCTGCTAAGATATATGGAATAACAGGAAGTGATGGAAAGACTACTACTACATCACTTGTGTATAATATTTTAAATGAAGCAGGGTTTAAAACATGGGTAGGGGGAAATATAGGAACTCCACTATTTACAAGAATAGAAGAAATATTATCGAGTGACAAAGTTGTACTTGAATTATCAAGTTTTCAGTTGATGACTATAGATACATCTACAGATGTTGCACTTATAACTAATTTATCTCCAAATCATCTAGATATGCATAAAGATTTAGAGGAGTATATTGATGCTAAGAAAAATATATATAAATATCAACAAGGAAATGACTTATTAGTATTAAATGCAGATAACGATGTTACAAAAGGGATTATAGGAGAAGAGAAGGGAAAATTGTATACCTTCAGTATAAATAAGGTTGTAGAAGCTGGGGCATATTTTAAAGATGGCGGATTGTTTGTTAATGGCCAAAAGGTATGTGATAAAAGTGAAGTGTTGCTTAAGGGTATGTATAATATAGAAAATTTACTAGCGGCATTTGCAGTTACTGTAGATGATGTTAAAGTTGAAGTTATGAAGAAGATAGCTACTACATTTAAAGGTGTAGAGCATAGAAATGAGTTTGTTAGAAAATATAAAGGTGTAGAATACTACAATAATTCTATAGCTTCAAGTCCAACTAGAACATTAGCAAGTTTGAAATCTTTTGAAAAGCCAGTGATATTAATTGCAGGTGGACGTGATAAAAAAGTTCCATTTGATTCATTAGCATATGAAGGTTATCCGTATATTAAGTCCTTAATTTTACTTGGAGAAGCTAAGTTTCAAATAAAAGAAGCTTTCGATTCATTAAAGAATAACAAGGGGATTGAAGTTGATGTTCATATGGTTGACTCTTTGGAGGAAGCAGTTGATAAGGCTGTAGAGATATCAAAAGATGGAGATATAGTAACTCTAGCACCGGCTTGTACAAGTTTTGATATGTTTGAAAACTTTTCTGTAAGAGGAGATAAATTTAAAGAAATAATTAATTCAAAATAAATATAAAAGTTGGATTTATGAAAGAATAAATCCAACTTTTTTTATACCATCATTTATGGATGGACTTAGGGTAAGTATATTTATGGGGAGGATATATTATGGTAAACTAGTTATTGATTAAATTTTAGGGGGACAAACAAATGAAGACAATTTTATTATTAGAAGATGATCAGAGTTTAAATCGGGGAATAAGTTTTAAACTTAAAAAAGAAGGTTATAACGTGTTATCAGAAGTTAGTGTTAAGGGTGCATTAGATAGGCTTAATAATAATAAGGTGGATTTAATAATTAGTGATGTTGGTCTTGAAGATGGAAATGGTTTTGATTTTTGTGAGAAAGTTAGAAAGAAGAGTGATGTATTCATAATTTTTTTAACTGCATTAGATCAAGAAATTGATATAGTTACAGGCTATGATTTGGGTGCGGATGATTATATAACTAAACCATTTAGTTTAATGGTATTAATTTCTAAAGTTAATGCTTTTATGAGAAGAATTGAAAACAGATCTTCTTCAGAAAGTATTTCATCGAATGAAATAACATTTATTCCAGATGAAATGAGGGTTTTAAAAAGAGGACAAGAAGTTGCGCTAAGTAAAAATGAGTTAAAATTACTAAAGCAGTTAATGAGTAATCCAAAACAAATTTTAAGTAAAGGGCAATTACTTGAAGCGCTTTGGGATATAGATGGTAATTTTGTTGATGAAAATACTGTAGCAGTTAATATAAGGAGACTTAGAGAAAAGATAGAGGAAGTTCCTTCAAGTCCTAAATATATAAGGAATGTAAGAGGTGTAGGATATATATGGAGTGTGGAGTGTGTTAGATAGTGATTAGGTATATAAAAGACGAGCCATTAATAAAGAGAACAATTATATGCATAACAATAATTATGATTTCCGTATATGGAGCATTTATTGCGTTTCAAATGAGGCAGCTAAATACAATACATAAAAAGCAGATAGAAACATTCCAACGGGTAGTTGGAACTGTAGCAAAAGAATATCCGGAAAAGGAAGCAGAGATAGTTAAATCTATATTTGAGGTACAACAAAAAGATACACAGAAGTTAGGCGCCGATATATTGAAAAAGTATGGATATGACATTGAAGTTGAGATGCTTAATGATAATACGTTTTTAGATTATAGAACAGGGCTAGTAGAGATGAATATTTGGATAGTGGTTTTAATTCTGATATTAAACATAATTTTACTATTCATGGTCTTTAGAAAAGTTATTTTATACTTCAACCGTGTATCTGGTGCTTTGGATAATTTTATTAAAGGTGATTACAGGGGAGATAAATATGATTTGGACAAGGGTGTAGTATCGAGAGTTTCAAACCAGTTAAAACAAGTTGGAAATTCGATAGCATTAAGACATGATAAATTAATGGATGAAAAAGAAAACTCGCAGGCGCTAGTTACGGATATATCTCATCAGCTTAAGACACCATTATCATCGTTGAAGATGTGTAATTCTTTATTGCTAGAAGAAGAATTGGATGATATAGAAAGAAAAGAATTTCTGGATAGTAGTAGGGTTAGTATAGGAAAACTGGAATGTCTTATAGATTCTTTAGTTAATATCTCAAGGTTAGAAGCCAATATGATAAAAATTAAGCCGGTAAGTTGTAGTGTGAAAAATACTTTGACTAGTGCGATTAATGGAGTTTACATGAAGGCTTTAGATAAGGAAATCGAAATAGAGTTAGATGAATTTGAGGATCAATTAGTTCCTCATGATTCAAAATGGACAGAAGAAGCTATTTTTAATGTGTTAGAAAATGGAGTTAAATATACGAATGTAGGTGGAAATATTAAAATAAATGTATCGGATACTGTGAATTATATAAGAATATCAATTAAAGATAATGGTGTTGGAATTAATAAAGTAGAGTTTAATGATATATTTAAAAGATTTTATAGAGGAAAGACAAAAGATATAAAATCTGTAGAAGGATCTGGAGTAGGTCTTTATTTAACAAGGAAAATATTAGAGGAACAAGGTGGAAGTGTTATGGTAAAATCAACATTTGGAATTGGCAGTGAGTTTACTATTCTCTTGAGGAAACAATAATATGTTAAAACTAAAAATGTGAATAAGGTAAATTAGGGGGTGGGTATATTTCACAAATTTTCTTATAAGAATTAAAATGACTTTTTAAATTATGAGTTTGTAAAATTAAAATAATTGCTTATAGAATAATGCTTACAGAGTAACCATGTAAAAATGTGTTTAGTTTGTAAGTGTTTTTTTTTATAATGAATATTAGGTGTTATGAGTCTTACAAAACTGTAAGTATTTTTGAAAGAGAGATGTAAGGTTGATAATGTATTATAAATATTGTAGTCAGTATGTTGGATTTCGAAAGAACTTAGTGTAAACACGATGTGAATCCAATGTGGATAACGATAGATGGGTTATAAATAATTGTGGATAAGTTGAGATGAAAAAAGAAGTTATTAATAGAGGAGGATTTTAAAATGAAAAGTATGTTAGAGACACAAGGGTTAAATAAGCACTATGGTGAAGGTGAAGGTTTAGTAAAAGCTATAGATAATACAAGTATTAAGATAATAGAAGGTGAATTTGCTGCAATAGTTGGAAAGTCTGGATCTGGGAAAAGTACATTACTACATATGCTTGGAGGTCTTGATAGACCAACATCGGGTAAGGTTATTATAGATGGGAATGATATATTTTCATTAAAGGATGAAGGCCTTGCGGTATTCAGAAGAAGAAATATAGGTTTTATATTTCAATATTATAATTTGATTCCATCTTTAAATGTATGGGAAAATATTGTGTTACCAATAGGATTAGATGGAACAAAAGTAGATGAAGATTTTGTTAATGATATAATTAAGACTTTGGGTCTTCAAGATAAAAAGAATATGTTACCTAACACGTTATCTGGAGGACAGCAGCAAAGAGTTGCAATAGCGAGAGCTTTAGCATCGAAGCCTTCGATGATTCTTGCGGATGAGCCAACGGGAAATTTGGATTCTAAAACTGAAGAGGAAGTTATTACGTTACTTAAAATGTCGGCCAAAAAATATAGTCAAACATTAGTTATGATAACTCATGATGAAGCTATAGCTCAAATGGCTGATAGAATAATTGTAATTGAAGATGGTAAGGTGGTGTAATAATGACAACTATATCTAAAATAGCTAATGGGAGTTTAAAAACAAATAAAAGCAAAAGCGTATTAATAGTAATAACAATAATGTTAACAACTATTCTTTTAACATCGGTTGGAATAACTTGTGCAAATTGGGCAGAGATGAATATGGAAGTTACAATAGAACGTTCTGGTTCATACCATGCGATATACAAAAGAACAACGGTAGATGATTTGAAGGTTATGGAAAATAATATAGATTTAGAACAGTTTGGAGTAATGAGAACTGTAGGGGATGCAGAGTATGAAGAGAATAATTTAAGTCTTACATATACTGATGAAAATAATAAAGTCATGTCAAACATAAAGTTTATAGAAGGAAACATGCCAACTAAAGTAGATGAAATAGCGATTCAAGATGGATATTTAAAATTATTGGGGTTAGATGCTAAGGTTGGGGAAAAAATTAAAATAGAATATGAATCTAGATTAACTGAAGAACTAAAGATTAAAGAGTTTACGGTATCTGGATTAATGGAAACATCAGACTTGAATGCAGAGAATAAAAGGTATGCAGCAATAATATCAGAAGAATTTTTAGCGAAAGAAGAATCTTCAAAGGATATGGAGTTTAATGCATATGTAAGAGTGGCAGGAGAGGATAAGTTATCAGGAAAAGAAATTGAAGCTAAGGCTAAATCTATAGCAGAAGATATAGGTATAAATGAGTATGAAGTTAAGTTGAATGAAGATTATATAAATGCAACAAAACCTGATACGGCAGTTTTAGGTGGTGGATTAGCGGTAGTTATTATAGTTATACTTTCTAGTGTGTTAGTTATATATAGTATTTTTTATGTGTCAATAATAACTAAGGTACAAGAGTATGGGAAACTAAGAGCAGTTGGAGCTGCTAAAAAACAGATAAAAGGTATTATTTTAAGAGAAGGAATGGTTCTTGCATCTATTGCGATTCCGCTAGGACTAGTGATTGGGTATTTTATAGGGAATGTAGTAATTAAGAAGTTATTACTTATGGATGGGTATAATGTGGGTGGATTTAATTTGCCAATAATGGTATCGGTATTAATGATTAGTTATTTAACTGTATTTGCATCATTAATTAAGCCGATGAAGATTGCATCAAAAGTATCTCCTGTAGAAGCTATGAGATACAATGGTGAAGAAGATTCAAGGAGGAAAGATAGAAAAGGATATGTGGATATAAACCTTAAAAGATTAACGTATGCAAATCTTTCAAGAAATAAAAAGAGAACAGTAATAACATTAGCTTCTCTTGCATTAAGTGGAATATTATTTATAACGATGTCAACAATCATGAGTAGCATGGATGCAGAACATATGGCTAGAGAACATATGCTTGGAGATTTTAAATTATCATTAGCCAATTATACATATGGGGATGATGAAGTGTTATTAACAGATTATAATATAATTCAAGAAAATAACCCATTAGGGAATGAATTTAGAGAAGAGCTTATAAAAATTCCTGGGGTTGAAGGGATTAAGACTTCTGGGAGTAGTTGGGTTGATCATAAGTTGCCATCAGGTGAAAAAGAAAGAAATGATTTAGGCGGATTTGGAGAAGCGGATCTTAAAAAACTTGAAGAGAATTTAATAGAAGGTGAAATTAATTATGAATCTCTTAAAGATGGTGATGGTGTAATATATACATACCCTTCATATGCAGAAGAAAGTGGAATTAAGGTTGGGGAAAAAATTAACCTTACTATATATGATGGAAGTAAAACATTTGAAAAAGAATTTGTAGTTGAAGCTATGTGCTATGTGGGGGGTTCTGCATTTATAGTTCCAAATAATGTTATGGATGAACTGATAAAAACCGATATTACAAGTGCTGTAGATATACTGGTAGATAAAGATAGTATAGATTCGATCGAGAAAAACTTAAAATCTATAGCTGACGGAAATGCATTTATAGAATTAACAACTTTGAGTGGGGATATAGAAATGTATGAAGATATGCTTGCTTTAATGAAAATTTTAGGGTACTCATTAGTGATAATAATTGGGGCTATAGGATTTATGAACCTTATAAATACGATGATAACAAGTATAATAACAAGGAAAAGGGAGCTTGGAATGTTACAAGCAATAGGCCTTTCGAATAAGCAGCTTGTAAAGATGCTACAAATAGAAGGATTGTTTTACACTCTTGGAACATTATTTATAACATTAACATTAGGGAATGTATTTGGATATATAGCGTTTGCTGCATTTAAAAATTCTGGGGCATCATATGCAGTATATAATTATCCGTTATCTCAAACAATAATTTTAATAATAGCGGTAACCGGAGCGCAGTTACTTTTAACTTATTTCGTAAGTAATAACTTTAACAAAGAATCATTGGTGGATAGGGTTAGATATAGCGAATAGAAAGTTTGTAGAAGACTTAACCTTGCGGTTAGGTCTTTTATAAATAATTTAATTATTGTAGGTATAAGCAATGTTATAAATGGGGGTGTTTTGTGAAATTTTCAACTAGAAAGTAATATTTAAAATAAGTTTAAGGGGCGAGAATGTGGGTATAGAAATGTAGATGTGTTAAATTAGGCGAATACATTACCTAGTGTATCATCATATGAAATTAATAAAAAAAGAAAGGAAAATAGAGGAATATGGATTTAATTTAGTTAAATGAAAAACCTTGGGACAAACCATACTAGTATATATGGTATTATAAATCTCGTCGCTAAGTGATGCGAACTTCAAAGTAAGTAAATGAGATGGCTTATAATAAACAAATTAAAACGCTAGAATGTTTTGAAAAAAGTTTTGAAAAAGTTGTTGACATTATGAAATGATGATGATAAAATTTAAAAAGTAGTCAACCGAAACGTTGATGAAAAAAACAAATGGTCTTTGAAAATTAAACAGAGAAAAAGGTAAAACCAGTTAATT
>NZ_JAVXAO010000020.1:0-30106 GCF_036660475.1 Clostridium sp. | reverse complement strand
TGCTGGTGCTAATTGTACTAAAGTGATACATAGGGAAAAGCTTAGTGAGTAAAAAAGTTATTTTTTTTTACTCACTTCTGATTTAATCTGTTCAGAGCCAAGTGGATATATATTAAAATCTTCGGTATCTCCATTCCATGTAACTTCTGGAATCATCGTTTCTATAATAAATTGTTGCTCTTCAATATCAAGAGTTCTTATTATAGAACATTTATCTAGAAGCATGGATATAAAGTCTAAGTTAACTTCTTCTTCATCAATTTTATTAGATTCATTGTATAATTTTATAAGGTCTTCTTCAAGTAAGTTAATCTCATTTTTAAGAGACTTAATTTTTGACATTAATATATCAGTTAAGTCAGCATCAAGTGATAACTTAGTAACTAGGTTATCTATTTGCTTTTTCTTATCTTCAATAGATTTTTTTAACACTGGTTCTCTATTAGAAAGACTTAATGAATCTTTTTTAAGTTTACTTTTATTTCTTAAATTATCAATCAAAGATTTTTTGTTCTTAAAGAGATCTTCTAAAACGATAAGGATTGCTTCATCCAGTTCAGCAACTTTAGCTGGTTTGTTATTACATCTTATATTTTTACTATATTTCTTTAAAGTACAATTATAGTAATAGTGTTTTTTGCCTGTAGCAGGGTTAACGTGCCCATGATTAACAGTCATTGTAGATTTGCACTTATCACACCTTAAAACCTTTGTAAGAAGGGCTGTGTGACTTCTGCCTAGCCTTGGAAATGTTTCTTTATTCTTACTGATAAGATGTTGAACCTCTAGCCATTTATCAGCTTCGATAATTCCTTGATGTTTGGCTACAGCTGCAATCCATTCAGATTTATCTCTTGAAGTTGTCTTAGTACCAGTAGCTCCAGAAGTATATTTTAATTTATTGTAAGTCAATAATCCATGGTTGCCATCGACTTCACCATATATGTTTATATCATCATTAGTTAAGTAGTCACATACATTATCGTTAGCTTTAACATAGATAGGATTATTTAGAATTATTCTTAAACTACTTTTCTTAAAGTCTTTACCTTTTTTAGTTTTATAGTTATTTTGTAGTAAAAAAGTTTCAAGCTTACTCATTGATCCTAGCTCAAGATACTTAGAATATATAAGCTTTACTATTTTTAATTCCTCAGAATTAGGTTTGAGTTTAGACATAGTGCGTTCATTCATATCCTCATCTAAGAAACTTATAGGTTCAGCATCAAACCCTATTGCAGGAGTTCCACCAAGCCATCTACCAGTCTTAGCAAGTTCCATCATATTGTCCTTTACACGTTCAGCAATAGTTTCTCTCTCTAATTGTGCAAATACACTTGCTATATAAATCATGGCACGCCCCATAGGACTAGATGTATCAAACTGTTCCTTGATAGATACAAAGTCACAGTTATTATTTTGAAGTAAAGAAAGTGTACTTGAAAAATCTGCTACATTCCTTGAAATTCTATCAAGTCTATAGCATATAAGAACATCATATTCAGATACTTTATTAATTAACTCCTGGAAGCGAGGTCTATTAAGATTTCCACCAGAATAACCTTCATCTTCATATTCATCTATTTGGAGGTCTTGACCTTTATATTTATTTTGAATAAAGTCTTTACACATTTGGAGTTGGTTCTCTATAGAGTCTCCAGTAGTGCTATATTTTGATTTACGTGAATAAATTGCTATTTTCATAAATTTTACCTCTTTAACAGTATATTTTTTGCATAAGGGTTCATATTGTAATATATATATAAATTTTAAACATATTTATTTTTTATATTCACATTTTTATACGTATGTTATAATAAACATATATTCGTATTAATATTTTGGGGAGGTGTCATTCATTGAAGGAAGTTTGGAAGGTCTATAAAGATGTTATTATTCCACTTGTAATTTCTATATTAATTGTTATAGTTAATATTAAATGTACATTCAGTAGTGACATTGTTGAAATTATAATGGCTTCAGTACCAATTATAATAATTTCAATATCTGTAATATTAAACAAACCAAGGATTATTAATAAAATTATAAGACTTTTAAATGCTAAAAACAATATTAATGTAATTTCAAATACTGTATTAAATGATATATATATCAATCAAAAGGAATTTAGTTCTATAAGTAAATCATACTATAAAAGATTTCCTGAAAATCTAAGTAAAAAGGTATTAAAAGAAGATATTGGAGATTATATTTATAAATCAACAATACTAATTGAATCTCTAGGAATATCTGAAATTACTTATAATGTTGAGGAAAATTCAATATTATTTAAAGTTGAAAATAATATACCATATAAAACAATTTACAAGAGGTTCCAAAATACAAGCAAGAATCTTAATGAATCAATTGCAGAGCAAGGTAAAGGTTATGTAATTAGCAAATCAAATTTAGAAATTAAATTTTTATCAGATTCTGAAGATATCACAAATCCAGTAGTTGCTATGATATATAAGGGGTTTAAGATTAAAAGTTTTGAATTAAAATACGAAGGTAAATACAATTCAATTATAAATATATATAAAGATAGAATTTCAATATTTAATAAAGATAATTTAAATTTAATGAAAGATTTTAAAAATGAGCTAATGTTTTTTTAACATTAGCTCATTAAATTTTTATATATGTCATTTACGAGCAATAATGCATCAGTTTCTTTTGCAGATTTGTAGAGAATAATTCCACCATCCTTTGTAATCATAACTTTCTTTTGAACTTCATTGAAGTTATATACTATAGTGATATTATTAATTTCTGCACCAGCAGCTCTTAGTTGACGATATTTATCTGAGTCTTCTACATTAGTTCCTAGTAATAATAGCGTTGAGATATTAACATCATCTATTTTTCCAAGCCAAATTCCTTGTATTCCTAAAGATTTTTGGTTATCAATTATATCCTCGAAGTTAACAATGGGTTTTGAAAATTTAAAATATTTATTATTTTCAAATGCGTTGAAAAATTGATTAAAGGTATCTTTAGGGCAATGTAACATTAGGTTGTTCTCGCAAGAATTACAGTAAAAAGTGCTATCTTTTATGGCTATAAAAGATTCAAATACTTCATGACTGCCACAAGCTCTTCCACGTTGAGTTGTTTTCTTTTCTGTAGTTAAGTCATACTTGCCTACATGTAAATCTCCAATAGTTAAATTTTGAGATTTTGTAAAAGAAACTGCAGGAGCATCATCAAAAGATTCTATACCTAGTTGTTGAGAAGTTGTGTAGTTTTCATGAGCTTCAGAGAATTTATTAATTTTAAGAATATAATATGGCTCCACTATAGTTCCTCCTATTTTTAGTTAGTTTTAAATTTAATCCTTATAAGTTCGCCGGAACCATCATGTAACAAGCAAGTTGATCCATATAACAGTTATCTGTTATATGTTAATTTACAGTGGACATATATTAATCTAATAGCACTTCTTGCAAGGCCCATAGCTTTTCTGTGCATCAGATAAATTTATTTTAACAGGACTGGTCATGTTACTACAGTTTGAGTTATTATGGTATTTAGTGCCGTTACCAGAACCTGCTATATAAACTTTAGTTACATTTTCAGTAGCAAGCTTATTGGCTGCATCAGCATCAGCTTTAGCTTTTTGTTCAGCAGCAAGCCTTGCAGATTCCTCATCTTTAACCTTTTGTTCAGCAGCAAGTTTTGCTTGTTCATCCTCTTTAGCTTTTTTCTCAGCAGCAAGTTTTGCTTGCTCCTCATCTTTAGCCTTTTGTGCAGCAACAAGTTTTGTTTGTTCGTCCTCTTTAGCCTTTTTCTCAGTAGCAAGCTTAGCTGCTTCATCATCTTTAGTCTTTTCATTATTTAATTGTTTTTGTTGAGTCGATGATTTGGATGCAAGGTTATTACTTTCATTTGGTGTTGCCATAGCTGGTATATAAAATAACAGCATGTATACTGCAAAAACTCCAGATAGAATTGTACGTTTCTTTTTACTATAGTCTTTGTGGAAGTATAGCATACATAGACCAACAGGTGGGAATAGAAACAGCATTACCCACAAAAACCATTGAGATTTATAAAATGGTGGTTTGTTATTGTGGTTATTATTGTTGTTTGGAAAATTATCATTGCTGGTTGATGAAGGATTAACCTTTTTATTAGAGCCTTTAACATCAACATAACTTATTCCAGTGCCAGGAATACTGGCAGTTGTTTGAGTTTTACCATCGGCTCTTTTAGTGTATCTAAACCCTTTTCCCCCAACACTCCAACCTATACCTGATTTTGAAAGATTAACTCTAAATGGCCCAAAATTTTTAGATTTTCTAAATCTAAACCCCATAAAAATACATCCCCTTAATATTTATTTAAACTAGAAATATAGTTTATCCCCAATATTATGTTTAAAGATTAAATTATCATTTCTGAAACTTCAATCTTATTAATTCATGAGGAACCATCATGTAACAAGCAAGTTGCTCCATATTTAATTCCTCTATGTAACATTTATCTATTTCATTTAAGTCTATAAGCAGCTCTGCTGCAAACTTATTAGCTTCATTTTCATGTTTTCCCTTTGGGAAAAGAGTATTTTCTCTAATGAAGTGGACTTCTTTTGAAGAGTGAAGGATAGCATGTCCAATTTCATGTGCCAGAACAATTCTTCTTTCTTCTTCATTAAGATTTGAGTTTATTATTATAAATTTATTTCTCTTAACATTTATATAATACCCTTTGGTATTATCCGAGTATTCTTGAAATTTGACACGTAGATTAAGATAACTAGCTAAAAGAAAGGGGTCTCTGGTACCATACTTTTTAACTAAGTTCCTAACCCTTAGAGGTATGTTCAAAAGACCACCTACTTATCTTTTTTTCTGCCGTATTTTTCTTTATTCATTTTTTTAGATTCCCAAAATAAATCACTTATATCTTTAAAAATTTTTTCTTTATCCTCATCAGCAACTTCATCATTCATAAACATTGCTTTGGCATCAGACATAAAATCATTATGATTTTTCAAGTCTTTTTTGCTTAATGATTGAGGATTGCTAGATTTCAAATCTTTCAATATGCTATCAGCTGAATTTTTTATATTAGTTTTTCCTAGGAGATAATCTAATGATACGTTAAAGTATTCAGCCATTTTAAACTTTATTTCATCATTAGGTGTACTGTTACCACTTTCGTACATAGAAACCGTAGTATTACCAACTCTTAATAATTTACCTAAATCAGTTTGAGTCATATTATTAAGTTTTCTTAGTTCTTTTATTCTATCAGCTAAAGTAACCATTTTAAATCACCTCCATATATTTATCTAATTAAATGTTCAAGTATATTGTACTTCAAAAATAAGGGATTTAAAACACACTTCAAAATATTTGAATAAATTCAACATAAACTTGTTGACATTTCAATATACTTGAAGTATTATAAGGCTAATAAGTTCAAGAATATTGAAGAAAGGATTGTTGGTATGAATGAATTATTAAAAGTATTAAGGATTAAAAAAGGTTGTACACAAGATGAAGTAGCTAAGATACTTGGATATAAGAGCAAGAGTGGATATTCAATGCTTGAAAATGGTAAGGTTGAACTTACTATTCACAAAGCAAAGATATTAGCTAAATTTTATAAAGCAGATATAAAAATTTTTTTACAATAAAACTTCAAGTAAATTGAATGTAATATAATTTTAATTTAAAAGGTAGGTAATGTGAATGTCGGTAGAATACAGAAATATTTATCAAATAGCACGTGAGTCTACAGGTTTTACTCAAGAAAGAGCAGCAGAGGTAATAGACATATCAGTTGAAAGTATTAGAGCCTATGAAGGTGGTAGGAGAATTCCACCAGGTAAGGTTGTTATAAAAATGATTGAGATATATGATGCTCGTTATCTTGCGTATCAGCATTTGAAAACGAGTGAAGAAGTAGGACGAGCATATTTACCAAATATAGAATTAAAAAATTTACCAACAGCGATATTAAGGCTTTTGAAAGAGGTAAATGATTTTGTAAAGTGCAAGGATGAGTTAGTGGATATAACTTGTGACGGTGTTATAAGTGAAAATGAGAAGGACCGTTGGAGATGTATATTAAAAGAACTTGAGGATGTAGAAGAAGCAATAATGGCTTTGAAATTTGCTAAGTAATTATAATGTTAAGTTTTTGTAAATATGGGTTTAAACCAATTATTATAAAAATTTACCCTATAATAACTATGAATAGAAAATCACAGAAAGTTACAACAGAGAATATTATATATAAATAATAATTTTATGGAGTGTAGATATGAAAGTTAATGTTTTTTGGCCAGAGGATATAACCGAATTAGAAAATAAATTTATAGATGTATTAAGCGACACATTAGTTAGAAAATTAGATAAAGCTGAAATTAATAAGTTGATTGATATTTTGGAAACTACAAGTATTAGCTAAAAAAGCATTAACTACTAGCTCGTATAGAGCTAGTAATTTTAAAACTTATAAAGTTACATATTGATGTTGTTTAATATCAATTTATAAATATATAAATAACTGGAGGGATAAATTTGAATAAAAACGACATTATAACATATTTAAATTGTATTAGAGACACAAGTAAAGATGAAGATTTATCATGTGATGTTATAGCTTTGACAGTTGCATTAAATGCTATAGTTGCCCTTGATAAAATTAAAAAGAATTTGGTGCAAATAGAGGCACCTAATACTGGAGATAGTTATATAGACGATTCTTTAAATGTTATTAATAATGTATTTAATGGAGTTGAACAATAGCGGTAAGGATACATAATACATTTTGAAAGAGGTAAAACAATTAAAAAAGTTAAGAGGTGATAACATGAAACATACAATAATGGGCTTTCAACAAGAAAAACTTATGGAGCTTGGGCTTGATCTTCAAGACGCAGCCATTCTTAGGTATTTTATAGATTTTAAAAATACAAATGTAATGAAAAGTGAAGTTGTTGATGGCAAGGTATATTACTGGGTTGCATATGGCAGTGTGACGTCTGAACTTCCTATGTTAGGACTTAAAAAGAGAGCAATTATGAAAAGATTTATAAATCTTAGAGATGTAGGGGTACTTACACATTATACAAAAAAAAGTGAAGGTACTTATTCGTATTTTGGAATTGGGGAGAGATACTTAGAGCTTATAACAAGTACAGTGGGTGACAAGGATTCTAATGCGGAGGTTAAAACTAATATTAAGAATGAAAATAATGACGATGGTGTGCACGAAAAAGCACAAGGGTGTGCGTCAGAAAGCACAGCGGGTGTGCGTCAAAAGGAACACCGGTGTGCTTCAGAAGGCACAACAAATAATCCTTCTACTAAATATCCTTTTAATAATAATGTCGAGAAAAAAAATCTCGACGAGTTTGTGTTAAAAGTTATTGATTACTTAAATTCAAAAACTAAAAAGAATTTTAAAGCTAATACTCTAGCAACTATAAAATTAATAAAGGCTAGATGCACAGAAGGATTTACTCTAGAAGATTTTAAAGTGGTTATTGACAATATGGTACTAGAGTGGACAGGCACCCAATGGGAAAAGTATTTGGTACCTACCACGCTATTCGCTGGAAAGTTTGAGAGTTATTTAAACGCAAAATGTAAAAATCATATTAAAGCTGATGAGGGACCAATTAAAGAAAAGGTTATGCCAGAAGTTATATGGGGGGGATTTTAATGGACAAGGTAATGCCACAAAATATTCAAGCAGAAACTACAGTTCTTGGAGCAATAGTTGCTGACGGGGAGCAGTTCAACGATGTAGAGGATTTATTAAACTGCAAGGATTTTTACATGGAGAGACATGGAATTATCTATGGTGCAATGAAGAGTTTAAACAATAAGGGTATAAGCATAGATGCAATTACAATTGTTGAGGAGTTAAGGGGTAGAGGGTATTTAGAAAAATGTGGAGGAGTAACCTACATAGCTGAGTTAAGCGGTTCATCAGGAGGATGGGAAAACATAGTAGGTCATGCAACCATAATTAAAGAAAAATCTGAAAGACGCAAATTAATACAAGCAGGTATGAAGCTAATAGAGAATAGCTATGAAAAGCCACTAGGGGAAGTAACTTCATCAATGGAAAACACTTTGGATAGTGTGGCAGATAAAAATAAAGATGGAGACATTGTTTCAATAGGGGATGCACTTCAAACTGCAATAACTAACATCGAGGATAAATTTAAGAATGGCGGTAGGATCATAGGGAAGAGTACAGGGTTTACTCAACTTGATAGTACTTTATCAGGACTTCAAAGGGGAGATTTTATTGTTATAGCAGCAAGACCATCAATGGGTAAAACGGCCTTTGCTTTAAATCTTGGTCAAGCAGCAGCGTCTCAAGGTAATGTGGCTATATTTTCCCTAGAGATGCCACAAAGTCAGCTGATGGACAGACTTCTAGCAGCTAAATGCTTAATACCTTTAAGTACTATAAAGACAGGTAAGTTAAGTCCAAAGGAATTTGAAAGGGTAACTCATGGAGCATCAAAACTAGCTAATGCAGGATTATTCATCGATGATAATTCAACATCACTTTCAGACATAAAAGCAAGATGTAGGGCATTAAAAAAGAAACATGGCCTTGATGTTGTGATTATAGATTATCTACAGTTGCTAGAATCAACAGAAAAGACTTACTCAAGAGAGCAGGAGATAGCAAAGATATCTAGGGAACTTAAGAAAATGGCAAAGAAGTTAGACATAACAGTAATTTCACTAGCACAGTTATCAAGAGCACCAGAACAAAGAGCTGACAGGAGACCAATGCTATCAGATCTTAGAGAATCAGGTTCCATAGAGCAAGATGCAGATGCAGTAATGTTTCTTTATAGAGACGAATACTACAACGAAGAGAGTAATGAGCCAGGAGTTGCAGAAGTGATAATAGGGAAAAATAGAAATGGAGAAGTTAAGACAATAAAACTTGCTTGGCGTGGAGAGTATCAACGGTTTGGTGATTTAGCGATGAGGTAATTTATGAGTGATGATGTAGTAGATTTTTTAAAAAAGAGTAGAGAACTATTAGACTATTGCTCGAGGATGGAGATGGCTACAAAGTATAGGACGGATGCATTTAACTATGGTGAGTATAGATTCTTGCTTCATGCTGCAGTTAAAGAAGTGTGTAGCAAGGAAGAGGTATTAAAAATATATAGTCAAGGGCTAAGATGAAAGGTGGATGAGTATGAATAAGGTAGTTTTAATAGGACGATTAACTAAAGACCCAGAGCTTAAATTTACACCAACAACAGGTACAGCAGTTGCAACATTTACGATTGCAGTTAACAGAATATATAAAAAAGATGGACAACCAGAGGCGGATTTTATACCTATAGTAGTATGGGGCAAACAAGCTGAAAGTACTGCTAATTATATGAGCAAAGGTAAGCTTTTAAGTGTAGCTGGTAGAATAGAAACTCGTTCTTATGAATCTAAAGATGGAGGAAGACGATATGTTATGGAGGTAGTGGCTGATGAAGTAATGTTTCTGGAATGGAAAAATAAAAATGAAGAGCCAGGCATGACACAAATTGATGACGATGAAGATTTACCATTTTAGTAGGCAATCTGTAGAAAATGCGAAGCACCAGGAGGTGGAAAGATGCTAGAAATTAATAAGGTACACAACATAAATTGTTTAGATGGGTTGAGATTATTAAAAAATAAATCAGTAAATTGCTGCATAACAAGTCCACCATATTATGCATTAAGAGATTACGGAATAAAACCTACAGTATGGCCAACAGTAAAATATTATCCAATGACAGGAATACCTTACGAAATAGAATTACCAGAGTGGACAGGGTGCCTTGGGTTAGAACCAACGATTGAAATGTTTATCGCTCATATAGTTTTTATCTTTAGAGAAGTAAAAAGAGTATTAAAGGATGATGGCACGTTATGGATTAATTTTGGAGATAGTTTTGTTGGTACTGGTGGAGATAGAAAACATGATGTAAAAAACGAACTCTTCAATGAGCAACAGTCCCATAATCCTAATGATGGTAGGTATGAAAGAAACAAGTTTGTTAGGAAAACAGGATTAAAAGTTAAGGACCTAATGGGAATACCTTGGCGAGTAGCTTTTGCACTGCAGGCTGATGGTTGGTATTTAAGAATGGATAACATATGGAATAAGCCGAGTTGTATGCCAGAAGCAGTACGAGACAGAACAACTAAATCCCATGAATATATGTTTCTGTTAAGTAAAAGTAAAAATTATTATTATGACAACGAAGCAATAAAGGAGCCTTGCGTTAACGGTGATCCTAATCCTCCAAGGGGAAGTGCCGGAGTTATAGGAAACCTAAACTCAGGAAGAAGATTAAAAGGTAATGCTAAAAGCTTCAGAGGTGGTGGAGTATATACACAAGGACAGAGCTTTAATAATTCAGCAGCAGTTGAAAGAGAAACTCATGGGAATAAGCCTAATGAATTATTGTTAAGAAATAAAAGGTCAGTTTGGACTGTGGCCACAGATAAATTTAGTGAAGCACATTTTGCTACATTCCCACCTAAGTTAATAGAACCTTGTATATTAGCAGGATGTCCAGTGGGAGGAATTACACTTGATCCATTCATGGGAAGCGGAACAGTTGGAGCAAAATCATTAGAACTGCAGAGAAATTTTATTGGATTTGAAATTAATCCTGAGTATGTAGAATTAGCTGAAAATTATAGGTTAAATGAAGTGCAGATTAAAATTGTCTAGGTTCGCAATTCAAGGATTAAGTAACTCGGCTCCTTGGCAAAATGGAGGAATGTATTAACTACTTAACATAAAAGGTGGTGGAGTAGTTAATCACAGATATAATATTAGTAATTCACCCCTGAAGCACTAAATTTTAAAAGTCGCTTCCTCCATTTTACTAAGCAGTCGAGTGAATTATTTAAATTAAATATAGATTATAAAGGGTGTGTGTGTAGTTGGTATATAGAGAACTGAAGGAAGAAATCGAAATGTTAAAATTAAGGATAGAAGGACTAGAAGATGAAAGTAAAATGATAACAGCGATATTGACTAAACCGCCAAGTGAAGTTAAAGGTATGGAATATAGCGGCATACCAAGTGGCAAAATGGTAAATAAGAGTGTGCTATATTACATAGACGTTTTGCAAAGAACAGATAATATGATTTTTCTAGATAAATGTATTTTAGATACTAAAGAGAAAAATCTAAAGGAAATGAATGATAGATTGAAAAATATAGATGGGTTAGATAAAAAAATAATTTACATGAAAGAAATCCAAGATAAAAACTTAAGAGAGATAGCAGATGAGCTAGGTTATAGCTATGATCATATTAGAAGAGTACATTCTAAAAATAAACATGCCACAATTTGTGCCACATACAATTTGTAATTTAAGATATAGAATAGTATTATGAGAACAAAAGAAAAGTAGTCCCCAGAACAAATAAAAGCACTTAGATTATTATCTAGGTGCTTTTATTTGCCCTATTTTAGAATAAAGGTGGTGAGAATAATAGAGAAAATATATACAAGCTTTAAATGTATAACATGCAGAAAAGAAACTATATTACTAACAAATGAAGTAGAAAGTACTATAAGACAATGTAAGTATATATCTTGCTCTCACTGCGGATCTAGAAGGATAGTAAAAGAAAAAGTAACAGATGATTTAAGAGAATGTATGCACCATGAAACCTGGAAAAAGGACAAGGGTAAGATAAGGCAGGTGAGATTTGGTGGGAAATAAAACTAAACCAATTAAAGATCCTAAAGATTTAAAAAAAATAAAAGATTGGTTGAAAGAAAATAATTTAGTAGTTTATGTTTATAGTCAAGTTGCATTAGGAACTGGATATAGAGTTGGTGATTTAGTAAAAATAAGCGTAGGAGAAACTAGAGAGGCTCTACTAAAGGGATATTTCAATGTTATCGAACAGAAAAAAACAAATAAAAAGAGAACTGATATAAAGAGAAAAAAGGGTAAAGAATATTGTGAGGAAAGATTCAAGGTAACTCTAGTTCCTAGAAAAGCAATTGTAAAAGATAACTTAAAAGTTATGCTTGAAGAATATATAAAAGATAAAAAAGACTGGGAATATTTATTTCCATCACCTACTAATAGAAAAAAGCACATAGACCCTAAACAAACCTGTAGAGTTATAAATAAAGCCGCTCAAGAATGCGATGTAGATATATGTATTTGTAACCACGGATTACGGAAAACATATGGTTACATTATTTATAAAAATGCAATAAAGCAAGGTAAAGAAGCAAGCTATGGATTATTATTAGTTCAAAAAATGTTTTGTCATTCAAGCCCAGATATAACGAGGAGTTATATAGGCCTTGATGAAGAAGAGGAAGAAGAGTCAATTTTAGCAGTTGATGATTATATTGGATAATAGTTAAAATATATTTTTTGCTTACAGATGTTCTTTTTTTAAATCAAAAAGACATTGGGGGTAAAAAAATTGAAGCATATATAGAAGAGATTCAAAAAAAGCAATGTCTTTCTTTATTATATAAAAGGTACAAGTTTCACACGAAATTATTGAAATATATGGAATTAAGGGGTTGTGAGGCGGAAATCAAAGATTATTATATAAAATGCAGTACATTCAACTCAAATACATTCCGCTACCTCTTATGTAGTGCTGATTATAGCAATAATATTAATAATGAATGTTAATTATAGTTTCTTGCAAAAATATACCGTAATCATAAGTTTTATGTATTGACTATGATTTTAGAATCATGTAGAATAAGGATATAAAACGTAATCAAAACACATAATCAAAAGGATGTGGCAAAAATGGGTAAAATTTATGGTTATTGTAGAGTATCTACTCGGAAACAACTTGATGGATATGGGCTAGATGTTCAAGAGAAAGAAATAAGTGATAAGTATTCAAATGTTGAGTTATTTCTAGAACAATTTACAGGGACTACAACAGAAAGACCAATTTTTAATGAGGTAGTAAAAAAGTTAGAAGCGGGGGACACTTTAGTAGTAACTAAACTTGATAGGTTAGCAAGAAATACAGTTGAGGGAATTGAAATAGTCCAACAACTATTTAAGAAAGATGTGTCAGTTCATGTTTTAAATGTTGGCTTATTAGAAAATACATCAATGGGTAAGTTTTTTTTAACAACATTGTTTGCAGTTGCAGAAATGGAAAGAAATACGATATTAGAAAGAACCCAAGCAGGCAAAGAAATTGCGAGAACAAAAGCAGGGTATAAAGAGGGTCGACCTAAGAAATATACTTTAGAGCAAATGGATCATGCAGTAAGCTTATTAGAAAATTATAGTTATACCCAAGTTGAGAAAATGACAAAAATATCAAAAGCAACTTTAGTGAGAGAAGTTAGAAATAGAAAAGCTAGTGTTTAACATTGGCTTTTTTATTTTGTAAAAAAGGGGGGAGGAACAATGGCAAGGCAAAGAAATCTTAATAGGGATAAAGCATTTGAATTATATAAAAAAAATAAAGGGAATGTAACGCCAAGGGTTATAGCTGAAGAACTGAGTGAAAGTGCAGCTAATATAAGAACTTGGAAAAGCCAAGATAAATGGGAAGAGCAGTTAGGAATAAGGAAAAGTGGGAGAGGTGCACCCAAGAATAATAAAAATGCACTTGGGAATAATGGTGGAGCTCCAGGCGGAAACCTTAATGCATTTAAGCATGGTGAGAGAATACCAGAAGAAAGATTTGCATCTAAGAAATTCTTATCTAAGTACTTACCAAGAGTAACTACAAAAATAATGGATGAAATTGTGGAAAGTGGTATGGATTCTTTAGAGATACTGTGGACTAATATACAGATTCAGTTTACTGCAATTATTAGAAGTCAAAAGATAATGCATGTTAAGAGCCATAATGATATTACTAAAGAGGTTAAGAAAAATAAATCATATGTAGATAAAAAGATGAAAACCGAAGAGGTGGAATATGAAATACAGTTTGCTTGGGATAAACAAGAGCGGTTTTTAATAGCTCAATCAAAAGGTATACAAATTCTAATGAACATGATTAAGACATATGAGGAATTACTTCATAAGAATTGGGATAGTGCAACAGAAGAGCAAAAGTTAAGAGTTGATAAGTTGAAAATAGAAGTTGATAAACTAACTAATAAAGATAATATGGGCCCTATAAAAATAGAGTTCATAAAGGCAAGTAGCAAAAATGATTAGAGAAGAAGATGTAACAACATTTGCATTAAATGATCACTTCTATGATTTAATAGATGATTGGAATCAAAAGTATTATTTTATTGTTGGCGGTTATGGAAGTTCAAAGAGCTATCATGTTGCAATAAAGGTCATTAAGAAACTACTTGAAGAGAAAAGAACAGCATTAGTTGTGAGAGAAGTATTCGACACCTTAAGAGATTCTTGTTACTCATTACTTGAAGAGGTTGCATTAGCATTAGGATTAGATGAAAGTGTAATTAAGTTTACTGAATCACCTATGAGAGTAAGGTTTGCTAATGGTTCAAAGATAATATTTAAAGGGATGGATAAACCAGCTAAGTTAAAGTCGCTTAATGGAGTATCTATTGTTTGGATAGAGGAATGTAGTGAAGTTAAGTATGCAGGGTTTAAGGAACTTACAGGGAGATTAAGACATCCTAAGTTAAGTAATCATATTATTTTATCAACTAATCCAGTAAGCAAAGGTAATTGGTGCTATAAACACTTCTTTGAAGATAAGAAAAAAGATGTTTATATACTAAATGATGAAGAGTTATACAGGAAAAGGATAATAGTAAAAGGAAAAACATATTATCATCATTCAGTTGTTGATGATAACTATTTTGTACCTAAAGAATATATAGAGACATTAGATGAATTAAAACAGCATGATCCTGACTTATGGAGGATAGCAAGAAAAGGAAAGTTTGGAATCAATGGATTGTTAGTATTACCACAATTCGAGGTACAACCTAAAGAAAAGGTAATGAAATCAATTAAAGAAATAAAGAATCCATTACTTAGAAATGGTATGGATTTTGGATTTGTAACTTCTTACAATGCTGTAGTTAGATTAGCAGTAGATCATGATGAAAAGATTCTCTATATATATTGGGAGTATTATAGCAAGAATAAAACAGATCCAGAGATTGCAAAAGATATTGAAGAGTTTAAGGATAGTAGAGAACTAATAAAAGCAGATTGTGCAGAGCCAAAAGCTATTAAATATTATAAACAAGAAGGATTTAGAATGAGAGGATGTAAAAAGTTTGCAGGTTCTAGGTCTATGTACACTAAGAAGGTTAAGAGGTTTAAAAAGATAATATGCTCAGATAGCTGTATAAGTACAATGGAAGAACTAAAAGAGTTAACTTTTAAAATAGATCCTAAAACTGGAGAACCTATAGAAGATGAATTTAATATAGATCCGCATACTTTATCAGCAATATGGTATGCATTAGATGATTATGAGGTATCAGACATAAAGGGCAGTGGATTGAAAACATTTTAGCAATATTTTAATAAGAAGTTTTGATTATTAATTTTGACCATATCATAAGCGTTGAATTTACTAGAGCAAAATTATGTAATCAAAATATATAACTTATGATTACATGATTGGTAGAGTATATAGTGTTATGTGTGAAATGAAGGTGAGATAAGTGGGTATTAAAGATATATGGAATAAGATTAAGAAAGGAGTGAAGGCAGGAGTTATGGCATTACAAGATAATAAATTAACTGATAATAAAGTGGTAGTTCTTATAAATGATTTTAATAATTCAAGTAAAAGAAACTGGATGTCAACAGGACAGAAATATTATGAAGTAGAAAATGACATACTTAAGAGACGTATAACTAGAAAAGTTAAAGGGACAGAAATTGAAGAAACCTATAAGGCTAATAATAAGCTGGCACATAGTAAATATAAAAATATGGTTGATGAAAAGGTAGCTTATTTATTATCCAGGGATTATTCCTTGAGTTGTGATGATAAAAGCTATGTTGAAAAGATTAAATCTATTTTAGGTAAGTATTTTCAATATCAGATTAGTGGATTAGGCTATGAAGCAAGTAACAAAGGTATAGCATGGCTCCAGGCATATATAGATGAAGAGGGCAACTTTAAGACTATGTTAATACCGTCTGAACAATGTATCCCTATATGGAGAGATAATAGTCATACAGAGTTAGAGAGTATGATAAGGGTATATGAAACAACCGTATGGGAATATGATAAGAAGAAGACTATAACTAATGTTGAAGTATGGAGCAAGGATGGAGTTTCTTATTACAGATTAGATGGGAAATTATTGATAGCTGATTATGATATGAATAATGATACTAATGGGCCAGTAGCACATTACAAGAAAGGTGATATGTGGTATGCGTGGGGGAGAGTTCCTTTCATACCTTTCAAAAATAATAGAATAGAGCTCCCAGATATTAAGTTTGTAAAATCTTTAGTGGATGCATATGACTTAAGCAGAAGTGAAGCTGCTAACTATGTTGAAGAAGTAAAGAACCTTATCTTTATTTTAAAAGGATATGGTGGAGAAGATATTACAGAGTTTATGAGAGTACTTAATGAGGATAGAGCAATACCAATAGATGATCCAGAAGATGGTGGAGTTGAAACATTAACACCAACAATGGATATAACAGCACTAAGAGAACACTATGAGCAGTTAAAGAGAGATTTAATTGAGGATGGACAATCAGTTAATAAAGATTTAGATAAGTTTGGGAGTGCTCCAAGTGGGGTAGCACTTAAATTTATGTATGCAGGATTAGATTTAAAGTCTAACGCTTTAGAATCAGAGTTTAAAATGGGATTTGAGTCTTTGCTTTATTTTATAAATATATATCTTTCAGAAAATAATCTAGGAGCATATAAAAATGTAGATATAGATATCATTTTCAATAGAGACATGGAGATTAATGAGAGTGAAGTAATAGAGAACTGTAGTAAATCTAAAGGAACTATTAGTGATAAAACTATAATTGCTAACCACCCATGGGTTAAAGATGTTGAAGTAGAAGAAAAAGCACTAGAGGAGCAAACAAAGGCAAGCTTACCATTCCAAGATAAGATACCTATAGGTGGTGGAGTAGATGAAGAATAGTGAGTACTGGGAGAGTAGGATAGCTAATAAAACATGGCAAACTTATAATAACTTAGAGGAAAAGAATAGAGATTTATTAGAAATGTATCAAGATGCAAGTTTACAAATTTCTGAGGAGTTATATAAGGTAACTGAGAAGATTAATGGTGGTAAAGGTATAACACTATCGGATATGCACAAGTTTAAGCGGCTTACAGGATTACAAAAGAATATGGAAGATATAATTAGAAGTATTGGGGAAAGTGTTGAAATATTTGGTAAAAATAATATGATGGAAGGGTTTAAAGATACTTACTCTAACATTATGGTTGAATTGGGGCAAACACAATTTTCTATGATTCCAAAGAAAGTCATGGAAGAAATGATGAATAGACCATGGTTTGGAAGTAGCTTTTCAGAAAGGTTATGGAAGAATACACAGGTACTTGCGAGTAATCTAAATGAAATATTAGTAACGGGATTAACTCAAGGGAAGACTATTGCAGAGATAGCTATACAACTAAGTAACATGATGAATACAGGCTTTAATATAAGCCATAAGTTAGTTAGAACTGAGACTATGCATTATCTTAATGAGAGTGCAAAGAAAGCTTACAAAAATAGTGGATGTGAAGAGGTACAAGTGTGGGCAGCAGTAGATGAAAGACTTTGCAAAGTATGTGGCGTAAAACATGGTAATATATATAGAATAAAGGATTGTCCTACACTGCCATTACATTCGAATTGTAGATGTACTATATTACCTATAGTAGATAGAGAAGATGCAAAGAAAGACCATGAAGCAGCTAAAAAGGATATTAATAATGAGTTTAATAAAAGACATGACTTAGATAATGGACTAGGTAATAAGAATAGAAAGTTAAATATGCCTAAAGACACATTAAAACACTCAAATGAAGGTGATTTTAATAATCCTAGAAATCCAAAGAAAGTTAAGCCAGGAGAGATAAGATTAAAGAGTGGTGGACACGGACAAGATAATATTAAACTGTTAGAAAAAAGAAAAATAGAGTATAATATAATTAAGGAATATTCAAATGGAGTAAGATGTGGTAATGTTCCAAACCATAAAGAACCAGCTAAGAAAATAGGATTAGGTCAGGTGTGGTTCCCTAAAGATTGGACTGAAATTAAAATTAAAAAAGCTGGAGAATATGTAGCTAATTTAAAGGATAAAAGTAAGTATATAATTCAAGAATTTAAAGTAAATGATGAAGTTGTTGCTATTTATAAATTTGCTAATTATGACGATGTGACAGTATGTACATGTTATAATACAAAATTGAAAAGAGTAATGACTATATTCCCAGATGGAGAACAAAGAATGATAGGTGGTGATTAAATGATTGATAAGAAGAAAATTAAATATAACATCGATATGATAGAGGCATTTACTAGAAATGGAGCATCACCTAATTTGGATGAATATTGGGATGTAATAGTTAATGAGCTAAGTCAAAACATAGATGATACTAAAAAATATCTAAATGAATGTAGTAATGGAGAAATAGAATTTATTAGTGGATATTTTGAAGACGTGTCATATAATCTGCAAAGTAAAGAGTTTGTAGATTTTATCAAAGAACTTCAAGAACAGCATCCGAATATAGACATGAAGAAAGAAATACAGTGGGCAGAAGATGCAATAGAAGATTAGAAGAGCACTTACTTAGATAAAGAGTAGGTGCTTTTATTATACTTAAATTTAAGTCTTAGGAAACTAAGGCTTTTTATTTCGCCCTTTTTAAAGTTTTGCAGGGCATAAAGAACAAAGGTAACTCTACAGTACCTGGAGAGCAGGTATAAAAATCTATTAGAAGTAAAGGAGAGAAAGAAGATGGAATGGTTAAGAAAATTATTAGAAGGTGCTAAAAAGAAAGAAGATGGAGGTGTTGATATTGAGGACTTGATGAAGCAAATTAATACTGAATTTCCTAAAAATGCAGTACCAAAGGAAACCTTTAATGATATTAATGGTCAACTTAAAACAGCTAATACTACTATCACAGATCTAAAGAAGAATAATGGGGACAATGAAGCTTTACAAAAGACTATCAAGGAACATGAAGCTACTATTAAAACTCAAAAGAATGATTATGATGCTAAACTAAAAAATCTTACTTTAGATAGTGCTATCGAGAAAGCATTAACCACATCAAAAGCCAAACACACAGATTTATTGGCTACAAAGATTGATAGAGAAAAGTTAGTAATTGCTGAAGATGGTAAAGTAACTGGATTAGATGATCAACTTAAAGGGTTAAAGGAATCTTACAAGGATTTATTCGAAGAGAAAATAAGTGGAAGAGAGCCAGCCAATCCTGAAAATGGTGTTTTGGGCAATAACACATATGCAGCATTAATGGCCAATGCTGATAATATGACATCAGAGGAAGTAGCAGCACAATTTATGGCCATGCAAAATAATAAATAGAAAGAAGGAATATTAAATGTCAGTAGCAAAATTTAAAGCAACATTATGGGAAGGTGCATTACTTGCAAACTTCCACACTACATCAACAGCTGATGCAGTATCAACAAAACCATCAAGTGTTAAGGGTGAAAAAGTAATATTCAACAGAGTTGGAGCAGGAACAATAAAGGACTATTCAGGAACTGTTGCATGGGATGAAATTAATACAACTCCTATAGAAATGATTTTTGACAAGAAGAAGTATTTTGCTTTTAGCTTAGATGATTGTGATAAAGTCCAATTAGTAGCTGATGTTATGGGCGCAACTACAGCAGAACATGCAGCAGTATTAGCTGAAACCTATGATAGAGATTTCTATGCTACACTTGCAGCTGGTGTTGCAACGGGTAATACTATTGGTTCAAAATCTACAAAGAAAGATGTATCATCAGTAAATATCTATGACTATATTGTTGATTTAGGTACCATTCTTTCAAAGAAAAAAGTACCAAAAGCTAATAGATATGTAACTGTTAATTCTGAAATATTAGGATTGCTTTCTAAAGATAGAAGATTTACATCTAATCCAACAGTACTTCAAAATGGTATTGTAGAAGGGCAAGTTATAAATGGATTACAGGTTGTTGCTAGTGAAGAATTACCTGTAAATCAAATTGTAGCACACTATATAGGTGCTATAGGTGCAGCTAAACAACTAGATGAAATGGAAGCAATGAGACTTCAAACAAGCTTTGCAGATGGTGTTAGAGGATTATGCATGTATGGTTCTAAAGTTCTTAGAGAAGAGGCAATTGCAGTATTATTCTACAACGTAATACCAACGGATCAAGTTTCACCAACTAAGGTAGAGATAACAAATACTAGTGCTAATCCAGTAAACACTAAGGAAGTACCAATAGTATAAGAGAGGGGGAATCCTCTCTTTTCTTTTGAAATGAGGTATTAGATTGATGAAGAAAGAACAAATTGATTCAATTTTAAAATCAGTTAAATTAAGACCAGGAATGTCTAGCCTAAGGGAAGAATTAATCATTGAATTTATAGAGGATACGTTTAATGATGTGGCAGAGTATATTAACCTTGAGTTGGGCGTAGATATGCCAATAGGATGCATTAGTATAGTTAAAGACCTAGTAATCATAAAGGCTAATAAGTTAGGTTCTGAAGGTATATCAAGTGATTCTCATGAGGGTGTAAGCCAATCATATATAGATGGTATACCTAAAGATATAAAGGCAAGATTAAGAAGATATAGGAGGCTCCCTATATGAGTATAGTAGCAGATATGAAGCCATTGATGTTACAGGTTAAAACTGAAATTAAAACACCGTCTGGGGCATGTAAGGAAACATGGCTAGATGTTAAAAACATTGATGTAGCTTTATATCTAACTAATGATATGAAGTACACACAAAGCATTAAATATAATTCTAGTAGTCATATTGGACTTACCTTTTATAGGGATATTGACAAAAATAAAAATAGATTTAAGCATGAGAATATTATTTATGATATTATTAAGGTTAACCCTAAAGGCAGGTTAACAACATTACTACTTAAGGTGGTTGATACTAATGTCTAATAATGATGAGTTTGTAAGAAGTATAGAAAATGCTACTTTACAGGTTATTCAAGAAGTTGCTAAGAATATGAATAAAGCTTGCCTTGTTGTTGAAAGAGATGCAAAGATGAACTGTCCAGTAGATCAAGGACCACTTAGAGCAAGTATACAACATGATGTAAGTTTTAATGTAGGTGAAATAGTAGGAACTGTATTTAGTAGTTTAGAAATAGCACCATATATACATCAAGGAACTGGGATATATGCAGTAAATGGTGATGGTAGGAAAACACCATGGAAGTATAAAGCTAAATCAGGTAAGTATAAAGGATGGCATATTACTAAAGGGCAAAGACCTTGTCCGTTCCTAGAGTATGCAAAGTTATTTCAAAAAGACAAAATATCTAAGATATTGGCAGGTGGGTAGATGTTAGAGATAGCAATTAAAAATATATTAGAAGAAATAACAGCATTGGAGGTTACTCCTGTATTTGGGATAGGTAAACCTCCTTTTTTAACCTATAATATAACTCCTATTGATGGGGGTGTAGTAAAGCAAAGTCAAGCAGAGATTAAGATAATTGACTCAGACTTTGATAATGCATTATCTATTAGGGAAACAATACTTAAAAAATTAGATATGGAAACAAAGGAGCCTTCATTAGTTAACCGCAACATAGTAATACGTAGTGGACTTGCTGGTGGGGGTTCTTTGTTTAATGATTCAGTTCAGATGTGGGAAGTATCCTGCATATTTATTATTAATTGGAGGTGCATATAATGGGAAAAGAAGAAATAGTATTAGGTGCTGGAGAAGTATTCATGTATGAGTTTACAGGTGTAGAAATGCCAACACATGAAATAATTGAAACAGCTGATCATAATGTGGGAAGTTGCAGTTCAGGATTCTCAATAGACTATAAGCCAGAAAAATATGATGTTAAAAACCAATATGGGAATACAGTTAGAAGTTTTATAACAAAGGAAGAGATAACAGCTAAAACAGGTATATTAAGTTGGTCACTTCAAAGGTTAGCTTTATTATCTACTGCTAGATTTGTATCAGATAAATTAAAGAAAACTAGAACATTAAAATTTGGTGGTGGCGGTGCCCTTAAGACAGTACTTTTAAGATTTGTGCATACTAAGGCCAATGGGAAGAAAATAAGATTTACAATGATAGGTCAAGGTGGTAATGGATTTAGTTTAGAGTTTACAACTAAGGAGCTTACTGTAGATGCTGAGATTACAGCAATAGAATATATTAAGAACTTTCTTGCTGAATTTGAAGAAGAGTTAACAGACGAAGAAGCAGCAGCAATACCAGCAACACCATAGGAGTACTTAGGTACTCTTTTTCTATTTAAATAAATACATGAGATATAAAAGGGAGTGAAGATAATGATAGATTTGGATAAGTATTTAAACCAAAGTATCAAGATAAAGATAAAAGGTGAAGTTATAGAGGTGCTTCAGCCAAGTGCGGTTATGACTAAGAAAATATCAAAACTTGAGAAGTCTATTACAGAAGAAAATTACTTAGAGGTAAAAAGTGAGATAGCCCATATGGTGTTAAATAATAATAGTTCTAATAAGAAGTTTACATTAGAAGAAGTGGACAACATTCCATATAAACTACAAGATTTAATAACAAGAGAAATTACAAGTATGACTTATAAGGCAGATAATGACCCAAACTAAGAATCCCATTGCCAGGTGGGGATATAGGAAAGGCTATAGTAGATAAATATGTTAAGACTGAAGAGTGGGAAAATGATTATATTTTATGTACTAGTGAGTTAAGAAGAATTTCTAAATATACTGGCATGAATTTCAATGAAGTTTTAGACCTTCCATATAGTATGTATCTACTATATAGAAAAGAAAGCTGGATAGATAGCTGGAATAGAACAGAGGAAGGGCGAGAATTCCTTAAAACTCTTTGGAAGTTACAACAGACTAATGCTGATGTTAGTAAAATTAGAGAGTTTCAACACCGAAAGGAGGTTGATTAGATGTCTATGACAAGTGGAATCAGTTTAGCCCCTTTGATGGTTGATATAAAAGCAGATATAAAAGGTTTTAAAAATGATATGTCTAAAGCAGCTGTAGCAGGTGTATCAGAAGCACAAAAGATAAGTAAAGAACTTTCTAATACAATGAAGGTAGGAGAAGGATTCTCTAAGGTTGGTGGAAATCTTACTAAGTTTGTGTCAGTACCTCTTGCAGGTGTAGGTATAGCAGCAGGTAAGATGGCGGTAGATTTTGAAAGTAATTTTGCTAAGGTATCTACACTACTAGATAGTAATGTAGTTGATTTTGATGATTATAAGAGTAGTTTATTAAAAGCTAGTAATGATAGTAAGGTTGCTGTTGGTGAGTTCAGTGATGCGGTATATGAATCAATATCTGCTGGTGTAGACCAAACAAAAGCAATAGGATTTACAACTGAGGCTATGAAGCTTGCTAAAGGTGGATTTACTTCTGGGGCAAAAGCCGTTGATGTAATGACTACTGCAATTAATGGTTATAAGCTTAAGACCGAAGATGCAAATAGAATAAGTGATCTTCTTATTACTACACAAAACTTAGGGAAGACTACGGTAGATGAATTAGCTAGTAGCATGGGTAGTGTTATACCAATTGCAAGTGCAGCTAACTATTCTATAGATGAACTTAGTGCAGCCTATGCTTTAATGACTAAAAACGGTATAGCAACAAGTGAAGCAGGTACTTATGTAAAATCAATGCTTAGTGAATTAACTAAGGCTGGTAGTATAACAGACAAGGCATTGAGAGAATTAAGTGGGAAAGGCTTTGCAGAACTAAAGGCAGAGGGTAAGGATACTAGTGAAATATTCGCTATGTTAAATAAACATGCTAAGGATAATAATATTACACTTAAAGATATGTTTGGTTCAGTAGAAGCTGGATCTGCAGCTATGGTATTGGCTAGTGGTGATGGTGCTGAATATAATGAGATGCTTAAAGCAATGGAAGGCAGTGCAGGGGCAACTCAAGCAGCATTTGAAAAGATAGATATAAGTCCAGCTGAACAAATGAAAGGTGCTTTAAATAAAGTGAAAAATGCGGGTATAGAGTTAGGTATATCTCTAGTTCCTGCAATAACTAAGGTAGCTGATGTTATAAGTGGACTTGCTGATAAATTTAGTAACCTTACAGAAGAACAACAATCTAATATTCTGAAGTGGGGCGCAATAGCAATAGCAGCAGGGCCAGCATTAAAGATAGTCGGTGGAGGAATACAGACTTTCGCAAGTCTAAAATCTATTATAGGCGGAGCATCAACAGCTATGAGTATATTTGGTACTGGTTCAGCAGCAGCAAGCACAGCGGCAACAGGACTTGGAACAGCGACTAGTTTAGCCGGTGGAACAGCTGGAGTTGGAGGCTTGGCAATGGGACTAGGGGAGGTAGTAGTAGCAGTAGCTCCATTTGCATTAGGAGCAGCGGCAATAGCAGCAGCTGGATATGGTGTATATAAAGTTATGACTACAGAAGTAGTCCCAAGTGTAGATTTATTTGCAGATACCATGGTGGCAAGTGGAACTAAAATGACTGAGTACGGTGAAGTAGTTAATTATGAAACTGTTAAGATAAGTGAAGCTACTAAAACTGCAGTTGGGGCTTATATAGATATGGATAGTGGGGTTAAAAGTGCACTAGATAGTTTATATATTAACTCTACTACTATTACAGAGGAAACTTGTAACAACTTAATGACAAGTTATGCGAAAATGGGAACTACAATAACAACTGGACTTGAAGCAGATAAGAAGAATGATCTAGATATATTAGATAAATATGTAGCAGATTCAACAGCTCTTAGTGAGTTAGAAAAGCAGAAGATACTAGAAACTACAAATGAACAATATGCAATTAAAGAAGAAGTTATAACTGATAAAACCAACGGGATAAAGCAGATATTAGAAAGAGCCAGCGAAGCGAATAGAAAACTATCAAAGGAAGAAATGATTAGTATTAATGAAATACAACAGGAAATGAAAACACAAGCTATTAAGACTTTATCTGAAAATGAAGTTGAAGCAAAAGCTATTCTAGAAAGAATGGCAGCTAGTGACAAAAGAGTTACAGCAGAGCAGGCAGGGGAGCATATTAAAACCCTTAATGCTAGTAGAGATGAAGCAATTAGAATAGCTAATGAAGAATATGATGGAACGATAAAAGCTATTATAAGAATGAGAGATGAAAGCGGTACTATAACAGCAGATCAAGCAACAAAATTAATTGAAGAAGCAACAAGGCAGAAAGATGGAATTGTAGGTAAGGCGGAAGAAACAAGGGAAGAAGCACTTGCAAAGATGCTAGAGCTCAACTCTGAGTTGGAAAAACAAGTTGATGCATCTACTGGAAATATTAAAGGCTTTTGGTCAAGTTTATTTAGTAAGTGGGATTCATGGATACCAAAGAAAAAAACATTTGAATACACATCAACTGCAAGACCAGAGCAAGGAAGCGATGGGATGGATGGCTCACACTATAATGGATTAAGTTATGTACCTTTTGATGGTTACGTGGCACGTCTTCACAAAGGTGAAAGAGTACTTACTGCGGAAGAGAATAAGAGTGGAGTCCAAAGTGGTACAACTAGGGGTGGAGATACTTATATATTTAATAGTCCAAAACAAATAGATGAAGTTGAAGCAAGTAGGTTAATTAGAAGAACAAATAGAGAGTCATCAGTAGTGGGAGTATAGGAGGGGTGTATGTGATAACAATTAATAATCTTAACAGCAATGAGTCTATAACATTTGATAGTATAGGTTCTTATATATTGAATGAAGAAGATTTAGGGGTTATAGCAGGTACTCACAGCACCTCTAAATCTCTAGGACAACATGGTGCGCATCATACGGGTACTGTATTAGAGAGTAGAGATATACCTATATCAGGTACTATTGTTGCAGAGAATGAATATGAAATGGAGATTAAAAAAAGAGATCTTATTGAATTAATTAATCCTTTGGAAAATTTAAGACTTATTAGGGCTAGCTATAAAATAGAAGGTAGGGCTACATCTACAGTTAATTTTTCTAAGAACTATAGTGAAAACAATAATTATATTTGTAAGTTTATATTTACTTTATTTTGTGTAAATCCTTTCTGGAGTAATACACAAGAGACAAAAACGGATATAGCACTTTGGAAAGGGGCCTTTCATTTTCCATTAATAATACCAGTTAAAAAAGGTGTTATTGTGGGGTATAAGGACCCTTCTTTGATTGTAAACATAGTTAATGATGGGAACATAGAAGTAGGTATGGTAATTGAATTTAGGGCACGTGGTAGCATTTCTAACCCATCTTTATTTAATGTAAATACTAGAAAGTGGATTAAAATAGAAAAGAGTATGGTTGCTGGAGAAGTTATTAAAGTTAATACTAACTTTGGTAAAAAAAGAGTCGAGCAATATATTAATGGTGTGACTTCTAATGGATTTACATATCTAAAAAGAGGGTCAGAATTTTTACAATTAAACAAAGGTGATAATCTTTTCAGATATGATGCAGATTCTAATTTAGATAACTTAGAAGTAGCCATATATTATAATTCTAATTACTTGGGGGTGGTGTAATGGACTTAGAAGTATATACCAGGAGTATGGAGTTCATAGGAGTTGTAGATAACTTTTCAGTTTTAAAGTGGCACAGAAAATATTATAAGGCTGGTACATTTGAAATAACATGTCCTTTAACCCAGGATAATTTAGAATTATTAAAAAGAGATAATGTTATATATAAGAGCAATGGTGAGGCTGGGATTATACTTCACAGAGGAATAAAATTAGTTAATGATAAAGAAGTACTGAGTATTAGAGGAAGTTTTCTAGTATCAATATTAAATAGAAGAATAATATGGGATAAGTTATGTTATAAAGGCACTGTAGAGGGGGTATTTGGTCAGATAGTAGATAGTAATTGTATTACTACTAAGTCTGAGAGAGCAATTCCTCTATTGCATTTGGGGGCACTTAAGGGGTATACAGAATCAATTGATTATCAAAAGACAGGTGGTAATGTGTTAGAGGAATTAGAAAGACTGAGCAACACATATGGAATAGGATTTAAAGTAAATTTTATATATGACACTAAAGAATTAGAATTTGAAGTGTATAAAGGCATTGATAGAACTGAGAATCAAAGTATTAATGAGAAAGCTTTATTTAGTAGAGAATATGAAAATATTTTATCCCAAGATTACACTGAAAGTATAGGTGATTATAAGAATACAGTTCTTGTTGCGGGTTCTGGAGAAGGAATAAACAGAAAAAAAACTTCTATAGAAACTGGTCAAGGTTTGGATAGATATGAAATGTATGTAGATGCAAGGGACTTACAGAACACTAAAACTGTAAATGATACAGAAGTATCTATTCCTGATAGCGAATATATTCCTATGCTGAAGCAGAGAGGTAAAAGTAAACTTGAAGAATATAAAGAGATAAAAACTTTTGATGCAGTAATTAATACTAATCAAGATCAAGAGAATTTAGTTTATAGAAAAGACTATGATCTTGGGGATATTGTAACAATATTTGATGAAAAATGGGATATAACACTGGATACGAGAATTACGGAGATAGAAGAAATATATCAAAATTCTGGTATTAGTATAAATGTTATATTCGGAAATGATATTCCTACTATTTATGAGAAATTAAAAAGGATGTGATTAAGTGGAAAGAAGTAGTTTTTTTAATGCAATTCTAAACCAAGATGGAGTTCCAGATAGAGCTTATCTTGCTGAGAATTATGCTAGATACTTTGCTAGTTTCATAGGAAATGGGGTGTTTCCTAACCCAAGTACAAATTTACAGATACTAGCCAATGGAACTGATATGAATATATCGTTGCAGAGTGGAAAGGCATGGATTAACGGTTACTTTTATGAAAATACTGATATCTTGACATTACCTATATCTGCAGCTGATGGTGTGCTTAACAGAATAGATAGAGTTGTATTAAGGTTAGATTTTCTAAATAGAGAGATTAAGGCTTACGTGAAGAAAGGTACCTTTGCGAGTGCTCCAGTTGCACAAGTGTTACAGAGAGATGCAGACATGTACGAAATAGGAATAGCAGATATAGCTGTTAATAAAGGTGCAATAAAGATAACACAGGCTAATATTACAGATTTAAGACAGAATAATAGCTTGTGTGGAATAGTCCATGGTACAGTAGAGCAATTAGATGTTACTACTTTATTTAATCAATACTCAGCTGCGCTGTCTCAAAAAGAAGCAGGGTTTGAAGCAGAATTCAAAACGTGGTTTGATAGCATAAAAGGTCAACTAAGTGGAGATGTAGCCGGGAATTTACAAAATCAAATCAATCAAACTAATGCGCATTTGGGTGAAATGAACACTAAAATAGAAGGTGTAAAAAAGGGTAAAATAGGTGATATAAAGCAATTTATAAACCAACCCAGTAATTGGTTAAAATGTGACGGAAATAAATATGATAAAGTAGCATATCCCGAATTGTATAATTTTATAAAAGCAAATATTATAGAAAGTAATTTTACTGAATGGATAAATAGAAGGGTTAATATCGGTGAAAGTCACTGTAGTTGTATGGCATACGGTAATAAACTATTTGTTATTGTTGCAAGTAACACTACAAATAGTTGTATATATTATAGCTATAACGGTAAAACATGGACTTTAACTCATACATTCGCAGTAAGTGCAGGAGCACTTAAAAGTGTAGAATTTATAAAAGAAACCAATTTATTTATAGCAACTGGTGATAGTGGTCGTATTTTAAAAAGTACCGACGGTATAACATGGTTTGATGTAAGTAAAAATGAACCATATCCTATTAATGTGACTTATTTAAATACTAATTATTATGTATGTGCTGGTGCATATGTTTATAAGACTAAAGATTTTAAAACTTATAGTAGTGGAGAAGCACCTATGTCTGGTATCCAAACTGTGGATATTACTTCCAACAATAACTTGATTGCGGTTATATTGGCTAATGGTAGTATTGCGAGTAAAACCGAAAGCGGAAGTTGGAATATCAATTCAGTAGGAGATAATTATAAATCTAAATACATTATGTACTTTAAAGGTTATTTTGTTGGTGTGTTTCAGAATAAAATCTTTAAAAGCCAAGATGGTATTACGTGGACACAGATAACTATTAATTTATTAAATACGGTGGAAGGTGTTTCATGCAATGATGATTGTATTATAGTAACTACAAGTAATCAAATTTTAACAAGTGATGATTTAATTGCATGGACTTCGGTTAATAATATTGGGGGTATTCTTCAGCCAACGGCAATATATTATAATTACAATAATATTTATGTATATGGATTATCGGGTAACGGTATAACATCGGAGAGAAAAACATCTGAAAATTTACCTAAATTGGGAGAGTTCGATTATATTAAAGCTAAAGAGGTGGTATAATGAGATATTTTTTAGAGTATGACGAAGAGAAAAAGGTTGTAGGATGGTTAACTAAGAATACCTCTCCTACCTCACCGAACTTAGTAGAAGTTGAACCACGTATGTTTAAAGAAAAATTGTTAAGTATTGGAGTTACTTATGAGCTAGAGGAAGATAAAATAAAAAGACTAGAGGAAGAAAAAGCGATACTAGAAAGTTGTGTTATGGAACTTGGTAAATTACAAAGCAAAGAAACCGAAAATCGAGTTGTATTAGAAAATGCAATACTGGAACTAGCAAATTCTATATCTATAGGAGGTAAATAATTATGGTAGCATTATATGTAAAAGTTATTGGTGAAGGCAGAATGACATTGGAAGAAGTTCCATCATTGTGGAAGGAGAAAGTAAGATTGGAGTTAGAAAAGCAAACTATTTTACAATAGACCGATAAGGTGAACTTGATAGATCAGGGAGGATTAGATTTAAATCTAATCTATTTTTATGTTTAAAAATAAAAAGGATGGTGTGAAAATGGATAACATATTAAATTATATTAAGGTTGCAGTAGTAACATTAGGAACAG
>NZ_JAVXAO010000019.1:0-39413 GCF_036660475.1 Clostridium sp. | reverse complement strand
CCCTGTTACCACCGTGAAAGGGTGGTGTCTTGACCGCTTGACCAAGGAGCCATATGTCATTTAACTTTCGTTACCATGTCGTTGTTTCTCTTTGCTTTGCTTCCGAGCCACTCGACATTTACTATAATACAAAATTTTTAAACCTTTGTCAACAACTTTAATTAAATTTTATTTTATTTTTTCCATTTTGTTTTTTATCTTAAACACTTTTAGTCTTTATTAATTTCATTAAAACTTCTGTAACCCTTGATATACCTAGTTTCACAAATACTTAATTTTATATTATAATAAGTTATATACTAATTTTAAAATTAGTATATACTATTAAATAAATAGTTCAAAATTAATAAAAACAAAAAAATTTTAGATTTAATATGAGGTGAAAAATTTGTATCATGATTTAATAATAATTGGTGGTGGCTCATGTGGAGTTGCATCTGCAATTAAGGCAAAAGTTTTAAATATAGATGTAGCTGTACTTGATGGTAATGATAGAATATGTAAAAAATTATTAACCACTGGTAATGGAAGATGTAATATTACTAATGAAAATCTAACTTTAGATAGATTTCATAGTGAAAATAAAAGTTTCTTTAATGAAATTCTTACAAAGTATAATTTAGATAGCACTCTTGAATTCTTTAAATCCATTGGAATCTATACCTGTACTCTTGAATCAGGTAAAATGTATCCTATTTCTCTTCAAGCGTCATCAGTGATAGATATACTAAGACTAAATCTATCTGAAAGAGAAATTCCAATGTATATGGAAAATAAAGTTTCTAGCATATCTAAAAACAAAACAAATTTATTTGAAATAAAAACAAATACTGCTACTTATACGTGTAAAACACTTTTACTGTGCACTGGTGGAAAAAGCTATACCAAGCTTGGTTCAGATGGTTCTGGTTACAAATTAGCAAAAGCTTTTGGCCATAGTATTATTTCACCTACCCCTGGAATTGTTCAACTAAAACTAAAATATGATAAACTTAAGGCTTTATCTGGAGTAAAATTTACTAGCTCCTGCAGTATATTAGTTAATGGTGAAGAAAAAAGAACTGAGTTTGGTGAAATACTCTTTACTGACTATGGTATTTCTGGCCCACCAATTCTTCAACTAAGTCGTATTGCCTCTAGAGGCGTACTAAATAACGATAATGTAGTTATAGATGTAAACTTAACTAACACTGAATATGATAAGGTTGTTGAGTCTTTAGAAACTCACTTTGCAACTTTTTCTCATAGAAGTATTCATGATAATCTAATAGGCCTAATAAATAAAAAGTTTATTCCTATCGTTCTAAAGGAATCTGGAATTTTAGATATACATATGCCAACCTATGATGTAGATTATGAAAACAGATTTAAACTTTATAGACTCCTTACTTCTTGGAAATTTAAAGTTACAGATACAAATCCCTTTGAAAATGCTCAAGTTACAATTGGCGGTGTTAATACAAAAGATGTTAATCCAATAACTCTTGAGTCATATCTAGAGCCTGGGTTATACTTCGGAGGCGAAATTCTTGATGTGGACGGAGATTGCGGTGGCTTTAACCTTCAATGGTGCTGGAGCTCCTCTAGTGCCGCTATACAAGGCATATATGCTTCTTTAAATCCCAAATCTTAAATTATAAAAGGCTATCACTCATTACTGAATGATAGCCTTTTACTTTAACTAAATTAGTATTCTATTTTCTGTATTCTTTCTTTTATTTCTAAAAATTCTTTGTTATCCTTTAAAAATTCATATTCCTTCATTTCTAATAGATTAATTACCATTGAACTCATTTTTAAAATTGCTGTGAAATCACCACTTAACTTCATTTCACTAAAATACCATGGATTTTCATCAGTATCCTTAATTCCCTCTAAAGCTTTAACTGCTTTACTTATAGCCTCAATAGTTTTTTCTTCATTTTTATAGTATGCATACAATCCCGCTAACTGAAGATAATCCCCAAATGTATTATTATATTTGTTATGAAGAGTTAATTCTCTAATTTGCAGCCCCAATTCCATATATCTCTCCGCTAGCTCTAAATTTTCTTTGTAATAAGATGAAGCTAATCCATGCAATATAGCTTGAGCCTCGGTTATGCAATTAAAAAACTCATACTGATACAGTTTTCGACCTTCTTCTAAATCGTTTTTTCTAATATAGATACTAGCTTTCATTATATTAGTATTACCTAATGGTTTTTTCATCTTTTCTAGTATCTCTATAGACTTATCAAATTCCTCAAAGGAAGCATAGTAATTAATTAACTGAAGTTTTGATGCCACTACAGTTTCCTCATCAGTAGAATTATTAACTATATCTTCATATACACCTATAGCTTTTCCATATATATTTTTTATCTCAGCTTCATCCTTCATTAAAGCACATCCCATAGTCATTAAAGTCACTAACGTGAACTTTAATTTATAATTTGTAGGATATTTATTTATATATGACTGACATAATTCAATGCCTTTTTCCCCATGCCCTGCATTAATTATATCTTGACACTCTTTGCATATCGCTTCCATCATTTCTTCTGAAATTATAGCATCAAAATTTAAAAGCTCATCTATTGATATACTAAAGAATCTTGCCAGAACAGGAAGCATTTCTATATCTGGATAAGAAACCCCACTTTCCCACTTGGATATAGCGCCTTTAGATACCCCTACATAATCTCCTAACTGCTCCTGGGTAATTTTCTTTAATTTTCTTAAATTATAAATACTTTCACCAATTTTTATCTTATCCATATAAAACTCTCCTTAAAAATTACTAGGTACCATAATTAAAGTATAGTTCTTGCCCTTAAACAAAACAATGGACAGCTACCCTTACTTTTTTCTCTAAAAGTTTACTGCTAGTAAACTAACATTCTTAATTATTTATATAAAAATAAGCCCAGTATCACTACTAGGCTTATCTAATGTTACTTATATTTATTAAAGTTCTCCAACTCTCATTGTTTGATCTCTTCTTGGTCCAACTGAAATTATAGATATTTTAACTCCAGTGAACTCTTCTATTTTCTTTAAGTATATTTTCGCATTCTCTGGAAGGTCTTCATATCTTCTAGCATCATTTATGCTTGAATCCCATCCATCCATTTCTTCGTATACTGGTTCACATTTAGCTAAATCCTCAAGACTTGCTGGGAAATAATCTATAACTTTTCCATCTAATTTATAGCCTACACAAACCTTTAATTTTTCAAGGCCTGCTAAAGTGTCTATTTTAGTTATTCCAAAGCTTGTTAATCCTGAAACCCTAGCTGCACTTTTTAAGATAACAAGGTCTAGCCAACCACATCTTCTACTTCTTCCTGTTGTAGTTCCATATTCGAAACCTTTTTCTCTTATCCAATCTCCAACTTCATCTTCAAGTTCTGTTGGGAATGGACCTTTTCCAACTCTTGTAGTGTATCCTTTAACTATTCCCACTGCGCTATCTATCATAGTTGGTCCTATGCCAGCTCCTGTACATACACCACCAGCTACGGTATTAGAAGATGTTACATATGGATATGATCCAAAGTCTATATCAAGAAGCGTACCTTGTGCACCTTCAAATAATACATTCTTGTTAGCTTTTATGCTGTCGTAAACTTTAACTGATGTATCAGCTACATATGGCTTTAATCTTTCACCGTAAGCTAAATATGCTTCATAAACCTCTTCAAGTTTTAAAGCTTCTCCGCCATAAATTTTAACGATTAAATCATTTTTATCAGGTAGGTATGCTTGTAATTTCTCCTTTAAAACTTCTGGTTTAATAAGATCACAAACTCTTATCCCACATCTCTCAACTTTATCTGTATAACAAGGACCTATTCCCTTTTTAGTTGTTCCTATATCATTTTTACCTCTAGCTGCCTCTTTAAGTTCATCTAATATTCTATGATATGGCATTATAACCTGAGCTCTATCACTTACAAGTAATCTTTCTGGTGTGATATCCTCACCTAGATTTTTTAGATAATCCATCTCTTTGAATAATGCTTCAGGATCAACTACAACCCCATTACCTATTACATTTAATTTATTGTTATAAAGTATTCCTGATGGTATTAAATGTAGCTTATACTGCTTTTCTCCAACTTCTACAGTGTGGCCTGCATTGTTTCCACCTTGAAATCTAACAACTACATCTGCACTTTCTGCAAGATAATCAGTCATTTTTCCCTTTCCTTCGTCTCCCCACTGAGCTCCTAATACTATAAATGATGGCATAATTTTCCTCACTTTCTTTTACTCTATAGAGTAAAATTTTCATATTTATACTAATTTATTTTTATCCTCTAAAACCCTAGCAACATAAACTCCACTAGCTGATGCTTGTGACAATGAATGTGTAACTCCAGATCCATCTCCTAATACATAAAGATTTTTCACTTTTGTCTCTAGGTTATTATCCACTTGTATATTTGAATTGTAGAATTTAACCTCTACTCCATATAATAATGTATCTTCATTTGCTGTTCCTGGCGCAACATTATCTAATGCATATATCATCTCTATTATACCATCTAACTGACGTTTTGGTATAACTAGACTTAAGTCACCTGGTGTTGCTTTTAAAGTTGGTACAGTAAAGCTCTTATCCATTCTATGCTCATTAGTTCTTCTTCCTTGAACTAAATCACCAAATCTTTGAACTAAAACTCCACCACCTAACATATTGCTAAGCTGTGCTATAGATTCACCATATTCATTACTATTTTTAAATGGTTCAGTGAAATTATTTGTTACTAATAGTGCAAAGTTTGTATTTTCTGTATGAAGCTCTGGATTTGAATAGCTATGTCCATTTACAGTCACTATTCCATTTGTATTCTCACTAACTACTTCACCATGAGGATTCATACAAAATGTCCTAACTAAATCACCATATTTTTTTGTTCTATATACAATCTTGCTCTCATATACCTTATCAGTTATATGCTCAAAAACTGCTGCCGGAAGTTCTACTCTAACACCGATATCTACTCTATTACTTTTACTTTCTATACCTAGCTTACCACAAACCTTAGATATCCATTTTGATCCAGATCTTCCTGTTGCAACGATTAAATCATTACACTTATATTCACCTTTATCAGTTTTTAATATAAACTCATCATTCTGTTTTTCAATATCTAAAACCTCTGTATTAAATTCCATATCAATTTTATCTTTTAAATAATCATACATATTAGCTAAAATTTTTAAATTTCTATCAGTTCCAAGATGTCTAACCTTTGCATCTAATAAATGTAGGTCATGTTTAAGTGCTTCTGTCTTTATTGTACTTTCTGCTGTAGAATAAAGTTTTGCGTCACTTCCCCCATTATCACAAAGGACCTTATCTACATAATACATAAGATCTAAGGCTTCTTGCTTCCCTACATACTTGTATAGGTCTCCACCAAAATTATTAGTTATGTTGTACTTTCCATCTGAAAGACTTCCTGCACCACCATATCCATTCATTATATTACAGTATTTACAATGGATACATGCCTTTATTTTTTTCCCATCTATTGGACACTTTCTTTTCTCAAGACTGTTTCCCTTTTCGATTATAAGTACCTTTGCTTTTGACTTTAAAACTGTCAGCTCATAAGCAGTAAATATACCACTAGCTCCTGCTCCAACAATAATAACATCATAATTATTATTCATATTTAATCACCCCGTAAATATATTAACAAAGTTCACTTTCATTTTCAATGAAATACGAATAATTTAATTTAACTTTAAAATATATTTCGTAATATTTCATTTTAACTCTATATCTAGGATTTTATTTTTACCTATATTAGTTATGTTATTCTCTCTAACAGTTTTATTTTAGAAAACTAATAATTTAATGCCACTTTTAAAAATTCTCAAATTAAAAATAGTATAAACTCATCAGTTTATACTATTTTTATGTTCCTATTAATTTATTTTATATAAATGATTTATAAATATTTATACCGTCTAAGCTAAATATTTTCTCTGAAAATTCTCCTTCTTTTAAATCTCTTGTAGCTTTTTGCATATCATACATCCTTGCGTCTAATACATCTAAATGATGAAGCATTTCTGCCTCTGGTATCATAGGTTTCTTAGGGCTACCGTATTCTGGTTCATAATGATGTGTTAATATCATATGTTGTAGTAACATAACAATCTCTTTGTTTGCTCCTATCTTTGATCCTGAATTTTCTATTAAGCTAATTCCCTGTATTATATGACCTAAAAGTTGACCTTCAGTGCTATATTTAGATACTATTCCAAGTTCACTAGATTCCATTTCTTCTATTTTAGCTATATCATGTAATATAATACCCGCATATAATAAATCCTTATTTAAATAAGTATATATATCTAGAAGTTTTTCTGCTGATTTAAGCATAGTTGTAACATGATATAAAAGACCACCCTTAATTGCATGATGATTGCTTTTTGCTGCTGGATAGTGCATTAATTTAACACTAAACTTACTGATAATATCTTCTGTAATATACTTTATATCTTGATTTTCTATTTTACCAATAAAATCTAATATCACTTCAAACATATCTTCTGATTTATATGGAGCTGATATTATAAATTCATTAATGTTCACGTTATCCTCTTCTGTTGCAGGTCTTACTTTTTCTACCTTTAACTGTAATTTACCTCTGTACTCATTTACTATAGCCCTAACTTTCACTAACATATTATCTTTGATTATATTTTCAATGTTATTATTACATTCCCACAACTTTGCATTTATTTCTCCTGTTGAGTCAATAAACATAAAATCTAAATATTTATTGGTAGTGCTATTATTAGTAATCTTACATTCTACACTCTTAACCAAAAAGAAGCTTTCAATTTTATCTCCTTTGCTAAGTTCTTGAATCTTTTTATTTTCCATAAAAAATCTCCTTTACTATATATTGTTTTATCAAACCATATAACCTTTAAAGTTTTAAATTCAAATAAACAAAAATAAGTTTTATTTAAGCTACATAAAATATTTAATGCCAAGCTTTACTTTATATGAATATTATCAAATTCAATAGAAATAAACAATAATATTTAAAAAAAGATATGTTTTACCACATCTTTTTAATGTTGATCACTAGATTGTTTTCTTTTAACTATTTTTCCATCTTCATCAGTAAAATTATTTATTATTATAGTTATTAAATCTACTAGCACCCATATACCAAAGCCACCCAACGTAAATAACATTAAAATCGCTGTGCCAGCTTTACCAACATAAAATCTATGAAATCCAATAACCCCTAATATAATACAAAATATTAATGTTGCCCACCAACTTTTTACACTGTATTTCTTATTAGGTTTATTATTTTTACTCTTCTCACTAAATATATTATCTTCATCTAAACTATTGAATTCTAACATAGACTCACAATTTTTTTCTATGCATAATTCCTCATCTTCTTCATATATAGATTTCTCATTATAATCTTTTTCACTTTTCATAAATACTATTCACCCCACGCTAAAGTATAATTATTATATCTTTATGTAATAAATGCCTAGTATATGCATCAAATTAAATTATAAGTATAACCTTACAATTATTATTAGTGTACTAAATCTAAATTTCCAAACTTACTATATTTACCTATCCACGCTAAATTTACAGTTCCAACCTCACCATTTCTATGCTTAGCCAATATACATTCAGCTACATTTTCATCCTCTTTGTCTTTACTGTAATAATACTCTCTATATAAGAACATAACAATATCTGCATCCTGCTCTATAGATCCAGACTCTCTTAAGTCTGATAGCATTGGACGATGGTCCGCTCTCTGCTCCGGTGCACGTGACAACTGCGATAGCGCAATAACGGGACACTTCATTTCTTTTGCTAGCGCCTTTATACTTCTCGATATTTCCGAAACTTCCTGCTGTCTATTATCCGGACTATTTCCTGACATTAATTGAAGGTAATCTATTATAACTAAATCTATTCCGTGTTCTATTTTAAGCCTTCTACATTTTGATCTCATTTCCATAACTGATATCCCTGCAGTATCATCTATATATATTCCAGATGATGCAAGCGGACCTGAAGCCCTAGCAATGTTTTCCCAATCCCTATCATCTAGGTCTCCATTTCTAAGTCTAACCATATCTACATTTGCTTCTGCACAAAGTAATTTATAAGCTAGCTGCTCTTTACTCATTTCTAGAGAAAAAATTGCTACTTTTTTACCACCTCTTATTGCTGCATTTTGAGCTATATTAAGACAAAATGTTGTTTTTCCCATAGATGGTCTTGCCGCAATAAGCACCATATCCCCACTTTGAAATCCTGAAGTCTTAGCATCTAAATCTTTAAAACCACTAGCTACTCCGTTAATCTGACCTTTATTATTAAAAATCTTCTCGATTTCTAAAAATCCTCTTTCAAGAACTGCACTCATGGATTCAAAATCACTGGTACTTCGTTTTTCTGATATGTTAAATATATTTTTTTCAGCTAAATCAATAACAGACTCTACATTGTCCTGTTTATTATAACTATTTTCTATTATTTCTGTAGAACTTCTTATAAGCCTTCTAAGTGTAGACTTATTCTCTACTATATTTATGTATGAAGATAAGTTAGCTGTAGATGGTACTGACATACTTATCTCTGTTATATATGTTATACCACCGGCTTTATCAAGCATGTCATTAGATTTTAAATAATCTACTAGAGTTATCATATCTATGGGTATATCCTTATTGTATAATTCCCTTATTGCCTTAAAAATTGTCTTGTGAGAATCTTTGTAAAAATCTTCTGCTTGAAGTACTTCCGCCGCTTGTGCAATTGCATTCCTATCTATTAGCATAGATCCAATTACAGATTGTTCTGCCTCTATATTTTGAGGCATGGTTCTAAGTGATTCACTCATATTTTCACCTTCTTTATATTATAATGAGCAATTTCTATTTTCAACTGACTAATTAATAGTATTATCTAATACTACCATTATAATCTTTATTTCAACTATTAAGTTATATGTACCAATTACAACATTGAGAATAACACATGAAATTTAAAACCCTGTAATACTATAGTCACAGGGTTTTAATTATTAAATTTTAAAATACTATTTTAAGTAGTTCTTCAATAGTTTCTACTGCTGTAACTTCAATGTTTTCAATATCATTAGGCACATCTTTTAAATTATCTTTTGGTATTAAAACCTGACTTATACCTTTTCTTCTTGCACCATATATCTTTTCAAATACTCCACCAACAGGTTTTATTTTACCTCTAATAGATATTTCGCCAGTTATTGCAATATCTTGTCTTAGTGGCTTTTCTAAAAGTGAACTTATAATACAACATGTTATTGCAGCTCCTGCGGATGGTCCGTCAATTTTTCCTCCGCCAATAACATTTACATGTATATCATAATCTTTAATTTCTTTATCTGTAACTTTTCTTATCACTGAAGTTGCGTTAAATACAGAATCTTTAGCCATAGAACCAGCAGTATCATTAAATCTAATACTACCTTTACCTTTTTCTTTAGCCTCAAATACAGCACATTCTATTTCAATTGTTGAGCCTAAAAATCCTGATACTCCAAGACCGAATATTTGACCCACCTCTTTAGATTTTAAGTTAGCAAGATCCTCATATGGTCTTAATCTATTAATAGAAACAACTTCATTAAAATGATTTTTAGTTATAACTACTTCTTTGCCATTATCACTATTAAGTAATACATATCCATATACATCAGCAAGAATATTTATAGCTTTTCTTCCCTCTATAGTATATCGGCTTATTTCTTTTGCTACTCCGTCTTCTAATGTTATATTTAACTTTTTACTAGCATTTAATACAACATTCTCTATATCTATAGCTGATAATGGTTCAAAATATACTTCTGTACATCTTGATCTCAATGCTGGATTTATTTCATTAGGCTCTCTAGTCGTAGCACCTATAAGTACGAAATCTGCTGGAGCTCCTTTATCAAATAAGTATTTTATATACTTAGGCGTTCCCTCATCATCCGGATCATAGTATGATGAAGAAAATTCTACCCTTTTATCCTCAAGTACCTTTAACAGTTTATTTTGAAGCGTATAATCTAATTCTCCAATCTCATCTATAAATAATACTCCACCATGAGCCTCTGTAACTAACCCTGTTTTTGGTTCTGGTGTACCACTTTCAGCTAAATCTCTTTTAGATCCCTGGTATATAGGGTCATGCACCGATCCTAATAGCGGGTTTGATATTTCTCTTGGATCCCATCTTAATGTCGTTCCATCTACCTCTACAAAATTAGCATCCTCTTCATATGGTGTATGATTAAATTTTTTAACTTCTTCTAGTGCAATCCTTGCTGCTGTTGTTTTTCCTACACCTGGAGGACCATATAAAATAATATGTTGAGGATATGGAGATGACATTTTTGATATTAACGATTTAATAGCTCTTTCTTGTCCTATTATTTCCGAAAAACTTTCAGGCCTTAACATACTCATAATATTTTGAGTTAAATGTCTTGAGTCTAATTTTTCAAGATTTTCATACTTCTTTAGAGTTTTGCTATTTTCAACACCTCGCTGCTTTTTTATAATGCCTAGTCTTATTTCATCAACATACTTGTCCTGTTTTTCTATAATGTGCTTTTCTACTTCTGCATCTAATTTATTTTGTATATACCTTTTGGCTAACAACTCACTTATTTCAAAACTAGTGCTTTGTAACGCCTCTTCAATATTATTATTGTTTGGCGGTATTGAAATCCCTTTTCCATTAGTGACTATTTTATTTATTGCATATAATTTTTTATAATAGTCTTTTCCATTCAAATGCTTTTGTACTTTAAATTTAACTGATCTACCTCTTATCGTACCTTCATCTAAAAGCTTGTACATAACCTCGTGTAAAACTTCTATTTCTGCCTCTATTGGTAGCTCCTGATCAATACTTAAATTATTAGATTTATTTGCTGAATTTATATTCAAAATATATTAGCATAGAAGAAATTATATAATTCTCCTATGCTTTCCTCCTCTCGGTTTTAAAATCTATTGTTGCTCTTTTATAATAACTTTTATTTTAGTTGATATCTCTGGATATAATTTTAATTCTGCCTCATATATTCCAACTGTCTTAATTGTATTAACGGTATTAACTACGATTTTTCTTTTATCTATAGTTACCTTTAATTGTTTTTCAATTTCCTGAGAAATATCCTTTGTTGTAATTGCTCCAAATAATCTACCATGTTCTCCTGATTTTGCATATATAACAACTTCTTTATCTTTAAGTTCATTAGCTAATTTTTGAGCTGCTTCTATTTCTGCTGTTTTCTTTTTTCTCTCTGCTTCATTTTTTTTATTTAAAATGTGCATATTAACATCATTAGCTTCTTGAGCTAACTTCTTTGGGAATAGAAAATTTCTTGCATATCCATCAGAGGCATTAACAACCTCTCCTTTTTTTCCAACTGATTTTACATCTTGTAATAAAATAACCTTCATTATTATTCACCCTTCCTTAAGTGTTTTTCTATAGCATTATTTAATATTTCTTCTGCTTTAATTTGTGTAGTATTTTTAATTCTAGCACCTGCCATTGTCAAATGCCCTCCACCACCTAAATCTTCAAGAATTACTTGAACATTTATATCACCTAATGACCTTCCACTTATATAAGTATCTTCTTCCATTTTAACAAGAACAAATGATGCTTGAATACCTGTAATATTTAGTAATTCATCTGCTGCTTGAGCCGTTACTACATAATTTGATATCTCTGGTGGACACTTTGCTATAGCTATGCCATCTTTAACTTTCGCTGTTCTTATTATATCAGATTTAGTTATATATATATCTAATTCTTCACTAAAAATTCTTTTTACATCTACCGTATCTGCACCTAATCTTCTTAGAAATGCAGCCGCTTCAAAAGTTCTTACACCGGTTTTAAATGAAAAGTTTTTAGTATCTAAACATATCCCTGCTAGTAATGCCACCGCCTCTACCTCTTTCAATTTTGGTTTATCTACCATGTATTGAATTAATTCAGTTATTAATTCTGAGGTTGAGGATGCGTAGGTCTCAACATAGCTTAATAATGCGCCTTGTATAAAGTCCTTTGTTTTCCTATGATGATCAATTATTACTGTTCTACTAAACAAATCTACAATTTCCATAGAAAGCACATAACTTTCATTGTGAACATCAACTAATATTAATAAACTTTTATCATCTTTTATACCTTTAGCACTATTAGTATTTATAAATACATTATTATAATCTTCACTCTCATTAAGCTTATCTAGCATGTATCCTACAGCATCATGAGGTTCGTCAATTATAATATAACACTGCTTATTTAACGAATTTATTGTACTATACATACCTATTGCAGCTCCTAGACAATCCATATCAGGATTATAGTGACCCATAATAAATACTTTACTACTTTCATTTATAAGGTCAAGAAGCGCATGCCCAATCACTCTAGCTCTTACTTTCGTTCTTTTCTCTACCTCTTTCGTCTTACCTCCATAAAAAGATACCTTTTCAAAACTCTTAACGACACACTGATCTCCCCCTCTTCCAAGGGCTAAGTCCTTAGCTATGGTAGCAAACTCATGGTTCTTCGCAGAAATATCTCCGCCTCTTCCAACACCTATGCTTAACGTGACAGTAAGCTTATTTCCACTACTTACTTCTCTAATTGTATCTAAGATATCAAATTTTTTATTCATCTCTACTTCTATGTTTTTATCCTTAGTTATCAGTATATATTTGCTTGAAGAGTATTTTTTTATTAATGCTTCTAAATTATTTGCATAATTATTTAGTGTTCTATCTATATCTGCTATAAGCTGTGGTCTTAACCCCTCTTCTGTCGTCTTTATAACATCATCTAAATTATCAACTTCTATTAACATTACACTTTCTTTAGTTTCATTAATTTCCTTCATTAACTTAATATTATTAGTTATGTCATAAAAATAAACTATTATAACATTTTCAATCTCATCTATTGAGTTACCATCAACTATATCCATGTGTAAATCATAATACCTATCTTCTATAACTACATTTTTATATTCTGATTTCTTTCCATCTAGTACTAATTTTAAATGGAACTCTTTCACCACATCTTTAATGTTTTTGCCAATTATATCATTACCTATATTGCATAGTAAATTTTCATTACTCCAAATTATCAACCCATTTTCTGATAAAAACATTATAGGTAAATTTAATTTAGAAAATGTTATAACATTCACTGAATCAATTTTTGATTTTACACTATCTACATAATTGTTAAAGTTATCGCTTTTATTTGTACCTGAAAAAATTGTATATAAAAGTGCACATGTATACATTAAAAGAACTATGCTCATACCTAAAAATTCTTCAAGTATAAATAAAATCGTCACTATGGTAGTTATTATAATAATACATATTTTACTTTTTATAAACCAATATGCTTTTTCTTTTAACCTAGCTTTATTCATATGCTACACCTTTCTAAGCCTATGGGGATCTAGTTTTCTAAAATCTAATATCATTTCTACAAACCCAATAACACTAAAAATTACATAAGCACTTAACAAAAACATTATAATTATCATAATATTTTTTTGTACTCTAGGCATTTTCATTTTTCTAGCAAGAAAATAATTTACAGTAGCCATTCCATTTATAGTCATTAAAATTATTGTAAATAACATCGTTGCACTATATACTATTAATGCCCATTCCACGCCCTTACTATTAAGTATTACACCTACACTTATCATTGCAATTAATCCAGCTCCAATTAAATTTGAAACATAAAATTCTGAGAAGTCTAATATCTTAATACTATTATATCTTAATCTCATAAGAATCTTACTTACAAGTGCAAAACATATATAGGATGTTGTAAATGAATATATTAAAATTAATCCAGGTATAGACATTACTATTCCTTCTATTGAAAAAATTTGACTAAACTTATCTAATTCTTGCAATTGAGCTGTACTTAGTTCTAAGTTGCCATAAACATTCTTCATTTCTTCTATAATTGTGTTAATCATTTCTGAATATGAAGCTAGCTGTTCACTGATAAAATTACTTAAATTTCCATTATTCATAATTATAGCTGCAAACAAAACTTCACCAATCAGTGATATGATACATGATACCATAACCAATATTAATGTTTTATAAGGATTTATTTTATTTTTTATACAATATCCTAGCGTACTTCCTATTGTAGCATAAGAAATTGCATAACTCAGTGCTATTATAGGATTAAAAAATATACTACTTATAAATATACTAACTAGTATAGAACCCATGGCATATTTAAATTCATGTCTACAATAAATAATGGCTATAGGTATAGGCAATACAACTATACCAAACATATACATTAATGGTATATATGAAGTTACCATTAAAATTATAGTTATAATTACTGCCATTAATGCAGCTTCAACTAATCCTCTAGTATTAATCTTTTGTTCCATAATAACCTCCTATTAACTTCTTTCTCTTAAATGATCGTAAAGTTTAGATAGTTCTTTCCCATTTTTCTCCAAACTATCGCCTTCAACTATTCCAACCTTCAACTTCTTTTTCATAGTCTCATCAATAGCTAAATGAGAATATCCTAACTTCTCAGCAAGAATGTACAATATTATTATTGCCCCAGATACACAATCTAGAATTGCATCTTGTGCTACATTGCTTCCTCTACTTAATAGTTTGAAAAAGTCTCCAATAATACAAACTAGCTCTGCCTTAAGACCTTCTATTACCTTTATATTAGACATAATGTTAAATTCTTCTCTTCTCATGTGCATCACCCTTTCTTCGGTTATATGTCTATTGTAATTTTTTTTTAATATTAATGCAACATGATTATAGCATATTTACCTTTATTTCACAGTTTAACATCAATGATTATATATAATACTAAGTTTTCATTATATAATAAAAAAACTAGTGAATAAAATTCACTAGTTTTGTATCAATTATGTTTTTATTAACTTACTAAGCTATTACTATTCAGTTGTGAATGGTAATAATGCTATGTTTCTAGCTCTCTTAATAGCTACTGTTAACATTCTTTGATGTTTAGCACAGTTTCCAGAAATTCTTCTTGGTAATATTTTACCTTTTTCTGTAACGTACTTTCTTAATTTGTTGATATCTTTATAATCTATAGCTGTAGCTTTATCCATACAGAAAGAACATACTTTTCTCTTAGTTCTTTTTCTGTTTCCGCCTTTTCTTCTATCAGTTCTATCGTTTCTATCATTTCTATCATAAGCCATTGCACTTACCTCCTTACCTAATTATTAAAATGGCATATCCTCACCATCATCAATTGGAGTCATATCTCCTCCACCGAAATAATCCGATGGTATTGATGAATTGCTCTGAGAATTTTCGCCTGTATTCATTCCTGATGTTTTATTGCCGCCCCATTCAAGGAAACTTACTTCATCAGCTACTACTTCAGTAACATATCTTCTTCCACCGTCTTTAGCTTCATAAGAACGAGTTTCAATTCTACCAGCTACACTTAAAAGTTTACCCTTACTCATGTAGTTAGCAGTACTTTCAGCTTGTTTACCCCATACTACTACAGGTATAAAATCCGCTTCTGGTTGACCTTCTTTCTTAAATCTTCTATTAACTGCAATTGTAAATGTGGCTACAGCTGTACCTGTACCTGGAGTAAATTTTAACTCTGGGTCTTTGGTTAATCTTCCGATTAAAACAACTTTATTCATTAACTACCACCTACTTGCTTTCTGGATTGATTATAATATGTCTTATAACACCATCTGTAATTCTGAATACTCTATCTAATTCTTTAGGTAATTCAGCATCAGCTTTGAAATTGATTAATGTATAGAAACCTTCGTTAACTTTAGCGATTTCATAAGCTAGTTTTCTTCTACCCCATAAATCAACACTCTCGATTTCTCCACCATTGTTCTCTATTACACCTTTAAATTTTTCGATACCAGCTTTAACACCTTCGTCATCTAATGAAGGGTGTAATATGAATATAGTTTCATATGATCTCATTAGTTTCACCTCCTCCCCCCGGACTAACGGCTGTACTTTATACAGCAGGGATTACATCAACAAATTTTATCATGTTATAATGCTTAAGTCAAGTATTTTTTTAATACTTGACTTTTTTTATTTGAAACTATCTTCTTTTTCTGTTTTAACAATTTTTTTTATGCTACTTTCAAACTTACTACGTGTAATCATTACTATCCTATTGCACCCTACACACCTTATTTTTATATCAGCTCCAACTCTGATAATTTCCCACTTATTACTTCCACATGGGTGAGTTTTTTTTGTTTCTACAATATCATTTAATTCAAATTCCTTCATACTAAATCTCCCTAAAGAATATTATTATCATTTTTCTATTGTTCTTTATAATTAAGTAATTGTTAATTCTTTCAACTTACCATCTTTCATTTGATAGATAGTTTTATATATAATTTTTTCTAAATTTATTAGTTCTATTACTCTAACCTCTTCTTCCGACCCAACTTTAAGACTTATTCCACAGCTCTTTGTTATATACGTTGGCGTAGGCATCATTACAACCTTAACTTTTTCACTTATACATACTGATTCTGCTTGCATGGCTTCATGAGTATTATTAAATGTTAATATATAAAATTCATTCATAATCATATCTCCTAGTTATTATTAAAGCTTTATTGTATCGCTATTATTCATTGTTTCTATTATATCATACATATTTGTAATTCCTCCAACCTGAAGTTTATCTTTTAATCCATAAAAATCTAAACATAGGCCACAACTCTCAATATTTACGCCTCTTTCTTTCAATTTTTTTAGGCTATCCAAAGTTAGCTCATTATCAGCTACAAGTTTCACTCCACTATTTAAAAATATTATAGTTTTAGGAATTGTATTTGCCTCAGACAATGCGAATAGGTAACTTTTCATTAACGCTATTCCTAATTCATCATCACCACACCCTAATTTATCTGACCCAACTACAATTGTTAAATTACTACTATTTTTATTCTTCGCATCTAAACCTATTTTAATTTCGCCAGTAGTATCTCCTTTAATTATTGTTATATAAAATAATTCACTTTTTTCTTCAACCTCATAGCTAAACTTATTCCCTTCTGCAAATTTAATTATATTATTCTTTGCAACTTCATTATCTACTATAATTATAGCTTCCCCTTGCTCTATTTCATCAAAATATTTTTTTGTATTTACAATTGGAATAGGACAATTCAAGCCCTTACAATCAATTATACTCTTATTACTTTCCATATTTTTCTTCCCCCTATAAATTTATTTTGCTTACCATACTAACACTACCTAACAAAATCGCCATTATTATATTTATTACCTAATGTATTGATTTGAAACAACTTATTTTCTGAATTATCTTATTGTATGAATTTACTATAATGTTGTATTATAAACTTAGCATAAACATTCTATTAACCCATAATAACTATTTACAAATTAATTATATCAAATATATTTCATACTAACTATTTGATTTTCTAATACATGATTTAAACTTATTAAAAAATCAAATACTAATAAATCAAACTAGGAGGTAACTTAATGAACGTTTATTCAGACAATGCTGCAACATCATTTCCAAAACCTAATTGTGTTTATAATGATATCTTAAACTATATGACTAACATCGGTGGTAATCCAGGTCGTGGTGCATCCACTTCTTCCCTAAAGGGAAATAAGGTTATATTTGACTGCAGACATGCTTTGTGCGATCTTTTTAATTTTCAAGATACTAAAAATGTAATCTTTACTTCCAATATTACAACGTCTTTAAATATGTTAATAAAAGGTGTAGTTAAACCGGGATGGCATGTTATAACTTCATCAATGGATCATAATAGCACCCTAAGAACATTAAATGAGCTTAGTAATAAAGGCTTAATTGAACTTGATATCATAGAATGTAATGAAATAGGTGAACTTAATATAGATACATTTAAAAGTAAAATTAAAGGTAATACTAAACTTGTATGTCTTTCCCATGGTTCTAATGTAGTAGGTACTATACAGCCTCTCGAAGCTGTAGGTGCTATATGTAAAGAAAATGATATTTTTTTTGTTATTGATACCGCTCAGACTGCTGGTGTAATTGAACTTGATTTTAAAAAGCTTAATTGCAATGCGCTAGCTTTTACAGGCCACAAAAGTTTACTTGGACCCCAAGGTATAGGTGGTTTTATAATAGATGATTCTATGAATGAAGTGTGTTCACCATTGATTGTTGGTGGAACTGGAAGCCTTTCTTCTGATATACTTCAACCTATTTTTCTACCAGATAAATTTGAAAGTGGCACTATAAATTCACCTGGTATAGCTGGACTACTTTCTGGTGTATCGTTTTTAAAAAATGAAGGTTTATCAACAATAAAGGAACATGAAGATTATCTTACCAAAAAATTTATAGAGGGTGTTTTAAATATACCTTCGATAAAAGTATATGGAAATTTAACTACTGATAATAGAACTTCTACAATTTCCATTAATTCAACTCTTATGGATAATAGTGAATTAGGGTTTATTCTTGATTCTGAGTACAATATAATAACACGAACTGGTCTACATTGTGCTCCTTTAGCTCATAAAACCATAGGAACTTTCCCTATGGGGACTCTAAGGTTTAGTTTTGGATATTTCAATGATGATAAAGATGTATCATATATTTTATCTTCTATAAATTCAATTATAAAAAATATTGGATAATCCAATTTATTCATGTATTAAATGTATATAATTGGTAATACTTTCTGTTATAGGAGGTGCTACATATGATTAAAAAAGTTATTTTCGATGCTTTATCCGATAACTGTATATATAATATAAGAGAAACTATTTCTCCAGAGTTAGTTCAAGCTATTAAAGATAATAAAGATATCGTCATACTATGTATAGGAACTGACCGTTCTACTGGAGATAGTTTAGGCCCTATTGTTGGAGATAAACTTAAATTTTTAGTTAGAGATAGAGTTTTTATTTATGGTGATTTAGAACATCCCGTAAATGCTAAAAACATTTCAGATACATATAATTTTATAATAAATAAACATATTAATTCATTTATTATAGCCATAGATGCTTCTTTAGGAAGTCTTCAACATGTTGGTAATGTTATAATTGAATCCAAACCACTATCACCTGGTTTGGCATTAAATAAAAATTTACCACGTGTAGGTAATTTAAGTATTACCGGTGTTGTAAATATATCTGGATCTCTTGAATTTATAGTTCTTCAGAATACTAGACTATATATCGTCATGAAATTAGCTGAAGTAATATCCTCTGGTTTATATCATGCAATACTGAAAACCGTCGGTGGACGTAAATCATCCACTTCATGTCTTAATGACGATGTATTAGACATTACTGAAATATAATAATAAAGGATATGTATAACAAATGTTTCACATGAAACATTTGTTATACATATCCTTTTCATTTCCATTACGATTATCTAATTTTATTATTGTTTGTATTTATTGCTTGATGTAATACATTATTTTCTTCTTCTGATAAATCATATCTCGATATACCTTTATCTATTGGCTTAGCATATGTAATACTTTCATTTCTGGAATAAATGCTCGTAATTATTACTCCACTATTATTTCCATCTAATATTGATATTGAATAACTTAAATCACTAGCAAAATCTTCAAAAGCCTTATATCTTTTTATCGCTACCTTCTGAACGCATGAAGTTAACGCCATTGAAGTTTCATCACAAATAGATCTTACCTCATCTGTAACCTCTTTCATTATATCTATTTTATCTAATGAATTTACTATTAGTTCTTCTAAATTTCTACTATTAGTACCTCTCATTAATTTTCTGTATTTAGATTTCAATCTACTTATTGATACCAATGAACTAATTACTACTATTATTAATATAATAACCAATGTAATTAATCCCAACATTATTATTATCTGATATTTATTAAGAATATCTATTATTTGATCCAATTTAGTCACTCTCCTGTAATTGTTTCACGTGAAACACTATATATTTAAAATTTCTATTATTCTCTGTAAATCTTCTGGTGAATAATATTCTATTTCAATTTTACCTTTATTTTTAGAATTATTATTTATGTTTATCTTTGTGTTAAAGTGATTTTCTAATTTTAACTTTATATCTTTATAATATATATCAGACACATTTCTCTTAATATCTTTTTTATTATCACCTTTGTTATAATTTCTAACTAAAGACTCCGTTTGCCTAACATTTAAATTTTCATCTATGACTCTCTGAGCAATTATATATTGTTCATCTTTATTCTCTAACGCTAATATAGCTCTTCCATGTCCCTCTGAAAGAACACCTTCTATTAAATAAGATTGTATTCTTTCATCTAAATTTAACAATCTTAATGAGTTTGCTATACTACTTCTTGATTTGCAAACTTGTTTACTTATTTCTTCTTGAGTAAGATTAAATTCTTTAAGTAACCTTTTGTATGCCATTGCTTCTTCGATAGGATTTAAATCTTCTCTGATTATATTTTCTATTAATGATATTTCCATAATTTCTACATCAGATAAATCCTTAATGATTACAGGAACTTCACTTAACTTTAATATTTTAGCTGCTCTCCAACGGCGTTCTCCTGCAATTATCATATATACTTCATCTTGTTTTTTTACAACAATTGGTTGTATTATTCCATGCTCCTTAATTGAATTTGCTAACTCAATCAATTTCTCATCATCAAAATGTTTTCTTGGTTGGTCTTTATTTGCTTTGATTAAATTAATATCAATATTTAGAACTTGTTCATTCTCATCTTCGTTATATTTAAACTCATTCTCTGGAATAAGTGATGATAATCCTTTTCCTAAAACACCAGTCTTTTTCATTTTATTTACCTCCTTGTCTACTAATAAACTCTTCTGCCAATGCTTCAAAGGCTTCTGAACCCTTACATTTATCATCGTATAACATTATAGGAAGTCCAAAACTAGGTGATTCAGCTAATTTAACATTCCTCGGTATAAATGTATCATATACTTTATCATTAAAGTGTTTTTTGATTTCATCTACAACCTCATTGCATAATTTTGTTCTACTATCATACATACTCATAATTACACCTTCTATTTCAAGTCCAGTGTTTAAGTATCTTTTTATTAATTGTATAGTACTCATTAATTGTCCTACTCCTTCTAGTGCATAAAACTCACACTGTATAGGTATTAAAACTGAATCTGATGCTGTTAATGCATTGATAGTTAATACTCCTAGTGATGGTGGACAATCTATAAATATATAATCATATTGATCTTTTATTTCATCAATTTTATTTTTTAACACCTTTTCTCTTTGATCTTGACTTATTACCTCAACCTCTGCTGCTGCAAGTGTCATTGTAGATGGTGCAATATAAAAATTATCTACTATTTCACTTTTTTTAATAATTTCACTTAGTGAAACATTACTTGTTAATACATCATACATTGAGCAATGAATTTTTCTCTTGTCTAATCCTAAACCGCTTGTTGTATTTCCTTGTGGATCAATATCTATAGCTAATACTTTTTTACCATTCAGAGCTAAATATGAACATAAATTTATATTAGTAGTTGTCTTTCCAACTCCACCCTTTTGATTGAAAATACATATTACCTTCACTTTATTCCCCCCTTTTATATTCAATTACATGGAAAAACAATAATATAAATATTATTGAACCATTCTATTGACGCTCACATTATTAATAATAATGATTTAGTTGATTTTATAAGTGTTTATCCTATATTTTACTATGTATATATTATATATTGATATACATTATATTTAAAGTAATTATCACTATAATTTATTATATATTTGTAGTTTTTTATCAAAAAATATAATTTAATCGCTCATATATTATGATAATAAAATAATTTTTTTATTATTATAATGTATTAGCGATTAATAAAGTTTTACATGTTAATTTTGCTGCAAATAAAAATATACTAAATGTTTCACGTGAAACATCTAGTATATTTTTACTCATTGCTTATTTCTTTTGTATAGTTATAGTTACCTCTATACTATCTTCTAATTCTTTAGATTTATATTTAGCCTCAACTCCATATTTATCAAAGACTTGTTTTACAGTATTTATATATATTGCAGGACTAAAAGATCCTTTTATTCTTTTTTTACCATCAGCTGCTATATCATTTGTGCTATGAGCTAATTTAAGTAACTCTCTATCTATTAATTCTTCTGTCTTCTTAACATTTAAAGAATTTTTTATTGATGTTTCTACAATTTTTCTTTGCATTTCAGCTGTAGGCAATTTTAATAAAGCTCTTGCATGCCTTTCCGTTAGCTTATTAATAATAATAGTATTAATAATATCTTCATCTAATTTCAGGATTCTAAGTTTATTCGCTATGGTAGATTGCTTTTTTCCTATAACTTCTGATAATTGATCTTGGGTATAAGAATGTACCTTAATTAAATTATGATAAGCTATTGCTTCTTCGTAAAAATTTAAATCTTCTCTTTGTAAATTTTCTAATAACGCTATAGCTGCAGAGTCTTTATCATTAATATTAGCTATTATAGCTGGTACTTTAATCAACCCTGCTTCTTTGGCAGCCCTTAATCTACGCTCCCCAGCAATTAATTCATAATTACTATTCTCTAATCTTCTAACTGATAAAGGTTGAATTATTCCATACATCTTTATCGATTGTGCAAGCTCACTAATTGCTTGTTCCTCAAATACTTTTCTTGGCTGATATTGATTTGGACATATTAAATCAATATCAATATAATTAATAGTATTTTCCATCTTTTACCATCCTTTTATGAAATTCCTTCTTTACTATTAAAATTCTATACAAATCTTAAAAATCCTCTTTAAATAACATAATTTAACAAAAACATTTCTTAATTCTAATTAATAGGATTTTTTGTTACCATTCCAGCTTTTCTTGGATATTTACTTGGTGTATCTTTAACCTTTTTTACAACTAACAAATTATGCTTTAGATCACTACCTTCTATATCTACCTCTATAATTTCTTCGATTACCCCACCAAGTACTCTTAGTGCCACTGTCGCTGATTTAATTTCTTCATCGATTGAAGGTCCCTTTAATGCTACAAAATAGCCTCCAACCTTTACATATGGTAAACACAGTTCTAAAAGAACAGTTAAGTTAGCAACTGCTCTAGATACAGCTACATCAAATGATTGTCTGTATTTCTTATCTTGTGCAAAATCTTCTGCTCTTCCATGAATTGTGTCTATATCATTCAATTTTAATTGCTCTATAACTTCATTAAGAAAATTTATTCTTTTGTTTAGTGAATCTAAAAGCAGTATTGAATTATCTGACTTTACAATTTTCATAGGTATACCTGGGAAACCTCCACCTGTACCTATATCTATAATAGATTTAGCATCTTTAACGTATGGACATTTAAATACTTTTACTGAATCTATAAAGTGCTTCTTTATAATTTCTTCATCTTCAGTTATCGCCGTCAAATTTACCTTTTGATTCCATTCCTTTATAAGTTCTTTATATTTTATAAAGTTATTATACATATTTTCGTCAAAATTTAATCCTTCATTCTGACAAGCTTCTTTTAACATATTAAAATATTCCATTTTATCCTCCAAAATTAAATTTATATTTTCAATTCACACCGACTAATTACTATATATTAATTAGTCGATGTTTTAAATCTTTAGCTTAAAATATATTTACTTGTATTACATCCGCTACTATTTATTATATTTGGTTTTCGATTCTCTTTTTTTGTTCTAAGAATATTAAAAGTACAGTTATATCTGCTGGTGATACTCCCGATATTCTAGATGCTTGCCCGATACTAATCGGTCTAATCGCATTCAACTTTTGTATAGCTTCAGTCCTTAATCCTTTAATTGTATTGTAATCTAGATTTTCTGGTATAAGTTTAGTCTCATATTTTTTAAATTGATTAATTTGCTCTAATTGCTTTGTTATATAACCTTCATACTTAGAAACAATATTTACTTGCTCTGTAACTTGCCAGTTAAGTTCTTCTCTATTCAAATCTAAATCTTTTACATTATAATAATCTAACTCCGAACGCTTAATTAATTCATATAATGATGTTGGTTTTTTTAATTCCGCCGAATCTTTAGTTTCTAAGAATTCATTTACTTCTTTTTTACCAGTTATTTGTACACTTTTTAACCTTTTAATCTCTTCATCAATTTCAGTTCTTTTTTGTTTGAAAGCTTTATACCTATTTTCTGTCACTAACCCTACTTCATAACCAATTTCCGTTAATCTTAAGTCAGCATTATCTTGTCTTAATAAGAGTCTATATTCTGCTCTTGAAGTCATCATTCTATACGGTTCATTAGTTCCTTTTGTAACCAAATCATCTACAAGAACGCCTATATAACAATCTGATCTCCTTAGTATTAAACTCTCTTTACCTCTAATTTTGAGAGCCGCATTTATCCCCGCTAATATACCTTGACCTGCAGCTTCTTCATATCCAGAACTTCCATTAACTTGACCTGCTGAAAATAATCCATCTATATCTTTAAATTCTAATGACAATTTTAACTGTGTTGGATCAATACAATCATATTCTATTGCATATCCAGTTCTCATCACTTCCACATTTTCAAGACCTTCTATAGTTCTTAGGAATGCTATCTGTACATCTTCTGGAAGGGAACTACTCATCCCCTGAACATACATTTCCTCAGTATTCTCACCCTCTGGCTCTATAAATAACTGATGCCTCTCCTTATCTCTAAACCTCATTACCTTATCTTCTATTGATGGACAATATCTAGGTCCTGTACTCTTTAAAGCTCCATTATAAAGTGGAGATCTATCTATATTCTCTAATATAACATCATGAGTTTTACTATTAGTATATGTTAGATAGCAAGATACTTGATCTCTCTTGATATCTCCGCTCATAAATGAGAATGGTACTACCTTTTCATCACCCTTTTGCTCTTCCATTTTAGAAAAGTCTATTGACCTTGCATTTATTCTTGCTGGAGTTCCTGTTTTAAACCGTCTTAATGATATGCCTAACTCCGTTAATGATTTAGATAATTCATTAGCTGGAAATAATCCACTTGGTCCCTCATTACATACAATCTCTCCAACTATAACTTGTGATTTAAGATAAGTCCCACTAGTTAATATTACACTTTTACAACTAAAATAAGCTCCATATTTGGTAAGGACACCTTTTACAACTTTATTCGGAGCATCAATACTAACAACTTCTATCTGTTTTAAATATAAATTAGGTTCTTTTTCTATTACATTTTTCATTCTTTCTGAATATCTTTTTCTGTCCGCTTGTGCTCTTAATGAATGTACTGCTGGTCCTTTAGATATATTAAGCATCCTAGATTGAATGTATGTATTATCAATGTTAATACCCATTTCTCCACCTAATGCATCTATTTCTTTAACTAAATGACCCTTCGCAGTGCCTCCTATATTCGGATTACATGGCATAAATCCAACACTATCAAGATTAAGAGTACACATCAATGTCTTTAAACCCATTCTAGCTGTAGCTAACGCTGCCTCACATCCTGCATGACCAGCACCAATTACAACAACATCATATTCACCTGCTAAATATTTCATTATATCACCTACTTACCTAGACAAAAATCTTTAAATATTTTATCTATTATATTTTCTTCGAGGGAGTCCCCTGTTATTTCTCCTAAAAATGACCATGCATTTCTTACATCAATAGATGCTAAATCTATTGCAAATGTATTTTTCAATATCTCTATAGCACTATCTATAGATTCATATGCTCTAAACAGTGCTTCTTTATGTCTTGTATTTGTTATTATAACATTATTAGTGCTAATCTCACCCTTAAAAAACAATTCTTTTATAGATGTTCTTACTTCATCTATACCTTCCCCTGTTTTAGCTGATATACTAAACATATTATTACAATTTAAGTACTTTAAATCATCCTTAGCTACTTGCATATTTAAGTCACTCTTATTTAACAATATCATATATTTTTTATCTGTTATGTATCTAATAATCTCTTTATCCTCATTGCTTAACTCATTGCTAGAATCTAATATTAATATAATCAAATCCGCTGACTCAATTTTTTCTTTTGATTTTTCTACACCAATTTTTTCTACAACATCCTCAGTATCTCTTATCCCTGCTGTATCTATTATTTTTATAGGTACTCCGGATATATTAATATATTCTTCAATAACATCCCTTGTGGTTCCTGGTATATCCGTAACTATAGCTCTATTTTCTTTAGTTAATGCATTTAGAAGTGATGATTTACCTACATTAGGCTTTCCTACAATTACAGTACTTAATCCTTCTCTTAGTATTTTACCTTCCTCAGCAGTGTCTATCAGTCTCTTTATCTCCATTCTAACGATATTTAAATCTTTTATAGCCATTTCTGCCGTAACTTCTTCTAAATCATCTTCTGGATAATCAACTGTAGCTTCAATGTGTGCAATTGTAGAAATTAAACTCTCTCTAAGATCTTTTATTTCCTTGGAAATTACACCCTCACTCTGCATTAATGCTGATTTCATACTAAGTTCTGTCTTTGCATTTATTATATCAATTACAGCTTCTGCCTGCGATAAATCTATTCTTCCATTCAAAAACGCCCTCTTAGTAAATTCACCTGGCTCAGCAAGTCTAACCCCCTGTTTTATAACAGTTTCTAGAACTTTATTAGTTGCAACAACACCACCATGGCAATTTATTTCTATTGTGTCTTCTGCTGTAAAACTTCTTGGTCCCTTCATAAATGAAATTATAACTTCATCTATATGATTATCATTGTTATCTACTATGTATCCATATCGCATGGTATAAGTTTTCATATCCATAATTGAATTACCGTTTTTAGCTCGGAATATGTTATCAACTAATTTTTTTGATTTATCTCCTGAAACTCTTATTACAGCAAGCCCACCTTCACCAATACTCGTCGATATTGCTCCTATTGTATCAAAATCTTTCATTTTCTTCCCTCCTATTAAAATATACTACATATATTCTCATAATAAATTATGCCTATTATATATTCATAATATAAATTTTACCCATAAAATCTCATTGTATCACATAGTATAAAAAATAAAAAGAAAGCCTAGTAGGCTTTCTTTGCTTCAATAACAACTCTTCTATATGGTTCGTCACCTTCACTATGAGTAGTTACATATTCATTATTTTGAAGTGTTGAATGTATAACTCTTCTCTCATAAGGGTTCATAGGTTCAAGCTTAAGTAGCTTTCCGCTCTCAACAACCTTATCACCCATCTTGAAGGCCAATTTTTTAAGAGTCTCTTCCCTATTATGCCTGTAATTAACAGTATCAAGGATTATTCTCTTATATGTTTCATCATGGTTTTTGTTTACAACTAAACTTACTAAATATTGAAGTGAATCTAATGTTTCACCTCTATACCCTATTAAAACACCCATGCTAGGTCCTATTAAATTAATTTTTATTTCATTATTAACTTCTTTTATATCAATTTCTGCTTTTATATTCATAGCATTTAATACATCTTCTAAAAATTTAGTTGCATCTCCAATATAATCTCTCTTTAAAGTAACCTTAACCTTTGCTGGCTTAACACCTATTATATTTAAAAATCCTTTGCTACCTTCTTCTAAGACTTCAATTATAACCTTATCTTCTGTAACATTTAATTCTTTTAAGGCATTTTTTATAGCTTCTTCAGCAGTCTTGCCAATCATCTCAATATTTTTCATGCTTTAGATACCGCCCTTTCAATAATAAAATGGTTTATTATGCAACTTCAGTTGTAGGCTTTTTATAAATTTTATTTAAAATCATAGATTGTGCCATTTGAATTAAGTTTCCGATAGTCCAATAAAGTACTAGTGCACCTTCAAATTTAAGTGACATAAATCCAAAGAAAACTGACATACCTATATTCATCATACCCGTTTGTTTAGCTGCATCACCTGTTGCAGGTTGCATTGATCTAGTTGAGAAATAAGTAGTTAATCCAGAAATTATAGGTAATATCATTGTTGGATCTGGTTTCATTAAATCAGGCATCCATAAAAATCCTGCTCCCTGATAATCAATTGATTTAAACACATAGAATAATGCAATAATTATTGGAAATTGAATTAACATTGGTAAACATCCACTAAGTGGTGATACATTGTTTTCTTTATACATCTTCATCATTTCTGTTTGTTGTCTTTGTGGGTCATTTTTGTATTTAGCTTGAAGTTTTTGAACTTCTGGTTGAATAGCACTCATTTTCGCTGTTGATTTTGTTTGTTTTAATGATAATGGTAATAAACAAATTTTAGCTACTAATGTAAATATAATTATTGCAACTCCAAATGATATATTCGGATTTGCAATAATTGACTCAACAATTCCATGTATTGCATTAAATCCTTGTATAAATATTCCAGATAAGAAATTTGTCAAATTAACCCCTCCCAGATTCTACTATTTAATTAATCTATTCTATTATTTAACAGGGTCATATCCTCCTTTATGATAAGGATGACACCTTAAAATTCGCTTAATAGACATAAAGCCCCCTTTGATTGCACCATATTTTTCAATAGCTTGTATTGCATATACTGAACAACTCGGTTCATATATGCAACATGGTGTTTTCATGGGAGATATATATTTTCTATAAAATTTAATTACTATTATTAATATTTTCTTTAGCATTGTTAATCCCTGATTTTCTAAATAAATATTTTACTGAGTTCTCAATCTCTTTGTAACTTTTATCACTTGAAGCACTTCTTGCAACAAAAACTAAATCATAACCTTGTTTTAACCCAATTTTATTTAGTCTAGCACTTTCACTTATAAGTCTCTTTACTCTACTTCTAACAACACTCTTCCCAACCTTTTTGCTTACTGATATACCTATTCTATTGATTCCTTTATTATTTTTAAATATGTATAACACTAATAAGGATGTAGATGAAGATTTACCTCGTCTATAAACTAATCTAAACTCGGGGTTCTTTCTAAGCCTTTCTTCTTTCATAGTTACCTGTTGCTCACTTTCTTTTTACAGAAAAAGGCCACATTAGCGGCCCTTATGCTGTCAATTTTTTTCTTCCTTTTTGTCTTCTTCTTCTAAGAACATTTCTTCCAGAAGCTGAACTCATTCTTTTTCTGAATCCGTGTTCTTTCTTTCTATGTCTTTTTTTAGGTTGGTATGTCATGAACATTTGCTGCACCCCCTTCACTATACTAATATTATTTATAGTAATTAACTTATCACTACTTTATAAGTTTCACTATTAGATTATAAATGTAAGTACTAGTAATGTCAAGATAACTATTTAGAACAATTTATTACATCCTTAATGTGTCATAATTTCTTATATTTTAAACATTATTGTTAATAAATTTTCCACAAAAACTTTTTTTTGTGGATAACTTATTGAATAGCTTTAAATCTTTTGTTATTATTAATCTATATTGTTAATAAGTTATTTTTGAAACAAGTTATACACAACCTGTTGATTAAACTGTTAATAACTACAGTTTATATGCATCTTTTTGTATTTTTTTATTAAATACACTAGTTTGTCCAATTATTTTTATGTGTATAACTTTATTTTTCGTATTGTTAATAACAATAACTTAGTTTTTAATATTAATATAAGTTATCAACATGTGCATAAAATATTTAACATTTGTAAACAACTTTAAATATATTAATCATTATGTTAATACACTTGTGGATTAATCTATGTTTATAATACAAGTTATAGATATAAATGTTTTAATAGGAGGATATAAAATGAGCACCTATGTAAAAGAAATTTGGGAAAAAGCATTACAAATACTTAAAACCGAACTAACAGAAGTAAGTTTTAATACTTGGATAAAAAGTATTGACCCATTAAATAGTACTGATTCATCTATAACTCTTGGTGTTCGTAATGACTTCACTAAAGATATATTAGAGAATAGGTATAAAGATTTAATAAAAAATTCAATTCAAGCTGTCTGTAGTAAATCATATTCTATTAATTTCGTGATAGGATCCGAAGAAGCTTCTGATTTAGAATTAAAATCTGGTAAAGATAATTCCAGAAAAAGAACTTTAATTGTTAATGATGAGATGTCTGCAACTCTAAACCCTAAGTATACTTTTGATTCATTTGTAATAGGTAATAGTAATAGATTTGCCCATGCAGCTTCTTTAGCTGTAGCTGAATCTCCTGCTAAAGCCTATAATCCATTATTTATATATGGTGGAGTAGGTCTTGGTAAAACTCACTTAATGCATGCTATTGGTCATTATATTCAAAACGTTAATTCTAAATCAAAAGTTGTTTACGTATCTTCAGAAAAGTTCACAAATGAGCTTATTAATTCTATCAAAGATGACAAAAATGTAGATTTTAGAAATAAATATCGAAATGTAGATGTACTTCTAATTGATGATATTCAATTTATAGCTGGAAAGGAACGTACCCAAGAGGAATTTTTCCATACATTCAATGCTCTACATGATGCAAATAAACAAATTATACTTTCAAGTGATAGACCTCCAAAGGAAATTCCTACATTAGAGGATAGACTTAGATCTAGATTTGAATGGGGTCTTATAGCAGATATCCAAGCACCAGACTTTGAAACTAGAATTGCCATTCTTAAGAAAAAAGCTGATGTAGAAAATCTTAATATTCCTAATGAAGTTATGGTTTATATAGCTACTCAAATTAAATCTAATATTAGAGAGCTTGAGGGGGCACTTATAAGAATAGTTGCCTATTCTTCCCTAACTAATAAAGATATAAGTGTAGATTTAGCTTCTGAAGCTTTAAAAGATATAATTTCAAATAGAAATTCAAGGCAAGTTACTATCGAACTCATACAAGACATTGTATCTAGCTACTACAATTTAAAAATAGAAGATTTTAAGTCTGCACGAAGAACTAGAAATGTATCTTTTCCTAGACAAATAGCCATGTATTTATCTAGAAAGCTTACGGACACATCACTTCCTAAGATAGGTGAAGCATTTGGAGGAAGAGATCATACAACCGTAATTCATGCATATGAGAAAATATCTCAAAGCTTAAAAAAGGATGAAAGTCTTCAATCTGCTGTAGCTGAATTAACAAAAAGAATAAATCAAAAATAGTTAGTAACAGTTGTTCTTAATTGTTAGGCTACGACCTGTGGATTAAATTAAATAAAACTATATATACTTAACAATGTGGATAACTACTTAAAATCACCGATAGTTTATCCACAATTATTTTACATTAAATTTATTGGTATAATTAGCGTTGGGGTACTTATTAACAAACTAACAGCCCCTACTACTATTACTACTATATATTATTATATTATCTAACCTATCTAAGGTATTTTTTTATGTGTATAAGGAGGTCTTTAAAATGAAATTTTTAATAGAAAAAAATTTACTTCAAGATGCAATCTCAGATGTTCAAAAAGCTATCACCGGAAAATCAACATTGCCAATACTTCAAGGTATATATATTTCCGCGAAAGATAACTTTATAACACTTATTGGATCCGATATAGAGGTAAGCATAGAAACTAAAGTACCAGCAAATATTATAGAAGAGGGTGAAGTAGTACTTGATTCTAAGATATTTGGTGAGATTATAAGAAAACTGCCAAATGATATTATAGAAATTAGCAAATTAAGTAATACTGAGTTAGAACTTGCTTGTCAAAAATCAAATGTTCAACTAGTATACTTAAATCCTAATGAATACCCAACGTTACCAAGCATCGAAGAAGATGTTGTATTAACAGTTTCTCAAAAAAAATTAAAGAATATGATAAAATCAACTATATTTGCAATAGCACAAGATGATACTAGACCAATACTCACAGGGGTACTCCTAGAGATAAAAGAAAATAAATTAAATATGGTTGCATTAGATGGATTTAGAGTTGCATTAAAAAGTGAATCTATGAATTGTAAATCTAAAAAAGAATCTGTTATACCAGGAAAAACCCTTGCAGAAGTTTCAAAGATCCTAAAGGATAATGATGAGAATGTTCAAATTACCTTCACTAGAAATCACATATTATTTAATTTTGCAAATACAAAGGTTATATCTAGATTACTAGAAGGTGACTTTATAAAATATGAATCCATAATACCTAAAGAACATAATTTAAAAGTTATCGTAAATAGAAATGAAATATTAGGGTGTATAGAGAGAGCCTCACTTATGGCTAAGGATGGAAATACAAATCTTGTAAAATTCGACATATATGAAGATACATTAGTTGTTACATCCAATTCTCAATTGGGAAAGGCAAGGGAGGAAATGCAGATAATTCTGCAAGGAGAAGGTATTAAAATTGCATTTAACTCTAAATATTTAATAGACGTATTTAAAATAATGGATGGAGATAATATAATTATGGAATTTACATCACCTGTATCTCCATGTGTAATAAAAAACCAGGAAAGTGATAACAATGTTTACTTATTACTTCCTGTAAGGGTTGCTAATAATAATTAGGATGTGAGAAATAATGGTAGAAATAAAAATAGAAACAGAATTTATAAAGCTAGATTCATTCTTAAAATTTTCTGGAGCTACAACTTTGGGATCAGAAGCTAAATTTTTTATTCAAAATGAAGAAGTTAAAGTTAATGATGAGATTGAAGTGAGAAGAGGAAAAAAATTATATAAAAATGATAAGGTTGAGTTTCAAGGTGAAGTTTATATTGTCATATAAAATAAAGGCTGATTTAAAATTCAGCCTTTGATCTTTATAAGAAAAGTTTAGAGTTTGGCTATATTTATATTTTTACAGTAATTTTCACACTTAGAATATATATTATGATATAATTTTAGGTGGGTGTTTTTATGTATGTAAAATATTTGAATTTAATAAATTTTAGAAATTATAGAAATATGACATTAGAGCTATGCAATGGAACTAATGTTTTTCAAGGGGATAATGCCCAAGGTAAAACTAATATTTTAGAATCACTTTATTATTCAAGCGTAGGAAGATCACATAGAACTAATAAAGATAAAGAGCTTATTTCATGGGAAGAGTCAGAGTGTTATTTAAGTGCATATGTAGTTAAAGAACGATTGGATAAAAAAATAAATATAAAACTCTTCAGCAATGGAAAAAAAGCAATAAATATAAATTCTATAAATATATCAAAACTTCAAGAATTAGTTGGTGTACTGAATGTAGTTATGTTTTCACCAGAAGATTTAAATATAGTCAAAGATTCACCGGCATTTAGACGTAGATTTTTGGATATCGAATTATGTAAATTAGATAAAAAGTATTACTACTGTTTATCTTCATACAAAAAAATTCTCAATGAGAGAAATGTGATTCTAAAGAAATTTAATGGTAACATAGATATGATAGATGTATATGATGTTAAATTAGCTGAATTTGGAAGCTACATAATAAGCAGAAGGTTAGATTATATAGATAAACTAAATGCAATTTCCCAAGATATTCATAGTGATATAACTCAAGGAAAAGAAATTATTAGCTTTGAGTATTTAATGCAAATTAAGGATAGCAAAAATTTAAAAGAAGAATTTTATAATTTAATAAAAAAGAATAGACAAAAAGATATAGAAAAAAGAGTTACTTCAATTGGACCTCATCGAGATGATTTTTCTATACTTATAAATAATATGGATGTTAAAATTTTTGGATCACAAGGTCAGCAAAGAACATCTGTTTTGACTATGAAATTTTCATCATTATACATAATAAAGGAGTTAATCGGAGAATATCCATTATTATTACTTGATGATGTATTGTCTGAACTAGATACAAAAAGGCAAGAATATATATTGAAATCTATAAAAGGTATACAAACATTAATTACTTGTACAGGAATTATAGATATAAAAAAACATTTAAAAGATAACAATATTAAAATATTTAATGTTGATAAAGGGAATGTAGAAGAAATAATGTGATGCAGTTAGGAGGAAATACTATGTTTTTACACTTAGGCGAGAGTATAGTAGTGCCAATTAAAGATATAATAGGTATTTTCGATGTAGAATCTACTATGTATAGTCCAGACACAAGTCAATTTTTAAGGTTAGCTGAAGAGGATGGGTTTGTTGAGCGTATAACTAATGATAAACCTAAATCATTTATTATAGCTGAAGTTAATAAGAAAAGTAAGATTTATTTGTCACCAATATCATCTTCGACTTTATGTAAAAGGACCAATATATCATACTGTGAATTTTAGAATAAGTTAGGAGGATAGCTATGAGTAATAATGAAAAATATGATGAGAATCAGATACAAGTCCTTGAAGGACTTGAGGCAGTTAGAAAAAGACCGGGAATGTACATTGGAAGTACTAGTATTAGAGGACTTCATCACTTAGTTTATGAAATAGTAGATAACAGTATAGATGAGGCTTTAGCAGGGTTTTGTCAAAATATAGACGTAACTATTCATGCGGATAATTCAGTGACTGTAGTAGATGATGGTAGAGGTATGCCAGTTGGTATACATCCGAAAATGAATATACCTACGGTTGAGGTTATAATGACAGTCCTTCATGCCGGTGGAAAATTTGGTGGTGGAGGATATAAAGTATCAGGAGGATTGCACGGTGTTGGTGCTTCTGTAGTTAATGCTTTATCAGATTTATGTGAAGTTACAATAAAAAGAGATGGTCACATATGGAATCAAGTTTTTTCAAAGGGAAAATCTATATCTCCATTTAAAGAAATTGGTGATTCAGATGACCACGGTACAACTATTCATTTTATGCCAGATTCAAGCATATTTGAAAGCATAGAGTTTGAATATGAGACATTATCTCAAAGGCTTAGAGAACTTGCATTTCTAAACAAGGGAATAAACATTAAGATTAAAGACGAGCGAGATGGAAAACATAATGAGTTTCATTATGAAGGTGGAATAAAATCATTTGTTGAGTATTTAAATAGAAATAAAGGTAAAATTCATAGTGAGCCAGTTTATATAGATGGTGTAAAAAATACAGTAGCAGTAGAAATAGCATTTCAATACAATGACACATACAACGAAAATTTGTTTTCATTTGCTAATAATATAGATACAGCTGAGGGTGGAACGCACTTAGTTGGATTTAAAACTGCATTAACTAGGATTTTAAATGATTATGCTAAAAAATTTGGATTATTAAAAGAAAATGACAAAAACTTAAGTGGTGAGGATGTAAGGGAAGGATTAACAGCAGTAATATCTGTTAAGCTTACAGACCCTCAATTTGAAGGCCAGACCAAAACAAAACTAGGAAATAGTGAAGTAAGAGGTATAGTTGAGTCAGTGCTTGGAGAAGTTGTAAGTTCATTTTTAGAGGAAAATCCAGCTATAGGAAAAGCTATCATTGATAAAAGTTTAAATGCAGCAAGAGCTAGAGAAGCAGCTAAAAAAGCCCGTGAACTTACAAGAAGAAAATCTGTATTAGAAAGCACAACATTACCAGGTAAACTTGCAGACTGTTCATCTAAAGATCCATCAGAGTGTGAAATTTATATAGTAGAGGGAGACTCTGCGGGGGGTTCTGCAAAGCAAGGAAGAGATAGAAAATTCCAAGCTATACTTCCACTTAGAGGAAAGATAATGAACATAGAGAAACAAAGACTTGATAAGATATTAGCCTCAGAGTCTATAAGGTCTATGATAACTGCATTTGGATCTGGTGTTGGTAAGGATTTTGATGTATCTAAAGTAAGATACTATAAAATCATAATAATGACAGATGCTGATGTAGATGGAGCTCATATTAGAACATTACTATTAACATTCTTTTATAGATACATGAGAGATCTTATAGATAAAGGTCATGTATTTATTGCTCAACCACCACTTTATAAAGTTAAAAAAGGTAAAACAGAAAAATATACTTATAGTGATGCTGAGCTTGAGCAGGTTCTAGTAGAAATTGGTGGAAAAGATAGTGCCACAGATATTCAGAGATACAAAGGACTTGGAGAGATGAATCCAGAGCAATTATGGAGTACTACAATGAATCCAGAAAGCAGAACATTATTGCAGGTAAATGTAGAAGATGCAATGGCTGCAGATGAAATATTTACTATACTTATGGGTGATAAGGTAGAACCACGTAGAGAATTTATACAAGAAAATGCTAGAAAAGTTAGTAATTTAGATATATAGTAATAGGCTATAATAAAGGTAGGTGTAAAAATGGATACTATAGATAAAATAATACCAATTGACATAAAACATGAAATGAAAAAATCTTATATAGATTATGCAATGAGTGTTATAGTTGGAAGAGCGCTACCAGATGTTAGAGATGGATTGAAGCCGGTCCATAGAAGAATATTATTCTCAATGCATGAATTAGGTATAACTTATGAAAAAGGTTATAGAAAATGTGCGAGAATAGTAGGAGATGTACTTGGTAAGTATCATCCACATGGTGATAGTTCTGTTTATGATGCATTAGTTAGAATGGCTCAGGACTTCTCGATAAGATATATGTTAGTAGATGGTCATGGTAACTTTGGATCAGTAGACGGAGATGGCGCAGCTGCAATGAGATATACTGAAGCTAAAATGAGCAAAATAACTAGTCAGATGCTTCGTGATATCAATAAAGAAACAGTAGACTTTATTCCTAACTTTGATGGTGAAGAAAAAGAGCCAGTTGTTTTGCCAGCAAGATTTCCAACATTACTCGTAAATGGATCATCAGGAATAGCTGTTGGTATGGCAACAAACATACCACCTCATAATCTTACTGAGGTAATAAATGCTGTAATAATGTTAATTGATAATCCTGAATCTACAATTGAAGATTTCATGACTGAAATAAAAGGACCAGATTTTCCAACAGGTGGAATAATACTTGGAAGAAGTGGGTTCAGAAGTGCATATGAAACTGGAAGAGGTAGAGTATTAGTTAGATCAAAGGCTGAAATAGAAGAACATAACGGTAGAAATAGAATAATAGTTTCAGAGATACCGTATATGGTTAATAAAGCTAACTTAATAGAGGCTATAGCTAATCTTGTAAAGGAAAAGAAAATCGATGGTATATCTGACTTAAGAGATGAGTCAGATAGAGATGGAATGAGAATCGTTATAGAACTAAAAAGAGATGCAAATGCTAATGTAGTTTTAAATAGACTATATAAACATACAAAGATGCAGGATACTTTTGGTGTTATAATGCTTGCCTTAGTAGATAATGAACCTAAGGTTTTAAATTTAAAACAAATACTTGTTCATTATTTAAATCATCAAAAAGAAGTTGTTACAAGAAGAACTATATTTGATTTAGATAAAGCTAATGCAAGAGCTCACATATTAGAAGGTTTAAGAATAGCACTTGATCATATAGAGGCAGTAATAGCATTGATCAGAGCATCTAAAACTGCACAAGAAGCTAAAAGTGGATTAATAGAAAAATTTAATCTTTCTGATAAGCAGGCTCAAGCAATATTAGATTTGAGATTACAAAGGTTAACAGGCTTAGAGAGAGATAAAATTGAAGAAGAGTATAATGAATTAATGAATACTGTAGCTTATCTGCAATCAATATTAAATAGCGAAGAAATACTTTTAAATATAATAAAAGATGAGTTAATAGAGATTAAAACAAAATATGGGGACGAGAGAAGAAGTGTTATAGAGAAAAATCCATATAGTTTTGAAGATGAAGACTTAATAGATAATGAGGATATTGTAATTACATTGACTCATGGTGGTTATATAAAGAGAATACCAGCAGATACTTATAACGCCCAAAAAAGAGGGGGAAGGGGTATACAAGGTATAACTACAAAGGAAGATGACTTTGTGGAACATATTTTAATAACTCCAACGCTAAATAATATAATATTCTTTACCAACAAGGGAAAAGCATATAAATTAAAGGCGTATGAGATTCCAGAAGCAGGAAGAACAGCAAAAGGAACTAATGTAGTTAATATATTACCATTGGATGCTGATGAGAATATACAAGCAGTTATGTCCATAAAGACATTTGATAAAGAAAATTATCTATTAATGGGTACTAAATCAGGTATGGTTAAAAAGACATCATTAGATAAATTTGAAAACATAAGAAAAAATGGATTAAATGCTATAAATCTAAAAGAAGATGATGAAATTGTTGGAGTTAGAATAACAAAAGGCAATGACGAAGTTTTATTTGTAACTAAAGATGGTTACTCAATTAGATTTAATGAGTCAGAAGTTAGAAATATGGGAAGAACTACAACAGGAGTAAAAGCTATAAATCTAAGGGATAATGATTTTGCAGTATCTATGGTTATAGCTAAAGAAGATGAAGAGTTGCTCGTAATAAGTGAAAAAGGTTTTGGAAAAAGAACAGCTATATCCAACTACACACTTCAAAGAAGAGGTGGAAAGGGTATAAAAACTTATAAAATTTCAGATAAAACAGGAAATGTTGTAAGTGGTAGAGTTGTTAGAGATGTTGATGAAATGATGCTTATTAATAGCAATGGTATAATAATAAGAATCAATGTTAGCGATATATCAACAACTAGCAGAAATGCAATGGGTGTTACACTTATGAAAACTGGTGGAGATGTTAATATAGTGGCTGTTGCAAAGATTAATTATAATAGTGAAAATATAAAACTACAGGATGAGCAGATATTGATAGATGAATTACCTAGTGATCAAATATTAATAGACGAGGATATTTTAATTGAAGAAGTTGAGAGTGACTTAGAATAAATATAATTAATTAAAAAAGTAGCATCTAAACTATAGAAGTAGTTTGGGTGCTATTTTTTTATTATCAAGAATGATGGTAATTGAATTTATGTGTAACTTATAAGTGTTAATTATTAATTAGGTGGAAACTTAAATGTAAAACTACATTATAAAGAATCGTTATTATCCTGTACCAGAGGTAGCTTAAATATGAATATATGTGAGCTTCAATAGATAAACAATAGTATGGATTTTAAAATTAATAACTATAAAACAATGAATAATAAAGAAACACAACCACGTGTATCAATATAAGAATTAACTAGTATTCTTATGGATTATTGAGTAAATTTACATTAATGGTGGATAAATAAGATTATGCAATAAGTATATATTAAATAATAATGGTAAGATAAATCTTGTCGCTGAGAGATGCGATAAACACAGAATACTAAATAATAAAACTTGAAAAAAGTTTTTAAAAGTATTGACAGATAAGAAATTATCTAGTAGAATTAAAAGAGTCGTCGGGAGTAACTGATGATTAAAATGGTCTTTGAAAATTAAACAGAGAAAAAGGTAAAACCAGTTAATTCGATAG
>NZ_JAVXAO010000018.1:0-40350 GCF_036660475.1 Clostridium sp. | reverse complement strand
AACCTGTGACCCTCTGCTTGTAAGGCAGATGCTCTCCCAGCTGAGCTATGCGACCGTATGGTGGAGGAAGACGGATTCGAACCATCGAAACGAAACGTAACAGATTTACAGTCTGCCCCCTTTGGCCACTCGGGAACTCCTCCACTTTATGGAGCTGGCAATAGGAATCGAACCTACAACCTGCTGATTACAAATCAGCTGCTCTACCGTTGAGCCATGCCAGCACATAAGTTTTTAGCCATTATTATTTGTTTTATATTATTTTTCCGAAACTCAAATTATAAATTTAGGTTTCATTTAAAAGTTTAAATGGTGGTCACAACAGGGATCGAACCTGTGACCCTCTGCTTGTAAGGCAGATGCTCTCCCAGCTGAGCTATGCGACCATATGGTGGAGGAAGATGGATTCGAACCATCGAAACGAAACGTAACAGATTTACAGTCTGCCCCCTTTGGCCACTCGGGAACTCCTCCACATTTTAAATATTGAAATTTCAAATCTACTATAAGTTTTTGCAATTTCTATACTTAATTTTCGCCAAACCAATTTTCATTAAACTGACAAGACTTAGTATACAATTATATTTATATTTTTTCAACCCCTAAATTTAATTTTTTTTAACTTTTTTTATTTTTTATCATTTTTATCAACTTCTTATTATTTATTTCTTTCACTTCTAAGCATTTATACTGATTTCAATCACCTTTCTCAACTTTATCCATATCAATATACTTCGAAAATATTTTTTTCACTTCATCTATTTTTTTCTTATCAACTTTTTTTTCTAACACATCTAATGTTTTTTTCACTCCCAATTTCTCATTTGTATAACTTAAATATTTATTTATATTGTTGTAATCTTCATCATCTAACTCTTTGCACAAGATCATTATTTTCCCTTTCTCTACAGTTGTCAAGTTATCAATTATTTCATCTGTAGATACCCTCATTACTTTGTTTTGTTCTCTCATCTTTTTATTGTAACTATCAAATTCCAAGTTTTCTGGTATAGCTATCTCAGCACTAATTTCATCTAAAGATTTTAACTGTTCTTGTTTATTATTGTTTATATATGTTCGTTGCCTATTGAATTCATTATCTGATTTATCAATCTCTAGCTTCGATAAATCCCCACTATTCATTACTTCATCCTTATCTAGTTCCTCATTTAAATTACTTCCTTTTGATTCACTGCTATAATCACTTTCTTTATACAAGCTTTTATTTTCATAAGCTTGAAAATAAATTAATATCACTATGTTAAACAGTGCATAACCAATAACTATTGCCGAATATATATTTCGCTTCAACTTACTTCCCTCCTTTAAAAACTATTTAAAATTATTCCATTTTTTTTAGAATTTATACCAATATAACTTCATATAAATTGCTATGGAGGTGTTTCTGTGAGTAAAGTTAAAATTCATTATAAAGATCAATTAGGTTATTACTCCTTATCAAATTTTTTAAAAGATGAATTAGATGCAAACACTATTATAGTTTGTATTGGAACTGATAGATGCATTGGTGACTGTCTCGGTCCTATCATTGGCAGCATGTTAGAAGAAAAATTTTTTCCTCTACCTGTCTACGGCACTATTTCAAATCCCATACATGCCCTAAATTTAGATACCAAACTCTCTGATATAAAGTTAAATCACCCAACTTCTAAAATTATTGGTATAGATGCATGTTTAGGCCCACCTGATAAAATTGGTGAAATACAAGTTAGAAATTTTCCAATCAATCCAGGTAAAGGTGTTGGTAAATGCCTTTCACCCGTTGGTAATATATCTATAATCGGCATCGTAGATTCTAGTGATGTAGATGAACCATTTACGAATAGAAATATTAGATTAAGCTTAATTTTTGAACTTTCAAAAGTTATCACAAATGGTTTAATCCACGGTTATTATTTAAGCTCTTTATTTAACTGATATATAAAATACCTAGTATATAAAATCATTATATACTAGGTATTTTATACTAAATTAAATTGAAATTTCTATTCCAATTTAAATTAAAATAGATTAACTTTATTATATGTAACCTACCTTAAGTTAGGTTTAATCTTCAAACTTGTACATTTTAAGTTTACATCGTGGTGTTATATCCACTAAAATAACAATCTAATGAGTCTTCAAGTTCAAGACTTTTCCCTGTCCCAATTGCAACGCATGATACAGCATCTTCTGCAATATATACAGGTACATGTGTAACTTCTTCTATCAACTTGTCTAGACCATCTAATAATCCACCACCACCAGTTATTATTATTCCCTTTTCCACTATGTCAGCGGCAAGCTCCGGTGGAGTTTTTTCTAATACCGAGTGTGCACACTCCGCAATTGCATATACCGCATCTTTAAGCGCGTCTTGCATCTCACTAGAATAAACTGTAATATTTTTAGGTAGCCCAGTTATAAGATCTCTGCCTCTCACTTCTTCTTTTATATCTTCATCTTTTGCATAAGCACAACCTATGTTTATCTTTAACTCTTCAGCCGTTCTTTCTCCAATCATTAATTTATGTTTTTTCCTTATATATCGAATTATAGCACTGTCAAAGGTATCTCCAGCAACTTTAATGGATTCCCTAACAACCATACCACCTAAGGAAATTACTGCTATATCAGTAGTTCCCCCACCTATATCAATAACCATATTCCCACTAGCTTTAGTTATATCTAACCCTGCACCTATAGCTGCAGCCAATGGTTCTTCTATTATTAACACCTTTTTAGCACCAGCATTCTTTGCTGCATCTTCTACTGCTCTTCTTTCCACTTCCGTAGCTTCACAAGGCACACACATTACAACTCTAGGAGTTGCCATTTTACGTTTCCCACATGCCTTTTTTATGAAATGTTCAAGCATTTTTTCTGTAACATCATAGTCTGATATTACGCCATTTCTAAGTGGTCGAATAGCCACAATATTCCCTGGCGTTCTACCAATCATCTTTCTAGCCTCTTCACCAACAGCCAATACCTTGTTTTCATTTTTATTAATAGCCACAACTGAAGGTTCTTTTAGAATTATCCCCTTACCTTTCATGTAAACAAGCACCGTGGCAGTACCTAGATCTATTCCCATATCCGTTCCAGCTCCAAAAAACATTTCAAATTCACTCCCGTTTTTTAGTATTTTTTATTTAAAATACTATACAATTTTTCTAATATAATCCTATTATATTACTATTGTAACTAACCTTCAATTGTTTTATATTTCATTTTTGTAGCTTTCCCGCCTCTTATATGTCTTTCCGCTTTATTTAGATCTAATATATTTTTTGCTTCCTCTGCTATTTGAGCATTTATTTTAGGTAATCTCTCCGTCATATCTTTATGAATTGTACTTTTACTTACCCCAAAAACCGATGCAGTTTTTCTTATTGTAGCCTCGGACTCTATTATATATTTTGCTACTTCTAGTACTCTATCCTCAATATAGTCTTTCAAAGTGTTACCTCCTTAACCCTTCTATAATTATAAATATGCTAACTTTCTACTTTAAATTACCTTCTTACTAGCCCTTTTCATATAAAGTTCAGAACTAGTAAGAAAGTTAATTTTTAACTATTTGTTGTAACTAACATACTTAGCTGGGTCCACTTCTTTTCCATCTTTCAACATTTGGAAATGTAAATATGTTCCATAGTCTTCATATGCAAGATTTGTAGTTTTACCAACAACACCTAATTCTTGATTAATAGTTACAGTATCACCCTTTTTAACCGCAACTTCTTCATTTAAGTTTCCATATATTGTAGTTAGTCCATTTTGATGATCTACCTCTACGTAAGCACCCTCAGTATTAACCCCTACACTTTTAACAACTCCAGCTGCTGACGCTTTAACGCTAGCACCTTCTTCAGCTTTAATATCCATAGCTAAATGGGTTTTATGGCTTTTTGTCGTTGCCCAATATACAGGTTCTTCTGAGTAAGCTCTACCCAAAGTACCTTCTACAGGATTATTAAAACTAGTTTCACCTTTTGCTGAAACTGCTTGCGTTCCATTCTCTTCATCATTCTGAACTACTGGAACCTCTTCAAGCTCTTCCTTTACCTGCAATGCATTTTCCGGTCTTTCCGGTTGAACTACTACTTCTTTTTCTGTTTGATCTATCGCTACATTGTTATTATCTTTAGAATTTTCACCGCTATTTCTTCCAGCGGTTACAGCTGCAACAGTAGCAACAGCACATAAACAAACAAATAGAATTACATAGAAACCTTCTTTTTTAAAGAATTGTTTCACTTTATTAAGTTTATTGTTCATAAAAACACCTCCATCAGTATTGTGGACTCATATTTGGAAATTAATACACCATTCAGAAAAAAATTCTTGTTTTCGCAAAAAAAATAAGGCCTAAGCCTTATAAAAATATATTTTTACTTATTATTTAATGTTTTAATCTCTATACCTGTATAATAATGTTTTAAAATCTCCTCATAAGTTTTACCCTCACCTGCCATAACATTAGCTCCCCACTGACTCATACCCACTCCATGCCCAAATCCAATACAATTTATAATCACTTGATTGCTCAAGAATTCCAATGAAAATCCAGCTGAATTCAATCCAAATAACTCCCTAAATTTAACTCCTGTTATTTTAATATCACCTAACCGAATCTCTTTAACACGCCCACCTTCCGTATAACTATCTATTCCAATTTGATTCTCTAAATCTCCTGATGAAATATTTGCATCCTTATAATTTTCATTTACAATTTGCACAAATCTATTTATATCAATTGTTTCTGTACTATTATATCTCGGAGCTATCTCTTCCCCCTCACTTTTCACACTTTTTAAATAAGGTAGTGCATTAGTAAATACATCCTCCACATTTTCCGTTTTACCACCACTAGTAGAAAAATAATATGCACCTTTCACTATCTCGTTATTATATGTAAGCACCATTCCCTGTGTCTCATTAACAACTTCCTCCACAAGGCTCCACCTGCTTTCTCCCAATCCTCCAAGTTGCTTTATTTTTTCATCTTTTTTTGTATACACTTGACAATGGACTGTATCGCATAAATCTGCACCCTTACCATTAGTACAACCTTTTGAAATTGACTTTGTATGCGATACTGTATACGTTCTTGCTGCTATAGCTTGTGCTTTTAGTGCTTCTTTATTAAAATTTAATGGCATTTCACTACATACCACACCCTTAATATACTCTTCTAATGGTAAGGTAATAATTCTATTTTCTTTTGATATATATACTTCCACATTTTCTATATGTATATCTAGCGGTATATGATTTTCTTGACCTTCTTCAATTTTACTATTTGAATTAAAAACATCTACCACTTCACTGACTCTCCTATCTTCCGCTATAATTTTATCTCCTCCTAATATTAATTTATAAGATAAAATAAGAAATCCTAATAATACAGTGGAATATATAGCTACATTTATGATTGGTCCCAATATTTTCACTATTTTATCATAATCAAAGTTTACTCTAACATTTCTATAATATTTCACACTTCATCCTCCTTCCCAATAAATCTAATTTATTTACAGTTCATAACTTAGTTATATCTATTACTCTATCCCTTATAATATTCCTACAATAAATTTAAAGCCGAAAAAGGCCCAGCTTTTCTTGTAGCTGAGCCTTAATAGTCAATATTCTAAATCATAATTTAATCAATACAGTTTATTTCTATTATCCTGTATAAAAATTAATTTACTATAAAATCATAACCGTATTATATCTGCACCCAATGCAGTAAGTTTTTCCTCTATGGCAACATATCCTCTATCGATATGATATATCTCATCTATTATTGTGCTTCCCTTAGCTCCTAAAGCCGCTAATATAAGACCAGCACCAGCTCTTAAATCAGGTGCCACAACTTCTGCACCTGTTAATTTTTCAACCCCATCTATGGTTGCAACCTTTCCATTTATAGAAATATTAGCTCCCATTCTCCTAAGTTCTGAAACTTGCATGAATCTATTTTCAAAAACTGTTTCCTTTACACTACTTTGCCCTTGTGCAATACATAACAAACTCAACATTTGAGATTGCATGTCCGTAGGAAACCCTGGATGTGGCAATGTTATGATATTTATTGGCTTTAAATCCACATCTCCATCCACAATAACTTTATCTCCTATAACATCTATTTTTACACCCATTTCTCTCAACTTAAATATAGCAGGTCTTAAGTAATTTTCATCCACTCCATTTATTGTTATCTTACCTCTTGTCATAGGTGCTGCAACCATCATAGTTCCCGCTTCTATTCTATCAAATATAGGGCTGTGATTTGCCCCAGTTAATCTATCTACACCAATTATACATATAGTACTAGTTCCTGCACCTATGATTCTAGCTCCCATCTTATTTAAGAAATTAGCTAAATCTACTATTTCAGGCTCCCTAGCAGCATTTTCTATATATGTCTTCCCTTCTGCAAGTGTTGCTGACATCATTAAATTTTCAGTGGCACCCACTGATGGATAGTCTAAAAATACCGCACCCCCAATAAACCTCTTTGTACTAACTTCTACATACCCATTTTCTTCCTTTATCGTAGCACCTAAAGCCTTTAATCCTTTTAGATATAAATCTATAGGTCTAGCACCAATCTTACATCCACCTGGTAGGGAAATTCTTGCTTTCCCAAATCGAGCTACTAATGGTCCTATGACTAAAAATGCTGCTCTCATCTTTCCTATCAAGTTATTATCTATCCCTTTATCATCTAAATTTTTAGCATCTATTCTTACCCTATTAGTATTCTTATCTATATTTACTTCTGCAGAAATTGACTTTAATACATCACATAATACATATACATCATCTAGCATTGGTACATTACTTATTATTGATTCACTGTCTGCTAATATTGTTGAGGCCAATATAGGTAATACAGCATTTTTCGCTGAACTTATGTTTACATCACCTATCAATCTATCATTACCCTTTATATAAAATTTACACATGTTAATCCTCCACTTTAAATGCTACTAGTTTAGTACGTTACCATTATCTCTGGGTTTCCCATTATTAAATAGCATCCTGAAGAATATCTAACTATGGCACAATTAAAATCTATAGATTTACCTAATATTATCTTTTCATTATAAATATCTGTGTCACTTATAATACTATACCCATTATTGATTTTTACTTTATCTATATTCTGTGCTTTATATGACTCTAGTTCATTTAAGACTACATCTTTTACTTCTTCTATAGTATTACTTAAGATTTTACTTTTTATGCATAGTGAATACTCTGTCATACTATTAATTGGAGCCAAAATTTCTGAAATTTTACCATTCAACTTTTCTTCTTCATTAATATCTAAATTTTCTCCACAAATAGAAATGTTTAATATAACCTCATATCCTTGTTTATATGCTAATATTTGAATTTTACCTTTGTAATTCTTATTATCCAATTTTAATTTGAAATTATTCTCATTTTCATATTCAAGATTAACTTGTCCCGCAACCTTTTCTACATTACTAATTATCTTGTCATATATTACTTCCGGCTTTTCCTCACTATAAAAACTTCCTTGAACCATATACTCCTCTATGACAACATCTACATTACTTAATATCTCTTTAAACATATCACTCTTGTCTTTGCCATAGGAAATCTCACCGCTAACATTTATAATGCTCAATGTTAATAGTGTCATAATTAATAATTTTTTATACAATTTCATGTATACCCCACCTCACTAAAGAATAAATCCAACTATTCTAGATTATTGACTTAATAATCACTTTTATTCTCTTTTTACATATTTTGGATGAAGGTATTTACTTATTTATTATATTCATATTTTAATTAAATTTATACACTTTATTCTTTTAAAATCCGTTAAAAATTTTATCCCTTATTTCAAATTCTAAATTATACATTTTTAATCGTCCCTTATATTACTAATATATAACTTTTTCAAAAATATGTTCATAAAACCTTATAGTAGTTTATATTTATGTATGTAAAAAGGTGATTTACACAATGTATAAATCACCTTTTCTTATATTATTTTCACTTTACCCATTCTGCTGTATTACAAAGTATACTTACTTTATTTTTTCTTACTTTTAATATTCCATCTGAAGTTTTTACCTCATGAATTTCTCCACTTTCTTCTTCAAATTTAGTTATTGTTGATACAAGTCCTGCAATAACAGCACAATGATCTGGAAGAATTCCCATCCTTCCTTCTGTAGTTTCACAATTTAAGTTAACTACATCACCCTTGAAAACTTCATTTTCAGGGGTAATAATTATAAGATTAAATGTTTTGTTCATAACTTATCACATCCAACTTAGCATTATTTAATAGCCTTAGATTTTTCTATAACATCTTCTATCGATCCCGCAAATAAAAATGCTGCTTCTGGCAATTCATCATGCTTTCCTTCTAGAATTTCTTTAAATCCTCTTACCGTATCTTTAATCGGAACATATTTTCCTTTAAATCCAGTAAATTGCTCTCCTACCGTAAACGGTTGTGATAAAAATCTTTGCACTCTTCTCGCTCTCTTAACTAAGACTTTATCCTCATCCGATAATTCATCTACCCCAAGTATAGCTATTATATCTTGAAGCTCTTTATATCTTTCAAGAATATATTTTACATCTGTAGCTATCTTATAATGCTCTTCACCTACAACTCTAGGATCAAGCATTCTAGATGATGATTCTAATGGATCTACAGCTGGGTATATACCTAGTTCTACTATAGATCTAGATAAAACTGTAGTTGCATCAAGGTGTGAGAATGTAGTCGCTGGTGCTGGATCTGTAAGGTCATCCGCTGGCACATATACAGCCTGCACTGAAGTGATTGATCCACTTCTTGTTGATGTTATACGCTCCTGCAAAGCTCCCATTTCTGTTGCTAATGTAGGCTGGTATCCTACCGCACTCGGTATCCTTCCAAGTAAAGCCGAAACCTCTGAACCAGCTTGAGTAAATCTAAATATATTATCTATAAATAACAATACATCTTGACCTTGATCTCTAAAATACTCTGACATTGTAAGTCCCGTTAAGGCAACTCTCATTCTTGCACCTGGAGATTCATTCATCTGTCCAAAAACTAAGGCAGTCTTATTTATAACTCCTGATTCTATCATTTCATTATATAGATCATTTCCTTCTCTTGTTCTTTCTCCTACTCCCGTAAATACAGATAGCCCACCATGTTCTCTTGCTATATTGTTAATAAGCTCCTGTATTAATACAGTTTTTCCAACTCCCGCGCCTCCAAATAAACCAATCTTACCACCCTTTTGGTATGGCGCAATTAAATCTATTACCTTTATTCCTGTTTCAAACATCTCTGGTTCTACAGACTGTTCTTCAAAGGTAGGTGCTTGCCTGTGAATTGTATAATATTTATCTGTTTCAATCGGCCCTTTTTCATCTTTAGGTTGACCTAACACATTAAAAAGTCGTCCAAGAACTTTAGGCCCTACAGGTACCTCAATAGGTCTACCTGTATCTATAGCCTTAACTCCACGTTTAAGACCTTCCGTAGATTCCATAGATATAGTTCTAACTATATCATCCCCTATGTGTTGCTCTACTTCAGCTATTATAACTCTTCCATCCATTTTGATCTGAATAGCATTATAAATATTTGGCAGTGAATCCCCGTCAAACTTTATATCTATTACTGGTCCAATAATTTGAACTACTTTACCAATACGTTGTGACATATTAACTCGCTAAATTTAATTGCACAATCATGCAACTTAAATATAGCGCCTCCCATCTATCTATACTTTTATAATATTAACTATACATTATCTTAGTGATTCCAAGCTATTTTTGAGCCTCAGAACCTCCAACAATTTCAGAAATCTCCTGTGTTATTGCACTTTGTCTAATCCTATTATATTTCAATTTCAATCCCGATATCAAATCATCAGCATTTCTAGTTGCACTATTCATAGTTTCCATTCTATTACTCTGTTCCGATGCTTTAGAATTCATCATTGCATTAAGCATCATCGCACTACAATATGACGGAACTATTGATTCTATCAGATCCTCTTCATTACCCTCTATATCAAATTCGTCTTCATTAATTTTATCACTTTTATCCGAATTAAATTCTAGAGGTAATATTTTAAGCTCTCTTGGTTCCTTTACTATAGCATTTTTTAGCCAAGTATATACCACGCTAACTTCTCCAACCTCACCCCTAGAAAACATTCCAAAGGCAAATTCAAATATGTTCTTTGCTTGGCTTAAAGTTGGCACATCAGATAATTTCATATCATAATTTACCATTTCAAAGTTAAATCTTTTACATAGAACTATACCTTTTTGGCCTAGTACTAGAAGCTTATATTCTTTAGTCTTATCTGCTGTCGCATCTCTTAACTGGCCTATAACATTATTATTATAAGCTCCACACATACCCATATCAGAAGTTATTACTATAATTAGCTTTTGCTTACTTTCATTCTTCTGCATATACCTATTGTCCTTAGGTAGTGCTGGAATTACTTCATCCATAGTTTCTTTATAGCTTTTAAAATAAGTCTTATTAGTATACAATGCAACCCTTACTTTTTTTAGTTTTGATGTCGCTACTAAGGCCATGGCCTTAGTAAGTTTTTTTGTACTTTCTATGGATTTTATTCTCTTCTTGAGTACAACTAACCCCGCAACTCCCATATCTTCACCTCCTACAATTTTAGGTGATTTTCTTAAATCCCAGCTAAAAATACCTTCTTAAATTCCTCTATAGCAGCAATTAACTTTTCTTCTATTTCTGAATCTAATACTTCTCTCTCTTTTATTAAATTAGGTATATCTCTATTGTGAATATCTACAAATTCTAAAAATTCCTTTTCAAAATCTCTAATTTTATTAACTGGTATATCATTTAAGAAATTATTTACTGCACAATATATTATTATGATTTGTCTTTCAACATCCATAGGAACATATTGATCCTGTTTTAATATTTCAATAATTCTCTTACCTTTTTCCAATCTCTTAACAGTCTCTTTATCAAGATCTGAACCGAACTGAGTAAAGTTTACGAGTTCCCTGTACTGAGCTAGTTCTATCCTTAGCGTTGATGACACTTGCTTCATAGCCTTAATTTGTGCATTTCCACCAACCCTTGATACTGATATTCCTGCATTTACAGCCGGTCTTTGTCCTGCGTGGAATAAGTCCGCTTCCAAGAAAATTTGACCATCTGTTATAGATATTACATTAGTCGGAATATATGCTGTAACATCCCCTGCCAAAGTTTCAATTATTGGAAGTGCTGTAAGGGATCCTCCACCTAACGTATCTGAAAGTTTTGCTGCTCTCTCCAAAAGTCTTGAGTGAAGATAGAAAACATCCCCTGGATACGCTTCTCTTCCTGGTGGTCTTCGAAGTAATAGTGACATGGTTCTATAAGCAACAGCGTGCTTCGATAGGTCATCATATACTATTAATGTGTCTCCACCCTTATACATGAAATATTCAGCCATAGAGCATCCAGAAAACGGTGCTAAATACTGAAGTGATGCTGATTGTGAAGCTGTAGCAGCCACAACTATTGTATACTCCATAGCTCCCTGTGCAGTTAATACATTAACTATATTAGCCACTGTAGATTGCTTTTGTCCTATAGCTACATAAACGCACGTTACATTTTTACCCTTTTGATTAATAATTGCATCTATCGCTAGAGCGCTTTTACCCGTCTGTCTATCCCCTACAATTAACTCTCTCTGCCCTTTTCCAATAGGAATCATTGAATCTATTGCTTTTATTCCTGTCTGCATTGGCTGCTTAACAGATTGTCTTTCTATAACACCTGGGGCCTCTATTTCTACTGCTCTATACTCGGCTGCATTTATAGTACCCTTTCCATCAATAGGATTCCCTAGTGAATCTACAACTCTTCCTATAAGGTCTTCCCCTACAGGAACTTCAACTACTCTACCTGTTCTTTTTACTATATCGCCTTCTCTTATACCTTCCTCAGATCCAAGTAATACACATCCTACATTGTCCTGTTCTAAGTTTAGCGCAATGCCATATACATTCTTAGGAAACTCTAAAAGTTCTCCTTCTAGACAATTATCTAATCCATAAATTCTGGCTATACCATCACCTATTTGAATAATGGTCCCTGAATCTATTGTGTTAATGTGACTTTCATACCGATCTAATTCTCTTTTTATAATAGACGTTATCTCACCTGGTTTAATATGCATGATTCCACCTCTATTCCTATGCCAATTTATCGTATATTATTGCATATCGCTTCTAATATATCTTAATTTGCTTCTTACGGTTCCATCCGTAATATCATTACCTATTTGAACTAACACTCCACCTATTATGGTTTCGTCCAGTTCTTCTTTTATTACTATTTTCCTACTATAGAATTTCTCAAGTGCTTTAAGCATCTTACCCTTTTCTTCTATCGTCAACGGAATCACTGTAGTAATTTTCGCTTCAAGAATTTTTCCTTTTTCTTTTAACGTTACAATTTGATCTTCTTTGCTTTTAGGCTCTACTATTTTCATATAACCACTTATAAGTTTATCTATAACACTTTTTTTCATTATATCGTCGCCTATAGTAATCGTTATATTATCCTTAGCCTCAGCTGCTATAACTTGTTTTATAACAACATTTCTATCATAGAAATCTTCTAACCAATCTCTTAGTCTTACTCTCTCTTCCTCGGCTAGTAGCTTATCCACAGTAACAATTGCGATTAATTCTTTATTAAGTTCTTTAAAGTTATATCTATTTACAACATTACCTTCAGATATATCTCTAAGTTCAATTAATTTATTTTTAATGCTACCATCTATAACCTCATTCCCAACTCTTAATAAGATACCGCCGATTAAAGATTCATCTATTTCTTCTTCTAAAATTATTGTTTTTTCATACTGCTTTTCTAGTTTTTCTTTTATCACAATTCTCTGATTTTCATCAAGTGGAACTACTGATTTTATTTTAGCTATAACAGTATTATTATGCTCTAAATATATTAATCTAAATTGATTGTATTTTTCTTTCAGGTAAAGTATTCTTCCTTTTTCAATAAGTAATAACAGGAAATTTAATAATTCAACTTGTATATTACCTTGAAACAGTTCCTTAAAGATTCTCTTCTTATTTTGCTTGTTGATTTGTGGATTCCTAATAAGTTTCATAAGACCTTCATTATTTTCCATTTCATCAACTATCTCTTTTAAATCTTCTAAAACAAGCTCTACATTATCGGATTCAATGCACGTATCATAAAGCGCAAGAGCATACCGCCTGTCTAAAAATTCATACATTTTTAAATACCTACCTTAGTTATAAATTCATCAATTAAACTTTTATGCTTACTTTCATTGATTTCACTTTTCAATGTTTTCTCTGCAAGCTTCATTGATAAATCTATAATTTCTTGTTTTATTTCTTGGCTAGCCTTAGCTCTCTCTCTGGATATATCCTTCTTAGCTTTTTCTTTAATAGTACTCGCTTCTTTATGTGACTCTTCTACTATCTCTGCATAAACTTTATCTGCCTTCTCCTTAAAAGTTTCTACTAGCTTTAATCCATCATTTCTATACTTTATTACATCATCTTCATATTGCTCTTTTAGTAATTTGGCACGTTCCTCTTGCTCTCTAGCCATCCTAAAGGAATTTTCAACCTCTTCTTTTCTAGAGTTCATCACCGCTAATGTTTTATTAAACACAAATTTTCTTAGTATAAAATAAAATATAAAGAAATTGATGGTCGCTGCCAAAATCATAACTGGATTAATACTCATACATTACGTCCCATCCTTCATCTTGTAACTTAATTAATAAATATAAATTCATCACTGTTTTTACATCCTACTTATTAATTAATTAAGATACGGAACTGCACCTCCTTCTCTTATTTTTTTACCAAGTAAATTAACCTTTTACTCCAAATAATATCAATAATAGTCCTAATAAAAATCCATATATAGCAGTCGCCTCTGATAAAGCTCCCCCTACTATTAACGCACTCATTATTTTACTACTAGCCTCAGGTTGTTTGGCTATACTTTCTACCGCCTTCCCTGTTGCATTTCCTGTTCCAATACCTCCACCTATAACCGCAAGAGCTGCAATACCTGCTCCAATTGCTGACATTCCTGCTATAAAAGCTGCTGAATCCATTTGTAATTCCTCCTCATTTAATTAATTTTAATTTTAATGTTCAATTTTATTTTTATATACATTTAGATTACCCGTTCTTTAAATCTGTTTATAAACTAATTCTGTTATCATCGTTAATTTTAATGTTCGGCAGTAATCTTAATGTTTATCATAGTTAACATTACAAAAATAATCATTTGTATAGTTCCATCAAATATATCAAAATAGAAATGGAACGGTATAGGCAATCCTATAGCTGCAACAAAATTAAGTCCTGTAAGCGCCTCATATAAAAGTTCCATAATCATAGTGGCAGCAAATATATTTCCAAAAAGTCTTAAACTTAATGATACTGGAAGCATAATTCTCTCCATTATGTTTATTGGAAGTAGCAACGGTACCGGAGCTGCATACCCTTTTAAGTAGCCCCATAATCCCAACTTTTTAATTGTATACCCATTAACAACTAAAAATGTCGTAATTGCAATCCCTAAAGCTACGCTAAAATCAGCCGTAGGAGGCTTTATCCCAAACATTCCCACCATGTTCAATAAAAAAAGATACACTCCTAATGATCCAATGTACGGAATAAATGAACTTTTTCCTGGACCCATATTGTCCTCTACCACATTAGTTAGAAACTCTATTCCTATCTCTATGACACTTTGTACTTTCCCTGGGATTTTCTTAACTTTTTTACTGTATAGAATTGATAACACTAATGTAATGACTATCAGTACCCATTGAATTAATATACTTGATGTAATATGAAGTTCATATCCAAAAATATTAAGAGCAAACAAAGGTACTAATTCTTCCATATACTCACACCCTTTCCCGCTTTCTTAGACTATCTCCATAGCATAGCACAGCTAATATCTGTGCTGTATATCCTGCAATAAAAATAAAAAAGCTAACTTCACTTTTAGTAATAATAACTAGAGACGTTCCACATACAATCGCTATCTTAAATATATAGGCTATAACTGTAAGTAACCCCTTAAAACTAGTTTCCTTCATAAGCTGCATCTCTATTGTATATGAATTTATCACAATATTTACAAACCCACACATTATTCCCAACAGAAAAAACCATGAAATCATACCAAATGGCCCTGACAAGATTAAAGAAAATATAATACCAATAACTAAATCAAAAAAGCCAATAGTTTTTATAAGATTCACACATTCATTGTCCATGTACGTACTTCTCCTTATTTACGCTCCTTATTTACTCTTCTGCATTATACTCCTAGACTAGCATCTTCAAAAATCTAAATTTTGTTTAAATAACCTCAAATAACCTCAATATGGATTAATATGAGTTATTAATATAACTTTTCTTTCTTTTCCTACATTTTACTTCATTTTGCAATAAAATGAAGTTTTTATAACAGCTTTATTCACTTTCTAATAAATATAGAATATTCTAAATTTATTAGAAAGTGATTTTTTATATGCTGATTAATAGCATTTGAATTTTTTTAACCATTTTAATCTTATTTTTCTTTAAAAATATATAAAATAATTGCATTACCTCGCTATTTTTCATTTCATATTATATATATCTATTTATATATTATAAATTAAACATCGCTACAAACGTATAAAACTATATTTTTCTTTTTAAAAATCACATAAATTAATTTTACTTTGCTTATTAAAATAATTATTTATTCAAATGTCTAACTAATACGATCCATCACCTTCCATTGAATCATCATTATCTATCCAATAATCAACCTGTATTTCTCTAAATTCTGTATTATTATCTCTTATCATAACTTTTTCTATCCCTGAATTTATTATAAATCTTTTGCATAGTGAACATGGCGCTGAATTTTTTACATATTCACCGCTACTCATCTCTTTCCCAACTAAATATAGTGTGCTTCCCAACATATCCTGCCTTCTCGCCGATATTATCGCATTTTGCTCTGCATGAACCGATCTACACAATTCGTACCGCGTACCCCTTGGCACCTTTAACAATTCTCTTCTACAACTTCCAATGTCAGAACAATTTACTCGCCCTCTAGGCGCGCCAGTATATCCAGTTGACATTATTTCATCATTTTTAACAATAATAGCAGCAAAATTTCTTCTAAGACATGTGCCCCTGCCTAAAATTGTTTCGCAAATATCCAGGTAATAATTATTCTTATCTATTCTATCCAAACTATATTTCCTCCTTATCTATACAATCATAATTTTACATTTAAATATGATACACCTAAAATCCAGCTGTCTATTCTAACTACTTTTATAAATTTCGTTCTTTGAAACTCCACTAAGATTTTATCTGTCACTTTAAATTATACATTTTAAATCAGAATATATATATATATTCGAAGGTAATATATATATATTTAACCTTAAATATGTTAACTCTACGTAAACTATAGATAAATACTATTATATCTTAATTAATATGCTATATAATAGTATTTATCTACTGTTATCAGAATTAAGTAAAAACTTTTTTAAAAAAATAATAATTATCTATTGATAATTATTATTTGATAGTATATAATAAGTTCATAAGATAAAAACAAAGCAAAATAATAAATAAATATATAATAAAAATTTAGGAGGATTTAATTATGAAAAAATTTGTATGTACAGTATGTGGTTATGTTCATGAAGGGGATTCTGCTCCAGTTGCTTGTCCAGTATGTAAAGCAGGTGCAGATAAGTTTGTAGAGAAGTCAACTGATAACTTAGCTTGGGCTGATGAGCACAGAATAGGTATCGCTAAAGATGTTGATGCTGAAGTAATCGAGGGATTAAGAGCTAACTTTACTGGAGAATGTACAGAAGTTGGAATGTATCTTGCAATGAGCCGTCAAGCTGATAGAGAGGGTTTCCCTGAAATCGCTGAAGCTTATAAAAGAATAGCATTTGAAGAAGCAGAGCATGCTGCTAAATTTGCTGAATTATTAGGAGAAGTTGTTGTAGCTGATACAAAAACTAACCTTCAAATGAGAGTTGATGCTGAGCACGGAGCTTGTCAAGGAAAGAAAGATCTTGCTACATTAGCTAAAAAATTAAACCTAGACGCAATCCATGATACAGTTCATGAAATGTGTAAAGATGAAGCTAGACACGGTGCTGCTTTCAATGGTTTATTACAAAGACATTTTGGTAAGTAATATTACCTCAATATAATAAGTTTTTGCTATACTTATTACAAGAGCATTAGTTTTAACACTAATGCTCTTTTTTAATTTAAGTTTATTATTAAAATTTAACCTAAATTTATATACACTTCCTCAAAACTTTCCATATCCTTCATCTTTCATCTTAAATCGCACATGATAAAAAGGGTATAGCTAAGTAAATTCACTTAACAATACCCTATTTATATCCTAATTAATTTTATATGTTTGATTATTAAACTCTAAATCCTAAATTTCAAATTTTAAACTCCAAGACCTACTTCGTTCCAAATAAACGGTCTCCAGCATCTCCAAGACCTGGTACTATATATCCATGCTCATTTAATTTCTCATCTATTGAAGCTAAAAATATATCTACATCTGGATGTACTTCCATAACTGCTTTTATACCCTCTGGTGCTCCTACAAGACACATAAGCCTTATATTTTTAGCCCCTCTTTGCTTCAGTGCGTTTATAGCATCTATAGCTGAACCGCCTGTTGCAAGCATTGGATCTGTTACAATAATATCTCTTTCTTCTATATCTTGTGGTAATTTACAAAAGTACTCTACTGGCATTAAAGTTTCTTCATCTCTGTACATACCAATATGACCAACTTTTGCTGCTGGCATAAGTTTAAGCATTCCATCTACCATTCCAAGTCCAGCTCTTAGTATAGGAACTATAGCCACCTTTTTACCTGCAAGCATCTTACATTTTGTAATACATATAGGTGTTTCAATTTCAACCTCTTCTAATTGCATATCTCTTGTAACTTCATACGCCATAAGCATTGCAACTTCTTCTACTAATTCTCTAAAATACTTAGACCCAGTATTCTTATCCCTCATGAATGCTAACTTATGTAATATTAATGGATGGTCAATTTGTGTAACTTTACTCATTTTTTCTCCTCCTAAGCTTATCTGCTATATTTTTCTTCTATTTGTGTAATTTTGTTAACTCTACCTTCGTGTCTTCCACCTTCAAAGTTTGATTCTAAAAACGCATCAACTATGTCTAGCGCAAGACCCGCTCCAACAACTCTCTCACCCATAGCTAGGATATTTGCATTATTGTGCTCTCTAGTAGCATGAGCACTGAATGTATCACTACAAAGAGCCGCTCTAACTCCAGGTATTTTATTTGCAGCTATGCTAATTCCAATACCTGTGCCACATATTAAAATTCCAAGATCACACTCTTTCGCAACTACTGCCTCCCCAACCTTTTGCCCATACTCTGGATAATCACAAGATTCCTGGGTATATGTACCATAATCTTTAACTTCAATGCCTTTACCTTGTAAATGCTTAATTACGTCTTGCTTTAACTTTAATCCGCCATGGTCGCTTCCGATTGCTATTCTCATATTCATCCCCCTCATGCTTATATTTCCAGGATATCAAATCCCGCACTCTTTTTTAACCTATTCATTATAGCCATACCTACCCCTACTTCTTCAAATGCCTCACAAAGTATTATGTCTATATCCAAGGCATCAAATCCTCTTAACACTCTGAATAGATTTTTTCCCACATCATCCATGCAGCTTCTTGCTCCAAGTGAAACTATAGTTGCATTTTTATATAACCCTTTAGTTTCATCTGTGGCAATAATCCCCACACGTTTGCCTTGCTTACTATAATTTAATACCATTTGATTAATTTTTGCAATAACTTTATTTATATCACCTTGAACAATTTTCACTGGCGACTTAGGTGCATAATGTCTATACTTCATACCCGGAGCCTTGGGCTTAAAGTCTTCCTTAGGTTTAGACAATATAGATTTATCTATATATGTTCCTGAATCTATTTCCTTTAACATCTCTAGAGTTATAGCACCCGGCCTTAATATACAAGTAGGAGTTGTTGTACAATCTACTATTGTAGATTCCATTCCAACTACACTGTTTTCTCCACCAAGTATACAATCAATCTTACCATTTAAATCTTCAATGCAACTTTCCATATCTGTTGGACTTGGTTTACCCGAAATATTTGCTGATGGTGCCGCTATGGGTACTCCTGCTGCCTTTATAAGACTTCTCGCAATATTATTCTCTGGCATTCTTATACCTACAGTACTTAAATTTGCACTAGTTTCATCTGGAATCAAATCTGTCTTCTCTAATATTATTGTTATTGGACCTGGCCAAAATTTTTTAATTATCTCCCTTGCCACTCCTGGCACATTCTTAACATAAGAATCTATATCATAATCTGCAACATGTATTATAAGCGGATTATCCTGTGGCCTTCCCTTTGCTATAAATATCTTAGTTACCGCTTCTGGGTCTAGTGCATTTGCCCCTAATCCATATACCGTTTCTGTAGGGAATGCTACAAGTCCACCACTTTTAATAATTTCCCCAGCCTCCTTAATGGCACTCTCATCTAAATTTTTCTCACTTAACCTCACAACTTTTGTTTTCATACTACTTATTCCACCTACTTCAATATTGACTTAAAATAAATTTATCATTACAAACCCAAATATAATTCCAAGTATAATCCACATCGCATTGGTATAACCACTTCGTAATTCATTGCTTTCAGGCAACATTTGTCCAAATGCTACATAGATCATAATTCCACTAGCAAACGCAATACTATATCCTAAAAACACATTAGATATATTATTAAGAAGTATACCTATCCAAGCTCCTATTATCGTAGGAAATGCAACTAAAAAGCTATACCATAAAATTTTCAATGGATTTTTACCAGCCGCTATTAATGGAGCCGTCATAGCTATTCCTTCGGGAATATCATGAATCGATATTAGTATACTCATTTTTATTCCAAGTCCTGAACCCTTAACAAACCCAAACCCCATTATAATTCCCTCGGGAAAATTATGCATCATAAGTCCCAATGCCATTAAAATTGCTACTTTTGTATGCTTTGTGTTACTCTTATTTTCACCTTGTTTATTTCCAGTAACCCCAATCATCGAATCAATAAAATATACTACTACTATTCCTATAATTATAACTATAAGACTTCTAATAAATCCTATCTTATCAATAGACTCAGGTATAAGCTCTAGAAAAATTATAGATATAATTATTCCTGTAGCCACAGACAGTAACATTCCTAATAATTTATTTGTAGGATTTTTTAAAGATACACCTATGAGAGCCCCTACCATAGTTCCTATAATTGATACAATCGCAGAAAATATTCCTATTACAAATATTGTACTATTCATAACTCCTCCATAAAAAATATTACTATTAGAAATATATTTATGAATTCCTTATTTTATTCGACTTCCTATACTCTTTTATATTCTCTACTGCATTTTCAGTAAATATTGCTTCCACCGAATATCTAAATAACATATCAAGCAAAAGATATTTTTTAACCCCGCCTCGTTTCACTAGAAAGTAATAATAGTCTCCATCATTCGGCATTTTTATCTTTGCATAATATTTTCCTATATCCTTATATTTCTCTATCACTTTATTTGTAACAACACGCATTCTCTTATTTCTAAATCTTGACCTTGTTATTATAAGTATTTCAAAATATCGCTCCTGAGGTATCGTGTGAATCATTGCCACCTTATCATATGAAATTTTATATTTAATTCTTCCACCAACTGTAGCTATTGTTATTTTATTTTCATTTAATTCAAATTTAAGATATTCTTCATTATATCTTATCAATACCGCTGACAGTATTAACATCTCTATAACACCAAGATACGCCACAAAGAATATATTAAATTTTTTACTAAGGAATAACACTATAGGCAATAATATAAAAATAAAGCCCATAGATAGCATAAACCTTTTGTAAGATTTCACCTGCTTCTTTAGGACTTTACCTATATCCATATAATACCCTCACCTTACAACCTTTTTAAATTAAATACCGTTACCCATTGCTTTCATCTTTTCAGCCTGGTCTGTAGTTATTAATCCATCTAACATCTCATCTATCTCTCCATCTAGGAACGCTTCTAATTTATAAAGAGTTAATCCTATTCTATGATCCGAAACTCTTCCTTGTGGATAGTTATAAGTTCTAATTCTTTCACTTCTATCTCCAGTACCTACTTGGCTCTTTCTATCGTCCGCTATCCCTTTAGCTCTCTCTGCTTCTGCAGCTTCGAACAATCTTGATCTTAATATCTTTAGAGCTTTTTCTTTATTTTTAAGCTGTGACTTTTCATCTTGACATGATACCACAAGTCCTGATGGTAAGTGAGTCATTCTTACTGCCGAATCCGTTGTATTAACACATTGTCCACCGTTTCCTGACGCTCTAAATACATCTACTTTTATATCATTCATGTTTATTTCCAAGTCTACATCTTCAACCTCTGGAAGCACTGCAACAGTAGCTGTAGATGTATGAATTCTACCACTTGATTCTGTGTCAGGTACTCTTTGAACTCTATGTACACCACTCTCATATTTAAGCTTACTGTACGCTTTATCCCCTTTAACCATGAATACAACTTCCTTAAATCCACCAATATCAGTTTCATTTGCACTCATAATTTCAACTTTCCATCTGTTACGCTCTGCATATCTTGTATACATTCTAAATAGGTTAGCCGCAAACAGAGCTGCTTCATCTCCGCCTGCTCCTCCTCTAATCTCTATAAACACGTTTTTATCATCATTTGGATCCTTTGGTAATAATAATATTCTTATATCCTCTTTAGCTTTTTCACAAGTTTCTGTTAACGCTTTAATATCTTCCTGAATCATCTCTCTCATTTCTCTATCTGATTCGTCATTTAGCATCTCTTTATTTTCTGCAAGTGAGTTCTCTGCATCTCTATATTCTCTGTATTTGTTAACTATAATCTCAAGTTCAGCATGCTCTTTACAAAGCTTTTGCCATTCTTTCTGATTGGCCATTACACTTGGGTCACCAATCATATTTGATAATTCATCATATTTATTTTCTAAAAAATCTAATCTCTCTAACATATATATAACACTCTCCGTAATTTAATCTTAAATCTCTATTTTTTATAATCGTTCAATTATACCATAAAAATATGATTTATGGTAACTTTCCTATAACCACACGATAATTTCCACCCAAATCTTTTAAGCTGTATATTTCTTGAAATCCTTGGTCTTCCATAATAGTTTTAACTTCAACTTCCTGGTCATGTCCTATTTCAAAGCACAAATATCCATTCGAGTCCAGTAGTTCTTTTCCCTCTTCACATATTGCCCTATAAAACTCTAATCCATCATCCCCGCCTGATAAAGCTAAGTGCGGCTCATAATCCTTAACATCATTCATAAGGGTTGGAAGGATATCCTCTCTGATATATGGCGGATTTGAAACTATCATATTAAATCTTAGCTCATTTTCCTTAGCTTTAGCAAATAAATTACTTTCTATTACTTTTACTCTATCTTGTAACTTTAGGCTATGAATATTTTCACTAGTAACCTGATACGCTATAGGACTTATGTCAAACAACGTTACACTCTTTGCCTCAGTATATTTAGCTATAGCTACGCCAATAGCTCCACTACCACAACACATATCACATATATTATCTAACTTCCCGTCATTTATTATAGAGATACATTGTTCTACTAAAATTTCTGTATCTGGACGTGGAATTAATACTCCATCTTTCACATAAAGATTAATTCCCATAAATTCAACCTGCCCTAAAATATAAGCTATCGGACATCTTTCTTTTCTAGTATTTATAAGCTCTAAAAACTCCTCTTCACACTCTTCCGATAAGCTTTCATTCCTGTTCATAATTATATATAACTTATTAACTTTTAAAACTTTACACAAAAGTAGTTGTGTGTCAATTATATATGATTCTATACCTACACTTTTTAATATGTCATACCCTCTTATCAATGCTTCATTTATATTCATATTATTCCTCATTTTTCTTAATTCATTCTAATCCTTCAGCAGCTTTTAATGATATTATTGCCACCTCTAACATTGATTCATCTGGCTCCTTTGTAGTTATCTTTTGCAAAAGTAATCCTGGCCATGCAATTATTCTAGATATTTTACTATCACTTTTACCAAGCCACCTTATAACCTCATAGGTTATTCCAGCTACTAAGGGTAATAATATTATCCTCGATACTATTCTCTGACCAACTGATTGCCACCCTGTAAATGAAAATATAATTATACTTATTACCATAACTAAAAAAAGAAAATTGGTTCCGCACCTTGGATGAAATCTTTCAAACTTTTGTGCATTTTCCGGCGTAAGTTCAATACCATTTTCATAACAAAATATAGTTTTATGCTCAGCTCCATGATATTGATAAACCCTATTTATATCTTCTAATTTTCCTACTAAAAAAATGTATGCCAAAAATATAACTACTCTTATTATACCCTCAACAATATTTAAAATTAAAAAGTTTGATGTCATTGTTTTTTTTATTACACTTGTTAAAACCGTTGGAAGTACAAAGAATAGTAAAACCGCAAACACAAGGGAAATCGCCAGGGATATTCCCATAACCACACTACTACCCTTTTCTTTAAATGTTTTATCAAACCACTTATCAAACTTAGATTCTGACACTTCTTCCTCTTCAAAGAATGAAGCCGAGTACTCTAAACTCTTAATTCCTATTATTAAAGATTCTATAAGTGATATAAATCCTCTCACTATTGGAAGCCCAAATATCTTATGCTTTTTTACTAAACTTTCATTTGCTTCTTTTTTTACTTCTATTTTTCCATTTGATAATCTTACCGCTGTAGCAAGTCCCTTAGACCCTCTCATCATAACCCCTTCAATAACCGCCTGTCCGCCAACTGTAGTCTTTTTCTCCATTTAAACACCCACTTTTCACATTATTTTACCCCATATTTTTATATTTAAAGTAACACTGTGGGCAAAGAGATTCATATTCCACATTATCTTCTTTGTCTATAGCTACTTGATTTCCTTCAAATACAAATTTCCCATTAATCTTTCTTCCATTCAATATAGCTTTTTTTCCACATTTGCAAATAGTCTTAAGTTCTTCTAAACTATGTGCTACTAATAGAAGCCTCTCACTACCTTCAAACCCTTGCATTTGAAAATCAGTTCTAAGTCCATAACATATTACTGGTATATCTAAAGTTACAGCTATTGTAAACATTTCATCTATTTGTTCCCTTGTAAAAAATTGAACTTCATCTGCCAATATACAATGAATATTACCATTGCATTTAATATAATTCTGTACAGCAGTAAGTATACTTTCACTTCTATCAAAGCTTAAATCTACTGCCTTTGTAACCCCTAATCTAGATACAATCTTGTTACCTCCCTTTGTATCAGTCTTAGGTTTTATGATTATAGAATTCATCCCTCTTTCTTCATAATTATAAGCTACCTGAAGAAGATTTGTAGACTTTCCACAATTCATTGCTCCATATCTAAAATACAGTTTACTCATAGTAATATTCCTCCAAAGTCAATCGATTAATTATATAGTTATATTCTATTAGAAAACCTACTATTAATCAAACTAATATTGTCTTTTACATTTATAATTCATAATTTCCAATTTTAAATTAACATTGACCCGTATTATCAACTATGCTATAATCTAATAGTTGATAATACGGGTATATATGTAATATCGAAAGAGGTGAAATGTAATGCAAGAAGGAATACATCCAAACTATAACAATGAAGCTGTTGTTAAATGTGCATGTGGAAATACTTTTACAACTGGTTCAGTTAAGCCAGAATTAAAAGTAGATATTTGTTCAAAATGTCATCCATTCTTCACAGGTAAGCAAAAGAATGTTGATGTTGGTGGAAGAGTTGATAAGTTCATGAAAAAATTCAACCTTAAAAGCGAATAATCATATATATTTACTTAGGAGAAGTTCACTTCTCCTATTTTTTTATTTAATTTTTTCTATTGTATGGTAATCACCACCATAATACTTTAACTAATATTATAGTGTTATAATGGCTATCCATTAGATAAACGATTAAGGAGGCATAATTTTTTATGCCTCCTTAATTATTTTCTCTTTATCTTAGTAACTCTTGATTTTTTGATACCGCATCATAAAAATCACTATTATTATCTGTTTTTGATAATAAACCTAAAAGTTTTTCTGTAACCGCTTGAGGGTTACCAGTCTTATACATAGTTTTTCTTATATTATAACTAACCTCTAATTCTGTTTTCTCTAGTAGTAAGTCTTCTCTACGAGTTCCGGACTTATAAATATCTATAGCTGGGAATATTCTTCGCTCTTGAAGTAATCTATCAAGATGAACCTCCATATTACCTGTTCCTTTAAACTCTTCAAAGATCATATCATCCATTCTACTTCCTGTTTCAACTAACGCAGTAGCAAGAATAGTTAAACTTCCACCCTCTTCTACATTTCTAGCTGCCCCGAAGAATTTTTTAGGCATTAATAATGCGCCTGTATCTAGTCCTCCAGATAAAGTTCTACCTGTTCTTGTTATTGTTAAATTATATGCTCTCGCAAGTCTTGTTAAACTATCCAATAGTATTATTACATCTTGTCCTTGTTCAACCATTCTTTTAGCTCTCTCAAGAACCATATATGCAACCTTTGCATGATGTTCTGGCTCTTCATCAAATGTAGAATAAATTACATCTCCATCTATAGATCTCTGCATATCTGTAACTTCTTCTGGTCTTTCATCAATTAAAAGTACTATAACCTTAACTTCAGGATGATTTCCAGAAATACTATGAGCTATTTTCTTTAATATGGATGTTTTACCTGCCTTTGGTGGTGCAACTATAACACCCCTTTGTCCTTTTCCAATAGGAACTAATATGTCCATTATACGAGTTGATAAATCCTTAGAATCCTCTGTTTCAAGCCTTAATCTATCCGTAGGATATATTGGTGTTAACCTTTCAAAAGGAACTCTATTTACAGCTTTCTCAGGATTTTCTCCATTAATTTTTATGACTTGTAGTAAAGCACTATATTTTTCCCCATCTTTAGACATTCGAATTCGACCTTCAACTTCATCACCAGTCTTAAGGTTAAATCTTCTAACTTGAGATATAGAAACATACACATCATCATCACCACTTAAGTAATTATTCATTCTTAGCAATCCAAAATTTGCATTATCACTAAGTTCAAATACACCCTTTGCAGTTTCTGATTCACTTATTAAAGTTTTTAATCTTTCACGCTTCTCTTCCATTGCTTCAATTCGTTCTTTTAGTGTTAGCTCTCTAGGTGCTTCTTCGCTAGTGTCCTCATTGCTTGATTCTTCATTTGAAAACTTTTCATTTTCTATCGTTGTAGTTGTATTAACATCTTCTCTATTTTCCATTTCAACTTCTGCCACTAAAGGTTCTACATTCTTTTTAGTAATCTTCTCTTGAAGTATTACCCCTGATTTATTAATTTTAACTTGCTCTGATTTTATTTCCTCTGATTTATCACAGGTCTCACTCGATTCCTCTTTAGATTTCTGCTGTGACATATTTTTAATTTCATCTATCAATTCACTCTTTTTTAACTTTGTGATATTTTTTATTCCTAATTCCTTTGCAATACCTTTCAATTCTATAACATTCATGTTATACAAATTTTCATTATTCAAAGGATCACCTCCTATTTTATATGTATATTAAAATTGTAATTTACTTCTTGGAAAATTTTATTGATATGCAACTAGATTTGAATTTTCTATATGAAAGTTTTAATGGGTTTTACATTAAAAATTATTTAATTACTTAAATTAAGTTATATTATTTTTCAATCATTTTATATGCTTCTACTTCACCCTTTACTGATATAAGTATACACTAATTAAAATAAAAATCTATGATAAAATTTAAAAATCTTTCCTTTTACATTAGACAAGATATATAATATTATTATGTAATTTATCTTAACTTTTCTTATTATTTACAAAAATAATTTTTATATACTTATATTTCTATTGTTATTGTAAATATCAATAGAAACTTTATTTTAGGAGGAATTATGAATTTAAAAAGCAAACCCTTTAAAACATTTATATTTTACCTTGGCACTACAATCTTCACCCTATCTCTAATACTTATAAACAAATTGCCTTACATGAGTATATCCGCTTTCATAGGCGCTGTCCTTATGTGCTGCTATCCTGTCAATAAAATAGTTAGAAAAAAAGTCATTAAATAATTATCCTTTTTATCATAGTATAATAACACTTAAAAAGTACACCATCTTATTCTATAACACCTTAAGTGTTATTATTAAATTTACTTACAAAACAAACTATCTAACTTATATTTTTCTATTTTATACTGAAGTGTTTGTCTTGGTATATCCAAAAACTTGCTTGCCTTACTTACATTATAGTTACAAACCAACAATGCCTCTTTAATATATTCAATCTCTACAATTTCAAGTTTTCTTCTTAATGAAGTACTTTCAACGCCCCTCTCTAACCCCAGGTTTTCTACTTCAATAATGCCTTGCCCTTTATAATTTAAAGCTGCCTCAATTATATGTTCAAGTTCCCTGACGTTCCCTTCATAGTTCCTTTTCATTAATACATCCATCGCTTCTTTGCTTATTCCGATTACTTTTGTTCCTAATTTCAAATTCAATTTATGTATAAACCCTGTTATGAGTAACGGTATATCCTCTCGCCTTGAATTAAGACTTGGCATATTAATTCTTATGACATTAAGTCTGTAATACAAATCTTTTCTCAACTTATTGCTCTTTACTAAAAACTCGGGATCTTCATTTACTGATACTACTATTCTTATATCAGTCTTCCTAGTGTTAGTCTCTCCAATTCTCCTAAACTCACCTTCTTGAATAACCCTAAGTAATTTACTTTGAAAGGTAACATCCATAGAGTTAAGCTCATCAAGATATATGGTTCCACCTTTAGCTATTTCAAATAACCCTTCCGATTCTACAGCTCCTGTAAATCCACCTTTACCAACACCAAAGAACATACTTTCCAAAAGATTTTCAGGAATAGCCGCGCAATTTTGGGCTATGAAAGCTTTTCGTCGTCTTATTGAACTATTATGTATAGCTTGTATTATAACTTCTTTTCCTGTTCCTGTATCCCCATACACAAAAATAGGCGACCTTGAATTACACACCTTTCGCCCTAGTTCTTTAATTCTATTCATCTCTTCGCTACATCCGATAATATCCTCAAAACTGTACATAAAATCCCCCTAGGTTAAACCCTATATCTTAATACAAAGGCTATACACCTTTATGTGCATAGCCTTTGTGTCATGTATAATCACTCTTTAAAGTGATTATACTACTTTACAACTATAGTTGCTGTAAGTTTAGTATTTATAATCTGATCCTTTGCTACAATTACATCATAATCAACATTTATTTTTCCACCTTCATCATTTACATCTATATGAACCTTATTAGTTTTCACTCTAAGGCATATACCTCCATGTGGCGTGTTATAGAGAATAGATGAACTACTTCCATTTTTAAATTCCATGTTAGTATTTACATCGCCCTCTCTCAATAGGTTAAAGTACTTCTCACCTATTCTAAATGTCGTTGTAGTGTCCCCTAATCCCGAAAGTTCAGTTTCTTCATAAGTTGCAACATACTCACCATCTTCCTTTGAAAAGGTTCCCGGACTAACAATCTCAATACATTCTTCTTCATCATTATTTTGTATGCTTTTCACGCTAATTATAGCTTCTTTGTCCATAAATTTACCCCTATCCCATATTAAAATATATTTTCAACTATATATTTATCATTTCAATACAATTATATTAATTTAATTTACTATAATAAAGTCTCAATCTTACACAAAATAGACCACGTCTTATACTTTTGCACCAAGAAATTACCCTACAATATATTTATTTATTTCTTCATCTGTTGCACATGTCTCTTCTATGCTAGTATGATCTTGATTTCCAAAGGTTGAGTATTTAACCACAACACTAGGTTCATCTTTCCCCTTACTATATCTTATAGCAATCTTTCCAGCAATTGAAATAACTTCTTCAGTGGCTTCTCCAACGATAACTACCATAGATCCATTAAAATCTTGTACTAAAAATATTGTGTCATCTTTTCTAAGAAGATTTTTAATTATCTCGCCTTCTTCTTGTGTTCTTGTAGAAATAACCTTAGCCTTTGGAGTAACTCTAAAGTGACGTCCAACCTTCAGTAATTCTAGTTCTCTTTCCTCTGGCTGCTGATTATGTTCCAAAAGCTCTTTAAGCCTAATAGAGTAATTTGGTTCTGTAAGTTTACATCCACCAGCTGGTGATGGGTATTCTTTAATTCCCCAAGCTTCTGCAAGCTCCATTTGAGCTTTTCTAGATCTACCTTGGATATTCATAAGTTTCTCTCTATCTACAAGTCCACTTTCCTCCATCTCTGTTGGAATTAAATTTTTCGCACAAAGAGGACGAAGCACCTTATGTCCAATTCCACTCTCATTCTTAACTTTATCTAAAGCACTTCTATTTTGAGACATAGGTCTCTGATTTAGAACCTCACCCGTAATTATAAAGTCTGCATTTAATTTTTCTAGAAGTTCTCCACAGTATTTCATCATCATAGCATGACAATCTATACATGGATTCATATTTTTACCATAACCATTTTTAGGATTTTTAACCATTTCAAAATGATCCACCCTAAAATCTACAACCTCTAATGGAATATCTATTTGCTTTGTCATTCTTACTGCATTCTCTTCATTAAAAAAGTGAGATTTAAAGCATATTCCAATAACCTCTATTCCTTGATCTTTAATCAACTTCGCCGCTAGAATACTATCTAATCCACCTGAAACCATTGCTAATGCTCTTGTCATAAATTTATTCACCCAACTTTCTAATATTGTTTATTATATTTTTTACAATCTACCGTTAATCTTACTCTTTTTTACTTCTAGTATCAACTTGTAAGTATTGGTTTGTAATAATCATTACAAATTAACCTCTATCTATCGCAAATTTAATTAAGCTATCTATTAACTCATTGTATGGTAATCCTGTAGCTTCCCACATCTTCGGATACATACTTATACTTGTAAACCCTGGAATGGTATTAACTTCATTTAAGTATACCTGCCCATTCTCTTTATCTACAAGAAAATCAACTCTAGCCATACCTGCACAATCTAACTTCTTGTAAATTCTAACCGATAACTCTCTTATTATATTCATTTCTTCATCATTTAGATTTGCTGGTATCAAAAGCTTAGATGCTGCATTTTGATATTTAGCTTCATAATCATAGAATTCTTTAGCTGGAATTATCTCCCCTGGAATAGAAGCCTTAGGATCATCATTCCCTAATACTGCAACCTCGATTTCTCTTGCATTCAAACCTTCTTCTACAAGAACCTTTCTATCATGTTTTAACGCCTCTATAAGACCTAATTTAAGACTTTCTCTATCATGAGCCTTTGTTATTCCTACAGATGAACCACTATTAGCTGGCTTTACAAAACAAGGATATCCAAGTTTTTCTTCTATCCTTTCTACAAAGGCTTCCGGTTTTACTCCATATTCAAAGGCATTAACTACTACATAGTCAGCCTGTTTTATTCCCTCATGTTCAAGTAAGTATTTTGTATACACCTTATCCATGCAAACAGCTGAACTCATAACCGAAGGTCCAACGCATGGCAACTTTAAAAGTTTACAAAATCCTTGCATAGTTCCATCTTCCCCATACATACCGTGAAGCACTGGGAAAACCACATCTACTTGTTTATTTAGAAGTATATCTATTCCACCTTCTATCTTATTTTCTAAATCTTCTTCCCAATTTCCACTAGCTATATTCTCAAAGTTCCCCTTATACTGAAACCAATCTCCACTCTTCGTTATACCAATTGGAAATATATTGTATTTCTCTTTATTTATATGATTTAGAACTGATGCTGCAGATACTCTAGATACTTCATGTTCTGTGGACTGACCACCAAATAATATTGCTATATTCTTTTTCATAAATTTCACTCCTAACAATAATTTTATCCTTTGTACAATCTATTCACTCCTTAAATGAATAGTGAACACAAATAAATTATACTCTCTATATTTTATCTATGTTCACAACTATATTCAATATTTTTTTAACATTTATCTATGTTTTAAGGGACACTGAAATTATCTGATATATTATCTTTGCACGAATATATCAACTTCATCATCCCCATTGATTAACCTTTTAAAATTTTACTTAAATAGTTTTTTCCACATATCAACTATTTTAAACCTAACAACTATATTAGTATCCTCACTATTATCAATAATATTACTACTACGTTTCCCATCCTCAACCTTTTTTTCAGCAGTCTCACCTTGCCCATTATTGCTCACAGTATTATTAACCATGTTATATTCATCATCGTCCAAAACTCTCTTCATCTCTTCTTCCGTTTCTTCATATGCAATATCACCTTTAGTTATATCTACAAAACATATAGGCGGAAACATTACACACCACCAATTTTGACCTTCACCTGTACCAATTATTATTCTATAAGCTTCATATTCTCCTTGAGGTAATGTTATATTTCCATAGGTTTTAATCGGAAAATACTCTTTAGTTAAAGTTGAATCTACAGTATAATTGTATCCATTATTTTCTATAACTTTGTTTGCTATTGCTAGAATTTTTCCATTCTCTTCTCTTAATATCTCTCTTGACTGTTCTATATCCTTACTATCCTTTAATAATGGTTGTACATATTCTAAAACTTTATCTCGAACCTTAAGTTTTAGACTCTGATCCTCCTCATTATCACTATTTGCAATAACATGAAATCTGATTAACTTATTCGAGATTTCCTCTATTGAAATTTCCTCTTCATGATCCTGAGCCACCGCAATATTTTCACTTCCACTCAATGCCATTTCAAAAACAAGTACAAATACAACAAAAACGGTAACAACTATAGATATAAATCTCTTCATGTTTCTTCCCCCTAAAACTTAAATTTGAATCATATTCTAATTGTTACCATTTGGACAAGTTATATTCAGATTATTTTAATAAATTATAAATTATTGTTGAAATTCTTAAAGAATTTCTTTATCTTCAATTTTTAATTTTAAATTTTAAATTCCAAAGTTAATTCCCTATTCCTATTGTTCTTATTTCACTATTAACAATAATAGATACTTCAGCCTCTGAAAAAACTCGTGGCCAATCATCTTCTATGCTTTTCCATACACCTTTATGATATCGCCTAACAGCAGCCTCTACCTGTAATAAATCTATCCCCAATTCATCCCTGGCAAAGTAAAAAGTATCTTTTAAATCTTTTTCCATAGTTTCGCTAAATTCTTCTTCCATTTTACTTATAGAATCGCTATCCAACTTCTCTCCATCCGTATAATAACCCTTAAGCGAACCTTCTGTATCCACCTTATATTTCAAATATAATTTCCCATCTTTATAGCTTATATCTAAATCTGTACTTGCATTTTTTATATAATAATCTATAGGATGACCATCTTGGTTTATAGACTTTCTACATGAACCTATATCACCTTTAAGTATTTGAATATCTGTAATTTGATTATTATTCAAATAATAGTTAATTAAAGAATCTTTAATTACTGCAACCCCTGTAAGTTCTATATCATTTTCACCATACAATGAAAATACCGGTAACGCACTCACATTATAAGATTTAATCATATCAATATATTTAGTTAAAGTTACTGGGGCAACAACCCCATTTTTACTACTATTGCCCATAAGGGACGTTATGTAGTTAACTACATTTTCCTCCATTACTGGCTTCACCTTAATATAATCTACTGCTTTTCCTTTTACTATAGCCATGATAATAGTCCTATTTAGATTAGGTTCTCTTTGAATATAGTCATTTATCTCCTGTAACAATGCTGGATATTTAAATATTTCATCACTAATCAGCAATAGCTTACTATGACCAAAATGCATGCTCCTACTACTCTTTGCCAAAGCCTTAAAATAAGTATCTGTCATTGAATATCCATCTACAGTTATAGACAGTTCTTCAGCTGCACCCTTATCCTTTTCCATATTTCTTATATCTGGAAATCCATAGGTTACTCTTAGAATATCAAGATCTTCATATTTATTATTTATATCCATTTCATCAACTTTTGAATCTATTAAATCACTTTTATTCGCAACATCAGCACCTACATCAATCCCTATAGTTGACACAAAGGCTTTTCTATCAATTTCTACACTGTCCCAACATCCCGTTAGGAGTAACGATAAAAATAACACAGGAATAAGTTTTAATATCTTATTCTTCACTCCTAACCCTCCTCATCCTTCTTATACAGCTTATTACTAAGGTTATTCCTATAACAACTATAATTCCTCCAATAAACCCGATTCTCAAGTATGCAAACCTAAAATTTCTAACCTCCAAAATATTTTCTGGAAACATAGTTGCTAAATATACTAGTGGAATATATAGCATAGATGCTGTTCTAATATCCTCTATTTTAAATACATCCTTTATTATAGATGATCCAAAATAATAAATATTTGCAAAGGATGTAAAATAGAATATTACCCAAAGCGCCATAACCAGACTATCCCACTTTTCTAGAATTCCACTTCTCGAACTTATGGATTGAAGCATTGTTATTGTTGGAAATATACTATCTACCGCTTGTGCCTTTGACAAGGTCGCTGATACCAGTATAAAAGTTATACAATAAAACACCCCTACAAAAATACTACTTATCTTAAGTGTTTTACTCACTTTATTTCTTTCTTTAACATAAGGGATTAATATAAATGCCATTGAAAATCCATTAAATACAAATAGCATTTCAAAACTCGCCAAAAAATAATTTTGAATTGGCGCTGTCCCTATAGGTAATAAATTTTTAAAATCTGCCTCCGGTAAAGTTAATATCAATATTATAGTTAGTGGTATAAACATTATCCAAAATGCAATTTCATTAAAATGTACTACATTGGCTAGCCCTCCACGACTTAAGTACATGCCCATAAAAATAAATGTTATTATTATAACTTCAGTTGGTGTATTCACTAAAAGATACATTGTTACAACTTCACAGAACACCCTAAGGGAAAGAGATAATATAACTATTATTACAACAGAGTACATAAAAGAAATTACTCTACCTAACCCGCCTCCATAAATATCTGTAAGTATAAATGTTATATCTTTATATTTATTCATTTTTATTAATTTGTGTATTAATAAAAGGATAATCCAAATTACAACACCTGTAATAATTGCAGCTATCCAACTGTCTGCCCCCACATAATTAGACACTATTGCAGGAATATAAAAAATCCCAACACCGATCATTGATACCGAAAGACTCGCAAATAATGCAAATCTTTCAATAAAACCTTTTTTATCCATAACATACCCTCCAGTAGGATGATTGTTTTTATTTTTGCCTTACGTTATTTCTTGGCTTTAAAAACTTAGGTCTTTGTTTAAAATCTTTAAGCGGCATTCTTACATATAGATCTTTTAAATCACTCCAAACCAAATCCACTGCAGGTGCAAGATATGGTATTCCAAAACTTTTTATTCTAGTTAAATGAATTATTAAGAATATTACCCCTAGCATTATTCCATACAAGCCAAATACCGCCGAAAGTAAAATAATAATAATTCTAAAATAACTAAATGCCGATGTTATTGTATAGTTAGGTATTAAAAACGTGGTTATTGCTGTAACCCCCAAAACTATAATCATTATAGGACTTACAAGGCCTGCAGTAACTGCAGATTGACCCATTATAAGACCACCTACGATTCCAATTGTAGATCCCACTGGTTTTGGAAGTTTAATAATAGCTTCAATTAGAAATATTAAACTAGCTTCCATAAGTAGAACCTCTACATATGCAGCAAAAGGCACCCCTTCTCTAGATGCGGCTATTGCATATGCCAGCTTCGTAGGTATAAGATCCGAGTGAAAAGTAGTCACTGCCACATATAAAGCCGGTAAAATTAATGATGTCATCACTCCAATCATTCTAATAAATCTTACAATTGTTCCACTTATCCAACTCGTATAGTAATCATCTGGCGCTTGAAAGAAGTCTACCAGCACTGCAGGAACTATCAAAACAAAAGGTGATCCATCTACAATTATTCCTATTCTCCCCTCATATAGCGCTGCCGCTACCACATCTGGTCTTTCCGTACTTTGAACCTGAGGGAATGGGGTCTTTTCATTATCTTCTATAAATTGTTCAATATATCCACTATCTAAGATAGCATCAATATTTATTCTATCTAATCTAGTTTTTAGTTCCTTCAAAATATCCGTATTAACAATATCGTCTATATAAACTATTGCCACGTCAGTTTTTGATCTAACACCACATTGTCTTCCTTCAATTTTTAATCCTGCATCTCTAATACGCCTCCTAATAAGAGCCGTATTAAATCTTATAGTCTCAGTAAATCCTTCCCTTGAACCTCTTATTACAGTTTCACCTGAAGGCTCACTTACTCCACGATTAGGCCAACTTCTATTAGCTACTACCAACGCACCTTGCAAATCTTCTATTAAAACTAAGCTTTCACCAGATAAAATCAGATCAACCCCATCACTGAGTTTATCAATCTCTTTTATATCAGATATAGCTATAATTCTATCTTTTAATTCCTTTGGAGACCTTACAATCTTCCCCATCTCCATCATAGGCTCAAGCAAGAAATCATTCAGTAAAGCTTTATCTGCCATACCATCTATATAAACTACACCACAAAGAATTTGACCAACCATGAATTCTCTAAAAACCATATCCGATGTATCCTTAAATAACTCCTTAAGGTACTCCATATTTTCCTTTGTACTCTGAGAAATAGTTTCACGTACTTTTCCCTTCATCTAATCCAACCTCCCTAATACCCTAAGTGCTTATCTAATTTAAAGCCATACCCACCTAACAATGTACATACTCACAGTAATTATAACCATCCCTATACCTATAACCAGACTTTGTATTTTTGCTCTATTTTTATCTTCTCTTGAAAAATATCTAACATCTCCAACTATAAGCATATATCCAGCTACTAATACTAGAATTACTAAATAAATATCAAATCTTTCTACTAAAGTTCTTAACATACTTTTCTCCCTCGCAATTTTAATTTGATGAGCTATGCTCAAAGCTAAAAACTCCTTAGCTTACTAATGTGTTCAAATCCTACACTTAACCATATGACTTGCCTTAATTCTAATTTAGTTTTACCTCTTAATATGAATTATATACATCGTGTAAATAAGACAAATCAAGCACACATATAACCCTCACTAAAAAAATAAGGGTACGAACCATATACGATTCGTACCCTTATTAAATATGCTAAATAGTCTTAGTAACAAAAACCTCATTATATCTTATTCTTAATTTATTAGCACAACACGCCGCTCCACTTTCAGTCTCGAAGAACCCAAACACTGTTGGACCACTTCCACTCATCATAGCACCTAATGCACCTTCATCACACATAAACTTCTTTATATCATTAATTTCTTCATGTTCCTCTACAGTTACATTCTCAAGTAAATTCATCATATTTTCAGCCACATATATCAAATCATCTCTTCTTATAGCATCTATTAACCCATCTACATTAGGATGATTCTTAACCTTATCTAATTTAAAATTCTTATAAGTTTGCACTGTTGATACACCAAAATTCGGTTTAACTACAACCAATATCTTGTCACAGAAAGGCTCAATCATGGTTATAACCTCACCAATTCCCTCACAGAGAGCAGTTCCCCCTTTAATACAATAAGGCACATCTGCACCTATTCTAACACCTAATTTCATAAGCTCTTCATCCGAAACTTCTGCTTTATATAAATCTCTCATAGCCCTCAACGCTGCCGCAGCATCAGTACTTCCACCCGCCATACCAGCTTCTACAGGAATGTTTTTTTCTATATGAACCTTTATCGCCTTTTTTATACCGTAAGTATCACAAAACAATTCTATAGCTTTATAAACAAGGTTCCTACAATCTGTAGGTACCGACTCTTTATTACTTGTAATATGTATCCCCTCTACTTCTGATATAGGTTCAAAACTCAATTCATCATATATATCAACAGTCTGCATAATCATTCTCAAAAGATGATACCCATCTATTCTTTTTCCTATCACATCAAGGGCTATATTTATTTTTCCATAAGCTTTTATATTCATAATCTATACACCTCACTATAATTGAGAATAATCCATTTAACAATTGTAGTCAATGTTCAAATTATGAATTATGAATTTTAAATTCATGGAAAAACTCCTTTGGAGTTTTAAATTAAAAAATTCCAAAGGAGTTTTATGAGAATTTTAAATTTTAAATTATGAATTATAAATTTAGGTTAAAACTCCTTTGAAGTTTTACAACAATTTTAAATTAAATGATAGCTCTTCCTGGTATAATTAATTTCTGTGATGGTTTAATGTCTTCACCATCATCTAAATCGTTTATCTTAACAATCTCCGCTACCGTAGTTAGATATTTTTTAGCAATACTCCATAGTGTATCCTCTGGTTGAACTACATATATTATCACACTAGCTTTTTTTGCTGGAACCTCTCCCTCATTAATGGACATATCAACAATAAATTTATTTTTCACAGTATAATATACTTTACAGTGAACTTTAATTACCGCTCTTATAGATATATTTCCAGCCTCTAAATTTCCTTCAATCATCTCTAGTGAAACGCTAGCATCAACCTGCATATTCGGTTTTGCACCCTCTATATCAACTTTACAGCTGAAAGGAATATCTTGTTCTAAATTTATGATATAATCCTCTTCATCCTCAGTTGAATATAATACACAAACCTTCAATAAACCTTCTACTTCAACTTTATCATTCTTAATAATTTTATCGTTTATATTTACTGTTCCAGTAGTCATTATAACTTTATTAGGTTTTATATTATCATCCTTTATATCTATATCATCTTTTACTAAACATTCATTGTACCCATGCCCCTGTATAACATTAATATTATTTTCCTTTGAATCCATAGTTAGTAATTTTGTAGGACAATATCCATCTTGTATTACTTCAACTTCATCTTTATACATCACATGTGTTGTGGCCTTAACCATAAATTCTATATCTATTACTCTATTTTCACCCATATCATCTTGTCTTATATCATGCTCAAAAGATTGAACGCAGAAGTCTGTGAAATACTCCATATTTGGTTTTAGTTCATCGATTGTTACCTCTTTGTATAAAGGCACATTTTCTGAAATACAGAATAACTCTCTTCCATTTCTACCTTTATATAGAATAGATACATTAGCTACTGCCTCTATTTTAAGCCCACCATCACTTAATCTAACCTCTTTTTTACCTATACAGACATTATATTTTATAACTTTTAAACATTCATTTTTGTCCATATCAATTTTCATTTCAGCTTTTCCAATTAATTCAGTCTCGATAGGCTCCATAACCTTATCTAAAGTCATAGGATTCTTTAAAAATTCAATATCCTTGCCTTCGTGAACATCCTTAATTATCTCAAAAGAATTTATATTATATCCATTACACTGGCATACAATAAATCCTTGAATTGCAATTTTTCTTTCGTTGATAATAACACAATCCATATGTTCAATATTTAGCTCTATATCACAATACATGTTTTGTTGAGCACCCATCATGTCAATGGTTTCAGACCTATTCCCATTGTAAATTACAGAATGAGCCTCTGTTGCTCCACCTTCCTTTGCCATATAAAGGATTGTATATTGAAGTTGACAACCTACATTTACTCTATCAGTTCCAACTTCTTTATTCGTTATCATTGGTTTTACATCTAACATTAGTATATTATCAACGTCGGGTAACGTGTCAGGTATAACGTACTCTTCCTTTATGAACATCTTTGTGTCATTTTGTGCAATTGATTGTTCATATTCTATATGGTCCTTTATTAAATTCAAATCCATAACTTTCCCTCCTAAAATACCTACTAATAATTTATATATAAGAAGGTCATAAAATATAACTATTTATTTCATTTTATTTTAAATAAGTTAGTTATTTCATACTTTATTTTATTTGGATACAACATAAGTTATTGGAATTACACTTTGATATCAAGCCTCTATAGAAAAATATCTTTAAATACAAAAAAGACATTCTATAATTATAGAATGTCTTTTTTATATTATCCTGCAAAAACTAGTTGCACAGTCTTAGTTAGTACATCACTATAGCTGTAACTAACTGTTCGTTGTGAACTACTATCTAGCCTAATCACAAATATGCTGTCATAAGTTTTTTCCAAAACTCCATCATTTACCACAATTTTACGTCTTCCACCATTTGCCTTTAATGTCACTTTTTCGCCAACATGACCTTCGATATCTTTTTTTATCGTTGTCAATACATTTCCTATCTTCACAGTAGACACCCTCTTTCTAATATTTCCATAAAGGCTTCCATATACATAGTACCAAAAAAAAGCCTTTATGTCAAGCAAACTAATTATTTTACAATATTTTATCAATCTTTGTCAATGTTAAATATTCGTTAAATTTTTATGTATTCATATGATTTAGAGATATTATGTCACTTCTTTTAAAATAACGAACCAAAATCAACTTGACATTATTATGTGTATTAATTTTTTAGAATATTCACATACACAACTATAATTCTACTTTTTTTCTTATATTGTTTATTTAGTCACCTTCAAAACATTCTTTATATATTCCACTTTCAATTTATTTCCAGATTCCTTTTCACCTAAAAAAAGCTAAATAACAACCTATCTAGCTTTTCCTCTTATATTCACTAACTATTTTACATATTGTGATTTCGGGTACCCCATTCTATATTTTCCTCTAGTTTGTAATCCTCCAACACCTTTTATTCCTGTAATAGTATTTTGAATTGCATCTTCTACATTTACCATATCCTCTACGTTTGTATATGCTACTTTCTCACAAATAAAAACCGGATCTAAACAATGAATAAGAACTCTATTTGGAGATGATGCAAAGTTAGCACCAGCA
>NZ_JAVXAO010000017.1:0-45471 GCF_036660475.1 Clostridium sp. | reverse complement strand
CTGTTCCTAATGTTACTACTGCAACCTTAATATAATTTAATATGTTATCCATTTTTACACCATCCTTTTAATTTTCAAACATAAAAATAGACTAGATTCCTCTAATCTCTAATTATTTATTTAGTTCGCTTTATCGATCTATTGTAAAATAGTTTGCTTTTCTAATTCCAATCTTACTTTTTCTTTCCATAATGACGGAACTTCTTCCAAGGTCATTCTACCCTCACCAATAACTTTAACATATAATGCTACCATACTTATTTACCTCCTATAGATATAGAATTTGCTAGTTCTAGTATTGCATTTTCTAATACAACTCGATTTTCTGTTTCTTTGCTTTGTAGGTTTCCTAACTCTATAACACAACTTTCTAGTATCGCTTTTTCTTCCTCTAGTCTTTTTATTTTATCTTCCTCTAGCTCATAAGTAACTCCAATACTTAACAATTTTTCTTTAAACATACGTGGTTCAACTTCTACTAAGTTCGGTGAGGTAGGAGAGGTATTCTTAGTTAGCCACCCTACAACCTTTTTATCCTTGTCGTACTCTAAAAAATATCTCATTATACCACCTCTTTAGCTTTAATGTAGTCATTGCCGTACTCGATATAAGGTATCGTAAAATCATCAACTCCAAATAATTCACCTGTACTAGAAAACATATTTGCCGTACCAACACTAACTAATAATCCATCGCCATATGCAAGTGCTTGAGCATAAGAAGTTGTAGTCGTAGTTGTAGTTTTCTTGTACCATTTTTTTAAATCAACACTTAATAAAATATCAATATTATTGAGTTGTACAATTCCATACATACCAATCTCTTTAAAGTAAAATATTTTAGATGCTTGCCCACTAATGTTCATTCTATTGTTAATTAATGTCCATTGTATACCATTTAGGGATGAATATAACGCTCCATTAGGTTCACTCGTAACAGCCAAATAAAGTTTTGTATCGTCACTATACGTTAAATCAGTAAATCCATTACCACTATATATAGAGGATAAGATATTTGACTTCCATGTAATAAAATCAGTCGTAGTAAATGAATAAAAAGTAGAATTTATTGTATTTGTTCCAAGCAGAACACATCCAGTTTCACCCATTGCTAATCCTTTAGGATTCCTAAATGTGGGTGGATTAGTGGAGTTCCACGTAAGTCCATTATCCCTAGATATATACACATTATTTTGTGTCACAGTTAACCAAACACCATTTTTATATTTTATACTGTAAATATCTGTTCCACCAGTTATTGTGATAGATGTCCAATTTATACCATCAACACTTCTCATTATAGAACCTGCTTGACCTCCACATAGAAATATACCATTATCAAAAGTTATACAAGTTGGAGTAGTTATTCCTGTGGCTACCACACTGTATGCTATCCATGTTATAAAATCTGTCGAATAATATAGTTTCTGAGCATACCCAACTACAAATTTTCCATATCCATATGCTACGGCATTGTATAATGTATCTGAAGTTAAGCCAAACTTTCTAAAAATAGGGTCTGCCATTAGTATGTTAGGTTGTTTATACCCTACGACATTAAATAGTTCGGGATAAGTTGTTTTTGACAATCTCCTCCCATCACAAGGTAGCCATTCGATAGGTGGTATATATGCAAATGTCTTTATATCCCCGATTTGAGGTTTTGAACTTTCTATTTTAGTGTTCATTTCACCCAAATGCGCATTAGTTTGATTAATTTGATTTTGTAAATTCCCCGCTACATCTCCACTTAGCTGACCTTTTATGCTATCAAACCACGTTTTGAATTCTGCTTCAAACCCTGCTTCTTTTTGAGACAGCGCAGCTGAGTATTGATTAAATAAAGTAGTAACATCTAATTGCTCTACTGTACCATGGACTATTCCACACAAGCTATTATTCTGTCTTAAATCTGTAATATTAGCCTGTGTTATCTTTATTGCACCTTTATTAACAGCTATATCTGCTATTCCTATTTCGTACATGTCTGCATCTCTCTGTAACACTTGTGCAACTGGAGTACTAGCAAAGGTACCTTTTTTTACATAGCATTTAATCTCTCTATTTAGAAAATCCAACCTCAATACAATTCTATCTATTCTATTAAGTACTCCATCTGCTGCAGATATAGGTAATGTTAAGATATCAGTATTTTCATAAAAGTAACCGTTAATCCATGCCTTGCCAGTTTTTAAAGTTATATTCATATTTGTACTATCTGCAATAGCTTGTAAATTAGTGCTAGGGTTCGGAAATACTCCATTGCCTATAAAACTACTAAAATATTTAGCATAATCCTCAGCCAAATATGTTCTGTCATAAATGTCTCCAACTAGCTCCGCATTAAAAAAACTCGACTTCTCCATTTAATCACATCCTTTTCAATTTATCTATTATAGTTGGGATATTAGTACCAAACGTAGGTATTATGCTTACTTTACCACCTTCATAAACCTCTTGTATTTCTGTTATTCTTGTAGATACTTGTACACCCCACTTTTTATCTAAATAAGTAACTATATCTCCTAGGTCATAATCAACCTTATACACGTTATTACCACTTGTATTTACTTCACTTTCAAAAGTTTTTATTTCCTTAAATTCTTCTAATTTTTCAGTTCCTCGCTGCTGCAACATAGGAATATATTCGCTATCTGGAATAGTTATTTCTGTATCATTTACAGTTTTAGTGTTAGTAATATCTCTAGCATCTACATATATTTCATATCTATCTAATCCAATATTAGCATCCCCTATTGTAGTTTTCTTTCTTGCGATTCCTTCACCAGTTCCAGCTATAAGACAAGTGTTTCTAAAATCACTCATATCATTTGTATACTCCTCAGATTTTACATTTTCAAAATCTCTACTAAAAATGGTAGGAGCTATAGCAGTTTGATTTACACTTCTATCAACGCCCTTATACACTTCAAATTTTAGCATCTTATTACTTCTATCTAATTTAACTCTATAACCTAACTCACTCGTCCTGCTTATATCAGTAAGCCTTTCAAGAATATTATCACCAGTATTTTGAAAGTTGATATTGTTCGTATAGTTCTTTAATTCACCTAAAGTCAATAAAGGTATTTTTCTTTTAATATCACTTGGATTTATACAATTTTTATCAACTAATATTCTCATAGCTAACTCAGTAGTACAGTTCAAATTTTCAGTACCCCAAATAATTCTTTTGCTTATATAATTAGTTAAAAAACTACCAGTAACTTTTAACGTTTCTTTCCCTTTGTCATCAAGCACTAAATTTCTAAACTGTATATAACCAGCTTCAACATCTCCTTTTTTACAAATTATAGTATCTTGTTTTAGTAATGCTATATTTTCATATGTTGATGATACATACAATTCAAAATCACCACTTAATTGGTATCTTCTATTCCATATAAGAGATATGAAATTATCTATTACACCTATCAAATTAAGCTCTCTATCCAAAATATATAATTCCACGAATTACACCCCCAAATAAGCTGGGTTATAATAAATACTAACTTCTAAATTATCAATGTTGGAGTCTGCGTTATATCTAAATAAATTATCCCCAACACTTAATTGTAAAAACTCACTATTCAAATCTAACAAATTCATAACATTGGCTTCAACACCATTTAGTTTTTGTACAACCTTCTTTTTACCAGCACTAGTATTAACTTTTATTATTTCTCCTGATACCATAGATTTATTAATTTTTATAGACTCTCTACTGTTAATATTAAATAAACTTGGATTTGTAAGACTTCCCAATGCTCTAAATTCAATTATCATGCCACTTTGGACATCTCCAGTATTATTTACATTAACTATTAGACTAGGACTTCTAAATCCTACTATAATGCCATTATTCTTAGGAATAACTAAAGGGAAATGAAAAGCTCCATTCCATAGCGCTATTTCAATTTTAGACTCCATGACTTCATTAAAATAAGGATTTGCGCATAATAGATTAACCATAAATATTAAATCTTCATGTATATTAACTATTTTAGAATTAAATTCTTCAATCTCATACTCAATAGATCTTAGAGTTCCACAGTAATCTATAATTAATATACCTTTATTTTTAGGATTAAAAAAAGAAATCAAGTTTTTACGCTCAATCTCTTTATTAGGTCCTTTATACTCTGCTTGTATAGAAATATACCTTTTATCAACTCTCTTACTATCCACTATGCTTCCATCATAGTGTGCATTAGATGAAGTATTCAATTCGAGTTCTGGAAAGTCTATACCTTCTATATCTATTATTTTGTATTTATCTTTTAAATCTAACGTCTTATTCCCTTGTACAAGTTTCAAATTTAAATATTTATCCAAAAGCTAAATCCCTCCCTACTTTTTTTAGTGCTCTAGCATTCTCAGATGGAGTTCTCTCTGGATTAATGATCGTTACATGTTGATTAATTTCGGTTTCTTTATCAATAACAACCGGTTGTACATCCTGTACTTTATAATTAGCTGTAGCTCCAAAATGCAACGCTGTCTTACTTGTTTCATGTGCTACAACTAATTTCATCTTATTAACTAAATCACTCATTGTATTTTTGACATCTTTAATTAAGTTAGGAGTTTCGGCATCCACTCCAGTGCCTATTCCTTTTATAATATTTTTACCTATTAAATCTTTCATAACACGACTTGGAGAATGAATATCGAATGCATCTTTAAGTGTATCAGTAACCATAGACGATATTTCAAGCAGCTTGTTTTTAAGAGCATCCTCTTCACTATTTAATCCATCAATAAAACCGCTCAATGTTTGTTGCCCAATATTTTTAACAATATCCGGAACCCCATTCAAAGTTTCATCTATTTTTCCCTTAAAATTATTTTCTATAGTATCCAACTGATCCTTATAAAACTTTTCAGCAACTTCCCTAGCTAATTTTTGCTTTTCCTCCCAAGTATTTATATAGCTATCAAATTCAGTTTCATTTAATTCTAATAACTTTTCCGCGTATTTTGTACCTTCCTCCACACCTAACCCAGCTACCTTGGATAGCAATTCATCAGATACATTTTTATCTTTAAGTGCCGCCATGACTTCATCATATTTTTCGATAGCATCTATCTGTTCATTTATATTTTCTAATGTTAATTTTCCGGTTTCTTTATTTATTTTAAATAAATCTCCAAAACCAGTTAATTTAGATTGCATATTTTCTTGTGCTCTAACAACTTCATCGTATTGATTTTGAAATTCTTCCGTAATATCCTTAATCTGTCCACTAACTACACTATAGACTTTATCCATTCCATCTTTCAAAGCCGCTTCATAAGCGCTAGTAACTTCTTTGCCGGAGTTTGTAAAAAGCTTTCTCATTTCATCATTAGCTTGTTTTATTTTTTTATTTTCTTCTTTAATAAGCTCATTTTGTTCTTGAAGTCTTTTCTTTTCTTCTTTAGATATGTTATCATTTATTTTTATAAGTTCTTTTTCAGCTATAGTTTTACCTTCAATTATAGTTTGCACAGTCCCATCAACTATTTTTTTTGTTGCTTTAATAGCTTCATCTTTTCTAGAATCTATACCAGCCTTTAAATTTAATATATAATAGCTTCCTATTTCCTTATAACTAGAACATTTTTCTTTAGCAGTAGTCATTATATCTCTAGATAACTGATCTATAGAATTTAATGCAACGTCACTATTTTTATTTAGTCCTTCCACAATTTCCTTTGGGGCTTCTTCGCCTAATTCATTAAACTTTTTTAAGACTTCTTCTGCTATATCGTCAGTTTTCTTATTTAAGTCAGATTTACCATCTTCAAGTCCTAATTCTGCGCCTTGCATTACATATTTAAATATTTTACGTGTTTCTCGAGATGGTGAATGTTCGTCAAAAGCTTTTCTAAGCCTGCTTAAAATACCATCTGCTATACTCGTAGCCTTAGCCCATAATCCTGGCTCTGCTTTCTGCATCTCATCTAACATTGGAGACATCGCTTGTGACATTGCAACTTTAGTTTCCTCGGGTAGCTTATCTAAATTTCCAATTATACCATTACACATTTTTTCAGTTTCATCAGAGGTTTTTCCCCCGTATAACTCGGTATCCTTAGCCATAACTAACAATGCTCCACCTTGAGCTATTACATTGTCATTTAGATTTTTCTGTTCTTCTTCTCTTATTCCTGCAATCTCATTAGCATATTCATCTTCAATTTTTTTTACCGCTTCTTTATGGCGACTAAGCTCTCCCAACTCACTTCCAAATCCACTCTGTAGTGCTTCTCTATATCGTGCATCTTCTGCCTCAAGACTACTATTATAGGTTGCATTTGCTATTACTTCTTGATTTCTTAATTCCGATTCTAAGTTAGTATAATTTTTCAACTCTGTAGCTCTATTTGCATATCCTTCCTGGATAATAGAAAGTGTATCTCCACATTCTTTATTTGCAGTTTCAACTAAGCTAATATATTTGTTATTAGCAGCTTCAATCTCTGCATTGTAAGCATCACTTCCCATAGTTCCCAATGCTTGATATTTAGCATTGATTAAAGCAATCTCCTCAGTACACTGTTCATCCGATTTTGCTATCACTGCTTGTTTGGTTTCCTCCGCTGAGTTAATAAGTGTTTGTGAATAAGTTTGATACTCTTCTATTGTCCCAGTATGGGTATCAGCTAAAACTTGAGCCCTATCTTGCACAACCTGTTGATATGCAGCTTGTATCTCTAATTCTCTTTGAGTTAACTTCTGCATTTCAGCAAATAATTCATCCATTCTTTGAATTTCAGATTCTGTCAAACTTCTACGTTCATTAGTAGCAGTTCTAGCAATTTCAGTTATCTCTGATTGAACCGAATCCATCCTAGTTGATAAATTTTGTTGTTCCTCATTACTAGCTATAATAGAATCATTAAATCCATCTAAAATACTTCCTGCACTCTTTACACCATCGTGAAAACTAACTATACCTGTTGCTATTTTTTCAAATGAATTTCCAAGTTCTTCATTTGCAGCATTTAATCTTTCCTCACCTTTATACACATCTTCTTGCATAAGATTATAAGCTATTAATCCAGTAGTAAGTGCAGCAACTCCAGCAATAATTATTCCAATTGGATTAGCATTCATTACAACATTCCATGCAGCCTGTGCTGCCGTAACCAAACTTATTTTTCCGGTTAGCACTCCAACTAACATCGTCGTAACAGGTAATCCACCATTAATAGCAACCAATGTTAATCTACTAGCAGCTTCATGCATTGCTAAAGCAGCCGTTGCAGTATTCCACGTAGTTGTCATTGTTTTTATAAGTCCTGTTGTAGTACTAAGAATTGAATAAGCTTTAAATCCAGCGTAAACTGCTGTAATTAATGGAATTATAGTTTCTAAATTATCTCCAAGAAATTTAACAGCATTAGTCACCACTGGAAGAATAGTTTTACCTATATCCAAAAGTGTAATAGTAAGTTTACCCAATACTATAACCATAGACTTAACTGCTTTTTCGACAGTGTTTCTAACTTCATCAAAACAACTCTTAGCTTCATTTACAAAGGCTTTAAATTCATTAGAAACTTTACTTCCAAATAAATTTTTTAAGAATATTTCAGTAGCCTTAATTGCTAAGTTCGCAACTTGAGGTAGAATTTTAATAGCACCATCTATTAATGATGTAATAATTCCTCCACCAGAATTTATTATTTTAGGTAGGTTATTTTCAATACCACTAATAAAAGAAGAAATTAAATTAACAGCTCCATTAACTATTTTAGGTGTTGCATCTGCTATTTTAACTACTATATCTGCCAATGCATCCCCAATAGCAATTACAAGTCCATTAAACCCACTGTTATTAAATGCAATTTTAAGTTCATCAGCTATTTTGTTTAACTCTTTAGTTGCCGCTCGTGCCAATGGTAATAAAGATGTACCTATAGCACCTCCTAAATCTTGCATCCCAAGTTTAGCAATTCTTAGTTGGTTAGCTAAACTATCGCTAGTCCTAGCAAAATCTCCTTGAGCATCCGCAGAAGCACTCATTAAATAGTTATACCTTAATGTTGTCTTCTCAGCTTCTGTCATTTCTTTATATTGTTTCGTAATACCTTTAGTTAATGCATATGCCTCTAAGTTGGCTACACTCATATTTATACCTAATTGCTTAAGTGGTTCAGTTTCCCCAGCTATACCAGCACGTATTTTATTGAAAGCTTCCTCAGAATCTAAATTATAAAATGAAGCAAAGTCACCAGCTAATCCAACCATGCTCTGTGACATATTCAATACTTCAGTATCAGTAAGCCCCATGGATTTAAGCATAGCTCCCATTGTACCATTGAATTTCTTAGCCTGTAATTCACTCATGCCAAAAGCAGTAGCAGCACTTTTAGACCACTTATTTATAGTTTCAGCACCTTCTCCAAATGTAACGTCAACTACGTTCTGAACTTCTTCAAGATCACTGGCTAGCTTAATACTAGAAACACCCAATCCACTTAAAGCAGTACCCGCAACAGCTACACTTGTTACGAGTACCTTCATGCTTGTTTCTACTATATTCCCAAACTTGCTTAATCCACTTTTAGCCGTAGAACTAAGTTTACTTATTCCTTTTTCGACACCAGCACTATCCAATTTGGTATCAATTACTATACTTCCATCTGCCATATATTTCTCACCTGCCTTTTTTTATATAAAATAAAAAAGACAGGCACCGGCTCACTACTCAATTAAGGTGTGGCTCTAGGCTCTGTTCTTTGCTCAATCTCTAATTTAATTATTTTCCTACATCTAGGACATTTAATTTCACCTTTTATGTAATCAGCCTTTAATAGCAACTGATTACATTTAGGACATCTCACTTCTTCAATATTAATCACCTCATTTTGCGCATAAAAAAACACCTACAATTAAGTAAGTGTTTTTACATTATATAACATTTTATTTCTTATTCAAAAAACAAAATGTAGCTGCCATGATATATAAAATTCCAGCTATAAACCCAACTGCCATATTTAATCCACCTATCAATTTTCCACCAGATGCACTCATTAAACCTAAAAATGAAGTTGCTACACCGGCTAATATTAAAAGTATGGTTGATAAAATCTTTTTTGTTTCAGTATTAATTACCCCTATTAATCCTAAAATTATAAAAGGTAAGCAGACAGCTAATAAGAATAAAAGTATTTTCCAATCTGAACCTTGTGCGAATATGGCTGTTACCATAAATAAAATAATCACAAATATACTAAGTCCAAACCCTATAAACCCCAATATTTTAGTTATATTTTTCATACACTACCCCCCATATAAAATATTATAGATAGTATACCATTTTAAAGATAACCTTACAATATATTACTCAAGTTTCCACCATTGAGAAGTGCTTCCTCAATAGCGTTTATCTTTTCTACTTCATTTTTAGACTTAGGAATTTCATGTATAATTTTCATGTTTTTATAGAATACCTTTTGTTCCCTAGACATTTTGTTATCAATAGTTATTGCTCTATAGCCCATTATTTTAACAATCTCATTATCTTCCTTAAGAGCCTTAAACATAGCTTTAAACTTCCACCAATGTAAATACTCTATATCTTGTAAATCGACGCCATACTGGTCTAAAAATGCACTGTATACATAATCATCATCACATTCAAAAGAATATATCTGTGTAGCACTCTTTCCAGTTCCTTTTGACTCCTTTATATCTTTATCACACCTATAAAACCATAGCATTTTTTCAACTGCTTCATTTATATTATTAGGTGTTACCGAATAATAAAGTTCTAAAGCCTGTATAATCTTATCTTCATCACTTAATTCATCATCTTGCATAAGTAACTCAAATAAAATAGAGGTGCGAAAATCTGAGTTAATCTCATAATCTTCACCCTCTATAGTTACACTTCTTGGTGCAATATCTATAAGTAAGTTCATTACTTCTTAATTCTCCTTTGAGCACGATTAGGAGAGTATTTAGAAGCTATCCTTTCCAATTCCCCCTTCTGTTCATTGGATTGAATTACAAGTTCCTCAAAGGCCTTTAAGCAAGTTAACAGGTTAACCTTATCTCCAAATACCTTCTTATCTGTACCTTTCCCAAACAAGTCATTAAAGATTCCAAATATGATATTACATTGAGTCCTTATACTTTCACTAACTTTCATACCTCTAACTTTATCCTCTATATCTTGCACATCCTCAAGGGCTTTCTCATATTTTTCAGCTGTATCAGCATCGTATATATCTAATTCTAATTCTACGCCATTAATATTCATAAGTTATTCCTCCTCTATACCTTAGATGTAACTGTAGCTATTCCAGCTTTTTTGGCTTTATTGCTAGGATCTATTTCAACAATTAATATTTTATTTCCTGTAGTTGCTACTATTTCAGATGTCCCATCCCAAACAGTATATCCAATATCACAACTTTCATTAACTACTGGTAAATTTAAACTAGCTGCTGTTTTATATTTACGACTATTTCCACCAGTTAAAGTAGGTGTAACTGTAATTGTTGTTTTACCTGATGTTAATCCTGCACTAGAAGTTACAGTTAATACTCCTAGTGCATCATTAAAACCCGCAGTAAAAGTCTTAGTAGTTACATTAAATGTTCCAACCACTAAATCTCCTATTCCTAATAAGTTTCCTGTAGCAGCCATTTCACCATCATTATTATCAAAACTAGCAACCTCTATAGCAACTTTAAATTTTCTTGCTTTAAATGTATTTGCTTCACTACCTTGCTTGTCTAAATCAACTATAATATAATTAGTTTCCGCATCAGTTCCTACTAATTGCATTTCACCTATATTACATATAAACTCTACCGCTTTTTCTGATCTAATCATATCTGTATTAAATGCAGTACTCCAATCATATCCAATGATAGATTTAGTAGATGACTTATCACCCACGTATTTTTTAGAACCTGTTTGAGCACTTGGTGCTTCATTAAGTTCAGTAAACCCTGCATTCATCAAGACATATTCATCTAAACCGACACCAACATTTAAATAATTTGCATAACTTCTTCTTTGTTTTATTCCCATACTTTAATTACCTCCCTTTTGTAAATAAGTTAATCTTGCTTGTATCTGATACCTAGCTTTATCCACGTCAGTTTGAAAAGCATATCCAGTGGATATGGCTTCTATCTTCAAACATTCTTTACCTTCTAAAATAGGCAAATTACCTTTTATAGTTTCTTCTTCTAACCAACTTGCAAAGTCCTCATAGAATCCACTATTCTCTATATTTTGTAATACCTCAGCGCCATATGACTCCCTAGATGCAAATATGAACTGATACTGCCTTTTACTATCTCCACCAATGTATTTCTTTAAGACTGGATTACATGGTATTTCTTCTATAGAATAAGATGTAGCTTCTTCTCCTAAATAATCTACATTAACACCTTTAGCAAATTCAGATAGATAAGGACATTTTCTAATATAATTTCTAATACTATTTATTATCAATTAGCCTTACCTCCTACAAAATCAGCAATAGATTTAACTATCTCATTACCTTTATCACTCCACATCCTTTTATCCCAAACCTTTCCACGCAATCCACCATGACTTATACCTTGTTTCCCCACTCCAGCATTAGTGTAATACTGTTTAGCAGCATATGGAGCACTGTAAGTTATATTATCAGCATTGACTTGTATCATCCAATCTTTCATTCTACCAGTATCAAAGGGTGCATAAGGATTCATAGCCTTAAAACATTCCCTAGTAAACGCTAATTGTGCTTCACCGTTGTTATTAAGATATCTTTTAAGTAAAATCTTCTGTGAGGAGTCTATGTCTATCTTTACAGTGGTACTCATTACTTACCCTCCACTTCAAAATGATTACTCCATGGAGTACACCCTAAAATGTCTAAAACATCATCATAATTGTTTTCTAAATCTTTCAACGTAGCTCCTTTGATACCCTTATAGTGAAAATCACATTCTCCTTTTACAACCTTATCTCCAGGATTAAAAGTAAAATAATTAATTCTCTCTTGATCTGATAACATGTTAAATTTCTTAGGACCAATATAATTATTTAACTTATCAATAAATATAAAGACGCTATCATCAGTTAAAAGACCCTTATCTCCCACAGTTGCATTTCTTTTACCTTGCCAATTAACTCCTTTAAGAACTGTCCTTTGGTACATATCACAATCTTTAACCTTGTCATAATATTTATTATAAATAGTTACATCTGAATTCTTAAATAGAACCCCCATTACACCATCCTCACAAATGGAGTAGGTAAAAATTCTTTTATATCATCAGTTATAGTCCACGCTTCTCCATCTGAAAAAGTCATGCTCTGACCACCCTCACTAAATGATTTAATTCCTGGAGTTTTTATAGAATTTAATTTAGTTGCTCTTTCAACTAATAATTCAACTGCAATTCCATAATTTTTTAGAATATATTCCTTAGTCCATTTAGGATTATCTAGAACATTTAAATATCCTTTTATTTTAGCTATTGCTTTATCTTCATCTAAATACAAATTAACCCCTCCTCTATGCAAATTAAAAGAGGGTAATTAAACCCTCTTACTAGACAGTTATAGTTCCTATTCCTAATTCATCCGCATATGGAAAACTTGGTAATGCTGTTGCAGCTGCTTTAGTAAATTCACCAACTGGATCAACCTTTGTATATGTTCCAACAAAAATATTACCAACCATACTAGCTTCATTCATTTTACCATCTCCAATTAACTTAACCTCTTCAGCGGTTAAACCATAAATAGTTTCACCTAATGTAGAATCACCAAACATTGAAATAATGTTTTCCGTAAAATATCTATTCGTAGTATATCCCTTTGCAGTTTCAATTTTATACTTTGCTTCATAAGTAAGTAATGTAGGCAATTCTAAATCTGTTAATAGAGTATTAAGCTCTGTTAATGTTACTAATTTATCAGAATTAACTCCATGAATAGCTTTTCTAACAGATATATTTTTGCAAATAGCAGACTGTATCTTTTTAGATGTTAGCATCCTAGTAGGTCTAGAACCGGATTCTGTCTCAACAGCTGCCGCTAAACTCTCTAAATCATCTAAAGGTTTAGATGTAGCTTGATCACTCCAGTTAAATGCTTTTTTATTTCCAGCTGGAACCTTATAATCAATTGTAACTTTTATTCCATTCTCTTCTATTTTTATTTTACCAGTTGATAAAGCTTCCATTCTCATAGCTTCAACCCTTACCTTTACTCCAGTAACCATCTTTTCTGAATCATTGTATAATTGAGCTACAACTTGTGATAATTCAGCATTTGTTCTAGGATTATTAATTTTAATTATATCTTTTTCAGTTATTTTTATCTGTCTTTTTATAAGTGCTAGCTCTCCAATACCTTTTTCAATAGCTTCTCTTGAAGCTAGCTGTGTTTCTGTATCAAATGCATGTACACTTGCAGATACAGGCAACCCACCTTTTCCCAAAATCATGTCAAATTCAATGTCTTGTATTTTTCTCTCAGGAAATAAAGCTTCCCCTAACATAGTTGGTAGTTCCCTAGACTTATAATAATTTATTAATTCTGTTGTATTAAAAACCTCATCTAATCTTGGCATTATTAATTCCTCCTCTATTATCTAAATGTTACTTTTGGTAATGCAATTTTTATTTTTTCAATTGCCTTTGCAGGTATTGCATCAAGGACTCTATCTGCTCTAACATAACCCTCAACTATTAACGAACAAGCTTGATCTCCATCAGTTACATCTACAGTCTTCTGAAGAATTCCAATTGGAGTTGTTGTCAAAGTCTCTGCTCCAGCAGTACCTGTTGATTTTACAACATTTCCATCAACATCAATTAATGAACCTGCTAAAACATATTTACGTCCGCTTTCATCACCAACAGTTACATTAGCAGCTAATACTGTTCCAGAAAATGCAACTAAGTTTGTATCTGTAACCAATATTTCCATGTCATTTGTATAAGTTTCTTTTTTAAAATACATAATTTCATTCCTCCCTTATTTATCGCCCCAAGGATCTGGAGCACTTGCTTTATTTTGATTTAAAGCTGCAGCGATTGAAGCCCCTATGCTTATTGGTTTTCCATCAGTTCCATTGCCAGGTACATAAGAATTTGTTTTCATCTTCTCAGTAGACAATGCTTCTAATCCATTTGACCAATCAGTAGCCAATGAATCAATTACAGTTTTCGTTGAATCAATATCTTCACCCAAACACTTCTCAATCACGCTAACTGGTAGCTTTTTATCAGCAGCATATTTAACAGCTTCGGCTAACAAATCTTTTCTAGCTGATTTAGCTTCCATTTCTGCATTCTTTTTCTCAAGTTCTAATATTTTCTTTTGTAATGGATCAGTAACTAGGTCCGGATACTTAGTTTGTATAAATGGTTCAAGTTCCTTTTCTAAGTTATTCTTTTTCCATGTGTCTAAGGCTTTATTGTGATACTTATCATTTTCACTTTCTAAGTAAGCTTTAAAATCTTTATCACTTTTAAACTTATCTTTAAACCCATCCAATGTAAGTCCGCTAGCCTTAAATGTTTCTTCAATATCAGTTCCACCTAATAATGAGTTTATATCCTCATCATCAGTAGCTTTTTCAATTAGTTTTAATAAATCTTTTTTTAACATGTATAATCCTCCTATCCCTTAAACTGCAATTAGCACCTTAAGACACAAATTTAATTTTAGTTAATGTGTATTTACCCCTTGCACACTTAAAGCCCACAAGACGTTAGTTTAACGTCATTTCGGACATAATAAAAAGCCTTAGTTTCCTAAGACTTTACTTGAATGTTACTCTTTTCTAAACACTTTAAACTCATCACCACAATACCAACGTGAACCTTCTTGAATTATTGGCTTAAGTTCAATATCGTATCCTTTAGTTCTTAAAGCATTTTTTATTATATCTCTTACATTAGTGTCTATAATAATAAATTCTGATACTTGTATTTTCACTGTTCCTTGATTGATTTTTTCTTCCAAATTATATCACCTCACTTTTAAGGCATAATAAAAGCACCTACTCTTTAATTTAAGTAAGTGCACCTATAAAACCTTGTTTAGTATTGCCTTATATAATTCTCTCAAAGTTACATTTGTTAGGTTCAAGCCTAATTCTTTGTTTTCGTAATCCAATAATCCTACATCCGGAAGACAATCTTCTTTATCTATAACTTTATATAATCCATTTAATCCTTTTATTTCTATAACATCTGGTACAATTTTATTTTTTCTAGTACTAGTTAAAACTTCAAATTCATACTCATATGGAACTTCAAATTCATCAACGTATGCAGTTTCATTATTGTAATCTAGTATGATACAACTTTCCAAAACATTCTCTATATCACTTTCATCAATACTCAAACTAATTATTTCCTTCCCCATATCAGTTCAAACTCTCCTTTCTTAATTTTCTTCTTAATATAATTATTATCAGGATAATATGATGTTATTATACCATTTCTTACAATAGTTAACAACTCATTGTTGTCTATTTTTTTAACATACCCCTTAGCCTGTATTCCAAATTTATCTACTGACTTATAAATTCTATCAGGATTTTCAAGACTATTAATTATATTGTTTATTTGATCTTTAGAAATCATATTTTTATGTCTTCTAGCAACGTGAATGAACCTATCGTTTTTATTATAAACAGTTTCTATCGGAGTTACTACTCCATTTTTAAATTGTTCATCAAAGTAATCATAGCACTTATTATACTCAGCTTTATCTATAACACCGCTATCAATTAATTTCTGCAATTCTTTCTTTTCATCAAATCCCAATAATTTTAAGTTTATTGTAAAATTATTTTCTTTACCTTTTGATACTGCTATTTCATCATCAACTTTCGACTTTTCTTTGTATCCATCAACTTGAACATAAAAGCATTTGCACTTTGGATGCCTTGGTACACTTGGTCTATTTGGGTCATCCACATCAAATGGTTTTTCATGTTGATCCATACATTTAGCACAAGTATTACAAAGACATGCATTGTATTTAACCCGCTTTATTCCATAGTCTTTAAAGTATTTCTCAGTTATCTTTGATTGAATATTGCCAATCTCACTTTCAACTAACCTTTCAACATTATACTTATTAGCATTAAATTGTTTTTCTATATGACTCTTAATTTGGTTAACATTAACTTTACCATCTAAGAAATCTTTAACTTCCTTATGTATCATCTTAGACACATCATTTTCATTAGCCCAAACTCTATCACTAAAATGTTTACCTTTATAATGCTCATTAATTATCTTAAGCACCTCATCTTTATGTGATTTAATTCCAAAATATTCATGATTATTTTCAGTAGCAGATTTCAATACCTTTTCAATAACACTCTTAGTATCTTTAGTTTCATTGGCAAACATGTCTAAAGTAATTCTTGATAACTTATAATAAATATTTTGCTTTTCTTTATTGGTCAGCTTCATTTTACTATCTACTATATTATAACTTAGCATTATTGAAGCTATCTCATTAAGAATTGTCTTTTCATTAGCCTTTTGCTTAGCATACACACCCCTCAATTCTTCATCTGCACTATCATACTCATCTTGAATAAAATCTTCTCTATTCATTTACCCCACCATGAGGAACATCTGGGATATTATCCATTACTTCGTCCAGTTCCTTTTTAACCTTCTCAGCTTCAGCAACCTTATTGTTTATAAAGCTAAATAATCCTCTTGCAGTATCTTTACTAACAATTCCTTCTGGAGTCTGAGATAACATCTGAGCTGTTGCTAAATCATCACTTGGAATATTAGGAGTATAAATAGACTTAACATCTTTATAGTCATAACTTTTATTCTTCTTAAGATTTAAATAAATGAATAAAAATCTTAATCTGTTTTTAACTATGTTTTTATGGGCCTTAATTTCTAAGTTACACTTATTTTCTAAAACAATTAATCTAGATCTTAATGTTATTCCACTAAGATTACTCTGCAATTTCTCATTATGGTTAATATGACAAGCAAGTTGATACATTGTATCTTCATATCTATCCAATGTATTTTGAATAAATGTGTCATTGATATTTTTGATTAACCATGCTGCATCTCCTCCAGCTGCTGGAAACTGAATAATCCCTAACTTTTTCATTTCTGGTATATCTTCTTTCTCCACTTGAGCATTTTTAAATAATAAATAAGCATTTCTAAAATCACTTATCTCATTACCAATATCACTTAAGTTTGTCTCAAAAGCATCTTGCAGGCCTTTAATATCTTTATACATACTATCATCTGTTTTCTCCTCAGTTAACTCACCACAAGTAACTGGTACTTCTCCAAATATATTAACAGTTGGATTAGATATTTGATTAAACTTATTATCAAAGTGATAAATATAATCTGCTGTATAAACATCAATAAAACTAGTTGAAGTATCAAAATCATTTTTAAAAGCATGGATAAAAAATAAAACCTTTCCTGAAGAATTATCCTTATAGGCATATCCCTCAGTAGGTTTTATAATCTTGCTACAAAAATCAGCATTTGAGTCTATATAATACAGTTCATAAATTTCAGTAAATATTAATAGGTACTTCATCAAGTCAGTTTCATGTAACTCATTCCAATGGGCCATGTAATACTCTATATCTTTAACTACATTCTCATTATCACTTCTAGACTCATAGGTAATATCATTACCTAATGTATAAGCAACCTCTTCTTTAATAAACTTTTTAATATAGTTAGTATTAATCTTTAAGTTAGATCTCTCAGTTACAAATAGATATTTTCTAATTGCATCAGTATCACCTTTATAGTATTGATACATTTTTTCATATGCATTTTTAAACACATAATAACTTCCATGAACCTTCTTAACTAAACTTAAGTGTTCCGGATTATCTAAGTTTAATCCAACTTCCTTTTTAAATAGCCTTTTTACTAATTCATTAAGCTTCAAACTCTCACCACCTAAATTATTAAATAAAAGTAGCACCCTACTTTAGAGTGCTTATATTTTATTTTATTTTTTTCAAGATTTCTTCGTTTATATTCTTTTGTTTACTCCTGATATTTACCAATAATTTATCTAAAACTAGTTGAACTTGATTTTCTAAATCTCCTTCTTTATTATCTTCGTTAACATATGCTTCAATATTAAGGAAATTATATTGTTTTTCCAAATTTTCAATATCTTTAATATCCTTATAATCTTCTAAAATAACCTTATTAATTGCAATAATATGAGTATTTTCTTCTAATAAACTTTTAATCTTCATAATCCATGTTTTAACTAGTTGAGTATCAAAATCGTTATCTTCATAATTAATATATCTCATAATTTTTCTATCAAGAAATTCCGTTTCCTTAATGATATTATTAAAGATATCGTTAATTTCATTTAAAAACTGTAACTTATATTGCATTTTAATTGTATTTTTATTGTTCTTTGTATTAACTGCCAATGTTATTAATCCACCAAGGATCACACCCGCTAGAGTATTTATAAAATCACTTTCTAATATTATCTTAATAAATCCCATATGTACCCCCCTCTTCTTACAATTAATATTTTACCGTATTATACATTTTTAGTCAATTATATCCCCAGTTGCCGTCTATCTAATAACTTAATCTTACTTACTGTTTTGATTTCATCAACCTTCAACCAAAATTCAGCAGCTACATCGGCCGCATCATCATGAAGTGTATATTTTTGACCTGCGAACTCCATTAATTGCTTTATAAACTCCCCATCTTCCTCTGCAAAAATAAATTCCCCTCGGTTCACGAAGGGAACTATAGTTGAAATCTTATCATCTTTATTTTTTCTTTGAGATTCATTAATAATTGTTATACTTCTATACTTTAAAGTTTCATGCGCTCTTATAGCCTTTTCAAGTTGGTTAGCATCTGCTCCATTAAATGTGTTTTTTTCAATGGCAACATGAGTTATATCCGGATACTTTATCAATAATTCAATCATATGATCAATGTACTTATCAAACTCTTGCCTAGCATTAATCTTTGCTAACTCACCAAATCTACCATACTTCAATCCATTATCAGAAACACTCCCTATTAGATAAGCACTATAATCATTTTTACGACCTCCAGCTGAAGCAGGGTCAACTATTAGCATAGTTTTTATGAAATTATGAGTTTCTATAACTTCTCTAGATTCAGTATTAACAAGCTTAAACCACTTTTCACCAATACTATCTACATCACCTTGAACCTCTTGCTTAAATGAGTTTGGATTTTCAAAATAATCTAGGGCCAGCTCTAAGCAGTCCCAAAATTCACTCCAAAGAGTTTTATATTGCATTTCTTTTTCATTTTTATAGTAGAATTCTTTAGCATTAATCAATCTATCATCATCTTTGAAATTATCTAATATATTTTTAAACTCTAACCATAATCCTGAAGTAAAATATTCATCTACATTATCAACTAAAATGCCTTTTTCTTTTTTAAATTTCCATGTTGAAGTTTTAATAAGTCTACTATAGAAACACTCCTTATGTTGTTGTGTTCCCCAAGCCATTAAAACAGTACCTTTTTTAATTACCTTACCATTTCTCTTAACGGGCCTTTGCTTAGCAAACTTAACATCATCGGAATATTTTTTCCACTTCTTTTCCCTAGCTTCATCAGTTCTACAGTCATCTTCTGATTGATAATCATCAAGAATTATAAGATCTGGTCTAACATTTTTATATTTTCTTCCTCTCATAGGAGAAGTTGATGATATAGCTTCAATAAAAGTTTTATTAAGAAACTCTAGTTGAGTTGCATTACAAATAAAGTTTCTATTTTTATCATCCAATACTTTTCCAAAAGATTCTTCTATATATGGATTTTCAAGCATGTTATCCTTGATATCCTTGATGAATTTTTCAGCAGTTGATCCTATATCAGAACAAATTAAAATATAAGACTTATGCTTATAAGCAACTGCCCAACATGCGGGTCCTAAAGTACCAAATGCACTTTTACCAGTACCCCTAGGAAGTACTCGACCAATTTGTTCCGGTCCAGTACCAACAATACTAAATTGAATATCTCCCCATAGTTCTTCATGAACTAAAGCAAGTGGAGCTGCAGCATTATCATCCTTAGGTAAATATATATCCTGCATATAATACAAACAAAAAAACTCTAAAGATATTTTACCTAGGGACCAAGCTAAACCATGGTACCCAAATAAATTCTTAGAGTTTTTTAACATCATTTCATCTGTTTTCTTTTCTGCATCCACTTCAGATAGTCCAATATCGGTATAAGACTTTTTTAAGTAGTGATAAAGTAACCATTTGTTACGTTCATCATCACTATTGAACTCAAATGGTATTTTCAACTTTATCACGTCCTTTTTTTAAATTGACTTCAAATATTCAATAATATTCTTTATGTTGCTATTAAAGTTATCCGCATGAGCTTGATTTGTATCATTATTAGCAACTAATGTGATTTCTTCACCATTCATTGAAAATTTAACTTGATACTCGGAATCATAACACGAGTGCGTATATGAAATGTTTTTCAAATATAACTTTTCGCATAATTTAACTGTTACATTACCGTCATCTGTATTATCTACTGAAAATATTATAACTTTTTTAGTTGTAAAAACATATAATACAGGATTTTTGTCTTCTACAAAAAGATTTTGCAAATAGCAAATATCTTTTTCAATATCTAGTCCATATATTTTAGCTTCATCCAAAATTAATCTCTCTAATTCATATCTACGGCTTCCATTTAACATATTAAGATAATATTTTAAGTTATGCATATCATTCATAAATTTCACCCCCTATATATTCATTATTCTACAGAGAATTCCATTTCCCTTCTTTAACCAATTTCAATAATAGCTCCTCTAGAATTCCTTTTATATTTTCTAGCTTTCATTACTTCTCTAAGATCATCAGTTTCCTTTTCCTTAGTCAACTTTTTACAACCACAGTGAGAACATGAAATATATTTATCACTATTAATTGATGAAGTTACCTCAGATGTAATTAAAATTGTTTCCTTAGTACAGAACCTACATTTATAACTCGTATAATATCCTTTCACACTCTCACCTCTTTTTATATATTAAAAAAGAACTCTCTATTGAGAGTTCTTAATAATTTTATACATAACTTTTCTTGCTTTTTCGATTATATACATTTACCTTTTTAGATACCATTCTTTTTATTCTTTTTATTCTCAAAGTATATTCATCACACTTACTTAAATACAGATTTATAATATATAGTGGCAAACATATTAGTATTATTATAAATATTAAATTTAATAAATCAACTACCCAAATAGGTAACATAATATCTCCTAATGTTGGTGATATTAATTGAAGTATAAATAAGTTGCTTTTCATTAAACTTCCTTTAATATAGTAATTTATTGATTCCATAAGCATAGAAAGCGATGGTATTATATTAAACATTCCCCAAACAAAATAAACTGTATAAATAAATAGCAATATAATATAAATTTTTCTACACAATTTATTTATAGTGTTTCTAGCACTATTGTTAAAATTAGGATAATAATTGCAATAATCAACTATTAATACTTTTGCAAGTTTTTCTTTATCATTATTTTCTATTAAGTAATATATATATTTAGGAATAAACACTTCATTTTCTACAAATTTATGTTTCATAAATTTCACAGGATTAATATCACTATTTTTCTTGTAATTTTTGTAAAATACAATTAATACTTTTTCAAAATACTGGTCCTTCAGATCTTCATATTTTTTCTCACCTTTATCAAAATATGCAATTATAAATGATATAATTGCACCTATCACAGTAACAATACCCAAACTCTCCATTTTATCCCCTCCTAACAATAATTTTACAATACTTCCTAGAATATAACAACAAAAGACATATATATTTCTATAAGTGTCTTTATATTAGATTGGATTTATGGGGGACTTGCGGAGATAATAGGATTTGAACCTATACACCAATTAACTCGATTACTAACAACTTAGCAAGTTACGCCCTTACCATTAGGGTTATATCTCCATATAAAAAGAACCCCCATTTTTGAGAGTTCCTACATACCAGTAAGTCCAAGTTTCATTTTAAAGTATTCTACTATCAATCCAACACCAACTGGAGCAGCTACGCCAGACATAAATTGTTGTAATTTAGTAGGGTCTTGAGATTCAATTATTGTTATTAATTCAAGTAAAAGTGCATTGTGTCCTTGAGCTAACGTTTTATCAGAATAGGCCTTTTTATCAAAAACATTGTTTAAAAATAATAACGTATCATCCAATGAGTTTATTTTATTTAATATTTTTTCATTTAGACTAACTAATTCCTTATTATAATTTGATATTTCATGATTATAATCTACTAGTGACTTTAGACTTTCATTATTTTCTACTTCTCTTTCGTACTTTTCTTGGTTTATTCTACACATCTCTTCTTGAAGTTCTTTTTGTCTTTCACCAAAGCCAAAATGTACATTATTATATTCAACTTGTGATGCACCTGAAATATTAAAATCTGATATTGTTTCTAATATATAATTATCAATCATCGCTTAATCACGACCTTCCACATTATAGAATTCTACAATATTTGGTAATATCCTTTATTTTTCCTCATATTTCTTGATTAAATTGTAAAAGCTATTCTTTTTAAGTCCAGTGAGCTCCATAGCTTTTACTGCAGTTATTTCCCTAACTTTCCACTGTTCATAAACATCTTTCCAGTTATCAGGATATTCTATTGACGGTCTACCTTTATACTTTCCATCTGCTTTAGCTATTGCGATACCTTCTCTTTGTCTTTCAAGCATATTTGCTCTTTCAAATTCATTTATTGCACCTATCATGGTGAGCATTAATTTACCAGAAGGAGTAGATGTATCTAAATTTTCTTTAACACTTCTTAAATGCACCCCTTTATTTGTTAGTGATTCTACTATATCTAATAAATCCTTTGTACTTCTAGCAAGTCTAGAGAAGTCCCAAATATAAATTGTATCTCCATTTCTAGCAAAATCCAGCATTTCCTGTAATTTAGGTCTATTTGTATCTTTGGCACTTACTTTCTCGGTAAACCATTTATCTATATTGTAATTCTTAAGTCCTTCTAATTGTCTTTGTTCATTTTGTTCTACTGTTGATACTCTAGCATAAGCAATATTCATTAATAGCACCTCGACTTTTTAAAAATATTATAGAAATTGTGGAACTGGTCAACGGGGTTTTAATAAAATTTCATTTTAGAAGGCACCCCTCCATTTTCGACATTTTTTTACATTGTCAACATTTTCATCCACATCTATATTATTATTATAATTATTGTGTTTATATAAGTCAATAACTTTATAAAACATTTGTTTGTTTATTATAAAAACAACTTTAAATAAACGCAAATATCATATTATCTAAGTGTTTATTATAACCATACCTTAATAAACTACTTAATAACCTTCATATTCTTTATAGTAGCTATATCCTTTTCCAACGTGGATGTGCTATCACCACTACTCTTATTATTGATATCTTTATCCTCTTTAACAGTACCAGGAGATCCAATAGCTTGATCCAATAGATACTTATTTGCTTGAAGCTTCACCCTCTGGTCAGTGCTATTGTTAGCAAGCTCTATGAGGTTACTCACATAGCTGGTAACATTGGCTGTTAACTTGTCCTTTGCTGCTTTCCTTAGCTGTCTCCTGCGCTCCTCAAGCTCAGCCCTGACGAAGTCTAAATCTTTCCATACATAAAGAGTACTCCTATGAACTCCTATCTTCTTTGCAATATTAGTCATTGGAACACCTTCAAGCATCATATCAATCATATCACTTTGTTCTTTAGATAATATATTCATAGTAAATACCTCCTTGTATAAAAATAGACACCCTTTTGAGGTGTCTTAAAAATTCATATCATTCTATACTACTATTATAACACGTGGTTAAAAGGAATATATAAGGAGTATATAAGATAATTCTAAGTAACTTCTTTTGTAAATATTAGATTTGTTAGTATTTCTATCAATTTACTCTTATAAGTTGAACTATAATTCTCATCTAAGCTTAGCTCCTTACTTATGCTTTTGAGCTGCTTCTTATTTAAATAATACTCTCTTATCATGTAACTATCTTTTTCCTTTAATGATTCTAGTGCATTATCTATCTTCTGAATATTAATCTCTTTAAGTCTTATCTTATTTCTTAATCTTATTATCTTCTCATCTCTTTTAACTATTTCATTCTCTACACTGGAACTAAACGCATTAGTTGATTGAGTACGTTCTTCATAGCTTATTGATCCTATTCCTCTATAATCATTTTCTAATACTTCTAAATCTAACTTTAAATTCTTGATTTCAGCTTTGTTTTTATGGTAATTATGGAGCATTGATTCAACTTTTCTATAGTTTTCATTTGTCATTAAATTCACCTCTAATCATTGGTATCACTAGCTTTATACTCATTTTAAGTAAATTACTAAGGTACTAAGATGTTGCTGTTAAATAAAATACTATCTTAGTACCCTTTAAAGTGTTGATATAACTAACTTTATATACCTTAAAACTACTAAAAAAGGTACTAAGATATATATATAATTACTTATATATATTATTATACTTTTTTTATAAATAGTTATTTAATATATAAGAAATTAAAAACATCTTAGTTATCTTAGTACAATACCACTCAAACCGTTGTTACTACTATGTTATATAGGTACTAAGATAATATAAAACATCTTAGTTTATCTTAGTATCATTACTGCTACTATTGTTGATTCCACTTTGGTTGAGCATATTTTTTCATCTTAGTCTGCATTTATAAATATTGATAATCTCTTCCCTTCAATCATTACCTGCTTAGTTTTAAATCCATGTTTGCATATTTCTCTACTAAATGCGACTCGTGATAAGTGTTTTAAACCACTCTCACTGCAATATGTTTGATATTGAAGATAAACATCCTTAGTGGATTCATTTTCTATTTTACCTTCTTCAATGAATCCAATGACTGGATTATTTCTTTTCTCATAATCATCCCAAGCTTCTTCTACTGATTTAACTTCAGTAAAGGACCTATTATATAAAATCCTATCCAATCCTTCTAATCCAATCTTAAGTAAATATTCAAGTGACTCATTACTCATAAGCTTGTCTATAATGAATGGATCAAAATCATCATCTTTTTTAGAAAACTTAGCATTAAAAGGAATGAATATTAATCTTCTTTTAAGTCCATCACTTAAATCATTTATTCTTGGTATCTCATTTGCGCTAAATATCAACTTACTATAATTTTCAAAATCAAATGGGTCAGAACCCTTTCGCTCAACGTTGACGGTTTCACCAGTAACTAATTTCTTAAATGTTGAGTTATCTTCTATATACCCATTGCTGATATCATCACCTATATTAACCAACTTACCTTCTAATTGAAAAGTCTTAAACCTATCATTTAATTCATTTAGAGATACTGAAGCTAAATTTTCTTTTCCAATTAGCTTTTTCATAACATCAAGTAAAGTTGATTTACCATTGGATCCTTTACCTGTTAAAATAAAACACTTTCCTAATTCATTTCTTCTAAAGAATGTATAACCTATCATTTCTTCTATAAGTAACCTTAATGATTTATCATAGCAGCATATCTTATCTAATGTTTTATCCATAGTTTCTGAGTATGCTGCTGGATTATAGTTAACTGGAATTTTATTTTTAATTTTATGCTCTGGACTAAACTCACATAGGCTCTTATTTTCTAGATTTAATATTCCATTCTTTAAAGCTATAAGCTTAGGAGATTCCATTACTACCTCTTGGGACCTAAGTTCTAAGTATCTTAAAATTTCGCCTCTAGGTGTTCGTGTGGAATTAATAATATACTGTAGCATATTACGTTCAATTTCATCACTACTTGAACTGTAATAACCTTCTTTATACACATGAAGATTATCATTCATCTTAACTACATGGTGTTCTCTAATTAAATAAATGGCCAACTTTTCATATTGAAGTTTTCCTTTAATATAAAAACTCTCTTTAAGAAATGCCTTATCTCTTAGAATTACATCAAGTTCCTTATCTGATATTGGTTCTTTAATAATAAATTGATTTATAACCCTTATGACTTCTCTAATCTCATCTTTAGTCATAGCCTGCTGCTGCAATGTTAATATATATGAGAATAAAGTATCATTTCTACCATCACCTTCCTGGAGCTTGCTAAAATCCATAGAGAATTTCTTACTTAATGGGTATAACCATATTGGGAGTTTGTCCAACTTATCAGCTGCTCTTATTATCTTACGCTCTGATCCATTAAGTTTAATTGGAGTAACTACATTTTGATGTGGATATTTAGTTTCTGTTTTAATACCTAAAGATGTGAAAAAATGTTGCTTATTTGATTTAATATTAGTGTTTGTAAAGTGAAAATGCATACCATTGTTGGTCTGAATAATTATACAATTAACATTCATCTTCTCAATTATCTTCTGAACTCTCTTAGCTTGAGTCATATCATCAATATCAACCATAACTGTATCTGGATTAAGTGTAGCTCCATAATCATCTAGCTTTAATATATCAACATAACTTTGAGCTGACTCTTCATTTACTTCTTTTACATTTGGTCTTTTAGTTCCAGCGATTAAAGGGTAATAATTTTTAAATATTAAGTCATGTATTTTTTTAGTGTTCACTTAATCACCCCTTATTTGGTTCTTGGTCTATTTTTCAACTTATTTAAGTGCTCAGGATATCCTTGCATAACCCTTTCAGCACTTATACCGTCCATATCTAATAATCCTAATCTAGCCTGTACACTATCCCAAAATTCTTCAATTTTATGCTTATCATCATTTGATTCAATAGCCTCTAGAAACTCTTTATCCTCTTCCTCAATTTTTATTAGCTGTTGATTATAATTAATACCCTTTAAATCTATATTAACTAGTTTCACTTCATTTAACATTTGTTACCTCCCAAACACAATTCTTTAAAGTGAGGAAGTGTTTCAATCCAGTCACAAAATTCTCGCCACTCAGGTAACTTGTGACTCTTTCGTTGGTCATATACTGTTTTCAATGCTCTATAATTAGTTGTTAGCCTTGCTGTAATCTGAAACCCACTTGGTATGTTGTACAGTATCTCTAAATATTTATCTGCTATGCGCCCATCCTTATCCTTACCACCAACATCATCTACCACCATGTTATATTCTTCAACTGCTAACTCTAGTTTTTCAATAGTACTATCCCATACATATTTATTGCATTGTTCTCTTATATTTAAATTAGTTATTCTATGCATTGTAGATTGCGAAGATACAAACTCTATAAATCTATATCTTTCTAACTCTATCCACGCTTTATTACTAAAGGTTAAATCAAAAGCTACTCTAACTCCTGTTAGCCATTGATCGTGTCCTTCCCCCTTATTACTGCTACCTAATAATTTAACTGTATTAGTAATATCATCATTACATTTACTTGTATTAGTTGTCATAGGATATTTACTTGCTTTTATACTGTCTTCCAAATCATACACTTTTACATTTTCAACTTTCATTATTCATTTGCTCCTTTCCATATTTACACTGGCCTTTATCTATACAGTGCTTACAGTCCTTCATGTTGCATTTCTCAACACACATATTGTCTTTTTTATCATTATTAAATTTAAATAAAAACATTGTGTATACTAATGTCATTAGCATTATAAAGAGAATTGCTGTCATTATGGTTGTTCCTCCTTTATACCCTAGTAGTTAACCTTTAATCTTTTCTTCTACTTATTTTCTGATATAGATCTGCTATAATAACTGCAGTCCTTGTTAAATTAGCATCATTTTGGATTAACTTATTCCTATTCAATATTAATAACTGTTGCCTTGATACTAAGATAAGATTACTGATATCAAAGTTACTTTTATCTCCATCTCCAAATATAACTGCATGGTTTCTAGGTATTGGCCCTACGCACTCCTCATGTAATATCTGGTGCTTTAATCTCCATTTATTTGGCTCAGCTACTTTAATCTCAGTGTAACCATCTACAGTAACTCTCTCACTTCCCAGTGACCTATGATTTACAGGTGTACTACCTTTTTTAAACCATGTCTTTTTAGAACCCTCGTATATAACCCCTTTAATTCCTTTATTAGCTGGAACATGACCTTTTGTGAATCTTCCATCTAGTCCGCTGCTTAAATGATTTCTATTTTTATAGTTCTTAATTTGAACTTTTTCTAAATTTGTTTCAAACCTGCTATTAAATATTTCTGTTAATTTAGCATTGCTTACTCCAATTACATTCTCAGTAATAAATTCAGATTGTTCCCTTGTGTATTTGTGTGGCATCATTACCCCTCCAACATTTTCGGCAATCTAGCATCAACATCCACCCTATCATTCATCATCTTCTTAGCCTCAATGACTAATGATCCATTTGATATGATTTGTGCTGCAACGGTTGTTATAGCTTTTGCCCTTATAATCTCTTCTTGAAGTTCCTCACCTTTTATATTTTCATCATTGAGTCTCTCTAATTGAGCAAATAAGTGATTATTTAAATCTCCTAGTGTATTTTTCATAAAAATCAACTCCTCTATCTCATTGAACTGCAAAATAAAAATACCGTATATTCAAATTGAATAATACGGTATTAAAAGTTTATTTTTTTGATACTACTTCATTTTCATTAAACGCCCATTTCTTCAAATCTTGGTCAAATATAATTTGATTTAGAGAACCATCTAAACTCTTCAATAAAAGAGTTGCTATCATTTCACCAGTATCAATTATTCCATTCAAATTTTCATTTTTAAATTCATAATTAAAACCTTTTATACAAACCAATGTTTCAAATAAAATAATATGCATTGGTGTAGCAAATTCGTATGCTCCTGGCTTTTTTTTCATTTCCTCTGTGAATGTTTTAAATATTGGAACAATTATTTGTTGAAAGCTTCCAATTATGTTTCCATAACTATCATAAAAAAATGTATTCTCTTTATTGGGACTATATAATTCCCCTTTATGCAATTTCTTTACTAGGTTTAACTTTTGTACCTCGCATTCATTAGAAGGTATAATTCCAATAATTTGAGGTGATCTAAAAGTTATATTTAAGTTAATATTAAACTTCTTCATCTTTCCTTTCCAATCTTCATCTTGGAATTCTCTTAATACGAACAGTTTAATATTTTCATCTGTAGCAAAATCAATAGCTCCTTTTGTATAACCTATCGTCGTAACTACAAACGCATCGTCTGGTCTTATCTGATGTATTGCACCATGAAAATCTCTTACAACCCCCTGACCTATAACGCTATTATAATCCTTACATTCAACAAGTATTTTTTTCTCTTCACCATTTTTCTTTATTGTCACATCTATTTGGTGCTGAGCTGTTTTACCATTACCTATTAACTTCAAATCATGAATAACTGTATCATTTTGATTCAATAATTTAAATACCACCGCAACAAGTTTTTCATATTTTGTACCATTTTTTAGTTTTTCTTCAGCGATATATTTATTATAAATAATCTCAATAGTATCAGACATAAATATAATCTCCTTTTTAAAATATACTATTCACTGCTGTGTTATCTCTAATATTTAATTTGTTATGTTATTATAAAATATGATCTCTATCTAATTCTATAGAAATTATAGCATATTATCCATATTTGAACATCACTGTAGTATCATAATGGTAAATATTAATATTTTCAAATACCGTATTATTCAATTTTCAAAGACCATTGTTTGTATGTTCAGTTTCAATATTACGCCCTCCAACCTCCATAGTGGCCGAAAGATGCCAAATTAGTCACGTGTAGCCATTTATTTGTACTATTTCTCATGCTCCCAATCTATCTCACACCCACACTTGCAGTTGACATAATATAAGCCCAGCCTAGTTCACTGTCATATTTCCATAATACTGATTTTTTCACTACCTCACCTACCCTACATGAAACTCATTTGCTCTATTCCATCCCCCACAAAGTCAACTATTCTTTTCTTCGCAACATCTATATACCAACTACGGTCAAGTTTCCTTGATATTCTCTTATTAGTTATGTCACTATTATCAATAAAACATCTTTCTGGAGTACCGGCTATCTTCTCTGGTGTATCTCTACTATTCACCTTATACACACCTCTATCTAAGTAACTCTTAGAAGCAAAGACTCTTAATATTTTTTCATTGATAACCCTATCTCCATGTAAGGCTTTTTTATATTTACTAGATACCTTAACCACCTTTTGAAAATCAATTAACTTATTAGATTCATTTATAGTTTCATCTACCGGTATACCTTTTATAAAGTAGTCCATGAGCGCCTGGTTAACTATCGGTAAATCATTATCTAGCTTATCTAACTTTTTAACATAAGCGCCTTTAGATTTAACCTTTCCTCCATCCATGACAATAATGTAATTATTAACATCCTTTTGAACTACCTTTTTTATAATGTCATGCTCTAAAGTCATTCGTGAACGCTCTTCCCACTCTTTACATATTGACTCATAAACTGGTATATCTGACTCAACATTGAGTTTAAACATGATACCATCAGTATTACTCTGTATCAATTTAAAACTTGTCTGTGACTCCACATGCTCTATTAAATCCAATAGGAGTAATTGTCCATTGACACATACATTATTAGCTTGTAGCGGGTCATATAGATTATTATATTGGTCTTTACTTGCTCCATAAGTTGAGTTAAGTACAATCTTATAAGGTAGCTGCATTGGATCTTTATTCTTTTTAAGTTCTAATCTTCTATCTCTTATTTCTTTATATTTACTGGCTACTCTTACATTCCTAGACAAGAAATTATATTCAATCATTAATGCTGGATAAAAACTTCCCACGTCTGAGTTAATAAATATTCCTTCACCTTGGTATTGAGCTCTAGCTCCATGAAGTCCTCCCCATCCAAAGGTATGAGGAACTTCCCCTACATTAATATCTAATGATTTCTTATAATCTCTATTTATAGGATTCTTATACCATTCTAATATGTGTCTATATTTATTTAGTCTAAGCGTATCTACTATAGTAATATCAAACTCATCATCTCTATTGTGAACTCTACTAGCTTCTAGAATAATCGCTGATAGCTGAGCCTTAGTTTTATTGATGTAGCTAAGTGGTAAATCAAAAGCCTTAATTAAACTCATATGACTTTCAAACTCCGATTTCCTATTCATAAATACATGCATAGTCTGCTCTACATCATGATTACAATAAAATATAACTTCTTCAATTTCCTTAGATGTTAACTTTCTATTAGTATTAAAATTAACTGTAGTTTCTCTAATGTCATTACCCATGAATCCCTCTAGTTGCTTTAGGCCTTTGAATTTATCTGTCATAATATCATAGTTGTAAAGTTTTACTTTATTAAATGACCTACTAAATGACCAACCACCCTGATTGTGAACTATAATATGAGTATTAATTTCTTGAGGACTCATACCTAGTAATATTCCTTTTAAAATATATTGGTCATAGCTCCTGGAGTTGTATCCAACCCAAATACTATTTTTATTTTTCTCATAAAAATGTGTTAATTCTTCTGGACTATTGACTATGGTATGAGTAGTTCTATTTTCAGTATCTTTAATAACCACTAACCAATCTTCTTTAAATACCTCAAAGTCATAAAATAAAATTTTAATCAACTCCTACTTTCTAAACTTATTCTGCTTGTGAAGTCTTTTCTTAAATTTATCTATATGCTCTTTTTCTTTAGTGCTCAACTTTTCTAAATTAGCAGCATAAGGACAATTAGGCTCTTCTCCACAATATGGAGTACTTATATCATCTAGCATTTTAAATATTGCACACTCTCTGTAATCTATAGTGCAAGCAACACATCTAACTTCAGCAATGTCCTCTAGTACCTCATTAAGCTTGTCTCTTTCAATAACTGCATATTTTATATTGTTATTAACATCCCTCATTAATTTTGAAACTGTATAATCATCAATAAGCTTATAATCAAATTTCTCAAGTTGCTTTTTTAATTTCTTATTCTCAGTTTCATTAAGATTTTCTTCTATCTCATAACAAAACTTATTAAGATAAGTCTTCACCATCTTGATATTCTTTTTCATGGAAGATGTAATCATTCCACGTTTTTCCCACTCTTGCCAAATCTCATTGGTAATCTTGTTTTGAAGATTTCTCTCTCCATTTAGCATTTGAATAAAAGCTTTAGAAATCATGTATATATTCTTTTCCTCAGCATTTAAGTATTCTCTTCTGAAGTTACTCAACTTTATTCACCTTCCTTATCATAATTGACTCAACATCATCTAATATAGCTTTGCCCTTTTGATTGCTTACTCCATTCTTTTTAAAGGCTTCTAATAAACAATCTGAGAATATATTCTTAAAGAAATTACATTGTCTATCAACTTCTTTATCTATATATTCCTTATTAACTTCACTTTGTAGTTTACTGAATTGATCTGTAGATAACTTTTTATTCATTACCTTTTGTTGTTTTCTCCTTTCAGTTCTTCCCATGGTTACTCTCCTTTCAAGCTCTCATTAGTTCTTCATATGAACTAGCTTTTAAAAACTTCTTAATCCTTGAATACTCTTTATACACACCTCTTTGTACCGTTGATATACTAAGATTGTATATTTCGGCTATTTCTCTTTGACTTATTCCCTGTGCCACTAATTTTAAGAAAATAATATTTCTCTCCGACGCTCTTCTTTCATGAGCTCTAAGAAACTCATTTTGTTTATTTAGCTTTACAATTACATCATTAATAATCAGTTTCAATTCAATTTCATCATAATCAGCTCTTGTATCCATAAATGTATCAACATATCCATCTTTACTGTCATAGCTACATACATCTGTAATTTTTGATGTTTGACGATTTATTTTATCTAGGTTATTATTTTGCCTATACCATGATATATAATGGATAATTGTTTTTAATGCTAAAGTTCCAAAGCAAAACCCATTGTTCGAATCATGATACTTATAAGCGTCCCATAACCCTAAACATCCCATTTGATATAAATCATCGAACTCATATTTAAACTTCCATTTATTAATTTTATTTACAACTAACCCTCTATACTTTTTAAGTACTTCATCAAATGTCATTTCTTTAACTTCATCTTTAGCTATTCTAATTAACTTCTTATCCATTACTCTCACCTCAAAAATTTGTATTAAAAGAGGGAGAAAATCTCCCTCAGTTGTCTTTACTCTTTGTCAAATACGTCTGCTATTTTATAAGTATTAAACCCTTTGTTATTCTCTCCATACTCCAGTGCATATTCTAATGTACCTTCTACTGCTTCAAGTACATCTAGTAACATCCCATGATATTTCTTAAAGTTTACAAATTCTATATCTATACCTGAATCTAAGTTCCTAAGCATTTCATTAGCATTGTGAATACCAAACCCTTGTGTCATAACTTGGTTATAGAATATTAAGCTACCTTTGTATTCTCCTGTAAGTATTTTGAACCAAATACTTAACATTGGATCTCCTTTTTTAGACTTCTTAAGTTCAAGCTTATTAACTTCAACTTCATAAGTTCCAAGTGGTACTTCCTTAAAATCCCCACCACCATTTTTAGCTGCGTCTTCTGCATCTTTCTTAAGTCCCGCAGTATCAATTTTCTCATCAAATTCATCCCATATTTCTTTTGCCATAATTACATTTCTCCTTTGTTATTTAAATATTTGAGGGATTTATGGCTCCCTCTAACCTAATTTAACTAGTCTTCTTTTCTTGATCTTCTTCTCTTAGGTTTATCCTCAACCGGAGGTGTATCTTTTGTTTCTGAATTAGTTGCTTCATCTTCAGCTTGAGTATCATCTGTTTTTTCTATATCTGTAGATTCTTCTTTTGATTTTCTACTTCTTTTGGGCTTGTCTTCCTTTTGAGTTTCATCAACTGAATTAGTTTCCTCAACTTTAACGTCTTCCACTGAACCTTCTTTGGACTCCTCTTTAGGTTCATCTGCTTTTTTAGATCTTCTTGAAGTTTTTTCTTCAGTTTTAGGAATATCTTTTTTACCTACATTTGCCTCATCATAAACTTTCATTAATTTTTCAAGTTCCAGTGGTATTTTTTCAGTTTTAACATGAAGTCTACCACCACCGAAGATAACCTCTGAAGTCTTAAAGTTAAGAGTATGGTTCCCATCTTCCGCAATAACTCTAGCTACTATATCAACCATTCCAGCTACTTTATTTGCGCATTTTTCATTTAAGTTAGGTGCTATTTTTGTAATCTTATCTCCAGCTTTCTTTGTAATATCTTTACTTGTATCAACATGAGATATCAAAATTATATTTTCATAATCAAGGTTCAGTAACCTCTTTAGTGTACTTAAGAACTCAGTTCTAACTTTGTCCCAAGCTCTAAAACTATCATCACTCTCATGCGTAATACCCATTTCATCATATTTAAATAATCTACAGTACTCGTAAGTATCTTCTACTAAGTCAACTATAATAGTCTTAAAGTCATTTTGTTTCTTCTCAAGTTCAGCTACTGTATCCTTAAACACCTGCCACGCTAGTGTTTTATTAGTAATCCTACCTTCAACCTTTATTTCATCCTTAATTGAAATATATGGGGCATCTACAAACTTGATATTTCCATCAGTATTCAACATTAATGGCTCCGGAAAGTCATTTGCAAATGTAGTTTTCCCACAGAATGGAGCTCCGTATATCCACATAACTCTCTTTTTTATTTGACCTACTTCTCTTCTTTTGTTACTTGGTAATTGCATATCTACATCATTCTCCTCTAAACATAATTTTTTATAATCACACCAATCACATAATCGTGTTGGTAATTTCTTATACTCTTCATCCTCATTAATTTTTATAATGTCATCCATGAAGTCTATAACCTTAGCTGCATCATATTGAACTTCCATAATTCTAATTTTTGATATTTTTAACTCTTCCTGGAGTCTATATCTAAATTGATATAGAGACTCTTCTTTTTTCTGTTTTATAGCTACCTTTGGAATAAATATAAAACCTAACTTTCTAACCTTAAATCCCATCTGCTCCAAGAAATACTTATATAAATGAAGCTGTGGTGACTCTGAATACTTTTCAACTGCATTACTGTACTTATAATCAAATACATCTACAGTTCCATCATCATTTTTAGTTATTAAATCTACTATTCCAATAAACCTTGAAGTATTTATACTAAACTCTTTTTTATAAACATTAATGCCATCTAGTATTTCATGTATTTTAGGTATTAGATAAGTGAACTTCATTACTTCATGTACATGATCATCACTTATGATTGGGTAGTTAGAATAGTAAAACTTTAATGCATCCGCTAAATTTGTTTCAGCTCCTTGGTGCATGGTATTACCGCATATTAAAGCGTTGTCTGCTGTGTAGTCTGGAATAGTTCTAAACTTGTCTACATATCTCAGTTTGTATTTATAATGGCAACTATTGTGGCACTCAACTTTAGAGTGTGAATATTGCGACATATAATCACCTATCCCTCCACATTAAAGTTAACTTCTAGCATCTTACGACTGGCTAAGTAATCACATAAGTGAGTGAACTTTTGTAACTCTGTTTCTGGCTTTGGAAGTATCTCTTCCTTAGTCTTATAATCAGTATTCCATTGACCCATGTGTGATTTAATACATTCAGTAATTTGATACCACATATCCACTTCCATAATCTCTATAACCTCATCTGAAAGGGTTTCTTCATCAACCTCAAAGTATCTATCCTCTAAGTATTTAACTACTTCTAATGGGTGTGTAGCTACTGTATGTGATGAGCCGTTGGTTCCATGTTTTACTCCATCGTGAAGTAGTAAACTTACTCTAATAATATCTTTTTCATCATCTGTGAATTTTTGAATGGTTTCACATTTAAATAATTCATTTGCTATTCTTACTGCAGCTTGAGTATGTCTTATGAGTCCACCCTCACCTTGTGTATATCCTGGATGATACTTACCTGAACTTGATGCTGCAACTTCATAAAAGTAATCAGGTAACTGTTCTAAACACCATCTAGTAAATACTTTTAAGTCTGGATTACTTATAGTATCTATCTCAGCTTTAAAATCATATTTAGGTGCTACATACTCTTGATCCACATCATCAGATATATTTAACTCATTGAATAACTCTTTAAGCTTATGAATAGATTGAAGTTGTAAATCCCATGATTTATTTGAAGGGTTATATTTTCTACCTGGTATAGTTTTAATCTTAGATACTATGTCAGCATCATATTCGAATGATACATTAAGTGTATCGTTGATTTTCCTTATATTAATCATTAGTCAATCACCTCCAAGATTATTGCTCCACCATCATTTTTACTTAATAAACTTACAACTTCTGTTTCTGTAGATTTAATAGAAATACTGTATTCGGCTATATATGGAGCTATTTCATGAGTTCTAACTCCTTCTCTTTTCTTAAGTTCTTCGACTAATTTGTAAGTTGGTATTTCTGTTAGATTGTTCAAGTCTTCATATATAACTAAAAAGCAATCATTTTCATCTGTCATTTGATATTTAATATCTATTAATTTTACAGTTGATAGAAAGTCATTTAATTTTTCCATTCCAATAGTTGAACCGCTCGCAAATAATTTAACTTTAACCACTTACATAAACCCCCTTACGTTTATGAAGCACACCTTAATATCTTTAGTTAAGTCCCCCATATTTATTTTTGTAATTCTACCTTTATTTACCCCTTCTACAGTGTCAACTACGTTATCTTTAACAAGTCCTTCTCTCTCGAACCTAACAAAATTTACTTTTCCTGCTTCACAAGTAAACTGTGAAAGATTATGCTGCTTTAACATACCCATAAGTCTCACCTTTTCACTTTCTAAGTCCACCTGTGCATTTTTAATAACTTCTTTAAAATCTAAGATGTTACTAATCATTTCGGAAATATCCTCTTGCCATTTTTCTTTTACCATTACCTTGTCCTCCTTTGTATTTTGTGAAAATTCTGTATCATATGAATGTCGGCGCCCATTGACTTTTCCTTCGCTAGTCTTTTAAATTCGTATAAGTCATTAATTGCTTTACTCATAAATTCAGATTTACTTAGCTTTTGCATAACTCTCTAAGCTCCTTCTTAAGCTTTTCAAAGTCTTTGGGATAAACTATACAAGCATATCCTTTTGACTCTTGTATAAGCCTTACATTACGTTTCTGCAACTCACTAGCGTGTCCACTGTCAGCTTTAACTTCTATAGCTACAAAGTGTCCATTTACACATGCTATGATATCCGGAATACCACTCTTGCTGTAAGGACCTGCCCAATATTTAAAGTGCCATGTGTTAGATAGTGAATTTAAAAACTTTTTAATTTCATTCTCGAAAATCTTCTCAGCTGCCATTGCAATCACTTCCTCATTAGGTAATACTCTTTCCCATCTCTAGCATCTTGTACTGCTACCATTAATTGTCCTTTAACATTCTTAGCCACAAGTCCTATTTCACTTTCTTCACATAATTTTTGAACTAAATCCATTATGAATGCTATTTCATTCTTTCTATCTTACACTAAGCTTCCTCCTCTAATGGCGTAAACCCGTCTTCCAATGGTGATGCATAAGTAACTTCACAATTATTTATATCTAATGTATATCCTGTATCCATCTTTACTTGACCTCCTTCAACTTAAATCGAACTGAGCTCTTAACATGAGAAGTCTTACTATACTTCTCAAATATATATGGCATATCTTTCTTTAAGCTTTTACTATCTATTGAACTCTTCGTGGTTGGAGCTACATATTTTATACTCATATCATCATTTTCCCACTTGGTTACTAAATGCTTTTCCATAGCTTCTAACAATTGTGATTTAAGATTATCCCTTTCTTCTTCCATCACCTTATATCGTTTCTCAATATCAGCTAACCTTGCTAATATTGCCACTGATTCTTTAGGTAATGCTGGTAATGGTTTTATAAATTCAATTCCTATTAATACTTCATCCCAACAATTATTACAATTGTTGCACCCTTTACTTTCCTCTGAATTAGATAATCCTAATGAGCTTGGACATAACTCTTCTTCCTCCGTAAACTTGTCAAATTCCTCTCTAGTCATTTCCTTTGAATACTCTTCTACTATTTTTAATTCCATTGATTTTTCCTCCTTAGTTATCCTTTTTAATTCTTACTGGTAAAAGCATATCTATTTTATTAACTCCATCTGTGATTACTAAAGGTGATACACTTGAGTTAAACTTAAATATCATATTTTCATAATGTTTTATAGTTTCAATTAAGTATTTACAATTAAATGCTATCTCTAAATCTTCCCCTTCAAACTTACAATCAATTTTATCTTCAATAGTCAAAGTTTCATTTTTTGATATTATAGTCAACTCTTCCTTAGTAAAATTAAGTTTTACATATTTCACATCGTTATACGATTTAAGTAATCTCAACAACTCTGTAGAATCAATGACAGCTTTTTTACTAAATTCATTCGGTATTATATCTTTATACTTAATGTACTCACCTTGCAATTTAGCTACTAATATCACTATATTTCCAACTTTAAGAGCTATATCATCTACGGTTTCTAGTATTGTAACTTCTTTAGCTTTATTCTTTACTTTCCTATAACTCTTAATGAGTTTACTTGGTAATAGAGTCTCTGGAATAGTTAGGCCTTCTGATTTCCTAATGGATACTCTAAATCCATCTAATGCTACACACTCATCCTTATTTATAAACATTCCTGTTAAAATAGGTCTTGTTTCATCTTTAGCAAGTGCATATTCAACTTCAATTAAGTCATCAAATATTTTTTTATTCACTGTATATATATCTTTTAAATATTTAGTTGGTTCAGCAACTTGATTATCCAACTTATAAGTTATTTTTCTTTTACCACACTCTAATGTATTTTCTGTTATAGTTAAATCTCCATTTGTGGGTAATGATTTAAGCACATTCCTACTAATTAAAGTTTTACCTGGCTCTTCTATCCATGGATAATCACATTTGCACATTACTTGATCTAAACTCAAATCATCCTTACCACTTTTAATATCACCAATCACATAGACTATATTTTCATAAGCTACTATTGATATTTTTTCATCAGTACTTACTTTCAAAATTTGATGTATATCAGCAACATCAATTTTTATCTTCATACTTAGTCCTCCTTTATTGACCATTCATAATTGTTACTAATAAGAAAATCATCAAGTGCATCCAATTGTTCTTCAGTCCCTGAAACTGTATAAATATCACTATATATCTCAGCTTTTGGTGAAGTAATGTCACTTGGTATCACAGTTTCATCTTCTGAATTAGTTACTATTTTTACTGGCTTAATTGGTTGTATCTCTGGAGTAGTTGAAATGACTTTAGCTTTTTCAGCTTTCCTTTTTTCAGCAGCAACTCTTTCAACTTCCATAATTGCTAATCTTTCAGCCTTTCTTTGCTCTATTGCTACTCTCTCAGCTTCCGCTTTCTCTGCAGCAATCTTAGTCTTTTCAGCATCACTTGCAATTAGTCCAGTTATCTCAGTAATTTCTTTATATTCCAACATTCTTAAATATATTGATACTGGAAGAGTAACTCCATATTGAGAATTAGCGAGTTCAACTTTACTTTTAATAAGCTCAAAGTTGGCTTTTTCAATATTTTGTTGTGATAATAACACCTCAGCTTGCTTAGTTATATCTGCGATGATAGATTTCATTGTAGTACCTTTATTAAGCATTGAATCAGTAATTACTAGCTGCTCATAGTACTTATCTTCTAATTCCTCTCCTAAGTTTTCTATGAGTGTTTGAATAGCTAATCTCTTTTCTTCTTTTCTTTTAACTTCAAAATTCTCCGCCTGTTTTCCTATCGGATTTATAACAGTATCAAATTTATCACTAAGTAATTTGCATTGTTCTTCAAATTTTAAAATGTCCTCAGTTAGTAATTTCTTAGTGTTTATTTTAAAGTCATTGAGTGACTTTTTACCTTTTTTTAGTTCAGCCATAGTTTTTTTACATTCAGATACAGTTTCATCTGTGAATAATAAGCCAGTGTATTTTTTCAATACTTCTTCCAGTTGTGCATCTATCTCAGCATAGTTAAAAGTAACTACCGCTGGTGTGGTTTGTGATATTAACTTTAATTCATTCATTTATATTTCCTCCTCAAATAATGCATTTGTGAAATCTCTTCTTTGACCTAATACCTCATAAATCTTCTCTTCTATAGACTTATCTGTTATTAAGTAGTAATATAAACAGCTTCTAGCTTGTCCAATTCTATGAGTTCTCTTCTTTGATTGCTCAAATAGCTCACTGGATAATGGTAAACTTAAATATATTATTTTATTAGCTTTCTGTAGATTAAGTCCCATTGCACCTGCTTGGTATTGAATAAGTGTTATGGAATCATTATCCTTTTCATAGCACTTTAAGTCTTTCCTCTGACCATTTACTACTGATACTGGTCTGTTTAGCTTGATACACATATCTTCTATTTCCTCCAACTCTTTAGTAAAGTTATAGAATATGATTAATCTATCATTACTGGAGTTAAGTAAATCTTTAAGTGCAACTAACTTATTACTGTTGTACTGACTTGCTAATTGCCGTTCATATAACATTTTAGTTAGGCTTGTATCTCCAACTAACTCTACTCGAGGTGTTACATCTTCACCATAAAAATCACCATCATCTTTAAATTCACAGTTACTTTTTAGGTTTATAGTAATTACTCTATTCTTAACAAATTTCTTGTACTCTTTAGTTGTTTCTATTTTAATTACATTATCTAATTGCTCTGGTAAGTCTATAACTTCCTCAGTTTTCATAAATATGGACCCATACTCTCTAAGCTTAACTTTTAACCTGTCTACATTCTTATATCCAATTACTATTGTTACCTTAAATCCATTAATTTTCATATCCCTAGTAACAATATAAGTATCCCAAAATGCTTTCTTACTAATCTTCCAACCTAGCAGCTTACATTGACTATAAAGCTCCTCATATTTTCCACCAGTAGGTGTACCACTTAGTAGAATTACATTATCCGGTTTCATTTTAAGAATGAATTTAGTTCTATTAGATGTAGTATTTTTAATACATGAACTTTCATCTAACATCAATGTGAAATTAGTTAACTCCAATAATTCTGGTCTCCTCCAAACTAAATCATAATTTATAATAATTACTGATTTAGCAGGTATATTCTTTATTGACTTAGCATAAATTATTGTATTATACTGAGGATAATAAGTTTTAAAGTGCTCACACCAATCTTGTAACTTTGATTTTTGGCAGATTATCAAATTTACATCAGTGTCGAGTGCTTTTAATTTTTCTGACCCAACGAATGTTTTTCCAAGTCCCATGTCTAGGTAATACGCACATCTATTAAAATCTTTAGTGGCAGCTATCGACTCCTCTTGATGCGGTAGTAACTTAACTTCCTTCATTTAACTCACCTCCCTTCCCCTATCAACAATATCTTTAAATGCTCTTTTATATCTTGATATTTGCACCTGACTGTACCCCAACATTTCCCCAATTTCCCTTTGTGTATATCCACATCTTGAAAGCTTTATAATTTTAACTTCTGTTTCACTATTAATCTGGTTAATCAATTTTTCAAAATCAAGGTTTGTACATAAATTATCTTCAAAACTGTCTTCATATATTAGTAAGTCCATTAATTCGTTTGGATTATCAGCTGATTGAGCTAATGCATTTAAATACACTACACTCTCATATGATTGTCTCTTTGCAGTATGAAATTTATTATTTAATTTCCATATTGCATTTATAATAGTTTTGTAAGCTATAGTCATAAATTCAAAACCTCTATTTATATCATAGGTTTCATATGCTCTAAAGAAGTTAAGTGATATCTCTTGAGATAGATCCTCTTTCTCTATAGGCATAAACCAATATTGTTTTAACACCTTAGCTCTAAGTGGTTCGAATTGGTAGTAACACTGCTCAAAGTCCATTTTATAAACTTTACCTTTTATTTTTATATCTTTCATGATTCTTACCTCAATTCATCTTTCTTAGCAATAATAAACTCTTATTACATACATCTATTATTTCTTTTTCCTTCGTTAATTTTTTAAATCCTATATTGTTAAATATTATGGCTTGAGTAGCAATTGCTAACACTTCTTTAAATTCATCTTTTGTTACATTTTGTTTCAATTCGTCTAAAAACTTCAGTACCAATAGTCATACCACCTTAATTTTGTTTACCCTCACACTGGAGCCGCTTTAATACTACTTGTCCATTATTGCTACTTAAGGCAATTAAGCCTGTTTTTCTTCAAGTTCATTTTCTCTAATTTTAGCCATTAGTCTGTCCTTATACTCATCAACTAGTTCAAGTAGCACCTCGGTTACTATTCTAGATGTATCTGGACCTATTATTATTTCCACTTCCAAATCTCTTTTTTTTCTCATATATACTCACCCTTTTTAGTACTCTTATTTATAGTATGCGGTTATAAAATTATTGCTACTAAAAAAACAAGTCAACTACTGTAATTTCTAGATGCTTAGCGAGTTTTTCCATTGTATATTTACTAGGATTAGTCTTTTGTTCATTTTCTAAGTTTGATATATAAGTCGCAGATAATCCTGTTTTAATAGCTAACTCATAAATGCTTATATCTAACTCTTTCCTTCTTCTCTTTAGCTTGTTTCCCATTTAGTAACCCCCTCTCATGTCCTGCGAGAACATAATATCATGTTCTACCAGCATATTTCAAACCTTCGTATTCTCATGGCATACGATTACGTCAAATTACCATATTCTCACAGCATATATCTTCAATTTTCTTCAATTTACTATTGACTTTATATTCTATTAGCATATATTATATTCTTATAGAATACATTTATAAGTTATTGGTTATACTAATTAATGAAAGGGAGTGATTTTATGTTCGGACAGAACATAAAAAACATAAGAGAATCTAAAAAAATAGGAGTTAATGAACTATCACGTATAAGTGGAGTTAATGCTAGTTACATAAGTGCTCTAGAAAGAGATGAAAAGAAAAATCCAAGTGTTGCCATATTAGAAAAATTAGCAACTTCACTTCAAGTTACTATTAATGAAATTATGAAAATAGAAAAAGTTACACCTGGCGTATTAACTGAATGGGATGAAACATATACTGACAACTTAAAAGAAGAAACTGAACTTTATGAAACTGGGGAATTTAAAAGTCCTGAAGCAGCTATGCAATTTATACTTAAACAACCAGCTATTATGGGATATGGTGGTTTTGATACTGATAAACTATCCAATGATGAAATAATAGAGTTTGCAAATGAATTACTAAATCAACTACAGTTACTGGGGCTTAAATATAAAAAATAGAGGGTGATCATGTGTACACTTGGATAAATGATGTAATTTGGGGATTATGTGATATTTATGATACTAATAATGCTTATGAACTATGTGATATATTAAATATAAAAATTGAAAAATTAGATTGTAAAAACATATTGTTAAGAGGTAATGATAGTTTATATATTAGAAATTTAATGGGTAATGAAGTTATATTTATTAGAGGTGATTTGAGTGTTGAATGTGAGAGATTTGTATTGTTACATGAATTAGGTCACGCTATACTTCATGTTGATATATTTTCAGCAGCCTTTAATCGATGTTTTATAAATACAAACAAGTTAGAAAAACAAGCTAATTATTTTGCCTTTAAAATGTTAAATATAGAATTTGATGAGATAGAATTAGAAGGTATGACTTTAGATCAAATTTCTAGGTGTATTGGTGTACCATATGAACCATTGTCTCAACTAATTGGAGTGTGATAACTATGAAAATTGCTATATATTCGCGAAAGTCTAAAGAAACTGACACTGGTGAATCTATTAAAAACCAAATAAACATGTGTAAAGATTATTTTAATAGACAATATAATGATTGTACTTTTGAAACTTTTGAAGATGAAGGTTTCTCTGGTGGTAATATTAATAGGCCATCTTTTCAACGAATGATGCAACTAGCTAAACATAAACAATTCGATGTTATAACTTGCTATAAAATTGACAGGATTAGTAGAAATACCCTAGACTTTTTAACAGTGTTTGAAGAGTTAAAATCATATAATGTAAAGTTAGTTAGTGTAACAGAAGGCTTTGACCCTTCTACTCCAGCGGGTAAAATGATGATGTCTATGATAAGTTCTATGGCTGAAATGGAAAGAATGAACATAGCTCAAAGAGTTAAAGATAATATGTTAGAACTCGGTAAAATGGGACGTTGGAGTGGAGGTACACCTCCAACTGGATATAGAAGCGTTAGTATAGTAAATGAAGTAGGTAAAAAAGAAACGTATTTGCAGTTAATACCTGAGTATGTAGATGACATTAAACTAATTTTTAGCATGATAGCGGCGGGACACACACCTGGTCAAATTAGTAAAAAAATTGGACTTCCTAATAGAACTATATCTAATATATTGATTAATCCAGTTCACCTAGCTGCAACTGAAGAAAGCGCAGCTTATTTAAAATCTATTGGTTATAAGGTGTATGGAGAATTAAATGGCCAAGGGTTTATGCCTTATAATCGTAGACCTAGAGTCAATGGTAAAGCATTGTGGAATTCAAAGGATATGTTTGTATCAACGTCTAAGCATGATGTTGCAATAGCTCCTGCGATTTGGATTAAAGCCAACCGAATATTTAAAGCTCGTGGTACTGAAGCTAGACCTAGAATTTCACCTAATTCCTTTTTAAGTCACATGGTCAAATGTCAATGTGGTTCAAATATGTATTTATCTTCAGGTAACCCTAATAAAAATGGTGAGGTTAAATACTATTTTAGGTGCTCAGATAAAAAATATAAAAATACTGATTGTGATGCAATGTGGTTACCAGTTGAATTAGTAGAAGAAAAGGTTATTAGTACATTAAGAAAAATAAAATTAGATAAAAAACTTCTAGATGACTATGTAACTAAAAATACTGACATTGACTTTGATAGCCTAATTAAAAATGTAAAAAAAGATATATTGAAAAAAAATAAAGATATTGAAAAATTAACTGATAAGTTAATTCTAGTTGAAGGTCCAGCTATAAATATAGTAACAAATAAAATTAATGATATTTCTAATGAAATAACTGAATTGAACAATAATCTATTTGTTCTTGAAAGAAAAAATATATTTCAAAATCTAGATAAAATTAATACTGATACTCTTTATACGCTTATAGTAGAACTACTAATTGACTTTGATATACTTAACATAGAAAAGCAGCAACAGGCTATAAAGCGAATATTAAAGGAAATTAGATATAATGGTGAGAAGAAAGTATCATTAGTATTTTTAGGTGGAGTTTAAAACGTACTGCACAACCAGACCAACCTCCACCTATTACAACTATCTTCAATATAGTCTCCTC
>NZ_JAVXAO010000016.1:0-50810 GCF_036660475.1 Clostridium sp. | reverse complement strand
TGTCAACAACTTTCTTTAAAAGTTTTTTTCTTAATTTCTTAAGATTTTTCTCTCAATTTTTGTTGTTTCTTTGCCGCATCTCTCAGCGACAAGACTTATAATACCATGCAATAGTACCCCCTAGCACCACCCCTGTCTGCGTTAACTTATATTATATTAATCCTTCTTTAAATTACTCCTGTTTTCTATACATTTCTCATATTGATACACCTGGCAACATTGTTAGAATTACCTTTCTCTGATAGTTTTCACCATGAAAAATGCATAAGATTTTCATCTTATGCATTTACAAAACCTCTTATATAACTAATTCCAATCTTTATCTATCATATCGAAAGTCATTTTACCAACTGTACCTAACGTAGTAACCCCATAAACATTAGATGGTAAATCCTTAGACATAACCGCAAATATAAAGTCTCCTTTTTCTACATTTAAAATTAGAGCATCATTTTCAATCTCATCTAAACTTCCACTTTTATTAGCCGTTTGTACTTGTACATTTTTAGGCCAATAAAATGATAGTCCAGTAGTAAATTGATTTTTCTTTATTATATCTATAATAAATGAACTATGCTCCTTCCTTAAAACTGTCCCATCATTAAGCAACGTTAAACATTTACACAAATCATAACAAGTAGTTATATTTTCATCTAAATCATTAGCCTTAACATTAGAAGGGTATTTATTTATAACCGTAGACGTTAACCCCATAGCCCTAACTATTTCATTAATTTTATTCATTCCAATAATGTTTATAATTTTACATGCCGCAGTATTATCACTTTGCATTAGCATCGCTACTATTAATTCTTTAATACTGTATTGTTTTTCTCCGAATTCATGTATTATTCCAAAGTATCCTGTAACTTTATCAGCCTCTGTTATACTAACTAATTGTTCTAAGGATATATTGTTGCATTCCACTTCTTTCATCGCAGCCATAGCTATTGGAATTTTAATGCACCCAGCCGCTACCATTTTATCATTTTCATTGAGACCGTAAGTATATCCACTTTTCAAATCAGCAAAATAAAAACTATATTTGCCTTCTCTTTTTTCTAAATAACGCTTAACTTCTTTCATACGCAACCTCCACACAATCAATGATAATAATCTATATCCTTTTAAAACTTATTATAATTTTCTTTCTATATGATGTCAAATCTCTAAAATTTATTCTTATTTTATAAATGATGTACATATATCTATGTTTTCTATAATATGCTACGCCTTTTTTCTAAATAGATCAATTATTCTTAATATTGTTTCAACACATATCCATTATAGTTCTCAATTTCACACGATTATAACCTCTAAACATAAGTATAAAGTGCTCATATAATCCCTAAAAATATATTACATACCTCCCATTACAAACCAACTACTCTTTGTTTATTATAACTGAACGCACTGTATTAACCCCATCAACGGAGATTTCAATCAAATTATTCCCAGTTTCCACAGAAAGACTATAATAAGTGTCCACTTTTATATACTCCCCACCATTTATCCTAATATAAAAGTCTCTAAGCATAGTACTATTCATAAAAGTTCCTAAAACAAACTTTATATATCCTTCGCCATCTTCTTTCATATCTCGTTTTGAAAATATCATAGTAGGAATTTCATCAGCCTTATATTCTTTTTCATCAATACAAGGACTTATATTAAATACAACCTCATCCTCTACAAATATTGTTGGCTGAATATAACCTTTATCAGTTTCAACCTGTATATCTTCAACTTCTTTAACATAAGTCACATATGAATTAATAACAGATTTATCGTATTTATTATTGTCCACTTTAATAGTATATGTACCTAAACTGCTATTTAAAATTTTAACATGAGACTTTTCTAAAGACATTTTTTTCTCACCAGTATCAAGTGTCAAATTTTTCAGATCACTATTAAGTACTTCTATAGCACTTAGCGGTTCACCGTCGCATTCTAAATATCCACCTGCAAATCCATCTACCATTATCCATTTCATTCTTTTAGAATCCCAGATTTCAATTACTGAATAACTTTCATTAAGTCTATACTCACCAACTCTAACCGTAACACCAACAGAGGTTAATAACTCCTCCATAATGGTATTGTAATCCTTCTGTGAAACCACTGCACCCTTACCCATTTCAATTAAAAGTTCTTCAGCATTTTTTTTGGTTTCCATAGCTGTTAAACTAATCTCACATCTAGCTTTTAACCACTTTTCAATATCTAATGCCTTTAGAATTTCATCATCCTTTTCATTAACTATCTTATCAATTTCACATTTACTTTTTAAGTGAATTATTTCCGCTTCACCTTCATCCATATAATAAAACTTTATATTGTTTCCCTTATATAGGTTATCCCACTTATTTACCATAGTTATATAGTTTTTTTCCCCATCGTCACCGCCCAAATAAATAAACATAAATATACTAACAATTATTACAACTACACCTATGAATAAATTTTTGCTGCTCCCTATTTTCATCAAACCCTCTCCTTTCACAATGTAATTAAAAATTATACTTCAATTATAATGCTTTTTAAATAAAAGTGAAAGTTTTTATACTCGTAACATACACCTCGTATAAAATATTCTTTTGAGATTAGTTTAATATCACTAGTAGAAAAGGACCCTTTTTATACCAGAGTCCTTTTTATAAAAATATATAATTCAGCTTCAACCCTTTGTTCAACTCATCTTACAATTATAGTTTAATGTTTTATCTATTCTTTGCAACCAACCGCAGCTGCTAAAATTTCATCACTTAATTCATCGAACTTTTTAAAATTATTTTGGAATTGTTTAATAAGCTCTGCAACTTTTCCGTCGTATTCATCTTTATTTTCCCATGTATTCCTCGGATTCAATATTTCTGAAGGTACATTAGGTACACTCTTTGGAACAAGCACATTAAAGTTATTATCCTCTTCAAATTCACCATTTCTTAATTTTCCTTCTATGGCCGCCTTTACCATTGCCCTAGTATAAGTAAGGTTCATCCTCTTCCCTACGCCATACTCGCCTCCAGACCAACCTGTATTAACAAGATACACCTCTGTGTTATTTTCACTTATTCTTTCACCTAGAAGCTTTGCATACACTTCTGGTTTCATAAGCATAAATGGCTCTCCAAAACACGCTGAAAATGTAGCTTTAGGTTTAGTTATACCTCTTTCCGTACCTGCAAGCTTACTAGTATACCCCGACATAAAGTGATACATAGCTGCTTCTTTAGATAGCTTGGATATAGGAGGTATAACACCAAATGCATCTGCCGTTAAGAATATTATTGTATTCGGATTTTTACCTACACCACTAATTTCAACATTTTCAATATATTCAATTGGGTATGCCCCTCTTGTATTTTCAGTCAAAGAGTCATCATCAAACATCGGTCTATTCTCTTCATCTAACACAACGTTTTCAAGCAGTGCACCGAATTTTAATGCATTGTAAATCTCTCTTTCCTTATCCTTATTAAGTTTAATTGTTTTAGCATAACATCCACCCTCAAAGTTAAACACCCCATCATTACACCATCCATGTTCGTCATCTCCAATTAGTTTCCTTTCTGGATCTGCTGATAAAGTAGTTTTCCCTGTACCTGAAAGTCCAAAGAATACGGCCGTATCACCGTTCTCACCTATATTAGCTGAACAATGCATTGGAAATACACCCTTTGTTGGTAATATAAAGTTCATTATTGAAAATATAGATTTTTTTATTTCTCCTGAGTACTGGGTTCCACCTATCAAAACAATCTTTTTCTCAAAATTAATTATGATGAAGGCCTCCGAGTTAACTCCATCTTCAGCACCCTTAGCCTTAAATCCTGGAGCAACAATTACATTAAATTCTGATTGAAAGCCTTCCAATTCTTCTTTTTCTATTCTTCTAAATAATTGATTTGACATCAACGCTTCTGATGCATATTCATTTATAACTCTTATGTTCATGCTATATTCCTTCATAGCACCAACATATCCATCAAACACATATATATCTTTATCTGAAATATATTCTATAACCTGTGAATATAAACTATCAAATACATTTTCATCTATAGCTAAGTTTACATCTCCCCAGTTAATAAGTTCCTTAACACTATCTTGCTTAACTATAAATCTATCTTTAGGTGACCTACCTGTATATTTTCCTGTATTAACCACAAGAGCCCCACTATCCGCAAGAGTTCCCTCACCATTTTTAAGCGCATGTGAAACTAGCGCTGCATAGCTCAAATTTCTATAAACCTTTTTAGAAGTATTAATATTTAAATATCCTAAATCTAAATTCATTTTTCTACCCCCATATAAACTATATTATTAATTTAATTAATGTAACACATTTTTATTTACATAATATTATAATACTCTTTTTTTATGAAAATGCAAGAAAAATTTTAATTTTCCGCTGTATTTGGGTCTTAATATTGCAAAAATTGAATTATATATTTCATTGTGCATATTTTGTCACTTTTTCCCGTTAATAGTGCAACATATTACATACCACCCATTTGATTTTCAATAAATTTTTAATGCCATTAATCTTTTTTTCTTTCCTTATGATTGATAAGTTCTTATATGTCAATTCAATATTATATGTTATAATGTTGAATTGACATATAACTCATGAAGTTTTCTATATCATTGTAAAAATTATAGTTCTTCATTGGATTTATATTAAAATATGTTTAAATATATTAAAAGGATGTGTGGAAAATTAAAATTAATTCTCTTATAGCAATAATAAGCTCAAAGATTATCCTTAAACTTAGTACCACATTATTTAAGGGTGGTTCTAATTTCCCTGGCAAAGTTGCCCTTGCCCTAGATAAAAATATACTTTCCACTATAACTAAAGGATATAAAGTAGTGCTAGTTACAGGCACCAATGGTAAAACTACCACAACTAGTATGATTTATAACATCCTAATTAATGCAGGTAAAACTGTTGTAACAAATGGTACCGGTGCAAATATGAATACTGGAATTGTAGCATCTTTTATTTCTAACTATAAATTTTTCCGTAAGTCCAATGACATCTATGCTGTTATAGAGACAGATGAAGCTTACCTTAAATTTATAACTGAAAGTATAACTCCTGAAATTATAACGGTTACAAATTTATTCAGAGACCAACTTGATAGATACGGAGAAGTACATACAACTTATTCTAAAATTTTAGAGGGAATACACAAAACCCCCAACAGTCTTTTGATTTTAAATGGCGATGAATCTTTACTTGGTAAAATAGATGCTAAAAACCCTTCTGTATATTATGGATTCAATACAGCAATTAATGAAAATACAGTTTTAAGCGTTAACGCCGATAGCAAATTTTGCAAGTTTTGTAAAACACCTTATAGTTACGAGTATATTACCTATAATCACTTAGGAAATTATTTTTGTCCTAAGTGTGGATATAAACGTCCTGAACTAAAATTTAAAGTAGATACCATTCTAAACATTTCTCCCTCTGGATCAGATGTTATAATAAATAATGAAGATTACTATATTAATCAATCTGGAGAGTATAATATTTATAATGGCCTATGTGCTTTAGCTGTAACCTCAGAACTTGGGATTACTTCCGACTGTATTAAAACCTCTTTATCTAATCAAAAAAGTAGTTTTGGTAGACAAGAGAGTATAATTATAAATGGAAAAGAAATTAAAATAATCCTCGTTAAAAACCCTGCCGGTTATAACCAAGCACTTAACACTATTTTACTTAATAATGATTCCATAGATTTAACTTTAATGTTAAATGATAATTATGCAGATGGTACAGACGTATCTTGGATTTGGGACGTAGATTTCGAAAAATTAGCAGAACTAAACATAAATGATATTGCTATTTCAGGCATAAGACTTTACGATATGGCCGTAAGACTTAAAACAGCAAATCTTAATGAAAATAATTTTATATTCTGTGAATCTGATGACGATTTAATAAGTAGCCTGACACAGAGTAAAAGTAATACTAATTATGTACTTGTTACCTATACTGCTATGCTCCATCTTAGAAAGTTACTACACAGTAAAGGATATATAAATAAAATTTGGTAAGGTAAGGTGATCTCGTGGAAATTAATATATGTCATTTGTATCCAGATTTATTAAATGTTTATGGCGACGTTGGAAATATTCTAATCCTTAAACATAGAGCTGAAAAAAGAAATATCAAAGTTAATATTAAAAACATATCAATAAACGATGATTTTAATAACGATGAATTTGATATAGTTTTCTTTGGAGGTGGTCAAGACTACGAACAATCTATTGTATCAAAAGACTTAGTTGAAAATAAAAAAGAAACTATCTCACAATATATTGAAAGCGGAAAAGTATTTTTATGTATCTGTGGTGGATATCAACTCCTTGGCAAAACTTATTCAACATCAACAGGAGAAATTCTTGAAGGCCTTGGCATACTAGATATCTACACCGAGGCCTCCACTAAACGATTAATCGGAAATTCAATAATATACAATGAAATATTTGATGAGACATATGTTGGTTTTGAAAACCATTCTGGAAAAACTTATATTGGAGATTTAACTCCACTAGGTACCATAAAATATGGTTTTGGAAATAACGGCGAAGATAATAAAGAAGGTTGTATATACAAAAATACTTTCTGCACTTATTTTCATGGTAGCTTACTATCTAAAAATCCAGAGCTCTCAGATAGATTGCTCTCTTTAGCCCTTAATAACAAATACGGCGACGTAACACTCTCAACATTAGATGACACCTTTGAACTCAAGGCAAAGGCACACATAATTAATAGATTTGTAAAATAGAAATTAAGTTAATACTAATAAGAGCATTCACTAAAACTATTAGTAAATGCTCTTATTTTTTATATTATAATTTAAAAATTATTATTTTCCTTGAATGCTAAATTAAAATAATGAATAGAATCTCTAACATTGTTCATTCCATGATACATGCTACCAAGTTTCATATATCGCTTATATATCTGTCCCTTTGTACCATATTTAATTAAAGTATCCAAGGAGAGTACCATACAGGTTTCAGCCATCACATAATTTTTTTTCTTTTCATATACTATACCTTTATAATAATAGGCTTTTTCCATAGTTGGTATAAACTCTATCTCTATAGACAAATCCAATGCTTCTTCTATATATTTAAGCGCTAAATCTAAAGCTTCACATTCTATCAAGCTCTTTGCTCCATCTATTAGAAATTCACATAAACTTTCTTTATTTTCTCTTGGAAACTCATCTAAAGCCTTCTTAATATATTCTAAAGCACCATCTATGTCTCCATTACTAAACTTAGCTTTTGCGATATCATAATATGCAGCCGCCTTTTTATCAATACACTGTCCATATCTTCTAAATGCTTCTAATTCATATTGTTTTGCTTTATCACCTTTTGAGTATATCTCAACTATAGAAAGAACCTTATATATTTCAGCATTTATATATTCATCATCACTGAAACTAAGTATTTCACATAAATCTTTGCTTATCTCAATAGCTTTATCAATTTTATTATTCGTTATATTGATTGCAACCTGATTATATGTAGCTTTTATATATTCAATAGAATTTTTCTTGTTTAGTCCAATAAGTTTTTTTCTCACAGTAGAAATATAACTTCCAGCCTGTTCGATTTCTCCATTACTATATAAATACTTTGCTATATTCATATAATAGTTAATGTGTAGTATTTCATCTTTCGATTTCTGACATGAATTATAATATCTAGGTATAACTGTACTTAATTCCGTTTTCATCCCACGATTTAAATAATACTCAAAAAGTATATTAAATAATTTACAACTCAAATCATGATAATTATATTTTTCCGAATATTCAACACTCCTAAGCACATCTCCTAATGACATAAGTTGCTTCATCGAATTAAACTTCTCTATATTACCTTCAATTTGTTCTCTTATTCCATGTTTTAGATAATCCATATCTAAGTTAAGCTTGTCCCTTACAATTTCTAGTATCCACTCTTCCGGCTCAACCTTATTATTCTCTATACAGCTCATTTTAGAGACAGAAATCTTATCTTCACATACATCCTTCAACGTTAAACCTTGATAAACTCTTGACCTTTTTATTTTTTCTCCAGCCGATAATATTTCCATAATTATCCCCACCCCTAAAACTCCGTTAATTCATTAGTTTCTTCAAGAATTCTAACACCTTCATCAAGATATTTTTTAGCCTCACATTCACGTCCTAAATCCATATAGAATTTACCTAACGTAATAGCTATTTCAGCACTTTCCCTTGTGTAATTCATTTTTTCTGTATAACTCAATGTATCAATAAGTGTTTTTTCCGCTTCTTCATAACTTTTATCTAAAAGTTCTATTTTATATTTTAACATATGATATTTGTATAATAATGTAGAGTCTGTAGTACTCATCCCTTGAAGATTAGTAGAAATCTGCTCTAAAACTTTCTTTGCATTAACTTCATCTTTTAATTTTATATAGTTACTACAAATAAGCATTAATGTATCCGCTGTTGACTCTCCCATACATTGTTTCCCATATCTCTCACTAGAAATTTGTTCAAATGACTTTTCAATATTACCATACCATGAAAATAACTTACCTACACCAGTCATCAACTCATTCATCTCTATTTTTTCATCCCTTGCTTTAAAAACACTCAAACTTTTTTCTGTGTAAGTAATAGCTTGGTCCAAGTTTCCTTGCCCAAATCTTTCTTTCCCAATCACTAAAAAAGATTCTCCATATCTTACGTCATCTTTCAATTTCTTAATTTTTAAGTCTGCATAATTCATGTACTGAATCGATTTCTCATCAATACCCATTTTATTCAGAGTTAAACTAATATAATAATATACCTTACCTATCAAAACTTCATTATACACATCGCACTCTTCTAACACCTTTTCAGCTTGTTGAAAATAGCTATAAGATGAATGATATGCCTTTAATTTAAGTGTTATTTCACCTAACAATATGAAAATCTTAATTATTTCATCATAGTAGTTATACCTTATATATGTATCATTTGCCGAAAGTAACAACTCTTGAGCTTCATTGTATTCTTTTTTGTCCGCATGAATTAAAGCTTTTAAATACATATTAGTAGCTCTTCTCACTTCCAAATTATACTTTTCTATGTATTCAGAAGAATGTGCCAACGCCTCGTTTGCTTGATCTAAGTGCCTATTTAATATGTTAACTTTAGCTATATTTTCATAATAAGTACATACTTTATTAGCTTGGGCACCTTCACTTTCCATAAGATGTTCTACTGAAACGTTTAGCGTGCTTGCCAAATACTCTAACAAGTCCATGCTAGGATTAGATTTACCTGATTCAATTAAGCTTATTTGCCCTGCAGTAATCCTATCACCAGCTAAACTCTTAAGAGTTAAATCAAGCTCCTTTCTTCTTTGTTTAATTTTCTCTCCTAAAGATAAGATCTCCATAAATTCATCCTCTTCTCTTATCAAATTCTTTATAAAATACAACATAATTTCACGTATATTCATTGTATCATAAAGATGTCTAATACACAAAACGAAAAGTTCAAATCTTCTTAACTATGAATTTATTTTGTTTATAAATAAAAGCTAGAGCAAATGCTCTAGCTATTTTAAAGATGACATTGCTATACTTAACATATCTCCAGCCCTATGTTGAAGTTTTCTAGCGGTCTTTTTCATTTTTCTTTTTGTCCTCATATCCACCTTTGGCATTGCAAAATTTACTGCCAATAATAATGCTGATATCAAAGCAATAGCTTTAATTAAGACTTTCATATACTACACATCCCTTCTTAACCTCTATGTATATGATGTGCATAATTACAATTTATATCCCTCAAATTATAGCTTTAAAATATTTTTTTATAATCTACTTATTAACTCAATTATAACTTGATTTTTTGTATAATCTTCTACTTTATTCAAATATATATATATTTCTTCTTGAGATAACGTTAAAATATAAGATACTATCTGCTTAATATTTTTTTCTCTATTTATTTCATTGTCATTTGACTCCACTAAACTCTCATCCATACATTTAACTCTATCCAAATTCTTATCAATAATTTTGGCGATTATTTTTTTGACTTCAGTAGATTTTACTAGTAGTTCCGAATCTTTTATAGCCTTGTCAACTACTCTATCAATATTAACCCCTGCACCTACCTTAGCCAATTCATCTGCAACATCATTGTACAAATCATTTGTATGACTATCTACTTTAACAAATATGATGTTTATATCGCCCTTACGTTTTAATTTATTGATAATCTCATAATATTCTTTAGATAAATTTGTATTTCTCTCCCAAGTCCCTGTAGCATGCTGACATACGCCCTCATAATCATAAAATATAACAATTTCTTTATATTTGTTTTCTATGGCATATTCTACTGCCTCAATAGATGCTCTCAATTCTCCATTTACTTGCCTTTGATTACACTCTTCAGCAAATCCACCACCATAGCTTGCATGAATTATTGTATCTTTTTCAATAACTACAATTCCATAGCCATAATTTTCAGTCGCAGTATTATAGCTACCATCTACATATATGTGGGGAATATTTGAAGGATATTCATCAATGCCCTTTTTTAATGAATTCACACTATTTAAATATTCTTCTGCTTCACCACGTGTCAAAAAGCTCTTATATACAGCACCCTTTGCACCTTTTACATATCCAAGACATTCATTCCAAGTGTTAACAATTATGTTATTTACAGTTTTATTTGTTTGGACATCTATACCTCTTTTTATTGCATAATATTTAACTGCCATATAGTCTTTTATCTCCTTCTATTGAATAATATTTAAATTAATCTTACTGTTTATCATTATTATTTAGCAAAAAATCTAATAGTCTTTTTCATAGATATTCTTACCACATCTACCATCCTCTTAATTTCTTTTGTTCCAAACTTATCATCAAGTAGACTCATAGCATCTCTTGAAATCTCTATAATATTTGACTTACCTTCCCAATTTTCTAGTATCACTTCCTCAGGTATATCACAGAGAACCTTTTGAAGTATAAAAAATGTAACTGCTAAATCATCTATTTTCCCTACGAGCGGCACTGTATCTGGAATTATATCCAATGGGAAAAATAAATATCCTAATGCTATAGATATATTAAATTTAGTTTCTTTTGCCACTCTTTTATCATTATATAATCGTATGAACAATGAAATTATATCTGGTATTAAAACCACATACGGATATAATTTTTTATATTTACTTGTAAATCTTTCTTGAAACTCTTTTCTAAATCTTTTATAAGTGTACTCTTTACTAGCTTCTATCACATTCTGAAATTCTAGATTCACACTATCATCCCCATCAATGTTTACATTTTCCGCAGTACTTACATTATCCTCTACTCTATCTTGTGATGATATTTTGCCATTTTTTTTTATTTCTACATCTTTATTATCACTGTAAAAATTAAAATCACTTACCTCAGCCTCAAGTCCATATGGTATTATTTTCAATCCCTTTAGTTTAAAATCTACCATCGGTATAATTTCACATAATTTATCTAACTTAATTTTAATTATTTCTTCATTAAATTCAATTCCTAAATGTTCTACTTTTGAACTTATAATCTTTAACGCAATGTTAATAATTCCTTTGAATATTTTTAAGTTTTTAACATTTATTTTCTCTATGGATAAATATACTATATTATTCTCTACTCTTTCAACTGATATATTAATGGTAAATGGAATCGTAACCTTATACTTATAGGTTCCTGATACTATAATAGTTTTGTCTATTAATACTTTATCAATAACCAATCCATCAACTTCTACATATTCTTTTAACACATCATTAATAATACTGTATAAGTCTTTTTCTGTTACAACTACATTTATATTAGATATTTGCATTACAATTCCCCCTAGTTCTTTCCATCAAATTATTATCAAACAATCCTTTATTCTATATATATTTTCACATAAAAAAGGACCCACTTCAATTATACATGATAATTAAATACAGTGCATCCTTAATTATATACTTATTGTTTTAAATTACACTTTGAACCGTTAAATTTATCTTCTCAAGTAAATTTATCTCATAAAACCGTACTGGTTCCCTGGTTAAATGATCATATAGAACTCTAATTATCGGTCTATCAGGAAATCCTCTGTTTTGCTTTATTATATATCCCTCAACACCATTAGATAATTTTACGCAACTACCTAATGCGTAAACAGCAAATGTATCTTTGAATATCCGAACTAAGTCTTCATCGAACTGAGTTCCACAGCCAGATAGTATGAGCTCATAAGCTTCATTTGGTTCAAACTTATTTCTATAACTTCTATTACTTGTAACTGCATCGTACACATCACATATTCCTACTATTTTACCAAACCTTGAAATTTGATTTCCTTTTAACCCATAAGGATATCCTCTTCCATCTATCTTTTCATGATGTTGTTCTACACCAGCTATTGCATCACAAGAAATCTTGAAATTCTTTTTCAGAATATCTCCACCATAAATAGGGTGCTGCTTTACAACTGTGAACTCTTCCTCTGTAAGTTTACCACCTTTATTTATTATAGCTGCTGGAACTTTCAATTTTCCAACGTCATGAAGCATCCCCGATATGCCAAGCTCACTAATTGCCCACTTCTTCATTCCAAGATTAATTCCAAAGAATACAGACATTATACCAGTATTAATACTATGTAAAAATGTATAATTATCATGGGTTCTAATATCACATAAACATTTGTTTACATCTCCAACTTCCATTATAAGTTCTACTAATTGATCTATATTATTTAAATATTCATCTCCAACTTTGCCAGATATGCAGGTTATGCCCCTTGATATATTCTTTAAACTTTTCATAGTTTCCTGCTTAACTACAGTTAATTTTTCATCTTCTACCTCTATATCATCTAACCTGTCATCTTCAAGATATACACAATAAACACTCAACTCATTAAGCCTCTTTATATAAACACTATTAAGTTTAACACCAGCCTTAAGTAATATTCTTCCATCTTCTCCATACACATGCTTTGCTAGCACATCATCTTCTTTAACTGTATTTATGTATTCTAACCTCATGATTCCCCCTAAAAAAATGTGATATTACTTATACTCTTCTATTTTACCTTCAATATCAGCAATCACTTTATTCATATTCTCTTCTATCAAAGAACATATATAATTCAATTTATCACTTAACTTGTTATGGTCATCATCATATCCAAAAGTTAAAATCCATGTAGGATTAAATTCCTCATCATATGGCTCTATAGACGTTACTACACCATGAAATGCCTCTTCATTAAACAAATCATATATAGCTGTAAATTCCCAATCTTCCACTTCTTTGTTCGTATCGAAGTATAGTTTAACGCTATCTCCGTCATAAAACAATTTAGTTATGTACTCTGCACCTTCATGTATTTGGTAGCTTCCAAGCTCCCTTATAAGATAGTTTGTATCCTTTTCTCTCTCCATTAAAACAACAGCAGAAAAATCCATAAAATCACCCTTTCTCAATCCCAAATAAAATATTTACATATTTTATCATTAATGTTATAATTAGTATATATTCTCCTAGTAAGGAGTGCTGATAATGAAACGAATTAAAAATCACACCAAATTAAGAACCTTTTTATTTCTTATCTTAGTATTTATTCTTATGATATATTTGCTATTTTTTAAATTTTCCAGCAAAAAATATGAGAATGTTGACTACGCAATAAAACGATATACAACTACTGGTTTATTAAACAAATATAGACTTTATTCCCTTGAAAATTATGAAATTAAATTTTCTGACGGAAATTTATGTATTGCTGAAATCACCGGTATAGAAGATAAGAGCCCCTATCAAACAGTAATATATAATTTATATTTAGAAAAATCCAAATCTGGCAAATGGAAATTATTAAAAGTTTATTCTTCCAAGTAATTAAAAATTCATTCTTGCAATAATTAAATAATTAAATTACTACAATTAATTCATTGATTTTACCCCTATGAATTATCTAAATTCTTCAAGTAATTATTACATTTCCTATAGTATACATTACTAATTCTAAATATACAATAATATAGTTATCCCCTTAAGATTAATTTACCTATTTATCTTAAGAGGATAACTTTTTATTTCAAATTATTTTACGTCTGATAAAACATTAATTAGATAAGTGTACATTCTATCTACCGATGAAATGCTTATATGCTCATCAGGTGTATGAACATCAAATATGTTTGGTCCAAAAGAAATTTGATCTAAATTACCATTAAATTTATCTCCAATTAACCCACATTCAAGCCCTGCGTGGATTGCTGAGATTTCTGCCTTTTTACCAAAAGTCTTCTCATAAACTTCTTCAAATACAGTTCTAATCTTTGAATTTGGATTATACTGCCATTCAGGATAATCAGATTCAAATTCAATAACACAATTTAATATCTCTGCAAGCACTATCATTTGGTCCATTATTGATCTTTTTAATGATGCAACAGAGCTCCTTACAGCATTTTCAAACTCAACAGCCTCACCTGTAGTAGTCACAACACCTACATTGGTAGAACTTTGCACTAATCCTTCTATTGCCATGCTCATTGTTTGAACGCCATTTGGCAACATGAAGAGTGTTCTTAAAACATTTCTTTTAGTATCATCCGAAAACACCTTATCTATTCCATCTACAACTTCACATGTAAGTTTGAAATCATCATCTATTCCCTGTAATTCATTTTCAAATATACCAGTCCATTGTTTTATCTTATCCTTAACTTTGCACATCTCTTCCGCTCTTACTAAAACCATTGCATCTGCTTCTCTAGGAATTGCATTCATCTTAGCACCTCCATTTATAGATGCTAACTTGAAGTCTACTATAGCGTTAAGATCCATCAAGAATCTTCCCATCAATTTATTTGCATTTCCTCTTTCCTTCTTAATTTCCATTCCTGAGTGTCCACCCTTTAGCCCTCTTATTTTAATTGCTAAAGAACTATACTTACCCTCTGTATTTTCATAAGTTACAGGAACTGAGAATTTTGCTCTTACTCCACCTGCACAACTAACAAGAAGTACTCCCTCTTCTTCTGAATCTATATTTACTAGTATTCTACCATTTAAATCTTCAGGTCTTAGGTTTGTTGCTCCACCCATTCCTGTTTCTTCTTCAGTAGTTACTAGCACTTCTAACGCTGGGTGTGATATATCATTTCTATCAAGAATAGCAAGTGCATATGCTACTGCAATACCATTATCAGCACCTAGAGTTGTTCCATCTGCTTTTATAAAATCACCATCAATAATAAATGCAATTGGATCCTTCTCAAAATCATGGTTAGTTCCTTGATTTTTCTCACACACCATATCCATATGACCTTGTATAATAATAATAGGAGCATTTTCATATCCCTTTGTAGCTGCCTTTTTTATTATTACATTTAAAGCCTCATCTTGAATAACCTCTAAATTACGATCCTTTGCAAATTTAACCAACCAATCACTTATAGCTCTTTCATTTCCAGAACCTCTTGGTATTTCATTCATTTTTTTAAAGAAATTAATTACCTCAAAGCTTTTTAAGTTTTTTAAAGTTTCTATCATTTTACTCATCCTTTCCTTAGAAGAAAATCATCTTCAATCCAAATAATATTAAAATTACGCCTCCAATATAATCTGCATATTTACCTACAAGGTAAATTTTCCCTAGATATCTTGCTATTACAAATGCTAATATACTCATAATGAATGTGACAACACCAACTATAGATGTAAATATGGATAATGTAATAATACTTCCTATTTTTGAGAAAGTAATAAATCCAATTACCATTGCATCTATACTTACTGATATTCCTAACACAAAATATACATTAGAATTAAAAATAAGATTGTCTTCATCATTATTCATTCCTTCTTTAATCATAAGTACACCAACTACTGCAACTACCATGCCTCCTATAATTGTTGGAATTGAAGCAATATTTTCTGTAAAAATCTTCCCCCCAAAACCACCTAGGAAACAAAACAAGAATTGAAAAAAACCGAAGGAAATCGCAAATAATATTTTCATGCGTTTGGTAGCCTTATCATTCAACCCAATTGCTATTGCAATACCAAATGCGTCTAAAGATACAGCCAGAGATAATAAAAGCAATTCTTCTATTGCCATAAACCCTCCCATTCAATACATTAAAGTAATTCGAATCATAAATTATAATCACAATACTATTACTATTATGATTTAACTTAATTATGATTGAAAATTAAATTATCTGTACTATTATAATTATTACTTTTAAACATATAGTTGTCAATTACAAATATAGTGTTAAAATATATTCATAGATTTATTTTTATGAGGTGATAACATTGATTACAATATTAAAAAGTGATGCTTCTGGCGCCCTTTCAAACATAGATACCATTGAACACGGCTCTTGGGTAAGTATGATAAATCCATCGGATGAAGAAGTACTCTTAATTTCTCAAAAGCTTTCCATATCTCAGGACTTCATAAGAGCTGCCCTTGATGAAGAGGAAGGATCAAGAATTGAATTTGAAAACAACTCTACTTTAGTTATCATCGATATTCCATTTACTGAAATGGATGATAATTCATTAACATATGATACATACCCTCTAGCAATTATATATACTGAAAATATAATTATTACTGTTTGTCTTAAAAATAGTCCTGTATTATCTGACTTTGTCCTCGAAAAAATCCCTTCATTTTACACATTTAAAAAAGTTAGATTTATGCTTCAAATGTTATATAGAGCATCTAATTATTATTTGCTGTATTTAAGACAAATAAACAAAAAAAGTTTACTTATTGAAAAGACACTTTATAAATCCTTACGAAATAGAGAACTCATTCAACTTTTCGCTCTTCAAAAATCATTAGTTTACTTCTCAACATCCCTTAAATCTAATGATTTAACCTTGGAAAAGCTTCTTAAACAAGAAATACTAACTAAATATGATGATGATTGCGATATTTTAGATGATGTTATGATTGAAAACAGGCAGGCCATAGAGATGTGTAGTATCTATAGTGATGTACTAACTGGCACCATGAATGTTTTCGCATCTATAATCTCTAACAATCAAAACCAAGTTATGAAATATCTTACTTCTGTAACTATAGTTATTTCAGTACCCACACTAATCTCAGGCCTTTTAGGTATGAATGTCGGTGGAATTCCTTTTTTAGACTCTTCTAATGGATTTTTCTACATGTGTGTAATTGTTGGACTAATAACTATAGTTGTAACCTATTATCTAGGTAAAAAAGATATGTTTTAACAATAAAAAGTAGATAGTTCATGCTATCTACTTTTTACTGCTTTAACCTTAATATACTAATTAAAAATATTTCAAAACCGAAATTATCAAAGTTATATATTTTCTACCATACTAACTGTTTTCCTTCTATTGTCCTGCATATTGTAGCTTATATAGATTACTATATAAGCCTTTTTTCTCTAATAACTCTGAGTGATTTCCCACCTCTCTAACTTTCCCTTTATGCATTACAATTATTTTATCAGCATTTTTTATTGTTGATAATCTATGAGCAACCACTATTGTAGTTCTTCCCTTTGTAAGCTTATCTAATGCATCTTGAATTAAGCTTTCAGTTTCAGTATCGATATTCGCTGTTGCTTCATCTAACACTAAAATTGGTGGATTAAATGCTAAAGCTCTTGCAAATGCAACCAACTGTCTTTCTCCTTGAGAGAATGTTGTACCTCTTTCATTAACTTTGGCATTATATTTATCTGGTAGCTTCTCAATAAACACATTAGCATTTACATATTCACAAGCCTTTACAATCTCTTCATCGGTTATATTTTCATCATTTAACCTTACATTTCCTTTTATATCCCCTGTGAATAAAAACACATCCTGAAGTACTGTCGAGACATTCTTTCTCAATTCCTCTGTTGACATCCTTCTTATATCTACTCCATCTATTAATATTTCACCCTTTTGAATATCGTAAAGCCTAGTTATTAAACTAATAATAGATGTTTTACCTGCTCCAGTTGCTCCAACAAATGCAATAGTTTCACCTTTTTTAATTTTGAAACTCACATCTCTTAGCACCCATTCCTCATTATTATATGCAAACCAAACATGATTAAATTCAATCTCACCCTTAGCTCTTCCAATACTTTCAGGAATTTCGGGATTTTTAATAGTACTATCATTATCTAATAGCATAAATATTCGTTCAGAAGATGCCATGGACGATTGAAGTATATCAAACTTCTCTGACAAATCGAAAATTGGTTGGAATAACTTTTGAATATAGATTATGAAAGCATATAAAACTCCAAACTCAAGAGTTAGATTTAAAACCGCTGTTCCTCCAACCCATACAAGTATACAAAGCGCTAACTGATATACCATATCCATTATAGGTCTAAATATGGCAAAAACCCTTATTTGTTCCATAGATGCCTTAGAATAAGAAGTATTTATATCATCAAATTCTCTATATTTCTTATCCTCTACTCCATATATTTGAACTGTCTTCATACCACTAATATTTTCTGATAAAGATGAATTAATCTTTGATAACCTAGCTCTAACCTTTCTATATGCTTCTCTATCATATTTTCTGAATATAAATGTTAATGCAATTACAAGTGGCAGTGTTACCACTGATACTATACCCAATTTTATGTCTAACATAAACATAGCTATTATTATACCAAAAACTAGGAATGCATCTTTTATAAGATATATTAATACGGATGTATACATCTCATTTAAAGTTTCTACATCATTTGTTATACGAGTAACTAGCCTTCCTACAGGATTTTTGTCAAAAAACGATAATGATAATGATTCTACATGTTTAAAAACCGTAGCTCTAATATTATAAATAATTTTTTGCCCCGTATATTGAAGTATATATATTTGTATATAATTTAGTACAAATACTCCAATGCAAATACCTAACACAAGTAAAGCACTTATCTGTATTGCTTTTAAATCTTTGCTTCTTAACTGCTCTATGTCTTCAAATGTTATTTCATGCATTTTATAGCTATTACTACCTTGAAGGAATCTATCACCTTCAATTGTATATGCCGTATTTTCAGATGCAATTCCTTCTACAATGTAAGGCTTATTATCGCTATCATATATCATTGAGGCTCTTATTGCTCCGTCTCTCTCACCCCTTATAACATATTTATCCCCTATGCTAATTGCACTGTCTTCTGCTTTCTCAACAATAGAATACTTTCCACTTAAAGGGCTAATATTATTATCTATCACGTTTTTAATGATAAAAGGCACCGAAAGATCTAGGCATACTACTATAAACATGATAACTACTACTATAGCAATAAACCATTTGTATGGTAAAGCAAACTTTAACAGCCTTCTCATTAATAGAGAGTCATACTGTTTGTCTAGAATTTCATCTTCATGACTAAAGTTTTCCATAACTATACTTCCTCCTCTTCCATAATCTCTTGCTCAATTTGTTGCTTCTCAAATATATCCTTATATATTCCTGGTATATTTTTAAGTTCCTCATGAGTCCCTTGTTCTACTATCTCTCCATCTTCAAGAACTATTATATTGTGAGCATCCTTAACCGCTGAAATTCTATGAGATATGATAATTGATGTTTTATCCTTCATAACTTGCTTTAAATTTTCTAAAATTTTAACTTCCGTCTTTGCATCTACTGCCGACAAACAATCATCTAAAATTAATATATCAGGATCTTTTATAAGGGCTCTAGCTATAGAACTTCTTTGTTTTTGACCACCTGAAAGAGTTGTTCCCCTTTCTCCAACAATTGTTTCAAACCCCAATGGAAATTCTTTTATATTATCATATATATCTGCCTTTATAGTCGCATCCTTTACTTTCTCTTCATCAATTTTATCAAAGGCAAGTCCTATATTCTCTGACAGAGTTGTTGAGAATAAAAATGGGTCTTGAGATACAAATCCAATGTTTTTTCTTAAACTATTTAATGATATCCTATTTATATCTTTATCTCCTATGAAAATTTTCCCATCTCCCACATTGTAAAGTCTAAGAAATAAACTTACAAGAGTACTTTTACTACTTCCAGTTCTTCCTACAATACCAAGAGTTTCACCCTTCTTTATTCTTAAATTGATATTTTTGAGGGTTGGTGATAATACATTTTCATATGTGAACGTTAAATCCTTTATAACAATATCACCGTTTAAAGATTCCAATAATTCTGTGTTTTCATCTACTATGTCAGCCTTAGTGTGTAAAATTTCCTCTATTCTTTCTATAGAAGCAAACCCTCTTTGTAGTATATTAATTACCCATCCAATAGCCATCATTGGCCATACTAGATTTCCAAGGTACATATTAAATGTAACAAAGTCTCCTAGAGATATTTTTCCCAATACTACAAATGTTCCACCTACAATAATTAATAATGCAAAACTTAATGATGAAATAAATTCTACTAGTGGTGAGAACACTCCCCAAATTCTTATAAAATCCATGTTAGCTTGAAAATTTTTATCATTTTCTTCCATGAATTTTTCATATTCTTTCTCCTCTTGTACAAAGGACTTTACTATTCTAATTCCCGAGAAATTTTCTTGTACTACATCTGTAAGTTTTGAAAAACAGCTTTGAACTTTCGTGAACTTCTTATGAATTTTCTTACCAAATCTTTGCGATACTATTGCCACAAATGGAAGTGGTAACAAAGCTAATATAGTCAATTGAACATTGATTGTTAGCATAATACAAATTGTTGCAATAGTTAATACCACCGCATCAAAGAACATAATAACCCCAGGTCCTAATGCCATTCTAACCGCATTTAAATCATTTGTTGCCAATGCCATTAAATCTCCTGTTTTTTTCTCATTGTAAAAGTTAGCTGATAACCCTTGTAAATGTTTAAAAAATTTACTTCTTATATCATACTCTACCTGTCTAGAGGTACCATTTACATATATTCTCCACATAAATCTTCCAAATGCCATAACAAGAGCAATTATTAAGATATATATAATTGCTTTAATTAAACTACCTTTAGTTGCACTCCCTTGTGATAATCCATCTGTCAAATACCCTAAAATTTTAGGTGGAACAAGTTGTATAAAATCTACTAATATAAGAAAAAATATACCTACTAAATATTTCTTCTTATATGGCGCTGCATATTTTAATAACCCTTTAATCTTTTCCATTTGCATCCCCCTGTTTCAAAATTTAATTACATCATAAAAAACAATATTTTTTTCAACAAAAACCCTTAATATATATATAATATAAAACTTTACATATTATTTCAATATAAATATTTAGTTTTACGAAATATTATTTTGGAGAATATATTAAAAATCCTATGAACTTATTTCAAGTTCATAGGATTTTTCTAACCATATAAATCTTCTATAATTATTTTAAATACCTCTAATGCCTCTTCAACATTTTGCTGTAATAATATCCTCTTAGTTTCAAACTCCTTAAGTCCAACCTCTGTTATTGTGTATACTTTTTGTGATTTTTTGCTATTATCCCAAATACCTTCTACAAATCCCTGTTTTTCCAACTTTTTTAAAAGAGGATATATTCCCCCAGTACTAGGTATCCAAAAACCATTTGTTCTTTTACCTATCTGCTGAGATATGTCATTACCATTTGTAGGTCCCAATGTTAATATATACAATGTATAGATTGGTAGTAATCCCTTTGTAAAGACTTGACCAACCGCTTCATTTTCATACTTTATTTTTCTTAGTTCATTTAGTTTTCTCTTATAATCTTCGTATAATTTTTTTTCTTCTTCTTTAATGCCCCTTAATTCATCGCTCACACTGACTACTTCCTTTCGTAGAAAAGTACCCCTATAAATCCTGGTCCAGAGTGAACCCCTGAAACTGGACTTAAATATCCACCAAAAGTAACCGAATGTACATTTGAATGTAATTTAAATTTTTCCTCTAATGATTTGGCTTCTTCTGCTGCTTCTCCATGCATTATATACACATCACACTTACTACTATTTAGCTTATCTACCCCTATATCATAAATTTTACTTAAAGACTGCTTTCTCCCCCGGACTTTTGTATAAGTGTAGTATACACCTTCTTTATCTACGCTTACAATAGGTTTAAGGTGTAAAAATTGCGCAATTGTACCTGCCACTTTTCCAATCCTACCACCCCTTATAAGATATTCTAAGGTTCCTATAACAAAAAATATTTCTATTCTACTATTTATTTCAGGAAGTTTATCCACTATATTTTGGAATGTCTCACCAGCTTCTATCATCAATCCTGCCTCTTCTATAAGTATCGCTTCGCCCTTTGATATAGATTTAGAATCATGAACATAAGTTTTAATTTCTGGATGATCTGCTGACACCAATTTTATAGCATTATTAAATCCCGATAATTGGGATGATATTGTAACTATTATTGCATGAGTATACCCTTCTTTTTTTAACTCTTCAAAGGTATCTTCCATATCTTGCATAGACGGTAATGATGTAGTTGGAGCTGAGCTTTCTAATGTGTCATATACGTATTGTGGGGTAATATCAACTCCATCACTAAACTCTTTATCCCTATATATTATTCTAAAAGGTAGTACCCTTACATTATATTTATTAACTATCTCCTGTGTTATATCACTTGCACTATCTGTAATCAATGCTATTTTTTCCATATATATCACTCCTCTATTATCTCTACTATATTTATTATATATCACTACTGAGTATATTATCAATAGTGATATATCAGAAATGATACTTTTTATTACATAATTTGGTACATTGATCGTAAATCTCTTTATTCATTTCTTGTTAATCTCCATGTAATTTAAGATTAATAAGCTCTAGTGTTTCATTTAAATCCTCATTCTCCACGAGAACACCATCTACCCTAGCTATATACTTGTAGCCACAGAAATTACATGCTCCAATACACATATTCTCTGTTATTTTATCTTCACCTTTGACTATTTTTTTTAATCCTTCTACTAATTTATTTTGTCCTTCATTACATTTACATGTGCTAACTTTCTTTCCCATAGTATTCCTCCCATTATCTATAATTAAACATTTTTTTCATTATGTTATAATTAAATCCTATTATTAATTCAGAATATATTTTTTAATATGTATTGTCAATAATGCTTTTTTATAAAAAAATGGGATATATACTTTAATTAATATATATCCCAAGATTTCATATGCATTTTAAATAATTTGTCATTCACCCTGTTTCATAGCACTATATATAGTCTCTACATTATATCTTAATGTGTCAGAAAAAGATTTTTTATCTTCACTGCTATGAAGTGTATATATTTGTTTTGTTGTAGCTCCAACTTCCTTAGCTAAAGTATTTGAGAGATTTTGACTTATTAATTCTTCTACAAAAATAACTTTAATGTTATAGTTTTTGCAATGTAGTATAAGTTTCTCTAACTCCTTTGGAGATGGTTCACCTTCTGCAAACACTCCTTCTATACTGCTTTGTGTAAGACCTAAATCCCTACATAAATATCCAAAAGTAGCATGACCAGTAATAAACTCTTTATCTTGTAAATCTTGAAATTTAGGAACATATTCACTGATAATTTCATCAATTTTCCCTGCAAATTCCTCATAATTCTTTTCATAATAGTCCTTATTTTGAGTGTCTTTTTCCTGTAATGCATTTTTAATATTTTCTGCTTCGACCTTAGCTGAGGTAAGACCAAGCCATGTATGTGGATCTTTGCCTAAATTATTGTTATCTGTTCCATCGGCATTTATGAGTTCTACTCCTTTACTAGCTTCTACCGTGATTAACTTATTATTACCTATTGCAGCTTCTACATCAGTTACCCATTCTTCCATACCTGCTCCATTATAAATAAAAATATCACTTTCTTCTATAGCTTTCATGTCCTTAGCTTTAATATCAAAATCATGTGGCTCACTACCCTCAGGTATTATATTATCTATGTTAACTTTATCCCCACCGATTTCCTCCGCTAAAGCTTTCATTCCATAAAATGATGTAACAACATTAATGGTATCACTATTATCCATAGACTCACTCTTAGATTTTTCTGAACATGCAGTTAATATCATAGTCATAACTATCAACACTGCTGTAATTTTAAATTTTTTCATGTTTTTCCCCTTCCTAATTGAAAATGATTTTCATATATAGTATAATTATATCATACATATTATTAATATCAATACTGGTGCAATCTCTTGTGCACCTATATTGAATTAAGAATTTACATATTACTTCTTAAACTATTGTCATTTTTCATTAATATCATTCAATATTAATAATTTCTTTATATTATAACTATATTATGTAAATATGTGGTTAGACTTATAATATAACATTACACTGTATGAAAGGAGCTCATTTTATGATAGAAATAAAAAACCTTTGTTTTTCATATACAAATTCTGGGCCATACTTAATCAACAACTTCTCGCTTTCTATTAATAAACAAAATTATGTTTCTGTAATTGGAGCTAATGGTAGCTGTAAAAGCACCTTAATAAAGCTAATTTTAAATTTCCTTACGCCCCAAAATGGAAGTATCCATTTAAATTCACATAAAATAGGATATGTTCCTCAGTTCGTTGAAAATTTTAATAGTTCTTTCCCTGTAACTGTATGGGAAATATTAAATACACACAGAAAAGTAATGAAGATTGCAGATAAAGATTCTATATCTTCAGCTCTAAAAAAAGTTGGAATGCTTGATTATAAAAACTCACTTATTGGGAACTTATCAGGTGGTCAACGTCAAAAGATTTTCATAGCTAGAGCAATTTTAGCTAATGAAGATATCTTAGTTTTAGATGAACCTTCAACAGGTGTTGATAATCAAAGTATGAAAGAAATTTATGCTTTAATAACTTCTTTAAATAGAAAAAATGGAGTTACCGTAATATCTGTAGAACATAATATAGAGGCAGCTATTCAAAATTCAACACATATACTTAGTATGGACAATGGAAATGGAATCCTCTATACTATTGACGAGTATTTAAGGAGGTTATCTAATGTTTCAATATGAGTTTATGCAAAATGCATTTCTAGCTGCTATTTTCATTTCAATATTATGTCCTATGGTAGGCGTTTTTCTAGTACTTAAAAGACATTCAATGATGGGCGACACGCTTGCTCACTCCGCCTTTGCCGGGGTTGCAATTGGCTTAGTATCAGGTTTTAATCCAATTATATGTGCTTTTATATTTACCACAATTTGTGGACTTTCTATTGAATTTTTTAGAGACTACTACAAAAAATATGCTGAACTTATTCTTTCCATAGTACTTACATTTAGCGTTGGTGTTGGAATTACACTTATTAGTACTGGCAAGGCAAATGGCAATGTTAATAGTTATCTTTTCGGAAGTATCTTAACAGTTACAAAATTTGATTTACTTGTAATGATAATTCTTAGTTGCATTTCTATTATTACCTTATATTTTTTATATGATAAGTTACTATATACTACCTTTGATGAGGAAGGCGCAAAAATTGCTGGTATTAATGTGAAGGCAGTAAATTATATATTTGCTTTACTTGTTGGGGCTACTATTTCTGCTTCTATCCGTATTATGGGAATTTTAGTAATGTCCTCAATGATAGCCTTGCCTGTAGCAACCTCCCTCCAACTTAATAAAGGCTTTAAACCGACTTTGTTATTTTCTGTATTTTTCGGCTTTATAGATATTATTCTTGGTTTAATACTCTCCTATGTGTTTAATTGTGCTCCTGGTGGTACCATTGCATTAACATCTGTATTTGTATTAATCTCAGTAATTATATATAATTCCATAACAATGTCCAGAAAGTAAAAATCAGGTAAAGGATAATATATCCCTTACCTGATTTTTTATACTTCTTATAAATAAATTATACTGATATCTGTTATAAATACAATTTAAATTGCATTTAAATGTTGTTCCTTTAATAATATCTTATATCAATGTTTTTAAATGATTTTTAATATTTTCAGTTGCAAATGCTCCATCAACTGAATCATTATATATTTTTTTATAATCATCATAACTCATATTCTCAACGTGATTTATGCTTTCACACTCATTGGTTACATTAGTTCTTGATACAGTCCTGTTATCAGTATTAAAAGAAACTCTTATTCCATCTTTATAAAACTTAAATAATGGGTGGTCATTATAACCCGTCACTACTTTGGTCTGTATATTACTAGTTGGGCACATTTCCAAAATGACATTATTATTTTTAACTAAATCATATGCCTCTTTAAAATCTTTTATCCCTACTCCATGTCCTATTCTCTCAGCATGAAGAAGTTTAATTGCATCGGATACATTTACGCCTATGCCAGTTTCTCCTGCATGTATAGTAACTCTATATCCATACTCTCTCGCTACCCTTATAGGCTCTATAAAATCTTTGGAAAACCCTTCATTCTCCGCTCCACAAAGATCAATGGCTACAACGCCTTTACCTAAATACTTTCTTCCTGCCTCTACCACCGTAAGTGCACTATCTGACCCCATATGTCTTAGACATGATAAAATCAAATTACTATGAATATCAAAATCTTTTTCACCTTTTTTTATTCCTACTAATACACTTTCAATAACCTCATCTAAGGTTAATCCATTTTGCGTATGTAATGTTGGTGCATATCTTATTTCTATATATTTAACATTCTCTTTTGATGCGTCTTCCAATAGCTCATAAGTAACTCGCTCTAAGTTCTCTTTACTTTGCATAATTTTAACTGGAATACTAAATCTATCTAGATATTCTACTAATGATTTACACTGCAATGGAGCTTCTAACAATTCTGTTAATTCACTCAAATTATAGCTTGGAATTTCAATATTATCTTTAGTTGCTATATCTAATATTGTTTGCGGTCTTATACTTCCATCTAAATGACAATGCAATTCTATTTTTGGCATTTCTTTAAAATTCATAGCTAATACATCCTTCCATTGTTGTATTTTAGTCTTACCTATTATTAAAATTAATTTTTGTCTATATCCTCTAAATAATGTAGTGTAATTTAAATATTTATAAGTTTTCTATGATTACTTTAGTTTTGCAACTAAACACATTGTTTTCATCCCCATTGACGTAAATTTTCCTTCATATTCAGTAACTATGTTATCTTCAAAACCACTGTTATGTAAGTCGTAGGTTACAAACTCCAATGAAAATCCACTTTCTTTAAAATATTCTTGGGAATCATTGAAAAGCTCTGTGTCATCTGTTTTAAACCAAATCTCTCCACCTGGTTTCAAAAACTTCTTATAAGCTTCTAAAAATTTTGTATAAGTAAGTCTTCTTTTATTATGACTCTTTTTAGGCCACGGATTACAAAAATTGATATATATTTTGCTAATCTCATCTTTGCCGAATACATTATCTATAAGCATTATATTCAGTACCATTAATCTAACATTTATATCTTTTTCTACTGAATCCTCTTGTCTAGATCCTTTAACCTTTCTTAAGGCATAAACTAAAACCTCATCCTTTAAGTCTATCCCAACGTAATTTACATCCTTACTCTTTTCTGCTCTTTTTGTAATATGTCCCCCCATTCCACATCCTAATTCTAGGTGAATAGGGTTATTGTTTCCAAATTCCTCATTCCAATTGTTGCAATGATCATATTTGTCATATACAACTATGTCACTTGCTTCTAGTTCTGGTTTAGCCCAATATTTTTTGCGTAGTCTCATAAATGTCTCTCCTTAATTTAAGTCAGTATTTTAATTAGTTAACGTTATATAAAATTAGTATTCTGTAATGTGCGTTTCCACATTATATTTATAAAATAGTAGATACAGCCCCAAAAACCGCATTAAAAATCATTATACCCGGTATTCCTACTATTATATCTAAAATAGATTTATTCCCAATTAACGGTAATACTAATATTATGAAAATAAACATATTGTTTTTATACATAATACTTTGAAATTTTTCTCCTTTACCTCTCAACAAATTCGTTATTATTTGAAATCCATCAAAACCAGGTATAGGAAGCAAATTCAACATAAACCACGTATAATTTAGCAATGCTATATTTAAAATAATCATATGTATTATATATGTAACTTCATTTGCTGATACATACTTTAAATATACAACTAAAATTATTGTACTTATCACAGCTATTCCTAGCGTTGTAACTATTCCACCAACTCTTACCTTTAAATCATCCTTGTAATAATCCTTAAAGTTTGATTTATTAATCTCTACTGGTTTTATCCACCCAAAACCTATAAGTATCATAAATATAAATCCTATCATATCAATATGTTTTAATGGATTTAAGGTATTTCTCTCATATTGCCTAGGTGTATCATCCCCAAGCTTCATAGCTATCCTAGCCTGCACATATCCTTTAAATGTAAATGCAACTAAAATCGCTGGTATGGATAGTATTTTCCCTAATATATAATCATTCATCTTATCCATCCTCCTACAATAATCCTAGTATATCATATTTAACTATTGATTTTTAGAATAATTTTATAATTTTTCTTTAATATTATATTTAAAACTTCACAATAAAGTTCATATTTACATTTAAAAATGAAGAACAATCAAAAGTGAATTTCACTTAATGCTTGTTCTTCATATCACCTTTATTTTAACATACTTTATACAAGTAAATTTTCATATATTGTATTTATATAATATTATTATAATCGTTGTGCTGCCTCATTTGCTAATGGCGACCTTTCACACTCTTCATATTTTAAAGATACTTGATAACAAAGTTTGCTTCCCTTCATTCTTTCTGATGCATAACACAATCCATTCGACCTTGAATCCATAAATGGATGATCTATTTGATCTGGATCTCCGATTAATATAAGTTTTGTCCCATATCCAACTCTAGTAGTTATAGCCTTAACTTGCTTTGGCGAAAGATTTTGTGCCTCATCTATAATTACCCATTGTCTAATTATAGATCTGCCTCTTAAATATGCTATAGCCTCTGTTGTTATTATTCTTCTATCAAACAATTCGCTTACCTTATCTTGTAACTCTTTTTCATTTTTATATCTTTCTTTCTCATCTGAATCCACTAAAACTTCTAAATTATCAAATATAGGCCTCATAAACGGTGATATTTTTTGTTCTTCTGTACCTGGTAAAAATCCAATTTCTTCGTCCATAGTAACATTAGGCCTGCAAACTAATATTTTTCTATACTCTCCTGTTTCTTCTTCCATGATTTTCTGCAATCCTACTGCTAATGAAAATAAAGTTTTAGCCGTTCCTGCTGGTCCTTTTATTATACTTAAAGGTGCCGATGTAGAGTCCGTAAATAAGCATTCTAACATAAATCTTTGACCTACATTTCTAGTACTCAATCCAAGCGGTCTACTATCCTTATAACGTAAGTGAACTATATTTTCTCCATCAAATCTTCCCAATGCACTGTGTTTTTTATTTTCTAATGAATACATTATAAGGAATTGATTAACATAAAGTTCAGGAATATAGTATTTGTCACTCTCCTCTAAATAACAAACTATATCATCCTTTGAAATAGTTTTTTTTGTATAAAACTCCGAGAGCTTTTCAGATGATATATAAACTTCAATCCTTCCAGTATATTGTTCATCGTCTTCCGGAACTACTTTTTCATAAAAATCTTGACTTTTCACATTTACTATATCAGCTTTTATCCTCTCAAATGTATCCTTTGTAATTAATATAACTTCCTCACCTGCATCTTTTAATCCTTTACACACTTGAAGTATTCTATTATCTGCCTTATTTTTATCCCAAAATTCAGGCATTTCAGTATTTAAGCAGTTCACCTCTACTCTTAACCGACCACCATTTGGAAGAGGAACTCCCACATTTACATTTCCATGTTTTCGTAATCCATCAATAATTCTAGATGCTTGCCTTGCATTTAGTCCAAGATCTGTTTTATTTTTTTTAAAATCATCTAATTCCTCTAGCACTACCTCCGGTATTACAACATCATTATCACCAAAAGACAATAACGCTCCTGATGAATAAAGTATAACATTAGTATCTAACACATATGTTTTTCTCAAGCCATCTCCCCCTCTCATATATTATGTATATGATTGATTCCCAATTAATTGAATTAAATTCTTAAATTTAATTTAATTTTTTCTATGTTAATTATAATTTTTATATATTTACAACGGATAATTTTTATTATATAATATTTATAGTAAATAAGCTTTAGAGGTGATATTATGGATATTAATTTTACTCAAGTTTTTAAAGAAAAAAAACTTAAACTTACACCTCAGCGTATAGCTGTATATAATTACTTGAAATCTACAACAGAACATCCATCAGCTGAAACAATTCACAAGGCCATCAAAGCGGATTATCCTACTATGAGCCTTGCTACTGTGTACAAGACCTTAAAAGTTTTAGTAGAGGTTAACCTTATACAAGAACTTAATGTCGGTGAAGGCAATTTCAGATATGATGGTTCTTCTTATCCACATCCTCATATTAATTGCATGTGTTGTTCTAAGGTAGACGATTTAGAAGGAGTTAACTTTGATCACTTAAATAATAGTGTTAAAGACGATACTAACTATGATATTATTTCTAACAAAGTATATTTTTACGGAATATGCCCTCAGTGCAAACCCCAAAAAAGAGATTAGAATTCTAATCTCTTTTTTTATTTATAATAATTATTCCAACACTATACACATATAATTTAACATGAGGTGATTATAGTGTTTAAAAAAATAAACTTTACAACTAAATTATTTACCCTATTTCTAATTTTATCAGGGCTAGCATGCTTTGTATTTAATCTTAGCAATACCCCTACATCTAAAGATGTTTTTAATTTATGTAATAATGAAGGTATATTCTATGAAGATTTAAATGGAGATGGTAAAAGCGATACAATTCTCTTAGAAAGAACTAATGATGGATTAATATCTCAAATTAATTTAAATGATAATATAACTTATAGTTTAGATTATGATAAAGACCTTCAAACCCTTGGAGAATTATGTGATTATTGGCCTATCCGTATTTCTACCCCCAATATTACTAATTCTAAATTCAAAGATATAGTTATTCAAAGTTCCTTTCACAACAAAGCTATACAACATGTTTTTTCATGGAATAAATCTAAATATAGTGATTTATTCTGTTCAACTAATAATATAGTTGGTATTAACCATAATTTCGATGGTGAAACTACAACGTTATTTTCAGGTAATTTTACTAATGATAATATTTATATCAATGAGTATCTGTATACTGATGAAAGTTTAATTGAAATTAATTTTTCTGAAGCTAATTTATTACCTGATATTGATACAATCAATGATTTTATATGTTTTATTGAAAGTGTCCCTTGTTTACCTTTAAATCTTCCAGATTATATTAATCCTCAAATCAAAGGTAATGATATTCAAAAACTTTCTTCACTTTTTGAAAATTCTAATTCCCTTATATTCCAAGATGGATATTTTACTAATTTACCTTTTAATAAAGATGATAGTATTAAATCCAATAATTGGAAATTAAACTTTAGAGTTACTAGTAATTTAAACTACAATGATGTTAATAGTATTACTATTAATTTAACTACAAGTATATACGAAAATAATCACTCTCTTCCCACAATTGCATCACTTACTATCAATTAAGTAATCCCTAATTTTGCCGCCACAATAATCTTTAAATCTAATTTAACCAATTCCCCAAAATACAAAACCCAGTCTAATATATATTTTACTTAATCAAAAAAATAAAAACGGGACCTATTAGGTCCCAAGGGGGATGGGGGGACCTCTAAAATTTCTTTTAGAGGATATGGAGATTTTAACTCCCATTACATTAATTATTATTAACCAATTAAATGTTTTTATACATATTAAAATAAATATTTTTTCTAATCTTTTCTAATCTTTTCTATGCTCATCTAAGAATTTTTGTAACAATTTAATTTTATTAGGTTCTATAAGTCTTATAAGTATATTTACAAGTTTGTTATATTCTTCTGTTGTTAACCCTCTGCCTCCTCTAAATATGTTCTCTTCAATTATATCTTCATCTCTTACTGTAGTAATATTTCCATTTACAAAGCTATCGTCTACGTCTATGTCACTTAAGTCTAAATTCGAAAAATCCATTTGTGAAAGATCCATATTATTCATATTGTTTAATATTGAATTAAAGTCAAGATTTGCAAGTATTTCATCTACAGATTCCTCACTCTTCTTCTTTTCAGTACTTGCGCTCTTCATATTTTCATTAACCGATTTATTAGGGTTCATATTTCCTAACATATTTTGAATTTGTTCAATATCTTGCGGTGTAATTTTAGACAATAAATCTTCAATTGAGTTAGCTTTTTTATTCTCTTGACCACTACTAAATCCTAAGTTAGTGCCTTGTGTATTCCCACCACCCATTAAGGATGATATCATACCCATTATATCTCCACCACCATCAGTTAATCCCGATCCACCACCTAACCCCAACATACTTAATAAATCTAAAATTCCACCCGAATTTCCACCAAGACCTCCTAGTATGTTTGCCAATGGATTGTTATTATTCATCATATTCATTTGATTCCCATTCATCCCTCCTCTACTATTTCCCATTCCCATTTGATTGTTATTCATGCCCATATTATTTCCATTAAAACCCTGTCCCATATTCCCATCACTACCCATCATATTCCCATTCATTTGCATATTTCCGTTCATTTGAGTATTCCCACCCATCGGTATATTCCCGTTGTATCCACCAACATATTGATTTTGTTCATGGATATTTTCACCTTCTCTTCGTCTATGCTTATGCTTTCCCATTAGCTCACCTCTCCAAATAATTATTGAAAATTTTAAAAAAGCAATCCATGAAAACATGGACTGCTAATTTTCTTACCTTTCTAGAAACCCCCCTATAATGGGCAATGGTTTACATCCTATTTTATCTTTCGATTTTCACTTGTTTTATTTTAATAAATTGTACTTGTTAGCAACATCTGTTATTACAACAGATTCTTCTTTGACAGCATCCACAATTATTGCTTCCACAGCCACACATCATATTATTGCTACCGCACCCCATATTACCACAACTGTTAGATCCTGATCTATTCATTCCACATAACCAATATAAGAATATTAAAGTTAATGCATTTTTAGCCCCTGGGTTACACTCTGTATCTAACAAACATTGATTCTTAAGAATTACGATTATTAATAAAATTGTACATGGTTGAAATCCAAATCCTGAACATCCCATATTACCTGTATTTCCACATCCACACATAACGATATCTCCTTCTCTTATTATCATTAATTAATCACTTAATAGCCTTAGTTTTATTTTCTATTTTATTCTAATCTTACTAGTATTTCTTCAATTCCTTTGCTATCTAAACTTTAATCTTAGTTATTACAGCAGGTATTATTACAACATACTTTTATTCTTTTGCATTTGCATTTTTTCTCTTTACATTTGCAGCAACTTTTTTTGCACTTACATTCGCATTCACAACTTGGTTTGCATATACAACTTGGTTTACATCCACAATTAGTTGGCATTACCATCTGTGTTGAACAATTACTTCCATTTCCTCTATTAGCTCCACATAACCAATATAAGAAAAGTAATGTTAATGCATTCTTTGATTTTGGTGAACCATCTAGCAATCCTTGATTTGCAAGAATTACTATTATTAAAATAATAGTACAAGGTTGACAACTATTTTGATTATTTGAGCATCCACACATTTATTCATTCCTCCAGTATTTATTTATCTTTACTCATCTGTTGATTTTCTATATATTATGCTTTAGCATATTTCTGGTTTACATGAACCTCTTCTTAGACAGAAAATAGCTATTAATAAAATTATTTGGCACCAATTTCCACCAAATCCGCCAAATCCACAATTGCCTCCGAATCCAACATTTCCACATTGGTTCATATTTCCACAGCTATTAGAATTACAGCAATTTGGAACTACATCTACAATATAATTTTCATATTTCTTTTTACATTTTACTGTTCCGCCACAGCAACAACATTTCTCTTTGCAACTACATATATCACAACAAGAACAATCGTTACAAGAACAGCAATTATTACATCCACAGTTGTTTGTTACACATCCACAGTTATTCCCGCCAGAGTTTCCTCCACATCCACAGTTATTTCCACAAAGGTTTCCTCCGAATCCACAATTGTTTCCGCCACATCCGCCACCAAAGCCAAAGCCATTTCCGCCTCTGCACAAAACAAAGAATAATAGTATCCAAATTAGTATCTTACCATTCCCAAACCCTAATGGTGTTGAGCATGCGTTTTCATCTGTACATGTGTCATTTAACATTTGAAATATTTTTGAATAGTCGCTCATATTTTTTTCCTCCTATTATTTTTCATATATATCATCTTTTGTATAGTACAATATATGATTAGCATTAGTTTTTGACACTTATTTTTTCAAGATTAAATTAATTTTATTTATCATTAGTTTATCTACATTTCCCTTGTATTTCTGAATTTTAAATATTTAATGTAGGTTCCATACTACACTATATGTACTCCTGTAAAATTTGTGATAAAAAAAACACCTTATAATTTTCAATCTTGAAAATTATAAGGTGCTATATATTTTAAATCATCTTATTAATAAGTAATGCTGTAGTTGTAACTCCATTAATAACCATATGGGTAAAAACAGCATAACAAAATCCTTTTTTCTCTACTAAATAGCAGTTATAAAAGCTTATGACAAACAACAAAGCAAATGCTGTTATGCTAAAGTGCGCTCCCGCAAATACAAGACTCACCAATGTTGCTGATATGAAAAATGGAATTTTTTTACCTATACCATTTCTAAATCCCTTACTAAAAAGTATGTATCTGAACGTAAACTCCTCTACTACCGGTGCAAATATAACAGTAAATGGTATCGTTATAATGAAATTTTTCAAATCGTAACTATTTAGCATAGTCACAACATCTTGTTGCTCCATTGGAATTTTTAAAATTGATAATATACAATAACTTATATAGGATGCCATTAATGTAAGTCCGTAGGTAATACCAACATACTTAAATGCTTTTCCTATTTTAAAATTTTTTAATGAAAATTTATAATTTTCATATTCACCTTGAAATTGTTCATTATTTTTCCAATTAATAAGAGTAAAAATTATTAAAATGAATGGTAATATATTGGTTAGCATCTCTGGTAAAATGATACATGTAACCACATATACTATAGCTACCAAAGTTTTAATTAATTTAGAATTCCTATTAATCTTAACAGTTTTCAAGTAAGTAATTAATGGTATAACATAAATCATAATTATGATAAACAAGTTTCCTATAAATTTCAAATAAACCCCACCCTTTTTCATATACGTATATAGTATATGTGATAGCACTATAAATATTATCTTGTTTAATAAAAGGCTATTGAAATTAATTCAATAGCCTCAATGTACTTTAAATATCTAATCCATTAGATATTTCTTCAAGCAATTCTTCTTTTCCATCTCTATTCAATGATGAGAAAAACATAATTTTATCATCATTAGAAAGATTTAGTGTTTCCTTTATTAATTTTCTACTACTTTGAATTTCTGATTTCTTAAGTTTATCCTTCTTTGTAGCTACAACTATTACTTCATATCCATAATGCTTAATCCAATCATACATTAATATGTCATCAGCAGTTGGTTTATGTCTTGAATCTACTAGCAACATTACTTTTTTTAGCTGACACCTATTAGTAAGGTATAACTCCATCATGCCGCCCCAGTTAGCTTGCTCACTTTTAGATACCTTTGCATATCCATATCCCGGTAAATCCACAAAATAAAAACCATTATTTATAGTGAAAAAGTTTATAAGTCTTGTCTTTCCTGGAGTTCCACTTACTTTAACTAATTTTTTTCTATTAGTCAAAGTGTTAATTAGTGACGATTTTCCTACGTTAGATCTCCCTACAAATGCTATCTCTACCATTCCATCATCCGGGTACTGATTAGGTTTTACTGCTGATATCTTGAATTCTGATTGTTTAATTTCCATTGTTTATCTCTCCAATTAGTGCATTCTTCAATACATCTTCTATTTTTTCTACTGGTATAAATTTTATTTTATTTTTTACAACCTTAGGTATCTCTTTTAAATCCTTCTCATTATCTTTAGGAATAATTATTGTTTTTATTCCCATTCTATATGCTGCTAAACTTTTTTCTTTAAGTCCACCTATAGGAAGTACTCTACCTGTTAAAGTTATTTCTCCTGTCATTGCCACCGAGTAATCTATTCTTCGTCCGCTTAATGCTGAAATCATAGCTGTTACCATCGTTACACCTGCAGAAGGTCCATCCTTTGGAATTGCACCTTCTGGTATATGAATATGTATATCTTTAACCTTATAAAAGTTCTTATCTATACCGTATTCATTACAATGTGTTCTAACATAACTATATCCTGCTTTTGCAGACTCCTTCATTACATCTCCAAGTTGACCTGTAAGTTGAAGTTTTCCATCACCTTCCATTGCTGTCGCTTCCACTGGAAGTGTGTCACCGCCATATCCAGTCCATGCCAGTCCAGTAACTACTCCAATTTTATTCTCTTTTTCTAAATCATCATAGTTATAAACTTCAGCACCCAAATATTTTTTAACCATCAAAGGATTAATTGTTATTTTATCCTTATCACCTTCCATAATTTCAGTTATGGCTTTTCTAATTACTGAGGATATTTTTCTTTCTAAATTTCTAACGCCAGACTCTCTTGTATATGCTTCTATTATTGTTCTTAGTCCAGTTTCAGTAATTGTAATTTGTTCTTCCTCTATTGAATATTCTTTCATAACCTTAGGAATTAAATATCTTTTACCTATCTCAAACTTCTCCTCAGTAGTATATCCTGAAACCTCAATTATTTCCATTCTGTCAAGGAGTGGTCTTGATATAGTGTCCAATGTATTTGCAGTGGTTATGAATAGTACTTTAGATAAATCAAATTCTACATCTAGGTAATGATCCCTAAAACTTTTGTTTTGTTCTGAATCCAGAACTTCTAATAATGCATCTTCTATATTTCCCTTATAATCCTTAGATACTTTATCAATCTCATCTAAAAGACATACAGGGTTTTTATATCCAGCTTCTTTCAATGCAGTTACAATTCTTCCTGGAATTGCACCTACATAAGTTCTTCTATGACCTCGAATTTCAGCCTCATCTCTTACGCCACCTAAACTCATTCTTACAAACTTCCTACCTAATGAATTGGCGACAGATTTAGCTATTGATGTTTTCCCCACTCCAGGAGGTCCAACAAGACATATTATAGGCGACTTCAAAGATTTGCTCATTTTTCTCACTGCTAGATGTTCTATAATACGTTCCTTAACATCCTCTAACCCATAATGCTCTTCATCTAAAACTATTCTAGCATTCTTTATATCTAAGTTATCCTTTGTTAGCTTATTCCAAGGCATACTAAAAACAGTGTCAAGGTAGGTTTTTATAACCGATCCCTCTTGAGATGAAACTCCAATATTTTTAAGCCTACCCATCTCATATTCAACTTTAGCTTTTACTTCCTTTGGCAACTTGTTTTTTACTATTAACTTCTCATAATTTGATAATTCTTTAGTTAACTCATCCTCTTCTCCAAGTTCTTCTTGTATTACCTTCAATTGTTCTCTAAGATAATATTCTTTTTGAGATGTGTTAACCCTAGCCTTTACCTTATTACTAATGATCTTCTCTATTTTTACTATTTCTATTTCCTTTTTTAATATTACTAGAAGTTTATCCATTCTTTCTTTAATAGATATAATTTCTAATAGTTCCTGTTTCAACTCTACTTTTAAAGGTAAAAATGCACTTATTACATCACAATATACATCATTATCTTCTTCCTCTTCTAATTCTGTTACAAGCTCCTTAAAATCATCTCCAACTAACTCTAAGTAATCTCCAAACATGTCATTTAAAGAATTTTTATATCCTTGTGTTTCTGCTTCATCTTCCATTGGTACATCATGAATTTCCTCTATTTCACAGGTTAAGCACTGTTCCTCATCAAAATAGTTTACTATTTTAGCTCTACATTCTCCCTCAACTAGTACTCTTAGATGATTTCCTGGAAGTTTCATGAATTGTTTTATAGTGCACACACATCCTACACTATACATATCTTCCCTAGCCGGTTCCTCCATACTAGCTTCTCTTTGAGCTACTATAAATATTTTTTGATCATTCTTCATAGCTACATTTATTGCTTCTACTGATTTTTCTCTTCCTATATCAAAATTCAAAGCCATGTGTGGAAAGATGCCCAATCCCCTTAAAGGTATTAGCGGAAGCTTTGTTAATGTATTCTCCATACTCTCTCCTCATTTCTGTTTAAAAGTTTCTATCTTTTATATAAAATATAAAATATATGCCATTATCTTTCTATTTATAATTAGACTAGTATATTATACCTATAAAAATATAATTTTTCAATTAAATTAATCCCTAGGAAGTTTAATATTTTATAAACTTACCTAGGGATTACATTATGCATCTAGTTGAGGTGAATTAGTATTCAATATAAAACTTTGATCCTTATTCTCCAGGTTTACCCTAAGTATCTGTTCCTGTATTATAGCCTCATTAATTATATCTTTGATATTTCCCATCGGAATTACCATTATACCTTTATAATTTGCATAAGTATCCACCCAATTTTCCTTTGGGATTAATACCTTTGTTGCTCCAGCTTTAATAGCCCCATCAATTTTCGCTGTAACACCACCTACAGGTTTTACTTCTCCATGAATTGATATTTCACCTGTCATAGCAACCTTATTATCTACTAATCGCCCTGTAATTGCACTATATATTGCTGTTGTCATACTTACACCTGCTGAAGGTCCATCTACAGGTATTCCTCCTGGGAAATTCACATGTATATCATATTTTCTTACATCTATATTATAAAATCTCTCAAGAACTGTAATCACATTGTCAACAGAATTTCTAGCTGTACTTTTACGCCTAAGTTTCCTTCCTCTTTCGCCTAATTCTTCCTCCTCAACTATACCTGTTATTTTAACATTTCCATCTCTTCCATGGGTTTCTATGGCACTAGCTTCTATTTCCATAACCGAACCTATATTAGACCCATATACCGCTAACCCATTTACATATCCAATCTTAGGTTTTGAACAGATCTTTTTATTGGGCCTTGGCGAATATTGACCATTCTCTATTACCCATTGAACTTCATTTACTCCGATAATATTTCTATTTTCATTTATTACAATCCCACAAGCCAATTGAACTAAATTTACTGCATCACGACCATTATTTGCATATATACCTATTAGCTTTGCTGCTTCATCATCTATTAATATACCGATTTTATTTGCCGCATTTTTCGCAATGACTTCAACTTCATCTCCATCTAGACCCCTAAAAAATATCTCAACACACCTTGACCTTATTGCTGGAACTATATCTTCTGGATTTCTAGTGGTTGCACTTATAAGCCGAAAATCTGCTGGAAGTCCTTCTTCAAATATCTCTTTAATGTACGAAGGCATATTTGGATCTTCACTATTATAATACGCACTATCAAGAAATACTTTTCTATCCTCAAGGACCTTAAGCAACTTGTTCATCTCTATAGGATGCAATTCTCCTATTTCATCTATAAACAAAATACCTCCATGTGCTTTTGTAACTGCGCCATGTTTAGGCTGTGGCACTCCAGCAATACCCAAAGGACCAGCCCCTTGATATATAGGATCATGCACAGAACCAATTAGGGGGTCCGCTATTCCTCTTTCATCAAACCTAATAGTTGTTGCATCTATTTCCATAAAGGGTGAAGATGATCTGAATGGAGATGAAGGTATCAATTTAGCTTCTTCTAACACTAATCTAGCTGCAGCTGTTTTACCTATTCCTGGTGGCCCATATATTATTACGTGTTGAGGATTAGGACCACATATAGCTGCCTTTAATGCCTTAATTCCTTTTTCCTGCCCAATTATTTCATTGAAATTTGTAGGTCTACTTTTTTCTGTTAAAGGCTCAGTCAAACTTATGCTCTTCAATTTTCGGAGTTTCTCTATTTCTTTAGTATTTTCCTTATTTATTATAACTTTAGATGTCTTTTGCCCCTTTAATGCATTAAAAAAGTAAAACCCCATTACTATTGTAACTAACAATTGTATAAACATTATCAATATGCCCACTGGTTCCATCTAAATGCTAGCCTACTTCGTGAGTAAACTAACTCTCCCTCCCTTTCGCTAATTTATGAATTACAATAGTATTATTATCAATATTTTGGATTAATATTCTATAACAAGAAAAAACTGCTGATAATCAGCAGTTTTTTCTTGTTATGCAAGTTCAGGTTTTCTTTTTGCACTTTTCTTATTTTCTAATTTTAAAGGTTCTCTTTTTCCACTATCCGCAATAATATATTCCGGAATTTTAGTAGTTAAAGTTTCTTCGTGTACTATTACCTTTTCTACTTCTTCACGTGAAGGCACCTCGTACATCACTTCTTGCATTATATCTTCAATTATTGCTCGAAGTCCTCTAGCTCCAGTACTTCTTTTAATAGCTTCTTTAGCTATCGCCTTAAGTGATGCTTCATCAAATTCAAGTTTAACATCATCTATTTCTAAAAGCTTCTGATACTGTTTAACTAATGCATTTTTAGGCTCACTCAATATTTTTACAAGTGCAGATTCATCTAGATTATCCAAAGTTACTATTACAGGTATTCTTCCTACAAACTCTGGAATTAATCCAAATTTCAATAAATCACCTGGCATTATCTGCTTAAATAGTCCACCTACATCTTGGTTTTCCTTAGACATAACTTCTGCCCCAAATCCCATAGCTGATTTTTGAGTTCTTCTTGTAATAATCTTCTCTAAACCATCAAAAGCTCCACCGCAAATAAATAATATATTCGATGTGTTTATTTGAATAAATTCCTGATGTGGATGTTTTCTTCCACCTTGTGGCGGTACAGATGATACAGTTCCTTCAAGAATTTTAAGCAATGCTTGCTGCACACCTTCTCCTGACACATCACGGGTTATTGATGGATTCTCTGATTTACGTGCAATTTTATCTATTTCATCTATATATATAATTCCTCGCTCTGCCCTTTCCACATCATAGTCAGAATTTTGAATTAACTTCAATAGAATATTCTCTACATCTTCACCTACATAACCTGCTTCTGTCAGTGTTGTAGCATCAGCTATTGCAAATGGTACATTTAACATTCTAGCTAATGTTTGTGCTAATAAGGTCTTACCTGAACCTGTTGGCCCTAAAAGAAGTATGTTGCTCTTTTGAAGTTCTATATCACTATCAACAATAGCTGAATTTATTCTTTTGTAATGGTTATACACCGCTACAGACAATGCCTTTTTCGCATCATTTTGTCCTACAACATATTGATCTAGGTACTTTCTAATCTCTTTAGGCTTAGGTAATGCGCCCATGTCAATTTGAACATCTTCTTCTCTTTCATCTACTATAATTTCTGAACAAAGTTCTATACACTCATCACATATATATACTCCTGGTCCGGCAATAAGTCTTCTTACTTGTTCTTCACTTTTCCCACAAAAAGAACATTTAAACTTTTTCTTTTCTTCATTCTTTGGCATGTTGACACCCCTTTAAAGCTATTTCTTTTTAATTATTACTTCATCTACTAATCCATATTCTTTAGCTTCATCTGCTGACATAAAATAATCTCTTTCAACATCATTTTTTATCTTATCTAGGGATTGACCTGTTCTTTCACTTAGGATTTCGTTAAGTGTCTGTTTTGTTTTAAGAATTCTCCTTGCATGAATATCAATATCCGTTGCTTGCCCCTTAAAACCACCTAGCGGTTGATGTATCATTATTTCACTATTCGGTAATGCATATCTCTTTCCTTTTTGTCCTGCTGCAAGTAAAAATGCTCCCATTGATGCTGCCATTCCTATACATATAGTAGAAACTTCAGGTTTAATATAATTCATAGTATCATAAATAGCCATACCAGAAGTTATTGATCCTCCTGGGCTATTTATATATAAATATATATCCTTATCAGGATCTTCTGACTCTAAAAATAAAAGCTGCGCTACAGTCAAACTTGCTGTAACGTCATTAACCTCATCAGATAAAAATATAATTCTTTCTTTCAATAACCTCGAATATATATCATAAGATCGTTCACCTTTACCTGTTTGTTCTACAACCATTGGTACAAAGCTCATAAATACAACCTCCTTGCTGTTGTAATTCTATTAGAATATTTTCTATTATATCCTAACTAGATTTTTTCAACCTATTTTTTTTAAAATAATTGCCAGTATATACTGGCAATTATCATTTTTATTAAATAGCTTTACTATTTTCCATTATTAAATTCTTGATTTTTTCATTTATGATTTGGATTCCAAGGTACTCTCTTTGAACTTTAACTAAACGCTCAATTGTTTCCTCTAGTTTATCCGCCTCACCATATTTACCAGCTATTTCAGTAGCTTTTGCTTTTATCTCTTCTTCTGTTGCTTCAATGTTTTCCGCTTTAGCTATTTCGCTTATAACTAATTCATTTTTAACATTTTTAGCTGCTATGTCTTTCATTTGTTCTCTAAAATCTGCTTCTGATGTATTAGTGAACTTAAAGTAGCTTTCTATGTCTAATCCTTGGTATTTTAATCTATTCCCTAAGTCTTCTAACATTCCGTCTAATTCTCTGTTTACCATTGCATCTGGAATTTCTACTTCTGCATTAGCCACTACTGCTTCCATTATAGCTGTTTCATATTCATTTTCAGCTTTAACTTCACTAGCTTTTTCTAATTCTACTTTAATGCTATTTCTTAATTCCTCTAAAGTTTCAAATTCTGAAACCTCACTAGCAAACTCATCAGTTACTTCTGGTAATTCTTTAACCTTAACAGATTTAACCGTTACTTCAAACTTAGCCGGCTTACCGTTTAAGTCATCTTTACCATACTGCTCTGGGAAAGTAACATTAACATCTTTAGCTTCTCCAGCTGATAATCCAACTAATTGATCTTCAAATGTATCAATAAAGCTTCCTGATCCTATTTCTAGTTCAAAGTCATTACCTTCTCCACCTTCAAATGCAACTCCATCAACATAACCTTTAAAGTCAATAACAGCTATATCACCTTTTACTATAGCTCCCTCTTTAACTTCAACTCTTGTGTTTTGAGATTGTAACTGTTTAATTTTGTTTTCTATATCATCAGTTGTAACTTCAGCTGTTTCTTTTTTAGCTTCTATTCCTTTGTATGACCCTAATTTTACTACAGGTACTACAGGTACTAATGCAGTATATATAAACTCTTTACCCTCACCGATTTGTACTATATCTATACTTGGGTAATCCACTGGGCTTATGTTATTTTCATTTAATGCTTGTGGATATGTTGTATCATATATATAGTTTATTGCATCCTCATAGAAAGCACTTTCTCCATAATGTTGTTTAATCATGTTCATTGGAGCCTTACCTTTTCTAAATCCTGGGATATTAAAATTCTTAGCATTTTTAGCATAAGATTTCTTTATAGCTTCTGCAAACTTATCTGCTCCCACTGTTACTTCCAATTTCACAACGTTCTTTTCTAGCTTTTCAATTTTAACGTTCATTACTTATTCCTCCTAATATTACCAACTCTTAATTTCTTAAAATTATAACATAAATTTATCAAAATAAATAGCATCTTCCACACTTAATGTCCACATATAATATGCGATACTCTAAATTTATGATAAGAAAATAAATATTACCTTATAAATTATACAATAACCATGTTACTATTTACAATACTTTTATACTTATATATATTCACTCTATCGTTTCTCCATATTTATTCACTTTAATTTCTTTGTCATCCAAATAAATTAAAACTCCATTACTAGTAACTTCTCCAAATGTAACATTTTTTCCTTTTATATTAAAATATCCTGTATGTGCATTATTCTCAAGATTGACTATCCACAAATATCTATCTCCAGTATCTTTAATCCAAGGTAATCCACTTGTATATGCAATGTTATTATCATCTATAAATTCTGCATTTTCAATCCATTTATATGATGGATTATTTTTAATAACGCTCTCTTTCGTGAAAACTTCATTAGTTGTAGATACATATTTAGTATTAGTTATATCTATTAAAGTTTCGTCAGCATTCACCAAATATATACTTTGAGAACTTTTTTCTAAAATTAGTGCCTTTTCCTTTGACGGAGATAAGCTGCACTTTATCTCTTTAGTACCTTCTATAGCTTGAATCTTTCTTTTAGCCTCAATTTCTTCGTATTTAACAGTAACCCCTTGGCCAGATTGCAGTTTAACATCAAAAGATTCTACCACATTGGGTATTTTCACTTCCACCTTATCATTTTCTATATTATCTTGCTCCTTAGATTCAACCTCTCCACTTGGATTTATTTCTTCATTCGCATTAGAATCTTCACGAGAGATAAGACTTCTAATAAATATAAATTTTCTATCGGAAGAAGCCATCCCCACCCCAATTCCAGCTATTATAAAAAATGTTATAATCATAGCCATATATTTTATACGTCTTAGTTTCAACCGTCTACGATAGTCTTTACTAAACATACTTATTTTTTTACCCACAGTTTATACCTCCATATTCAACCAATTTATTTATACACAATAAATTACATACAAAATTATTATAACTCAATTTTAAGAAAATTAACATTTTATTATTTGAATTTATTAAGTTTTATATTTTTCACCTCTAAATTTATTTTAGCACATTATACTATTTAATTAGCTTCCTTTTTTACAGCCACCACCTATTAAGTTGTAATTTTTAAGACTTAATGCAGTATTTAATTATTAATAATTCCCAAAAATATAACTTGACTTTTCATAGATTGTAGTCCAGCTTAATATGTTTTCCCCATTTTATAAACGCAAAATACCTAATGGTTATTTTCTGAATAATCAAACTTATTTTATTATTTAAAAAACAGTTGTGTTTCACCTGTTATAGTTGTACAATTGTAACAGATGAAGCAGACAAAACTTAGTTATTCAAGTATGTCTGATAATTTACTTAAGTTATATATAACAGTTTTATAAACTCTGTTTTTTACGATTATAGAAATAAACTATTGAATATGAAGGTTTTAGGAGGATGTAATATGTTTAACGAATGGAATGGATTTAATGGTGTACTATGGAAAAAAGAGATTAACGTAAGAGAATTTATTCAAAAAAACTATACCCCATATAGCGGTGATTCATCATTCTTAGTTGGCGCTACAACAGCCACTACTAAGTTATGGGATGAAGTAAGTGATTTATTTAAAAAAGAAAGAGATAACGGTGGCGTTTTAGATGTTGATACTGATACAGTATCAGGAATAAACGAATACGAACCTGGATACATAGATAAAGCCTTAGAAAAAATTATTGGTGTTCAAACCGATGCACCACTTAAAAGAGCTGTAATGCCACAAGGTGGAATTAGAACAGCTGAAAATGCAGCTAAATCTTACGGCTATGAAGTTTCACCTTCAATATCAGAAATCTTTTCTAAATATAGAAAAACTCATAACCAAGGAGTTTTTGATGCTTATACCGATGAAATGAAAATAGCTAGAAAATACGGTATAGTAACTGGATTACCTGATGCCTATGGTAGAGGTAGAATTATAGGTGACTATAGAAGAGTTGCTCTATACGGAGTTGATAGATTAATAGAAGATAAAATAGCACAAAAGAAAACTTTAGAAGTTGGAACTATAGATGCAGATATAATCCAATTAAGAGAAGAGCTTTCTGATCAAGTGGTTGCACTTAAAGAATTAAAGGGAATGGCAGCTAGATACGGACTTGACATATCAACACCGGCAAAGAATACGCAAGAAGCTGTTCAATGGTTATACTTTGGATACCTAGGTTCTATTAAACAACAAAACGGTGCGGCAATGTCATTAGGTAGAACTTCTACATTCCTTGATATATATGCCCAAAGAGATTTAGAAAATGGTACTTTAACAGAATTTGAAGTTCAGGAAATATTTGATCATTTTGTCATGAAGTTAAGACTAGTTAAATTTTTACGTGGTCAAGAATATAACGATTTATTCTCTGGTGATCCGACTTGGGTTACTGAATCTATTGGAGGTATGGGACTAGACGGAAGATCACTAGTAACTAAAAGTTCATTTAGAATGCTTAATACCCTATATACTTTAGGTGCATCTCCTGAACCAAACCTAACAGTGTTGTGGTCAACAAGATTACCTCAGGGCTTTAAAGATTTCTGCTCAAAGGCTTCTATTGATACAAGCTCTGTTCAATATGAAAATGATGATTTAATGGCACCTTACTGGGGTGATGACTATGCAATAGCTTGTTGTGTATCTGCAATGAGAGTTGGTAAACAAATGCAATTCTTTGGAGCTAGAGTTAACTTAGCTAAGACTTTACTTTATACAATAAACGGTGGAGTAGATGAAAAGTCTGGGGTTCAAGTTGCACCTAAAATGGAAGGAATCTCTTCTGAATACTTAAACTATGATGAGGTTGTTGAAAAATTTGATGTTATGACTGATTGGTTAGCTAATCTTTATGTTAACACATTGAATATCATCCACTATATGCATGATAAATACTCCTACGAATCATTACAAATGGCTTTACATGACAGAGATGTATTTAGAACAATGGCATGCGGTATTGCCGGACTTTCAGTATGTGCAGATTCATTATCTGCAATTAAATATGCTAAAGTTAAGCCAATAAGAAATGAGCAAGGTATAGCTGTAGACTTCGAGATCGAAGGAGATTTCCCTAAATACGGAAATGATGATGATAGAGTAGATGATATAGCAGTATACTTAGTTAAAAATATGATGAAAAAGATAAGAAAAAATAAGACTTATAGAAATGCTTACCATACTCAATCAGTACTTACAATAACATCTAACGTTGTGTACGGTAAGAAAACAGGTACAACTCCATGTGGAAGAAAATCTGGAGAACCATTTGCTCCAGGAGCTAACCCAATGCACGGAAGAGATAATAGTGGTTCACTAGCATCATTAAATTCTGTGGCTAAATTACCATACGAAGATTCACAAGATGGTATTTCTAACACATTCTCTATAATACCAGATGCACTAGGAAAGTCAGCCGACGATAGAATTTCTAATCTAAGTAACTTATTAGATGGATACTTTGGTCAAAATGCTCACCACCTAAATGTTAATGTATTTAATAGAGAAACATTGCTAGACGCTATGGATCATCCAGAAGAATACCCTCAATTAACTATTAGGGTTTCAGGATACGCTGTTAACTTTATTAAATTAACAAGAGAACAGCAATTAGATGTTATAAACAGAACCTTCCACGCATCAATGTAATTCCATTTTAAATCAAAATAGAAATACCTAACAAAACAGGTATTTCTATTTTATATATATATATTCACGGTTTAATATAATTATTTTTATAGAAAAATTACTAAGTTATTTTTGCATAAAGCTAATTATATTACTTTTAACTTTTGGAGGTGTTTCAGCTTGGTAAAAGGAAAAATTCACTCAATAGAAAGCATGGGACTTGTAGATGGCCCTGGAATAAGGACTGTAGTATTCTTTCAAGGATGTAAATTAAGATGTGCATATTGTCACAACCCCGATACCTGGCATTTAAAAGATGGCACAGAATTTACTGTTGATGAAATAATTAAAAAACTTATTAGGTTTAAACCATATTTCGCTCCCTCTGGTGGCGGTGTTACATTTTCTGGCGGTGACCCACTTATGCAACCTGAGTTTTTATTGGAACTATTAAAAAAATGTAAAGAACATGGAATCCACACTACAATTGATACTTCTGGCTACGGCTATGGAAATTATGATGAAATCTTAAAATATACAGATTTAGTGCTGTTAGATATAAAACATATTGATAATGATGGCTACGTTACCCTAACAGGAAGAGATACAAACGATGTTAACACCTTTCTATCAGCCCTAAGAAAATCAAGTTCTAGAGTTTGGGTTCGCCATGTTGTAGTCCCTGGCTACACAGACACCTTCACCCACATGGATAAAATAAGTTCCATTATTTTAAATGAGATTCCGAATGTTGATAGAATCGAATTACTACCTTATCACTTACTAGGTGTCAACAAATATGAAACTATGGGCTTAAAGTACAGATTAGAAGGTATTCCTCCCATGGATAAAGCTCACTGCTCTGAACTTCAAGAATACCTAATATGTAAAACTTTAAGCAATGTAAAAAATACAGCACTTTAGTCTTACATATTTTTCCACATAATCCACAGCTTTCTCCACAGTTTTAGAATATTTTTAAAAGTTTAACCATACACTAATAAGTTATATGGTTTCTATTTACTAAATACCGCTTTTATGAGATAATAATTTAAAATATATGTAATATTCAAAATTATTATCTTATAAATATTTACTAAGGGGGATAACTTCTATGAGAGACAATGCAATCAAATTCGAAAACTATATAAATGAACATAAAATTTATATGAATAAAGGTCTTAACCTAGATGACTTTACAATATTTACTTTTCCTGAAAAAATCACTGTAGATGGAGTTACAAAACCAGTTCTAGGCGGTGGCCAAGAAAGAAGAGCTGTTATAGCCCTACGCGATGATGATACTTTAGCTGATATATTCTGCTTTCACATAACCTCTGTACCCAACAACTTAGATAAAGCTAAATTATACGCTCTTTTTAATGACTTAAATTCTACTTATAAATATATATCTTTCTATGAAGATACTAATGTTATAAGTGCTAAAATATCAATACCTTTTAATGATAACTTTGATTCAGATTTAGTTTTCCAAATGCTTGCCATAATATTTAGAGCAATCGACGAGGAGTATCCAAAGATTTTATCAACTCTTCATAACTAAAATAGATAAACTAAAATACATGCTAAAGAAATAATCTAGCATGTATTTTTAATTTTACTATTACCAGTAAAATTTAGTCTTTATATTAAGGAGGAAATAATGAACAAAAACTCTAAAATAATACAATATCTTATAATCGTAAATTTATTATTAGTTGGGATATCACTCTTCAGTAAGATGGATTTTGTCCTCTCCCCGGTAACTACAGTGCTTAATGCCATATTCATTCCAATAGTACTAGCAATCTTTTTATACTACCTCGTTAGGCCAATAAAAAGATTTTTACAGAATAAAGGTTTATCAAGCGGTGTTTCTACAGCAATATCTATTCTACTAATTTTATTAATACTTATTTATATATCCCTATATGCTTCATCTATTATAGCTTCTCAAGGTGAAAGCTTAGTTTTATCTATTATAACATCTGTACAAAGTTTAACTGATAAATACGGACATCTATTTCCTAAAATTGGTGAATTATTTAATATAAATCAAATTCTCGAACAGAGTGCAAATTATATAATGAATTCATTCACCGATATTTCTAAAAATGTATTTTTTTTCGCTAGCTCAATTAGTAATTTTATAGCACAACTTATACTGATACCAATAATAATGTTTTATATTCTAAAAGACGATAAAAAGATATATACTTCATTTTGCACCTTTCTACCTACAAGAATTAAACATACATTATTAAAAATTCTTCATGAAATAGATACAGCGCTAAAGCACTATATAACATCTCAAGTAATGGTCGCTTCTATAATTGGTGTACTAATGTTTATTGGTTATGTTGTCATAGGTATGCCAAATGCTCTTGTATTGTCGTTATTCTCACTTATAACAGCATTTATACCATTCCTAGGTGTAATACTCGGCATACTACCTGCCCTTCTAATTTCCTTAAGTATGGGCTTTGGTATGCTACTTAAAATAGTAATTCTCACAATTATAGTCCAACAGCTAGAAGGTAATGTTATAACTCCAAATATCACAGGAAACCAACTTAATATGCATCCGCTAACAACAATTTTAGTCGTTACTGTAAGTGTTTATTTCGGAGGCTTCTTTGCAGCTTTTCTAGCAGTACCAATTTATAATATTGTTAAAATATTAGTTAAAAATATATATTCATACTTAAACCGCAAAAATAACTTTAATATAGATGGTTAAAAAATAGCGCATAGTAATTACTATGCGCTATTTTTTTTCTAGTTATACACTATGTCTATATAATTACTGCATATGACATAAAAATTAAATTAAAAAGGACAAGCGTATACACTTGTCCCAATCCACTGTAATTATATACTCTAATCCTTTAAGCATTAACCAGTTGTTACATAAATACAAATTATTCAAAAGCTATTTAAGCTTAATATTCTTGGTACACCCAACAGGATTTGAACCTGCCACCGTTGGATTCGAAGTCCAGCGCTCTATCCGAATGAGCTATGGGTGCATATTTCTTCAAAAAGCAAAAAAAAATGGAGCGGGTAGAGGGAATCGAACCCTCATAACTAGCTTGGAAGGCTAGCACTCTACCACTGAGTTATACCCGCATATTTAATTTTAAAATTGGTCGGGGTGACAGGGATTGAACCTGCGACCTCATGGTCCCAAACCACGCGCGCTCCCATCTGCGCTACACCCCGATAATATGGTGCGTCTTAAGAGATTCGAACTCCTGGCCCACGCCTTAGAAGGGCGTT
>NZ_JAVXAO010000015.1:0-56783 GCF_036660475.1 Clostridium sp. | reverse complement strand
CCTGCGACCTCATGGTCCCAAACCACGCGCGCTCCCATCTGCGCTACACCCCGCTATCAACCAAACTACTTGGCTTCGTTTTCGCCATTCATTTAGTAACCTTAACGACAAAATTTATTATACAGACTTCCTAGTAAATAGTCAACACTTTTTCCAAACTTTTTTCATCCCCATTTTATTTTTTTCTGATTCATTTCTTGCATCCATTGATTTAACTAGCTTTTCACAGTTAGTCCACAGTATGAAAAGCTTTCTTTTTTTCACATTTTTAATATTTCTCATTTAAAAATCCCCAAAATAATAACACAGAATTGTATTAACAAAACTGTGCTATTTAAATTACATTTTATATTTTATAAATATTTCTTCATTTCTTTTGTAAGTTCCATTAATGCATTACCTCTATGACTAATTGCATTCTTAACCCCTGAAGGTACATCATTAAATGTTGCCTTCAATTTTGGAACATAAAATAATGGATCATATCCAAACCCATCACAAACACAATACTCTTCTAAAATTAAACCCGATACCTCACCCTGAACCTTCACTACATTTTCATTATCAACAATAAGAACCATAGCACAGATAAATTTTGCAGTTCTGTCTTCAAATGGTACCCCTGATAGTTCTCGTATTAATTTCTTATTATTTTCAACTGAGTTTCCATGGTTTCCACTATATCTTGCAGAATATATACCTGGTTCCCCATTTAGTGCATCTACAGATAAACCGGAATCGTCAGATAAAACCATATCATTCCCACAAATTTCATAAATTGCTCTTGCTTTTATTTCTGCATTTTCCATAAACGTACTTCCCGTCTCATCAACATCTACATTTATCCCCGCCTCTTTCAATGATACTACTTCAAGATTAAACGCCTTTAAAATATCCTTAATTTCTAAAATTTTGTGTTCATTATTACTCGCTACTATTAGTCTTCTCATATATTGTTCTCCTTTTTACTCTTTATTAATTTTTGTTTGCTAATTATGTGTTCATGACTTCGCATTCCATGCTTTTAAATAATTGAATAAGACAAACCATTATATAATATAAATTCTTTTAGTAAAAACTATTTTGTTTTTAGCACATTTTCACTTTATTAATCATACTATTAAATATGATTAATATTCTGGTGGTGTTATTTTGAGATATATAGGACCTTTTTTAAGAATTAACATATTAAGCAATGACAAAATAAAAAGTCAATTGTTTCATTTTTCCAAAGAATCTTTTAGACATATAATCCTACACTCCGGCTGTGGTATTGTATGTAGAAATTCAGATTTGAAATCCAAATTTTTACCTAAAGATGATGATACCACAAATAGTGCTATTTCTCCACTATTATGCGTGTATAGAAAAGCTGATGGAAAACTTTTACGTGAAAAAGATACACTTATTTGGAATCATCGAAAATTCAAAAAAGAAATAAATATATGTGCTAACGGCTATATGAATCTGACTTTACTTTATTTATCGGACTACTTTAGATCTTTTAAAGGTATTGATAATGATAAATTCAACCTTAGTAAATATTATTCTAATTTGGCCAATGAACAACTAGAATTTTTCGCCACACATTGCCGTAATAATGAAGGCGTTTTCGTGGATAAGTATGATTCTACAGATCCTCTTCAAAAAGAGTACTCTCTTACTGACAAAGATATGAAATTCAAATTTTCAACTCAAGCTTTACTTATGGCCGCATATTATAAATGTTATATGGTCTCTATAGATTGTAATAACTCAAATGAAGATTTTAAAGCTTTCGCCCTTGATATTTTAAAATTATTTCAAACTTTGAAAGAACAAATCTACAACACCTCCCATGACGAGCTTGTTAAGATTTGTTTAGCCTTTAATATTCTTTATGAGTGCTCAAAATTAGATGAAGTTAAAGAATTACTAATAGATTTTTCTGAACTTATGCTTGAAAACATAAATCATATGCCTGCTTCTGTTATCAGAGATAATATTGATATTTCTTGCATTTGCTATATAAACTCCATACTAACCTATAAAAATACAGGTATTATCACTTTCAAAACTGAAGCATTTAAACTCTATAATATACTTGAAACTCTTTATGATAATGATACTGGTATATTTATTAAAGATGCCTCAGAAAAAGAAAATAAATTTTCATCTGATGAAATAATTTTGTACCTATATGTATTTATGATTCATGAATCCTTTCTCAACGATAACGAAAAATCGGATCTTGCCTCAAAAGTTCATAATCTTTATAAAAAGCAAGTAATAAATTCCGGTATTATTCTTAGATGGATAGACCCGCCTAACTTAGACGATGTATCAAGATATTTAAATTATTCAAATAAATCCGAGGATATGCTTGATGATTCCTACTTTATGCCTACGCCTTCTATAAATATAGAAGCTAACGATTTGGCTCCAATATTCATAAAAAGCATATCTCTTAATCGAAAAAAAGAGAGCTACAAACATTATAAACACAGCTTTGATTCTTGTAAAAATATGTTTAATTTCTTCATTGTAATATTCCTTAATGATACCCTAAACTTTTAGGAAAAGAGTACCTTTACTTCTAAGGTACTCTTTCTACTTTTTCCAGTCTTATATTGCCACCCGTAGTTACATAAACCTTGGATATATCTTTTTTCACACAAATAGGTATATTTACATCGTACAATGGTATAGAATTTAATTTTCTCTTTATAATTGCTTCACACTCTTCATAAATTTCATTTCTCTTATTTTCATTCATCTCATATCTAGCCCGATTTAGCAACTCTTCATACTGCGTATCATAGTACCCTATTATATTAGCTTCTGATAACTTGCTAAAACTTTCATAATATTCACCTGGATATCTATATTTAAACTCTAGTTCCTGTAATAAAACATCATATTCATTCTTCTTTATGACATCCTTTAACTCTACATCTGTATAACCTTTTGCCTCAATATTTATACTTAGCTCCTTTTCCAAGTCATAACATAATTCTTCAATAACACGTTTATTTAAATTGTTTTTTATATATGCTATCTTTATAATTGAATTTTCATTTATACCTAATTCTTTCAAATAAGCCATTGCTTTTTCTGTATGTCCATAACTAGAAAATACAGTTTCAACCGCACTAGATTTTTCAACATATTCTATAGCCGGACTTAACAGTTCTTTAGATATTATTTGAGAATAATACTCCTTAGATAACGCAGAATTTATAGAATTCCTAAAGTTCAAATCACTTCCTAGTGATTTATCATTATCATTAAAATTCAAATAATATTTAGATACTCCCTTGAAACTTTTAACTACTCCATCCTTAGCTAGTCTCAATAATTCATTTGAAGGTACATCTAACATTATATCTATATTTTTAAAATAATCTTTATTAGAACTCTCAAAAATTGCTAATGATTTTTCCGCACTTTCATTAAACGATATTTTTATATTTTCATCCGTTACATTATCACTATCATAATAACTATCATTTCTTTTTACAACCAACTCCTCATCATTAGCTTCTTTTATAATAAATGGCCCAGTGAAGCGAATTGATGTATATTTATCTTTATACTCATCTAAATCTTTATAATCCCTAAGTGTATATACTGGGTTCGTCAATATATTTATAAAATATGGACATCTATAATTTAATCTTATAGATAAAACATCATCTCCATTATCAACTATTGCTACATCTGAAAAATTCCCAGTTCCTTCCCTAAATGCTTTTACCCCAAATATACAATCTAGTTCTTTTGCATATATATTCTGTTTATCACCTATAAACGCTTTAAAGAACTCCTTAAAATCCTTTGCAACGATTTTTTCGCCATTGCTATAGCGTATATCATCCCTTAAGGTAAATGTATACTGTAGACCATCCTCAGACACATTAAATTCCCTTGCTAATGCTGGTGTAATTTGCCCATTTTCATTTTCCTTTACCAATCCTTCAAAAAGTGTTACTAACAAATCCTTTTCTCTCCTATTGTCAATATAGATAAGTTTTAAATCATCTGGGTTTATATTCATATTATAAGTTATTAAATCCCGTGAATTTTTATCATCTAGTGTTTCAACTTTTTCTCTTTCTATAGATGTACCTACAAAAATGACTATTATGACCATAACCAACATTATTATTTTCTTCACTTGTAACACCTCCTATTTTAGGATTATTTACTTATTGATATTAAAATAAACATTTCTTGGTCAGTTAATATAAAATTCTTCTTTTACGTTATGTAACATATGATATAATACTTATTGTAATATGAAAATAATTTGGAGGTAGATTATGATTTATTTAGATATCATATTAAAAGTATTAGGAATTGCTTCTCTATTAACTTTCATGCTAATAGCTATTTGGGGATTTGTTGTGTTTAATTCTATATATGGCCAACTTAAATATAGTAACTATATACTTGAAAAAATATCACATATTCTCAACATTTCTTGCCTAGATATGCAGGCTAAGAAAAAAGAGGAAACTAAAAAATTTAAAACACCCGCTAAAAGTTCGATTACTAATCCTACGGATATCCCTACTACCGATAATATACAATTAGATACAACTCTATCAAATGAATCAGCTGAGAATAATTCTAATTAACAAATTAAAAACCACTTAGAATTTACTCCTAAGTGGTTTTTAATTTATATCACTAAATCATATCTTTAAATTCATCTTCTGAAAGTATCTTAACTCCAAGTTCTACTGCTTTATCATATTTTGATCCCGGCTCTTCACCAACTATTACAAAATCAGTTTTTTTACTCACCGAACCTGATACCTTAGCACCAAGCACTTCTAATTTTTCCTTAATTTCATTACGCGAAAAACTTTTCAAACTCCCTGTAACTACCACAGTTTTTTCACTAAATTGGTTTATAGCAACTTCCTGAATCTGAGTTTCCTTTGGTTTTATCCCAAGTTCTAAAAGTTCATTAATTATCTCCTTAGATTTTTCTAATGAAAAGAATTCCACTATACTTTTAGCAACTATATCACCTACATCCTGAACACTGACTAATTCTTCAAAGGATGCTGTTTGTATATTTTCTAAACTTTTAAATTTCTTAGCCAAATCTTTTGCTGTCTTTTTACCAACATTAGGAATACCTAATCCATATATAAATGACGGCAACTCACATTCCTTGCTATTTTCAAGAGATACCAATAGATTAGTAGCTTTTTTCTCGCCAAACTTTTCCAATGTTAAAAGTTCTTCTTTTTTTATCCTATATAAGTCTGCAATTGACTTTATCCCAAGTTTTTCAAACAATTGTTCAGCGGTTTTTTCACTAAATCCTGCTATATTCATGGCTTCTCTACCAGCATAATGTACTATAGTCTTTACCATCTGTGGTTTACACGCTAATGTATTTTCACAGAATAGATGAACCCCATTTCTGAAAAGATTAGATCCACAGCTAGGGCATACCCGTGGCTCCTTTATAGGTTCTTTCCCTTCTACTGACGCTCCTACAACTCCCATTATTTCTGGAATTACATCATTAGACCTTCTAATGAATACAGTTGCTCCAATCCTTACACCCTTTCGCTCTATATCATCAATATTATTCAATGTTGCTCTCTTAACCGTTACTCCTGCAAGTTCTACCGGTTCAAGTATTGCAGTAGGTGTAACTCTACCACTTCTCCCAACATTCCACTCTACATCCAAAAGCTCTGTAGTAGTTTCTTCTGCTTCAAACTTAAAGGCTATAGCCCATTTAGGGAATTTAACTGTGTAGCCTAACACTTCCCTAGTTCTCATATCATTAATAGCAATAACAACACCGTCTATATCATAATTCAAACCACTTCTTATACTATTAATATACTCTACTTCATCTTCTATTTCTTCTATGGTATTGCACTTCTTTACATATTCATCTACTGGCAACCCCATATCCTTTATAAACTTTAACATATCACTATAACTTCCAAAAATTTTCCCTTCATTATATCCAATATCATAAAAGAATGCTGATAAATTTCTCCTAGCTGTTTCTTTTACATTTAAATTTCTGAGAGCACCTGCAGCTCCATTCCTTAAATTTTTAAGAGGTATATCAGCATTTTTATTATATTCTTCAAATGCATCCTTTGTCATAATAGCTTCTCCATGTATTTCTAACACATGGGTGTTTTTTATAATGAGTGGTGTTGATTTTATTGTTTTTACTTGATTAGTTATATCTTCTCCTATCTCTCCAGTACCACGTGATGCTGCCACAGCTAATATTCCATTCTCATCATATGTTAAGTTTATGGATAACCCATCAAACTTCTTCGTTACTATATATTCAACCTGAGGTAATTTTTCTTCATGGTTATTATTATAATCATTTACAGCTTTAACATTTCTATTATGCCACTGTATTATCTCCCCCATGGACTGTGCCTTATCCAAACTCCAAAGTGGAGATTTATGCTTATACTTTTTAAACTGATCAAGGACTATATCTCCTACTCTTAAGGTTGGAGAATATGGCAACACTCTACCACTTTCTTTTTCCAAAGCCCTTAGTTCGTCATACTTTTTATCATATTCCTTGTCCGACACCGTTGGATTGTCTAATGAATAGTATTCATATGCATATCTATTTAACTCTTCTACTAACTCAAGTATTCTTTCATCCTTATTATCAGTCATAAAACTTATTCTCCTACCTTCCATTTAAGAAATATTATCAAAAGCAATAACCTAACTTTAAAATTAAAGAGATTATTGCTTTTAATTCTTCTATTACTTTTATTATTTATTATTTATTATTTATTATTTAAATTACAATTACTTTATAGAACTTCTAGTCCCGCTTTACTGAACATTAGTTTTTTTATACCCATATTATTGAAAGCTATAGTAACTATGGTTCCTCCATTATCCGTAGAAAGTGATACAACTGTTCCTATTCCAAATTTGTTGTGTTTAACCTTTCTACCAATTGTAAGTTCATCCTTAGTTGCTTCCTTACCTTTTTCTTCTAATCCACTTTCAATTACAGCCTGAGCCTGCTTTGCACTCTTATTGTAGAAGCTATTTCTAAATGAGTGAGGATTATTATCTTCACGTTGTCCACCCGCATTCATATCAGCCTTTGGATGAACCCTCACTACATCATTCAAACTTGTTTTAAGCTCTTTTGGTATTTCACTTATAAAATCTGAGACTGGATATCCAACTGTCCTACCAAATACCATTCTCTGTTCAGCTGAAGATATATATAACTCTTCCTTTGCCCTTGTTATGGCAACATAACATAGCCTTCTTGACTCCTCCATCTCATGAAAATTATTAAGTGAAGATTGTCCTGGGAATACACCATTTTCCATTCCAACTAGGAATACAACTGGGAATTCAAGTCCCTTTGCACTATGAACCGTCATCATTACTGTTGCATTATTTTCTTCATCAAGATTATCAATGTCTGATACCAGTGTTACCTTTTCTAAAAATCCACTCAATGATTTTTCTTCTGAAGTTGCTTCAAATGCAACTGCGTCTGACACAAGTTCCTTTAAGTTTTCTATTCTACTTTCATCCTCTGCACTAGCAGAACCTGCTAACATTTTCATATATCCACTTCTATCTAAAATATCTCCAATAAGTTCGGATACACTTGTATTCTCTGAATTACTTATTAGAGTGTTCATAAGACTTACAAACTTATTTACACAAGTTATTGTTCTGGCTGAAAGATTCGGTATAAACTCTGCATCTAAAAGCGCATCATACATACAAATACCTTTTTCAGATGCAAATTCTTGAACCTTCGCAATAGTTGCATCACCAATACTTCTCTTTGGTTCATTTATAATCCTCTTTAAGCTTATATCATCTAGTGGATTATTTATAAGTTTTAGATATGCCATAATATCTTTAATTTCTTTTCTCTCGTAGAATCTAAGTCCACCTACTATTTTATATGTAATTTCATTTCTTCTAAAAGATTCCTCAAAGATACGTGACTGTGAATTCATTCTATAAAGAATAGCAAAATCCTTTAAACTTCTATTTTCTTCTCTTATCAGCCTTTTTATTTGAGTTGCTACAAAGTTACCCTCGTCAATATCACTGTATGCTCTATATACTTTTAAGGTTTCTCCTGGGTCACTTTCAGTCCTCAATACCTTATTTTTCCTTGTAGCATTGTTTTTTATTACTTTATTAGCCGCTTCAAGTATATTTGATTTAGATCTGTAATTTTGTTCAAGTTTAACTACCTTGGCTTTTGGAAAATCTTTTTCAAAGTCCAGTATATTATTTATATCTGCACCTCTCCAAGCGTATATACATTGATCATCATCACCAACAACACAAATATTTTCATTTTCATTTACAAGAAGCTTAACTAACTCATACTGGCATTTATTCGTATCTTGATATTCATCTACTAATATATATTTGAATTTCCTTTTATAGAATTCTCTAACATCTTCATGCTCTTTAAACAATTTAACTGTTAAATAGATTAAATCATCAAAATCTAAAGAGTTACTCGTTTTTAACTTTTTCTCATATGTCAAATAAATATCTGCAATTTTATTAGTTCTAAAATTGCTCTCGTTTTCCTTCTTAAATCTTTTTGCAGATATTAATTTATTCTTTGCATCTGAAATCTTGCCAATTACTTCTCCCTCTGTAATGTCCTTATCATTTATATTAAGTTCTTTCATACACTGTCTTACTAGTGATTTAGCATCATAACTATCGTATATTGTAAAATTTTTATTATATCCTATCTTGTCAATTTCTCTTCTTAATATCCTTACACAACTAGAGTGGAAAGTTGACACCCACATATTATCAACCACATCTCCAACTAAGGATTTAACTCTCTCCTTCATCTCACCTGCAGCCTTATTTGTAAATGTTAATGCAAGGATTTGAGATGGATAAATATTTAAATCATTTACCATATGCGCTATTCTATAAGTTAAAACTCGAGTTTTACCTGATCCAGCTCCTGCTAAAATTAATAATGGTCCCTCTACCGTTACAGCAGCTTCGTATTGTTCCTTATTTAATAGACTTTTTAACTCCATTTAATCACTCCTAAATCTATATTTTCTTCCGTACCTATTTTCATCTATACTACTTATAAATGCTTATGCAATTAATTTCATGAAAATATTAACAATGAATCCTTATAATACATCTAAACTACTTATATACTATAAATTTTTATTCTATCTTTTATTATACCATATACTTAATATTTATAAACGAATAACTATTAATTCATATCAAAAATAACAACGGTGGTAGATAATTATTATCCACCACCGTGTTTTAGCTTACTCAATCACATTGTGCTAAGTTATGTACATTATTATTCTTGCTCTTCATATTCTTCCCAATTCACCCTATCGAACACTACTCTATACCCATTATTACCATAATTTAACGAACGATTAACCCTGCTTATTGTAGCTGTACTTGCCCCTGTTGTACTTGCAATATCTAAATAAGTTCTTCTCTCTTTCAACATTCTAGCCACTTGAAGCCTTTGTTCCATTGCTTTAATTTCATTTATCGTACAAACATCTTCAAGAAATCTATATACTTCTTCTCTTGTTTTAAGAGATCTTATAGAATCAACTAAATAATCCATTTCTATACTTTCAATTTTCGAATTATACCCACCCATTATTCAACCCCCATTAAATTTAAAAATATATCTCTATATAACATTATAGGGACATATTTTTAAAGTGTAAATATCTATATTAATAATAATTTAAATTTTTAAAATATATATTTATTTTAACACAATAAAAAAAGCTATCTTAATATTAGATAGCTTTTAACCTATAATAAAATATTTATTCCCACAGTTGTCACTGCAAAAACTACAGCTGACACTATTGTAATCCTAACTAGTAAGGAATCCTTAGTCTTTGTTTTGTTTTTACTATAAAACGTCTCCGAAGTCCCAGCAACTAAGCCACCAAGTCCCGATGATTTACTTTCTTGAAGTGCTATTGATATTATAACTACTAATGCAGAAATAACTAATACAACCTTTAATGCTGTTATCATTGTTGTACCCCCTTATTAATTTAAACTTTGATACATGTAATACATTTTATCATAGTAAAAAAATATTTACAATAAAAAGAACAATTAATTGTAAAAAAAATCTATTATTTCAAAAACAAAACATCGGACAGCTTTTATATCTGTCCGATATTTTCACATAAGTAATTCTTTTAATTATCTTTTAATGTTATAGAAAGATTTTAAACCCCTATATTCAGCCATATCGCCAAGTTCTTCTTCTATTCTTAATAATCTGTTGTACTTAGCAACTCTTTCACTTCTAGCAGGAGCTCCTGTTTTAATTTGTCCTGCATTCATAGCAACTACTAAATCTGCTATTGTAGTATCTTCTGTCTCTCCTGATCTGTGAGAAACTACAGCTGTATAACCAGCTCTTGAAGCCATTTCTATAGCATTTATAGTTTCAGTTAAAGTTCCAATTTGATTTAATTTTATTAGGATTGAGTTTGCAGTTTCACTTTCAATACCTCTTTCAAGTCTTGTAGTGTTAGTTACAAATAAATCGTCCCCTACTAATTGAACTTTTTTACCGATTTTATCAGTTAAGTATTTCCAACCAGCCCAATCTTCTTCAGCCATACCATCTTCAATTGAGATTATTGGATATTTTTCTGTAAGTTCTACATAGTAATCTGCCATTTGTTCTGGAGTTAATATTCTTCCTTCTCCAGCTAAGTTATATTTTCCATCTTCAAAGAATTCTGATGAAGCTGGGTCAAGAGCTATGAATATATCTTTTCCTGGCACAAAACCAGCTTTCTCTATAGCTTCCATAATAATTTTTATAGCCTCTTCATTTGAAGCTAAGTCAGGAGCAAATCCACCTTCATCACCAACACCAGTGCTAAGTCCTTTAGCTTTTAATATTGATTTTAAAGCATGATATACTTCTGAACCCATTCTTAAAGCTTCGCTAAAAGATTCAGCTCCAGCAGGCATAACCATGAACTCTTGTAAGTCTACGTTGTTGTCAGCGTGTGATCCACCATTTAAAATGTTCATCATTGGTACAGGTAAAACTTTAGCATTAACTCCACCAATATATTGATATAATCCAAGTCCTAAGTATTCAGCAGCAGCTTTTGCACAAGCAAGAGAAACTCCTAAAATAGCATTAGCACCTAATTTTTCTTTATTGTGAGTTCCATCAAGTTCTATCATGATTTTATCAATAGCAACTTGATCAAAGATATTCATTCCTACTAATTCTTCTGCTATTATATTATTTACATTCTCAATAGCATTTAAAACGCCTTTCCCACCATATACGCTCTTATCTCCATCTCTTAATTCTACAGCTTCAAATTGTCCTGTAGATGCTCCTGATGGCACCGCTGCTACCCCTACTGTACCGTCTTCTAATACAACCTCAACCTCTACAGTTGGGAATGCTCTTGAGTCTAATATTTGTCTTGCATAAACGTCGATAATTTCAACATATTGTTTCATTTTTTATTCCTCCTCTATATTATGTTTATAATAAATTTAGCATGCTAAATATATTGCTTCTATAAGATTATAGCATAAATTACGTAACTTGTAATTTACTATTGTCACTAACTAAATTAGTGATTTACCGTCCATTTCTTTAGGTATTTCAATTCCCATTTTCGTTAAGATTGTTGGTGAAATATCTGCTAGAATTCCACCTTCTCTTAATTCACTATTTTCCTTGCATACATATATAAATGGAACTAAATTAGTAGTATGAGCAGTCATTGCCTTTCCTGTTGAGTAGTCTATCATATTTTCAGCATTTCCATGGTCCGCTGTAATAAATACAGTTCCATCATGTTCTAATACACTATCTACAACCTTACCTAAGCATTCATCAACAACTTCAATAGCTTTAACTGCAGCTTCTACTACCCCAGTATGACCAACCATATCTGGATTTGCAAAATTTAATATTATTAAATCATATTTGTCACTATCTAGCTGTTTTAATACTGCATCTGTAACTTCATAAGCACTCATTTCAGGTTTTAAATCATATGTTGCTACCTTAGGTGATGGAATCAATATTCTATCTTCACCCGCATTAGGCTCTTCAACTCCACCATTGAAGAAAAATGTTACATGTGCATATTTCTCAGTTTCTGCAATCCTAAGTTGATTTAGCCCTTTACTACTTACATATTCACCCAAAGTATTAGTATAACCTTCTTGTGTATATGCAACTTTTACATTTTCAATAGCCTTATCATACTGAGTCATACAAACAAAGTTTATATCCATGTTTTCTCTTTTAAATCCTGAAAATTCTTTATCTACTAAAGCTCTAGTTATTTCTCTTGCTCTATCTGGTCTGAAGTTAAAAAATATAACTGAATCTTTATCCTTTATCACACCTACTGGTTTTCCATCTTTAACTATTACAGTTGGAATTACAAATTCATCAGTTTTATTATCATGATAAGCATCTTCAATAACTGCTAATGGTGAAGTATTAGTGTTTCCTTCTCCTTTTGCTATAGCATCGTATGCAAGCTCTACTCTTTCCCATCTATTATCTCTATCCATAGCATAATATCTACCAGAAATAGTCGCAATAGCTCCTACCCCTTCCATGTCCATATGCCCTTGTAATTCTTTAATATACTCTTTCGCTGAACTAGGTGAAACATCTCTTCCATCTAAAAAACAGTGGACGAATACATTCTTTACACCCTTATCCTTGCAAAGGGTTATAAGTGCTTTCAGATGAGAAATATGAGAATGTACTCCACCATCTGATAAAAGTCCCATTAAATGAATAGAGGATTTATTTTCTATTGATTTATCTATGGCAAATTTAAATGCTTCACGGTCAAAGAATCTTCCTTCTCTCACATCTTTTGATATTCTTGTAAGCTCTTGATATATTATTCTTCCAGCACCTATATTCAGATGCCCCACCTCTGAATTCCCCATTTGTCCTTCCGGTAGGCCAACTTCTAGCCCACAAGCCGATAACTTTGTATGAGGGTATTTAGCTTTCAACTTATCATAGTTAGGCTTTTTAGCCTCTCTCACTGCATTTCCCTCTAAATTATCACTAATACCAAATCCATCTAATATCATCAGCATTACCGGTTTCTTACTCATATATAAACCCCCATCCTTTTTATCTTCTAGTAGTTTACAATAGCTGCAAAATCTGAAGCTTTTAAACTTGCTCCACCAATTAATCCACCATCAATATGCTCTTTTTCCATTTGTTCTTTTATAGTTGATGGTTTTACTGATCCACCGTATTGTATCCTTACTTTATCTGCAACTTCACATCCATATAAATCTCCAACCACACCTCTAATAAATCCTATAGTGCTGTTTGCTTCTTCTGAAGTTGCTGTTTTACCTGTTCCTATAGCCCATATTGGTTCATAAGCTATAACTAGATTTTCTACATTTTCCTTAGGCACGCCAATTAAATCCTGTTTCACTTGAGACCCAAGAATTTCATTAGTAATTCCAAGTTCTTTCTCTTCCAAACTCTCACCAACACATAGTATCGGTATAATCCCATGAGCAAATGCGGCCTTTACTTTTTTGTTCACAGTTTCATCTGTTTCGTTAAAATACTGCCTTCTCTCACTATGTCCAATAATAACAAATTTTACTCCTAATTCTTTAAGCATCATCGGAGAAACTTCTCCAGTAAAAGCACCTGATTCCTCAAAATGCATATTTTGAGCTCCAACCATTATATTCGTTCCCATGCATTCCTTAACTACCGACGGCAGGCTTAAAAGCGTAGGACAAACCACTACGTCACACATAGCATCTTTAACCATAGGTTTTAATTCTCCAACTAATTTTAAAGCATCCTCTATAGTATTATTCATTTTCCAATTCCCAGCAATTATTGCTTTTCTCATAATTAACCTCCTATTATTTAAAGTTTTTACTTCTACCTAAGTACTAAATAAATTTTTATAGAAATTAATATACCCATTCCATATTATTTAACGTGTTAACCACTTAAATAAATATGATTCTTCTTCTGTTAATTATCTATCATTTAATGCAACTATTCCTGGAAGTGGTGTACCTTCTAAAAATTCTAGAGAAGCTCCGCCACCTGTTGATATATGAGTCATTTTATCACCCATACCAAATATATTTACCGCTGCAGCGCTATCTCCACCACCGATTATTGTAATTCCGTCACAATTTGCCATGGCCTCTCCAACAGCTATTGTACCTTTGCTAAAGTTAGGGAATTCAAAAACCCCCATAGGCCCATTCCAAATAACTGTTTTAGATTTGCCTATAACTTCTCCATATATTGCACTTGTTTTAGGTCCTATATCTAAAGCCATATATCCATTGTCAATATTCTCATCCTTTGTTACTATAGGTGTTGCCTCCTTAGAGAATTCAGTTGCAACCACATGATCTACAGGAAGGTAAATGTTCACATTATTAGCCTTAGCTTTATTCATCATCTCTAAAGCATATGCAATTTTATCCTCTTCCACTCTAGACATTCCTATTTCATAGCCTTGAGCCTTAAGGAAGGTATATGCCATAGCTCCACCTATTACAAGATTATCTACTTTTCCAAGAAGACTATTTATAACATTGATTTTATCTGAAACCTTTGAACCTCCAAGTATTGCAGTAAACGGTCTCTCTGCATTATCTATAGCTTCCCCTAAAAACTTCAATTCTTTTTGTATTAAATATCCGCAAACTGATTCATTAACAAATTCAGTTACTCCCACCGTTGAACAGTGTGCTCTATGAGCTGTTCCAAAGGCATCATTTACGAATAAGTCACATAAAGAAGCTAACTCTCTAGAGTAATTTTCTTCATTTGTTGTTTCTTCTTTTCTATATCTTGTATTTTGAAGTAAAATAATATCCCCATTATTCATTATATTAATGCTGTTTTTAGCATTTTCTCCAACTACATTATCGTCATTTGCAAAAACTATATTTTTGTTTAAAAGCTGACTTAATCTCACTGCCACAGGTTCAAGGGAAAATTCTTTCTTTTCCGCTCCCTTTGGTTTTCCTAAGTGAGAACACAATATAACCTTAGCTCCATTTTTCACTAAATATTCAATGGTAGGTATAGCGCCAACCAATCTGTTTTCATCTGTAATTACCCCATCTACTATCGGTACATTAAAATCACATCTCACCAATACTTTTTTACCAATTACTTCTATGTCTTCTAAAGACTTTTTATTATATGACATATAAAATCTCCTCCAAACTAATATTTACTATATCTTATACTAAATACATTACCCTTAACTTATAAAAAAATCTAGTCCCCAGATTCCTCTGCTGAACTAGATTCTTTTAATATATTTCCTACTTTAATAATAAACTAAAGATTATAATCTATCAGCAACGTATTTTGTTAAATCGGCTAGTCTATTTGAATATCCCCATTCATTATCGTACCAAGAAACTACTTTAACTAGGTTATCTCCCATTACCATAGTTGATAATCCATCAACTATTGAAGATCTATCATCACCTTTATAATCCATAGATACTAATGGCTCTTCTGAGAATCCAAGTATGCCTTTTAAACTTCCTTCTGACGCTTCTTTAAATGCCGCATTAACTTCTTCTGCTGTTACTGTTTTTCCAAGTTGGCAAACTAAATCAGTCATTGAAACTGTTGGAGTTGGAACTCTCACTGCCATACCATTTAATTTTCCTTTAAGCTGTGGTAACACTAATGCTACCGCTTTAGCTGCCCCTGTAGTTGTTGGTATCATTGCTTCTGCAGCTGCTCTTGCTCTTCTTAAATCGCTGTGTGGAGCATCTAAAATCTTTTGATCATTTGTGTATGAGTGAATTGTTGTCATAAGCCCTTGCACTATTCCAAACTTCTCATCAAGAACCTTTGCAAATGGAGCTAAACAGTTTGTAGTACATGATGCATTTGATATTATATTATGATTTTTAGCATCATATTTTTCTTCATTTACACCAAGAACTATTGTAATATCTTCATTTTTAGCTGGTGCAGATATTAAAACTTTTTTAGCTCCAGCTTCTATATGTGCCTTAGCTTTAGCTGCATCTGTAAATAACCCAGTAGACTCTATTACTATATCTGCTCCTTGAAGTCCCCAAGGTATATTCTTAGGATCTCTCTCAGCAAATATTCTTATCTCGTTTCCATTAACAATTATTGAATTTTCAGTGGCTTCTACCGTTCCATTAAATCTACCATAAAGTGTATCATATTTTAAAAGATGGGCTAACGTCTTAGGACTAGTTAAATCATTTATCCCTACAACCTCAAGTTCATTACCATATCTTTCAATAATACCCTTAAATACATTTCTTCCTATTCTTCCAAATCCATTAATACCTATTTTAACCATTATAAACTACCTCCTGAAATTAAATTCTAAATTTATTTATATATTTAGCTTAAATGATAAACCACTTAAACATTGTCTAACCCTGTATTTTTTTTAGTATTTCTTTACCTGTTACCTCATCTGTAATTAATGTAGAGTTCATTCTATTTTTTTCAATCGCTATGATAGCATCTACTTTTTCGATTCCTGCTACCACTGCAATTATATTAGGAATATTTTCAATGTTATCTTTAGGTATTCCTATTGAAGGCATAGAATATACTATATCTCCACAACTATTGAAGAAATGCCCATAAGCCTCCCCTATAGCTCCACATTTTATTATTTCATCTCTCATTGCCATTGTTAAACTTCTCTTTTCACACATTTCCTTAGCAATTCCAATTCCGTGAAGCAAAATATCAGAATTTCTAATATTTCGATAAATCTCTTTAATCTCCGCCTCTTCTAGTATTGCATTAAAAGAATTATGGCTTAAATTATCTGGTATATGAAGTAATTCGTATGTTGCATCTAACTTGTTTGCGAGAATTTCAACTAAAGTATTTGATTGTATTTCTGCCTCTTTTCCCATTCCGCCTCTACCAGGTAAAACTTTCAAGCCTGAAAACTTCGACATTGACGGGAAGCTATCTACAACATCCTTAATTGTACGTCCACCTGTAATTGATATTACACAGTTACTCTTAATAGTTTGCTTAAGATAGTTAGCTGCTGCTTTTCCAAGCTGTGAACGAAGACTCATATCTGAATTAACATTTCCATTTACCACAACAACATTCTTAATTTTAAGAGCACTCTTAAGTTCTTCCTCTATAAAATTAAGTCCCTTTACTTCTCTCATCATATCTTTTAGACCCCTATATACATTTTCTCCATTTTCAGTTATACACATACCTGCCGCTGTTATTTCGATTAAGCCTTGATCCTTAAGAAAGTTTGTTTCACTTCTAATGATTCTTTCACTTAAATCTACTACTGAGGATAGTAGTCTTCTACCTATTGGTTCTCTATATTTTATATTTCTTAAAATTGTATATCTTACATCTAAAACCTTTAGTAAATCTGGAACCACTTGTTGTTGTAATTTTAATAATTCTTTCATCCTTCACCTCTATGGACAATTAATGTCCCAGTGGACAATTAATGTCCCTATGGCAATTTTGTCTTCCATAATGATTGTACGACAATTTATAGTATTTGTGAAGTGTTTCTTCTATTTTATTTATATTTATTTTAATCTTCATTAGTATTAATCATTTCACCATATCTTTATTCACATTCTCTCAAATCAACCTTTTCCTTTGAGATGATGATTTAATTCCAACCTCTTCCCTATACTTAGCTACTGTACGTCTTGAAATATCTATACCTTTTTCATTTAATATATTACATATTGATAAATCTGATAAAGGTTTTGTTTTTACCTCTTCACTTACTACTTTTTTTATCATATCCTTTACATTAACAGAAGATAGTTCTTCATTTGAAATATTTACATAAGTAGTAAATAGACTTTTTATACTTCTAACTTCTCCACTACTTAATGCAACATACTTATCCCGAATTGCTCTACTAACTGTAGATTCATGCATATCCAGACTATAAGCTATAGATTTTATAGTCATAGGCTTAATAAAATCATCACCACCATCAAAATATTCTTTTTGATTTTTGATTATCTCTTCCACCACTCTACACAAAGTATTTTTTCTGCTTTGTATACTCTTTATAAGAAACATAGCACTACTAATCTTATCCTTTACATAGTTAACTGCCACTTGGTCTTCACCGCTATTAATTACCTCCTTATATGTATTGTTAATTACAAGCTTAGGTAATAAACTATCATTCATAACAACTATATAATTATCATCTAGCTTCTTAATATACACATCCGGAATTACATAACTAATCTCTTCACCCGTGAAAAAACCTCTCGTAGGCTTAGGTTCTAATTTTTTTATAACATCTTCATATTCCTGTACAGCCTTTGCCGAAATTCCCAAAGCCTTGCCTATAAATTGATATTTCGATTTTGATAGTTCCACTAAATACGTATTTATTATTTTTTCCAAAGCAGAATCTTTCACATTTTTTTTATGCAATTGAATTATCAGACACTCACTAAGAGATCTAGCACCAATCCCTACTGGTTCTAGATTTTGTACTATAACTAAACACTCCATAGCCATATGTTCCTCAATACCAAGTTCATTCACTAAATCTTCTATAATAGTAGTCTCTAGGTAACCCTTATGATCTATATTATCAACAATATATCTGCATACCTTTTCATCTTCCTTATTCAAACCACTATACATAAGTTGATCACTCAAATAATCTTTCAACGTAGGCTTATCACTTATAAAATTAAAGGGTGATATCGCTTCATTTTCATCATCTTGAGAATATACTCTACTATTATAATTATCAAACTCTAAGTATTTTATAATTTCCCTATATTCCTTCAATTCATTATCAACTGAATATTCTTTAGTATCCACTACAGCATTTTCTGTTTCTAAAACCACATTTTCCTGCAATTCCTTATCTATATGTTGCAATAATTCATAAGATGACATTTGAAGTAATTTTATTGATTGCTGCATCTCCATTGTCATAACTAACTTTTGTTCTTGTGATAATTTTAAGTCAAAACCTAAATTCACGACTCTCACCCCTTTACATCTTCTCACACTATCATATCACAATTTTTTTACTATTTCCATTTTAGTATATTCACATATCTTTTGATAGTTTAATCACTAAAAAAGAGATTAGCTCATTTTTTTGAACTAATCCCTTTATTATTTAAATTTTATCTACCATTCTTTTCATAAGCTTCACCAGATGCTGATGGTGCACTAGTTTTACCTACAAAACCTGCAAGAGCAAGCATTGTTAATAAATATGGAATAACTGTGAACACTTCAGATGGTAATGACCATCCAAGTCCTCGTGCGAAAATTTGGAATGACTCCCCTAATGCAAACAATAAACATGCTCCAAGGGACCCTATAGGTGTCCAGTTACCAAATATCATAGCGGCAAGAGCTATAAATCCACGCCCCGCTATCATTCCTTCTCTATAAACTGGTGTAATACCTATTGAAAGTGCAGCTCCACCTAAACCCGCAAGAACACCTGATATTACAACACAAGAATACCTAACTAAATATACATTAATACCTAATGTATCTGCAGCCTTTGGATGTTCTCCAACAGCTCTTATTCTAAGACCAATTGATGTTTTATATAATACATAGTGGCATACAAACACAAGTACTATAGCCAATATAACAAACCAGTTCAAATCTGCCAATATATCTCCTAGAATAGGAATATTTTCTATAAATTCCGGCAAATTATAAGGTAACAAGCTAACTATATCAGTTTGACCACCCTTACCACCGAATAAAATATATATTAAAAAGCTAGACAAAGCCGCTGCAAATAGATTTATAGCTGTACCTGAAATAACCTGATCTGATTTCAATGTAATAGATAAGAATGCATGAACTAAAGCAAGAACTCCACCTGCTATCATTGCAAAAATCATTCCCACAATCGGACTTCCAGTTATATAAGTTCCCCACACTGCGAAGAATGCACCAATTGTCATCATACCTTCAAGACCTATATTTACTACACCTGAACGCTCCGAGAAAACTCCTCCAAGTGCCGTGAAGATAAGAGGTGTAGCTATCCTAAGTGTTGCAGCTATTAATGAAATTATAGTAGTAATAATTACGCTATCCATTCATTATCTCCCCTTTCTTTTTCTTATTTTGAAAGTAAGTCATAATATAGTCTGTCGCTACAAATATAATAATTACTGATTGAATTAAGAATACTATTTCCTTTGGTATTCCACTTATTTGAAGTGCTCTCGAACTACTGTTTAGAGCTCCAAATAATACTGCTGATCCAATACATGCTATTGGATTGTTCTTTGCTAAAAGAGCAACGGCTATACCATCAAATCCATAGGTTGGCACTACCATAAAATCTTGTATTAAATGTTTCACTCCCGCTACATGGGTAGCTCCTCCAAGTCCTGCAATCGCTCCTGATAATACCATAGCAAGAACTGCCTTTTTAGCAACATTCACTCCGCCATACTCTGCTCCATAAGGATTAATCCCAACAGCTCTTATTTCATATCCAACAGTTGTTTTCCATAATATAAATGCCATAAGTATTGCAGCTATAATTCCAATAAATAAACTTATATTAGCTGAGCTTCCCTGTACAAATCTAGTAAGCATAGCACTTTCTTGAATCATTGGAGTTGAAGCTTTCCCAGCAACTCCAAAGGCAGTTCTAAGAATAATATAATTTGCAACTGCAATAGAAATATAGTTCATCATAATTGTATTTATAACTTCACTAGTTCCAAATTTTGCTTTAAGAAACCCAGGTATTCCACCCCAAATACCTCCCGCTACTATACCACTTAAAATTATCAATGGTATATGAATAATAGGGCTAAGTCCTGGAATCGTACCTACGATTGCCGCAGCAACCATACCAAGTACAAACTGACCTGCTACACCAATATTAAACAATCCACATCTAAACGCTATAGCATTAGCAACCCCCGTGAATATAAGTGGTGTTACTTCTGCTAATGTAGCCATCATATTTCTTTGATTCCCAAAACTTCCAGTCCATATTGTTGAAACTAAATCTTTTAATGCTGTAAAATATTCAGTTATCGGATAATGCTTTGCCCACATAACAAAAAACACTGATATGAATAATGAAAGTATAACTGCTACAATAGGAAAGAGGATTGCTTTTGCTATATCCTTAATCTTACTTTTCATATTATTTTTCTTCCCCTTTCTTAGACAAACTTCCACCTGCCATTAAAATACCAAGTTTTTGCTCATCTGCATCTTTTCTATCTAAAATATCTACAATTTTACCATCATACATTACCGCTATTCTATCAGAAAGAGCTAAAACTTCATCCAATTCAAGGGATACTAAAAGTACTGCTTTTCCCTTATCCCTTTCTTCTACAAGTCTTCTATGAATATATTCAATAGCCCCAACATCAATTCCTCTTGTAGGTTGAGCCGCAATAAGTAAATCTGGATCTTTAGAAATTTCTCTAGCCGCAATAAGCTTTTGTTGATTCCCCCCTGATAGCGCAGATGCATGCACTTCGCTACTAGGCGTTCTTACATCAAATTCTTTAATTAACTTATCACAATGTTGCTTTATCTCTTTGTAATTCATAATGAATTTATCGGTAAATGGCTTATTTTTATGGATTCCAAGTATTGAATTTTCAATCAATGAATATTTTAGTATAAGTCCTCTTTTATGTCTATCTTCAGGGATATGTCCAACACCTGAATCAATTATTTCCCTAGTAGATTTACCATATAAATTTTTGCCATTAACAGCTATACTTCCACCATTACCTTTTCTTAGTCCCGTAAGCACTTCTAAAAGTTCTGTTTGTCCATTTCCATCTACTCCAGCTACCCCAAATATTTCTCCACCATTTACTGTAAAAGAAACATTTTTCACTGCCTCAATACCTCTTTGATCATTAGCTGAAAGATTTTCAACTTTAAGTACTTCTCCCATTAATTTTGCTTGGTTTTTATCTACTATTAGATTTACTTTTCTTCCAACCATAAGCTCAGCTAGCTCATCTATATTTGTGTCAGAAGTGTTAACTATACCCGTAACCTTACCTCTTCTAATAATAGTAACCCTATCACTCATACTCATAACTTCTTTTAATTTATGGGTTATTAGTATTACTGACTTTCCCTCTTTTTTTAGATTACTTAATATCTTACTAAGCTCTTCTATTTCTTGCGGTGTTAAAACAGCGGTAGGCTCATCAAGAATCAAAATCTTAGCTCCTCTATAAAGTGCTTTAAGAATTTCCACTTTTTGTTGCTGTCCAACAGATATATCCTGAATAACTGCATTTGGATCTATAGAAAAACCATACTTATCTGAAATATCTTTAACATCCTTATAAGCTTTTTTTCTATCCAGACTTAAACCTTTACTAGGCTCACACCCAAGGACAATATTTTCAGCCACTGTAAAATTGCTCACTAACATAAAATGCTGGTGTACCATCCCTATCCCAAGTTTTATAGCGTCATTAGGGTTGGTAATTTTAGCTATATTACCATTGACATATATATCACCTTTTTCCTGCTGATAAAGACCATAAAGTATATTCATTAAGGTAGTTTTCCCTGCTCCATTCTCTCCTAACAACACATGAGTTTCACCTTGTAAAAGATCAAAATCCACATTATCATTTGCAATAGTACCAGGGAAAACTTTGGTTATGCCTTTCATTTCAATTACTTTCTTCATTTCCCTTCCTCCTTATAATATTTCCTACATTTAAATCCAATTGAATTAATATCATATTTGTACATCATATTTATAATATTATATCATAAATCAACTTCATTTAATATTATTTTATTTTTCACTTAATTCCAATTATTCACGTGAAGAAAGGGTTAGATTACGCATCTAACCCTTTCTCATTTTCACTAAATTTTATTTATAATCTATAGCACCTTGTCTTGTTGATGGCACTTTAATTTCACCTGATTTTATTTTTTCTTCAAACTCTTTAGCTTTTGCAACTACATCAGCTTTTGTGTTGTTAGCTGTTGTATCTGCCATTCCAATTCCGCCTTCTTTAATTCCAAGTTCTACATGACCTGCTTTGAATGTTCCATCTACAACTGATTTAGTTGCATCAAAAGTAGCTTTATCAACTCTCTTAATCATAGAAGAAAGAATTACATCTTTATATTCTGGAACTGAAACCGCTTGGTCCATATCTACTCCAATAGCCCAAACATCTTTACCTGCATCTCTTAGTTCTTTAGTAGCAGTAAACATACCAATTCCTACACCACCAGCAGCATGATAAATTACATCACAACCATCGTTGTATAATTTTTTAGCTATTTCTTTACCCTTGTTCGTATCTGCGAAAGAATCAGCATATATAGCGTTTGCACCTGGATTTTTTCCATCTGCACTTAGTAATCCTTTAGCAGCTTCTGGGTTAACAGCTTTTACTCCAGCAACGAATCCTGATTCAAATTTTTGAATTGTATCAAAATCTTTTCCACCGATAAATCCAACTTTGTTAGTTTTAGTTGTTAAACCAGCTATAACTCCCATTAGGAATGAACCCTCTTCTTCTTTAAATGTTATTGACATAACATTTTTTTCATCAACTACTGAATCTATTATAGCCATTTTTGAATCTGGATTATTCTTAGCAACAGCCTTAACTGCATCTGCTAATTGGAATCCTATAGCTAAAGTTAGGTCTGAACCTGCATCTATTAAGGATTGTAAGTTTGGATCATAATCTTCCTTCTTTTGAGCTTCAATTGGAGTATATTTAACCCCTAATTCTTTAACAGCTTTTTTAACACCTTCATCTGCTGATTGGTTAAATGATTTATCATTTAATCCACCTTCATCAGTTGAAAGCCCAACCGCTACAGCTTTCTTCTCTGGCGTAGTTCCCCCATTGTTAGTCCCTTCTTCTTTTTGACCACATCCAACTAATAGTGAAGCAGTCATCGTAACCGTTGCCACAAGAGCAATAATTTTCTTCATCTTCATAATATACCCTCCCTAAGTTAATACATTTAATTCAAACATATAAAATTTATATTATACATTATTTACCATAATAATATATACGCAATCCCATAATATTTATGTATAATTATAAATAATAATTGCATTATAATTCATAAAACACCTTTTCTATTATGCTACACAATTAAACCTCATACATTCTTATGTTGAATATATCACAATTATTCTAAAAAATCAAACAAAATTGATGGATATATATATCCATCAATTTTGTTTTTAAAATTTATGCCATAAACTCAGCTTTCACAAGGACTTCTTTCGCTTTTTCGCCATTTTCATCAGCTACTAATATTATAGGTCCAGTACATCCCATTCCGCTCTCCGCATATATATTCTCTTTCCACAATGCTTTACAAGCATCCTCAAGCTCAAGTATATCTATTCCAGCTATTGAGAATGTAACCACTGTTTTAGTTGGCATCGCAACTACTTCTTCTTGTGGTTTATTTGCTTTCTTCGTAGTTTTTTCTATTAGTTCCTTCAATCCAGCTTTGTTAGCATTTTTAAATTCACTTCTAGCTATATCTAAAACTTTATTTTCTGCACATGTCGCACAGAATCTTAATGCTTCTGATATAAGTGGTGCTCCTGAAGCTCTTGAAACTATGTTAACAAGCTTATCATAGTTTTCTCCAATTCCAGGACCATATCCTGCTCCTACTGTTTCATAACTTCCACCAGTTGTGAAGGATGAAAATATTTTTATTAACAAATTTCCTGTTAAAGAATCACATACCATAACGTCTGGTGTTCCTGCTAAAAGATCATTACCTCTCATTACAGCTCCACCATCAGCTCTTAATGATTCTGTGAAGGATAAATCATATCCACCATCTTTAACTTCTTTCAATATTCTTTCAACTTGTCTTGCTCCATCAAGGTTTAAAATCCCAACTCTTGGATTTTTAATTCCATTGGCTTTAGCTACTGAGATTCCTGATATAGCATTCATTACCATGCCTTCAACTCTGTTTGTAGATGTTGTTCCAGTAGTAGTAGCTATTATCATTTCTCTTCCTAACCCTGGAGTCATAACTTTTCCTACTGTTGATACCCCTATTGGAAAATCAAAATGTTGAGTTACACAACCATCTAATTCTCCAGCTTCAAGCATAGCAGTCATTTTTTTATGACCTTCTTCAGCTGTTTCTACCTCTATTACTTCAAAGTCAGCATCAACCTTAGTTCCTATTAAAACTATATCAAAGTCTCCATATTTAACTTTTGCTAGTTCAGCAGCTCTTATCATTTCATCTATTCCATGTTCAGAACCTAATATGGTTAACCCTATTCTAACTTTTTTCTTAAATTGTCCACTTCTTATTCCTGTTGCGATATCGTTAAATACCTCAGCAATCATTGCCTTAGTAGCATCTTGACTCATTTCTACACCCCTTTTCTTTAATAATCCTCCCCTTTAAATTAAAGGGGAGATATTATTAATTATATAAAGCTTTTAAAATTACTATTTATCAGCGTTTACTAAGAAATTTGCAAAATCTTTCATAGCATCAGCAACCATTGATTTAACTTCTTCTTTGCTTACTCCAGATTCATTCTCTAATTTCCCTGTATTCTTTTCAACCAATATAGAAACTCCATCGAATAAGTTAGTCATTCTTCCTAAGAATAAGCTTCCTTTTCCTACTATCATAAAGTTATTTAGAACACCATTTTTTATATGATCTATACCATGACCTATTATAGGTACTCCTGATGGAATATGTCCTTGAGTTGGAGCATATCCTTGATATCCATGTTTCTTAATGAATTCTGGTAGTTCTTTTCTATCTAATTGACCCTTCTTAACAGCTAATGCACCAATCATTTTATAGTTTTGAGTTGGTACATCTCCAGCTCCTGCTGGTTCTGTAATATCTGGTGTTTGCATTTCTGGAGCATACTTATCTACATCAGTAACTTTAAGCCCTGCTGAAGTTAGTGGATCTAGTACTAAAGCCTCAAGCACTGCTTGTGGTGATGCACCATGTCCTATTGTATGTTTTCCAATTATATCAGTTCTTAAAACTGGGCTTACACCATCATTTTGAGATACAAGCACTGCAAATCCTCCAAGACAATCTTCAAGTACTGGTAATGATTTTTTAATATGATCCTTACCATTCATTCCAAGTTTAGCTGTTGCTCCACCTGCAATTACTAATACATTTTTAAATATTCCACTCTTAACTAAAGATGCAGCATTTATTAATGCATGAGCCGGTCCTGCACAGAATCCTCTCATATCAGTTCCTGTTGCTCCTGAAAGTCCTACAACTTCACCAATTGATTTAGCTATGTTTCCGCCACCTCTTTGGTTCATATCTCCTATTGCTTCCTCTGAACATTCTATTATATATTCAATTTCATTTACTGGTATATCTAAATTATCTACAAGATGCATTCCTGCAAGTACTCCTGAAGATTTAACAGCTAAGTTTTCAAGCATATAGTGAGATGATAAGTTTGGATCAAATTCATGAGCTCTTCTTACACATCCTATAAGTCTACCATCTTCATATAATCCTTCTGCACCAGAATTATTAACTAGATTTTCAATTTTAGATAATTCATCCCCTACTACTTTTTCTGATTTTTCTTTTAATAATGGATGTTTAGCTAACTTTTCTTTTACATTTACTGCAAAAGACTCTTCTAAAATAACTAAATCAAATACATCTGATATTTTCATTAATCCGTAGAATTCATCTTGTGGCATTACTTCTCCAAATTTACCAAACCTATTTGCATTCTCTAAGTTTTTACCAACCCAAGGTCTTGGCATTTCACCTAACTCCTCTGGAGTTATATTACCTATATAAGTTTGGTTAGGTGCATACCCTACCACATCTTCAAACGATCTTAAATTACTCTTTATTTGTGTTAAGTATTCTGAATCTGGATGAGTTTGTCTCTCTAAAGTTTGAGTTGTTCCATTATGTATTACCATATCTGGAGTATTTACTAAAATATAAGATGCTTTCTTAATAACTGGAAAATTCATTTGAAATTCAACCTCCCTTAATAATGTGCCTTTATTTATATTATTTTATATAGTTTGCACAATCTAAAATAAATAGATTAAACCTATTCATTGTACATTGTGCAATCCAATATACCAATGTTATATATTAAGTAATTAGGGGATACTCCCCTAATTACTTAATCATTATTAAAAACTATTCAAATACTCTTTGTCCATCAACCTCTGTTTCAAGTGCCACTAAAGCGCCTTCAACAAGTTTCTTTCTTAAAGTGTACTCATCTTTTGCAGTTAAGTTTGGATTTCCTAGTGGATGAGGAATAGCAATTGTTGGTAATATTCTGTTAGCACCAACAGTTACTGATACTGGAGTAATAGTACACATGTGTACTACTGGAAGTCCAGCTCTTTCTATTTCTTTAACAAGCGTTGCACCGCAACGTGTACAAGTTCCTCATGTAGAAGTTAGTATAACTGCATCTACACCATCTGCTATTAATTCTTTAGCTGCATATTCTCCGAATTTCTTAGAAGAAGCAACCGCAGTACCATTACCAGTTGTAGAGTAGAAATATCTGTGTAACTTACCTATTCTACCTTCTTTTTCCATTTCTCTCAACACATCAACAGGAATAACTCTGTCTGGATCTTGATTTGCATATACTGGATCGTGTCCACCGTGTGCTGTTTCAAAGTTTTCACTTGTTAAATCATCAATTCCATCTATATCGTATTTACCGATTTTTGAAGCTGAAGATGATTCAATGTGATCTGGATTTCCTTTTGGTACAATACCACCTGATGTAACTATTGCTATAGTAGCATGAGCCATATCTTTTACTGCTGGCATAGCATCAACTCTATCGAAGTCAGGCATTTTGAATTCTGTTACAAATTCTTCTCCCTTTAACTTCTTAACTAGCATATCAACCGCTCTTTTAGATCCTCTCTCAGTAGCAAAGTAATTTTTTCTTATACCTCTTTCGATATAATTCTCTTCTACTGGAGTTCCTAATGTTTGATTATTTACTAATTTAACAGCTAAATTAGCCATTTTAGGTAATGCATCTCTCATACCAACTGCACTATTTCTTGTAGAAACTATGTATAAATGTTTTTTATACATATCTGCACCTGGGTTTTCAATATACATTCCAGATAAAACAGGTATTCCTAACTCTTCTTGAACTGTTTTACAGATTTCACCACAAGCAACTCCGTATCTTCCAGCGTTAAATGCAGGTCCAGCTATAAATAAATCTGGACTGTATTTTTTAACCATTTCAAGAACTTCTGCTTTTGCTTCTTTTGTATTCTCAGCAAAGTAAGAATCTCCACAAATAACAGTAGCTACTATTTCAATGCCTTCCTTTTGTAACAATCCATTCAATCCAAGTCCTGGTCCTATAAATCCTTCACGAACCTCAGGTTTAATATCTGCTTTTTCTTCTCCACCTATTCCTGCATAGAATTGGTTTATATAATGAACAACTTTTAACATAGGTTCTCCCCCTTTCATGGGACTTGACCTTTAGAATTATTCTTCCTAAGGTCAATTAATTCATTTATTTTTACTTAAGACTCTAAATCCGATATTTAAATATCTTAAAATTACTTCACTAAACTAATTCAGTGAATATCATTTCTAAAGATATTTACAAAATTGGTCTCTTACAGTTTTAACTTCGCTTATGATAGCATCAACATCAAGAACCATTTCCATCATTCCGCATTGCTCATCATAGATAGTTTCATCACATTCAGCTTTTATTTCTGGCTCTACTACGTGGAATACAGATAATCCTAGTTCAACTCCTGCTAAAGGACCTGCAAATGTAGGGTCTCCTGCTGCAACAGTTTCAGCTGATAATCCAGATGCTTCTGCTTCAGCTCCTCCTATTACTATTACCATGTTCTCTGCGCCATATTTTTCTGTTAAATCTTTAACTCTTTGTTGGATCTCCAGATCCATTGCACCTGCAGCTGTTCAGACAAAACATTCAGTTGATGCGAAAACAACCTCTGCTCCTGCTGATTTTAAACAAGCTTCAATAGCTGGTCCTGGTATTCCATCTCTATCTCCTATACAGATAGCTTTTTTTCCTTGTAACATAATAATCTATCTCCTTTTTACTTATATTTATTAAATAACTTTATCTCATTAGTTAAATTTTTTAATTAATATGCTTTAGCTGTTAAGTAGTTGAATCCAACTTCGCTTGTAGCTCCAGTAATAACTTGAATCTCAGCTTCTATTGATCCATCTTCTCTTAAACTTCCCATGTGTCCACCTGCTATAATATCTGCAGCATCTACATGACCAATAACTTTTTTCATAGCTGGTAAAATAATTACTTCATTAGCATTTCCACCAGTTACAACAGCATCTCCGTGTGGAGTTGAATCTGCTAGTGACTGAGACATTCCATCTTGTCCTGCATACTCATCTGTTACTAAAACAGTTTTAATACCTTTTGCAGTAACTTTGTTACAGTTCATAACAAGGTCTGCATCTGGGTTTCCAAAACCTTCTTCAGAAATTATAGCAGCATCTGCTCCTAAGAATTCTACTAATTTAGCAACCATACTTGATGATCTTTCTTTATCAGCTAGATATACGTTTTCATTTGTGATAACGCAACCTAAGAAGTTAAAGTCTTTACCATGTCTCTCATATAAATCTTCTATTATTGGATGGTTCATATGAACATAACTTGGGTTCTTATCGCAAGCTGATACACAGTTTCCGCTTACAACAGCTCCATCAAATACTTCTGTTGGATATATAAATGTAGGAATTATTTTCTTAGCATCTACTCCATATACATAAGTGTCATGTAATAATCCTTGTGTTTGAAGCATATATACATATACAACCTTAGGTAATTCTGGGTATTGTGCAGCTTGTTGTAAAAGCGGTAATGTTTCAAAAGTTTTCACTTCATCTGGTTCTATATTCTTACCAACTTTTCCAAGATATGTAGCCGCTTTAAATCCTATAGTTCTTACAGCCTCTTCATGATCGTGTTGTAAAACACCTTCTTTAGGCTCACATATAATTACTAGGTTATTTGTTTTTGAGAATGGTGTGTATTTAGCACCTTCTCCACACATGTCAACGATACCTTCTTGGAAACCAACAATTTTACCAGTAGTTACGACTGCAGCTCCTTTTAAAACATGAGTTCTACCAGAACCTACTGTCTCTACCTTGCTAATGAAACCTGGGAATATTCCACCTGGTCCTTCAACTTTTACTCTTGGTTCAATTACGTCCTTTACAGGTATTATCCTAACTTCTTCACCTGGTCTCGCTATATCAAAATCGATACTAGCAATTCTTTCATCCCCAGACACTTCACTTAATAATTCCTCTTTGTTTACATAAAGAACTCCATTCTCAACTTTTGTTTCTGCTCCGAATTGAAGATCCTTAATAAATATTTTTCCAATCTCTAGACGCAAAACCTTCACCTCCTAAAATATATAGGTTATTTTTTTTTATTAAAAGATGGGAGGTACATCCTCCTCATCTAATAAGTCTTTAATTATAATGTCGCGTAATATTCTTTTACAAATGTTTCAATATCATCTAATGTAGATATTTTATCTGGAGTTATTGTAGCAACACATGCTCCACCATTGTATATTTTCATAGTTGGAAGTCCTAAAACCTTTTGTGATATAGCTACTCTTCTTGATCCACCAATATTTAAACTAGCAAACTTTATTTTATCTCCATATTTTGGCTCTAATTCATGAACGCCAGGCATTAATTCGATACAAATTTCACACTTATCTCCCCAGAAATCTACGAATACTGGGCACTCACTGTTTATAACTTCTGCTTCAAAATTATCTTTGTTTAATTCTAACATTTTTAATTCCCTACCTTTCAAATTTACGTTTTTTAATAACCAATTATAATTATCTACCTATTATTTAATATTAATCACTAAAGATAAATATTATTAACCTTTTAGTGACCGTTCTCTATATAATGCTCTGCATTAGTAGCTGCTATAGCTCCATCTGCTGCCGCTGTTATAACTTGTCTTAAAGTTTTTTCTCTAACATCTCCTGCTGCAAATACTCCTGGTATATTAGTTCTCATATCTTCATCAGTTTGGATGTCGCCTCTTTCAGTCATATTTATCTTACCTCTGAATAATTCAGATATTGGTAAGTATCCAACGAATACAAAACATCCGTTAACTTCTAAGTTACTTACTTCTCCAGTTTTAAGATTTCTTACTGTTAAGCTTTCAAGTATTTCATCACCATTTGCTGAATCTATAGTAGAATCCCAAATAAATCTGATTTTAGGATTAGCAAAAGCTTTTTCTTGTAATGATTTAGCAGCTCTTAACTCATCTCTTCTATGAATAACTGTAACTGTCTCTCCAAATTTAGCAAGGTATATAGCTTCAGTTATCGCTGAATCTCCGCCACCCATTACTGCAATATCTAAATCTGTGAAGAAATCTGCATCACATGTAGCACAGTAAGAAATACCTTTTCCTCTTAATTCTATTTCATTCTTGAACCCACCAAGTCTTGGAGTAGCTCCTGTTGCTATTATGATTGTCTTAGCTTGGTATTCACCTTTTCTACATTTAATAGTTTTGATATCACCTTCTAAAACGGTTTCAACAACTTCATCCTTAACAAATTCAGTACCAAATTCTTCTGCTTGTTTTCTCATTCTTTGACTTAAGCTTGTTCCTGTACACTCTTCGATTGAACCCGGATAATTTTCTAACTCGTCAGTTGTTGTAGCCTGACCACCGTATTTAGCTCTCTCGATTATTAACGTTTTCATTCTTGATCTAGAAGCGTATAGTCCTGCTGATAATCCTGCAGGTCCTCCACCAATTATTATAGTATCGAAAATTTGTGACATATTAATATACCTCCCTTAGTTAATAGCATGATCTATTAAATCTGAATCTATTAATTGAAAATCTGCTAATATTTTCTCACTCCAATTAGGAGTGTTGAAATCGTTTAAAAACTTTTCAGTAGTTGATATAGAATTCTCTATAATCTCAAGGGATTGAAAATCTACTGCATCTTCTACTTTTAATGAAACACAAACTGTTCTGTATGGCGTTTCATTTGGTTTTACACTCCCCATTAATGGATGTGTAAGTAATCGATTACCTTTATGTATATAATTTCTTACTTTTTTAAGTACCTCAAGCTGTGGTCCTTCTACAAACTCAACTATATACTTTCCCATGAATTTTTCTTTAGACATAGGGTTGTTTGTTACAATAAATAATGGTTCTATCATTGAAACACCTCCTAAGTGTACGCAAAAAGACGTAAGTCAAAAATATTATACATATTCTCGCCTTACGCCTCTGTATTTTAACCTGAGAGTTTTGCTCCTTCGGTGCATATACGCTTTCCAGAGTATTGTCCTTTGTCGGTCCTTTTGCCTGAGAGTTTCGCACTTATTTGGCAAAATAAGTACTTGCTTCTTCGGCTACCCAATTTAATGGATTATCTCCCGAAAATATCATCCAATTCCGATTATTCTTTTTATTTTCCCTGTTGAGACTAGTATACAATAAAGTTTCCTAAATTTCTACACAATTTTGAATTTTTAATATTTATTTTTTCTATAGGTCTATTAAAGTTTTTCAAATACTGATTTTCAACTTATGAATCCATCCTTAATAGTATTATGCCCTGTTTGTCTATGTTCTAACTAATCTTATTCATTACATACTTTAAACCAATTAATGGTTTATTATAAATTCTGAACTTTTAATCCTTAATTTTTAATCATTGATCTTTAATCATTTATTTTTAATTTCTAATTTCTAATTTTTAAAAAAATAAAGTGTAATTACTAAAAACATATAATGCTTTTAATAATTACACTCTGAATATAATTGCTATTTACATCTAGTATTTTTCTATAAAGAAAATACCGCATGCATTTTTTCCTGAATGGGTTCCAACAACACACCCTACTTCTGATTCTATAAACCTAATGTTATTATCATTCAAATAACCTATTATTCCATTTAATACTCCCCTATTTTCTTCATCTGCTCCTGCATTTAATACAATAGGTGTAACTTCTTCACATATTCCGCAGCTATCTACATAATCCAGTAGATATCTTAAAGCCTTCTTACTACCTCTAACCTTATCTCTAACGATCATCTCTCCATCTTCAACTGCAAGGTTTAGCTTTATCCCTAATAAACCACCAACAAAACCTGTGGTTTTACTAAGTCTGCCACCTTTAACCAAATTGTCTAAGGATTGAAAGTTTAAGGTGCTTTTAATATGTGGAATAGTTTCAATAATTATTTGCTTTATCTCAGCACCAGTTTTACCCTCGTCCCTAAGCTTGCAAGCTTTTAGTACCAATAATCCTAATCCACAAGTTACATTTTGCGAGTCTACTATATGAATATTATCACTTCCTATCATATCCTTCGCTATAGTTGCAGATTGATATGTTCCACTCATTTTTGACGATAGATGGATAGATACAATTTCATATCCTTCATTTATGTATTGACGATAAATACTTTCAAATTTTGCAGGAGGTATTTGACTAGTTTTTGGTGACTCATCGCTCTTCTCCATCTCATCAAAAAATGTATTTATGTCTATATCTACACCATCTCTGTATGTATTATTATTTATCATTACTTGTAATGACTCTACATGAAAACCCATAGCTTCCGCTAGCTCTTTGGGTAAATCACAAGTACTATCCGTTACTATTTTTATTTTGGTCAAATTAAGTCCACCTCCTATTTCATATTTTTAAATCCAATTTGTCTTAACCCCTCGTATACAATTATTGAAACAGTATTTGAAAGATTAAGTGACCTAGTAGTGGTATCTACCATAGGCACCTTAATAAGAGTCTCTTTATTCTCTTCTCTTATATATTCAGGTAATCCTTTAGATTCTCTTCCAAAAACCAAAAAGTCACCTTCTTTATAACTCGCTTCATGATAATACTTATCTCCCTTAGTACTACAAAAATAAAAGGTACCATCCTTATATTTTTCTCTAAGGTCTTCATAGCTCTCATGTATTTCTATTTGTACTTGTGGCCAATAATCAAGCCCCGCCCTTTTTACAGCTTTCTCACCTATATCGAAACCTAAAGGCTTTATTAAATGTAATTTGCAATCTGTAAGAACGCAAGTTCTTCCTATATTCCCTGTGTTTTGAGGAATTTCTGGTTGAAATAATACTATATTTAAGTTCACTCTTATATCCTCCTAGCAAAACGCACTTTTTTAAAGCGTCATAAAAATATAATACTCTAATTCTATTTTTATGTAAAGTTTCTTATGAATTTAAAAGATGAATTTTTCTATAACATGGGCCACTCCATCTTCCTCATTTGTAAGAGTAATATAGTCAGCCTTGGCCTTAACCATCTCTTCACCATTTCCCATAGCGACTCCAAGACCTGCAAATTCAATCATTGAAATATCATTTTCATTATCTCCTACACATATTACTTCGCTTCTATCTATTCCATAATAATCACATACTCTTCTTAATGCATTCCCCTTTGACGTACCTTTCCTCATAACCTCAAAACTATTTTTTAAAGAACTAACAACTTCAAAATCCCCTAGTTCTACAAATTCTTTTTTAGCTAATTTTATTTTTTCTCCATCTAAATCCGTTGCCATAATCTTAATTAGCTTTATGTGTTTATCATCAAATAATCTATTCCAATCCTCTATTCTTTTTATTTTAACTTGTCTATTTAAAGGCATTTCTTTATTGGCTGCTTCATATATTAATGCTGCAAATTTCATTTCCTTTGTATACAATGTATCTATACCATAAAACTGAGGTTCTATATTGTATTTCTTGAGTATATCTACTATTAGTTTGCAACTATCTTGCCCCAAATATTCCTCATATATAGCCTTATCATTATCCTTTTCTCTTACATATGTACCATTAGATGCTATAACAGGAGCTTTCACACCTATTAAATCTCCATAATAACTGGCTGAAACAAAAATTCGCCCTGTGGCAACCACAACTTTTACTCCAAGATCATGAGCCATTTTTATCGCTTTCAAATTCCTATCTGTTATGTTTTTTTTATTAGTTAATAATGTACCATCCATATCCAAACAAATTAATTTATATTTCATTAGTATCTCCCCCATTTAATTATTGTCCATATTTTAGAAAATAGTACCAATAACTTTATTCCAAACATTAGGCATATGAAACAAAATAACTTAACATCATTTTATTTCATATGCCTTAATTATTGTTCCACGGATTTTTTTCTTAAAACACTGCTAATTAAAAAGTATTTTTTCACCATGTATTTATACCACTTATCATTATCTTTGATATAGCTTTCAATAGATTTTAAATATTGTCTTTTGTCAACATTCTTCAATACCCTGCCACCATAAAACTCATCATAGGTTTGTTTAACAAGACTACTTAACAATAGTTTTAAATCAGAATCTTTAATAGTTTCTATAAATTCTAAATCGCCCTCAGTACTATTCTTTATTATACCTATAGTTTTAAGTCTTTTAAAGTAATAATTATATAATGGTATTATACTATTACTTTTAATTATCTTTATTCTATTAATCCACTGCATGCTCATAATGCATAGTATGATTATAATTAATCCAAATATTACTCTGTATGGAGTGAAAATTTTATTTGTTGTGCCTACATCATTATTAAAATCATCCTCACCCAATGCCGGATTATTTTTATCCGGTCTATTAATTTGTCCACCATTATCAACATTGATATCTGGTGTATCACCAGCTTCAACCTGTTCTTTATCTCGCAACGCTTCATATTCCCTAGGCGTCGGCGCTGAATCTACCACAGCCCAATTGTCTCTATATGGATTTATAAGCACCTCTGCCCAAGCATGAGCTTCTGCATTGGTAACACTATAGTCACCTTCATCATTCTTTCTATCGCTCATCTTGAAACCTTCTACATATCTGGCTGGAACCCCTGCTATTCTACACATCATTACTGTGGTTGTTGCAAAATAAGTACAATATCCCTCTTTCTCTTCTAGTAAAAAGTTACTAACAAAATCATCGTATTGAGTATTATTTTTAACATTAGTAACATACTCATAATTCTCCATAAGGTAAGTTCTAATAGCTGATGCTTTATCATGATTTGTAAGTTCTTCTACCTTAACTCCCTTTTTTACAGCCTCATCATTCAATATAGTGTTTACAATTATATATACTCCCTCATTCATTGATGCTTCTATTTTCATATAACCAAAATAGCTATTTAAAAGTTGACCAAGTTTAGCACTTATTATATTTATAGATTCTTCGCCCTTATAACTCTCTAATAATAAATTTATTTTTTCAACATACGCATAATCATCTTCTCCAAAGACTCTTGATGGTAAAGTATATCCTTCATCCTTAATGATTTTAATATATTGTGTGTTTTGTATTCCTTGTAAATAGTTATCATAATCTCCAAAGGATAAATATTCTACAGTATAATCCTCCATTATCTCCTCACTAGACATAAAAACAGGAACTTCATCCAAATAAATTCCATCATTACTACTTTTAACGTTTTTACTGCCATTTGGCGTGAAAAACGAAGTGCTTTTCAAGTTTTTACTTGGAGATATGGTAAGTGTTTTATCCTCTCTAGGGATTTCTTCAATGCCTATAACCTGCTCAAGTTTTTTCATGGCCTCTCCTTTGTAGGACTCTTCATTACTAAATAAAGCATCATCATATTTTAGCCATGATTTCCCTGTGTAATTATCACTTACCCTTCCTCTAAGGTAATAAGGCTTGTCTGATTTAACTGTAAATACCTCATTGTCATTTATGACTATTTTCCCACCCAGCATAGTAGCCGAATCACTATAACCACTCTGTTTAAGTCCATAACTTCCATTAATTGCAGCTAAAACCGGGCTTCCACCCTTACCTTTCCCCTCTGCAAATTCATTTCTAATATATGTCCTAATTCCTTCAATAGTCTTTCCTTTGTATTCCTGGGGAAATATTAATACTATCTGTGGGATAATTAATGAAAGTATAACGAGAATCGAAATGACCTCAGTAGTTCTTAACCCTATTTTCACCTCTCGCCCTGTGTACTCTTTATTTTTCTTAATATATTCATTTACCCCTACCGTTAAAATAGTTACAGCTATATAATAGGAAATATTCTTAAGTACAGTTTTATAAAATATCTGATACCAAAATATTATAAATACTGCACTGGTAAAAATTACAACAGCATTTCTCCATTTCTGTGTAATCCCTATAATTACGGCAGTTAATAATGGAACTGTTAAGGAGATTATATGAACAAACTCCTCAAAATTAACTCCACGATGCTCTAATGCAGCTGTGTTTATAACCTTAAAATTCAAAAGAATAGTTTTTATTTCCTCAGAAATCATCCTTCCTTTCGTTTGAAAAATGAGTAACCCTAATGCACAACTGATGAAAAGAAAAAAAATAATTTTTTTTCTTTTACTATTGAGAATGATATTGCAAAACAGATATATTATTATTCCTAAAATAATTAATAACAATACAAAAATATAATTGAATTCTTCTATTTTAAAGCACTGTCGCACAAGATTCATAATCAACATAATATTAATCACAACTAAAAATATCTTTACGCTCTTTTCTTTCCACGATTCCATGCCATCACCTTAATCCTTCTATATTATAGCAACTTATGCCATGCTCTGAAATTTTGGAAATGCTTTCTTCATTCAATCCTGGTATTCTATTTAAATAAAATAATGTAACTGTATATCCCTTATCTGCAAGGGATATAAAATAATCTACATTTTCCTTACTAATATCACAACTAACTATAACCATAGCGCTTCTTTTAGCAATTTCATAAATAGAATTCTTCATAAATTTTGATAAACTACCTTTTCCGCCACTATAGCTTGTTACCATTTGTTCTCTTAGCATTTCAAATTGACTATTGTTACCTATATGAAAAGACTTTGTAGTAGCTCCAACTATAACCGCCTGAGAGTTAGTATTTTTATCTTTAATGTGATTTATTAGAGATAAAAAAAATTCAACCACATCTTCTTCTATTTGTCCATTTTCATCATGACTAAATGGATTGCTCCTTAAATCTAAAAACACATGAATACGCGGACTTTCACTACTTTCATATTCCTTTATAAACAACTTTCCATGCTTTGCTGTTACCTTCCAATTAATTCTTTTATAACTATCTCCTACTCTATATTCCCGTATATTTTTAATTGTCTCTAAACTTTCATGTCCTCTATTTACCTCTTTAATAGTTGTTATATTATATTCTTTTAAATTTGCACCATTTATTGTAATATTAGACAACTGATAAACTTTAGGATACACCTTAATAATCTCCTTATGTATAAAGGTTTCTTCCCATGTGAAAATTCCAAAAATATCACTTACTACACAACTACTTTCACCTAAATTATACTGGCCTCTAACCAAAATACTTAAAGATTTTTTCAAAAATTTATTTGAAGATATGCTTATGGATATAAAATCCCCTCTATACATTTTTACAAATTTTCTAAACAGAGAGTTTTGCACTTCTATATACGGTATAGGGAATATGGAATCATTATAAACTTTTATAATAATTCCATTCTCTTCTCCCACCTGAATAATTTTTTTGTCGGTGCCAACGTCTACATATATGCCTTTTTTTACAATATAAGTATAAATTCCCGATATAAGTAACACTAAAACTACACAGTAAAAAATAGAGTAAGGTAAATTTCCACCAGAAAATAACGCAAATATGAATGTAATAACAACTAAAACTATATATGATTTCTTAATTCTGATCATAAAGTCTTACCGTAGGCACTAGAACTACATTTAAAATTTCCGATAAAATTTCTTCTGCCTTAACACCTCTAGCGATACAACTATTAGTTAATATCAATCTATGAGCTAATACCAAGCTAACACTTTCCTTAACATCCTCTGGAATTACATAATCCCGCCCCTTTATTAAGGCTGTAGCCTGTGAAACTCTCATTAATGCAAGGGAAGCTCTCGTACTTCCACCTAAGATTATTTCCTTATGATTTCTTGTAGCATCTATAATATTAACAATGTACTTATTAATCTCACTATTAACTTTAACTGTTCTAACTATCCTTTGTAAATTTACAATATCCTCTTTACTAGCTACAGCTTTTAATTCCTTTAAAGGATTTTCTTCTCTATATAACTCCAATATATATATTTCATCCATTTTACCAGGATATCCAAGGTGAACCTTTATCATAAATCTGTCCAACTGTGCTTCCGGTAACGAAAATGTACCCTCATACTCTATAGGATTTTCTGTTGCCATAATAAAAAATGGTTCTTCTAATCTATATGTTATCCCACCTTCTGAAACCTGCATTTCTTCCATAACTTCTAGTAACGCAGACTGTGTTTTAGGTGAAGTTCTATTAATCTCATCAGCTAAAACTATATTAGAAAATATAGGCCCCTTATTAAAATTAAACATCCCTGTTCCAGCATTATATATTGATATTCCCGTAATATCAGAAGGAAGTAAATCTGGTGTAAACTGAATTCTACTATAGGTTAAATCTAAACTCTCTTTTATAGCTTTTATTAATGTCGTCTTTCCCACACCTGGTACATCCTCTATTAATATATGCCCACCTGCAATCATACCCTTCATTATATTATATACTTCATTTTTCTTACCGATTATGACCTTTTCTATGTTTTCTACAATCTTATCTATAGTTTCTACAGCCTCATTCATAGTAAATACCTCCTGTATTGTAATTATTTTGTTTTTATTTATTTCGTCATTACCGACAGGAAACCCTTTTATTTTTTTATAAATGTTAAAAAGTATTATCATCCATAATTTAAAATATTACTAATCCTTTCCTTTTCGTATAATTATATTTTTACCCTGATATATACTCTCCCCTACCTTTATTTTTTCAACTAGCTTTCCATTTTTATAAAGAACTCTGTAGGTATCTATTACATATCCAACTTCCCCTTGTTGCTGTATAATAACCGTTCCCTCTCTCAACCCATAGTCATAAATAATTTCTTTTTTAGGATTAATTAATTTTCCTACCTCACTTACCACCTCATAGTTAGTTCCACTTTCATTCTTATTGGAAAAAATATTAATTGTAATTTCCTTATTTGCCACTATAGTTTCTATTAAAATAGGATAATTAAATGTATTTACAAACTTTAAATCTGATACCCCATAGGAAATCATAGCATCTTGCCCCCTTGGAACATATGATATAACTTTACTATGATTCCTTCTTTCACTTATAGAAAACCTACTCTTCAATACCGCATTGTATAATGTGGAAGATACTTGACAAATTCCACCTCCAACTTCCTCTATAAAAATGCCATTCTTTATTACCTTGGCATACTGATAACCCTTGCTACTTGTAGCCATCCCTACAATGTTATTAAAGCTAAATTCTTCTCCCGGTAAAACTACTGTATTATCTATTGATTTTGCTGCTATTTCTATATTTTTACACCTTGCAGATGAAGAATTAATAAAACCTGTAGTGTAACTAGATATTAAAGAATTTATACTCTTAATATCGCTATCCATTATCTTAGGATACTCTTTTATAAACATTGCCTCAGAACTAATGTCCACACCATCTTTGCTTTCTTCAATCTGATTCTCTATATTTTTCTTAAGTTCATATCGATCTATACTTCTTCCTATTTCATGAGGAGTTATTCTAAATTCCCCCCATTGATGGTCTATAGTCGCATCTACCGAAGCTATATTTTGTTCTTTTTCTATATTCTTCAAAAACTCTTTAAACTCTTCTGCATCTAAGGTTATTGAGGTTGTAAAATCTTTAATTATTCCATATTTAATCCACTTATATCTTTTTAAAATATCATCGCTTTTCCCATAATATAATGCAATTTTCACAACTTCTTCTATATTCTCCCTTACTTTCAATCGAACAAAAGATGTATTATAACTTTTTTCCTCCACATTAACACTTATTTTCCTATTTTCATTAACAATATCTGAATTTTGCTTAATCTTTTCTATAGCTTGTTCCATATTTAAAAGTGAAACATCTATACCATTGATAGTAATACCTTTATATATAATATTTGCATTTGCTTTAACCGCCAATCCTATCCTTAATCCTATTATCACAATAATTATAAATAATATTATGATTAGAAATAAAATTGCCATCTTGAACCTATTTTTCAAAATTCATCACCTCTCATGTAAATATATGAACGCCGCCATCATATTATAATAGTTTTATTAAACGCAAATAAAAAGTACTTCAATTAGATATATCCATAATATCTAATTGAAGTACTTCTCATTTATTGTTCAAATATTAATTTAAATTTAAGTATAAATCATTAATGTATCTCAAGAAAATGAAATATATAAATTAAACCATTCTTTTTATTTTTCTTTTCCAACTTGGGGATAGAATTTCATCTATAATATCACTCATAACTGTAATTCCACATAATTTTTCATCCTCGTCAACTACTGGCACTGAGTATAAATCATATTTTACCGCTATAGCAATAGCTGAATCTATCTCATCTTTATCATAAACCTTGAATATCTTAGTATTCATTATTGATTTTAATTTGCAATTTGGATCTGATATTATTAAATCTATTAATGCTACTGTACCTTGAAGTCTTTCGTTACTATCCACAATATAAATATAATTTGACACTTCTTCTTCTGGTTTAAGCTCTCTCAAAATATTTATTGTTTCCTTAACTGTAATATCAATGTTAAAAGATATAAAATCCTTATTCATTATATTTCCAACCACTTCATCTTCATATTTCATCAAATCTCTTATTTCGGTTTCATCATCATCATCTAAGTTTACCAATACCTTATTAGTAGTTTCCTCATCAAGATCATCTAGCATATTAGCTATTTCATCATTAGGCATAATATCTAAAATTTGCTTTGCCTTTTCTTCAGAAAGCCTCTTTAAAATATCCTGGGTTATATCATGATCTAGCTCTTCCAAAGTATCTGAAGCTAAATCAATGCTTAAGCCATCAATAACCTTCACCCTATCTTCTGGTGATAGTTCTTCAATAATTTTTGCAATATCCGCTGGATGTAATTTGCTTAACTTATTATAAGGTGTCGTTAATTTTAAGGATGAATCAACCATTTCTAAAGATTGAACACTTTCCCAACTTATTGAATGTTCTTCTATATTTTTGTTAAATATATTATAAGCCCTTTTGATTGCTCCATCCATGCCTATTTTTCTTGCCATAGCTAAAGGACCTGATTCTACACCTACCACTGTTAAGTATCCATTAAATTTTACTATCTTTAAATCTATTACTCTTACAATTTTTTTCCCATTTACATTAACTATATCCTTATCTAATAAATTTTTAGATAATAAATATGAATATTTTCTAGGAATAATATCCTTTACCTGAACTACTTTTATAATATATTTCCCATTATCTTTATAGACATCAATAGTTCTAAATTCAAAATTTTCTATTTCTCTTCCATTCTTGATTTTATATCCAATTGCTCTTGGACATCCATAATCTGTAGTCACATAAATATCTTCTAATTTTCCTATACAATAATCTAACTCATCATAAACACTTATGTTCAGGATGCTGCTCAAGTAGAATTCTGATAATCTCTCCATATTACTCCTCCAATTTTAGAGGAATATGTATATAAGTAATTTATAACTCAATAAACAGTATCCCTCTAACTCTATTTAATTTATCACTTTCCTCACAGTCGTTACACAAAGGCCCACTGTCCATTAAATTCTCACCACCTATTTAACTTTTTTATTTCTATACTTATTATTATAGTCTACATATTTGAATTTGTAACTAATTTAATTCAAATATCCTTGAATTAAGTCAAAAATATTGATTACATGTCTAAGGCTCACGTTTATTCATTATTTCTACATCATACTAATATTCTTACCTGTTTAATCTCATTTTTTGCCACAATGGTTACTATTCATATTTACTACTTATTGTGTTAATATAGTTTAATGATATATATTCCTCAAAAGAAAGGAGGTATCTTATTATTCACTTACTTATTTTAATTAGTATTCTCTTTTAGAATTTAATTAATCACAGTAAGCACTTTTAATAAGAAAACTTATGAAAAATAATAATAAATTTTTACCTATATGTAAGGAAGATATGAAGGCTGAAGGTATTTCTCAGCTTGATTTTATAATAATAACTGGTGATGCCTATATAGACCATCCGTCTTTTGGTACTGCAATAATTGGGCGACTTTTACAGAGCGAAGGATATACTGTAGGAATTATTCCCCAGCCAAAATGGGACACCTGTGAAGATTTCAAAAAACTTGGAGAGCCCAAATATGGTTTCTTAATTAACTCTGGTAATATTGATTCCATGGTAAATCACTATACCGTTGCTAAAAAGAAAAGACATGACGATTTTTATTCACCTGGTGGCAAAAGTGGATTTAGACCAAATAGAGCTGTCATTGTATACTCTAATCGAGTTAGAGAAGCTTATAAAAATGCGCCAATAATTATAGGTGGTATCGAGGCTAGTCTTAGAAGATTTGCACACTATGACTATTGGGAAGACAAAATACGTAAAAGTATCCTTATTGATTCAACTGCTGATCTTCTTATATACGGTATGGGTGAAAAACCTGTACTAGAAATCGCAAAACTTTTAAGTTATGGTAAACCAATTAATAACATAACTTCTATACGTGGTACTTGCTATGTTTCAAAGGATATAGATAAAGTTAAAGATCCGGTAATTCTACCATCCCTAGCTGACATAACTTCAAATAAAGAAGCCTATGCTAAAAGCTACTATCTAGCTTCTAGAGAACAAGATTCTGTATGGGGTAAACCTATTGTAGAGCCTTATGGTGATAAATTTATAGTTCAAAACCCACCACAAGCGCCTCTATCTACAAAAGAAATGGATATGGTATACAATCTTCCATATACAAGAACATACCACCCTATCTATGAGGCAGCTGGTGGAATCCCTGCCCTTAATGAGGTTAAATTTTCAATTACAAGTCATAGAGGCTGCTATGGAAGTTGTTCCTTCTGTGCACTAACCTATCACCAAGGAAGAGTTATCCAAAACAGAAGTCAAGATTCTATAGTATCTGAAGCTCAGCTTCTTACAGAAGATAAAGACTTTAAAGGATATATCCACGACGTAGGTGGTCCAACAGCAAACTTTAGACAAAAGGCTTGTAAAAAACAAGTTGAACATGGTGTTTGTAAGGATAGGCAATGTATATTCCCAACCCCTTGCAAAAATCTAATAATAGACCACACTGAATATTTAAGTCTTTTAAAGAAAGTTAGAACCCTTCCCAAGGTTAAGAAAGTATTTATCCGTTCAGGTATTAGATACGATTACTTAATATATGATAAAAATCCAAAATTCTTCAAAGAACTATGTGAACATCATATTAGTGGTCAGTTAAAGGTAGCTCCAGAACATATAAGTGACAAAGTCCTTTGTGAAATGGGTAAACCATCTAAGGATGTCTACGAAAGATTCAAAAACAAATATACAGCAATAAATGAAGATTTAGGTAAAAGTCAGTTTGTTGTTCCTTATCTTATGTCAAGTCATCCTGGTAGTGATTTAACTACGGCTATTGAACTAGGTGAATATATTAAATCTATGGGACATATGCCTGAACAAGTTCAAGATTTTTACCCAACTCCTGGAAGTTTATCAACAACAATATATTATACCGGAATTAACCCAATGACTAAAAAGAAGGTATATGTTGCTAAAACTCAAAGGGAAAAAAATATGCAAAGGGCTCTGTTACAATTCGGAAATCCGGATAATCATGGTCTTGTAAAATCGGCTTTAATTAGTTGCGAGAGAGAAGACTTAATAGGTACAGGTAAGAAATGCTTAATTGCGGAAAATCCTTATCATGGAAAGAAACGAAAGCGCTCTACTTCTTCAAAACCTAAAGCTACTAATGAAAATGGGACTCCTAGAAAAGAAGATCCTAATAAGTCTAAAAAGCCATCTAACATCCAAAATGCAAAATCTAACTCACCTAATTCAAGAAAAGTTAAATCGACTAATAATAATAGAACTAAATCTCAACCTAAAAGACAAGGTAAATAATATAACTTAATAATTAAGAAGGCTATGTGTGAATATTAAAAATCATTCACACATAGCCTTCTTATTATTTTACTTTTTATTATATCTTTCATGGTCATCCATGCCGTCCTTTACCGCTTTTTTTATCACAAAATATAACATAAATAAAAATGGCATTACTACAACAAGATATATTAATACCCAATTTATAAACTTCTCCATATTCTCCCTCTTAATTATCCTTGATTGTATTTTAAAATTTGATTATATTACTAAGCTCGTGTTTTCTATTACTTCATACTATTATCCTTATCCCTAACTTGACGAATAATTTTAATTTCTAATGCTTTTCTTTAAATGTTACCATTCCACCATATAAAGCTATCATCCAAGCTAAATCACCTAAAAGTAAATATCCTATACTTTCCATGCCACTTAATGCCTTAGCCATAGCTCCTATAAACACTAAGGATGAAAATCCAATTAGTATAGTGCCCCATTTTATACTATATCTGTACCTAAACCCAACTATACTCATAAAAAATCCAAATCCATTTACACAGAGTAAGATTTTATATGGTATTGAACTTTTTAAAATAATATTATATCCATAAATTTCTGAAACATAATATTCCATAGGTATTTTAAATATAGAAACTAAATAAACAATTATACCTGAAATTAAGATTCCATAAAACCACTTTATATTAACATCTATATTTCTATAAAAAATGTAGAGACAAATAAACATTACTATAGGTATGTATACAATATTTAAGAAGACTAAATTTCTCACAAAGCTAGTATAGTTAGGTGTTTTTACTATTATCAAAACTGCTATTGCAACTACCCTAAGTGCAACGAGAATTACTGATATTACTATCATTTCTTTTATTTTTTTAGGACAACATCTCATGCCTAAACATATTGTTATGTAGGCTATAATCATAATAGCTGCTATTACTAACATATATATATATATATTCAATCTGCACACCCCACAAAATTAATTTTATCTATATATATTATTCTACAGTATGTTTTATGAAAATATTATTCCTCTTTACATCCTATTATCTTAATTGCTCTTCGCTCACAACTAATTTCTAGTGGAAAGTCTGGTCCTTTTTCACCATCAATATCCGTTACGATATCATCTTCACACTCCACCATTAAACTTTTACATTTAAAGTATAATACTCCATCCATGTCTGCTATCTGACCTTTTTTCATCATAATCTTCATATTATTAAGAGCATTTCTTAAAATTTCTTTCTTTATTACTACTACATCTAGTAATCCATCATCAGCCTCTGACAGTTCTGCAAATTTAATATTCCCAGCTGTTTGACCATTAAATATAAGAAGTGTGTATATTTTACCTTCAAAATTTATTACTGGAGAAGTTATCTTTACATGTATTTTCTTTAAATTAGTAAATTCCTCTACCGCCTTAACATAGTAAGCTAACTTCCCCATTGTATTTTTAAGATTAGAATCGGTTTTCTGTGATATATCTGTAAATATACCAGTACTAGCTACATTTACAAAATACTTATCATTTATTTTTCCAAGGTCAAATCGTTTTATCTTCCCATCTAAAATTTGCCTACAAGCTGTAGTAACATCATTAGGTAACCCTAAATATTTTGCAAAATCATTTGCAGTTCCAACAGGTAAAAATGCTACTGGAATATCTATATTATTTTTCTTCATTTTATTAATTACAGAATCAATAGTCCCATCTCCACCTGCAATTAATATGTACTTATAATTTTCATCTAGTCCTACAAATGCATCTTTAATATCTACATTATCACTAATTCTAAATGGTTCAACAATATACCCATACTGTTGATGAATTTTTATAACTTTATCTATATCATTTATTATTGAATTTTCTCCCGAATAAGGATTGTATATAAATTTAACTCTTTTCATGGTTTCCTCCATTTATCAGTAATATTCGTATTGAATTTATTCTTAATTTTATATTTATATTTAATTCTTCCTACTATCTCTACTCCTTATATGGATTTTCACCTATTTCATTTTATATATCATAATACCATTATAAAAATATTTTTTCAATTGTTTTAACCTTCTTCACATTCAGACATGATAAATAAAATATTTTTATCTGTTATATAGGTTTTACAATAGTCAATATAATGTATATAATATAATAGAGGTGATAATGTGAATAAGTCTTTCATTCCGAATGCTATGACTTTAGGTAATTTAGTTTGTGGAATTCTATCCATACAACTTACGATGAATAATGATTTTACAACAGCTGGAATTTTAATTCTTCTAGGTGGAATTCTTGATAGATATGATGGTACTGTGGCAAGATTTTTGAATACCCATAGTGACCTGGGTAAAGAACTTGATTCTTTAGCAGACTTAGTAACCTTTGGAGTTGCCCCATCTATACTAGCTTTTTCATTATATAAATTTATTAACCTAGGACTCTTAGGGTATTTAATTTTAATTATTTTTCCTATAGCTGGAGCCTATAGATTAGCTAGATATAACTGCACTGAATTTAATAATGTTTTTACTGGTATCCCAATAACAATTGCAGGAAGTCTCCTTGCTGTGCTCGAAATTTTTTCAACAGTAAAATTAATTCCATATCCAATACCTGCAGTACTTATGATTGTGCTTTCATATCTTATGATTAGCAGATATCAAATCAAGAAAAAATAGATTTAGGCATATGATATTAAAGCCAACTACAAAAATTTGTAGTTGGCTTTAATTTTTATACTACATAATAATATGATAAGGTTACTACAATATAAATAGCTACTAATAGTGCACCTTCAAACCAATAGGTTTTACCATCTTGAAATACAAAGTAAGACATTCCCATTGCAATAGCCATTATAATAATTTGAAAGCTTGAAAATAGTAAATTAATTGAAATACCCATAAATGAGGAACAAATTATAAGTATAGGTAGTACAAACATAGTAATTTGAATACTTGACCCAATCGCTGTCTCTAAACTTGCATCTATTTTATTCTCCATAGCACAAACAATACTAGAGGCATTTTCTCCAAATGACCCTAATAATGGAATTAAAATTATACCTATAAATTCTTGAGATATTTTATATTCCTGTATTATACTACTTATGTTTTCTACAAGTCTTTCACTTATAAAATATAATAATATTGTTATAACTACTATCAGTATGAAAATATTCCTAGTTTCTTTTTTCCCATCCTTCTGTATAAATTCCTTTTTATCACCCAAAATAAATAAGTTGCTATGGGTATATAGGGAAAAGACTAATCCAAGTATATATACTCCAATCAATACCCCCGATATTATTATACTTAAGTGTTGAAATCTTCCATCATCAATAAATGAATATCTATTTAATGCAGAAACTATTATTATAGTGAACATTACTAAAAATAGCATATTTAAATTTGTTCTAGCAATTATCTTATTAAATTTCTGCTCTCTAAATTTAATTCCACCACAAAATACTGCAATCCCAAGTCCAAGCAACATATTTGTAACTACTGCTCCTAATATCCCTGCTTTTGCCATGGATATCATTCCATATTTTATAGACCAAAGTCCCATCATTAGCTCGGGAACATTCCCTGCCGTTGCCGATATTAATCCACCCCTTTTCTCTCCAATATAATCAGAAATTTTCGAAGTACCTCTACCCAGTAATATGGCTAAAGGAATCATTGATACCGAATATATAACAGCGCTTAGTATGTTTGAATTTATCTTTATAAATAGTAATCCAATAGATACTAAAATTATTGTTAAATTAATTATTTCTTCCACATGAATATTATCTTTTGAGATTTTTATTTTTTTCACCATTAAGTCTTTCATATTTTCCTCCATAACATTTGTTATACTTTACTTTATTCATGTTATAAAGAAACAGTTACACCTATATCTAAATCATGCCCATTATACAAAAATATTTCTATGAATTTTAAAGGGATACCCTAGCGAATAAATTCTCTTGGATATCCCTTTTTATATGTATTTATTGTTTTTTTATTTACTTACACCTAAGGCTTTTTTTCTTAACCTTAATCCACAAGGTGTTACTGCAAGCCCACCCATACCTGTTTCTCTTAGTTCACTTGGGAGTCCTTTTCCAATCTTGTACATTGAAATTATGGTATCATCAAAAGGAATTTTGCTCTCAACTCCTGCCATTGCAACATCTGCCATGGTAAGGGCACTTACAACACCTGCTACATTTCTTTTAGCACATGGTATCTCAACAAGACCTGCGATAGGATCACAAACTAGCCCTTCCACATTTTTTATTACCATGGCTCCAGCATCAAAAGCCATTTGTGGAGTACCTCCCATCATTTCAACCAATGCTGCTGCTGCCATAGCTGCTGCACTTCCACACTCTGCTTGGCATCCACCTTCTGCACCAGCTAACGTAGCATTTTGTGCAATTAATACCCCAACTCCTGAAGCTGTGAATAATGCAGTTATCATATCGTCATCAGTTTTATTTAGTTTTTCTCCCGCTGTTATAATCGCCGCAGGTATAATACCACAGCTACCTGCAGTAGGTGCCGCTACTATTCTTCCCATGGAAGCATTAACCTCAGAACAAGATAATGCTCTAGCCATCGCTTTCACCATAAAACTTCCACACAGAGTTTCCTTTTCTTCAAAGTATTTTCTAATTTTTATGGCATCTCCGCCTATAAGTCCACTTAAAGATATAACTTCCTTATCCATGCCCTCTTGAGACGATGACTTCATCACTTCTAAGTTCTCCCTCATTTTTTTTATCAAAACTTCTCTTGATAAATCTGATGTTTGGGACTCTTCACGCATTGTATATTCAGCAATAGTTATATTTTCTTTATTGCATACTTCTATTATTTCTTTTGCAGTTGATAAAAACATTATAATCTACTCTCCTTTTGTTGGCGGAAGAATTACTTCTACATTTTTAATATTTTCAATTCTTCTTAGTTTCTCTATTACCTCATGATTAACAACACCATCTGTTTCCACTACTGTTGATGCATCTGATCCCTTTGATTTTCTATATACATTCATTGAAGCTATATTTATATTTTCATTAAATAGAAGATTACTAACTCTGTATATCATACCAGGGACATCTAAATGGGTAATTATTAGAGTTGGATATTCTCCCGTAAATCGTATGCTTTGTCCATCCAATTCAAATATAACAATATTACCTCCACCTATAGAAGATCCTGTAACTGTAGTTTCATTTCCATTTGAATCTTTCATTACAAACTTAACTGTATTCGGGTGTACATCCCCTAAATCAGCTTCTTCGAAGGTATATTTTAGTCCAGAAACTTTAGCTACTTCAAAGGAATTTTTAAGCTCATAATCCCAAGGATCCATTCCTAAAATTCCAGCTACTAATGCCCTATCTGTCCCGTGACCTCTATATGTTTTTGCAAAAGAACCATGAAGTAAAAACCTTACTTCCTTAACATTATCCTCTGCAATTTTTGCAGCTAGCTTTGCAAGTCTAGCTGCTCCTGCTGTATGTGAACTAGAAGGTCCAATCATTATGGGCCCCATAATATCAAATGCGCTATAACTCTTCATAATTTCCTCCTAAAATACCATTCCTATAATATGTAAATGTACTTTTTTGATAAACTTCTACATCTTTTGCTTTAGGTAGTATACCCATATAATATAATACCACTACTTTATTAAAAAAAATATCTATTAATTTATATTAATTTTTTATATGTCAAACTAAATTTTAATACCTTTATCTTATACAATTTAAAATTAAAAAAGTCCATAATACAATTTCTTATATTATGAACTATCTATTCAGTTTTAAATTAAAAACTTACAATTTAAAACTTAAAATTTAAAATTTAGAATTGGAGTTGGAAACTAAGTTCCTTCATAGTTCTTTAAAAATCAAATGCATAGGCATCTAAAAATGAATAATGAATAATTGAACACACTGACTTATTTATTATTTGAAAATGCCTAAACTTAATTAGAACATATATATCTTCCTGCATAGCTAATATTTGTAAAAACAACTTCCACCAATAAACTCTCTCATAAGTGAATTCGTTGGTACCACATCCATGTCAACCTCTTTAAAAAAGTGCAGGAATTCAATAAGTCTTCGAGCCTCATCATATACACTACTATCTGCCTTAACTTTATATAGCTCCTCAAGGGCATATTTCTTAAGAACAGCAAGTTCATAAATTAATGCTGAATTAAACATCACGTCAGCTTCTTCTTGATATGGAAAAATATATGCATCCTCACCCCGTCTAATTGATGCCCACATTTTCAAGGTATATTCAACATCATACCCCCTTGATAGATAATCTCTAACTATTCTTCTTATCATTCTTACATCTGTTGTTGCAATTCTATTGTGATCATCCATATTAATCTGAGTTAATGGACTAATATATATTTTGAATTTATTTTCTTTAGCTACTGATGCCGTAAGCAGTTCATTTAAGCCATGGATTCCCTCAATTACAATAATACCATTACTAGGCATTCTTAATTTATTTCCAACCCACTCTCTTTTTCCACTTTTAAAATTATAAGAAGGCACCTCTATCTCTTCCCCTAGTAAAATCATTTCTAAATGCTCATTAAAAAGATTTAAGTCTAAGGCGTCTATAGTTTCAAAATTATACTCTCCTGATTCATCTTTTGGTGTCTTTTCTCTATCTATAAAATAGTCATCTAAAGATATTGGTACTGGTATTAATCCATTTACTCTCAGCTGTATACCTAATCTTTTACAAAAGGTAGTTTTACCTGAAGATGATGGACCTGCTATTGTTATAAGTTTTATATTTCTATTTTTACTTATCTTATCTGCAATATTTGCTATTTTCTTTTCATGCAACGCTTCCGCAACCCTAACTAACGTAACTATATCGCCGCTTTCGATTTCATTATTTAAAGCACCTACATGGGCAACATTTAAAATATCTCCCCATCTCTCCGCTTCATAAAATATCTTTGCAAGTTTCTTATGATTTACAAACCGTGGAATCATTCTAGGGCTTTCCACTGTTGGAAACCTTAGAATAAATCCTGGATCATAATATATTATATCAAAATGTTTTAACAGAGATGTAAATGACGCCATAGGCCCATAAAAGTAACCTATCTCATTTTTTAATCTATATATCGTTAAACTGTTTTGATCTACAGTTTTTAATAAGCTAACCTTATCCTCCATACCATCGTTATGGAATAACTCAATAGCCTCATTTCTATTGTACTTCATCTTATTTATTTGTAAATCACTTTGAATTATCTCTTCCATTCTTCTCTTTATTGCATATACATCATCTATATTGAGATGAGAGTCCTTATATATTTCCCCAAAAAGTCCCTTACTTAAAGAGTGTTCAATAGTAATTCTCGAATTTGGAAACAGCTCCTTTGTTGCTACTACCAGTATAAACTGAAGACTCCTTATATAGCATAACATTCCCTGCTTATTAGTTATATCAATAAACTCCAATGTACAATCCTTCTCCATAGTTACATATAGCTCCTGAAGCTTCCCATCTATTCTCACTAGAACTATAGGAGCCTCTCTTTCATATCCATGTTCTTTCATCAAATTATAACAGCTTGTTCCTTTTTTTGCTTTGATAATATTATTACCAATCTTAACATTAATCTCTCCCATAATTTCACCCCTAATGTAACCTCTTTATCATATAGTTAAATTATCTATTTTAACCCTATATGTATTCTATTAATACCACACACCTTAGTAATCTCTATATACTTAAAATAATTACTAGTTGTATTATCTATTATATTACATGATTATAAATGTGAACCCAATAAAAAACAAATAATTTATTTTATTTTGTACATAATATACTTATTAATACTTTTAGAAATATAGGTGATTTTTATGTTTATACTAATTATTAGAACAATAATTCTATATATTTATTTAGTTTTTATTATGAGACTAATGGGAAAACGCCAAATTGGAGAATTAGAACCTGTTGATTTAGTAGTTGCTCTAATGATTTCTGAACTTGCAGCACTACCTATGGGGGATAATAGAATCCCATTAATATATGCTTTAGTTCCTATAACTACCTTGGTGTTTCTTCAAATGGCAACCTCATTTTTAGAATTAAAGAGTGAGAAATTTAGAGACCTTCTAAGTGGAAAACCTAGCATAATAATAAAAGACGGGATAATAAATATAGCTGAACTTCGTCATCTTAGGTACAATCTCGATGATTTACTTTCTGAACTTCGTTTAAAGGGATATTTTAATGTAAATGAAATACACTATGCTATTCTTGAAACTGATGGTGACATATCTATTCTTCCTTATACCCCCTATGAACCTCCAAAGCGAGAAGACTTAAAAATTAAAGTAGCCGATGAACCTCTTCCAATGCCCATAATTTTAGACGGAGTTATTAATTTTCAAAATTTAAAACTATTGGGTAAAGATAAATACTGGCTTAATAAAATTTTAAGTAATCACAATATAAAAAGCCCTAAGGAAGTGTTTATTGCGATTATTTATTCAAATGACCATAAACTATATTATCAACTTAAATCCACCACAAGTAATACTAGTAATAAAAATAAATCCAAAGAGGAGTCTTAATTAAAATGAAGAGTATGATTACAACCTTTATCATGTTTTTTGCAATGTTGTTTTTATTATTTTTTGCCAGCAAATATATAGTATTAACCTGTGATAAACTTTTAGATGTCTCTTCAAAAATCGAAACAAACATCGTAGATGATAATTGGGATGAAAGTTATATGCTATCCTTTGAATTACTTAATATATATGAAGGCCATATTGCAAACCTTACACTTTTTCTAAATCATACTGAGTTTGATAATATCTACAGTGAAGTAATAAAGCTTAGTCAGTATACAAAGTGTGAAAATAAAGATGAAGCTTTAGCAACAATTCACGTGGTAAAAACCTTAATAAATCAAGTTAGACAAATGGAATCTGTAAATATTGGTAATATCTTTTAAAAAAATTTACATATAGCATTTGTTTACAGTTTGAACTATAATATACTTGTAGAATTAATGATAAAATATGAAGGGTGGAATAACATTATGGCATTAGTAACTACTAAAGAAATGTTTAGAAAAGCTTTTGAAGGCAAATATGCTATCGGAGCATTTAACATTAACAATATGGAGATTATACAAGGAATTGTAGATGGAGCAAAAGCTCAAAACTCTGCTGTAATCCTACAATGCTCTGCAGGAGCTCTTAAATATATGAGACCTGAATACTTAAAACACATGGTACTTGCAGCCGTTGAAGAAAGCGGACTTGATATAGCATTACACCTTGACCACGGTGACTCTTTTGAAACTTGCAAACTTTGCATAGAAAATGGATTCACATCAGTTATGTTTGATGGTTCTCACTATGACTATGAAGAAAATGTAAGACTTACAAAAGAGATCGTTGACTATGCTCACTCTAAAGGTGTAGTAGTTGAAGCTGAACTTGGTAAACTTGCTGGAATTGAAGATGATGTAAATGTTGATACTAAAGATGCAACTTACACTGACCCAGATCAAGCTGTTGACTTTGTTAAAAGAACTGGCGTTGATTCATTAGCAATAGCTATTGGAACTAGCCACGGTGCTTATAAATTTAAAGGTGAAGCTAAACTTGACTTTGAAAGACTTGAAACTATCACAAGAAAGTTAGAAGCAGCTGGCTTTGAAAAATATCCAATCGTTCTTCACGGAGCATCTTCTGTAGATCCAGTGTACGTTGAAATGTGTAATGAAAACGGTGGAGAAATCAAAGGCGCTAAGGGTGTACCTGTTGAAATGTTAAGAAAAGCTTCCGGTATGGCAGTTTGCAAAATTAACATGGATACTGATATCAGACTTTGCATCACTGGTACTTGTAGAAAAGTATTTGCTGACAAACCATCTGAGTTTGACCCAAGGAAATACCTTGGTGTTGGAAGAACAAACCTTCAAGCATTAGTTGAAGGAAAAATTACAACTCTTCTAGGTTCAACTGACTCAATGAAATAGTACTAAAACATTAATTTAGAATTAAAAATTAAGGAGTATGGAAATTTATTAATTTCCATACTCCTTTTCATTAACTTCTTATTTTTCACTGTAATTGAGGATGTGCTTAATTTTCATATTAATACTTCCATCTCCAACCCTTTCAATTTCAAACCTATTTATATCGTTATAAGCTTCCTCTGAAATATATATATCTATGTCCTTATCAATCTTCAAACGTACTCGTTTAAGTTTCTTTTCAACCCATTGCTTATCTAAATCAATTTTCTCACCAACGCCACTTTCCACAGCGAATGTTTTAAAACTCTCCTTCATTTTATCATCATTTTGAAATACTTCCTCAGTGAAAGTTGCTAAATCAATGGTCTCTTCTTCTCTAAGTCTTCTTTTTACTTCCCTACGGACAATTTCTTGCCCCTCTGCATTTTCATTTAGTGCAGTCTGCGTCCACTTCTCTGCTACTTTAAGGAATTGCTTAGTTTTATCTCTACTATTTTCAATAATTGTACATCCCAAATAATTGTCTATAAAGTAGTTTGCACCATAATCAGTGCTATCCTTATTTGCTTTGTTTTGTTTATCAATAACTAATAAATCATAATCATTGTCACTAGCCATGACTTTAATAAAGGCACACTTTTGTATTCTAGAACTACTTGAAGGAAGTCCTGTAAATTGAGGAACTATGTGTATTCCAACTTTCCCCTCTACAAATTCCACATTATGCATATAATTTTTAATGTAATCCATTTTAAATATACCTAAAAAAGCACCATGTTCTGTTGTAAATGATACAGTAAGTAGATCACAAGAAGGAATACTTCCCTTTGACCTCATTAGTATAAACATTTGACTTGCAAGTTCTTTCGATACATTTATTAAATCATTCTCACCATTTAAATACTCCTGAGATACTTCCTTTACAATATTTCTTTCTTTGTTAAAGATAGCGTATTTAAGCTCCTCATCCTTTAAACATCTTTGTATATGTTTAAAAACAAATTCATACACTTCCTCTGTTAAGTCTAAAGGATACTCATTTAAAAGGGGTTCATCCGCATTATTATCCAAAATATGAATTATTCCTTGATTTATATTAATCTCATTTATGTACTCCATTATTCTAACCTCCTCAAATTCCCAATATATATTATATATTTAATTCCAAATTCTATCCACAAAAACAGGTTACTAAAATTTAATTTCCTTAGGTATTCAATTATATCCATATTCTAAACCAATTAATACATTTCATTTTTTATAAATCTATTAATAATTTTATCCATCATTTATAATTTCCAATGCTAAATCTTGAATTTTGAATCCTAAATTTATAATTTATAATCCTAAATTTATAATTTTTATTTTTATTTTTATTTTTATTTTTATTTTTATTTTTATTTTTATTTTTA
>NZ_JAVXAO010000014.1:0-104323 GCF_036660475.1 Clostridium sp. | reverse complement strand
AAGTGTTGCTTAACCCCTTTTTTTATTGTGTCCTTGACAAGGGGTCCATTTTATACAATTTTAAAGAGTCTAGTTATTTTTTTCTCTAAATCATTCCAATAAGTGAAAGTTATCCATAAATGAGATTTAATATTTTCTTTGACATAAAATTTTTATTGAAGTAAAATAGAATGAAATGATAATTAACATGCATAATTTAACACATGCTATATGGAGGCAATTTAGGATGGAAGATATTTTTTCCTCATTAAAATCCTTAGGATTTAATTATGAAGATGATTTAGAGATATATTTAAAGAAAGAAGATAAGTGTGATGAAGGAGAAGTTTCTAAGAGTGAGATTAAATTTGATGTAAATACTCTCCTTTATGATAAAAAAATTGATTGCCCAGTTTGTTTAAGAACTTTTAGTTCAAGGGTGGTAAAGGCATATGTACTAAAGGTTAAACATGTAGATACTGATGGATTTAAAATATACGATGGGATAAATCCATATTTTTATGATGTTTTAGTTTGTCAAATTTGTGGATATTCTGCATTGAAAAGTGATTTTTTAAAATTACCAAACTATAAGCGAGAAACTATACTTGTAAAGGTAAGTAATAAATGGACAGGTAAAGAATACCCACAAGTTTATGATTGTGAGATTGCTATTGAACGTTATAAACTTGCACTCCTTAATGCAGTAGTAGGTGAATTAAAAGATAGTACTAAGGCTGTACTTTGTTTAAAGATTGCATGGATGTATAGAAGTTTAGAAAAACAAGAAGAAGAGAAGGTTTTTCTCCAAAAGGCATTACAAGGTTTTCTTATTGCTTATGAAAATGAACGTACTCCTATATATGGTTTAAACATATATTCTTTGAAATACCTTATTGGTGAAATCTATAGAAGGATAGGAGATTCTCAAAATGCGAAAATATGGTTTGGGAAAGTCATCTTAAGCAATGCGGGTAATAAACTTAAAGAAAAAGCTAGAGATATGAGAGAGCTAGTTAAGGAAGCCACACTGGTAAAATAAAATCAGTGTGGTTTTATTTGGGTAGTGAATATAAAGAAATAAAAAATGTAACGATTAAAAGAGAGAAAAATGTTACTTTATTTAAAATGATGTGGATTTATTGGAAAAGATGAAGTATAATGTAATTAAGAAATGAATATAGAGTAACTGGCTGGTATAATGTGTTGGTTTTATATTAAGTATTGGTGATTATGACCGATAATACTAATAAAAGTAATTTTATGGAGTGATTATATGAGATTAAGTAGAAATATGTCAGCAGTAAGAATATTCAATAGCTATACTAAAAATATAGCTGCTCAATCTAAGGCTTATGGAACTGTAAGTTCTGGTGTTAAGGTTCAAACTTATAAGGATGATCCAAATGCTAAGGCTAAAAGTGATAAACTAAAGCTTGAAATTAGAGGGCTTCAGATGGCAAGTAGAAATATACAAGACAGTGTGAGTTTACTTCAAACTGCGGATGGTGGGATGCAAAACATTAGTGAATCTCTTCAAAGGGCAAGGGAACTTATGGTCCAAGCAGGTGGAGTGAATACAGAAAATGATAGAGCTGTTATTCAAAACGAAATTAATACTATTTTAGAAAGCATAACTTATACTGCTAATAACACTGAGATTAATGGAATAAAGTTAATGGGAGATAACAATAAGCCTGGAGATACAGTTAAATTGTTAATTGGCGCTACGGATGAAGATTTGATAGATATCGCAACTCTTAATCTTACTGCAGATGGGCTAGGGCTTGGAAAAGATGCAGCAGATAGGATTAGTACTGAAAAAGTAGATGAGGGATTAGAGAGATTAGATGTAGCTATAAATACTTTGAATGCTGGAAGAAGCAAATATGGAGCTGTTACAAATAGAATGGATTCTACAGCCACATATACTAATGAAATTGTAGCTACTGTAGAAGGCGCTGAAGCTAAAATTACAAGCTCAGACATTGCTCTTGAAATGGTAGAGTATTCCAAAAATTCTATACTGGTTGAATCGGGCTTAGCTATGATGGCTCAATCAAATAAGTTTCCACAAGATATACTGAGAATACTCGAAAATGTTATGAAATAAAACTTAATAGGCAAACCTAGGTAAATCTAGGGACGCAAAGCTATAGGGGCTAAAGTTTAATACCATGCCAGCCAGTTGCCAAAGAGTAATTTATACTTTTTGTTTTTAAATGTTTAAATAGAATTGTAGAAATATTTCTATATTAAACACTTTAATTAGCATTTAAGCTACTCTTATTAGAGTAGCTTTTTTTTTACAAATAAAAACAGGGAATATATAATTAATTATGTATAAATATAAAAAAATAAATTAATTGTATAAAAAAAGAAGGAATTTAGTAGTTTTTGTCTAATTATATAGTAATGTATAATAATTAGTATCAATAGGAGGAATTATATGACAAATAATGAAATATATAGTCTAATAAAGAAGTCTATGAGTGTAACAGTAGAAGGAAATAAGGCTATTGCCAATAATATTGCAAATGTAAATACTAAAGATTATAAAAGACATTATGTACCGTTCGAACAAGTTATGGAAGATACTGCCAAAGGTGGTCTTAAAACCAATGACAGAAGGCATATAAGTACTAAAAATGGTGAAATTCAAGTTAAAAGAGATACTAATACGTCTATGAGAGAGAATGGTAACAATGTGGATATTGAATCGGAAATGACAAGTCAAGCAGCTAATACTATGATGTATGAGTCTTTAGTGAGATTTGCAAGTGGAAAGCTTAATAGTAGAAGTAAAGTTATAAAGGGTGGTGTGTAAAAATGGAAGCATTTAGAGGGTTAAGAATTTCTGCTAGCGGACTTTCAGCCGAAAGGTTAAGAATGGATACTATTTCTTCAAATATTGTAAATGCTGGAACTACAAAAGGTAAAGATGGAAAACCTTATGTAAGAAAAATAGCTATGTTTCAGGAAAATTTAGAGCAGGCTTACAATAAAAATACAGGTAAGGTAGAGGGGAAAATGCAAGGTATAAAATCAGTTGGAGTTATAGATGATAAATCAGAACTTAGGAAGGTTTATAACCCAAATCATCCAGATGCTGATGTAGAAGGATTTGTAACTATGCCAAATGTAAATATTTCAAATGAAATGATAGAACTTATAGCTTCAAGTAGAGCTTATGAAGCAAATATAAATGCTATGAATGCTCAAAAAAGTATGTTTATGAAAAGCCTAGAGATAGGTAAATAGAGAGATGGGAGTAATACTTTATGATTAATAGTTATATGCCAAGTACGATGATTTTCAAGGAAGACTTAAAAGAAATATATGGATCAATGAGAACCTCCGATGAAAAAAAGGTAGAACAGGAATCTTCAGGAATAGGATTTGCAGCGGCTATGAAGGAAGAATTGCAGAAGGTAAATGATAAACAGATAAATGCTGATAATAATATTAAAGGATATATTAATGGTGAGAAAAGTATTCATGAAGTTATGTTAGCTAGAGAAGAAGCATCCTTATCATTAGAGCTTGCTATTCAAGTTAGAAATAAGCTGGTTGATGCTTATAAGGAATTTAATAATATGCAAGTATAGTGGGAGGAAGAATTAAATGAACAAGCTATCGGAGTTAATGAAAAAGCTAAAAGATAAGTGGAATGCTATGTCTAAGAAGAAGAGGGTAGCTTTATCAATTATTATTGTAGTGGCGATATTAGCTATAGGAATATTACTTTACATATCATTAGTACCTAAGTATACAGTCCTATTTTCAAATATGGATTCTCAAGATTCGGGAAGAATTATAGAAAATTTGAATGGTAAGGGTGTTAAATATAAAATAGAAGGAAAATCTATTTTAGTTGAAAAATCTCAAGTTGATAAACTTAGGATGGAAATGCTTTCAGAGGTGAAAATTACTGAAGGAAGTCAGGGGTTTGAAATTTTTGATGAAGGAAAAATTGCACCTACGGATGAAGAGTCTAGAATTATGTACCAAAGGGCTATTTCGGGTGAGCTTGAAAGAACTATAAAATCCTTTGAAGAGGTTGAGGCTGTTAAGGTAAACCTAGTTTTACCTAATAATTCAGCATTTATAACAAAACCTTCACCGGCTAGTGCATCAGTAACATTAAAACTCGTGCCAGGAAGTGAACTCTCTCAAGAACAAGTTAAGGCTATAGTGTATTTAGTTACAGGGAGTGTAGAGAACTTAGATAAAGAGTCAGTTACTATTGTATCTGATAATTTAACGCTACTTACAGAGGGATTATTTGATAAGGATGGCGGTTCTCAATCTGCAAGCACGGAAAAACAGATTGCGTCAACTAGAAAGTTAGAAAAAGAGTATGAGAGTAAAATTTTAAATGTATTAGAACCTATTTACAAAGATAATGTAAAGGTGTCAGTAAATACAGAGTTAAATTTTGATGCTGTAAAACAGAATAATGTGATTTATGATAAGGATAAAAATGTTATCGTTAGTGAACATACAATTAAGGATACCTTGGGAGATGAGGGGAATACCTCAGGAAGTACTGTTGATAATAATATGAACAATACTCAAGGGGAAGAAACTGCTACTACTGGAAATGGTAGATTTGAAGAAACAAAAAATTATAACAATTCTAAAACAGAAGAGACTGTTGTAAAGGCTCCAGGTCAACTGGATAGAGTAACAGTATCAGTGGTTATAAATGGTGAATTAGATAACATTACAAAGAGTACTGTGAAAAATTTAGTTGCAGATGCCATTGGGTACAGTGAAGCCAGAGGTGATGGAATATCTGTTGAGGGACTAAACTTTAATGAGGACTATAAATCACAGGCTGAAAAAGAAATTGAGGCTATGAAGGCGGCAGAGTTAAAAGCTAAGAGAAATAAATTAATTGCACTTACGGTGGGGGCAGTTGTTGGACTTATATTAATTATAGTAACTATCCTTATGGTAAGAAGTAAGAAGGTTAAAGATGAAGAAGAGGATGAAGAAGCTGTGGATAGGTTAGATGTTACTATTGGAAATCAACAGTTGGAAACTGCGGCTGATTTATACAAGAGTTTAAATTTAGATGTAGAAACTGAAAAAGAAAAGGTAATGAAAGAAGTTAAGAAATACGCAGAGAAGAAGCCAGAGCAGGTTGCGGAGATAATAAAATCATGGCTTAACGAAGAAGAAAGGAGATAGTAATGGCTAAGACAGAAAGATTTACAGGGATTCAAAAGGCGGCAATACTATTTATTTCTTTAGGGCCAGATGCATCTGCTGGGATAATTAAAAGATTACCAGAAAATGATATTCAAAAAATAACCTATGAAATTGCGAATATGGCGTCAGTTAGCGCTGAAGAAAGACAAGCAGTTCTAGATGAATTTATGGCAAGTAATAAGGCTAAGGAATATATTTTAGAGGGTGGAGTAGAGTACGCTAGAAGCGTTCTATCGAAGGCTTTAGGAATGCAGAAGGCCAATGATATTTTAGATAGGGTTACAGAGTTTTCACAGCAGTTTAGACCATTTTCAATTGCTAGGAAGGCTGATGCAACTCAGCTAATGAATGTTATTTCGGGGGAACATCCTCAAACAATAGCATTAATTCTTTGTCACCTTCAACCTGATAAAGGGGGGCAGATATTATCTGCTCTTCCACCAGAACTTCAAAGTGATGTAGCGTATAGAGTTGCTACCATGAGTAATATTTATCCAGTGGTAGTTAAGGAGATTGAAGAAGTTTTAAATAATAAATTATCTTCCGTTGTAACTAGTGAGAGCAATGTTATCGGGGGAATTCAATCCCTTGTTAATATACTTAATCAAGTTGATAGAACAACTGAGAAAAATATTACAGAAGGTCTTGAAAAAGAAGATATGGAACTTGCAGATAAAATTAAGGAATCTATGTTTGTATTTGAAGATATTATCACTATTAATGATGTGGAGATTCAAAGAATTTTACGTGAGGTTGATAATAAAGAATTATGTATGGCACTTAAGGGTACTTCTGAGAATGTAATAGATACAATATCAAGAAACCTTTCAAAACGTGCAGCGTCTACTTTAAAGGAAGATATGGAATTCTTAGGACCAGTAAGACTTATGGATGTTGAAAAGGCACAACAAAAAATTGTTGGTTTAATTAGACGACTAGACGAAGCTGGAGAAATAACAATTTCAAGAGGTGGAGAAGATGCACTCATCTTATAGAGTAATCAAAAGTGTTAATGTTTGTGAAGTAGGGAATAAAGAGATAGATTCAAGTTTTCCAATAAATTTCATTTGTAATTGTAATAGTGATAGTGAAGAAGTTGCTGAGGAATATGAAGGTAATTATGCTGAAGTAAAAAAACAATGTGAAGACCTTATTGAAAATACTCATAAGGAAATAGAAGAAAAGTTTTTAAGGGCTGAAGAGGATATTAGTAAAAGTCTTTATGAGGCTAAGGAAGCTGGATTTAAACAAGGATATGAAGAAGGTTATCAGGTAGGATCTGATGAGGGGTATAGAAAAGCTTATGAAGAGGGGTTGCAAAAAAATGAGGAGATAATAAGGAATGCGAATTTCATATTATATCAAGCTAAGGAAGAGTATGATAAGTACCTTAAAGCAAAGGAAATGGAGATTAGAGATATCATCGTAAAATCTGTGGAGACTATGCTTAAGAAGGAACTTGAGAACCCGGAAGCTCTAAATAAGCTTTTATATACAATGTTATCAGAAGAAAAAAATGCCAAGATAATTATTATAAGAGTATCACCTACCTATGTGGAAGAGTTAGAAAGTATAATAAAAGATTTCACACATAATTTAGGCATTAGAGGGGAAGTTATTATACTACAGGATAATTTCCTTGAGGAAGGAACATTGGTAGTGGAAAAAGACCATGGAAAAACATCCTTTACTATTAATAATAGCATAGAAAAATTAAGAGAAATCCTTATGGAAGTATAAAGGGAAGTAGAATTATGATTAGTATTGATGTTGATGAAATGTATAGTAAAATAAGAAAAACTAACTTTAATCATATGGAAGGTGTAGTGAAAAATATAATTGGACTTACCATAGAGGTTAAGGGAGTTAAGGGGTTTGTAGGTGAAATATTTCATATATACAATGAAGAAAATAATTGTATAGTATCTGAAGTCGTTGGGTTTAAGGATGATAGTTTAATGCTTATGCCTCTTGGAAATATAGGTGGGATTTCACCAGGGTGTAAGGTTATTAGAACTGGTAAACAACTTAGTATAAAATGTTCAGATGAACTTCTAGGGAAAATACTAGATGGGGTTGGAAATCCATTGGACGATAAAGAAATTACATTATACAGAAACTATCCTCTTGAGGCAATGCCACCTGATCCCTTAAAAAGAAGAAGAATTAAGGATGTGCTACCAACGGGAGTACGAGCTATAGATGGATTCTTAACATGTGGCGAAGGTCAGAGGATAGGTATATTTGCAGGTTCGGGAGTTGGTAAAAGTACAACTCTTGGAATGATTGCTAGAGAAGCAAAGGCAGATGTTAATGTTATATCTTTAATTGGTGAGAGGGGCAGGGAGGTCTTAGATTTTATTGAAAAGGATTTGGGACCTGAGGGCTTAAAAAAATCAGTAGTGGTATGTGCCACTTCGGATCAGCCAGCTTTAGTTAGACTTAAAGGAGCTTTTACAGCTACAGCAATTGCAGAATACTTTAGAGATAAAGGTCTTAAAGTTATTTTAATGATGGATTCAGTGACTCGTTTTGCTATGGCTCAGAGGGAAATTGGGCTTGCCATAGGAGAACCACCAGCTACAAAGGGGTATACACCTTCGGTATTTGCAATGTTACCAAAACTTTTAGAGAGAAGTGGAATGTCAGATAAAGGTTCTATTACTGCATTTTATACAGTTCTGGTAGATGGGGATGATTTCAATGAACCTATTGCAGATGCTGTTAGAGGTATTTTAGATGGACACATTGTACTAAGCCGTGATTTAGCAATAAAGAATCATTATCCAGCTATAGATGTACTGAAAAGCATATCTAGACTTATGCCTGAAATTGGTGAAGAGGAACATAAGAGAGCAGCATCAGTGGCAAGGGATTTGATGGCCTCTTTTAAGGAGGCAGAGGATTTAATAAACCTTGGAGCCTATGTTAAGGGAAGCAACGAAAAAATTGATATGGCAATTAATTATATTGATAATATAAATGAATTTTTAACTCAAAATATACAGGAAAGCAGTGATTTTGAGGAAACAAAAAATGTTCTTGTAAATATGTTTAATTAAAGGTGGTGAAATTTTGGGGGAAGGTTACAAATTCAAATTACAAAGATTATTGGATATACGTGAAAAAGAGGAAGATAATAAAAAGATTATTTTTATGGAAGCCTTGAGAAATAAGAAAAAGTTAGAAGATGAACTGATAAACCTAGAGGATAATTTTCAAAGGTATTCAAGTGTGAAAAATAATATGAGCACTAGTGAAAGAAAAATACAACACCACTATTTGAATCTACTAAACGGAACAATTGAAATCACTAAGGAAAAGCTTAAAACTCGTGAAGAAGATGTGGAAATAACAAGAAAAGATTTAGTCGCGGCCCAAGTTGATAAGAAAATTGTAGGGATTTTAAAAGAGAAGGACAAGGCACAGTTCATAAAAGAAGAAAATAGAGTAGAACAACTTCTTAATGATGAATTTGCACTATATGGATTTTTACGTCAGAGTGGAAGGAGATAGTATATGGTTGATATAGGACAAGTTGTAAATGTGAATATAAAAAATACAACAAGTAAGAATAAAAGTTCTATTAGTAAAATTGACAAAGATAGTAATGTACAAAAAAGTGAATTTTCTAAGGAACTTCAAAAAGTTAACAAGGATAATAAAATTAAAGATAAAAACATAAATGAAAATCAAGATGCTACCCCAAAAGACAATAAGGAGTTAGATGAGGATAAGATAGATGAAAAGGAGAGTTTAAAATCCTTAATTGATATTCTTATATCATTGATGAATACTACAAAAGATGGTATGAGGCCAAATATTACTGAAGAGGAATTGAAAACTCAAATATATAGTCAGGGAAATTTAGATTTAAAATATCTAAGTGAACTTTTAGGTGATGGTAAGGTTACAGATAATTTAATGGGGTTGCTTAAAGAAATGTCTGAAAGCGTTGAATCTAAGGAAAGTTTCTTAAATTTAATGAATTCAATCTGTAATGATGAAGAATTTTTAGAAAATAACAGTGCATTAATTAAGGGGTTACTTGAAGGAACTAGTGAAGATGAAAATGGTGATTTGATTAATAAGCTTCAACAGCTTATAAAGTTAAGCCAGAATAAGGAAAATGAAATAGTTCCTAAAAATGATAAAGTAAGTAATTTGGATAATACATCTAAAATTTTAAATGCAAATAATGAAGAAAGTCAAAACAGTGCTGAGAAAAATAGTAATCAAGATAATACTAGCAAAAAAGATGAGTTCTCAAAGGAATCGCAAATTTTAAGCAAGGTTATAAATGGAAATGAAAAAGAATCAAAGGTTACAAGGGTGGCTGACTTTATGGCTGTATTTGAAAATAATATTTTAGATATAGAGGGCGTTTCAAATGAGAAGCCACTAGCTATGTCAAAGAGTAATTTGAACAATGATGTTATTAAGGCTTTAGCTTATATGGACAAGAATGGTATAAAAGATTTAACTGTTAAGATTTATCCTAAGGAGCTTGGTGAGGTTTCTATTTCAGTAAGTATGGAACAAGGAACCTTAAAGGCTATGATAAAGGCTACATCAAAAGAGGCTGTAGATATGTTGGCTCTTGGACTTAAGGATATAAATGAAAAAATTGGTAGCACCGATATTAAGATACAATCTGTAGATATTGGATTATATGAAGATGACACAACCTATTTTGCTCAGCAGAATAGAGAAAGAGATAAATCTAATGGAAATGGTAGAAAAAGTGAAAATGGAGAAATTGATGAAGATATAAATGTTGAAGGTGTTATACCGGAAACTAATATTAACTCAAGAAATGAAATAAATTTATTAGTGTAGGAGATGAGAGAATGGCGATATCAGCTTATAACAATGTAGAAAAATACAATAAAACACCAAACGGAACTCCAATAGTAAAACCAGGTTCAGATCTTGATAAAAACGCTTTTTTCAAAATCTTAGCAGCGGAGCTTGCAAATCAAGATCCAACAAAGCCACAGGATACAACAGCGTATATATCTCAACTAGCTCAATTTTCAAGCTTAGAACAGATGTCAGGATTAAATACTACAATGACACTATCAGCAGCCCAAAATTTAACAGGAAAATTTGTAGCTCTAGATGTTATGGATAAAAATGGAATGCCTCAGTGTGGTGTAGTTAGAGCTGTTTATAAACATGGTACTGACGTATATGTAACAGTTGAAGGTCTTGATGGTAAACTTACTGATTATGGATACAGCCAAGTTACGGATGTTATTGATTCTGTTGATCCCAATATGGACAATTTAACCTTCTCTAATGCTATTACATTAATAGGTAAAAATGTTGAAATTGCATTGCCACCAGATCCATCAGAAGATAAGCCATCTGTGGAGAAACCAGAAGGCGAGGGCGGAACAGAAGAAAAACCACCAGCAGAAGGTGGAACGGAAGAAAAGCCGAAACCTCCTAAGACGATTACTGGTAAGGTTGTAGAGGTGTTCAGAGATGCCCAAGGTATTAAACTTAAGGTGGAAGTAGAGATTGATGGTAAAACTGAAATTAAAGATTACTTATTTAATGACGTAATTGGAGTTAAGTAAATTTAAAATTATAAATTATAAATTAAAAATTATAATTTAAAAGTTGGAGATTTATAAATTGTTTCGAATTTAAAAACAAAAGTTAAAAATCTAGGTGGATTTAGAAAACCTTTAAAACTCAGTTTGAGTTTCTACAATTATTATAATTCTAAATTTACAATTTTATATTAAAAAAATGGAGGAATGTAAAATATGTTAAATTCAATGTATTCAGGAATATCGGGATTAGGTGCAAATCAGAAAAAACTAGATGTAATTGGTAATAATATTGCAAACTCAGGAACAACTTCTTTTAAATCATCATCAGTTACATTTCAAGATAGTATGTATCAAGGATATAAAAGAGCATCAGGACCAGGGTTAAATAGTGGAGGTGTTAACTCCTCGAGGGTTGGTATGGGAGTTTCAATACAAAGTATAGTTACAAACATGGCACAAGGAAGTTTACAACCAACAGGAAGACCATATGATGCAGCAGTAGATGGAACTGGATATTTTATAGTAGCTAAAGGGCCGGAGAATGGAAGTATTGATGTGTCAAATGATCAAAGTATGTCTTCAGGAAGTATGGAAAGTTTCTACACTAGAGATGGTTCTTTTAAAGTTGATAGTAGTGGGAATCTTGTTAATGCTAATGGATATAGAATCATGGGATATCAAGTAGGTGATGGAAAAGGTACATCTCCATTAAATGGAGTAGCAAATTATGTTGATGGAGAGTCAAAAACATTAGATGCAGTTCAAAATAAACTTGTACCATTAATAATACCAGAGACTGTTACTAAAATGGTACCTAAAGTTGGGGCTGATGGTAAGCCAGTAGTTCCAGAGGTACTAGAAGCTAAAGAAATAAGAGTTCAAGGTTTCTCTATTGAGAAAGATGGAATGATTAAGGCTGTACTTGCAGATGGAAGTACTACAATACTTGGACAAGTTGCAATGGCATCTTTCACAAACAATGAAGGGCTTGAACAGAAGGGTAATAATATGTATTCGCCTTCAGCAAACTCAGGAGCACCACTAGCAAGAGTTGGTAAATATTCTAGTGAAGCTAAGTTAGATAGTTATGGTGGGGATAGAACTGATAATGGTAAGGCATATGGAGATATATTAAACGGATTCCTTGAAATGTCTAACGTAGATTTGTCTGCACAATTTACAGATATGATAGTTGCAACTCGTTCATTCCAGGCTTGTGGAAAGATAATAACTACAGCAGATGAAATATTACAAGAACTTGTTAACTTAAAGAGATAGGTTTTTAATTATAAATTAAAAATTATGAATTATGAATTATGAATTAGGGATGAAATATTTTTGAGATTATAAATTATAAATTAAGAATTAAGAATTTTAGTTCAAAATCCCAAAGGAATTTTATACTAAATTTTGCATTTTAAATTTTTAATTAATCTTCAATTTTATCCTTAATTTTAAATTCTACATTTTTAATTTTAAATTAAGAGGCAGGTGTAGATATGATAGAAGTTAATCCATTAAAGGGGACAAAATTTATTCTAAATAGTAATCATATAGAAAAAATTGAGGAAATTCCTGAAACGGTAATCACTTTGATGAATGGAAAAAAATATTTGGTTAAAGAGACATCAAAGGAAATTTTAAAGAGAATTATAGAGTTTAAGAAAATGTATTGGACCAATGTGTGCTTGGAGGAAAGTCATGAAGAAGAATGATATGCTAACGCTGATAGGATTTATTAGTACGATTCTCCTTATAATATGGGGAATGATGGCTGGGGGAAGTAGTCTGATGCTGTTTTTTGATCCACCATCAATAGCGATAACGGTTGGATGTTCCTTTGGGGCTCTTTTAATTGCTTATCCTATAGATGAAATTAAAAGATTTATGAAGGTTGCAGCTCAAGTGTTTAAGGCTGATGCGACATCAGATGTTGAGAATGTAACAATGTTTGTAAATCTTTCAAAGAAGGCTAGAAGAGATGGATTACTTTCATTAGAGGATGAGATACAGCAAATTGAAAATGATTTTGTGAAAAAGGCTTTAAATATGATAGTAGATGGTATAGAGCCGGAATCTATAAGGGAAATTATGACACTAGAAATTAAACAATTAGAGCAAAGGCATGAGGATGCGGCATCTATGTTTTTAACTTGGGGAGCCTATGCTCCAGCCATGGGAATGGTAGGAACATTAATTGGACTGATACAGATGCTTGCAAATTTATCAGATTCAGCAAATCTTGCATCAGGTATGGGAAAAGCCCTGATTACAACATTTTATGGATCAGTACTTGCAAACTTGGTTGTAATTCCTATAGCAGGGAAATTAAAGTATAAGACATCTAAAGAAACAAACAGAATGGAAATGATGATTGAAGGGGTTTTATCAATTCAATCAGGTGTAAATCCAAGGATAATAGAGGATAAGATGGTTGTATATTTATCACCAAAGGATAGAGTTAAGTATATAGATGCTATAAATAACCAAGGATTAGGTGAATAATTATGGCAGATAAAGAGATAAAAACGGATGGTTGGCTTGCTACATATGCAGATACAGTTACGTTATTGTTAACATTCTTTGTTTTGTTATACTCAATGTCAACGGTAGATTCACAAAAATTTCAACAAATAGCAGTTGCTATGCAAAGTGCATTTAGTGGTAGCGCGGATAAATCTATATTAGAATTTAATATGCTTACTGGAGATGTGCCTATAGTTGGAAAACCTGAAGTTAGCATGGATGAAGCCACTCAAAATGAAAATCAGGATATTTTGGAGGACGTACTAACCTATATTAAAGAAAATCAATTAGAGGATGACGTGCAAATTTATCAGGATGATAGAGGGCTTAATATACAACTTAAGGATTCAGTGCTATTTGATACTGGAAAGGCAGATTTAAAGACTGAAAGTAAAGCTGTACTTGATAAAGTTGCTGATATTTTAGTCAAAGTTAATAATGAGATAATAATTGAAGGACATACAGACAATCTACCAATTAATACAAGTGCTATGCCGAACAACTGGCATTTATCGTCAGCTAGAGCCCTTAGTGTACTAGACTATTTCTTAGATGCTAAGAAGGTATTAAATCCACATAGATTTTCCGCTCAGGGGTGTGGAGAGTTTAAACCTATAGCACCTAATGATACAGCTGAAAATAGAGCTAAAAATAGAAGGGTTAATATTATAGTTGTAAGTAATATGAAGGAGCAGGCAAATGAGTAAGAATAGTAAAATCAAAGAAGTAAATAAAGAAAATAAGGGGAATTCTAAGGTTATTATAGCCATATTAGCTACAATATTAGTATTTTCACTTGTAAGTGGAGCTGTGTTTATAGGGTATGTGACGGCTACAAAAAATTCACCTAAGAGTGAAGTTGAAAGCACCGATGGCAAAGTTGTTGATGAATTTAATTTAGAGTTAGAAGAGTTTTTGGTAAATTTAAGCGATGAAGGAAAATCTAAGTATTTAAAGATTGATATGGATTTAGGTTCAGATATAGCTAATAAAGAACTTCAAGTGGAGCTGAAAGCAAAAATTCCACAGATCAGAGATGCTATTAACAAGATATTAAGAACTAAAAAATCAACAGAATTCACACCAGAGGGTGAGGCAATTTTAAAACAACAAATAATAGCTGGAGTTAATGAAAGATTGAACAAAGGGAAAATACTAAATGTTTACTTCTCATCTATTATAGTTCAATAGGTGAAGTGATATGAGTGGACAATTTGGTATTACTTTGATAAAGATATTAATATTTTTTCCTATGGTAATAGGATTAATATTGTGGTTAGGGAAGGTAACAGAAAAATTTAATGGTAGTGGTAGAACAGCTACTATGAAGATAGTGGAAAGGCTCCAAGTTAGTAAAGACAATTCATTATTGATTGTTAGAATTGGAGAAAAGTTTTATCTAGTAACCTCTGCTCAGGGGAAGATAGATATAGTAAGAGAAATTGAGCTGGCAGAGGTTAATACCTATAAAAACACTATAATGGATGAAAAAAAGCCATTTATGACAATTGGAGAATTTTTGAAGAATAAGAATTTCAGAGGTTCAAAATGAAATATTATTTTAAAAATAAAGGAATAATACATATGAAAAAAATTAAATTACAAGGTTTGATTAAACCTATAATAGTATTATTAATGGTGTTTTGTGTTCTTTCTATTAGCAGTGAGACAGCTTATGCTACTAATGATACTCTACCTATACCTGATATTAATATATCATTTGGGGATGGAGCAGAAAAAACACCTACGGAGTATGTTGAGAATATAAAATTAATGATGGTGTTGACAGTCCTCACAGTACTTCCATCAATTCTTATACTAACTACAGGATTTGTGAGAATTGTTACAGTATTATCCTTTTTTAAAAATGCAATAGGTGCAGCACAGTCTATACCTAGGCAGATTACAGTTGGACTAGCTTTATTTCTAACTTTCTTTGTAATGGCACCTACCTTTACAGAAATTAATGAAAAAGCAGTAAAGCCATATGTTAATGAAGAAATAACCATGGATGAGGCTATGAAAGTTGGAATAAAACCTATGAAGGATTTTATGTTAAAGCAAACCAGAGTTAAGGATTTAAAGCTATTTCTAGAAGCGGGAAATGTACAAGATTCTGTAGTTGTGGAGAAGGATGATGCAGGAGTAGAGTCATATAATTATGATAATGTACCGTTATATGCTATAGTGCCAGCTTTTGCTATTAGTGAACTTAGAACAGCTTTTGAAATAGGATTTTTAATATTTATACCTTTTTTATTAGTAGATATTGTAACCGCCAGTGTTTTAATGTCCATGGGAATGTTCATGCTACCACCGGCAATGATTGCACTGCCATTCAAGCTTCTATTATTTGTATTAGTGGATGGATGGAATTTACTTAGTCAATCCCTAATTTTAGGATTTTAAAGGAGTGGAAAAGTATGACACAGGCTATGGTAATTGCAATACTACAAGATATGGTAAAGACGGGACTAGTAGTGGCTGGGCCAATATTGCTAGTGGCAACAGGAGTAGGGCTGTTAGTAAGTATATTTCAAGCCACAACTCAAATACAAGAACAAACATTAACCTTTGTACCTAAAATAATAGCTGTAGCCATAGTTGGAATTGTTATGGCTAGTTTTATGGGAAATGCAATAGTAGGATTTACGCAGAGGATTTTTTCAATTATTTCTAATATAGGAGCTTAGGTGGGATAGCGTTGGTAGATATTTTAATGTTTATAGGTTTTTTAATGGTGTTTATGAGGATAACGTCCTTAATTTTTACAGTACCAGCTTTTTTCCCTACTGGAACTCCGAGTATGATGAAAATTGGACTTGGACTTATCTTATCAATTATCTTATCCCCCTTAATTAATAGAGAAGCGTTGCCAGAAACAATAGGTACCGCAACACTGATAATTCTAATGGGTAAAGAAGTGATAATTGGATTAGCACTAGGATATATTATTAACTTAATGTTTAGTGTTATACAAATGGCAGGGCAGATGATGGACTTTTCCATGGGATTTTCTATGATGAGTTTATTTGATCCTGTTGCTGGAGAGACAATCTCAATAATGGGAAGATTAATGTACTGGACTTGTCTTGCAGTATTTATGCTAGTTGATGGCCACCTTATTATAATAGAGTGTCTTATAGATAGTTTTAGGGCAGTTCCAGTAGGAACAGTAATTTTTACAACTGATCATGCAACATATATTATCCATGTTATATTTGAATTTTTTACTATTGGATTTAAGGTTGCATTACCAATAATAGTTATAATTCTTATAACTGAAATAGCATTAGGTCTTGTTTCGAGGGTTATGCCACAACTGAATGCTATGATACTAGGAATGCCAATTAAAATTTTTGTAGGCCTTATGACATTTTCTATTTCCATTCCTATAATTATGAAAATTATAGTTTCCAATTTTGGAACTGTTAAAGATATATTTTCAGAACTTTTTATGATAATGCCTATAATATTAGTTTCTGCTTCAAATGACAGTGGAGATAAGACAGAAAAGCCAAGTCCGAAAAAACTACAAGATGCAAAGAAAAAGGGACAGGTTGCTAAAAGTAAAGAATTATCGGCTGCAATAACTCTCTTAGCAATAACATTGATAATTTCAGTTTTAAGTGGATTTATTATAAATACAATGAAGGATGGAATGCAGTTATATCTTGGAAATTACATGAGTTTTCAATTAAATATTCAAAGTTTAAGAGGAATTCTTATAAAGTCAGCAATTATTATTTTTACAGTGTTTATACCTGTGGCAATACCAATTATGGTTGTTGGAGTAATAGCAAGCATAGGTCAAACAGGTTTTATAAATTCATCGGAACCTTTAAAACCAAAGCTTAGTAAGATAAATCCAATAAGTGGATTTAAGCGAATGTTTTCGATAAAAGCATTAGTAGATTTGGTTAAAAATCTATGTATTGTGTCTATTATTGGATATGTAGGATATAAATTTATCATTGATAATTATTATAGTCTTCTAAACCTAAGTGATTATAGGATGGGAAAGATACTTTTAATAATGGGAGACCTAATGGTTAGTATCTTTACTAAGGTTACTATAGTGCTCTTAATTATAGGAACTTTAGATTTTTTATATCAAAAGTATCAACATACAAAGGATCTTAAGATGACCAAGCAGGAAATTAAGGAAGAGTACAAGCAACAAGAGGGAGATCCTAAGATAAAAGGAAAAAGAAAGCAAAAACATATGGAGATGTCAATGAAAAGAATGATGCAGGCAGTGCCTGATGCCACTGTTGTCATTACAAATCCAACGCATATTGCTATTGCTTTAAAATATGAAGAAAATAGCGGGAAAGCTCCAATTGTGGTGGCTAAGGGAAGTGACAATATAGCTTTGAAAATTAAGGAAAGAGCTATTGAAAATGAAATACCAATTATAGAAAATAAACCTTTAGCTCGGCTTATGTTCAAGGATGTGGAATTGGATCAGGAAATTCCAGCTGATATGTATAAAGCGGTGGCAGAAATATTAGTATTAGTTTTTAAAATAAAGAAATAACATAAAGAGGATGATAATTGTGCTTAAAGAGAAGGGATTTAGTATTAAGAGTAACTTAGATATAGTTGTAGCATTTGGGGTAATTCTTATTGTACTAATGATAATTATACCATTGCCACCATGGCTACTTGATATTTTCTTTGCCATAAATATTTCAATATCTGTAGTTATAATGTTACTTACAATGTTTACTACAAATGTATTACAGTTATCAGTGTTTCCAACACTGTTACTTGTAACGACACTTTTCAGACTAGCTCTAAATGTTTCTTCAACTAGACTTATTCTGGGAGAAGCAAATGCAGGTAAAATTGTACAAGCATTTGGAGAGTTTGTAATTGGTGGAAACTATTTTGTAGGTATAATAATATTTTTAATAATAGTAATTATACAATTCATGGTTATAACTAGTGGTGCTGGAAGGGTATCAGAGGTTTCAGCTAGATTTACGCTAGATGCTATGCCAGGAAAACAGATGAGTATAGACGCAGATTTAAATGCAGGAATGATTACAGAGCAAGATGCTAGACAAAAAAGACTTGATCTTCAACGAGAAGCTGATTTTTATGGATCTATGGATGGAGCTTCAAAGTTTGTTAAGGGTGATGCCATTGCAGGTATTATAATAACTATAATTAATATTATCGGCGGAATTGTAATTGGTGCTGTAATGATGGATATGGAACTTGCAGAATCAGCAGCAACCTTTACAAGCCTTACTATAGGAGATGGACTTGTAAGTCAAATTCCAGCTCTATTAATATCAACAGCTTCAGGTATTCTTGTTACTCGTTCAGGTAGTGATGATAATTTTGGAACGCAGGTTTCAGCTCAGCTTACTGCTTTTCCAGTAGTTATAGCAATATCATCTCTTGTACTTTTTATCCTTGGAATAATTCCAGGTATGCCAACTATAATTTTCTTTGCTCTATCAGGAGCGGCAGCATATAGTGCATATCTAATGTATAAGGATGAAAAAGAACAGGCTAAACAAGATATAGAGATTCAAGAAAAAGAGATTGTTGAGACTGAAAATAGAGAGCCAGAAAATGTGATGAATCTAATATCGGTAGAACCTTTGGAGGTTGAGATAGGATATGGACTTATTCCTATGGCAGATGAAGCTTCAGGTGGTGACTTACTTCAAAGAATTGCATCTGTAAGAAGACAATGTGCCATTGAAATGGGGATTGTAGTTCAACCTATTAGGATTAGAGATAATCTTCAAGTTAAAAACAATGAATACGTAATAAAGATTAGAGGAACCGTAATTGCAAGATCTGATATTATGCCATCTATGTTTCTATGTATGAATCCTTCAGGGGAGGAAATAAATATTCAAGGTATAAGGACTATAGAGCCTACCTTTGGAATTGAAGCACTTTGGATTAATAAAGATCAGAGAGAAGATGCAGAAATAAAAGGATTAACAGTAGTTGATCCAACTACTGTAATGGTTACTCATTTGACTGAGACTATTAAATCACATTGTCATGAACTTCTTGGGCGTCAGGAGACTAAGGTTATATTAGATTCAGTAAAGGAAAAATATAATACTGTTGTAGAAGAACTTGTCCCAGATTTGATGACAATAGGAGAAATTCAAAAGGTATTACAGGGATTATTAAAAGAAAAGGTTTCTATAAAAGATATGGTGACTATTCTTGAATGTCTTGCAGATAATTCTAGAAATACTAAAGATATAGAAATATTAACTGAGTACGTTAGATTCGCTCTAAGTAGAACCATATGTAATGATTTAATAGATGAAGACAATAGAATAGTGGCGGTGACCATATCTCAGGATATGGAGAAGATAATAGGAAATAATATTCAAAAATCTATGCAAGGATCATTCCCGGCTATAAGTCCAGACATTACAACAGAGATATTCAATAGTATTAAAGGGATGCTAGAAACAACCTATTTTCCTACTAACATTCCAGTAATATTGGTTTCACCAAGAATTAGATCAGCTTTCCGTAAATTAATAGAAATGGTATTTCCAAATATAGTAGTGTTATCCTTAAATGAAGTGCCAAATGATATAGAGATAAGAACTGAAGGAGTTGTATCTATATAATGATTATAAAGAAATATGTAGCTTCAAATATGAAGGAAGCATTAAATCAGGTATCAAGAGAACTTGGGAAAGAGGCTATAATTATTAGTCAGAGAACTATAAAAAGTCCTGGAATTAAAGGGCTATTCTCTCCTAAATTAGTGGAAATAACAGCAGCAGTAGAATCTAAAAGTATAGACAATTCTAAAGGAAAAGAGATAAATGAATTTAGTTTGATACAAGGTGAAATGGAAAATCAAGATATAGGTACAAATAAAGAGAAAAATATAAATCAAAATCAAGTTGCGAAGAGTGCTAAAAATAAAGTCAGCCAAGATGCTAAAAGTAGTGACAGAGTTACAAATAATGAGGAGAATTCATTAAAAAAAGAAATTGAAGACATAAAAAATATCTTAAATGGTTATATGAATTCTCAAGTTAATATACCTAAATCACAGCTTATAACTAAAGAAGGAACAATGGAACAGATAGAGATAGATTATAGAAAGGATATTATAGATGAACTATGTAGTCTTGATATATCAATGGATATAGCTAAAAAAATAGTTGGAAATTGTAATGATGAAGATTGTAAAAATATATCTAAAGATGAGTTAAGGGGCAAGGTAATAGAACAGCTAAAGTTTATTATGCCGGTAAATTCAGAAGAGATAAGTGGAACTGTAGCACTAGTAGGGCCAACAGGTGTTGGGAAAACTACAACTATTGCAAAGCTTGCTGGAAACTTAGCATTAATTAAACATAAGAAGGTAGGACTTATAACAGTTGATACCTATAGAATAGGTGCAGTTGAACAATTAAAAACATATGCAGATATTATGAATATAGATTTCAAGGTGGTGTTCTCTATTAATGAAATGGAGAGTGCAATTGAGTCAATGAAGGATTGTGAAGTAATACTTCTAGACACAACGGGAAGAAGTAGTAAGAATACAATGCAAGTTTTAGAGTTAAAAGCCTTTATTGATAAAGCAAAGGTAGACAATACATATTTGGTGGTTAGCGCTACAACTAAATGGAAAGACATGGATGTAATTGCTAGAGGTTTTTCTAATATTACATATAGTGGATTAATACTTACGAAATTTGATGAAACTTCATCTTATGGATCGATAGTAAATATATGTGATAAAACAAGAGTGCCTATTAAATTTATAACATTAGGTCAAAATGTTCCAGAAGATATAAAAGTTCCTACAGAGAATGATATGGTAAATTTAGTATTAGGGGAAAGTTGGATATGTTAGATCAGGCTTCAAAACTAAGACAAATGGTAATGAAAAAAGAATTTCTAGAGGATAAGAGTAGTAACAATAATAATTATACAAAAATCTTTACAATAACATCTGGAAAAGGTGGGGTAGGTAAAAGTAATATAGTTATTAATCTTGCTATAGCATTGAAGAAGTTTGGGAAAAAAGTTTTAGTATTAGATGCAGATTTAGGTATGGGCAATGCAGATGTATTAGTTGGAACCATGCCTAAATATACTATATTTGATGTAATTTTCAATAATAGAAATATTAATGAAGTAGTAATAAATGGACCTTTAGGAATAAAGATATTATGTGGAGGTACTGGGCTTTCAAGATTAGATGATCTTACATTGGGACAAAGACAGTTATTAATTGATAAATTAGGTGAGATTAGTGGGTTTGACTACATATTAATTGACACCGGGGCTGGTATAAATAGAACGGTTATGGCATTTATAGGATGTAGCCATGAGGTTTTTATTGTAACAACTCCAGAGCCAACAGCATTAACCGATGCCTACAGCTTATTAAAAACAGTTTGTAATTATGAGGTTAAGAATAGTGCCAATATAATTGTAAACAAGGTGTTAGATGAAGATGAAGGTAACAATACTTTTAGGAGACTTAATAATTCAGCACATAAGTTTCTAGGTGCTGAATTAACTCATTTAGGTAATGTTGCCGAAGATAAAAAACTCGTACAAGCAGTGCGTATGCAAAAACCAGTAATATTATCATTTCCACGAAGTGACGCAAGTAAGGATATTGAAAGTATAGCAAGACAATTAGAGGGTATAGAATATAGAAGTGGGAACAGCATACAAGGAATATTTAAAAAGATGTTTAATATTTTTTCGTAGGAGGATATTATGGGAGTTAGTATTACAATTGAAGTTAATAACAGGGTAGAAATACAAATTAAAGAAAATGGGTGGGCTAAATCTATAATTCAAGAAGTAGACGAAAACAGTATTTCTATAGCAATGCCTATATTTAATGGAATAGGGTATCCTTTGTCAGAAGGAGAGTTTATATCATGTAACTATAATGATGGTAAGGGTAATATCTATAAATTTGAAGCTGAAGTTATAGGAAGAAAATTTGATAGAATTCCACTAATCGTTATAAGGACAATAGGTCAATATAAAAAAGTGCAAAGACGAGATTTTGTAAGAATTCCTTTTATAAATGACATAAAGTATGACGTTATAGAAAAATATAATGATAGAATACTTCAGGATATAGAGACATATGACTATAAATCAGGAAGATCACTAGATTTAAGTGGTGGAGGAATGAGAATTAAAGTTAAAGAAATAATTAGCCTTCAAAAGTTGCTAATTATTAAAACTAAAGTTGGTAATAAACCTGTACTGGCTATTGGTAAAATAGCTAGAGTTGAAAGTGTACAGGGAGATGAACATATTTATGGTGTAAAATTTGAGTATATAGATAATAAAGTGAGAGAAGAGATAATTAAATTTATTTTTCAAAATATGAGAAAAGCTATAAAAACTAAGTAAGGAGGGAAATAACGTGTCAGGAGCTTGTATAGTAGATGGTAGAGAAGAAATAATTAGAAAAAATATACCCCTTGTAAAATATATAGCGTCTAAGATTATAATAGGTAAAAATAAGTACATGGAATATGAGGATCTAATAAGTTATGGAATGATAGGACTTATGGATGCTATAAATAAGTATGATGACACTAAAGGAATGAAATTTTCTACTTATGCGGCTATAAGAATAAATGGAAGTATTATTGATGAGATAAGAAGAAATAGTCCAATATCAAAGAGAGCAATAGATAAACTTAACAAATATAATAGAGCCGTTGAAGAACTTAGAAATAAGCTTTTTAGAGAACCTAGTGATATTGAAGTAGCTAAACGTATGGAAATATCATTGAAAGAACTTACAGATATACAGGGTTATGTGAACTATATCTCAATGATGTCCTTGGAAACTATTTTATTTGGTGATGATGAGGATATGTCATTGCTTAATTCAATTGAGGATACAAATAGTCCTTCACCACAAAAATCCTTAGAGGAGAAAGAGTTGTTAGAATATTTAAGAAAAGGGTTAGATGGTTTAAAGGAGAGGGATAGGTTAATATTAAATTTATACTACTTTGAAAAACTTACATTAAAACAAATAGGACAAGTATTAGAAGTGTCAGAGTCTAGAGTTTGTCAGTTACATAGTCGTGCAATTATAAATTTGAGAAAAGAGATAGAAAAACTTCAGTACAGTATTGAATCTTAGGAATTAGGTGATAGTATGTATATTTTACTAACAATAATTGGACTTACATTAATTATTTTAAATATAAAGGCTATAAAGAAAGAGAGTAATAACTTTCAGCAGGTGATGGTAAAAACAGAATCACAGGTTGATGAAGTTGATACGAGAATTATGAAGATGAGAAGTGAATTTGGCAAAACTCTAACGGAGATTCAAAGAGAGATAGAGGATTTGAAAAGTAATTATGAATCAGTGGAGTCTAAAGATTTTAATAATTATAACGATATTAATGGTAAAGAAGAAATATTTGAATATAATCAAGATGAGTCTCAAGTTGATTATATGAAAAACTATGAATGTAGTACAAGCTTAGAAAATTATAATAGAATAAATGCCGAAGACAATGAGGAATATATGAGTACTTTAGTGGAAAAAATAGTGGATTTTGATGATGAAATTCATATAACAAAAATTAATCAAACTGTTAAAGATATGAATAAAGGTTATGAGATTGAAAATCATAGAAGTAACAATAGCTTAAAGGTTGAGGATGTAAAAAAACTTTTAAAACAAGGCATTAGTGATGAAGAAATAGCACAAAGCTTAAATATAGGAAAGGGTGAAGTCTTATTAATAAAAGAATTATATCTAAGATAAAAGAGTGGACTTATATATTAAGTGATAGGAAAGTGTTATTTGGAATTGGAATTGGTATAATTATTGGAGTAGTTTTCACTATTTCATCTAAGGTAGATTATAATTTAAGTGATGGAATGATAGAGATAAGGGCAAAAAAATTAGGAATGACTTATCCAGAAAATATTAAAGTAGATGTGAAGGATGGTGCAATAAATGATTAGAGGACTATATACTGTAGCTTCAGGGATGATTACTAGTGAGCAAACACAAAGTGCAATTATGAATAATATAGCAAATATTAATACAAGTGGATATAAATCAGAAATGTTGACACTTAAGAGTTTTGATGAAGTGTACATCTCAAATAAGGATGGTGCTAACAATAAAAGAGCAACAATTGGAACTATGAGTAATGGAGTTGAGATAAATCATCGTGCTACTAATTTTTCACAAGGGAATATAAGTGATACAGGAGTAAAAACAGATTTTGCAATTCAAGGCGAAGGGTTCTTTGTAGTGCAAAGACAAGAGGGAAATGGAAGTAAGAATTATTATACAAGGGATGGTCATTTTGCTATAGATGGAGCAGGATATTTAGTGAATTCTAGTGGGGATAGAGTCCTTGGCGGAAGTAATGGGGCATTATCACCGATATACATAGGTCAAGGAAGTATTTCTGCAGAGGCTAACGGGTCAATATCGGTGGATGGAAGAAATGTTGGTAAACTTGCAGTTGTGAACTTTCCTAAAGATAATAATGGTAATTATACAAATGTTGACAAAGTAGCATTTAATTTTTATGAAGGACAAAATCCAACGTTTATAAATAATCCTCGTATTGTAAATAGTGCTATTGAAAAGTCAAATGTAAATGTAGTGGAAGAAAGTAATAATATGATGGCGGTTATGAGAAATTTTGAAAGTAGTGCTACAGTATTAAAGACCTTAGATTCAACGCTAGAAAAAGCAGTAAATGAGTTGGGATCTGTAAGATAGGCATAGGTTTTAATAAATAGAAAATGTGAGGGATAATTTTATGTATGGTATGTTTTATACAAATATGAGTGCAATGAATGCACAACAAAACAAATTGGATATAATTTCAAACAATTTAGTTAATGTTCAAACAAATGGATATAAAAAGTTATCTTCAGGATTTCAAGACCTTTATGAGAGTTCTCTTGATAGATTAGGAATTCCAATTTCTGATGATGCAAAGAATAAATTATATGTAGGTACGGGTGTTAAATCTACAGAGTCAGTTAGAATACAAACCCAGGGTAGTTTAAAAAATACTAAAATTAAAACAGATTTAGCTATTGATGGAGAGGGGTTATTTAAGGTATATACGGAAGATGGAACAGTTGCCTATACTAGGGATGGAAGTTTTAAAGTTGATGCTTTAGGAACACTAGTTAATGGCAATGGACATAGGCTTTCTATTACTGACGCAAATGGCAATGAAATTAATGTTCCGGGAGGTCCTATAAACTTCGGTAAGGATGGATTTTCAGTAGATGGAAATGGTGCTGTATCTATAGAGAACAACGGTACTACTTTGAAGGTTGGAGACATTAAAACTTATAAACCAGTTGGGGATGGAGATTTTATTTCTGTAGGTAAGAGTTTATTTATACCTAAGGAAGGAACTACAGTAATTGAGACAAAGAATAGAGATATTTATCAAGGATATATAGAAAACTCTAATGTTGATATATCTACAGAAATGACAGACATGATTGTTACTCAGAGAGCATTTCAGCTAAGTTCATCGGCATTAAAAACAGCTGATGATATGTGGCAAATGATTAATAATCTAAGATAATTAATAACTTAAGATAGTTTTTTAGAATGGAAGAGTTAGCTTTTCCATTCTTTTTTTATGTATTGAAACATATAATGTTATAGGAAGATAAGAAGCATTAGATTTTAGGGAGGGATACAATGGGGGTAGGATATTTATTTGGGTGTTTGATTAGCATACTGCTATGGAAGTTAGACAGACATCAAATTTTCAGTAAAATCCATATAAAAATAAATAGTAAAATAAAAAGCAAATTTCTTTTGCAATTTATATATATATTAGTAATAGTGCTAGTTTCATTATTACTAATTAATGTATCTAACAATGAATTAATTAATGCTATTGTAGCTTTTTTTGTGATAGAAATAAGTAATAGTGAAAGAAGAACTGTAATTAGAAAAAATTTTGAAAAGATGGAGTTTTACAATACATTATCATTGACAAGTAAAGCTTTAATTTGTGGATTTTTAGCTCCTATAATTTATATTTTAATTATAGGGAATATTGGGGGAATAATTTATACATTGGTTTATTATATAAGTGATGATGGAAAGTTAGATGGGTTTAACAGTATTTTAAATATATTAAATATTATTCCGACACTTGTTTGTTCATTGGTACTATATATTATATATATTATTAGAAACAAAACTTCAAAAATAAATTTTAAGGGGGATTTCTTAATTAATTTAGTAACTAATCCTCTTCTTAACATTTATATTCTAGCGGCATATATTGAATCTGTAAATTTTTATTATTATGTGGAAGATAAGGGTGTTCATTATTTGAGAAGCTATGGAATTTATCAAGGCAAAATTGATGATATGTGTGTGAAGGATTTTTTAACAATTATGTATGGTATTTGTTTTATGAATTATATATTATTTTGGATTTATATAATTAATATGGGACCTATTATTAAAATACCAGTTATATTTTGGATATATTTTTAGTTGTTTATTTGAAAATTATTACTATTTAAAACAAAGTTATGAGTAAATTATGTTAACATATATATGGGGTAGGGGTGATTGATTTCGTATATCTTAAGTCACAAGTTAGAATGAGATAAAAAAACTCAACTTGTTATTAAATCAAGCTGAGTTTTTTTATTTGAATATATTTTGAATTATTGCCCAAATAGGTTAAATAATAGGCTTATAGTTATTTAATTTGGTTAATAACTTCAGAAAGTGGTGGAATAACTTGTTTCTTTCTAGAAACAATTCCATCGATATATACAGTGCTATTTTCTAATTTAACATCAAAAGCTCTAGAAAAGACTTCTTTATGTTCGCCTTGAACTATGAATAAAGACGATTTTTTAAATATGTCTGTAGCCATAAGTAAAAGTATATCAAATTTATCATGGGAGACTTTTTCATCCATAAGAGTTTTTAAATCTTCCACTAATGGTATAAAACCATCCATATAGGTAGTAGTTATTTGAGAAACTCCAACTTTAAAGTTACCAATGTTAAATATTTTAAAGTCTTGGTATAAAAGCTCTTTTGAACTTTTGCCATCTAGTGAAGTACCCGCTTTAAACATCTCTTGCGCAAATTTTTCTATATCTAAATCTGCTATTTCAGCAAGTCTCTTTAGAATTAACTCATCTACAATAGTAGCTGTTGGGGATTTTAAAAGTAGAGTGTCAGATATTATTGCTCCACATAAAAGTCCAGCCACCTTTTTAGAAGGTCTAATGCCATTTTCAAAGAATATTGAAGCTACAATGGTAGAGCTACTTCCAACGGGTTCATTTCTGAAATAAATAGGCTGTCCAGTTTGGATATCTCCTATTCTGTGGTGATCAATAATCTCTAAGATGTCAGCATCTTCCAAACCATCTACAGATTGAGTTTTTTCATTGTGATCAACTAAAATTACTTTCTTTTTCTCTTGTGTAATTAAGTGATATCTAGAAATACTTCCAATTACAATACCATATTCATCTAAAACAGGATAACTTCGATATCTGGTTTCAAGCATTATATCTTTAATATCCTCAATGAAGTCATTTGTAGAGAAGCTAACTACGTTATGTTTAGTCATAACATAATCAATTGGAATACTTTGAGGTATCAGTCTAGCTGCTGTAAAGGAGTCGTAAGGGGTACTAATAATTGTACATCCTTTTTCTTTTGCTCGTTCAATAACATTATTAGATGGTGCAGAATTATTTGTTATAATCATTAATCTGCAGTCTCTGTCTAATACAAATTCTTGAACTATTTCACGGTCCCCACAAATAGCAATATCTTCAGCTTCTATTAAGTTATTGTCATTAGGTTCCATCATAGCAACTACAACTTTTCCCTTTAACTCTAGATTTTCATCTGATAAATATACTATTTGAGCTGAAAGAGTCTCAAGAATATTATTTATCTTAGTTTTACTTTTGGCAAGAACATAATTATCCCAAATATCAAGGTAGCTAGAAGCCAAGTTTGATACAGATACAATACCAGCAAGTTTATCATTAGGATAAATAACAGGTAAAGTTTTGATATTTTTTTGTTTCATTATAGACCATGCCATTTTTAATGAAATATCAGTAGAAATTGGTGCTACAGTGTCTATTTCTAAATCAATAATTTGTGGTTTTACTGTTTGAATAAGCTCAGGAAATTCAACTCCAAAATAATCTAGGATAAATTTAGTTTCTCTACTTACTTTTCCTAGTCTTATTGGAATAGCTTTAATTTTTTGAGTCTTATTTTTAAATTCTGCATATGCTATAGCTGAGCATATTGAATCAGAATCAGGATTTCTATGTCCTGTTATATATACTGAGTTTCTCATAAAAAACCTTCTTTCGTATTAACTTATATATATAGATATTTTAAATGTTAAATTCAGTTATGTAAAGCTAAATCTTTCATATCTTCAGGGTATGCTACATATATTTTATGGAAAGCTTGTTTAATAAGGGAAGCTTGGTTTTAGTGGGATTTTATAACAATTGCAGCTAAGCTAACTTATCCATGGATAGATACCTTTACACATCTGTAGAAGGTTAGATTTAGGGTGTATATCCGTGGGATGAACTTTACAGAATAAGTAATAAAATATAGAGGGGGAAAAAATGTGAGCGCAAATGAATATCGCGGTTTATCTACAAATGAGATTGAAGATAGGCTTAAGGAGTATGGGTTAAATGAATTGCAGGGAAAAAAATCTGTGTCACCAATTAAGATATTTCTATCTCAATTTAATGATGTGATAATTTGGATTTTAATGGTAGCTACTTTAATATCAGGTGTAATGGGAGATAAGGCAGATGCCATAACAATTTTAATTATTGTTATTATGAATGCAGTTTTAGGATTTGTTCAGGAGTATAAGACAGAAAAATCCCTAGAACAATTAAAAAAGCTTTCATCACCGACGGCTAAGGTTATAAGGAATGGTAAAATTGAAGTAATTAATTCTATCTATTTAGTGCCTGGAGATTTAGTAATACTAGAAAGTGGAGATAGGGTACCAGCTGATAGCATTTTGGTAGATGGAAATAATTTAATGATGGATGAATCCCTTCTTACAGGTGAGTCCGTTGGGGTGCATAAAACCTCAGAGGATAACAATAATAGTATATTTATGGGGACTATTGTACTTATGGGCAAAGGAAAGGCCAAGGTCTATGGAACTGGAATGAATACTGAGATGGGGAAAATAGCTAACATGCTACATTCTATTGAAGATGAACCCTCTCCACTAAAGGAAAGATTAAATTCATTAGGAAAGGTTTTAGTTGTACTTTGTCTTGCTATATGTACTGTAGTAACATTGCTAGGTATATATAGGGGTGAAAATATATATGATATGTTTTTATCAGGAGTTAGTCTTGCAGTAGCTGCAATTCCAGAGGGGTTATCTGCTATAGTAACAGTTGCGCTCGCGCTTGGTGTTTCTAGAATGCTTAAGAGAAATGCTCTAGTTAGAAAATTACCAGCAGTTGAAACCTTAGGGTGTACATCTGTTATATGCAGTGATAAAACTGGTACGTTAACAGAGAATAAAATGACGGTAACTGCACTTCTTCATAATGGAAAAGTCCAGGATGTGGAAGAGGGGAAAAGTTTTGAACATGATATGTTAAGAAAGATATTTGTGTATTGTAATGATTGTAATTATAACTACTCAGAGGCTTATATTGAAAAGGCATTAATGGGAGATCCTACAGAAACTGCTCTTATAAAGGGGTTTTTCAAGAAAACTAGTGATGTAGAGATTTTTAACAATAAAGTTCAAAGAGTTTTTGATATACCTTTTGACTCTACACGAAAAATGATGACTGTAATCATTAAGGACAAGGTGTCAAAAAAAGAGGTTTGTTATGTAAAGGGAGCTCCAGAGAGAATTCTTGATAAATGTTCTTATATATTAGTTAATGGTAGAATTGAACCAATAACAACACCTTATAGAAAAAGTGTGGAGAGGCTTATTGATGATATGTCTTTTAAAGCTTTAAGATGTATTGCTGGAGCCTATAGAGATGAAAATCTTATAAAGGGCGAAAAGGTGGAAAGTAATTTAATCTTTGTAGGTGTAGCAGGAATTATTGATCCACCAAGGAAAGAAGTTAAGGATGCTGTGCTTAGGTGTAGAGTAGCGGGAATTAGGCCAGTTATGATAACAGGAGATCATAAAAATACAGCCTTTGCTATAGGGAAAGAGTTGAATATATGTAGCGAAAATAAGGAAGTAATTACAGGTGAAGAGCTTGATCGAATAAGTGATAAAGAATTAGAAAAATCCATAGACACTTATAGAATATTTGCAAGGGTTAGTCCAAAACATAAGCTAAGAATAGTACGAGCGTTTAAAAGCAAAAACAACATAGTGGCAATGACTGGGGATGGAGTTAATGATGCACCAGCAATTAAAGAAGCGGATATAGGGATAGCCATGGGTATATCCGGAACAGACGTAACTAAAGAAGCAGCATCTATGATACTTTTAGATGATAATTTTGCTACTATTGTAACAGCAGTAGAGGAAGGCAGGGTTATATATGATAACATTAGAAAGTTTATAAGATATCTTTTATCGTGTAACTTAGGTGAAGTATTAACAATGTTTTTGGCTTCTTTATTTTATCTAGAAGTTCCGTTACTACCTATTCAAATATTATTTGTTAACTTAGTTACAGATGGACTTCCAGCTATAGCTCTTGGAGTTGATCCAGCAGATAAAAATATTATGTATGAAAAACCAAGAGAAAAGGGAGAAAGTGTTTTTGCAAGGGGGCTTAAAGAAAAGATATTAATTAGAGGTTCATTAATTGGTATATGTACGGTACTTGCATTTTTAGCAGGGAAGTATTATGGATACAATCTTGAAACTTGTAGGACTTTAGCCCTTGGAACATTAATAACTTCTCAGCTAATTCATGTATTTGAATGTAGAAGTGAAAAATATTCATTGTTTGAAATTAATCCTTTTACAAACTTATATTTAATTGGGTCAGTAATGGTTTCGATAATAGCGCTCTTACTAATAATTTATTTGCCAGTATTTCAAGCAATATTCCACACAACACCTATTAATATAGGTCAATGGGCTATAGTTATATTTTTCTCAGGTATAATATCATTCATAAATAGTATAGCTATATTTGTAGGAAATAAATTCTAGTAAGTTAAGGTGTTTTAAATGATTTTTAGAGTATTACATTATTGGCTTGTGATCTATAGGTGAAATATAAATGTATAAATTAAATTTCAAAGCTAATTAAACCCTACCTTAAATTAAGTCGTTAACAAATGAAAAAACAGCTTCCTAAATTAGGAAGCTGTTTTTTATTTGAAGCGTTTGTCTTGTCTTACTCTTTGAACTTTTTTAGAAGCACCTTCAACAGGCACTAAATCTCTTTTGGTAGTAAGGTTCATAACATTCATAATAGAAATATATTCTTTTAACTTTTTCTTTTTCTTTTTCTTTTTAGAGAAATCGGGTTTTAAACCTTGAATAATTAAAGAATTTCCTTGAGATATAGGAATAAATAGTGGTTTTTTAAACCATCTCTTTTTCTTATAAACGCAAGTTGCTATAGTTCTAACATTATCTTGCTTTATAACTATAGTTACTATGATAGTGTTTAAAATTCCAAGGAGAGACTTTGTTTCTGTTTTTACAGATAATGCTCTTCCTTGAAGTTGTGTTACTCTGTCACCATACTTTCCAATAAATGCATCTTTATAACCTTGTGATAATTTGTCTTTAAATCCCATATGAATAACTCCTTTACATGAAGAATAATAGCTACGTATAATATTAGGTTACTTCTTTTAATATCATAATATATACTAACAGTATTATATAATAATTAATTTATTATAACAAGTTTTAAAATTATATTTAGTATTTTTTGCATTTTTGTTCCAAAAAACATTTTTCAGGAATATTAATATATTAAACAATTTTATATAGGAGGACAGTATGAAAAAAGTTTTAAAACCTGAAGAAGTTTTATATGATTTTAATATTAGCAATAATGAAAAAATAGAAGGCGAATTTGTTTTACCACAATATATGGCTGCTTACAAAACAATAAAAACTTCACTGCTTTTAGATAAGGATGGATATAACATTTATCTAGTAGATGAATTTTGTAAAAATAGAATAAGTCATATTATTAGTTATGTGGAACACATATTTAAGGATAAAAGTTCTGCAGGTGATATATGCTATGTAGTAAAAGAGGAACCGAAAGAACCGATTCCCATAGCTGTAAATAATGGTTATGGAAACAAGTTAAAGGCTGTCCTAGATAAAGTGCAAGACTTTTATGCTGACAATGTGTTTAAATTCTATAATGGACTTGATAATAAGGAGAAAGAGGAACTGATTTCGATTATCAAGGATAGGAGAAGTAAAATAGTTGGTGAGCTAATAGATATGTCTAAAAGCTTTGGGTTTGATATAAAAACTAGTGGTGAAGCATTTACGTTTATTCCTTTGAATATGGGGAGAGAGATGACAGAAGATGAGTATGATGACCTAGCAGAGGATGAAAAAAGTAAAATAACAAATAGTATAAATGAACTTAAAATAAGTGCCAATGATATATTAGAAAAGCTCAGAAATATGAAGGATGATGAGATAAATAGAATCAGGGAAATTATGCAAAGTTTTTTTGAAGAAGAAATGAAAAGTCTAAAGAAAGAAATAAAAAAAATTCTTCAGAAGGATAAATCAGCTATGGAATATATTAGTTATGTAATTAAATCAATTGAAACTAACCTCAAGGATAACTATTCTATAAGCTATGAAGATGATGAAGCAACCATAAAGGAAATTATATATAAGTATGATATAAATGTGGTTGTAGATAATTCAAAGTTGCGATTTCCTCCTGTGATTTTTGATGATGACCCTAGTGTCTCTAATTTAATTGGAACTATTGAATATGAAAATCATAATAATGTATATGTGTCTACTATAAGGTCCATAAAGGTCGGTAGCTATGCAAGGGCAAATGGCGGTTGTCTTATTATAAGGGCAAGTAGTATTTTAAGTAATCCTCAATCATATCATTACTTGAAAAAATGTTTAATTACAGAAAAAGTAGATTTAGATTACAATAGAGGGTATTTAGAGTTATTTACATTAGGAAATCTAAAGCCAGTTCCTATGAAAATTAATACGAAGGTAATAATTATAGGTGACTATGAAACCTATGATGCTCTATATAACTATGATAAAGAATTTAAAACCATATTTAAGATGAGGGCTGAATACAAAGGTATGTTACAGTGTGATGATGAAAATAAGGCTATTTTAATGAAAGAAATCGACGAATTCGTAAAATCTAATGACATTAAAAATATTACATTTAGCGGGACTAGAGAAATTGCCAAATTCTTAGCTAGAAAAGCCGAAAATAGAAATAAAATCTATTTTGATTATGATGAAATTTCAAATCTATTATTATTAGGTAATCAAAGAGCTTTAGAAGAAGAAAGGGAGTTTATCGACGGTAAAGATATAGAAAATGTAGCTTATAAGAAAGAAATTATAGAAGACGAGTATTTAAATCTTTATGAAGATGGTAGAATACTAATTGATGTTAAAGGGAGCAAGGTAGGACAAATTAATGGGTTATCAGTTATAGATACAGGGTATACAAGTTTTGGAAAACCTGTGAGAATAACTTGCACATGTTTTAATGGCGATGGAAAAATCATTGATGCTCAAAGGGAATCTAATCTTAGTGGTAAAATTCATACTAAAGGAATTAGTGTCTTGAAGGGGTATATTAACAATCTTAATGGAGGATATAAGAAGCTTCCAGTGGATTTTAATTTAAGTTTTGAACAATTATATGGGGTAATTGATGGTGATAGCGCATCGGTTGCAGAAGCTGTATGTATTGTATCTGCGCTTTGTAAAATTCCTATAAAGCAGAATATTGGCATAACCGGTTCAATAAATCAATTTGGTCAGGTTCAGGCAATAGGTGGAGTAAACGAAAAAATAGAGGGATTCTTTTCTGTGTGCAAAATTATGGGAAATATCAACAATAAGGGTGTAATAATTCCATTGTCAAACAAAGAAGACTTGGTTTTATCAACTGAAGTTGAGAAGGCCATAGTTGATGGGGAGTTTACTATATATACTGTTGAAAATGTAGCGGATGCTATGGAAATAATTTATGACGTTGATGGAATAAATTATCAAGGTGTAATAGAATTAATTAATAAAGAGTGTGAAGCTTATCCAACGGAGTAAATAAAATAGTGGCTATCTCAAATTGAGATAGCCACTATTTTGCTATACGTTAAATCTAAAGTTAACAACATCTCCATCTTGCATTATATATTCTTTTCCTTCTAATCTATAGAAGCCTTTTTCTTTAGCAGCAGATTCAGATCCACATTCTTCTAATTTATCGAAAGATATAACTTCTGCACGGATAAATCCACGTTCTATATCACTATGAATTTTACCAGCAGCAGCAGGAGCTTTTGTGCCTATTTTAATTGTCCAAGCTCTAATTTCTTGAGGTCCGGCTGTTAAATAACTCATTAATCCAAGCAACTTATAGCTAGCATGAATTAATTTATCAAGACCAGATTCAGTAAGACCGTACTCACCAAGTAAATCTTTTTTCTCATCATCCTCTAAAGTAGAAAGTTCTTCTTCGAGTTTTGCACATACGATTATGATTTGAGAGTTTTCAGATGCAGCATAATCTTCAACTAGTTTTACCATGTCGTTTTCTCCGCCACATTCCATTAAATCATCTTCACTTACGTTACATGCATATAATACTGGTTTAGAAGTAATTAAAAATAAGCTTTTTATAAATTCAGCTTCGTCTTCAGTAGCTTCTAAAGTTCTAGCTGGTTTGTTATCTTCAAGCTGAGCCTTAACTCTTTCCATAATTGCATATTCAGTTTTAGCAACCTTATCTCCAGAACGTACTAGTTTAAGTGATTTTTCCATCCTTCTCTCAAGAACTTCTAAATCAGAGAAAATTAATTCTAAATTAATTGTTTCGATATCTCTAATAGGAGATATTGAACCTTCTACGTGAACAATATTTTCATCATTAAAGCATCTAACTGTGTGAACTATTGATTCAACTTCTCTGATATGAGATAAGAATTTGTTTCCAAGGCCTTCACCCTTACTTGCTCCTTTAACGAGGCCTGCTATATCGTAAAATTCTATAGCTGTATGGATTTGTTTTTTTGAGTTATATAATTTCTGGAGTACATCAAGACGGCTGTCAGGAACACTAACAACTCCAATGTTTGGTTCTATAGTACAGAATGGGTAGTTAGCTGATTCTGCTCCAGCCTTTGTAATAGCGTTAAATAAAGTACTTTTTCCTACGTTAGGTAAACCTACAATTCCTAATTTCATAAAGTATTCGTCCTTTCTATGTTAAACCCTTGAGTTTATTACTTGAAAATCTAATCTTTTAAATTATACTCTAGCGAAGACGTAATTTCAATAATTCTACAAAGAACATTGAAAATAAGTTTAAAAATATTGAAATATAAAACGATAATGTATTAAAATGTAATAATTTTCACTATTAGGTTTAATACTTGCGTTATTATTGTAAATTTGTTTAAAAAAATTAACATATTTAGTTAAGTTTTAAAAGGAATTTATATAAACGCATAGAATTATTTATGGTACAATGGTAAATGCAATATAAATAGATGCTAATGCTAATACAAATGAAATTTATATTAAGTGGATTTAAGATTTTAACAGTTTGAAGGATTAATAATAATGAATTGAAGTAATACTTTAAATGATAGAATGAATCCTAAGTATAAAAATGAAGGAGATTGAAAGATGGAATTTAAACACTATTCAGTAATGCTTAATGAATGTATAGACATGTTAGATATTAAAGAAGATGGTATATATGTAGATTGTACTTTAGGGGGGGCAGGACATTCAAGTGAGATATTAAAGAAACTTTCACCAAGGGGTAGATTGATTGGAATAGATCAGGACCAGGACGCACTGAAGGCTGCAAAAGAGAAGTTGAAGGATTTTCCTAATGTTACATATGTACATAATAATTTTTATAATATAAAGGATATATTGAAGGAACTTGGAATAGAGAAAGTTGATGGTATACTTATGGATCTTGGAGTGTCATCTTATCAACTAGATCAAGGTGAAAGGGGCTTCAGTTATATGAAGGAAGCAGCCCTTGACATGAGAATGAATAGAGAAGAAATATTTTCTGCATATAATGTTGTAAATGAGTACAGTGAGGAAGAATTGTATCGAATATTAAAGGAGTATGGAGAAGAAAAATTTTCTAAGCGAATTGCTGCTAAAATTGTAGAATTGAGAGAGATTAAACCTATAGAAACTACGCTAGAGCTTGTAAAGATTACAGATGGATGTATACCAGGTAAATTTAAAAGAGAAGGTGGACACCCAGCTAAAAGAACATTCCAAGCTATAAGAATAGAAGTAAATAGAGAGTTAAGCATCCTAAATAAAACTATTGAAGATGGTATAGAAGCATTAAATGCTGATGGTGTAATGGCTATTATAACTTTCCATTCGTTAGAAGATAGAATTGTAAAAATGAAATTTAGAGATTTAACAGATCCATGTAAATGTCCAAAGAACTTACCAATGTGTGTATGTGGTAAGTTGCCTATAATTAGGCTTGTTAATAGAAAACCAATAGAGGCAACAGAGGAAGAACTTGAAAATAATTCAAGAAGTAGAAGTGCAAAATTGAGAGGATGTAAAAAGATTTAGTTCTAAAAACTATATGGGGGTAGTAGAATGTTAGTAGAAAATACAAAAAATGCCACTGATGGAACCAGTGCTTTAGCACCACAGATTAACCCGATACCTAAAGAACGGGAAAAAAGTCCCGCAAAACAAAGTCCAGCCAGAGAAGCCTTAAAACAAACAAGAAGATTAAAAGTTCTAAAGTTTTTAAAGCTTAACAGTTATATTTTAGCTGGTGGGTTAGTTGGAGTTATACTGGTTTCAAGATATAGTGTTATTTATAAAAATCAAAAGGAAATAATAACATTACAAGATAATATAAGTGTTATTAAGGAAGAAAGTGAAAATTTAAGTATTAAACTACTGGGGTTCAACAATATTGCTTACATAGAAGAAGTAGCAACTAAGGAATTAAAGATGATAAAACCCAAGACGGTTGATGCAGTATATTGCGACTTAAATGCAATTCAACCAATCGCGGTAGAGAACAGCGAAGATGGAAAAGGGGATAGATTGATAAGCAGAATAAAAAAAATATTTTTTAATTAGTTAGAGAGGTATTTGTAGTGGCAAAAAATTATTTTGTTGATAAGGTATTGATGAAAAAGAGGATGATAATTTCCGTGATGTGTGCAGTTTTAATTTTCACGGTATTAACAGTAAGATTAGGATATGTTATGTTTGTTAAGGAATCAACATATAAATCACTGGCCACGCAGCAATGGACTAGCGATGTTAAGATAAATGCTAAAAGGGGTAAACTACTGGATAGAAACGGTAGAGAACTTGCAGTAAGTGCAAATGTATATAGAGCAGATTTAGACTTAAATACACTCAGAAGTGATATAGCAGAGAATGGGATGACTATGGAGGAGATTGCGGCTGCTTTAGCGCCTATAGTTGAGATTGAAGAACCTAAGGTATTAGAAATTTTAACAAAGCCACTTCCAAATGGTAACCTACGAGGTTCTGCTATTTTAAAGAGACGGATTGAAAAAGATGCGACGGATGCAATTAGAGCATTTGCTAAGGAAAAAAATATAAATGGTATAGTAATATCGCCAGATACAAAAAGATACTATCCTAATGGAAACTTTGCATCACATATACTCGGACATACAAACTCAGATGGTGAAGGGCTTACAGGACTAGAGTTATACTATAATAAATATTTGGCTGGAGTTCCAGGAATAAAAATTGCTGAAATAGACCAAAAAAGTGAAGGGTTACCATATACAATTTCAGAATTCACAGAGCCTATTGATGGCAGAGATGTAATTACAACTATTGATGAAAATATACAATACTTTGCAGAAAAACTAGCGCAAGAGGCTTTAGTGGATAACGAAGCAAAGGCAGTATCTGTAATGGTAATGGACCCTAATAATGGTGAAATACTTGCTATGGCCAATAAACCTGACTATAATCCAAATAGTCCATGGCCGGAGAATGTACCAGATGATCAAATACAACAGCTTTGGAGAAACAGATTAGTTAGTGATGCTTATGAACCAGGGTCCATATTTAAGGTTATTACAGCTACAGCAGCAATAGAAAAGGGTGTAGTTAAGCCGACAGATACATTCAATTGTGGAGGAGCACTTACAATAGGAGGAAGAACTATTCATTGTTGGAAGACTACGGGACATGGACCATTGGATTTTGAAGGTATTATCAAAAATTCATGTAACGTTGGATTTATGACACTTGGAGAGAGATTAGGGGCAGAAAATCTTAATGAGTACATTAAAAAATTTGGATTGGGAGAAAAGACAGGTATTGATTTACCTGGAGAATCCAAAGGTATTGTTAAGGCTACAAAGGATATTTCAGTTACAGATCTTGCAACTATATCTTTTGGACAAAGTAATACAACTACGGGTATTCAGTTTATGAGAGCATATAATGCAATCGCAAATGGTGGATATTTAATTACACCACATCTTATGAGAGAAATTGTTCATTACGATAAGGATAACAATTTAATGATAGATGAGTCTTATAAAATTGATAAAAAAGAAGTTTTTTCTCCAGCTTCAATGGCGGAAATGAGAGCACATTTAGAAGCTACAGTAAGTAGTGGTGGTGGATCAAAGGCTAAAATAGATGGATATAGAATAGCTGGTAAAACGGGTACGGCACAAAAAGTTGACCCTATTAATGGTGGATACGCAAATGGAAAATATTTAGCATCTTTTGCAGGTATGGCACCTGCGGATAATCCTAAGTATACAGTTTTTGTATCTATAGATGAACCAAATCCTTCACTATACTATGCAGGTCAAATTGCAGCACCGGTTGGTCAGAAGCTATTTAATGATTTATTTAATTATAGTGAGATGAAACCTCAGGGTAGTTATATGGAAGTTGATGAAAGTTTAAAGAAGGACGTCATAGTTCGAGAAGTTAGAGGATTATCTGTTGCAGAAGCAAAGAAAGAAATTACAGCTGCAGGACTTAAAGTTAAAATAGAGGGCAGTGGTAATACTATTACTGATATAAATCCAAAGCCAGGGTTTACCATGAAGGAAGGTAAGGAAATAATTCTTTATGCAGGACAGAGTGCTAGTGATGGTGATATAGTAGTAATTCCAGACTTGAAGGGATTTACAAAAGAATCGATACAAAAACTCTTTAATGATTTAGGTCTAAAAGGTGAATTTGTAGGAGATGGTTTAGTTGTAGAACAAAGTGTGGTTGGAGGTCAGGAAATTAAAAAAGGCACTACAATAACATTCCAACTAGGCACATTAGCAGACTAGATATAAGTTATCCGGTAGTTACAGTTTGACTTGTGCTACCGGATTTTGTATGCTATAAGAGGCTTTTAAATACTAGGATGTGATGATTGTCTAGTATTAAATATAATATAAGATTTAATAAGGATGTGATTTGTCATGATGATAAAAGATTTATTAAAAGGTGTAGAATACTCCATATTACAAGGTGATGATAGTCTAATAGTAAATGAACTTCAGTATGATAGTAGGAAAATATCAATTGGAGATATGTTTTTTGCCATTGGTGGCTTTAATGTAGATGGTCATAGTTTTGTACCTAAAGCTATAGAAAGTGGAGCTAAGGTCATAGTTATAGAAAAGGAAATTTCCATGATTGATGGTATAACATATATAAAAGTTGAAAGTGGAAGAAAAACGTTAGCTATGGCAGCAACGAATTTTTATAATAATCCAAGTGGTAAAATGAAGATTATTGGGATCACAGGTACAAATGGAAAAACTACTTCAGCATTTATGTTGAAGGCTATTCTGGAGGCTAAAGGATATAAAGTAGGACTTATAGGAACTATTGCAAATTTTATTGGAAGTGAAAGAATTCATACAGAAAAAACTACACCAGAATCACTAGAACTTCAAAAATTGTTTAATGAAATGGTTGATAAGAAAATGGACTACTGTGTTATGGAGGTTTCATCTCATTCTTTAGAGCTAGATAGAGTATTTGGAATTGAATTTTCACAGGGGATGTTTACGAATTTAACTCAGGATCATTTAGATTTCCATAAAACTTTTGAAAATTATTTTAATGCTAAATGTAAGTTATTCAATATGAGTAAGAGTTCAATAGTGAATATAGACGATGCTTATGGAATAGAATTGTTAAATAAGATAGACTCTAAGGTTACAACTTACTCAATAGAAGCGGAAAGTGATTTAATTGGGAAAAACATAGAACTTAAAGCTACAGGAATAGGATTTAAGGTGAAGGTTCATGGGGAAAGTTATGATTTAAATCTATCAATACCAGGAAAATATAATGTTTATAATGCATTAGGATGCATTGGGGTAGCTTTAGGAGAAGGTCTAGATATGGACACTATTTTAAAAGGACTTGCTAATGTAACGGTGCCAGGAAGATGTGAGAATTTAACACTTGGATTTAATCTAGGTTTCCAAGTTATTAGGGATTATTCGCATACTCCTGACAGTCTTAAAAATATATTGGAAAATCTTAGAGAATTGACAGTGGGTAAATTAATTTGTATTTTTGGTTGTGGTGGGGATAGAGATAAAACCAAAAGACCTATTATGGGTAAAATTGGAACAGACCTTAGTGACATAGCTATAATAACTTCAGATAATCCAAGAAGTGAGGATTCATATGTAATTCTTGAGGATATTAAGGCTGGAGTAGAAAAACATAATTATCAGCTTATTGAGAATAGACGGGATGCTATTAAAACAGCATTACTTATAGCAGAAAAAGGCGATATTATTGTAATTGCAGGTAAGGGACATGAAACTTACCAAATACTTAAAAATGAAACTATTCACTTTGATGAGAAGGAAGTTGTGGAAGAACTAATTGAGGAGTTGAAGCTATAGATGGAAACTATAAAACTTAGTGAGATTGTAAGTGCTATAGATGGAAAAATTCTAGTCAAGGGAAAAAAAGATGGGTTTTCAAAGGTTATAATAGATAGCAGGAAGATTTCAAAGGGGGATATATTCTTTGCTATTAAGGGAGAAAATTTTGATGGTCATGGATTTGTAAATGTTGCAGTAGAAAATGGAGCAGAGCTTTGCATTGTTCATGAAGATGAAGAATATAAGAACTTAAATGAAGGTGTATCTATAATTTTAGTTCAGGATACAAAGAAAGCATTATTAGATTTAGCGTCTTACTATATTGATACTTTAGATATAAAAGTAGTTGGAATTACAGGCTCTACAGGGAAGACTTCAACTAAGGATTTAATAGCAGCGGCTCTTAGTAAAAAATATAAAGTTTTTAAAACAGCAGGGAATTTTAATAATGATATTGGTCTTCCACTGATGATATTTAACCTTGATAGTAGTTATGAAGTTGCAATTTTGGAGATGGGAATGAGTAATCTAGGTGAAATTGAAACCTTGACAAAAGTTGCAAAACCAAGTATTGGTGTCATAACGAATATAGGTACTTCTCATATGGAGAATTTGAAAAGTAGAGAGAATATTTTAAAGGCGAAGCTTGAAATTGCAACTAATTTTGGAAGTGAAAATATTTTAATTATTAACGGCGACAATGATATGCTTTATAATCATGAGTCCGATAAATATAAAATTGTAAAAATTGGTATAGAAAATGATTATAATTTCAAGGCTTGTAGAATAATTATAGATAAGGACCGTATTGAGTTTGGTGTGATGGAAGATGAAGAAGAAATTAACATGACTATTAAGGTGCCAGTTCCAGGGAAGCATAATGTGCTTAATTCTTTACTAGCAATAGCAGTGGCAAGAAAACTAAAGGTGAGTTATCAGGATATACAAGAAGGGATGAAAAATTTAGAAGCTACATCCATGAGACTGGACGTAATAAACTTTAAAGATTATGTGATAATAAATGATGCATATAATGCAAGTCCAGATTCTATGGAAGCGGCACTAGAGGTTTTAAAAACTTATGAAGGTAGAAAAGTTGCAGTGCTAGGTACTATGAAGGAATTAGGAGAACAGTCAGACGTCGCACATAGAAGAGTAGGAGAATACGCAAAATCAAGTGGAATTGATATGCTTATAACGCTTGGTGAGTATAATAAGGAATTTGAAATAGGTTATGGAAATAATAATTTTGCTTCCTTTGAATCTATGAATGAATTAATAGGATTTCTTGAAAAAAGTTTAAAACCAGGAGATGTTATACTTCTAAAAGCATCTAGATCAATGAAGTTTGAAAATATAATTAAAGAATTACAAAAGAAAAATATATAGGGAGGGATGGAATATGAGTAAATTAATATATTCTGTTTTAGTGGCATTTTTAGTAGCATTTTTAATTGCACCTTTTATAATACCAGCACTGCGTAGTTTTAAGTTTGGACAAAACATAAGAGATGATGGACCACAAAGCCATCTTAAAAAGCAAGGAACCCCAACTATGGGTGGGATAATATTCATTTTAGCTACATGCATTACCATGATAGTGATGGTGAGAAATCCACATGATGAAGCTATGCTTGCACTTTATGCACTTTTAGCTTTTGGAGCGATTGGGTTTTTAGATGATGCACTAAAAATAATTAAAAAGAAAAATGAAGGTTTGAAAAGTTATCAAAAGATGATACTTTTAATTGTAGTATCTGTAGTATTTGGATATTATGCATCAAGTAGAATCGGAACTGATATAATGATCCCTTTTGTAGGAGCAAAAACTTTAAATTTAGGAATATTCTTTATACCATTTATAGTAGTGTATTTTGCAGCAGTAACGAATGCTGTTAATCTTACGGATGGATTAGATGGACTTTGTAGTTCGGTAACCCTTTTAGTAATGACATTTTTTGCTCTTGTGAGTTTTGGAATGGAATACTATACATTAGCTATGTTTTGTGCTATTTTAGCAGGATCTATACTTGGATTTTTGAAATATAATTCATACCCGGCACAGATATTTATGGGAGATGCAGGCGCGCTAGCACTTGGTGGCGCTATTGGAGCCATAGCTATGATATTAAAGCTTGAGTTAATAGTAATTATAGTTGGTGGAATATATGTAATTGAAACTTTATCTGTAATTATTCAAGTTACATCATTTAAGTTAACTGGGAAGCGCGTATTTAAAATGGCACCAATTCATCATCATTTCGAGTTAAAGGGGTGGCATGAAAGTAAAATAGTAGCAGTGTTTTCTATTATTACAGTTCTGCTATGTCTAATAGGATTCCTAGCTATTACTTACTAAAATACAGTAGGAGGAATTAAGATGAAAAAACCCAAAATGAAATTGGGAGATATAGACTTTATGCTATTTGCTGTGATTGTTATGTTGGTTACAATCGGAGTTGTAATGGTTTATAGTGCAAGTTCTTACTTTTCGGCATTTAAATATGATGATGCTGAATACTTTTTATGGAAACAACTTCAATGGGCAGCTATTGGTTTTGTTGGAATGATAATGACCTTGAATATTGATTATCATAAGTATAAAAAATTTACAAAGATTTTGATGGTGTTAACATTTGTTGCTCTATGTATGGTGTTTCTATTCGAACCTGTAAAAGGAGCGCAACGTTGGATTAGGTTAGGAGGAGCATCCTTTCAACCTTCAGAAATTGCAAAATATGTAGTGGTATTGTTTGTAGCAAAAAACATATCTAATAATACTCAAAATATAAAGAAGTTTTGGAAAGGTGTAGTACCTAATCTTCTATTTGCGGGATTTATAGCTGGAATGATACTATTAGAGAAAAATCTTAGTATAGCTACGGTTACAATGTTAGTTACTGTAATTATGTTATTTGTAGCGGGAACTAAGCTTTCACATATGGGAGTTTTAGCGGGAGGCGTTGGTGCTTTAGGAGCCACATTTATTTTGATTGAGCCTTATAGGATGACTAGGCTACTTAACTTCACTAATCCATGGAATGACTCTCAAGGTGCTGGATATCAACTTGTACAGTCACTATTAGCATTAGGATCAGGTGGGCTTATAGGAGTAGGTATAGGACAATCGAGACAAAAGTGTTTTTATATACCAGAACCTCATAATGATTTTATATTATCAGTTATAGGAGAAGAATTAGGGTTTATAGGGGTTGCATTTATAATAATTTTGTTCATATTATTTTTATGGAGAGGTGTTATTGCGGCGTCTAAGGCTAAGGATATGTATGGATCATTATTAGCCACAGGTATAACATCAGTTGTAGTATTTCAAGCATTGATTAATATTGCTGTTGTTACAGGGTCTATGCCAGTAACAGGGGTGCCATTACCATTTATAAGCTATGGAGGGTCTTCGTTAGTAATAAATATGATATTTATGGGTATACTTCTGAATATCACAAGGCAAAACAATAAAAAATCTGCATAATAATACGGCTAAAAGATACTTTTGTATTTTTTAGCCGTATTATTTGATTTAAATTAACAATTGAAATAAATTTTTTAGTGGTTTTAAGGGCTGAAGTAGATAGAGTTAATTTGAGCATATGTATTAAAATTATTCTATAAATAGTTTAGAGGATAAAGATTGGTGGTAGATAAATTTGTGAAATATTAAATTATATTTTAGAAATATTAATATAATTGTAATGAATTTGTCACGTAAAAATGTTATCATATTGTTGTATCTATAAGTATAGGGAAGTTTGAGGATTTGATTATGGCTAAAAATATTAAACAGAGTTATGGGAATTATATTATTGATAATAAAGAGAGTATATTGAGAAAAAAGAAAAGAATAATAATGATTAAGAAGAGCATTTTGTTACTGATAGTGTTAATGTCAATTCTTATAACATTAGCATTTACTTTGCCAAACTTTAATTTGTCTGAAATTACAGTTACAGGTATAGTAAATTTGTCAGAAGAAAGTGTTAAGTCAAGTATAAATATTGAGAATGATATAAATATATTTAAAATTAGAACGAATAAGATAGAGAAGGAGTTATTAGAAAATCCATATATATTAAGTTCTAAGGTGAAAAGAAAATATCCTAATAAAATTTCAGTGAATGTAGAAGAGCGGAAAGTAGTGTACTATACTGAAATTGGCGGCGGTTATTATATTATTGATGACGGTGGAACTGTTTTAGAAAAGAAAGAAAATATAGATGGATTAAATCTCCTTAGATTAGAAGGCATAGAAGAAGCTGCACTGAAGCTAGGCGAACCTATTCAAAATATAGAGTCGGAAAAATTGTCAGCACTATGCAATATTTATGAGTTTTTAGAAAAAAATGAATTTTTTACTAAATATAATATTAAAAAGGTAGAAATTAATGATTTTATTGATATGAAAATATATGTAAATGAAGCGTATATAAAGTTAGGGACAGCTAAAGATATGAATGATAAAATTGCAAAGGCCTTCAGTATATTAAGTGCACCAGAAATGATGGATTTTAAGGGATATATTGATGTAAGTTTTGATGGTAATCCAGTTGTATATAGAGAAGAATAGTTTAAGTTTACTATATATAATGGTGTGAAATATAATGGTGTGAAGGTTTAAAGAAGTTAAGGAGGTAAAATTAGTGAAAAAACTTATTGCAAAATTAAGTGTTGGATTTATATTTCTAATGTTCGGATTTGTTATGATAACTCAACTTAATACTATAGATAAACAAAATACAGTATCTAAAGATAGCAGCTTAAGTCCTGAAATATTGATTGAAAATGAACAACTAAAAAAACAAAAGGAAGAATTAGAAGCTAAAATAGACGAACTTATGGTAAAGTCTGAAGAATATGAGAATGCAGCAGCAGGTAAAACAGATGAAAGTTCAGTACTACTAGAAGAACTTCAACAAACTAGATTAAGAGCTGGGCTTATGGACGTACAAGGTCAAGGTATTATTATGTATATTACACCTAAAACTAATTTATTTGGTACTCAGGAACAAGGATATCCTATTAGTGACTACGATTTATTAGCAATAGTAAATGAACTTTACGCTGCAGGGGCAGAGGCTGTATCTGTAAATGATATAAGGCTTGTGGGCAATAGTGGTATAAGAGCATCGGGTAAAGACATACGTGTTAATAATGTAAGGATTTCTCCTAATGAACGTGTAACGATAAAGGCAATAGGAAGTAAATCGGTCCTTTTTGGAGCAATGGATTTTAGAGGTAACATACCAGAATCTCTTCGTAACCGTTGTGATGTTACTTATGATATGAAGGATTTAGTGAGCATTAAAAAAGACACTAAGCCAGCTGAATATAAATATATAACAGAATCAACAAAAAAATAGAACTAATTTAAACTAGGGGTGATTAAATGATTGCATTAATAGGACTTATAATTGGGGTTATATTAGGAGTTGCGTTTAACCTAAATTTCCCACTTAGATTGTCACCATATATATCAGTAGCAATATTTGCGTGTATAGATTCTACATTTGGTGCCATTAGGGCAAGCTTGAATAAAGATTTTAGGTCGGACATATTTGTGTCAGGATTTTTTGGAAATGCATTCTTAGCTGCAGGTATGGTGTATTTAGGAGATAAACTGGGTATACCTGTATATATTGCAGCTATTATTATATTTGGGCAAAGGATATTTACAAACTTTGCAGTTGTGAGAAGAATGCTTATGGAAAGAATAAAAATACATCATTGAGGAGAAATTTTGTATGAGAGTTAATGAGGCCAATATATTTTTGTTTATAGCAACGATAATCATTGGGGTTTTAATATCTATGAATATAAATTTAACTGGACAAACAAAATTTTTAGATGTAGAACAATATAAAAAGGCCTATGATGAAAGAACTAAGATACAAACAGAAATAAGAAATTTAGAGGAAGAATATGATAAAATAAGTAGTAAAATAGAAAAATATGAAAATGTTAATAAGCCTAGTGCTGCGGTTATTGGTGAAATACGCAAGGAGCTAGATAAAAATAGATTAATACTTGGGTCGTCAGTGGTAATTGGGGATGGCGTTAAAATAACATTAAATGATGCACCGGAGGTTCGGTTTGGTGGTAAATATACTAACAATATGCTTATTCATGATAAAGATTTAGTTAAGGTTATTAACGATCTTAGAAATGCTGGAGCTGAGGCCATTGAAGTTAACGGGTATAGAGTCACTCAATCATCGTATGGACTTTGCTCTGGAGCAACTATAGAATTAGATGGTATTAAAATAATTGCACCTTTTTATATCACAGCTATTGGTAATAAAGAGGTTATAGAAGATTATATAGAAAATCAAGAGAATCATATTAAGACGTTAAGGGCCAGAGGTTGCTATGTTGAGAAAGAGTCGGTTTATGATAAAGAGATATCTAAATACAATGCCGATATTTACTCTGAATTTTTAAAACCAAAAGAAAAGTAAAAAAAATTAATATAATTAAAGGTTTTTTTAGTTATATGGAGAATAAAAATAATGTGAATTATATTTTGTGGAATTTACACGTGAGACGGGAGGAATAAATTTGTCTATTGGAGAAAACTTCCTGAAAGTAAAGTCAGAAATACCAGGAGAAGTAACATTAATTTCAGTGTCTAAAACTAGATTAGTAGATGAGATTAAAGAAGTTTATAATTTGGGTGGAAGAGATTTCGGTGAAAATAAAGTTCAAGAATTAATGGATAAATATGAAGAATTACCTAAGGATATACGATGGCATTTAATAGGACATCTTCAAAGAAATAAGGTTAAATACTTAGTTGGACGAGTTTATTTAATACATTCATTAGATAGTGTGAGACTTCTAGAGGAAATTGAGAAACAGTATAGTAAGAGCAATATTACAGCAGAGGTATTAATACAAATTAATATCGGTAGAGAAGAGTCAAAAACTGGTATAATGCTAGAAGATTTAGATGAGCTGATAGAGGCTTGTGAAAAATGTAGCAGTGTAAAGGTAAAGGGGATTATGACTACAATTCCTAAAGGTGATGACGAAAGCTGTAAATATTACTTTGTAAAAACTAAAGAAGTGTATGATAATCTAAATGCTAAGAATTATAAGAATATCTCAATGGATATTCTTTCAATGGGGATGAGTGGGGATTATAAAGTAGCGATGGAAAACGGATCGAATATGGTTCGTATAGGTTCAGGAGTTTTTGGAGAAAGAAATTATAACGAAATATAACGGGAGGAAGGTATTATTATGGAATTTTTTAAAGGTATAGGAAGAATGATGGGATTAGAGGATGAAGATGAGTATGAGGATGATGTAGTTGAAGAAAAATCACAAAATTATGATGAGAGAGATGAAGAGATTGAAATAGAACCCTTCGTTAATAAAAAGCAAAATAAAATAGTGAACATTCATACAGCATCTTCTTCAAAAGTTGTAATTAGTAAGCCTACAAATTATGATGAGGGGCAAATTATTGTAGATAATTTAAAATCAAGAAGAATTGTAATAGTGAATTTAAATGGAGTAGAGCCTAAAGAAGGACAAAGAATACTAGATTTCCTAATTGGTGCAATTTATGCATTAGAAGGAGGCCTTCAATCAGTGGAGAAGGGTGTGTTTATACTAACACCATCTAATATTGAGGTAAGTAATGAACTAAAGAATGAACTTACCAATAAAGGCATATTCAGCTCGTTTAAATAAATTAGGAATTAAAAATTATGAATTATAAAATGAAAATTGAAGATTATAGTTGATTAATTTTTAATTTTGAAAGAGCGTAAGGTAGATGAGTTATGGATAAAAAAACTTTTTTGGATGTATTTAAAGACCATGATAAGAATTATATATCAAGTCTATATGAAGATATAAATCTATGTAGAATCATAGATGGGCATATATACACAAAGGAATTTATTACTCCGGATATCTATATAAATTTAAAAAAGCAAGAAAGTAGAATTGGAGTTTCAATAAATGGAAATGGAGTGTTTACGAATAGTGAAAGAAAAATGTTATGTTTTTCAATGGGAGCTGAAATTCCCAAAAGCTATGGCATTGATATGATTCAAATAACTAATAAATCAAAATTTAAGGATCTTGCCCATAAGGATTTTTTAGGGGCTATTATGTCTTTGGGGATAAAAAGGAGCTTGTTTGGTGATTTAGTAGTAAAGGAAGATTCATGTTTTGTTCCAATATCGGAATCGGTTTCACAATATATAATAGAAAATTTAACTACTATAGGAAATTGTCCCTGTACAATTAAACAAATTGATACAGATAGCGATATTATCCCAGATGTCAGCTTTGAAGATAAAAGTATTATTGCTACATCTCTTAGGTTAGACAATATAATACCAAGCATTTGTAATATATCTAGGGCAAAGGGAACCATATTGATTACAAGTGGAGCTGTTTTATTAAATTATCTTCAATGTGATGTAAAGGATAAGCTAATAGAAATAAATGATACTATCACTATAAGAGGTTTTGGAAAGTATAAATTACATATGATTACTGGAGAAACTGGAAAAGGACGAGTTAAACTACTGATAGGAAAATATATTTAATAAGAGGTGAAGGTTATGAAGATGACGTCTATGGATATAATGAACAAGGACTTTAAGAGAACTATGAGAGGATATAACATGGATGAGGTTGATGAGTTCTTAGAAAAGATTTCAGAGGACTATGAACTGGTATATAAGGAAAATGCTATCCTAAAAGAGAAAATGGATGTTTTTCAAGATAAATTAGACCATTATGCAAAGATGGAAAGCACAATTCAAAGCACTTTATTGTTAGCACAAAATGCTGCAGAACAAGCAAAGGCAAGTTCACAATCTGAGGCAGAATTAATAGTTAGAAATGCAAATGATAGTGCTAAGAGAATTATTGATAAGGCCCATGTTGATGTTTTAAATATTAATGATGAGTTTGATAGAACAAAACAGGAATTTGCTAAATTTAGAAGTAAGTTTAGGAATTTTATAATTACTCAAATGGAAATGTTTGAAGCATTAGAGAAGGATTTTGATAAAAACTATAATATATCAAATGTTATAGAAGATACAAATAAAAATGTAAATTTGAAGGTTGCTTGTGAAAAAGAAGTAGAAGTCTTTGAGTATAACACAGCTGAACTTGAGGATATAAAAAGTTTTTTTGTGGGTAAATAGGAGTTCTTCTGTTTAGAAATATTAGAAATTATATAAATAAATTATTCTAATAAAACTATCTCACTCTTTGAGTGGGATTTTTTTATCCATACAAAAGCTATTGACATATGAGATAACATGTATATGATAATAAGTGTAGATATAGAATAATACTAATACATATGTTAAGAATTAAAGGAATAAAGGAGAGTTAATATGAAAATAGGAATTATAGGAGCTATGGAAGAAGAGGTAAGTTCTTTAATAGCTGATATGAATATAAAGAATAAGACTACAAAGGCAATGATGACTTTTAATGATGGAAGTATTTACAATAAAGAAGTGGTAATTGTTAAGAGTGGTATAGGTAAGGTGAATGCGGCTGTTTGTACTCAAATACTTATAGATGATTTTCATGTAGATGCAGTTATAAATGTTGGAATAGCGGGTGGTATTGGTAAAAATATTTATCCAGGAGATGTAGTTATTGCTACAGACCTTGTGCAACATGATATGGATACTACAAGCTTTGGAGATAAACCAGGACAAATACCAAGGATGGATGTTTTTGATTTTAAATGTGATGAGAACCTTATTGCATGTGCAAAAAAAGCTTGTGAAAATATAACTAATATAAATATATTTACAGGAAGAATAGTATCAGGGGATCAATTTATAGCTGACATAGAAAAAATTAGATGGTTAAAGAGCGAGTTTAATGCAATTTCTTGTGAAATGGAAGGTGCGAGTATAGCACATGTAGCTTATTTAAATAATAAACCTTTTGTTATAATAAGATCTATTTCTGATAATGCTGACAATGGGGCACATATGGATTTTGAGAAATTTACTGATATATCTGTAAAAAATTCGAATCAAATATTACGCTCAATGTTACAATCAATTTAGGTGGTACCTTATGAAGGAAATACTTGCAGATAAAAACAGCGGAGATAGCATCAAAGTACGAATTAAGGATGTTGTAATTGGTGGGGATGAATTAACTTTTATTTCAGGACCATGCGCAGTAGAAGATTATAATAAAATGATGGCTATAGGTAAATCATTAAAAAATCAAGGGGTTCACATGATAAGGGCTGGGGCATATAAACCAAGGACATCTCCCTATGATTTTCAAGGACTTGGACTTGAAGGGCTTAAAATTCTTAAGGCTGTAGGTGATAAGTTTGAATTGCCAGTAGTTTCGGAAGTTATGGATATTAGAGATATAGAAGAGGCTCTTCAGTATGTGGATATGATACAAGTAGGGTCAAGGAATATGTATAACTATACATTTTTAAAGGAATTAGGGAAACTTAAAATCCCTATACTTTTAAAGCGGGGTATAAGTGCCACTATATCAGAATGGGTTTATGCGGCAGAATATATTTTAAAAGAGGGAAATATGAATGTAGTTCTTTGTGAAAGAGGTATAAGAACTTTTGAAACAAGTACTAGAAATACCTTGGATTTAAATTCCGTGGCAATGATAAAAGAAAATTATAGGCTTCCTATAATTGTAGACCCAAGTCATGGAACTGGTAGACGTGAATTAGTTAAACCTATGAGTTTTGCAGCTATTGGAGCTGGAGCGGATGGATTAATTATAGAGAGTCATGTAACGCCGGATAATTCAGTGTCGGATGCAAGGCAAACTATAAATGTAGAAGGATTAAAAGAAATAATGAATAAATGTAATACACTTAAAGGTATATTATAGTATTAGTTGGGGGGAGCCAATTTGAACTTAGCAATTATAATAGTAGTCTTAGGATTAATAGTAGATAGAGTTACAAAGTGGTGGGCATTGAGCTCACTAAAGGGTACAGATGGTATAACGGTTATAAAGAACTTCTTTACCTTTGATTATTTAGAAAATCGAGGAGCAGCCTTTGGAATGCTTCAAAATAAGCAGTGGTTATTTATACTTATTACTATAGCTGTAGTTTCGGGTATGATTTACTATTTGATTAAATATAAACCTAAGTATAAGCTTGTTAGCATTTCTATTGCTATGGTAGTTGCAGGAGCTATAGGAAATCTTATAGATAGAATAGCATATAAATTTGTAGTGGATTTCATTATGGTTCATTACAAGGATATTTACTATTTCCCAACTTTTAATGTAGCAGATATGCTAGTTTGTGTAGGTACATTTTTCTTATTAATATGTATATTGAAGGATGAGATTTAATGGAAATTGAAAAGTATATAATAGATGAAAATAATATGGATAAAAGGTTAGATGTATTTGTAAGTGAAAGTCAAGAAAATATGTCTAGATCTTTTGCACAAGGAATTATTGAAAAAGAGCAAGTTAGGGTTAATGGCAAAGTTAAAAAAAGTAATTATAAGTTGAAATTAAAGGATGAAGTAGTTGTAGAGATAAATGACCCTGTAGAGCTTCAAGTAGAAGCAGAGGATATTTATTTAAATATTTTATATGAGGATAAAGATATCATTGTAATTAACAAGCCTCAAGACATGGTTGTACATCCAGCACCAGGTAACTACACAGGTACTTTGGTAAATGGGCTTCTGTATCATTGTAAAGACTTGTCTGGTATAAATGGAGTTATAAGACCAGGAATAGTTCATAGAATAGATAAAGATACTTCAGGGGTTCTTGTGGTGGCAAAAAATGATAATGCCCATAATTCTTTAGCTGCTCAGTTAAAGGATCACTCTATGAAGAGAACATATTATGCCGTAGTAGAGGGAATAATAAAACAAGATGAGGGAACTATAGTTACCCAAATTGGAAGGCATCCTAATGAGAGAATAAAGATGGCTGTAGTTAATAATGGCAAGGAAGCCATAACTAACTTTAAGGTTTTAGAGAGATTTAAAAATAATACACTAGTGGAATGTAGACTTGAAACAGGTAGAACTCATCAAATTAGAGTGCATATGGCACATCTACATCATCCTCTAGTTGGAGATCAAGTTTATGGACATAAGAAGCAAAAATTCAAACTTCGAGGTCAAGCATTACATGCGAAAAATTTAGGACTTATACACCCAACATCTGGAGAGTATATGGAATTTGAATCTAAGCTTCCACCACACTTTCAAGAGGTATTAGATAAGTTAAGAAAAGAGAATTAAGGAGGAGCTATTATGGAACTTAAGTCCACACTTATGGATGAAAAAGCAATTAAAAGAACTTTAACGAGAATTTCTCATGAAATTATAGAAAAAAATAAGGGTACGGAAAATTTAGTTTTAATGGGAATTAAAAGTAGAGGAGTACCTTTAGCTGAGAGAATCGCTGCACTTATAGATATGTTTGAAGGAACTAGTGTAGAGGTTGGAAGCATTGATATAACTAAATATAGAGATGATATGGAAAAGCCAGAAAGTTTAAAATCACATAACAGCATAGAATTAAGCTCAAATGTTAGTGTAACTGGTAAAAAGATAATACTTGTAGATGATGTTCTATTTACAGGTAGAAGCGTTAGAGCTGCTATAGATGCCATAATAGACCTTGGAAGGCCAGAAATGATTCAACTTGCAGTACTTATAGATAGAGGACATAGAGAACTACCAATAAGAGCTGATTATGTAGGTAAAAATATACCTACATCTAGAAAAGAAGATATATCTGTGGAGTTAATGGAAACAGATGAAAAAGACTTAGTAAGTTTATATGATAATAATTAGGAGAAATAAAATTTATGTATAATATAATTGTAACTACAACCTTCGGAATCGAGGCTATTACAGCTAAGGAACTGAAAAACTTAGGATATGAAGATTTAATAGTAGAAAATGGAAAGATAGTATTTGAAGGAGATGAGATGGATATTGCAATATGTAATATTCATTTAAGAACTGCAGAAAGAGTGTTTATACAAGCTGCTGAGTTCGAAGCAAAATCCTTTGAAGAATTATTTCAAGGTACAAAGAAAGTTGACTGGGGAAATATTATTCCTGTAGATGGAAAGATGCACATAACTGGAAAATCAATTAAATCTACATTACATAGTGTTCCTGATTGCCAATCTATAGTTAAAAAAGCTGTAGTAGAGAAGATGAAAGAAAAATATGACACTAACTGGTTTAGTGAAGAAGGCCCAGTATATAAGATAGAAGTGGGAATTCTAAAGGATAAGGTAACCCTCGCTATAGATACCTCTGGAGTTGGGCTTCATAAAAGAGGTTATAGAGAATATGCAGGAGCTGCACCTTTAAAGGAAACTTTAGCAGCAGCATTAGTTTTAATAGCAAAATTTACTGGAGATGAGCTTTTACTAGATCCATTTTGTGGTTCAGGAACAATTCCTATAGAAGCTGCACTTATCGGTAAAAATATGGCACCAGGAATCAATAGACACTTTGTAAGTGAAACTTGGCCTAATTTTGATAAAGAAATGTGGGAGCAAGTTCGTGATGGTGCTAGAAGAACAATTAATACAAAGGAATTTGTAATTCAAGGATCAGATATTGATGGAAGAGTAATTAGAACAGCTATGGACAATGCAAAAAAAGCAGGAGTAGCTGATTATGTAAACTTCCAAACCCTTGATATGAAGGACGTAAGAAATAGAAAAAAATGTGGTATGATTATAACAAATCCTCCTTATGGAGAACGTTTGTTAGATGAAGATGACATTAGGGCACTTTATAAAAGTTTCGGTAATATGTACTTTTCATTAGATGACTGGTCATGTTATGTCTTAAGTTCCTTTGAGCATTTCCAAAATACCTTTGGTAAGAAAGCTGATAAGAACAGAAAGCTATACAATGGTAGAATACAGTGCTATTACTATCAGTATAATCCCAAAAAATAAAAAAATTACTAATAAAGCAAACGTTGATATGGCATAACACTTAATTCCAATTTCAACAATCTATTTATTATGACATTTTTAAAAAGTTATACAGTACAATAAATCCGTGAGGAAGAATTTCTTTCTCACGGATTTATTTGCATATGATGTCATAACCAATATTTGAAATAGTATGATATTTTAAGCCTGTTTTAAGTCTAATTTTACAGGATCTACATAAATTGTTTTATTAGTAGAATAAGTTACCATACCAGGTTTACCTTTAGCCATCTTCTTAACATTTCTAACTTCCGTATAGTCTATAGGAACCTTAGTAGAGTTTTTACCTTTACTATAGAAGGCTGCTAGAGTTGCTGCCTCAAGTAAGGTTGTATCAGGAACATCTCCCATATTTTTAATAATTACATGGGAACCTGGAATGTTTTTTATATGAAGCCAAATGTCATTGTTATGAGCAAACTTCAAGGTTAAATAATCGTTTTCTAGGTTGTTTTTACCTATATAGATATCTATACCATCACTAGAAATAAAGTGAAGTGGTTTAGATGGTTTAATCTTTTTATTTTTCATGGATTTTTTGAAGGCAATATATCCAGTTTCAACTAGTTCATTTTTAATGTCTTCTAAATCTTTATAGTTATCTGCATTTTCTATGTTAGAAAGCACCGATTGAATATAGGTTTCTTCTTCTTCAGCTAATTCGATTTGAATATAAGCATTTTCTTCAGCCTTTTTTAATTTGTTATATTTCTTAAAGTACTTTTGAGCGTTTTCGGAAGGAGTCTTATTTTTATCTATAGGAATTTTTAGATACTCTTCTTCTTCGCTATAGTAGTTTAAGGCTGTAACTTCACTATCACCCTTTTTAATGTTGTATATATTAGCAGTGATAAGCTCTCCATAAAGGTTATACTTTGGTTTTTCTTCACATTCAATCAAAGTTTTCTTTAATATTTGAAGTTTCTTTTGAATTCTATCAAGATTGTTATTTACAAGTTTATGCATGTCATGACTTTTACTCTGGAGCCTATTTACCTTATCACGGGCAAAGTAAAATTCTTCGAGAAGTGTACTAGGTGAAGTATATTCCTCGTAGGTACCACCTTGATCTAGTAGATGATTTAATTTAACACAGTGAAAGTCCTTTAATTCATCATCAATGGAGTAACTGTATAAAGTGTAATTATGATTTTTAATAGGAGCAAAGAATTCTATCAAGAAGTCGTAAATTTCTTTTAAATTGTTTTTGTTAAAGTCAATATTAACTTCCTTTAATTTGAATAGTATTTCCTTTGAAATTGGATTGCTTAATCCATCTAAAATCTTAGTGAAAAATTTTTCATCTAAGTTTTCATCCAAATAGATAGAATCAACTTTTTCTTTAAAAGCTTCAAAGGTAGTATTTAGAATATCAACCTTATTACTTGCTGGTGGATATACATACTCAATTCCAGGATAAAGTACTCTATAACTGTTTATATCAGGGGTAATGTGCTTTATACAATCCATTACAATTCCATCACGTTTTCTTACCAATGTAATATTACTATGACGTCCCATGATTTCAATTATTAAAGTATAGATGCTGTTAAATCCGAGTTCATCACTACTTTCAAAATCCAGGAGTAAAACTCTATCGTTATTAAGTTGTGTAACCTCTTTAAGTACTGCAGTATTTAAGTATTTTCTCATTACCATACAAAATACAGGCGCTTTCATGGGGTTTTCTTTAGAGTAATCTGTAAAATGTACTCTAGGATATGAAGCGTTTGCACTTAGAAGTAATCTTACAGCTTTTCTATTTATCTTAAAGTTTAATATAACTTCATCTTTTTCTGGTTGAGTTATTTTATCTATTCTACACTCTAGTAGTGTATCTTTAAGTTCCTTTGCAAGGGAACGAAGATATAGTCCATCTAATGCCATATAAATCATCCTTTCGTTGTGAAATAAAGCTTTAATATTTTATAATTTGAAATCATTGCTAATATAGGTATATTGATTTTGAATTATAATTATATAGCTTATGTATATATTTAAAAGTATATCACTATTAAATTAGAAATAAAACATTAACATATTCATATATGAATAAGGTATCTTAAAAAATAAATAAGTCAGTCTCCTCGGCTATTTTGACTTATTATTTATTTTAAGAGGTTTAAGATGATATAATATAAAAAACAGAGAAATTCCTGGAGGGGCAAAAAAATATGGAAATTGAAGAAAATCTGTATGAGAAGCTTACTAGCTTAAGGCGTGAATTTCATAGATGTGCTGAAATTGGATGGTTGGAATTTGAGACCACATTTAAAATCATGGAATATTTAAAAAAACTTGGGTATAATTTGGAGTATGGAAAAAATATTCATTGTAATCCCATGGGAAGACCAAGTAAAGAAGAGATTAGATTTCATAGAGAACAATGTGAAAATATAAATGTGTGTAGTGAAATAAATAAGGAAGATATTTTAAATGGATATACAGGGGTGGTAGCATCGCTGCATACGGGGATACCTGGTCCTACAGTGGCATTTAGATTCGATATTGATGGATTACCTGTAGATGAAGGGAAGGAAGGTCATGTTCCTTATGAGAAGGGGTTTAGATCTGAAAACTTAAATATTTCACATAGCTGTGGACATGATGCTCATATAGCGGTTGGACTTATGCTAGCTGAAACCATAGTAGATATTAAGGAAGAGCTAAAGGGGACTATAAAACTTATATTTCAACCTGCAGAAGAAGAGGTTAGAGGAGCTAAATCCATGGTGGATGCAGGCGTATTAAAAGGTGTAGATTATTTGTTTTCTGGCCATATTGGATTTATAGACAAAAACAATGCCATAGGACTTCGAGTTAAGGATATGCTAGCTACAAATAAGCTTGAAGTAACCTTCATGGGGAAATCTGCTCATGCTGGAATTTGTCCCGAAGAAGGTAGGAATGCTTTACTTGCAGCAGCTAGTTGCATTTTAAATCTTCACTGTCAGGTTCAGTATGGCAGTGGTATTGCTAGATTAAATGTAGGAACACTACATGGAGGAGCAGGAAGAAATATTATTGCGGATAAAGCTATATTGCAGTTAGAAACTAGAGGAAATACAAATGATATAAATAATAGAATGATGTCCATGGTAGAAAATGTAGTTAAGGGAACGTCATTATCCTTTGGAGTAGAATATGAAATTAAAACTGTGGGAGCAGCTAGGGCATATAATAGTAAAGATGATGAATTTACAAGATGTGTAATAAATGAGATTAATAATCTTAGGGTAGATATTGCTGAAGATTTCTCCTTTGGAGCCTCAGAGGATATAACTTATATGATGGAAGAGGTTGAAGGTCATGGAGGGAAGTCAATGTATTTTATATTTTCATCCAATATAGCAGCACCTCATCACAATCCATATTTTGATTTTAATGAGGAGTCAATGGTTATGGCACACAATGTTTATAAAAGAATGATAGAAACTTTTTCAAAATAACGTAGAAGTATTTGAAAGACTGGAGTTATTGAACTAGTAACTAGATAGATGGTATAATTCTTTTTTGAAGGTGACTGAGTTAAAGTAGATAAAATAGATATAAATAGAAAATTGAAACTAAGGACGTGAAGTATTGAAGGAAAGAATGAATAAAGTTTTAGAAAAGTATTATGGATATAAGAGTTTTAGACAGGGGCAAGAAGAGGTTATAGAAACAATTCTAGAAGGTAAGGATACACTTACAATAATGGCCACAGGAAGTGGTAAGTCTATTTGTTATCAAGTACCTGCTTTGATTTTAGAGGGGTTAACAATAGTAATTTCACCATTAATTTCATTGATGAAGGACCAAGTTGATGCAATGAAGGAGATGGGTATAGCTTGTGCTTATATAAACAGTTCTCAGAGTACCTTAGAGTTTAATGGGGTTTTAGAAGGTATTAAACAGGGGGAGTATAAAATTCTTTATATAGCACCTGAGCGACTTGATAGCATGGAATTTTACAATGTGATTTCTAGAATCAACATAAGTCAGATAGCAATAGATGAAGCTCACTGCGTATCACAGTGGGGGCATGATTTTAGAGCAAGTTACAAAAGAATAGCTGGATTTATAGAAAGATTGATGATAAGACCAGTTGTTACGGCATTTACAGCAACTGCATCTATGGAAGTTAGACAAGATATAGTAAAGCTTTTAAGGTTAGAAAATCCCAAAATATTCATAAGTGGATTTGATAGAGAGAACCTTTCAATTAGCATAATTAAGTCAGAAAATAAAAAGAAGTATCTACTTAACTATATGGAGAGTAATAAGGAACAGTCAGGAATAATTTACGCAGCTACAAGAAAAGAAGTAGATAATATTTATAAGGAGTTAGCTTCAAAGGGATACAGTATTGCAAGATACCATGCAGGTTTACCCGATGAGGAAAGAAAGATGAATCAAGAGGAATTCATTTACGATAGAATCAAGGTCATGGTGGCTACAAATGCTTTTGGTATGGGGATTGATAAATCAAATATAAGGTATGTAGTTCACTATAATATGCCTAAAAATATTGAAGGATATTATCAAGAAATAGGAAGAGCCGGAAGAGACGGTGAAAAGAGTCAGTGTATGTTACTTTTCACTCCAGGAGATATACATATTCAAAAGTATTTAATTGAAGTTGGAATAGAAAATCCAGATAGGAAAAATAATCAATATAAAGCCCTTCAACAGATGGCGGACTTTGTCTATAGTAATGGATGTTATAGAAAATATATACTAAATTACTTTGGAGAAAAACATGAAGACGACTGTGGAAATTGTAGTAATTGTCTAAATCAAGGCGAAATAGTTGATAAAACAGTGGATGCACAAAAGGTGTTATCATGCATATACAAAATGAAGAGAAATTTTGGAACTACAATGCTTATAGATGTACTTCGTGGTTCTAAAAATAAGAAGGTTACTCAATTTGACTTTCAAGAGTTATCAACCTATGGGATAATGAAGGATTATTCATCGGATAAATTGAAAAGCTTTATTAATACTTTAATTTCACATGGATACATAAGTCAAGTAGAGGGAACGTATCCTGTTCTTGCTTTAAATAATAAATCAATGTTGGTACTAAGGGGAACAGAAAAGGTTGAGTTTAAGGAATTCAAGGTAGAGGTTAAAGTATCTGCTATTAACAAGCTATTTGATAGATTGAAGGAATTAAGATATAACATGGCAAAGGAAGCTGGAATTCCACCTTATATTATCTTTGGAGATGGCACATTAAGAGAAATGAGTGTTAAATATCCTAAAAATAAAGAAGAGTTTTTGCAGATATCTGGTGTGGGAGAAGTGAAGTATAGTAAATATGGAGAAGCTTTCGAAGTAGCTATATTAGAGTATCTAGAAGAAAATAATATAGCAACAGATGAAAAGGTCGGACTAAAAGAGGCCTGTGTTGATAATGATGAAGAAGAGATAGATAATAATAGCATAAATTCAGCAAGTGAAGATATGAATAAGGAAGAAATAGGTAGTAGTAATTCGCAGATAGTTAATAATGAGGATTCCACGGATTTCTTTGTAAATACAGATGAAGTATTATTGAACCAGTTAATTGAGCTAAGAAAATCATTTGCTAAAAAAGAAAGAGCATTACCTCAAACAATTATTGCTAAAAATACTTTAAAAGAGATAAGTGGAAGATATCCTAAGAATATAGAGAATCTTAAGGATATTGCAGGTATGGGACCTAAGAAGATAGAGAAGTATGGAGAAGGTATAATTGAACTAGTGAATGACTATGTAAGTGAACATGGAATTAACCTACCATGGAATGAGAAAAAAAGGAAGAGATTAGTTCTTGATGGAGATGAAAGAAAGAATAATGAAGTTGCTTTAGATATGCTTAGTGACGATAGAGATCTTAGTGAAGTCGCAGAAGAGATAGAAGTATCAATATCAACGGTTCTTGGATATGTTACAGATTATATAATAGAGTATGGCAGGCCACAATTCACAATTAACCTGGAAAGTTTATATAATGAAGAAGAAGAGGTAGCTATCATGGAGGTCTGTGAGAAGGTTGGATATGATAAGATTAGCAAGGTGAAAGCTGAACTTCCCGATACCATAAAATACGAATCTATAAGAGCGGTGATTTTAAAAAATTATTTCTAAAATAGGCATGTTCTAAACTAATGTTGATAATTACTTAATATTATATAATACTTAAGCTTTCAAGTGGAGCAAAATTGATAAATGCAATTCCGTAAAAATGTAATATTATACAATGCTGAAGGTGGGTTTTGACATTATATAGAAATATAGTCTTAAAATAAACTACTGGAGAGGGTGTTACAGTGAAGTTAAAGTTTACAAAAATGCAGGGTGCTGGAAATAGTTTTGTAGTTTTTCAAGATATAAATGAAATGTGTAAGGATTTAAGTAAATTAGCTATAAAGATTTGTGATAGAAATTTTGGAATAGGTGGAGATGGAATATTAGTCGCAAGAAAAAGTGAAATTGCTGATATTCAAATGGTGATAATTAATAGCGATGGTTCCTATGCTGGAATGTGTGGTAATGGAATTAGATGTTTTGGGAAATATGTGTATGAAAATAAGCTGGTAGATAAGGCTATTTTTACAGTAGAAACCGGTGATGGAATAAAAATATGTAATTTAATTATGAAGGATGGAGTTATAGACGGTGTTAAGATTAATATGGGAAGTGGAACCTTTGAACCAAAAGAAATTCCAGCTTTAAGTGATACGCCTATAATAGAAAAAGAAATTATGGCAGATGGAAAGAAGTATAGTGTAAGTACATTACTACTTGGAGTTCCTCATACTGTAATTATAGTTAATGAAGGGGATTTTCAGGTTGAAGAGGGAGCAGCTATAGAGAAGCATAACTTATTTCCTAAAGGAACAAATGTTAATTTTTGCAGATTGATCGATAAGGGCGAAATAAAGGTGGATACATGGGAGAGAGGTGCGGGGCCAACCCTTGCATGTGGAACTGGTAGCTGTGCATCAGTGGTTTTGTGCAACAAATTAAAGTTAGTTGATAAGCAAGTGAAAGTTATAGTTCCTGGTGGAATATTAAAGATTGAAATTACTGAGGATGGAGTTATGATGACGGGAGATGCCGTTAATGTATTTAGAGGAGAAATAAATATTAGCTTTAACGATGTTAATATTTAATACTAAAAGATAAGTATTAAACTCAATAAATCCTGGATATAACCTTTTTTAGATATGTAGTAATAACATAACTAAAAAAGGTTTTTATTTTTTGAATTATATCATGGGTGTGTGGTAATAATTGTAAAGAGTCTTAGGGTATATGTATTGATGAAAATTTATTAAATTGTTTACATGGCAAGATAAATGATAAAATTAAATTTTGAATTATTTTAACTAATTGATAGGATATAGAAAATATAAATATGAAGTGAGAGGATAAAATAGGATGGGTGAAATAGTAGATTTAGACTTGTTAAATATAAATATTCATGCTGTTAATGGAATTTCTAAGGTGTTATGTGAAAATTACAATATATTTCCTTATGATGTAAATGAAAATGAATTTTATTTGGCTTCAGTTGGGGAACTAACTAAGAATGATATAACCGAACTTAGATTTCTTCTTAAAAAGAACCTAAAGACTTGTATATGTGAAAAAAATCAGTTTGTAAATTATATAAATAAGTATTATGAAGACGCTTATAGAATGTCCATGGTAGATGAATTTAAAAATAGTAGCAATATGGAAGTAGAAGTAAAGGGTGAGGAACAGGTCAGTGGACCAATAATCTCACTAGTGGATTCAGTTTTAAAGGGAGGAGTTATAAAGGGAGCTAGTGATATACACATAGAACCTTTGAAGGATAAGGTGTTGGTACGATATAGAATAGATGGTAGGTTAAAGGTTTTTAGTAGTATTCCTAAAAGTATTTATGAAAGAATTAATACTAGAATAAAAGTTATGAGTGAAATGGATATAGCTTGTAAGTATGTGCCACAGGATGGAGAAATTTCTATGAATATTGAAGGTGAGGCCTACGATTTTAGGATCTCTACATTGCCTACTATCAATGGTGAAAAATTTGTAATAAGAATATTTAGAAGAAATGTAAGTTTGGTAAATATGGATATGATTGGATTTGATAAAGAGGATTATTTAGTTTTAAAAAACATACTTAAATTTAAGCAGGGGTTAATTATAATTACTGGCCCAACAGGCAGTGGAAAAACAACTACACTCTATTCTATGATAAAGGAACTAAACAATGAAGGGATAAATATAATTACAGTAGAAAAGCCAGTGGAATGTGAGGTAGAAGGAATAAACCAAGTGTCAATAGGTGGTCAAGGAAATATTACGTATGGAAGTATTTTAAAGAGTGTATTGAGGCAAGATCCAGATGTAATAATGGTGGGGGAGATAATAGATAAAGATACTGCAGAAATTGCTATAAGGGCTTCCTTAACTGGGCATTTAGTGCTGACAACATTACATACAAATGATGCAGCCACTACAATTAATAGATTAACTAATATGGGGATTGATTCTGATTTAATCAAGGATTCCCTAGTTCTTGTAATAGCTCAAAGATTGACAAGAGTTATATGTGAGTGTTGTAAAAAGACTTACAAACTATCTAATTATGAAAAAAAATTATTGTGCATTGAAAATTGTGTAAATGCACATAAGGGTATGGGGTGCGTAAAATGTAATGGTACTGGGTATAAAGGGCGTATTATTGCATATGAAATTATGACTATAGGTAAGGAACTTAAAAATAATATATTAAGTGGGGATAGTGACATTATAAGAGATATTGCTGTTAAAAATGGAATGACTACAATAGATGATTATTTTAAGACTTTGATTTTAAAAGGATATACATCTATTGAAGAGTATTATAGCAATTTACAGGTTTATAATATTGAAAAAGCTTTAGGAGTTGATTATGGAATATAGATACATGGGGATAAATAGTGAGGGTAAGAAAGTAAAAGGAAGAATAAGGGCAGATAATCAATGGTTGTTAATATCCCAACTTAAAAGTCAAGATATATTTTGTATCAAATATAAGGAAATTAATGAAAATATTATAACTTTTCAAAAAAGAATTTCTCAAAAGTATTTAGGTGTATTTTGTAAGATTATGAAGAATAATTTAAAAGCAGGAATTTCATTAATAACATCTTTAGAATTAGTCGCTACTCAAAGTGATAATAAGGTTTTAGCAAGTTCCATAGATAAGGCTATTAGTTATATAAAAAAAGGAAGTACATTAAAAGAATCATTAAGTAATGACCAAAGAGGGTTTCCAAAGTTATTTATAACTATGATTTCTATAGGTGAGGAAAGTGGAAATCTACAACAGGTTTTTCAGCTTATGGAAAAGTACTATATTAAGGAATATAATAGAACGAAAAAACTAATAAATATGATGATTTATCCTATGTTTGTAATAATAGTTGCAATTATAATGTCCATGGTTATCATTGCAAAAATACTACCTAATTTCTTTAAAAACATGAATATGGACTATACTGATTTGCCAAAAATAACTAGATTTTATATGGCTATATCAAATGGAATGAATAAATTAGGGGTATTTATAATACCCCTGGTTATAACAATTATTGTAGTGAGTTGTTTAGCTTGCAGATACTTAAAGAAAAATAATGTTATAGAGGAATTCATATATAAGGTCCCATTAATAAGAAAATTTCAGTTGAAAAAGTTTTACTGCAGATTTACATTATCTCTTTCTATGATGATTGGTAGTGGAGTAGATATAAAGTCTGCATTAGTTGCACTGAAAAGTTGTGAGGATGTGGATTACATTAATAAAAAGTTATATACATGTATAAGGACATTAGAAGAAGGTCTTGGGCTTTACGATGGGATAAAAAAGCTAGATATTTTTCCGAAATATTTTTTAATCATGATTTCTATGGGAGAGGAAAATGGGAGTCTTGAGGAGGTTCTTCTTACTAGTAATGAAGAATTTGAAGAGGATCTTCAGGTAAATATAGAAAAGGTCATGAAGCTTATAGAACCTTTAATAACAATATTGGCGGGAATGGTTGTTGGGTCTATAGTTTTAGCAGTTATGTTACCATTGTTTAGTATGTACAATGTAAAAATTTAAATTAGTATTTCAAAGTCATTTGATTATAACACCATATTATCATAGCTAAATCGTTTTGAATTATTGATTGCAATGGCTATACATTAGATAAAAAGATAGGGGTGTCTATGAAAAGAAAAGGATATACATTAATTGAGGTTATAGTAGTATTAGGAATATTATCAATATGTTTATTAATAATAGCACCAAGTGTAGATAGCTATGAAAAGAAACGACTAGATAAGGAGATGGAGTATGCAATTGATGGAGTGGTTGAATTTATTAATGGATGTAAAAGTTATGCTAGAAATAACAATGATAAATTCATGAAAATAGTTATAGAGGAAAGGAAGATTAAACTCTTTGAAAACGTAAAGTTAGTGGAAGAATTCTCTTTGCCAGATTCTGTGAAAGTTAAATTGTTATTTCAAAATAAAATTACGATTAGAATAGATAAACTTGGTAATTTAAAAACTGCAACTACGATTGATATATATAATTCTAAAGAAGTTAAACATATAACCATAAAGGCGGTAACTGGATATGTCAGTGAACAGAAGAAGGGGCTATAGCCTTTTAGAGTCTATAATAGCAATGTTTATACTTGCTACTGTATCAATAGTAATATTTACCTTTCAAGGTGTAAGCATGGAGAATAGGGTTAAGGAAAAGGAAATTATGGAGGGTATATTTATAGTTGAATCTATGAAGAATATGCTTTTATGCAACTTATCTTATGAAGAGTTAGAGTTGAAATTTATAAGTAAGGTTTATTTTATAAACAAATATGATATTGAAGATAGAAATTTCTATACAGCAAGTATTTTAGATTTGGTTGAAGAGGATAGTAAACATGAGTATCCGTTAATAGAAATTCGAATATGGGAAGAAGTAGAATCGCAAATTATCAAAGTAAGTGTGAATTATAAATATGGAGAAGGGAAGGAAATGAGCAATGTTTTTTACAAAGGGAATTATGAGAAAAACTAATGGTATGACTTTAGTTGAAGTTATAACAACCTTAAGTATATTCTCAATTGTGATGTCATTAATTATTACAACTTGTAGTGTTTGGATGAAAAATTATAAGTATGACATGGAATATTCTAAGGGTATTGTAGAGATTAGTGAGGCATTGATGTGTATAGATTATCATGTCAATTATAAGGGAACAGGATGCTATAGAAGTGGTAATAAGCTAGTTCTTACAAGTAATAATGGTGGTTCTGACGACTATGTTGAATTAGATGGAAATAAATTAATGATTTATTATAAGAATGATGGTAGCGGATATCAACCACAACCACTGTTATATGGAGTAAAGGAATTTTCGGTTAAAGAAAATGGCAAGGTGGTTTTTGTAAAAATAGTTAATGAAGATGGAATTGTAGGTGAAAAGTCAATTGGTAAGATATGAAAAACTTATTAGCGAAGAAGGGGTAGGTAAGTATAGTAGAAAAAAACTTTATAAATCATTGAAAATAAAATGCTTAAGACGGAGTAGAAAAGGTGGAATTTTACTTTATGTACTAATGATATCATTGTGTATATTTCTATGTATTTCCTTTGCAATGAAATCATTTGATAACAGAAATTTCTATATAAAGAATTATAAAGAACATATAATGGAGGAAGATATTAGCTACAGAGATAGGGAATATTTAATGGTCAAATTCAATGAGTATATGGAAAAAAATATTGTGGAAATAAATAAAGAAACTATAGATAGTCATTTTAAACGTATAAATGTGGAAGATATATTTAGGAGAGACAAAAGTTTTATAAAGTATGTTTCAAGGAGAAATGAATTTCAAGTTGATGCAGGGTATAGAATATACCCTTTTGTACCAATAATTAGAGATGGCAATATTACTTATTATTTTAAGGCTATAGAATCCATGTAGTAGATAATTGTTGAAATATTGAGTTTCTTAGTAATGATTATATAAAAATGGTTAGTTAAATCGATGATTAAGGAGGTATATCAGTGCTAAGAAGTAAAGTTGTAATTATGAAAAATGGAGAATTAAATATACTAATATGTAAAAATGGGATTTGGGGAAAAGATAAAATAATAAATTATAAAAGTAGTATCATATCTTATGAAGATTTATTAAGTAATTCTAGGGTAAAACTTATAGTCGAAGGAGAAGAAGTATTTATTCATAGTCTTGAAACGCCAAGGGTAGGGAATAAGAAACTATACTTAATAATAAAAAATGAATTAATAAGCAAGTTTCATGATATAGAAAATATTATATTTGATTATAGGATTTATAGTAATAAAAAAAATGCCATGAAAGTAATAATATATTGCTTAAATATATTAAATTCACCTTTAGGAGATAAGGAACTTTTTAAAACATCTATTATTAAATCTGTAGAATCAATCCAAGGAAAATATATAGATTTTCATGTAGAAAAAGTAAAGAAATATTTTAAAACAGAAAGAAGCTTTGTTAAAGGATTAAATTATAAGAAATTTATTTTAATTGCAAGTAAAGAAGAATATATTTATATGATGAAAATTGAAAATGGAATTTTATTAAGCAATAGAGTAACATTTTGTAACAACAATAAAGTGAGTGACGAGGTTATAAGTTTTATAAAAGAAGTAAGTAAAGGCGAAGAACATATTCAAAGAGTTTATTCACTTGAAATAAATGACTATGAAGATATTAAAATAGCTGACATAGCTGAAATAGAAAACTATTTATTAAAAAGTAGATTTTTTATAGATAATAAAATAAGTAGTTTAGGAGACGACAAGTCATATGAGGGAAGCATATTATCCACAATGGTATATAAAAAAGATAGAATCAAGTTATAAAAAAAAGACTAAAAGACTAATTGTATTATTTTCAATATTTAGTTTAGTTATTTTTATGGAGATATTAGGAATATGTAGGGAGATTAAATTAGTTAAAGAGGCAGTTGAAATAAGCGCAGATAATAGTAAGGAATTATCATCTGCGCAGAGTACTATTTATGTATATAATTATATATGTAATGCGTTTCAAAAAAATGACATAGAGGTACATAGTTTAAATATTAGTGGTGATGATATAAGTATAGAAATAAATGTTAGAAATAATGATGATTATAGGTCGAAAATAAACTTATTAGAAGATAATTTCAAAATTATTCAGGTATCATCTATTATTAAAGATGACAAGGAAGAATATTTTAAAGTTAGGATGAGGATTAATGAAGGTTAACGAATATAAATTAATAAATGTAATAATATTGGTTTTAATACCAGTACTTATAGGGTGTTACCTTATGTTTAAGAATGAACTAAGCAATTTAATAGTTAACGTTGAGGCAGAATCTCATATTTATGAGAAAAACAAAAATAAGTTTGAATTAGCAACATTTTTAAGTAAGCTAGATAAGTATGAGAATATTAATATAGATAACATTACTTTTTATGATGATTGGGGAGAGTTAAAGATTGAATATGAAGGCGATTTAAATGATATAAGGGAATTACTAAATTCATTAAAGAGTATGAAAGAGATAAAGGATATAGTGGAATTGTCTATAGAGAATAGTCGGTGTGAACTCTTAGTTATGTTCAATAGATAGAGCAAAATTCAAAGGCTATTAAAGCTTGGGCACAATTGACGTGGAGAGTATATATATATGTATAAGTGAAGTCTTAGAGGTATATGACAAATTGTAAATTTAAAAGAAGAAATCGTTTTCTATGAATATTGAGAAAATAGTTAGAATTTTATGTTGACTATTTATTTATATGTATATATAATAAAAATAAGATAAAAATTAAATAGCTTCTTATCACGAGCGGTGGAGGGACTGGCCCTTTGAAACCCAGCAACCTACATGTGTATATTGCGTCATGAGCAATATTTATATGTAATGGTGCTAAATCCTGCAGCTATAATAGGCTGAAAGATAAGAGAATAGATTAGCCATGCATGGGTATTATGCACTAGGGATTTATTCTCTAGTGCTTTTTTTATCTTGAAATATAAAAAATATCGAAGCAGTTTAAATATCTAAGTTAAAGGCGGTGCTAGAATATGATAGAAGTATCACGAATTAAAAAGAATTTTGGTGATTTGCAAGTATTGAAGGATGTATCATTCACCATAGAAGAAGGACAGGTATATGGAATAATAGGACATAGTGGAGCTGGAAAGTCAACTTTACTAAGATGTATGAATGGATTAGAAGATTATTCGGAAGGGAGCTTAAAGGTACTTGGTAAAGAGGTATCTGCTATGACAGAAAATGAGCTTAGAGAGTTTAGAAAAGGTGTAGGAATGATATTCCAAAACTTTAATTTGCTTAAACGGTCGAATGTATATGAGAATGTATCATTACCATTGCAGTTATGGGGATTTGATAAATTACACATAGATAAAAAGGTGAATGAATTATTAAAGCTTGTGGGAATTTTTCATAAAAAAGATTCAATGCCTAAGGAATTAAGTGGGGGAGAGAAGCAAAGAGTTGCAATTGCAAGGGCATTAGCGCTAGAACCAAGAATCCTTCTGTGTGATGAAGCAACTTCAGCACTAGATCCTAAAATTACGAGAGATATTTTAGCGTTGCTTTCAAAGATTAATAAGGAAATGAAAATTACAATTGTCATGGTTACACACCAGATGGAGGTTGTTAAGGAAATTTGTGAGAAAGTAGTGCTTGTAGAGGATGGGGAGATAAAAGCAGAAGGGTATGTGGAGGAATTGTTTTTAAGACCAGGATACTCTCTTAGAAAATTCTTAGGTGAAGAAGAAGAGATTGTATTTCAAGATGGAGTAAATGTGAAAATTTATTTTCCAGCTTCACAAAGTGAAAATTCTGTTATTACAAATATGGCAAGGGGATTAGATGTTAATTTTTCAATAGTTTGGGGCAAACTAGAAAAATTTAGAGAAAACATCTTAGGATCTTTAGTAATAAGAATTGATGATGAATCAAAAGATAATGTTCTTGAATATTTAGATAAAAATGAATTTCAATGGGAGGTGTTATAGATGGACATAAAATTAGTGTTGCTTGAAGCTCTTATGGAAACATTGATAATGGTAATAGCATCTACATTATTTGCAGTGGCAATTGGTATGATCTTAGCCATAATACTTGTTTTAACTGATAAAGAGGGACCAAAGCCTAATAAGTTTATTTATAAAACTCTTGATATGATTATAAATACTTTAAGGAGTTTTCCATTTGTAATATTAATGGTTGTTGTGGTGCCAATAACTAGAGGTATTGTAGGTAAGTCTATAGGAACCGTAGCTGCTATAGTTCCATTAACAATAGCAGCAGCTCCATTTGTGGCAAGAATAATTGAGGGTTCATTAAAGGAAATTGATAAAGGCATCATAGAAGCAGCTAAGTCATTAGGGGCAACTAAAACACAGATTATATTCAAGATAATGTTAAATGAAGCATTGCCATCTATTATATCAGGATTAACCCTTACAATTATAAGTATCATCGGGTATTCAGCTATGGCAGGGTCCATCGGTGGAGGAGGACTAGGGGCTGCAGCTATAACCTATGGTTATAATAGATTTAATACTGAATTTATGATATACACAGTAATTGTACTTATAGTATTAGTACAGTTAATCCAAACTATTGGAAATTATATATATAAGAAATTAAGTTAGTGATAAAAATATTATTATAGGGGGAAAAATTATGAAAAAGTCAGTAAAGAAATTATTAGTTTTAACGTTAACAGTATTATTAGGTGGTGTGGCATTAGTAGGGTGTGGAGCATCTGATAAGGCTAATTCAGGAAGTGGTGAAGATAAGAATGTCATAAAAATAGGAGTATCTCCAGAGCCACACAAGGCAATTGTAGAAAATGCAATGAAGCCGTTACTTGAAGCAGAGGGATATAAAGTGGAAATAGTAGAATTTGTAGATTATGTTTTACCAAATACTGCTCTTGCTGAAGGGGAATTGGACGCAAATTATTTTCAGCATGTACCATTTTTACAAACTACAGCGAAAGAAAAGGCTTACGATATTACGTATACAGCTAAGGTTCATATTGAACCTATGGGATTATATTCAAGTAAAATAGCTAATATAGCTAATATCAGTGAAGGAGCAGAAATTGCAATTCCAAATGATCCATCCAATGGAGCTAGAGCGTTAAAGCTTTTAGCTGATAATGGAATAATTGAAATTCCAGAGGGTGATCTTGTAACGGCAAAGGATATAACTTCAAATCCTAAGAAGGTTAAAATAACTGAGCTTGATCCAGAGCAGTTACCAAGAGTATTAAAAGATGTTGATGCAGCGGTGATAAATACAAACTATGCGTTAGAAGGTGGACTTAACCCTTTAATTGATGCTTTAGTAATAGAAAGTGGACATAGCCCATATGCAAATATTATTGCGGTAAGAACTGATGATAAAGATAGTGAAAAGATAAAAGCTATAACAAAAGCCGCAACTTCAGATGCTGTTAGAAAGTATATTGAGGATACCTATAAAGGTGCTATAGTGCCGGCATTTTAAGAAATAAGACAAACTTATGAATTAACTAAAAAAATACATTAAATAAATTACATCCTTAATATACTTAAAAAAATTAACTACATTAAGGATGTATTTAGAATTTAGTTCAATATTTAATATTATATTATGGATATAATATGCATTTTTAAGAAAATATTATAAGAAGTTATTGAAAGTTTCTTTGGATGACGGTATAATGTGTTTGCAAAGAATACATAGTTTTGGTAAAATATCATTGTTAATGAAAATGAAAGGTTACATTTAGTAACGCGAAGAATTATTAAATTAGAATATAGAGATAAAAAATCTTAACTATTACAACTTAGTAATTTTACTCATAACTACATAAGGTATTAAATTGCTTTAATCAGGTTATAATAATTTTAATTAACAAATGCTATTATATATTAGGAGGTAAAATTATGATATCAGCTGGAGATATAAGAAAAGGAACGACTTTTGAAGATGGTGGACAAGTTTTTACCGTTGTAGAATTTCTACATGTTAAACCAGGTAAAGGTGCCGCTTTCGTTAGAACAAAATTAAGAAATGCTATAACTGGTGGAGTTACAGAAACAACTTTTAACCCAAGTGCTAAATTCCAAGAAGCTGTTATAGAAAGAAAAGAGATGCAATATCTTTATTCAGATGGAGAATTATACTACTTTATGGATCAAGAGACTTTTGAGCAGATTCCTTTAAACCATGATAAAGTAGAAGAGGCTATAAAATTCTTGAAAGAAAACATGTTTGCAATTATTAAATTTTATAAAGGTGAAGCTTTCTCAGTAGAAGCTCCAAACTTTGTTGAATTAATGATAACAAACACTGAACCTGCAGTAAAAGGAAATACAACTACTAATGTGTTAAAACCTGCTACAGTAGAAACTGGAGCTATAGTTCCAGTGCCTATATTTGTAAATGAAGGTGACACTATAAGAATAGATACAAGATCAGGAGAATACATGGAAAGAGTTTAATCCATGTTTTAAGAGTCAGTTCTCAGTAATTGAGAATTGACTCTTATTTTTTTGCCCTTCTATAAATGTTAAGAAAATCCTTTAATTTTTTTGCTTAAAAATAAAAAAAATATAGTAATAATTATAATGCTTATGTAATAACAATTAAGTAAGAAAGGGTGAGTCATATGATTACTAAAGATATTTTGGATATTTTACCGAATACAATTAAGGGCGAGGTTATAAATTATGAGGATAATAATAGCCTTCAAGAAATTAGATTAAAAATAAATAAACCACTTATATTTATAAGCAATAATACAGAAATTAAAACTAAATATATTACAAAACACGAAGATATTAAGGTGATAATTCAGAAAATAAGTAGTTACTCTATATATGCATTTGAGGAGGAAATTAAACAAGGTTATATAACGATACAAGGTGGTCACAGAGTTGGAATTTGCGGTACTTGCGTTTTAGATGGAAATTCTCTTAAGACAATAAAACATATTTCATCTATTAATATTAGAGTAGCAAGAGAGATAAGAGAGTGTAGCACTAAGATAATACCATTTATTGTTAAGGACAATAGGGTTCTTAATACCATAATAATATCTCCACCCAAATGTGGGAAAACAACAATTCTTAGGGATTTATCAAGGCAGATATCAAATGGTGTATCAGGATATGGATTAAGTGGAAAGAACGTAGCTATAATAGATGAACGAAGTGAAATTGGAGCATGTTATAGAGGTGTGCCGCAGATGGACATTGGAATTAGAACAGATATATTAGATAATTGCCCAAAGAGTGAAGGAATAATAATGGCTATTCGAAGTATGGCACCACATATAATAGTTTGTGATGAAATTGGAACATATAAGGATATGGATAGTATTGTAGCAGCTTTGAATTCAGGAGTAAATTTAATTACAACCATTCATGGGTTTAGTGAAGAAGATCTTTATAAAAGACCTGTATTTAAAGAGGTATTAGAAAATAAAGTTTTTGATAGAGCCATAATTTTGAGTAATAGACAGGGTATTTCAACTATAGAATATATATATGATTTTACAAAAGGGGAGAGAGTAAGGGGGTGGTAAATAATGATAAAAATAATTGGAATTTTTATGATAGTAACTTCATCTACTATTATAGGATTCTCTTATGGGGAGAGATTAAAAAAAAGGGTTAAGGAATTAAAGGAGTTTCAACGGGGTTTATACATTCTAAAAAACGAAATTAATTTTGCTCATTCATTGCTCCCAGATGCGTTGTATAAGGTTTATGAAAAATGTGAAGGTGTAATGGGAGATATATTTAAAGAAGTATCAATACTACTTAGAAGTAATGAAGAAAAAGATGTTTATAATTGTTTTCTTCAAAGCTTTAATAAAAATAAAAATCGACTATTTTTAAGTCAGAATGACATAGGGATTTTTTTGGATTTTACTAAGAGTTTAGGGGAGATGGATATAGAAGGTCATAATGATATGTTGGCATTAACTCTTGAAAACTTAGGAAAGGCAGTAAATGACGCTGAGTATAATATAGAAAAAAATGTGAAGATGTATAGATATTTAGGATTTTCATTTGGTGCTATGGTAGGGATTATTTTATTTTAGGGAGGGTAAAGTAGTGTTAGATATAAGTATAATAATAAAAATTGGTATAGTGGGTATAGTGATGATAGTGTTAGATAAGGTATTGGAAAGTGGTGGAAAAAAAGAATATGCAGTGATTACGAATTTGGCATGTATAATAATAATTCTCATACTAGTGGTAAGTTTAGTTGCAAAATTATTTAATGCCATACAGACCTTATTTTATTTTTAGGTGGCTGATATGGAGATTGTAAAAATTGTATCCTTTGCATTGATAACTTTACTTATCGTTATTGTTGTTAAGAATGAAAGAAGAGATATTGCCTTATTAATAAGCTTGGTGGCAGGAATTATAATATTTATGTTCTTAGTTAGTAAGCTTACCGTAATAGTAAACTTTCTTCAGACATTATCAAACAAAGCAAATATTGACATAGTGTATTTGGATACAGTATTCAAAATTCTAGGTATTGCATATTTAACATCATTTTGCAGTGAAGTATGTAAAGATGCTGGGGAAAGTAGCATTGCATCTAAAGTAGATTTTGCGGGTAAAGTTTTAATATTGACACTTGCAATCCCTATACTTATGGCTGTGATGCAAACAATATTGAAGATAATGTAGGTGTAAAAATGAAAAAATGTATATTGATTTTAATGTTCATTATATTCTTAGTGCCATTAAAGGCATATGGAAATGACAATATAAATATAGAAGAGGAACAAATAAGTAAAATTAATGGATTATATAACTATATAAGTGATATGCAGAAAGAGAATGAACTGCTTAAAGATATGTCACCTAAAGAGTTTGTAGAGAGTTATATGAAAAGTGGACAAGGCTCTGTAGGGGAAGAACGATTTGTTAAAATTGCTATTGCATTTGTATTTAAAGAGGTTGTTGCATCATTTAAAATAATAGGTCAGTTGATCATAATTGCTATAGTATGTGCACTACTTAATAATCTTCAAAGTGCTTTTAGCAATGAGAAACTCTGCAATGTTGCTTACTTTGCCTGTCTTTCAGTAATGATAATACTAATTGCGAGAGGCTTTTTCCTTGGAGTTGAGCTTACACAGCAGGTTATAAATAGTGTAAGTGACTTTATGATAGCCCTGATGCCTGTATTAATAATGTTACTAGCTAGTGTAGGCAGTATAAGTCAAGCAATGGTTATGGATCCAATAATAATGGGAGTATGCACTTTTGGTACTAAATTGTATTCTTCAATAATAATACCCATAATTTGTATGAGTTTTGTTTTGGATTTTGTAAATAATATATCAGACGAATATAATATAAAAAATTTAACAAGTCTTTTAAAAAAAGCTGCACTACTGCTTCAAGGTGGATTTTTAACAATTTTCGTTGCTATCATAACTATAAGGGGAATAGCAGGTAGTAGCTTTGATGTAGTAACTACAAAGACAGCTAAATTTGCAATGGATAGTTTTATACCAGTTGTAGGAAAAACATTATCAGATGCATTTGCAACGGTAGCGAGCTATACGTTACTTTTAAAGAGCTCTATAAGTTTACTTGGGGTTGTAGTTTTAGTAGCAATAATTTTAATTCCTATAGTGAAAATTTTTGTGATGGGATTTATGTACAAGCTAACAGCTGCACTACTTCAGCCAGTTAGTGATAAGAAGGTTACTAATATTATAGATTCAGCGGGAGGTTCATTGATGCTATTAGGTTCATGCATCATATGTGTAGGAGTAATGTTTTTTATAATGATAACCATAATAGCCAGTACCGGAAAAGGGTTTATTTTAATGTAGCAAAGATTATTAATATTATTTAAAGAAGTGTAGAGGAATTTTAAAATAAGTAGGTGATAAAATGATTGAAGCATTAGGAAGTTGGATAGTAAGTATTTGTGTAGCAGTATTTTTCACTACAGCAGTGCAAATGATATTGCCGGATGGTTCATTAAAAAAATATTGCAACTTTGTCCTTGGATTAATTGTTTTTACAGTGATATTAAGTCCAATTGTTAAGATATTTAATTCTGATTTGCAAATGAATAAACTTATAGAAGAATCAACCAGTTATGTGTTTAATAATTCAGACAGTAAATCCTATGAAGAATATCGTACTACAAATACAAATAACACATTAGAAAAATTCAAACAAAACTTAGAAAAAAAATGTACTACAGATTTAGAACAAAACTTTAAGGGTGATAAATATAAAACGGTGGTAAATGTATCATATGATAGAGAGGAAAGTTTATTCGTAATTGAAGGAATAGAGATTGGAATCAATGATGGATCTGTGGAACGTATAAAAAGCGTACAGATAGGAAAAGAGTCAATTCAAGTTGATAGTCAAGATGATGCCCTTGGGAAAAAGACGGCACAGGTGAAGGAGTTTGTAAGTTCGAGATACGATATAAATAAAGAAAAAATATATGTATATAAAGGTGAATCTAAGGAAAATGGAAATTAAACTTAAAATAAAAAATGGGGGGTATAAAGGTGTTAGATGGTGTGAAAAAATGGATAAGTGAAGCTTTGAAAACTCATAGAGGTGAATCAAAGGTTAAAGAAGGGGGTGACAAACCGACTAATTCAAATCTTTTATCAAATTTGTTAATAGTATTTTTGATTGGAGTACTTATGGTGATAGTAGGTAGTATGTTTGCAAAGGAGGATAGTTCTAAAGGGAGCGGTAATGGAACTACTGCAGTTTCGGCAATAGGTGAAACTACGACAAATGAGAATTTAAATGACAAATCTTCAGCTGAAAATAAGGAATATAAAGAAAAAATGCAGAAGGAACTTGTTTCATTATTAGAACAAATTGATGGTGTTGGAAAAGTTACTTCAATGATGTATTTTTCAAGTGGTCAGGAGCAAGTTCCAGTATTTAATCAACAGATATCTAAAAGTATAACAAATGAAAAAGACAATGGTGGAGGGCAGAGAGAGATAACGCAAGAAAATGGAGGATCTACAGTTGTTATGGAAAACAATGAGAATAAACAGCAACCATTTATTACAAAGACGTTCAATCCGACTATAACAGGAATATGTGTAGTGGCAGAAGGTGCAAGTGATAATGTGACTGAACTTAGAATAAGACAAGCAGTAACTAAATTATTTGGATTGGAAGATAATAAAGTTCAGGTATATCCTATGAAAAAGTAGCATATAAATGTGTTAGAAATAAAAAATTCGGGGGGAAATATAATGAATAAAAAACAAACTATAATTATCTCTTCGCTAGTAGTCCTAATCTTATTTGCAGGCTATTTAGCAACACAAGTTAACGGACCACTTTACGCAACAAATGATAAAGGGGCAGTTAGCACTTCAACTAAATCAAGTTATTTTACTGAAGCAAGACTTCAAAGAGACCAATCATCACAAAAAACTTTACAAACTTTAAAAACCCTATTAGACGATCAAAACACTCCACAAGATCAAAAGGCTCAAGCTGCTGATGAATATAAAAATTTAGCACTTCAAACAGATAAAGAAGTTAAAATTGAACTAGCACTAAAGGCTCAAGGTTTTGATGAAGCTCTTTGCACTCTAGACAAGGAAAAAGCTACAGTTGTTGTTAAACATCAAGGTGAATTATCAGATCAACAAGTTAAACAAATCAAAGATGTAGTTATGAGTAAAGCTGACATTAAAGATATCGAGATAAAAGTATCTGAAAAATAATATATATAAGTTCTAATTTAAAATGTACAATTTGAAATATTAAATTAAGGATAAAACCCTTAATAGATTTTAAAAGAATAGAATATGTAAATCTAATTGGAACATATATATTATTTTGAGGTTATAAAACAGTGGAATAAAATCCACTGTTTTTAATTTAATTGGGTATTATTTAAAAAATTGGGCAATATAAAAAGGATGTATAAATTTACTATAAAAATTGTAAAATAAAATTTTATCTGATATAATATGAATATTATTAATCACACTGGTAAGGGGGTAGTGAATTGTGGAAGAAAATATATTAAGTGAAGTTCCTACAGCAGAAGAAGCTGGTATAGTAAGAATATCTGACGAAGTTATTGGTGTAATAGCTGGTCTTGCAGCTACAGAAATAGAAGGCGTTGCAGGTATGAGTGCTGGATTAGTAGAAGATATAAGTAAGAAGTTTACTGGGAAAAAGGCTGGATCTAAGGGCGTTAAGGTAACTATGGATAATGGAAGTGCCGTTATAGATTTACATATGGCAGTTGAATATGGTATTAAAATACCTGAAATGTCCATGAAGGTTCAAAACAATGTTAAAAGTACTGTTGAAACTATGACAGGATTAAATGTAGCATTAGTAAATATCTATGTTCAAAATGTTATATTTCCAAAAGTAGATAAAGACGAGGAAATAGAATAATTTCAAACACCCTCTGGAAAAGAGGGTGTTTCCATGTGTAAAAATAATTTTAAAACATGAATAAGATGGATTTTAAATTTTATATTTAGACAATAATAGAATTATAAGAGTTATAAGGAGTTTGAATATTTAATATTAAAGATAAGTATTAAAGTTGTGGTTACAACATGAATACTGTGTTAGAATATACTAGTTAACTACATAAGTGAGGACACTCTTTAGAAGAATTAAATACATATCAAGAGATAACACTCTAGATATTGGTAATTAAAGGGAAGCAAGAGAGAGATACATTATGATAAGAAATAAATAGATATTTAATGGAGGGTACATAAATGAATAGAAGAAAGAGTAGAGAAATAGCAACTAGATTACTATTTGAAATGTCAATAAACAAGGAAGATACTTTGGAGATTATCACAAATTTTCGTGAAAATACAGAGGAAATATTAGAGGATATAGATTTTGAATATGTAATAAAGGTTTTAGATGGAGTTCTTAAAAATGCTACAGTTATAGAAGAAACAATTTCTAAATATCTTGTTAAATGGAAGTTAGAAAGATTACCCAAAATGAATGTAGCAATATTAAAAATGGCAGCATATGAGATATTGTTTGAAGAAGATATTCCAAGCCGTGTTACAGTAAATGAAGCTATTGAGCTTGCTAAAAAATATGGCGATGACAACGCTCCATCATTTATAAATGGTGTTTTAAATAATCTTATGAAAAAGTAGGAATTAAATATGGGTATAAAAATAAATGGAAAAGAGTTAGCATTACAATATAAAAAAGAGATCAAAGAAACTATTTTGCAAAAGGTAAAGGATGGAAAACGATATCCAACACTGGCATCGGTGATGGTTGGTGACGATGGTGGATCAGTATCTTATACAAAAAATCAAGAAAAAATTAGTGAAGAATTAGGAATATGCTATAGATTAAATAGTTTTATGCAGAGTATTACAGAAGAAGAATTAATAAATGAAATTAAAAAATTAAATGAGGATTCAACTGTAGATGGAATAATACTTCAATTGCCATTACCATCCCATTTAGATGAGGACAAGATAGTTGAGCATATTAGTGGAAAGAAAGATGTAGATGGGCTTACTGACATAAATTTAGGGCGATTTTACAAAGGAAAAGATTCCTTTATTCCATGTACGGCAAGAAGTATATTAGAACTTATTAATTCGCAACAGGAAAGTATAAAAGGAAAAAATGTTGTAGTTATTGGTAGGAGTAATATAGTAGGTAAACCAGTATCTTATTTATTAGTAAATGAAAATGCTACAGTGACTATGTGTCATTCCCAAACCGCTAATGTGGAAGGTATATGCAAAAAAGCAGATATACTAGTTTCTGCGATTGGAAGGCCAGGATATATAACTAAGGATTTTGTTAAAGACGGAGCTATGGTTATAGATGTTGGAACAACTATGGTGGAAGGAAAAGTCAAGGGGGATGTTGACTTTCAAGAGGTGATTGAAATAGCGGATTTTGTAAGCCCAGTACCAGGTGGTGTAGGTGCAGTTACTACAACTATGCTTATGAAAAATACCCTTGAGGCTTGGATAAAAAATGTACAATAAGGTATTGACTGTAACAGCGGTAAACAGTTATATAAAAAAAGTTGTAGATAATGATTTTATATTAAAGAATTCTAATATAAAAGGTGAGTTATCAAATGTAAAAATTCATAGTAGTGGTCATATATATTTTTCTTTGAAAGATAATTTTACAAAGATTAAATGTGTAATGTTTAGAACTAAGGCTATGGAGTTAATGTTTATACCAAAAGATGGAATGAATGTTGTTGTAACGGGGAATATATCTATATATGAGAAAGAAGGAACCTATCAGCTCTACTGTAACACCATGAAGGTAGAAGGTGAAGGTGAATTGTTTTTAGCCTTCAATAAACTGAAGGAAAAGCTTGAAGGTGAAGGACTCTTTGACGCTTTGAAAAAGAAAAACATTCCTAAAATGTCAAGAAGAATAGGCGTAATTACATCGCCAACTGGTGCTGCAATCAGAGATATAATTAAAGTATCAACGAGAAGAAATGAAAATATAGACATTTTAATATATCCTTCTTTAGTTCAGGGTGTTAATGCTAGTAAGGACATAGTTAAAGGAATAGCTAGTTTAAATAAGGTAGAAGGTGTAGATGTAATAATACTAGCTCGAGGTGGTGGATCCATAGAAGAACTTTGGGCATTTAATGAGGAGGCAGTAGCAAGAGCTATTGCTTCTTCTAAAATACCTATTATCACTGGAATTGGGCATGAAACTGATTTTACGATTTCAGATTTTGTTTCAGATTTAAGGGCGGCAACTCCATCGCATGCAGCAGAGATTGCAGTATATAGTTTAGAATTGGTTTGGAATGAATTAAATAATTTAAGGGATGAACTTTTAAATTCTATGGATGACAATATTAATGGCAGGTTTAATGATTTAGATAGTATGTTAAATAAGTTAAAATTGTTCAGTCCTGAGAATTATATAGTAAATCAATATGATAAAATTGATAACTTTAGAAATAAGCTTTCTTTTAATATGGAGTTTAAGCTTCAAGGGGAAAAAAATAGGCTAAATATAATTAACCATAGACTAATCGGAAATAACCCTCTTAATATACTTAATAAAGGGTATAGCATTATAAAAGATGAAAATAATCATCCAATAGAATCTCAGGAAAAACTAAAAAAACAGAGGGTCATTGGGATTACAATGAAGGATGGTCATGGATTGTTTAAAATAGAGAAAGTGGAGGATTAGTATGGCTAAGAAAAAAGATACCTACGAAAGTAAAGTGATTAAACTAGAAGAAATATTGAAAGAAATGGAAAATGGAGAGGTTGCTCTGGATGATGCAATATCAAAGTATGAAGAAGGTATGAGGCTTTATAGTGAACTGTATAAAACACTGCAACAAGCTGAGGGGAAAATTAAGTTACTTACTGAAAAGGGTGAAGAAGATTTTCAACAAGAAAATTAAGTGTGTAGGTGAGGGATTAATATGAATTTAGATATTTATAAAAATACTATAGAAAAGTGGATTGAAAATTATTTTAATTGCAAGGATGTTGGTGGAAATCATATCCTAGAACCCATGGTGTATAGCTTACAGGTTGGAGGGAAAAGAATAAGACCAATACTTATGATTTGCACTTATAATATGTATAGTGAAATACAGGAAAAAATACTTCCATTTGCAGCAGCTATGGAGATGATTCATACATATTCTCTTATACATGATGATTTGCCATGTATGGATAACGACGATTTAAGGAGAGGAAAACCAACAAATCATAAAGTGTATGGAGTAGCTATGGCTACTTTAGCTGGAGATGCATTACTTAATGAAGCTATGTATATTATGTTTAATAGCTGTTTAAATGGTGATTTAAACAGCATTAAAGCCAGTAATATTATTTCTAGAGCTTCAGGTATAGATGGAATGATAAAAGGGCAAATAATAGACATTGAAAGTGAAGGACATAAAGTTGATAGTAAAACACTTTTTGAAATGCATAAAAATAAAACAGGTCAATTAATAACAGCATCAATATTATCTGGTGCCATTATTGGAGGAGCTTGTGATGAAGATTTGGAAAATCTTAGAAATTTTGGAGAGAATCTTGGTCTTGCTTTTCAAATCAAGGATGATATTTTAGATATAGAAGGCGATTCTCAACTTCTTGGAAAATCACAGAGTGATAGTGAAAATAATAAAACTAATTTTATTACTATGTATGGAATTGATAAATGCAAGGATATGTGTAACTCAATAACAGAGGAGTGCTATGGGTCATTATTGAAGGTCAAGAAAGATACGAAGGAATTAGAGTATATTACCAAATTTTTGCTAGAGAGAAATTATTAACACTATATATGGTTAATTACCTAAAGTAATATTACAATATAAATAAGTTAATAAAAAATCAATTTTAAATTCATGAGAAATATGCTATAATTGGGTTCATAAGGTGGTGCAGTATTCTAGTCAGGTAAGTACTTTTGAGGACGGGGCTAAAAATCCGTTGAAGGGCACATCGATGAAGTTCCTTGTGCTGGCTTGTAACGCCCAGTTGTGGGCTTGTGCTGGGAGTAAGGTGGTGGGGCGGCCGCAAAGGCATGCGATACTGACCCTACCATCGTGGAGACCACTGTATGTGCTTTGGGAGAGATACCCAAGGTACGGCAATGGATTAAACCTGCATTGTGGTAAACGAGCTATGTGCAGAGTAGCCTGCCTTGAGTGAGGTGGGTAGAGGTGAGACTAAATCTTTTTATCCCGGCCAGGATAATTGGGCTATTGCTTACTGAAACCTATGTTGCAAAAGAGGATAAGGGGGTACCTAACTGCCGAGGAAATCTCCTAGACTGTTCCGTGTGAAGTATATTAAGGATTGCAGTGTGGACTAAGTGGTAATCTAGCCCTGTAACTGGGAACATTACAGATAGAGTACTAAGGGGAAACCGTCAAAAGTGGCGACAGTTTGATTATTCTATGGGAAATCCTGCTAGACCTAAGCCGCAAATTTTACTTAATAGACTACCACCTTTTATTTATTTGGAGGTCTAAATTGGAAAGCGATAATAGTAAGGGGAATAAAAAAGATAAAAATAAGAAAAATAAAAAAAAGAATAGGAAAGAAGCACTATGGACAGCTAAAATTACAATGTATACCATAATTATTAGTGGAACAGCTTCACTGTTATCAGAATCTACACTTCCTAAAGTCAATGTTTCTTTGGCTTTTATTATATTAGTGTTGATTATTTTTTTAGGTGTTATTTTTGATATAATAGGGACAGCGGTAACGGCGGCTAATGAAGTTCCATTCCATGCAATGGCATCAAAAAAAATAAAGGAAGCTAGTTTAGCAGTGAAAATGATAAGGAATGCTAGCAAGGTTTCAAACTTTTGTAATGATGTTGTAGGAGATGTATGTGGGATTATAAGTGGATCAGTTGGTGTTGTAATAGTGACCAAAGTATTAGTTAATTATCAAGGGAGTAATGAGATTTTTGTGGCAGCGGTAATTAGTTCTATGATAGCCGGAGCTACTGTTGGTGGAAAAGCCGTGGGTAAGAAATTTGCAATTACAAATAGTAATAAAATATTATACACTGTTTCAAAAATAGTGTATATTATAAAACGAGGTTGAAGATAATGTCAAGATATTTAGATGAATATGAAGATTTTAATAAGATAAAGAATATGAAATTAGAAGAACTTGAGGCGTTTGCGGAAGAAATACGACAATTTCTAATTGGGAAGGTATCCCAAACTGGAGGACACCTAGCATCAAACTTAGGAGTTGTAGAGCTGACACTGAGTTTATTTAATGTGTTTAATTTTGATAAAGATAAAATTGTATGGGATGTTGGTCATCAAAGTTATGTCCATAAGATTTTAACTGGACGTAAGGATAGATTTGATACTCTAAGAGAATATAAGGGGCTTAGTGGATTCCCGAAAACTGAGGAAAGTAAATATGATATGTTTAATACAGGTCATAGTAGTACATCTATATCAGCAGCATCAGGAATGGCAAGGGCTAGAGATTTAAAGGGTGAGCAACATGATGTTATTGCAGTCATTGGAGATGGAGCACTTACTGGTGGAATGGCATTTGAAGCATTAAATGATATTGGAGACAATAAAACTAAGATTATAGTTATATTAAATGATAATCAAATGTCCATTTCACCTAATGTGGGGGGCATGTCTAGTTATCTTAATGATATAAGGATGGGATTAGCTTATAATAAAGTTAAAAACGATGTTAATGCAACATTGGAAAAGATACCTAAACTTGGGAAAAGTATGGTCAATTCTATAAACAAAGTTAAGGATTCAGTAAAGCAACTTATGGTTCCAGGAATGCTTTTTGAGAATATGGGTATAAAGTATTATGGTCCTGTAGATGGACATAATATTAAAGAAATGAGTAAAGTGTTACAAAAGGCTCAACAGGTTGAGGGTCCAGTACTTATTCATGTTCTAACCCAAAAAGGCAAGGGATACCAATATGCAGAACAATATCCAAATAAGTTTCATAGTGTAAGTCCATTTAACGATGAGAATGGTAAGCTTTCCTCAAGTGGTGGAAAATCATACTCAAAAGTATTCGGGGAAACTATGATTAAATTGGCTGAAAAGAATAAAAAAGTTGTGGCTATAACTGCTGCAATGCCAGAAGGTACAGGATTAGAGCAGTTTGCAAAAAACTTCCCAACACGTTTTTTTGATGTAGGAATTGCAGAGCAACATGCAGTGACAATGGCAGCAGGAATGGCTTGTCAAGGATTAAAACCTGTATTTGCAGTTTATTCAACATTTTTACAAAGAGCATATGATCAAATAATTCATGATGTAGCTATTCAAAAGTTACCAGTAGTAATAGCTATAGATAGAGCTGGCATTGTAGGTCAAGACGGTGAAACCCATCAAGGCGTTTTTGACTTATCTTATTTAACGCATATACCAGATATGACAGTTATGAGCCCAAAATGTACAGAAGAACTTAGGTATATGCTACAATTTGCAGTAACGCAAAACTATCCAATAGCTATACGCTATCCAAGAGGTGGAGATTTAGATAATATTAAGCTTTCACCGATGACCTTTTTTAGAAAAGGAAGATGGGAAATTGTAGGTGGCAAGGTTGGAAAAGTAGCAATTATCGCAGTAGGTAAAATGGTGCAGAGTGCGATTATGGCAAGGGAACTTTTGCTTGAAAAGAATATAGAATGCACAATAATAAATGGATGTTTTGTAAAACCTATAGATAAAATCTTGATTAAGGAGCTAGTTCAGGAAGGGTACCACATTGTAACAATTGAAGATAATGTAATATCTGGAGGATTAGGTAGTGAGGTTATAGAATATCTAAATAGTGAAGGGCTTTTGCGAGAGAAAGTATTAACATTAGGTTTTAAAGATAAATTTATACCACATGGTGATGTGGATATATTATATAAACTTAGCAAATTAGACCCAGAGGGAATATGCGATAGTATATTAAACTTATTGAACTGAGGAGTAGGTATGTCAGAAGAAAAAATAAGATTAGATTTATTAGTAGTAAAAAAAAATATTACTACATCTCGTGAAAAGGCCAGAGAATATATTTTAACAGGTAAGATATATTTAAATGGGAAAGAAGAACGAAAATGTGGGCTGAAAGTTAGTGACTCCTCAATAATAGAAATGCGTGGAGAAAAGATACCATATGTAAGTAGGGGTGGTCTTAAACTAGAAAAAGCCCTAAAAGATTTTAATATAAATCTTAATGGGCTTACATGCCTTGATATAGGAGCATCAACTGGAGGTTTTACAGAATGTATGCTGACATCTGGAGCTAAAAAGGTATATGCAATAGATGTGGGAAGAGACCAATTAGCAGAGAAGCTTAAAAATGATGGAAGAGTTATTTCAATGGAAGGTACAAATATAAGAGGTCTTACAATAGATGACATTGGAGAACCTTGTGATTTTGCATCTATTGATGTATCATTTATTTCATTAGATAAGGTTATACCCCATGTGCTTCCTCTTTTGAAGGAGAATGGTGAGATTGTAGCCCTTATAAAACCACAGTTTGAGGCTGGTAGGGGAAAAGTTTCTAAAAAGGGTGTTGTAAAGAGTAGCAAAATTCATGAAGAAGTTATTATGAATGTAGTTGGTTTATTAAAACAAACTAATATAAATGTGCTAAATGTAGCATATTCAGGAATTAAAGGTCCTAATGGAAACATAGAATATTTAGTTAACTTTACAAAAAATCTTAAAAGAGAAAGTAATTTTGATATTAGCAATATTAGTAGTACGGTAAAATATGCTCATGAGAAACTTAACTTGGAGGATATATGAATAAAATAGGAATTAACATCAATACTTCTAAAGATAAAGATCAGAGTACGTTAAATTATGTGTGCAACTCCATAAAAGAGGAGTTGCCTAATGCTGAGTTATACGTATTCATGGATGGCGAGGGACTAGAAAGAGAAGAAAATAAAGAACTAGACTGTCTTATTACTTTAGGGGGAGATGGGACTATTTTAAGAGCTGCAAGAAAGGTATATAAGTTCGAAATACCTATTATTGGAGTAAATATAGGACATTTAGGTTTTTTAGCAAGTGTGGATCTAAGTGATTTTAAAGGTGCTTTAAGGATGCTTAAAAATAATGAATTTAAGGTTATGGATAGAATGATGATAAAGGTCACTATACCAGAAAAAGACAATGAAAACGTTCATGTAGCTTTAAATGACGTTGTGATAACTAAGGGTACCTTAAGTAGGATGATAACCTATGACATATTTATAGATGATAGTTTTTACATAAGCTACAAGGCTGATGGATTAATTGTATCGACACCAACAGGTTCTACTGCATATTCATTATCTGCAGGAGGACCTATTGTATATCCTACAATAAATTTAATTAGTTTAACTCCTATTTGTCCTATATCAAATGGAGTGGGAACAATTATATTGGATGCGCATAATAAGATAAAAATTAGGCTAAATACAGATGAGGATAAGGTGTTTTTAACTTGTGATGGACATTTAGAATTGAAATCTGATAAATACCATGAACTAATAATCGAAGCCATGAATGAAAAGTGTAAAATGATTCAATTTAAAGACTACGATTACTTTAAAATTTTAAGAAAAAAAATAATTTCTAGATCTATGGATTGTGAGGAAAAGATATATGAAAGAAAATCGCCATAGCATTATATTGAATATAATAAAAGGTCAGGATATTGAAACTCAAGAAGAGTTAGCGGATAGATTAAAATCGCAAAATATAAATGTAACTCAAGCTACAGTATCGAGAGATATAAAGGAGCTAAATTTAATAAAAACTTTATCACATAAGGGTAAGTATAAGTATACTCAAGCTAGTGTAAACAAGAATTCAAGCATTAATGCATTGGCATACATATTCTCGAATACTGCAATATCAGTAGAGAGAGTAGGCACTATGTTAGTAATAAAAACAATTTCAGCATCTGCATCAGTAGCAGCGGAAGCCCTTGATTCATTTAACTTGGATGGAGTAGCAGGAACAATTGCCGGAGATAATACTATATTTATAGTGGTAAGAACTGAAGAAAAGGCTGAAAAGATAAAGGTAGAAATAGAAAAATTAATTAAATAGATGGGGTATGATAGATATGCTTTTACAATTAAATATCATGAATTTTGCGTTAATAGAAAAACTTTCCATAGATTTTTCTAAAGGATTTAACGTGTTATCTGGAGAAACAGGAGCAGGTAAATCTATTTTAATTGATGCTATTAACTTTGTTCTTGGAGGGAAATTTAATAAAAATCTTATAAGAGTTGGAGAAGATAAAACTGTTGTAGAAGCAGTATTTTCTATTGAGAATCAGAAAACTAGAGATGTGTTAAATGAGCTCGAAATAGGCCAGGAAGGTTTAGTAATACTAACAAGAGAAAGCTTTAATTCAGGAAAAACAATTGCAAAGGTTAATAATAAATCATTACTACTTGCAAAGGTGAAACTAGTAAGTGAAACCCTTATAGATATTCATGGTCAACATGAAAATCAAAATTTGCTAGATAGTACTAAACATATAAACTATGTAGATGCTTTTGGGCAAGAAGAACTATGTGATAAATTATTAGAATATGAAGAATATTATTTAAAGTATAGTGATGTTGAAAAAAAAATAAATAATCTACGTGGGAATGAAGGAGAAAGAGAAAAGAAGATAGACTTTTTAAAATTTCAAATTGATGAAATTAATAATGTGAAGCCTAAAGTAGGGGAAGATGACGAATTATCAAAGAAATTCAATATGCTATCAAATGGTGAAAAAATAAAGAAATCATTAGAAAAAAGCTATGAGCTACTTAAGGATAATGATGATAATAGAGTTTCTATTATAGATTCCCTTATGTATGTACTTAGAGAATTAAAATCTATTGAGGCACATCATGAGGAAGTTAAGGCTGTAGTAACTTCATTAGAAGAGAGTTATTATGCACTTGAAGATAATATCAGTACAATAAGTGATTTAAAAGAAAATACAGACTATGATATTGGAGAGCTAGAGTTTATAAACGCTAGGATGTATCAATTATCTAGTTGTAAGAAAAAGTATGGTCCTAGATTAGAAGATGTGATAAATTATAAAAATTCTATGGAGGAACAATACTATGAACTTGTAAATAGTGGAGAAATAATAGAATCTCTTTTAAAAGAAAAGCAGTATCTATATGAAGTTTTAATAGAAATTTCAGAGGATATTCATAATATAAGAATAAATATAAGTGAGAATCTACAAAGTGAAATTAAGAAGGAACTAGATTACATAGGACTTGAAAAAAGTAGGTTTAAAATTCATGTAGAGTATACAGAATCATTAACGCATAAGGGGAGAGATAGAATTCAATTTAATATTGCAACGAACCCAGGACAGCCATTACAACCACTAGAAGAAGTAGTATCAGGGGGAGAATTATCAAGAATCATGTTGGCGCTTAAAACAGTATTTGTAGATAAGGATCATATACCTTCTGTTATATTTGATGAAGTAGATACCGGAATAAGTGGAAGAATAGCTCAAAGAGTTGGAGAAAAAATGGTGCTTATATCAGAAGAACATCAAGTGTTTTGCATAACGCATTTACCACAGATCGCTGCATTAGCTGATTCGAATTATTTAATAGAAAAAAATAGTACAGATATAACTACATTCACGAAAGTTAAAAAATTAAATTCGGAAGAAGTAGAATATGAAGTAGCAAGAATAATAGGTGGAAGTGAAGTTACAAGCATAACCTTAGAGAATGCTAGGGAAATTATTGCGAAATCTTGTGAAATTAAAAAACAATTAAGGTGTTAGATGCAAAAATTAAAAAGTTATATATGAATATATAATACAAAAATGATAAACACTATAAACTATTATAACTATAGTTTATAGTGTTTAATTTTGTTGTAAAAAATTCTATTAAGAATTTTTTTTGGGTTTAAATGAAATAGAATTCTAACATAAAAAATTTCTAAGAGGGAAAATTAAAGGTAAACATTTTAAAAGGAGGTAAAGCATTATGAAAAAGTTTAGTAATATTTTATGTTTAATATTTACTATAGCATTCATCTGTGTATCTATAAATTACAGCAACGGTTTTTTCAATAGATACGATGGAGAAGCAGTGCCTTCCATGAATGATTACTCTAGTACTGTAAGTGCTAAAATAAACTTTTCAGAAGACGTAAAAGTGGAAAATTTAAATTATGCTAAAACCTCTGACATTATGGTTTATTTAGGAGGAAAACCCTTAGGAATAAAAATAAATACAAAGGGTGCCTTGGTAATTGCTTTATCAGATATTGAAATTGATGGCAATAAAATTCAAAGTCCCGCTGCAGTTGCAGGAATTGCAATTGGAGATAGTATAATGAAAATTAATGGGGACTATATTAAAAAAGCAGAGGATATAGCAACTTATGTAAATAAGGCTATGGGTGAGAAAATAAAAGTTACAGTTAATAGAAAAGGTGAAGAAATGGATTTCACAGTAAGTCCGATAATTAGTAAAGTTGATGAAAATTATAAAATAGGACTATGGGTTAGAGATTCAGTGGCAGGAGTTGGAACATTAACATTTTATCATAAAGAAAGTGGCAAATTTGGAGCATTAGGACATCCTATTACAGATATGGATACAAACACAATTATGTCAGTAGGAAAGGGGGAAATTGTAAATTCAAACATTGTATCAATTAGGAAAGGTGCTAAAGGAAATCCAGGAGAGTTAAGAGGGATTTTTACGGAAGACAATAATATATTAGGTAGTATTAAAGCTAATAATTCATGTGGTGTTTTTGGTGATGGAAATGATAATCTTATAAGCAATAAATTTAATAAACCTATTAAGGTTGGATTTAAAAATGAAATAAAGATAGGAAAAGCACAAATTTTAACGACTATAGAGGGAAATGAGCCAGAATTATTTGATATAGTAATAGAAAAGCTTCTAAATCAAACAGAACCTGATGGTAAAAGTATGATTATAAGAGTTGTAGATCCAAAGTGTCTTGAAAAAACTGGTGGGATTATACAAGGTATGAGTGGAAGTCCCATAATACAAGACAATAAAATTGTCGGTGCCGTTACGCATGTTTTAGTGAATAAACCAGATACTGGGTATGGAATCTATATGGATTGGATGATTAGTGAAATAAAATAGAAATTAGAATTACTGTGTAAAAATATAAACATCCTATTATATATAATTATGTAATAGGATGTTTATATTGTGATTAAATTAATGATATAATGATATAAAAAGATGAAAATTAAAAAAAATTTTTATATAAGAAGGAGTTTTATTAGTTTTGTCGAATTTATATAATTAGGATATGGAAAAAATTACAAAAAGGGGAGTTGTACATGGAGCAAAGAAGCATTAATGTGCTAATTGCAGATGATAATAGGGAGTTTTGCAATATTTTAAGTGATTATTTTTTAAGTCAAAAGGATATTAACGTGGTGGGAGTTGCCAAGGATGGAATAGAGGTTCTAGAATTAATAGAGCATTGTAAACCGGACTTAGTTGTACTTGACATTATAATGCCGCACTTAGATGGGTTAGGTGTTCTTGAAAGATTAAATACTATGAACTTAAGTAATATGCCAAGAATTATTATATTATCAGCAGTTGGACAAGATAAAATAACTCAAAGAGCTATTTCATTAGGAGCGGATTACTACGTAGTTAAGCCTTTTGATATGGATGTTTTATCTAATAGAATAAGGGATATGTTTAATAGTCGAATTTCAGATGACGTAGTAAGAAAAACTAGTACACAAACAAGTAGCATTCAAACATCAATACTAGATATTAAGGCTAAATCTAATAATTCAGCTATTGATTTAGAAAGCGAAATTACTAATATAATTCACGAAATAGGTGTACCAGCACATATTAAAGGATATATGTATTTAAGAGAGGCTATTACTTTAGTTGTTAATGATATTGAATTATTATCAGCTGTGACTAAAGAATTATACCCTGCCATTGCTAAGAAATATAATACCACTGCAAGTAGAGTAGAAAGAGCTATAAGACATGCAATAGAAGTAGCATGGAGTAGAGGTCAAGTTGACACTATAAACAAGCTATTTGGATACACTATTCACAATGAAAAGGGCAAGCCTACTAATAGTGAGTTTATTGCAATGGTAGCCGACAAGCTTAGACTTAAAAATAGAGTGGCTAATTAGGATAAGAAAATTAGTGAAATGAATGTTGAACAAGTAATTTAAAATGTCAAATCTATGTTGTTTATAGCAACAAAGTATTTTAAATACTAATAAATTAATATTAAATATGTATTGAAGACACCTTCTATCAGTTGGATTTATTCCAAACTGTCAGGAGGTGTTTTGTATGATTGATATTAATTGAATTACTAATTATTGTTAAGTGTGAGGTGTTAGAAGTTTTGGTTTAGATAAAATTTTTTATATTCATTAGCTAACAGAAAACAAACTTAATACTCCAAAAGAATGGTTAATAACTAAAATATTAAATTAATAGAGATGAATTTGAAAGATTTAAGATTTACAAATTGAGGAATATAAAAATTTTCAACTTGAGTAATATATTAGAATGAAAGAATGTAATTATATATTATTATTTTTGTAATATTAATGCCACCTTAGTCATAAACATTATTAAATTCGTAAACAAACTAAGGGGGAATATGTATGACATTTAGAAGCTTGTTAGATGGTTTTAATAAACACTTTTACGAAAACATATGGTTATATCTGGCTACAATACTCTTTATGGCCACAGGAATAATTGTTGGGTTGTATTGTGTTAAGTATATGGGTGATGCAGAAAAAGATAGCTTAGTTAACTATATTACGTTATTAAGTTCTTCTTCAGCAATAGATGGATTGTCAAATAAAGAAATATTAATGGGCACCCTGAAGAATAACCTACCTATAATTATTGGATTTTGGTTTTTAGGATTAACGATAGTTGGTGCGCCAATGATTATGTTATTAAACATATACAAAGGTTTTTCCTTGGGATTCACCTTTAGTTTTTTTATATATGGATTAAAACAAAGGGGATTACTTCTATCAATTTTAGCTGTATTACCTCAAAATATTATATATATACCATGCCTTATACTATTGTCTGTCCTAGCATTACAGTTTTCTATCGGAAGTGTCAAAGAAAAATTTAGCAAGCGTATTATGACAAAACCAAGTGATAGTGTAAGGTCTTATACTATGATGTTTATATGCATTACAGGAATAATGTTTATTGGGTTTTTATTTGAGTCATTTGTGACTCCAGGACTTATAAAATTTGCACTTAAGGGATTAGGGGTTTAAACATGAGAAGTGACATTAGAAAGTTCATAGTTATATATGTAGAATGTTTTTTTGTTATTATTATCATGGGCAGTGTGCTTCCAAATGTGTTAGAGTATATACTAAATCACTTTTATGAGTATAATCATATTCACCAAAATAGTATATTAGTAGGTGGACAAGTTAGCAAGCCACTACAAATTATATATAAGTATATCTATACCTTTAAATTAATAGTTAGATAGTCAAATTTCTAAGCTTCAATAGGTAGTTTGCCTTGGAGTTTAGAAATTTTTTTAGATTTTATTATTTAATATTGTTTCAAGGGTGAAATTCTGATAAACTGAATTCTTAGTTTAATATAAGTTTTAGATTATGGTATAATAGCTATATATAAATATATATTTAGATTTAAGCCAAAATTTAAATATGTAGGATAATATAATCTACTATAAAATTATTTGCTTATATAAGTATAATATATTAGATATAATATAGATATTAGTGTCTAAGAAGAAAGGGAGAGTATCATGGATAGAAAAGTAGTTTTAGTCGTGCTAGATAGTGTTGGTATTGGAGAACTTCCAGACGCAAAGCTTTATGGAGATGAAGGAAGTAATACATTGGGAAATATAGCGAAAAACGTTAAAGGGTTTTCTATACCTAATTTAGAAGCTTTAGGTATAGGCTCAATTGATGGAGCAGTAAATCTTATAAAGTGTGAAAATCCGGAAGGCGTATATGGTAGATGTAACGAGCTTTCAAAGGGTAAGGATACAATCACAGGTCATTGGGAAATGGCTGGGGTTATTTTAGAAAAACCCCTTAACACATATCCAAATGGATTTACAAAAGAAATTATGGATGAATTTGAGGAAAAAATAGGCAGAAAGACCATAGGTAATGTGGTAGCATCTGGTACAGCTATAATTGAAGAATTAGGAGAAGAGCATGTAAAAACTGGGTATCCTATAATATATACATCAGCAGACAGTGTATTCCAGATTGCAGCCAATGAAGATATAGTACCAATAAATGAGTTATATAAAATGTGTGAGATTGCTAGAGAAATGCTAGTAGGTGATAACATGGTTGGAAGAGTAATTGCAAGACCTTTTATAGGGGTGAAAAAGGGTGAATTCCAAAGAACAGCCAACAGACATGATTATGCATTAGAGCCATTTAATAAAACTATTCTTGAATATATAAGTGAAGCAGGCCTTCCAGTTATGGCTGTAGGAAAGATCAAAGATATATTCACAGGTAAGGGTGTAACAGAATCTATATCTATAAAGGATAATATGGATGGAGTAAATAAGACTATTGAAATGATGAAGTCTCATTCAAGTGGGTTTATATTTACTAATCTTGTAGATTTTGATATGAAATTTGGACATAGAAACGATGCAGTTGGATATGCTAAGGCTCTAGAGGAGTTTGATGATAGATTACCAGAACTTAAAGAGAATTTAGGCGATAATGATGTATTAATCATTACTGCTGATCATGGTTGTGATCCAACTACTTCAAGCACAGATCACTCAAGAGAGTATATTCCACTTTTGGTATATGGTAAGAATATTAATGAAAATGTAAATTTGGGAACAAGGGATGGATTCTGTGATATAGGTAAAACTATTTTAGATTTATTAAGTGTTGAGAATCAACTTGTTGGAGAAAGTTTTAAAAACTTACTTTAAGTAATAAACATAGGAAAAATATATTAAAGATATGAAGGAGAATTTAAAATGGATATAAAGGTAATAAAAGAAAGCGTAGAATATATAAAGGGTAAGTTAGATTTTAGCCCAGAGATAGGAATAATACTTGGATCAGGGTTAGGCGATATGGCAGATAAGGTAGAAGATAGAGTAGTTATTAAATATTCAGAGGTGCCAAATCTTCCAGTTTCCACAGTACAAGGTCATGCAGGACAATTTGTATGTGGAACTTTAGAGGGTAAAAAAGTTATTATGATGCAGGGGCGATTCCACTACTATGAAGGCCATGATATGAGCGTGATAGCATTACCAATTCACATTATGAAGTATTTAGGTGTTACATCATTAATGGTAACAAATGCTTGTGGAGGAGTTAATACTAGCTTTGTGCCAGGAGATTTAATGATAATCACAGATCATATCAACTTCACAGGAGCAAATCCTTTAATAGGGAAGAATGAAGAAGAAATTGGACCTAGATTCCCAGATATGTCTACAGCTTATGATAGAGAGTATGCAAAGCTTGTTAAGAGTGTTGGAGCTTCCCTTGATATAGATTTAAAAGAAGGGGTTTACATGATGTTCACTGGTCCTACTTATGAGACTCCAGCAGAAGTTAGACTTGCAAGAATACTTGGAGCAGACGCAGTAGGAATGTCTACAGTACCAGAGGTTATTGCAGCTAATCACTGTGGTATTAGAATTCTAGGAATTTCATGCATAACAAATATGGCAGCAGGAATTTTAGATCAACCACTAAATCATGAAGAAGTTATAGAGACTTCAACTATGGTAAAATCTAAGTTTGTATCTTTAGTTAAAGGGATAGTTAAGAGTTTATAATAGAGTTAATTTACCTATGTTTTAATTTAGTGTTGATAATGATTTGATATTATCAACACTAAATGGTTTTAAAACATTTATTTAATATAGAAAATTATAGAGTGGGGTAATACTATGAGAATGTATGATTTAATTTTGAAGAAGAGAAATGGTGGAGAACTTTCGAAAGAGGAAATAAACTATTTTGTGGACAATTACACTAAAGGAAATATTCCGGATTATCAAGTTTCAGCACTTTTAATGGCAATATATTTTCAGAAGATGAACAAAAGAGAAACTTCAGAACTTACAATGGCTATGGTACACTCCGGAGATATGCTAGATTTAAGTGAAATTAAAGGAATTAAAGTTGATAAACATAGTACTGGTGGGGTTGGAGATACTACAACATTAGTGCTTACACCAATGGTTGCAGCTCTTGGGATTCCGGTGGCTAAGATGTCAGGTAGAGGACTTGGACACACTGGAGGTACTATAGATAAGTTAGAGTCATTCAAAGGATTTTCTGTGGAAATGCCTACAGAAAAATTTATTAACAATGTAAATACTATCAAGATAGCAGTTGGAGGTCAAACAGGAGATTTAGCACCAGCAGATAAGAAATTATATGCGCTAAGAGATGTTACAGCAACTGTAGACAATGTATCTTTAATAGCATCTAGTATTATGAGTAAAAAGATAGCTTCAGGTGCAGATGCTATTGTTTTAGATGTAAAAGTTGGAGATGGGGCCTTCATGAAAACTACAGAAATGGCTAAGGAACTTGCAACGGAGATGGTTTCTATTGGAAAGCATATTGGTCGTAATACTATAGCTGTAATTTCTGATATGGATCAGCCACTAGGATTTGCCATTGGTAATGCATTAGAAGTTGAGGAAGCTATAAATACGCTTAAAGGTAAAGGGCCAGAAGATCTATTTAATTTATCATTAGCCCTTGGTAGTCGTATGGTAATGTTAGCAGGGAAGGCTAAAACTGTAGAAGATGCTGAGAATATGTTAAAGGAAACTATAACTTCAGGAAAAGCACTTGAAAAACTTAAAGAGTTTGTTAAGGCTCAAGGTGGAGAAATAGATTGCATAGATAATACGGATTTATTGCCTAAGGCTAAATATGTAGTACCAATTATTGCACAAGCAGCAGGGGTAGTTAAAAAAATTCATGCTGAAAATCTAGGGATAGTAGCTATGGAGCTCGGAGCAGGAAGAGCTACAAAGGAAAGTGTTATAGATTTAGCCGTAGGTATTGTTCTTAATAAAAAACGTGGTGATGTAGTAATGGAAGGCGATATTATTGCTTACATTCACAGCAACAAAGAAGAACTTGTTGAAAAGGCTAAAGTAGGTATTATAAGTAACTACGAAATAGTTGAAGTATATGAGAATAATATACCATTGATACATGAGATAATTAACTAATATAAAAGTCATAGGCCTAACTAATATTGTAACAATATTAGTTAGGCTTATTTTATTTAATATTTATTAAACTACAAGCTATCACAGTGAAAAACAAAAAGAATAGGAAAATTTCCAAGAATTAAGGATAATTTTTTAGATTGAGGTAAAAATAACCTCATAATAATTGTTGTGGAGGTTAGTTATGAAAAAAAATAAATTTATTTTAACTTTATTATTATCTGTAATATTTTCATTGCAGGCTATAATATTACCAAGTGCTTTTGCTGAGGATAAGGATATAAAAACTGAACCCGCTAATAATGTGGTTGGATTTGAACCTCAGGCAAAATCAGTAATACTTTTAGAACCAAATTCAGGTAAGGTTATTTATGAAAAAAATTCAGAGGAAAAATTCGCACCTGCCTCTGTTACAAAAATAATGACTATGTTACTCGCTATGGAGGCTTTAGATAGTGGTAGAATTACACTTAAAGATAAAATAGTTTGTAGTGAAAAAGTTAAATCTATGGGTGGAAGTAGTATGATACTTGACACTGGAGAAGTAAGAACTGTAGAAGAAATTATTAAGGGTATTGCAATTGCATCTGGAAACGATGCCGCAGTTGCAATGGCAGAATTTTTAGAAGGAAGTGAAGAAGCTTTCGTTGCTAAGATGAATGAAAAAGCCAGCGAGCTCGGAATGGTGAATACTCATTTTGAAAATGCCACAGGGCTTAGTGCACCAGGTCATTTAAGTACAGCAAAAGATATATCAATAATGTCTAGAGAACTTTTAAATCACCCATTAATATTAAAATACTCATCAATATACATGGAGACTATATCAGAGGGTAGAATGAGTCCAATTGAATTAGTTAACCATAATAAATTAGTAAGATTTTATAAGGGGTGTGATGGCTTAAAAACGGGATTTACCCAGGAAGCTATGTATTGTATATCAGCAACTGCAAATAGAGATAATGTTAGAATGCTTGTAGTAATTATGGGAGCACCATCATATAAGCAAAGAAACGCAGATGCAAGTAAACTCATGGACTTTGGATTTGCTAAATTTCAGAGTAAAACTATAGTTAATAAAGATGAAGAGGTAGAACAAATACCTATAAATAAAAAAGGTGATAGATTTTTTATAGCAAAAGCAAAAGAAGATTTTAAAGTAACTATTGAAAAAGGTACAGAGCAAAAACTTAGTAAAAAAACAATTATATCACCGGACTTAAAGAAAATAAACCAAGGTGATGTTGTTGGATATTGCGAAGTTTATAATGGCGAAGACCTATTAGGAAAAGTAGAACTATACAGTGATAGAGAAGTTAAGGAATCTCAGTTTTTTAATAATATGAAGGATTTGTTATCAAATATTTTCGATCACTCAATTTAAATAAAGTTCTAAATTAAGAAGGAAGTTGTGATTTGTTTTAAATTAAAAATCAGGGTAATCAGTTCATAATATACATCCCCATGTAATATATAACTGATAAAAAGTAAGAAAGTCATTCTAAATTTTTGGATGACTTTCTTATTTTAATTATATAATAAGTTTTAGGTTTAAATATTAAACGAGTGAAGAAAAAACTAATAATCCTGTATTATTAGTTTTAACAACTACTTATTATAAAGTTAAAAATTATTAGTTTAAAATAATCATAATAATAATTGTCATAATTGAGATTGGTTTAGTAAAGGTTTATTCATGTACTTTTAATAAATTTTAGGGTATAATTTAGTGTAAAGGATTTTAAAGATATAAACATAAAGAAGGTGAATAAATGGCGTTAACAATAAAAACTTCAAATTTTGAAGGACCTTTTGATCTTTTATTGCACTTAATTAAAAAAAATCAAATGGATATATATAACATAAGCATTTTAGAAATAACAAATAAATACATAGGCTACCTAAGTGAAATGAAGGAACTTGATCTTGATATTGCTTCAGAATTTATTGTTACGGCAGCAACCTTGATTGAATTAAAGTCAAAGGTATTACTACCGAAGAAAAAGGAGCCAGAAATAGAAGAAGTAGATGATGCACAAGAACTTATAGACAAGCTGCTTCAATATAAAAAATTTAAAAATGCAGCGGAGTTTTTGGGGACAAGGCAAATGAATACGGGTGTTACTTTTACAAAACGTCCTGAAATTATTGAGGATACTAGAGAAAAAAAGCAAGATGCAAAAGATTTGCTAAGAAATGTAACAATGATGGATCTTTATAATATGTATAATAGTTTAATTGAGATATATTTAAATAAAATGAATGATGGCTTCAATATGGAAGAAAGGATTCAAATAGAGGTATTTAAAATAGAAGATAAGATGGAGCATCTAAAGGAAGTTTTGAATTATGGGAAAAATACAACATTTGCTAGTATTATTAAGAATAATAAAAGTAAGATAGAAGTTATTGTAACATTTCTAGCACTTTTAGAATTAATAAAATTAAAGGATGTTAAAGTGGTTCAAAATGGAAACTTTAGCGAAATATATTTAGAGGGAGTTGGCGAGTATGAATAATGATACTTATAAAAATAGCGAAGTAAAGGTGAGTATTAATAATATGGGGATTCAGCCAAAGAGTCATATTGAAGAGGTAGTTAATGAGTTAGATTATCAACTAAATTATCTTATAGATGAAGGTAAATATGAAAGATATTTTTCGATTATAGAATCTCTTTTATATGTGAGTGGTGACCCTCTAGGAATTGACACTATAGCTAGTATTTTAGAATGTTCTGAAGAGTTTGCTACAGATTTATTAAAGGTATTAGAACGTTTGTATGAAAAAGATGAATCAAGGGGTATTAAATTAATATGTATAAATAAAGCCTACCAATTTGGTACAAAACCAATTAATAGTGACCACGTACAAATGCTTCTAAAAACTAATGTAAGACAGTCACTCTCAAGGGCATCCCTTGAAACCTTATCAATTATTGCATATAAACAACCAATAACTAGAATTGAAATAGAAGATATACGTGGAGTAAAAAGTGATAGAGCAATTTATACATTGGTGGAAAAAGGACTTATAAGGGAGTGCGGAAAGAAGAATGTAATAGGAAGACCTAATCTTTACGGTACTACAAATGAGTTTTTAAAACACTTTGATTTTACATCACTAGGGGAACTACCGTCTATAGAGAATTTTATTGATGATGAAAATGAAGTAGATGAAGAGTTAGATAGAAGTATAGAAATTGAAGCTAATATGGGACTTTAGGATAGCTTAGACAGCATTAATAAATAATAAATTAAAAGTATATTGAAACATATAGGTATATACATTTTAATTACAGTATTATTATATACTATAACGAAGAAGCATTAAAATAACTAATAATTATTTTAATGCTTCTTTGTTTATGACATGGTCATCAAGGCATTCTAATATTAAAGTTGAATTTACAATTAGTCGCAAGGATCACATGGGTTATAAATTTCTGTAGATAGAGCGTCATCTTTATGTAGGAATTCAGAAACCATGTCAATGGCTTGTGGAACTACATCAAGTAGTTTATCGTAAGGATTAGTTTCATTTACAGAAAGGAATCGTATATTGTTACCATGACAAACTAGAAAGCCTACTGGCTTTAGAGAGATTCCAGCACCGGAACCACCAGCAAATGGATGTCTAGTAGAAGCATCTCCAACTGAATTTTTAAATTCACTACCGCCTGAGGCAAAGCCAAAGGATACTTTTGAAATGGGAATAATTGTTGTACCATCGGGTGCAGTAACTGGGTTACCTATAACTGTATCTACATCAATCATGTTCTTAATATTTTCCATAGTTGATTTCATTAAATTTTCTATTGGATGATTATCCATTTTTAAATTCCTCCTTTAAATTAACATTCCTATAGGACTGCTGTTTTCGTCCTTTTTTAAAAATATAAAAGCTTGATATAACTATATATATAATTGTTGCTATATTTATAGAAATTATACTAGAACTTTTAAGTTCGAAGAAATGTTCGTCATATTTCATATTTATGGAGGAATTAAAACCATCTACATTAAAGAATAAATTTAAAATGACTGCCACATAGCCTGAAAATTGATTAATAAGACCATAGGTTATTGCATTTATAGCTGCATCTTCAATAGAATAATCTACATGAATATTAGTCCGTATAGAACCTTTAAACTTTGAATTGATAATGAAATTAAAAACATTTACAATATCGTTGATTTTAAATTTTTGAATGTCTTCATAATTTAAATTTTCTACGCGTTTTTTCATATTAGATTTATTCTCTTTTTTTGATTTTTTACCTTCAGATGGAACTATAGTTTTATTGTAGAGTTTTACGGTGAAAATTCCCTTCAAATATGTAAGAGTTATTTTTATAGGAATAGGAAATAATAAAATCAATGCAACTATGGCTATAGCATATAAAAAATATTTCATTATTATTATTTAAACCTCCATAGTATTCTGTTTGAAATTTTAACCAACTACGGATTATATATTCATTTTTTTAAAGATTTAAAGAGCTTAGATAGAAATAATAAAATTAATTAAGGGAAATAATATTTAGGGCGCTAACAAATAATTAAACCAAATTTATGGAAATATTAATTTGAAAAACAAATTAAATTAAGTGAAATAAAATTATGCTGGGAGAGTGAAGAAATGAAAAAAAAAATATGGTGTTTCTTGTTTGTATTTTTGTTTGCTTGTTGTAACATTTCAGTAGGAAATGCTTATGCAACTCCAATTAAAGTAGATGCAGTTTCAGCTATAGCTATTGATGCAACAACAGGAATGATTTTATTTGATCAAAATGCACATAAGGTTATACCAATGGCAAGTACAACTAAGATAATAACTGCACTGGTTGCTTTAGAGTATGGGGATTTGGATAGAGTAATTGAAATATCAAAAAATGCTGCATCTGTAAGAGGTTCAAAGGTTGGCTATAGGGCTGGAGAAAAGGTTACATTGAGAGAACTTTTATATGGGCTTATGCTAAAGTCAGGGAATGATTGTGCCATTGCAATAGCAGAAGGAACCAGTGGTTCAGTAGAGAAATTTTGTAAAGTTATGAATGAACTAGCGGTGTCAATAGGAATCTTAGATAGCCATTTTGAATCACCGCATGGGTTAGATAGTACATCTCACTATTCATCTGCTTATGATTTAGCAATTGCAACAAAGAAAGCAAAGGAGATTGAAGAATTTAACAAAATTGTATCTACAAAACTTATATCTGATGAGGAAGGAATTATATTTTCAAGACAATTTAATAATATAAATAAGCTTTTATATCAAGAACCAAATTGTACAGGAGTTAAAACGGGATATACAGGGCAAGCAGGGAAATGTCTTGTAAGTTCATTTAAATTAAATGATAATGAGATAATTGTAGTAACATTAAATTGTGTTCCAAGGTGGCAGGAAAGTCAAAGGATATATGAGTATGTTAAAGAAAATTATGAGTATAAAAAAGTTATAGAAGCAGGAGAGGTGTTAGGAGATATTAAGGTTAGGGGAAAGAATGAACCACTAAAATTAGTTGCTACAGAGGATTTGATATTACCAGTTAAAAATGGAGAAACACTTAGTAGAGAAATTGTAATTCCGAAGTATGAAATATCAACTCCGATAAGAACTACCGAGGATATAGGGATGTTAACTATAACTAATGAATTAAAATCTAAGTACGCTGTTACATTACATTCAATTGAGGATGTTGAAAAAATAGGGTTATGGGATGAAATAAAATATAGATTACAAAAGAAATAAATTTATTGCAATGTAAAATTGGTAGGATCACAGGTTTAAAGAATAGGTAAAATTAATCATAAAATACTAGAGAGATAAGAGTATTAAAATACTTTTGACTCTCTAGTTTTTTTTGAAGTGATATACTAAAAATTTTTCAGAAATAGTAGCAAATAACTTTTTATTAAATACTCTGATAATATAGTAATTCTGGAGGCAAAATTATGGGCTATGAACCATATAACTGTATAGATTGTGGAAGTGAATATTGTCCTTGTCATCTGGCAGAATCAGGTAATTGTATACTGTGTTCTCATTTGGATGGCAAAGATTTTTGTGACTGTGTAAATTGGAATGGTGTGTGCATTTATCAAGAATTTGCGCAAAATGATTTTAAGGCTAAAGAGGGAAGAAGACATCAACGATTCCAGGTTGTTTATAAAGAGGCAGTAAATGAAAAACTTTTAATACTAAAGGTAAAAGTTACAAATAAATTAGCAAGTGAACTTGTTGGACCAGGATCATTTGTATTTATAAGAAAAGAAGATAGTGAGCAGACTTTTGATACTCCTATTTGTGTTATGGATAGTGACACTGGACATGATATCATTACTTTGGCTATTGAGATTAAGGGGCTAAAAACTAAGGTTTTAAAAGATGTTAATAAGGATGATTATATTCTAGTGAAAGGTCCATTTTGGAATGGTATTTTAGGGGTTGAGAATTTATTGAAAGTGAAAAAGAAACATTGTATTCTTATATGTAGAGGAATTGGCCAGGCACCAATGGTTCCAGTAATGGAAAAACTCTACAACAATAATAATAAGGTGACGGTAATTATTGATGAAGGAAATTTAGATACTATATTTATAGATGAGGATTTGAAAAAATATTCACCTGAAATAATAAGGACAAATACACTTCGTATGGGTGGAATTTTAGATGTGAAATGCAGAAGAATTTTGGATGGACTTTTAACTGCTGGAGACATTGAACTTGTACATTGTGATAGCGCAGATATACTTAGTTATCAGATAATGAAGATAGTAGAAGCTTACGATAAAAATATACATTTCTCATGTTCAAATAATGAGAAAATGTGTTGTGGAGAAGGGGTTTGTGGATGTTGCACTATAATGAATAATGATGAGAAGTTAAGAAGGCTTTGTAAAATGCAAACCAGTCCTAAATATATATTTGAAGGGAGGAGACTATATTGAAGATAGTTGTAATAGGTGGAGGTTGGTCTGGTTGTGCAG
>NZ_JAVXAO010000013.1:0-107152 GCF_036660475.1 Clostridium sp. | reverse complement strand
GTTAATTATACAGAAAAAAGCACCTATAAACTAGACACTTTTTTTATATGTGTCCTGTCTATAGGTACCATTTTAATAGTGTTTTTGAAGAAGTTAAAACAAATGAAGAAAAACATAAGCTTATAAATTATAAATATAGTCCAGAAGATGAAATTGGAGTTGGTGGACTTAAAACAAAGTTTAGAAATAATGTTGAAGCTATTAAAACTTTAAAGGTTATTGAAGAAGAGAATAGATTTGCAACAGAAGAAGAACAAAAGATACTAGCAAAGTATGTTGGATGGGGTGGAATGCCACAAGCTTTTGATATAAATTCAGGTGGATGGAATAACGAATATGCAGAACTAAAAGCTTTATTAACACCTGAAGAATATTCGTCAGCTAGAGCATCGACACCTAATGCCCACTATACTTCACCAATAGTTATTGAAGCTATGTATAAAGCTATTGAGAAATTTGGATTTAAGTCAGGTAATATATTAGAGCCAGCTATGGGAGTTGGTAATTTCTTTTCAACCTTACCAGAAAGTATGGAAGGCTCAAAGCTTTATGGAGTAGAGCTTGATGATATATCTGGAAGAATATCAAAGCAGTTATATCAAAAGGCAAATATAAAAATACAAGGATTTGAAGAAAGTGATTATCCAGATAATTTCTTTGATGTAGCTATTGGTAATGTTCCTTTTGGAGATTATAAATTACATGACCCTAATTATGATAAGCATAATTTTTAAATTCATGATTATTTCTTTGCAAAGGCTTTAGATAAAGTAAGACCAGGAGGAGTAGTTGCTTTTGTTACAAGTAAAGGAACTCTTGATAAAGAAAATAGTTCAGTAAGAAAATATCTTGCTGAAAGAGCTGATTTAATAGGAGCAATAAGGCTTCCAAATACAGCTTTTAAAGCTAATGCAAACACAGATGTTACAACGGATATTATCTTTCTACAAAAACGTGAAAGAGTATCTGTAAATGAACCTAATTGGCTTCATATAGGATTAACAGAAGATAAAGTTCCTGTAAATGAGTACTTTATTGATAATACTGATATGCTTCTTGGTAAGATGAGTTTTGACCAAAGAATGTATGGTGAGGGCAGTAAATATACAGCATTAGTTAATGATGATGAAGACTTTGACCTTAAAGAAGCATTGCATAAAGCTATTGAAAATTTAAATGCTAATATAGGCAGTTATAAAAGAGAAGATATTAATTCAGAAGATGAAATACCAGCTGACCCTAATGTGAGAAATTACACATATACTTTTGTTGGAGAAAATTTATATTATCGTGAAAATGCATCCATGTGAATATTTCAGTCGTTCAGAGCATCCCGTACGCAGTACGTTGAGCCATGTTAACGCATTTATTGAGCCACCCTCACGCTAAGAGAACCATTAAGCCAGCATGAGGGTGATTTTTTTTACTTTTTAATACCTTTACGTTTGCGCATAGAATCTTGACCTTGAATTGTTATTGTATAAGAGTCATACAAGATTCTATCTAGTATAGCATCCGCTAAAGTTCCTTCTCCAATCTTTCCATGCCATGCGGCAGCTGGAAATTGAGAACAAAATAGAGTGGATGCCACCTTATGTCTAGATTCAACTATTTCTAAGAGGTCTCTAGCTTCGCTATCTGTAAGCGGAACTAAGCACCATTCATCTAGGATTAGAATACTAACATTTTTATATTGCTTAATAACTTTTTTATAAATACCTTCTCCTCTTGCAACAGCAAGTTCGTTTAACAAATCAGGAAGTCGTACATACTTAACAGTGTAGAAGTTTCTACAAGCAGCTATGCCGAAGGCAGACGCAATATAAGTTTTTCCAGCTCCAGAGGCTCCAAGAATTATTATATTGTGTTTTTCCTGAATATAATTGCAAGTTGATAATCTAGTTATTTCGGATTTATCCAGTTGCCTATCGGCATGGTACTCAATATCTTCAATACAAGCATTGGTGAAGTGAATTTCTGATTTCCTTATAAGCCTATCTAATTTATTGTTTTTCCTTCTAGCCCATTCATTATCAACTAACAGACCAAATCTATCTTCAAATGATAATGTTTTAAATGAGGAATCTTCAAGTTGATTTCTATAGGATTCTGCCATTGAATTTAATCTCATTTCATTTAATTTGCTTATAGTACTTTCATTAATCATTTTTTAAAACCTCCCATAATATTCAGCACCTCTTATAAAGCCTTCTGGCGATGGTGATGATGTTGAAGTTTTAGGAGTGTCATCCATATTAATCTTATCTTGACCAGTTTTTAAGATAGTTTGAACACTTTTAAAATTTGGTGTAGATGTGTATGATAGAGCTTTTTTACATGTTTCCTCTAATCTACTTAAGGAATATTTGTCTCCCAACTTTAATAAAGCCATACAACTTCTATATCCTTGTTGCTCAACCCTATGTATTGATAAAATAGATTTAACTACAATTGTTGTATTAGTACCTACACTTTCAGACCATGAAATAAATCTATCTGAATTCCAAGTAGTATAGTTTCTATGGTTTTCAGGCATATGATCTATGTTAGTGCTATATTGCCCAGGTTGACCATACAATCTTACATGAGAACAAACTCTTTGATCATTAAAGAATACTTCTACTGTATTTTTAGTGATTCTAACGTCAACTTTATGCTTTATATATTCATATGGTACACTGTAAAGCATTGTATCCACTGAAATATGATAGTTAAATTGAACTGTCGCAATCTTCCAAGTAGCCATTTCATATTGTCGCTTTGGTAATGGAATCAATGTAGGTTGCTCTTCCTCTAAAAATACACTTAAACGGCTTCCAGGTTTCTTTTGAAATGGCTTACTATTAAACTCCTCTAATTTCAAAGAAATCGCATCATTAAGTTCAACTAATGAAAAGAACTTCTGATTACGAAGCGATGCTATAATCCATGTAGATATAACACCTACGGTGCTTTCAGCACTTGGCTTATCCTTAGGTTTTCTCACCCTTGCTGGAATTATAGCTGTATCATAGTGCTCCGCCATCTCATGATAGGTTTTATTTAAAATAGGATCATCATATGCAAAAGCTTTGGTTACACCAGTTTTCAGATTATCAGGAACTAGAATACGAGTAACTCCACCGAAGAAATCATAAGCATTAACATGAGCAGTAATCCAACACTCAAGGTTCATCGATGTAAATGCTTCTGTGTATGCGTACTTACTGCAAGGCAATGCTGCAACAAATACATATACTTTTATGGTGTCACCTGTATTTCTATCAATAATACTTGTGGTATTTCCAGCCCAGTCAACTTCAAGCTTTTCACCAGGCTTATGCTCAATATGCATAGTAGCTTTAGATACATTGACGTAGTCTCTGTAATACTTACAAAACTGCGTATACATAAAAGGTACTTCCTTACTTTCTCTACAATCCTCGCAGTATTCATTCCAAAGTAAGCTTAAAGTAACTCCACTTTTAGCCATTTCCTTATGAATATACTCACCGTTAGGTAGTTTTCTAGTTGGTGATACACTTTTTTCTGAGAATAGTAGCTTTGCTAACTCATAATCAGAAATGGACTCTGGTAATGGCCAGAAGATTCCATTTGATGTAGCATTTTTTACTACGCTTGAAACCGTATTGCGTGAGCACTTGCAACTTAACGCAATGTTTCGCTGGCTGATACCTTGACTATGTAGTCTTAAAATTTCTCGATAATTGGTCATATAATGACATCCTCTTAATGAATATTTACACCTAATATTGGTGTATAGATTCATTATTGCCAAAAATAAGCAAATGGCTCTCACTCCGTGATGGTGGCTCAATTTTACCGAGAATATGGCTCAAACTTTGCATATCAATTGCTCTGAAACAGTGAATTATTCATTTTTAGTACAGATTTTTAATTTTATCATAGCTACTGCTGCCAAATTTTAAAAAAGTTTATAGATATAAAAGTAAAAATAAATTATTAGAATCATAATGTTTTTATGTTTTTATGTTTTTATGTTTTTATGTTCTTATGTTCTTAGGGGGTTCAACGCTTAGAGCCAAAAGGGTTTGAAGCTCCTAGGGAAATTGAGAGTTTGAAATTAAAATTAAAAATTATTGAGAGAATTATTGTCAAAATAAAAAGTGCTCTAGGAGGCTTAAAGATAGTGGTATAAAAGGGTTGAGTGCCAAGGAAGTTAGGAAGTTAGATTAAATTTGGAATAAAATATTTTTTGAATTTGTAATAGTATTAAATTATTACACGACTGGCCCTGGTTGATTATCATTTTGTTGGACCTTTGATAAAGTATTATTTATTTTTACATAAAAAGAGTTTAGAAAAAAATAAAAAGTAAAACTTAAAAATTATTTCAAAATAGGTGTAAATAAATTTCAAAATTGCATATATACTATTTGAATGGGTTTAATGGGGAAAATACATATGTTAAGGGGAGAGCGGTATGAAATATACAATTATGGGTTTTAGACAAGAGAAGTTAGTTCAGTTGGGTCTTGATACTATGGATGCAACGATCCTTAGGTATTTTATTGATTTTAAAGAGTCTAAGGGAATGAAGGTTAAGATTGTAGATGGACAAGCTTATTATTGGATTCGATATGATGGAGTTTTGAGGGAGTTACCTATATTAAATATGAAAAAATGCACTGTGCAATCTAGATTTTTTAAATTAAGAGATGCAGGAGTACTTACTCACCAGGTTATAAGAGAAGGTGGTACGTATTCCTATTTTGGCATAGGTGAAAAATATATTGAGCTAATAAGTAGTAGTGTAAATGTAGATGATGAAAATATAGAAGACGAAAGCAGCAATCAAGTAAAAGAGGCTTCTGAAAATTTAGAGGCAGATAATAATGTAAAGAGTGTAGATGAAAACAAGGACAGTGTGGATGTGGATTACTATAGTGGGGATGGAAACCCTCAGGGTATAGATGGAAATCTTAAGGGGTATCAGTGTGAGTCCACAACAAATAATTCCTCTACTAAAGATTCATCTATTAAATATAATAACCTAGCCTTTCTAAGGAAAGGGGCATTTGAGATAATAGATTATTTAAATTTACAAACAGGAAAGAAGTTTAAAACTGACACCAAAGTAACCCTTAGTATAATTAAGGCAAAGTTTCAAGAGGGATTCACAGTGGAGGATTTTAGAACAGTATGGCGTTGATTTACAAGGTATAGAGTATTTACATTGGTGGGAAGTTTAAATCTATGTTTAAGGCTCTTAAGGAAGATAATGAGATAGTTAAAATAATGGGATATAGAGCAATAACTATTGATAACAAAATGTCTAGGGACAAAAGGCATTTTATAGAAATATGAAGAGCATACACGAGATTTCTAAATTAAAAAATGAAGTAGAAAAGATAAACGCTATTAAGGAAGCACTTCTCAATGGTGGGAACCTTAGTAATATATTGTAATATTATCTTTAAAATGGTACGATGTCTATAATATTTTATATGAGGGTAGTGTATGAAAAATGCAACTAAAATATTGGGGTTTATAGGTTTTGGACTTAGTATATTTGTGATTATTTTATTTATGGTAACAGCCATATTCGCACAAGGTTCAGATTGGAAAATACTTTTATTCTTATTAGCTGTCTGCTTACCTTTTATAATTTTAGGATTAATAGGGGTAATTAATACTGAAACAAAAAAGATTTTATCAACCATACTTTTAATATTAGCCGGTGTAGCAACTTCATTTTTAGGTTTAATGAGTGCATCTGGTGGAAAATTGATAGGTGGATTAAATATGGCAGTTGGATTTATAGCTGGAGGTTTATATATAATGGCAGCTATATTTTGTGTTTTGAATAAGAAACGAAATGTTATATGATGTAAAACACTTACTTAATTATAGGTGTTTTTTTATACGGAAAATGAGGTGATTAGTAAACTCATTTACTTCGTTCTTTCGTAAGTTACCCTGGGGTGTAAAATTTGGAAATTTTCACTTCCTGAACTGCAGTCGTAAGGAACCTTTGTTCCTGGAAGAATTTTCACCCCAGGGGTAATTGCGAAAGGACCTTGGGACTTGAGCTTGCTACCTGGTGCAGGAAGCATTGTTACAAAAAATATTCCTGAAAATGTAGTAGCAGTAGGTAATCCATGCCGTATACTTCGTGAGATTAGTGAAAGAGACAAAATATACTACTATAAAGATATGAAAATAGATATTGAAGAATAGTGGGAGGTTGAGTTGTCATGCATGTCATGTTGATTAAGGATAAAATGTTTACGTAGTGATAAAGATATACAAAATTAAGAATGTGTATTTTAAAAAAATACACATTCTCAGATGGAAATTTATAACATAAAAGTTATGGAAAATAGTTTAAAGATAGTGGTTGATGAGGTTTGAATTTTATGTGAAGTCTAAGATCTAATGGTGAAATAAAAGTATGACTTTTATAACAGGGAGAAAATATAATGAGATTTATTAAAAAGGCAAGTTTTGATAACATAATGGAATTATCTCAAATATATAAAGACTATGAATTATATACTGATAGAGATGATTTTTCTGAGATAAGCATTACAAAAAATCTAGAAATAATAAAAGAAGCATATGTAAAAAATGGTGCCATTGTAACAGCAGTTCATTGCCCTTCTTCTAAGTATAAAACAAGTTTAGATATACAAGGTGAAGTATCTACAAACTACATGTCTTGGTGTGAAATACTGACAGAGAAAGAAGAATTAGAATTATTTGTGTTAATTTGCAAATTTATAGAAGAGGTTGCAAAGGTATATATTAGTGCTAACGATAATTCAAAAGTACCTAAAAAAAATAATGAAGAAGATGAAGAGAATGAAGAAAATGAAGAAAATGAGAGTCTTAAAGAAGATACTAAAATTATAGTTATCCTTCATGCAGGATGTATAATTGGTTGTGACGATACTAATAAGAAATTTAGTTGTAGTTATGATTGGATAGGTTGTAAGCGATGTACAGATAATAAAGAGAAGATTAATATTAGTAATTTGCTGATAAAAATAAAAGAATTTAAAAATTTACAAATAGCATTTGAAAATATTACCCCATTTTACAATGGAAAACTAGGAAATAACTTTGGATATGGATATGAGAATTTTCTTCTTGCAGAAAGACTAAATCAAGAATATGAAATAAGTGTGTTTGGAGTAGTAGTTGATTTTTGTCATATTTTTGCCACTTGTAATTTATTAGAAATAAATATAGATAGAATTGAATATTTTAATAAATATATGAGTGGAATTAATGATGAACAAAAAAAAATGATTAATTTATTCCATTTATCAAAATACAATGAAATAACGGGAATGCATGGTGAAATATTTAATCACACTAAGGAAGATCAAGCTATCATGCTAAGTATTAGGGATTGGTGTCTGAAGAATTCAAGAAATACCCCTATTACACTTGAATTAATAGATAGTCATGATGTAGTAGAAGGGAGTAATAACTTTTACAAAGTAATGCTTGAATGGAGTAAATTACACATTTTAATAAAAGACAGGCTAGAAGATGATCTGTATCAATTTTTTGAAAGTTTGTATCAAATTTATGCATTACAATTTAATAACAAAACTAAGGCTAGAATAGTAGATATAGCTTGTAAATTACGACAAGTAGTTCTGGAAAAATCTAACAAAGAGAGTAAATTATTTGGGTTTAATAATGAGAAACAAAATTTAGATATTTATCTAATACAGGTACAAGCTTATATATATTATATGAGATATTGTAATTTAGCTATAAACTTATTAGAAAAATATCAAGATAACGCTGAGGTCAATATCACTTCAGTATTATCTCACTATATTTTTAATGATAACTTGCAAGAAATAAGATTTGATGGGTTAGGAAGTTATTATAAAATTTATTGGATAAAAAATAAGGCGAATCTTTATCGTTGTTATGATGGGTGTAATGGTGGGAAGAAGAGGGAAAAAGGTTTTGGTGAAATTATCCGAAAGTGTTTTGAACATATAGATGGAAAATATGAAGAAACACAATATTTATCCTTTAGTAAGTCTTTTGGTAGAGATATGGTTAAATACTACAATCCTCAAATAAACAAGCAGATAACAAAATATAATATTGAGATTATCGAAAATGCTCCAATTAACAGTGTATTGGTTGAAGATAAATGGGTTACTCTTCAAGAATATCAAGATTGTCAAACAGACTACATAAATTTTTCGATTGATTTTTCTGACTTTTATAATGGCCGAGGAGATAGCGGTAAAGAAGCAAGTTTGAAGGAATTATACGAAAAGGTATATAGTGGAAAAAGTTGGAGAGATAATGTAATTGGTTCAATATATGATCAAGAAGTTATTTTGTATAATTCAAATGATCTTGTGATACAAAGATATTTCCTTAATGAGTTAGAATTTATTATAATGATGGTTGCATATTTAATTATGCTTAATTGGGAAGACAAAAAAAATACAATATCGATGAACAGTGTTATTGATAAAACCTATGTTTCTCAGAGTCTTTTGGATGATTATTTTGTAAAACCATATAATAAACATAGTATTACAATTTGTAACATAAAAAAAATCCTACAAGCAGTTGATTTTGAATATGAAAGAAAAAATAAGATTAAAGGTAATAATAATGGATTTGGTGACTTTGCTAAAGTATTTATACCATGGTATGAAAGTATAAGTACTAAGCTTTTTTACAATGAAATTATAAACAAACTGAAAAACAAAGGTGGTGAAGATGATGAGCCTAATAGATCATAGTGGTAAAACAATAACACTTGGTGAACTTATTTTAGATATAGATGATACTCTGAACCAAAGTAAAGGTGCAAAAGTTTATATGCCTATGTACCAACGTAATTATAAGTGGAATCAAGAAACTGCTGTTAAGCTTGTTAATGAGTTAATAACTTATTGGAATAATGGTAATCAAAGTAAACCAAAGTCTATATCTTTATTTACTTTGTATATAGATGATAAAAATAATATTCAAGTAGTGGATGGGCAACAACGATTGATAACTTTGCTATTAGTATTTACTTCTTTGAATAAAGAAAATAAATTTATCCACCTTCAATTTGAACGAGACTTTTCTTTAACAAAGAAACGTAGTGAATTTATCAGACAAAAGAAAAATACATTAGATGATGATAGCATAGCTTTAAGTGATAAACGAAGATTATTATACAACTATCAAGGAATATCACAAGAGTTACAGCATATAACCGATAATAACAAGTTTGTTGATTATATACTTAACAACGTAACATTACTTCTTCATGTAACAAAAGATGAGCCAATTTCGGAATTTCTAAATCTAAATTGCAATAGAACTAAATTTTCTATTTGTGATAGAATTAGGTCAGCCCTAATAACTTATCCTACATTTAATGACATAAATGATGTAGATAAAAAAATTATTGCGTCTATCTTGGATTGTTCAGAGTATAAAAAAGGTATATCCATTTTATTTGAAGAAATAACTCACTTACTATACAAAGAGGATATTTATAACACTATTAAATTAGGATATGTAGATCCAGATGAAACAAATGAGAATAGAATAAACATTTTATTTAGTAAATTGATAGACAGTACAAAAGAAGGATATATGAATTGTAAAGCTATTGATGATACAAATAGAATTAACCTTCTACTTAAACTTGCATATTATAAGAAAATGTTAAAAGAACTAGATGATGATTGTAAAACTTATCAAACACATCGAGCTTTTATTAATTTTTATAAACATCGAAAAATAAGATTTTTTGAGTTATTGGACAATTATGTTGATAATAATTCTGAAGATAATTTGTATGATATTTTACACAAAGAACATTCTATTGATAAGAACATAGTTGAATATATGAATAGTAACCCTTCAGATGATGATATTTATTTTGTTAATAGTTATTTTGAAGTTTTATCAAATAATAAAAAACCAGAGGAAAATGACAAATATTCTTCATTATTAAAATCATACTTTAAAAACCCCTCTAAAGATAAAGTTAAATATTTTTCGTTGAATAAAGATACTTTTGAAGATATTGTTCAGAGTTCAGGAAAGTATATTTTATATCGTTACATAAATGAAAAGCACAGGGGAAATCAGAATGTTATTAATTTCCCTTCAATACCAGTTTTTGAGGATTCAAAGAGGATTGCCTGTAATGAGAAAATAGTACCCATAACAGAAATTACATTAAATGCATTGTTACAAAAGTGTATAATAATTCCTGTTATACAACGTGATTATTGTATGGGTAGCCATTTTAATCAAAGTGATAAAAGTGATATGTTAGATTATATTATTGATAGCTTTAATAAAGATAAATCTATTACGTTAAGTGCCATAACCATTCTTCAACAACAAGAAAATGATGTTTACATTTACGATGGGCAACAAAGAATATTTACTTTAGCGTGTCTTGTTAATTTGTTGGATCATAATGTTAAAATTATGAATATAACATTTGAAAATAGAGATGCTTTTAATACGAGTATTAAAAGGTTTTTTGAGAGTGGAGAAATAAACGCAAATAACTATGCTTCTAATTCTATTGCTAATCTTAAAAAAGCTTTACTAAAAAAAATAGGTAAAATTGATAAAAGTGAGTTATGTAACTATATTCTTAATAAAATTAACTTTGATGTAATAACAGTAAGTGGAGAGTTATCCACTGCTGAACAATTTTTTGTTGAAATTAACGATGGTGTTCAGCTTGTACCATATGAGATTTTTAAATGTAAGATTAACGCAAAATATAAAGAACTTATATACTGTAATAATGAAACAAATGACAACTGCAAAAAATGTGAGATTGAAGAATGTCCTACTGTAAATGAATTTTCATATAAAAAATGGATAAGTGATATTGATAACGTATGGTTAGATTATTTTTATAAATTTAATAAAATAGAATTAGAAGATGAATCTTCGGTTGAAGAACTTATGGAAATGAGATTTATCGAATTTTGTTGTAGGATGATTTGCTGGGAAAAATATCTAAATAATAGAAATGGTAAACATCCTCTTGAATTAAAATGCTTTGAAAATAGTGGAAATGAACTGGGAGATATGGATGTTTTTATTGAAGCATTAACTATAAGTGATTTTATAAGAATAACTGAAATAATGAATAATTTGATTAGATTTAAAGCTGTGGATACGTCTGAAAAGGTAATAAAATATGAAAAGAAATCTATAAGTGGAAATGGCTTGTTTATTATACCTATATATGATGTAACCAACTCAAATAATAGTGGACAAATCAAAGTCTTAATAACTAAATTTATAAAATTTTTAATGGAAGAAAGTGAAGAGCGAACAAAAGATATTGTTATGTGGCATATTCTAAAAAATTTAACACTCAATAATGCTGATATAAATGCTATAAACTTAAAGATGCAAAGCTGGAATAATACAATTATTTATGATACCCCTTTTGCTTATGTCACTCCATCTTTTATTGGAAAGTACAGAAATGTAATTCTTCCAGTACCTAGTTATTATTATAAAGACAATCAGGAAGGCTGGACGAATATTTATGAAAAACTACCACTTAAAGACAAGCCAAGAGAAAAAGACTTGTATCAAAAGTATAACTCCATAATGATGAAAAACTATCAAAATAACATCTATATTCCACATGTAAATATTACACAGGAATATAGAATATTTTATAGATATTCAGCTAAACACTTTTGTGATACGGGAATGACAGGTGAGCCTAAAAAAACCAATAATAGGCAAACTTATATAAATAGTAATAACGGTTCAAGTTTTAAATATTTACGAAAAAGAAGTGATGATAATTTTTACAAAAATATTTATAATGCGTATATAGATAATCATGACTATAATAAGCTTGAGGTTGAAGGATTAGTGTTTGAGGATAGTAATAACCAGTTCTATATTAATATTTAATGATAATTTTAAGTTTGGATAGTTTAAATAAAATTATTGAACTGTATGTTTGATATATTTCCACGGAGTTAAAATCATATAATATAGAAGTAGATATGTTCCCTATTGAGTTTGACATACATCCTATCCTATCGTGCCACGTTGAAACGGTGGTAAAGCTACTGAAGAAATAGACTGATACCAAGGGTTTGCGGGATTTACCATTGAATAATTAAGTGTGTTTTGACTTCCTCCAAGGGTAAATTGGAGGAAGTTTTTTTATGGAGGATATGTAAGCGTCAAAGAATTACCGGCTATTAATCCATAATATCCTTTGATAAACTTGAAATATCCAAGATGATTTAAGAGAGGTATTTCAATAATGTTAAAGGATGTAGATGAAGAAATAAACTGGGAGGATATATTAGTAAAGTGTAAGTGTCAAAGAATCTCCGCCTATTAACACTATACCTCCTTTGTTAAACTTGTGATGATAAGTAAGAGGTGGAACACCTACCGTATACCCAAAATAAATCAGCTCCACAACAGACGTGTGGAGCTGATTTATTTAATAGAAGCCTTCTTTGGCAATTTGCTTTATGTAATTATATTGTTTTCTTATAAGTTCTTTAAATTCATCATCTGATAGATCATCATAAAGTGCTATTCCTTCTTCATAAAGGCACTCGTATATCAATTCACAATAATCATTGTCTTCACGATGTATTTTATTATAGCGATTCTCAATCTCATATGGAAAATCTAATGTATAGGCTATATCATCAATTTTCCCGTCAAGAAACTTCTTTGTCATATTCATCATAAAATTAATATTAGGCTGACTCATTGTAAGACTCCTCCTCTGTATGTACTTTGCACTTTGCTTATATTTTTTCTGACCAAGGTAAATACTCCTGAAGTACCGAAGGTTCTAGTGAAAATTTACTATTTGGTAAGTTTTTAAATATATATTCAAGATATTTGTATACATCTATGTTTTTAGCTGCCGCTGTATTTACAATGCTAAATATAATAGCAGATGCTTTTGCACCATCAACTGAATCAGAAAATAATGAGTTTTTTCTCGTGATTGCCACTGTTTTTACGGCTTGCTCCGATAAATTATTGGATAATGGTATTTCACCATCAAGTAAGAAATTAGTAAAATAATCTTTGTGATTTAAAGTATATTTTAAAGCTTTTTTCAAGTTTGGATTATTAGTATAAGTATTTTCAGCCCATGCGAAAAAGGCATCCAACACAGGGATACTTTTAACAAACCTATTCTTTTTACGTTCTTCAGGTGATAACTCTTTCCATTTTCTTTCTAGTTTGAAAAGTTTATCACAGAAATCACATCCAATGGCTCCGCCAGATTCAGGTATTTCTTTTTTACTAGAATCCAGAAGGATAGCGTCAATATAATACCGTCTTAAATGACTGAAGCAAAGGCAACGAGTTATGTCTTTTACTTTTTCATAACCTGCGTAAGCATCAGAAACAAGAAAACCTTCAAAATCTTCAAGAAAATTTTTGGCATGTTCTCCGGCGCTGCTACTAGTATATTGGTATAGAATTATTGGTGTTTCTTCACAAACTCCGGTTCTATGTACCCATATAAAAGAATTACTAGACACAAGCTTACCAGCTTCCTTATTTATTTGCCAAGTTGTTTCATAACTCATGATGACATTAGATTTTAGCAAGCTCAAGTCCCAAAGTCATCTCGTAAGGACACCAGGGGTGTAAATTCTTCCAGTGACAAGCTGTGAAGATAAAATGAGATAAGAGGAGAATCGTCAGAGATGGTGGTTCTCTTTTGCGTAGTTTTAATATTTGTAGCAAGTTCAAATCCTAAAGTCCTTTCACAAGGACCCCAGCAGGTTGTGCATAAATCATATTTTCGCACAGCATGCAGGGGTGAAAATTATTCCAGGGACAGGATTTCACTTGGACTCAAACTTCGTAAGTGCGGTATTCCCAAATTTTAGACCATAGCAGACTGTACATTAATTAATTTCTATGAAAGATTTAAGCAATGGCGTTGAATATAGTATTCATATTTGATACAAAACAAATATTTATAGCAACATCTTATAGGGGTAAGCCCTTATCTTCAACAGTACCTTCGAGGTCCAGTAAATTACTAGGTAAAAGTCTTATGCAGAGCATAGGGCTTTTATTACGTTACATAAGCAGAATAAGTTTTTAAAATTCCTAGTCAGTTCACATTATCCCAGGATTACACTCTGAGGTTGAAGTAATTATTTATGTAGTTAAAGATGCCATAAAATAAGAAGCTTTAGTAAATAGAGTAGTTAAATTAAAAAAATATAGAGTTATTTCAAAAGTAAATTTTGGAGCAACTCTTTTTTAGTACAGACTTTTAATTTTATCATGGCTACTGTTGCCAGATTTTAAAAAAGTTTATAGATATAAAAGTAAAAATAAATTATTAGAAACACAATGTTTCTATGTTCTTAGAGGGTTCAATGCATAGAGCTAAAAGGGTTTGAAGCTCCTAGGGAAATTAAGAATTTAAAATTTAAAATTGAAAATTAAAAATTATTGAGAGAATTATTGTGAAAATTATTGTGAAAATCAAAAATGATCTAGAAGCTTTAAAGTCAGTGGTATCAATGGGTTGAGTGCCCAGGAAGTTAGGAAGTTAGGAAGTTAGGAAGTTAGGAGCTAGCAAGTTAGATTAAATTTGGAATAAAATATTTTTTTAATTTGTCATAGTATTAAATTATTACACGACTGGTAGTGGTTGATTATCATTTTGTTAGACCTTTGATAAAGTATTATTTATGTTTACATCAAAAGAGTTTAGAAAAAATAAAATTTAAAAATTATTTTAAAATAGGTAAAAGGCCATTATCATTACTTCTTGGTTGGGGGGAACAAACTTTTAGCAGATATTGTGATGGAGATATGCCTACAAAACAGTATTCAGATATTTTAAAAAGAATTTATGAGGACCCTATATATTACCTTTCGGTTTTAGAAGATAATAAAGATAGGTTAAAGTCTATGATTTCCTATGAAAAAAGCAAAGCTACTACAATGAATTTCATGGAGAATAATGAAAAGCTAAATCCAACTAAGATTGATTCAGTTATTAACTGTAGCTGTTGCTCATTTCTATTTTAACCTAAATATCAATAATGTTCATGCAAGTATCCACGGTGACGGCAGAGATTGCAAGAGGCAAGCTATTGCTTGTATTCGCCGTCTTGGGGATAATCCATGAGAGGTGAAATGTGTGTAAAAAATAAAGAGTTAACAATAAGAGTAATAACTACTTTAACCCTAGTTGTTACTCTTTTTCATATTATCATTCATTAAATTAATTTCTCAAGTTTTAAACCTAAATGTGAATTCACTATTAAAACTTTGTTCATTGACCTTATAGCAGCTATAACCTTTATACTAAAAATATAAAGGAATTAAATTATGAAAGTGAGCTGCTCACTGCGGTACAGTATGGAAATTCTAATAAGGTACAAATATTAATATTGTGTTTGCTTGCATAAATACAAAGGATGAAAGGTGGGTTCTAGTTGGGCGGTACTATGAATATATAACTATATCCCCTTAGGTTGGTTCTTTTTAATGGTAATTTATCTTTGGGATGAAAAATCAGAGAACAGAATAGCCGTGCAGTATATGCCTGAAAATTCACTGCCAAAAGAATCTATATAATAAATTTTAATATAAAAGTCAGGAGGGATAAAATGAAACCACAAGAGCGACAAGAAATATTTAAAACTTTAAAAGATAAATATGAAAGTGAAGGATATAAAACAAGGGAACATACTATATCTGTTTTGAAAGCAAATCTCATGGCTTTCGTAACTGCTGCACCCATAGCTTTAATTTGTGCTGTTATATATTTCAACCTTCATCCATTATTTGAAAATATGAATTCTGTAACAATATATCTTGATTTTAAAAGTATGATATTAATATGGATATTAGCTTTAGTATTTTGCTTTATCCATGAGTTCCTTCATGGCGTTACCTGGGATGGTTCTGCAAAGATAAAAAAATATTTCCTATGGAGTAATGTGGAAGCAGTTAACCCCTTATTGCTGCTGTGCTGAGGCTCTAACTTTTAAAAGATACATCTTGGGAGGCTTAATGCCTTTTCTTGTTATAGGTTTAGGAATGTTTTTAGTTTCCTTGGTTCTAGGAAATTTGGTGATATTTCTACTTAGTATATTGAACATAATAGGAGCTTCGGGGGATCTAACAGTGGTTTTAATGCTTTTAAAATGCAGAAATTCCATTATCGTTGACCATCCAACAAAATGTGGCTTTGTAACCTTTGATAAATAACAAACTTTAAGTAGCAAGTGATTGCCCATGGCAATAACGTCCTCACCTAGGGGGTTTGCTCCAACCTGAATTTACGAAACTGGTTGGAGATTGAAGAATGGATTTTTGAATTTCTGATTAGCAAGTATTTTCCAAGGAAAATACTCAAACCCTTAGTGGAGGTATAGATTGCCATATGTGTAAATATGTTAATCAGATGTAGAATGCATAAGTAAGCATCTTACCCTTAAGAAAATGCATCTTACCTTATGTGATATTGTGAGACTAAAATAGTTATTGTATATTTATAATCAAGAAGACAGAACAAGGGAGTGAATATGCATGATGTATGATGTAGTAATAATAGGTGCAGGATTAGCTGGATTATCAGCAGGTTTAAGACTGAGCAACGAAGGAAAAAAGGTTGCAATAATAGAAAAGCACTTTGTGGCAGGTGGATATGCAACAAACTTTAAGAGAAAAGATAAAGATAATAACTATTATCTTTTTGATACAGCACTACATGGGATAGGTGGACTTAAGGAGAATAATCCTTTAAATATAATTTTAGATAAAAAACTAGGAATACTAAAAAATATTAATGTTTTAGAAAAACCAGAAACAGCTACAATTCTAAGTTTAAATAGTGAAGAAATTGATATACCATCAAATTTTGATAATTATAAAGAGTTTCTAATTAAGAAATATCCTGTAGAGAAGGTTAATATAGAGAATTTATTTGATTTCTTATTAAGGGTTAAGGAAGATATGGTTAAAGTAACTGAGGAAGACAATAGAATGCCAAAGTACAATAGATATCTTGAATCAATAACTTTAGATGAATTTTTAAGAGAATATACAACCAATGAGGAACTTATAGAGGAATTTTCGTTTTTATGGCTATATTATGGCCTACCACAAAAGGAACTAAATGCTCTATATTATATATTACCTTGGATATCTTATCATATAGGTGGAACTTTTTATATTGAAGGTGGAGCAGGAAAGATTTCAAATACCTTTGTTGAAATGATAGAAGCAAATGGCTCAAAGGTATTTCTTTCATCAGAAGTTGTTAGAATAGATACTTATAAGGATAAAATAACATCTGTAACAACAAAAAAAGGAAACATTTTTAAAGGTGAAAAATTTATAATAGCTTGTGATCCAAATCATATTTTCGGCATGGTAGAAGATAATGATGAGGTTATTAAATATAAAGAAAAGCTTGCAAGTCTTGAAAAAGGAATAAGTTTAACTCAACTTTATATTGGATTAGATTGTAAATCAAAGGATATTGGTATTGAGAAGGGTGATTATTTTATTGAAGTTACAAAAAATGCAGAGACCTATAAGGCAATAAAATGTGGTGATTATGAAAATATGAGCTACGGTGTAACTAGTTATGATATTTTAGATCCTAATTTAAATGGTGAAAAGCAAGGCGTGATTGCTATTGTTATCGGTGATACCATAGATAATTGGCCAGAATATAAAAGTGGGGAATATAAAAAACAAAAGCAAATTGTAACAGAAAAGCTATTAGATAAGGCTGAAAAAGTTTTTCCAAATTTAAGAAAGCATATAAAGGTATTAGAGATTGGAACACCACATACTATGAAGAGATACACAAATAACTCTGGGGGTGCAGTTTATGGATGGGCACAAAATGTTAACCAAGGTGGTTTTAACAGATTAAGCTTTAAAACACCCTTTGAAAATACTTTGTTAGCTGGTTCATGGACTAATCCTGGTGGAGGCTTTGAGGGTGCTATAACTTCAGGTGTAATGTGTGCAGATAGAGTTTTTAGAAATTCGGAAGTTAAAAAAGAAAGCAAAGAGCCAACGATGGATTTAAACGTATTTATGGCTGGAATGGTTGCAAATATTGATAAAAAGAAAGCAAAGGGGTTAGATCTAGTATATCATTTTAACTTTGATAATAACCATGATTATTATATGGAGATTAGCAAAGGTAAAGGTAGATTATTAAAGGAGAAACCAAGTAAGATAGATTTATCAATAATGACTAAATATAGTGTTTGGTATGGTATAGCCTTTGAAGGAAAAAGCGGAGCGGATGCATTGTTTGATGGAGATATTAGAATAGAAGGACCTTCAGAGCTATTCATGAAGATACCAGAACTTTTAGATACAGATAGTTTGTCTAAAGGCGAAACAGTAACGGATAGCACTAACCAAAAAGAAAATATAACACAACATAGAAAAATAGATTCATTAATATGGGTAAATTTAGCCTTAGTACCTTGGATAGTGTACTGGATATTAGAAGCTTATGTAGAACCCAAAATACTAACTATGGTAGCTACTGTTTATTTAGTAACATTCATTAATTGTATTAAACCAAGAGGAAATAGAGAAATATCATTACTAGAAGGTGGGACGCTTATAGCATTTGCAGTAAACTTGATAATTCAGTCAAATTATTTTATGGAATTCTCTTTAATATTTATATTTATAATTAGTATTATAATAAAAAAGCCAATAACAGCAGCTTATTCAAAGCTTGAATATTCAAAGGAAGTAGTGAGAACAAAATTATTCTATAAGGTAAATGTACATTTGACTGCGTTATGGGTTGTAGTTTTTGCATTAAGATTTATTACAATGGAAATATTTTCAGCTCCTGTAAACAATATTGCATATATTTTTGTTATAATAGGATTAATACTTTCCTATATATATCCTAGGAAGAAAATGCACAGATAAAGGAGAAAAGTTTTGAAAGTAACTATTGAGGAAATTGAAGGGTTAAAGGAAACAGAATTAAATATCAAATGTAAAAATATTACTCATGAAATATTAATGTTTGTAAATGATTTATCTACTACCAATCAAAAGGTTATTGGTGTGGATAATGATGAAAGTTTTCTAATAGATCCAAAAGATATTTATTATATCGAGAGTGTAGATGATAAGGTATTTGCTTATACAAAAAGTAAGATGTATCAGGTTAATCAGAAGCTGTATGAACTAGAGGAAAGGCTATCAGAAAGATTTTTCTTTAGAGCATCTAAGTCAATTATAGTTAATTTTTCATATATTAATTCCTTAAAAACATTGTTCAATGGACGTATGCAGGTCACTATGAAGAATGGAGAGCATGTTATAATATCAAGAAATTATGTGCCAGCATTTAAGGAAAGATTAGGAGTAGGAAAAAAATGAAGTCTGTAAAATATTTTTTAACGTTGTTTTGTATTATGTTTACAACTACAAATATAACATATGCAATATTTAAAGGTTTTTTAGGATCAGATATAGATTTTTCACAAGGTACATTTCAATCTGTAGGTCTTGCATTAATATTTGCAGCTATAATATATTTGCTAGATTACTTAAGTAATTTTATTAGTATTTTAGATAGCAAATTCTATCCTTTCATACAATACATATTGCTATTAGGTGTTATTGTACCGTGGGCAATAAGATTTAATTGGGGTGATTGGACCGATAAAACTTATGTGACAGTATTTATCGTAAGCTTTACAGCAATTTATTTAGTGGTGTGTTTCTTTCTTGGAAGACAGTATAAAAAGGAAGATAATGATTTATCAAAGCTTTTAAAAACTTATCAAAGAAAAATAGAAAATTGATTTATATAGGATTAAGAGTTAATAATCTTGAGTTTTTATTTAATGAAATTTTGATAAAGATAAAAAATATAAGAAAAATTTTGAACACATAATTAGTGCTAATTAAAGCAATTTAATTAGTGGTTCTAATTCTTCGCATAAAACTTTTGCACCTTCGAAATCATTATTTTCTAAAGCCTGAGCTATTTTAGTTTCAATGGCTTTTTTCTTTTGTTCAATTTCTAAGTAGTCTTTATCAAAATGCTCAGCATAAATCATTCTTTTAAATTTTTTCATTTTCATTTTTCTAATGATTTTATCTTAGATGATTAAAACATAGTCCATGGAATTTACTATGGAATAGAAATCATGGGAGATCATTAGAATGGTACTGTTGTAGTTTTCAAGGGCTTTTTCAAGTGCCAGTTGTGAATAGGTATCTAAATGGCTTGTTGGCTCATCAAGGAGCAACAGGTTTGCTTGTGTTGTAGAAACCTTAGCTAGTTGAAGGATATTTTTTCTCCACCAGATAGGGGGCCTATCTTTTGATTAAGAAGGTCTTCCTCAAAACCATATCTTGAAAGATGAACTATAATCTAGTCAGAATTTCTAAGGGCTGTATCCTGGAATTCCTCCAAGGCTGATTTTTTTATAGTTTTAGCAAAACCTTTAGAATTTAGTATATATAGCTTAAATATATTACTAAAACAAAATTGTAAACTCTTATAAAGTATACAGTTTACAATATCTTTATTCTATGATATATTTAGTTTCAGATATGGGTGGAATTAAATTTAAACACTCAATGGAAAATTTGGAAGGAGAAAAGTTTCATGAAATCACTAACAATTAAGGAGATTAGTTTTATTGGCATTTTCACAGCACTAACGGTTATTGGAGCCTTTATTAATATTCCAATTCCCGTTGTTCCCTTTACACTGCAGTTTCTTTTTACAACTCTTGCGGGACTTTTATTAGGTGGACGTTTAGGAGCAATTAGCATAGGAGTGTACATAGTTCTTGGGTTAATAGGTTTACCTGTGTTTGCTCAAGGAGGAGGTATTGGATATATTTTCACACCAACCTTTGGATATATTATTGGCTTCTGCATTGGAGCTTATGTTACAGGTAAAATTGCAAATCAGGTTTCAAGACCTAGCTACAAGAGATTATTAGCAGCAACCTTTGCTGGTTTATTTATAGTTTATCTATGTGGAATGGCTTATTACTATGTTATCAGTAATTTTTACTTGAATTCACCAATAGGTTTATGGCCATTATTTCTTTACTGCTTTATTCTTGCAGTGCCTGGAGACATATTACTTTGTTTTTTAGCAGCCTTTATATCAAAGAGAATTATTCCTGTTCTTAGAAGGGGGTTATAATGATGAGTTTTATAAATGAAATGAAAGAAAAAGTATTAGCTGGAACAGCTATTGAAGCATTGGAGGCAGAAAAACTCTTTGAGGAACCCTTGGAGGAGCTTTGTGCTGCAGCAAACCAGATTAGAGAATATTATTGTGGAAACACCTTTGATATTTGCACTATAATTAATGCGAAAAGTGGTCGTTGCTCTGAAGATTGTAAGTATTGTGCTCAATCTGCACATTATAATACAAGCTGTACGGAGTACCCTCTTCTTTCCAAGGAAGAAATTGTGGAGGGCGCAAAATATAATGCAGACAGAGGAATTTTGCGTTACTCTCTTGTAACCTCAGGAAAGAGAATTTCAGATAAAGAGGTTGATACCATTTGTCAGGTTGTTAGGGAAATTAAACAAGGAATTTCAATTAGGGTTTGTGGTTCTTTTGGTCTTTTAGATGAAGAGCAGTATCATAAGCTTTATAATGCAGGACTTACACGTATACATAATAACTTGGAAACTTCTAAAAGCTATTTCACTAATATGTGTACAACCCATACTTTCAAGGATAAGGTGACAGCTATAAAACATGCACAAAGTGCTGGAATGACGGTTTGTAGCGGAGGAATCTTTGGAATTGGAGAAACGGTAAGGGATAGAGTAGAGCTTGCATTATCCCTAAGAGAGCTTGGAGTAAAAAGTATCCCTGTAAATCTTCTAAATCCAGTTGAAGGAACTCCTTATGAACATAATAAGCCTCTTTCACAGGAGGAGATGGAACGTACTGTTGCTGTATATCGTTTTATGCTTCCAGATGCCTTTATTCGTCTTGCAGGTGGTAGAGGACTGCTTCCAGACAAGGGACGAGGCTGTTTCTTAGCAGGGGCTAATGCTGCAATTTCAGGAGATATGTTGACTACAGCAGGTATTTCTATTGAAGCTGATTTAAATATGATTAATGAACTTGGTTTTCAGGTGGAAGTAAAAAATGAGTAGAGGGTTATTTATTACGGCTACAGGTACAGATGTTGGAAAAACCTATGTTTCAGCTTTAATTATAAAAGCATTAAGAAAGTCAGGCATAAACTGTGGATACTATAAGGCGGCTGTAAGTGGTGCTGGAAGTATTGCAGAAAGTGATGCAGGTTACGTTAATGCTTTTGCGAAAATAGGTCAAAGGGAAGAAACTCTTTTATCTTATTTATATAAAACACCAGTGTCTCCTCATTTGGCAGCTCAAATTGAGGGGAACCCCCTTTCTTTAGCTAAGGTAAAGGCTGATTATCTAAGGGTTTGTAAAGAGTATGATTATGTTGTTACAGAGGGAAGCGGAGGCATCATTTGTCCTTTAAGATGGGATGATGAAGAGAAAGTTTTATTGGAGGAGGTTATAAATCTTCTAGGACTTCCAACGGTGGTGGTGGCAGCTGCAGGGCTTGGAACTATTAATGCCACAGTATTAACGGTGAAATATTTAAAGGCTCAAGGGATTCCTGTTAAGGGAATAATTTTAAATTACTTTACTGGTGATGAAATGCAGGTGGATAACCTTAAGATGATTGAGGAACTTACAGGAATATCAGTTATTGCTACGGTGAAGCCAGGAGATATGCACCTTGATATATGCCCTGTGAAATTAGCAGAGGTTTTTCAGGAGGAGGAGATATAATGTTGTTAGAAGAAAGAGATCTTAAATATGTATGGCATCCATGTTCCCAGATGAAGGACTATGAAACTTTACCCCCTATTGCCATTGATCATGGGAAAGGTGTATATCTTTATGATATAAATGGTAAGGAATATATTGATATTGTAAGTTCTTGGTGGTGCAACTTACTAGGACACTGTAACCCTGAAATAAGTGGAAGTATAAAGAAACAATTAGATAAACTAGAGCATGTTATCTTTGCTAATTTTACCCATGAGGGAGCCGTAAACCTTTGTGAGGAGCTTATAGAAGTTTTACCTAAGGGGCTTACTAAATTTAACTTCTCTGATAATGGCTCTTCCTCAGTAGAATGTGCATTAAAAATGGCCTTTCAATATCATTATCAAAGTGGGAAGCCAGAGAAAAAAAGATTCATGTGTCTGTCTGAAGGGTATCACGGAGAAACCCTAGGAGCTTTATCCGTTGGAGCCATGGATTTATATGCACAAATATATAAACCCATGCTCATGGATACAATTCAAGTAGAAGCTCCAGATTGTTACCGTTGCCCCTATGGCAAGAACCGTGATAACTGCAGTTGTCAATGTTTTGAAAAAGCTGAGGCAGCCTTTGAAAAGTATGCCCATGAAACTGCTGCAATAATTGTGGAGCCTCTGTTACAAGGTAGTGCAGGAATGAGAATTTATCCACCGCTATACTTAAAAAAGCTTCGTCAATTATGCACAAATTATGATGTGCTTTTAATTGCAGATGAAATTGCCACTGGCTTTGGACGAACAGGAAAAATGTTTGCCTGTGACCACGCTGGAATTACTCCAGATATGATGTGCTTATCAAAGGGACTTACTGGAGGCTATATGCCAATGTCTATTACGGTAACCACCGAAAAAATATATAGTGCCTTTTATGATGACTACAATAAGGGAAAAGCCTTTATGCATAGTCATACCTATAGTGGAAATCCCCTTGGTTGTGCAGCAGCCTTAGGCGTGCTTAAGGTTCTTAGGGAGCAGAATATTTTAGCTAAAGCTAAGGAAAATGCGGAGTATTTAAATAGAAGAATCAAGGAGGTTTTTGGAGACCATCCTAAGGTAGGAGAAATTCGCTCCATTGGACTTATTAATGCAATAGAACTGGTGGAGGACAAGGCTAGTAAAAAAGCCTTTGATAGTACTTTAAGGCTTGGGTATGAAATTTATAAAGAAGCCTTGAAGCTAGGTTTAGTTTTACGTCCACTAGGGAATGTAGTGTATTTTAATCCACCACTTACCATTACCACGGAAGAATTGGACAAAGCCATAGAAATTGCAAAGACAGCAGTGGATAGGATTATTGTAAATGAGTAAAAGAAAAAGAAACACGTCAAGTTAGAGTAAAAAATCCTATTGATAGATTAATAAAAAAGAAAATGTGATTATTTTAGTCATTTGTAAAATTAATAAAGTATTTTTGAACTATTACTATAATATAATTATATGAAGTGAATTATATTAGGAGGAATAAGTTTATGTGTACAGCTCTTACCGTAAAAACAAAACAAGGTGAAGTTTTATTTGGTAGAGACTTAGATTACGTAGTTAATTTTAATCAATCAGTACATCTTATCCCTAGAAAGTACAAGTGGAGAAGTGGAGTAACAGATAAGAGTGAGTATGTTAAATATGCTATATTGGGAATGGGAGCAGTATTTAATACATATCCTTATCTAACAGATGGATTTAATGAGAATGGACTTGGATGTGCCATGTTATATTTCCCAGGGTATGCATCGTATAATAAAAATTTACAAGAGAATAGTGTTAATTTATCACCATATGATGTAATCCTATGGATATTGGGTAACTTTAAAACTGTTGAAGAGGTTGTGGTTGCATTTAGAGAGGTTAACATTGTTGATTTACCTAAACTTGAGGACTATCTTCCAACTGAATATCATTGGATTGTTACTGATAGAAGTGGAAAAAGTATAGTTATAGAAAGTACTAAAGAAAAACTAAGTATATATCAAGATAAGCTTGGTATATTGACTAATTCACCAACCTTTTACTGGCAAATGACAAATTTGAAACAGTATATCCATTTAACTCCAAAACAACCAACTGATGCATATTGGGGTGAACAAAAATTAACGCCGCTAGGTCAAGGAGCAGGTGCTATAGGTATGCCAGGAGACAATACACCACCATCAAGATTTGTTAGAATAGCATTTATAAAAAACTTTATGCCAATACCAATAGATGAGGAAGCTGGTGTAATTGAATTTTTTAATGCTCTTAATACAGTTTTTGAAGTTAAGGGATCATTAATAACACCAGATGGATTGCATGAAACCTCTATATATACTTCATGCATGAACTTGCAAAAGAGAGTTTATTATTATAGTACTTATTATAACAATAGAATCAATGCAATTACCATGAAGGGTGAGGACCTTGATTCTAAGGAAATTATAAAATATCCATATATGAACTCATTAGATATCAACTATCAAAATTAATATAAATGATCATACTTCGAGGCCCATCAAATTACCACATAAAAGTCTTATGCAGAGCATGAGGCTTTTCTTACGTCACAGAATAAGGTTAATACATATGCAGAGACTAATTCATGAAAGTTATTGAAGATATGAAAGAAGTAGTTGCTAACTTGAAAGAGTGTAGACAAGTATTAGAAGAAACTGAAACTGATAATAAAACTATCTTTATAGAATTTGGGTTGAAGCAAATTTTTGTTGATTTCTTAATAACTGTTGAAAATCTTACATCTATGATTCTAAAAGAATTTAAAAGATTTAGAATAGGAATAGAGGGGACATAAAATATTGTAAGCTGAAGCCAGTCACAAACTAATTTGCAAAATCATATTATAGTTCTGAAAGATAAAAATGGAGGGGGGGCTTAATATGTTAAATATTTTAGTAACTGCTGCAAACAATGAAGAAGGACGAAGAGAGCTTAGAGAATTTGAAGAGTTTCTAAATAGAGTATTTGTAATACGTCATAAGTCAAGGACTAGAGGCATGAAGATTTGTTACTATAAAGGAAAAAGTGCTCATATTAATAGAACTGATTTTAATAGATTCTTAAATAATAGTGATTTGCTAGAAGATCCTTCTAATGCAGTTTCAGTAATAATACGAGACCCTGTATATGCACAGCAACAATCAACATTAATACATCAGGCAAATCCATACCAGGGTGTTAATTTGATTTATGCTGTTGATACTAAACCTGTTGATAATAGATATTAAAATTTAGCCTATAGCAAGCTCAAGTCCCAAAGTCCTCTCGCAAGCACACCAGGGATGTAAATTCTTCCAGTGACAAGCTGTCAAGATAAAGTCAGAGTTTAGATGAATAGTAAGTATTTTCCAAGGAAAATACTAAAATTCCTAAGGGTTTTAAATATTTCCAGAGACAAGCAACTAATATAACTTGTCGGAAATCTTGGCAAGTTGCAGACAATGGAAGTCAGTATAAGGATGAATTTTATATTCTAGAAATAGTTATAGATGTTGAGGTTATAGTAATATCAGTCATTCCTCCATCAGAAGTATGCCACAGTAATTCACCGTAGGCATATATGGTACATTTAAACTATAGTTTCTTTTTGTAAATTAAAAAATATAGAGTTATTTCAAAAGTAAATTTTGGAGCAACTCTTTTTTAGTACAGACTTTTAATTTTATCATGCTACTGCTGCCAGATTTTAAAAAAGTTTATAGATATAAAAGTAAAAATAAAAATAAATTATTAGAATCACAATATTTTTATGTTTTTATGTTTTTATGTTCTTAGGGTATTCAAGCCTTAGAGCCAACAGGGTTTGAAGCTCCTAGGGGAAATGAGAATTTGAAATTAAAAATTTAAAATTATTGAGAGAATTATTGTGAAAATAAAAAATGCTCTAGGAGGTTTAAAGTCAGTGGTATCAATGAGTTGAGTGCCCAGGAAGTTAGGAAGCTAGCAAGTTAGATTAAATTTAGAATAAAATAATTTCAAAATTGCATATATCTAGTTGAATAGGTTTAATGGGGAAAATACATATGTTAAGGGGAGATCATTATGAAATATACAATTATGGGTTTTAGACAAGAGAAGGTGGTACGTATTCCTATTTTGGTATAGGTGAAAAATATATAGAGTAAATATAAAGAATATTTTTATGAAAATCTATAAACTATCTAGTTAACTACCGAAGAAAAAATGCAAAATAATATGCAAATTTATATTTTTAACAAAAACTTAGTTTAAATTTAAAAAACAGTGAAAAAAGTATAATTGCAAATGAATTTACACATCAAAAGTAAAAAAAGGCAATAAACTATTGGAAATAAATAAATTATAAACACAAGATATTACAAAAAAAACACTTCGAAAGATATATACTGCAATAGGAACGAGTTATATTTCTGGATAGCCTTCTCCGAGGACTAAAAGTACTAAGGAACTTCATAATTTAGATGATAATGATTTCCTTAGTAAAATAGAAAAATATGGAAAATAATTCAAGAAATAATCAGAAGTAAAGAATTACTAGATTTATGCCTTAACAATAATAAAAAAACGATGTGAAGATACTTGAAAATTACATGTTTGAAAAAGAATACTAAAAAAATCACATGTAATGTTTCCATTATTAATGTGAAGAAGAGGAGCTAGAATTAGAAGATATATGTTAATGGGTTAATTTTATAGAAAGTCAATGTGAATTTAAGTATTATTCAGGTGGGCACCTCTACTGTAGGTCGAAGTGTGATGATATAGCAGATTATATCAATATGAAAATTAATATTAATATATAACTCAATTTATATTAATTTAAGGGAAAAGGTGACAAAATGGAAAATATAAATGTTGAAAAATTAGAAAATAAAAAAAATAAGTTATGGGCAAAGAATTTTACATTATTATGGCTTGGCCAGTTTGTCTCAAGTTTAGGAGATTCGTTTTATAGTATGGCATTGAGTGTTTTTATTTTAGATACAACTGGATCTATTGCATATTTAGGATTTGTTAACGCTGTTTCATTAATACCACGTATTATTATTTCTCCTTTTGCTGGTTCTGTAGCTGATACTCATGATAGAAAAAAAATTATTATATTATCAGATTTAATAAGTGGCATACCTTTAGTACTATTATTTTTAGCGATTAATTTAGGATATAAACCTTTATGGATCTTTCTAGTAGTTGGCATTATTATCGGAATTGCAGGGTGCTTCTTTGGACCAGCTGTAAACTCAGCAATTCCAGACGTTGTAGACAAAGATAATTTAGTAAAGGCAAATTCTTCTTTATCTATTGTTTATGAAGGAACAAATATATTAGGAAGTGCTTCTGCTGGGGTGGTAATAAGTTTAATTGGAGCACCTTTATTATTTCTTTTCAATGGTATTAGCTTTATTTTGTCTGCGACATCAGAGTCATTTATTACAATTCCCTCAAAAATTAAAAAAGTTAAAAAAATTAATTATTTTAAAGATATAATATCTGGTGCTAAATATGTTATTGGTAACAAAGGGTTGGTTTTCCTATACATTATCGTTTCATTTCTAAATTTTTTTGGAAGTATAGGATTTATGCTGGCTTTACCATATTTTAAAATGACAAATGGCTTGGGAATTGGATTATATGGAATAGCACTTTCCTTTTCATCAGTAGGATTAATAATGGGATTCACTATTTTATCGAAGGTGGATTTTAGAAAAGTAAATAAATTTGCTTTATTTACAATGAGTGGATTATTAACTTCTATTGCAATGATCGCATTAGCTAATATTAATAGTAAATTATTAGCCTGCGGGTTAATGTTTTGTAATGGTTTAGGTATATCAATTACAAATTCAATTTTACAGGTTACATTCCAAAAAATAGTTCCCAGTGATTTAAGAGGTAAAGCATTTGGATTTAAAAAGATGTTAGGATTATCTCTAGTTCCTATTGCTTTAACGCTAGGTGGTATTTTAGCTGATGTTTTTTCAACAAAATTAGTAATTTCGGTTTCGTATTTTATTTTATTCTTATTATTTTTAGTAACAAGTAAAATTAAAGAAATTCGTGAATGCATAAATATTGACTAATAGATATTTTAAATGAAAAATGCACTTAGGTGAATATTTGAAAGAAATACTATAAAATACTAAAACCCTTGGGGGAGGTAGCGGTTGCAATAGGCAAGCTCTTGCTTAATCTAAAATAGTTAGCTGATAAATATAAAGAATGGAAGTTCTAGATAATGCGGATATCAGATGAAAAGTATAATATCAATTTTGAAATGATTTTAAATATGATTTGCTACCGATTTGCCACCGTAATTTTTATTGGGGTAGCAAATTATTTTTCTTGTGATAATATCTTCGATGATGTTTAAAGTGTTCATAGTTCAAAAGAATGTAGTGGTATGAATACTCCAATAGAAATAATTTTAAAGGAAGTAAGAGCTAGAGGGTTAAAGCATTGTAGTAAATGTAATCCGCCACTGTAAACACTTTTATTAAATATTAAAAGGTAACAAGATTAATAAGTCTTGTTACCTTTTTTGTGTTGAGTGCTTAATATGAGAAAGAAATAGTAAAAAGAGGAGCACTTTTTACTTGGGTTTACTACTTAGATTATGTAAAGAAATCTAAAAATTATACATTAATTGTAAAAAACGAGATTAGCATCTAAATAATACGCAAAATGTTGACAAAATGTTAATTTAATGTATAATTATAGGTAAATAACTAAAAAATGGAGGAATGAATTCATGAAAAAGAAACATTCTAAAGCATTACTTATTAGTGCTATTCTAGGGGTATTATATTCAATTTATTTAATTTCGTATTTCACTGGGGCTATTGGAGGAAGCGAAGGAGCTGAACAGGTGGGAGCTGCACTAGCAACTGTACTAGTGATACCGCATATGATATTAGTAGTATTAGCTATGATTTTCAACTGGGTTGCTTACTTTACAAATAAGAGAGGTTTTGCACTAACAGCTGGTATATTATATAGTGTCGGTGGAGTTATGTTCTTAATATATATATTATTTGTTATACCAAGCTTAGTTTTAAGCTTTGTTGGTTATTCAAATCTTAAAAAAATAAATGAACAAAATAAAAATAATGTAATATCAGCTTAATCATTAGACTAGGAATTAATCCTAGTCTTTTTAAATTAGTGATTTAGGTATACTGGTATTAATTGGTGGCAATACCACCATTCTTTCACCGTAAATTTAATTTGACGGTGAAAGTGAATATTATGGAAATGCAAAAAGGTGTAGAATAAAAGTTAAAAATAGTGATAGATAGACCAAAGCGACTGTTCATCCAAGATATGCAGATTTTTTCTATGAGGTTGATTATGGGTACTTAAAAGGCCCAACCTCAATGGATGGTGAGGGAGTGCTTGAAGAAAGGTATTGGGGTTAGTAAGGGTAAAAATATGCAATGTAATAAAGGAAGAAACTATGATAAAATGGTAATTTTATCAAGGGATGATGAACTTGGACTATTTGAAAAATATGAAGAAGTTTTACAAATGGTAAGAGATAGAATTAATAAATATAATTGCACCAGTGTTATAGATTTTGGTTGTGGTACTGGTAATTTATGTGGTCCATTAAGTAATGATATAGAAGTTATAGGCATAGATAGAAGTATTGATATGATAAACACTGGGAAAAGTAAATTTCACAGTATGAGGTTTATAGAGGGTGACTTTATAGATTTACAAAGGCTTAATAAATCCGCAGATATTGTAGTCTCATCATATGTTTTACATGGACTTACAAATAATGAGAAAGAACAGGCTATAAGCTACATGATGAAATTGAGCAAAAGGGGTAGAATCATATTAGTTGACTTTATGTTTGAAAGCAATGAAGAGAAGGAAAATTATAGGGACACATTTATAAAAGGAAACAAGAGAGAACTATGGGATTTTATAAGTGGTAAAAACTATTTTATTGTTGAAAAATTAAAAGAAAGTATTGAAAATAGAGGACTAAAAATTAATACAGAGCATATTGTGAACTTCACATGGATTGTAGAGATTTATAAATGATCAATAAAAATCCAAAATGGAGCGATGATGAATATAGAAAAATTGCAGAAGAAAAAACTAGAATGTTGAAGGAGTTAGAAAGTTAATTTTGTATAGATATAATGAACTAGAAAAAGCACTTGATATGGTTGAAAGTGGAGCGTCTTTTAAAGAAGCAGCAGATGAATTTAAGCTTAACAAGAGTATCATTTCAAGAGAAATGAGAAAAAGAAAGAATAGAAAAGCTGTAGGGGCAATCAAAAAAACTAGAATTAAGGAGGATTAGTATAATGAAATGTGAATTTTTAATAATTGATATGCAAAAGTGGTGTAGAGAACTTTGCAAGTGTCAAAGTGAGTAAAGGGAAATATATGAAATGTGGTCTGCAATACTAGTAAAATCAACGATTGCAACATTTTGCAATCGGCTATTACTTAACTTAATAAAGGAGTATACAATGAGTTATGAATAAATATAATTTTGAAACAGAAATAATTAAAATATTAAAATTAAATATTCAAAATCACAAAGAAAAAGCATTAAATAAATTTCTTGAGTTTTTAAAGGAAAAAGGAACTCCAATTATTGAATCAATACATGATGACCCAGACAATTCATTAGTTACAATATTTTATTTTGCTGAAGAACCGACTGACAATGTGCTTATAATCTCATCAATACTACCAGGCTTAACTAATGAAAATATCGAAGAACACCTTCTTAATCGCATTGGTGATACAAATTTATGGTATGACACTTACAAAGTTAGGAATGACTTGAAATTTGCATACCATTTGTTTCCTAATGACTCTCTACTTATAGAATGTACAGAACGTTCCCAAAATAGGCGAGTAGATAAATTCAACAAAAATAAACTTACGTTAAATAGACACGGTATGTCTGAAGTGAATATATCATATGTTAACATGCCTAATTCAGATGAAAATCTTTGGCTTGAAGAAAGAAATAACATCCCAAAAGGCACGATTACAAAGCATGAATTCGAAAGTTCATATTTCTCAAAACCTAGAATTGTAAATGTTTATAAACCCTTTGGTTATAGTAATGATTCTTCACCTTATGGGTTTATTACATTGACAGATGGTCATGATTATATAAATATTCTTAGATCAGAACACGTTTTGAATAATTTAATTGCTGATAAAAAAATCCCGCCTATAGTAGCAATTTTTATTGATACTATAGATAATAGGCGTGAAGATTTATATTGCAATGATCTATTTTGTAGCTCCGTAGCAAATGAAATGATTCCTTGGCTTAGGAAAAAATACAACTTATCAGATGACCCACAAAAATCAATAATTTGTGGATTAAGCCTTGGTGGATTAACAGCTACATATATGGGGCTAAAACATTCTGATGTGTTTGGAAATGTGCTTTGTAACTCGGGTTCATTTTGGTATAATCCTATAAAATCAGATGAAAAAAAGCAATCTCAAGTAGCTATTGAAAAACAAGGTGCTGAACTTGATTGTTGGATGAGTTCTCAAATAAAGCTAAGTTCTAAGCTTCCACTTAAGTTTTATATGAATGTAGGTGTTCTTGAAAATAAAGAAACAATGATTAATAACTCAGTTAATGTTAAGAATACATTAAAATCATTGGACTATCATGTTGATTTTGAATTCTTTAAGAGTGGACATGACTATCTGAGTTGGGGACAGACACTTGCTAATGGATTGATTTCACTTATTGGATATCAGGAGGATAAAGAACAATATACCGAGGGTAGTGTTTCATAAATATTAGCAAGCTCAAGTCCCACGGTCCTTTCGCAATTACCCCTAGGGTGTAAATTCTTCCAGTGACAAACTGTGAAGATAATTAGAGAAATTATTAAAAAGTTCCATAGAACTCAAAGAAATAGTAGGTTAAAGATTGCTATATTTGTAATTATGGTTGTGATTAATATTATGAAATAGTGTATTCAAAAAGAATGAAACTTGCTAAATGTATATTAAGAGATCCATACAAGCTTCCAGAATAAGGACACCAGAGGTCTAGTGATTAGGAAGATCGCAGCTATGAACATTGGTATCAGTACTATCTAACAGGTGATCCAAATACTACATAAAACTAATGTGAACCTTTGAATAAATACAGTTTAGCCACTACAACATTTATTTGATGTAGTGGCTTTTGTTTTCATGGTATTTCTCCTTCTTGTTGTCCGTTTTGGATTAATTGAAACCATCATTTTGGTATGGTAAACTTATTTTGTATAATTATCCTAGAAAACTTTTTTGGAAAGTTGGAGCCAAAATTGAAGGCTTTGAGATCAAATTTATAATTTACAAGAAAGAACTATATATCATAACAGCTGGTGTGGCGTTATATAAGCCGTTAGCCGTGATAAATTTTTGAGAAAGCCTTATCTTCTTTATAAATTCCTTAAAAATGGTTGTTACCATAGTAGTAACAAACCATAAGGAGGACAATGATGAAGAAGAAAAGAAAAAAACATCTCATGATACGGCTTACAGTATTATCCCTGTTTGGGATGCTGACTGTAGCGGCACTTATATTTATGCGTTTCGGTGGCTTTGGCACTGGAGAAAATACGAGTCCAGAGGAGTTTGCGGCCTATGCGGGGAGGATAGAAGATATCACCATACCGGAGCAAGCCCAAATAATAGCCTTGGGCGAGGCAACTCACGGGAATGTGGAATTTCAACAGCTTAAGCTGGATGTGTTCAAAGGCATGGTGGAGAATTACGGTGTACGAGCCTTTGCATTAGAGGGAGACTACGGCGGCTGTGAACAGGTAAACCGCTACATTCACGGCGGAGAAGGCACAGCACAGGAGGCTGTGGCGGCAATCGGGTTTGCAATCTATCGTACCGAGGAGATGGCACAGCTTATTTCGTTCATGCGGCAGTATAATGAAAGTGCCGCCGAGGGCGAAGATCTGCGCTTCTACGGCTTCGATATGCAGAGATATGTTTACAGCTTTCGTTTTTTAATGGAAGCCTGCAAAAAGCTGGGCGTGGACACCGGGAATTTAGAAAAGCTTATGGTCGGTGATAACTGGAGCGATGAGTATGACTACCCTGCTAGAGTGGAGATGATAACCCATATCAAAACTGAGCTGGATAGCAAGGAAAACTCGGAACAGGCCATATACTTGGCAGATATGCTGTTACAGTATTGTGAGGTTCAAGTTACGGCAGACCCAGATTTAAGGGATAGGCTCATGGCGGAGAATACCAAATGGATCTCAGAGCAGGAGTGGGAGTCTGGACGTGAGCGTATCTTCGTTGCTGGACATAACAGTCATGTGGCAAGGTGGGGTAGCTATGACTCCATGGGCAAGCTGCTGGCAAATGAACTGGGCGAGGGCTACTATGTCATCGGCACGGATTTCTACAAAACTTACTGCAATATGCCCAATGGTTCTTCCGGACGCCGCACAAATCAGGTGTTTTACTCCCATGATCCGCTGGCCAAGGCGGCAAAAGTGGCGGGGATGGATATTTGCTGGTTAGACTTTGCAAAAGCTTCCGAAAGTCCCGTGCTGGCGGAGCAAATAGCACAGTATAACTATCTAGGCACCCTCGGTGAGAGCTATTCTTGGTTTATGCGCCTTTTGCCCCCAAGCTATCGGATGTTCCAGCCACCAGCAGAGTTGTACGATGGAATGATATTTGTGGCTGAGGCGAACCCGACAACTATAATCAGTGAAGAATAAATGGACAGCTCGCAAGAAAAGTCCTACAAAAATAAAAAAGGAGGTTAGTGTATGCCCAATATATTTGTAGTGGATGATGACCTTGATATGCTTGCCTTGGTGCGTGCCGCTTTGGAAAAGGACGGCCACCGGGTATACACCGAAGCGGATGCAGCTCATGTGCAGCCTGACCTATGTAGATTGTATGATCTTCTGCTGCTGGATGTGATGATGCCCGGTGAGGATGGCTTTTCCCTTTGCAGCCGTATTCGTGCCGAGGTGGATTGTCCTATCCTATTTTTAACCGCAAAGGCGGAGGATGCGGCTGTTGTACAGGGCTTTGGTCTGGGTGCTGATGATTACATAAAAAAGCCATTCAGTATTGCAGAACTGCGCGCACGGGTAAATGCCCATTTGCGGAGGGAGACGCGCCAGCCAACCCGCACTTTGAACCGGGGTGGCGTGCGTTTTGATATGCTGGCAAAGGTAGCCATATTGGACAAGCACACACTGCCTTTTACTAAGGGAGAGTATGCTATCTGTGAGTATTTGGCATTGCACGTGGGGCAGGTGTTTACAAAAGAACAATTATATGAAGCGGTTTTCGGCTTTGATGCTGAGGGTGATTCGTCGGCCATTGCGGAGCACATCAAAAATATCCGTGCCAAGCTGAAATTGGGTGGACTCAGTCCCATAGAAACTGTTTGGGGGGTGGGCTACAAATGGCGAAAAGACAGCGTTCTATAAGTCTTTCATTTGCTCTTTTGCGATTTGCTATCGTAATGCTTGGCTGTATGCTATTATGCTTCTTGGCGTGGTATATCGTCATGGTGCGATTTCAACACACTGGAGTCACTTATCACGGCTCTCTCTCAAACCAACAAGTAGAGCAAATGCTTGCTGGTGAGCCAAAAGCTTTTCTTCCTCCCGGTGACGATTTTCTGCCAGAGTACGCTTTGTTCGACCCAAATGGTCAGGTGTTGGAAAGCAATGTGAAAGGAAAGAAGCTGAAAACCCTATACGCTTTTTTTCGGGAAAACACCGGTGACATCGATATTTTGCAGCATACCTATGTGGACGGAAGCACCATAATTCTGCGCTGGTATTACAGGGCAGAGTTTACAAACCCTACCTTGCTTAAGCTGCTACCACCTGCTGAATATCTGGGACTAGTCACACTGGCTGTGGCATTGGTGCTTTGCCTGCTTCTGAATACCCTATGGCTCCGTCGATACCTTGCCGATAAACTGAAGCTGTTTAGCTGGGTAAGCGAAAAAGTAGGTTCGCAAGAGCTGGACTTTGACATTCCCCATGCTGGAATTCGTGAATACGATCAGGCGCTTGATGCCATGGAGCATATGCGGGAGGCATTGTACAGTGCTTTGTCTTCTCAGTGGACAGCACAGCAAAAACGAGAGGAGGAAATCGCAGCCCTCGCACATGATTTGAAAAATCCGCTAACCCTGGTGGGAGGCAATGCCGAGCTTTTGCTGGAAGAAGAATTGCCTGGGGACATCCGAAAAATGGTAGAAACAATTGTGGCAAGCAATGACCGAGCCAAGCAGTATGTCGCTAGCCTGCTGGAAGCCTCCACAAGTATAGAGGAGGCATTTGAAAGCACGAGCCTGAACATATTATTTGATGAGCTTTGCCATAGCACAATGCTCATTGCAGAAGCCAAGGGAGTTTACATGCAAACACAAAATAGCTTGAGGGGGACTGTGTACATTCAGAAAGATCATTTACTTCGAGCCCTCAGTAATGTGGTGCAGAATGCCATTGAGCATACACCGGCAGGAAGAAATGTATATTTGGAAGGAACCATGATAGAGGGCGGTTGGCAAGTGACTGTGCGTGATGAAGGTTCAGGCTTTAGCAAGGCGGCGTTGCACCATGGAACAGAGCGACTATGGCGCGGCGATCCAGCACGTGGTGCCGATGGACACAATGGTCTTGGCCTTTGGTTTGCATCAGAAGTAACAAAAACCCACGCAGGACAATTGGAACTGTGCAACTGCGACTCTGGTGGGTTGGTTACAGTTAATCTTGGCAAAACCTCTCCGATATGATTGATTAGAATGTGTGAAGCAACTGAAAAATTCTTATGCTAGGACATAGGATATCAATAAAACCCTCATGAAGTCAGAGAGTCACAGCTAAATTCCGCTATGTTCTTTAGAAAATCTAACTTATTGCAAAGTTAAACCGTTGTATCGTTAAGCTGATGCAATGGATCTTACTTTGCCTATATACCCCAAATAGTCCAAATGCACATTGATGTAGTCATGGAGAATATAAGATATAGAATCTAAAGCGTCACCAGATTAAGTTTCTGGGGATGCTTTAGATTTTTGAATTTATTAGGTAAGGTTAAAAAATTTATTTAGCTAACGGAAGAGTAATAACATATTCTGTCTTATAATTATGCTGAGATACATTTATATAATCTATGGTTCCATGCTGAGATACAATTATCATAAATTATTAGAATCATAATGTTTTTATGTTTTTATGTTCTTAGGGTATTCAAGCCTTAGAGCCAACAGGGTTTGAGGCCTCTAGGAAAACTGCTAATTTTGGTGCTGTTTTTAATTGGAATTCTAGTGGAATTATTTTGGTTATCTTTAAAATTAGAAGCTCAAAAAAAACTCCAACAATGAAATAAAACATAAGGCATCTTCAAAAATAAACAAATCAGTCTACTGGGATATTTGACTTAATATTTATTTTCAGATGCCACCCTATTATAAAATTTATAAAGTAATAGTAGACAAAATAAAATATTATTATATTGTGGTAGAAGTGAAAAGGAGTGCTTGGGAGGAGTTTTCTTATGGATGTATATAATTTGGCGTAAGTAAAGAGAGGGGTAAATGAAGAGGAATAGAGTTTTATATCTAGGGTTAATTATATTAGTTATTATATTTGGACTTTTATCAAGAAAGTATGCTTCATACATGCATTAGTAATTAGCAAATATTCAGGGGACACCTTATGGGCTTTAATGGTTTATATAGGTTTTGGGTTTTCATTATCTAAAAGTAAGATTAAATATGTGGCAATAGGCGCATTAATATTTTCTTATGGAATAGAACTATCTCAGTTGTACCAAGGACAATGGATAAATGTTCTTAGGGATACAACCATAGGAGGTTTGATTTTAGGTCATGGGTTTTTGTTTAGTGATTTAATCTGTTATACAGTGGGAATTGCAATTGGAATCATTTTTGAAGTTATATTAAGGAAATTTAGAAAGGTAATTTTGTAGCCTGTCATTTATATTAAAATAAAGAATAGACTTTAATTTTCACCATAGGAAGAATGAAGGAGTATTTTATAATTTTTTACTTTTGTGCTATTCTAATAATATATAAAGCTTTAATAATATTTTAGATTGGAATTATTTTTTCTAAGAAAGTGAGGATGGTCAATGTGAAAATTACTGAAGGATACATGCCTTTTGAAGGGTTTAAAACCTATTATCGCATAGTGGGTGAAGGAAGCATAGGAAAGAAGCCATTGGTGCTTCTTCATGGGGGACCTGGGTCTACCCATAATTATTTTGAAATGTTAGATAAAGTTGCTGAAAGTGGCAGACAAGTAATAATGTATGATCAAATTGGATGTGGAAAATCCTTTGTGGAGGGGCATCCCGAGTTATTTAACGCTGATACTTGGATAAAGGAGCTTGTAGAGCTAAGAAAGTATTTAGACCTTAAAGAAATTCATCTCCTAGGTCAATCATGGGGTGGAATGCAGGCTATTTGGTATGCCATTGACCATAAGCCAAAGGGAATTAAATCTTATATCCTTTCCTCAACCCTTTCTTCTGCAAAGCTTTGGGAAGTAGAGCAAAAAAGAAGGATATCATATATGGATAAGAAGGACCAGGAAGCACTACTGAATGCAGTGAATACAGGGGATTATTCTAGTGAAGCCTATGGAGTGGCCTTGGATAAATTCATGAAAATGTATTGTGCAGGAAAAGTTACAGAGGATTCTCCGGAATGTTTAAGAAGACCTAAAAAGTCTGGCACAGAAGCCTATATAGTGGGATGGGGACATAATGAATTTTCTCCAACAGGCACCCTAGCAGGCTATGAATTTACAGATAGACTCCATGAAATAAAAGAATCTTGCTTAATAACTAGCGGAGCCATAGATTTGAGCTCACCATTTATAGCAAAGACCATGTATGATAGAATCCCTAATAGTAAATGGGAGTTATTCCAGTACTCAAGACATATGCCATTTGTTGAAGAAAATGAAAAATATATAGAAGTTTTAAATAAATGGCTAGAGGAAAATGACTAGAATCCTCTTAGTATTTAAAATATTAACAGCCACCTGTGAAGTTTACAGGTGGCTGTTAATAGTAGAAGAGTTTTTGTAATTATTTTTCAACATAGAAAAATCAGCTTTAGTAAATAGAGTCTTTAATAAGATAATAAATGGAAAAGAACGAAAGAAATTGTTGAAATATGTAGAATAATTTGAAAATATGATAAGTGAAGGCATATCTATTGGTATTTTAAATTTAACAGTTGTTAAAGTGAATGATATAATGATTTAGAAAAAAGACATAAAAAGTGCGAAAAGGAGGTATTATGGATGAAATTCAATAAAATTCTTTCTATGGTTTTAGCAATGGTTATAATGGCTACTATATTAGTAGGTTGTAGCAATGGAGCTAAGGATGAAGGGAGCAAGGCTGATGCCGAAGCACCAACAGAGGTGACAATTACAGATCATGCAGGGAGAGAAGTAAAAGTAACAGGGAAGTATGAGAAGATTGTAAGTGGATATTATATTTCTACTTCAATGTTAATTGGGTTAGGTTTAGAGGATAGTTTAGTGGGGATAGAGGCAAAGGCTGAAAATAGACCTATTTATAAGCTAGCAGCTCCACAGTTATTAGATTTACCTAATGTGGGAACAGCTAAAGAGTTTAATTTAGAGGGATGTATAGAGCTTGAACCTGATTTAGTAATACTTCCTAAAAAGTTAACAGACCAGGCGAAAACTTTAGCAGATCTTGGAATTACAGTTATAGTAGTAAATCCAGAAAATGAAAAGTTGCTAAAAGAAACAGTGGAGATGCTTGCTACTGCTACAGGGACAACCAAAAGAGGAAATGATTTATTAGCATACTATGAAGATAAATATTCTGAATTAAAAGGTGTTACAAAGGATTTAGCTAAAAATCCAACAGTTTATATTGCTGGAACAAGCGATATCCTAACAGTTGCATCTAAGGCTATGTATCAAAATAGTGTTATAGAAAAAGCCGGTGGAATCAATGTGGTTTCAAATATTGAGGAAACAAACTGGAGTAAAATATCTTATGAGCAGTTATTAGCTTATAATCCAGATATGATAGTTATAATACCAGAAGCTCAATTCACTAAGGATGATGTACTTAACAACCCAGAATTAGTAGAGTTAAAGGCAGTAGTTGAAAAGAAAGTTTATGAAATGCCAAAAACCTTTGAGGCATGGGATTCACCAGTACCATCAGGGGTCTTAGGTACAATGTGGCTTTGTAGCATAATAAATGAGGACAAGTATTCCTTTGATACATTTAAGAAAGAAGCCGCTGAATTTTATAAGGAATTCTTTGATGTAGACATAAACAAAGAATTAATTACTAAGTAGGAAAAATATGAAGAGAAGAACAAGAATAATTTATATAGTATCAATTTTAATTTTATTAGCTACATTCTTTCTGTCATTGACGGTGGGAAGATATTCTATTTCAATAGAAGAGATAATCAATATAATGACAGGTAAAGAAGTTGGGTCTATGGCTAAAAATGTGTTTTATAACTTGAGATTACCGCGAGTTATAATGGCACTTTTAGCTGGAATAGGACTAAGTATGGCTGGTTCTATATATCAGACAATCTTTAAAAATCCTTTAGCTGCACCAGATTTAATTGGAGTTTCCTCAGGGGCTACGGCTGGTGCAGCTATTGCCATTGTATGGTTTCAAGGAGGAATGCTAACATCTATATTTAGTTCATTCACAGGGGGGATAATTGCGGTGATGGCAGTTATGGGGTTAGCGGGGCTCATAAAGCAACGTTCCGCTGCCACCTATGTGTTATCAGGAATTGCCATAAAGGCTATTGCCGATTCCATAATAATGGCTATGAAGTATTTTGCAGACCCCGAGAGACAATTGGCATCTATTGATTATTGGACAATGGGAAGTTTTTCAAATATTACCTTAACTAAGGTTAAATGGGTATTGCCTATTTTCTTATTAGGGTTTATCGGGATTGTAATTCTTAGGTGGCAGATAAATTTATTATCCCTAGAGGATGACGAAGCAAAAATGCTAGGAGTACGGGTTGGATTTACAAGGGCTTTGGTTTTAATAAATTCAACTTTATTAGTTGCCTCCACCGTATCTGTCACAGGAGTTATTAGCTTCGTGGGTTTGGTTTCACCACATATTGCTAGAATGCTGATGAAGAAAAGTGATTTTAGTACATGTATTTTAAGCGGTATTGTGGGAGGAATTATTATTATGTTTTCTGACCTGATAGCGAGAAGTCTGGGAAGCAGTGAAATTCCCATTAGTATAGTCACATCTATAATAGGTGTGCCATTTTTAGTATATTTACTTTACAAACAAGGAAGATGATATGAAAAAAGTATTATTTGAAGTAGAAAATTTAAGAGTTTGCTACGGCAACACAGAGATTATTAAGAACATTAATTTAAAGTTAAAAAGTGGCACACTTACAGGATTTTTGGGGCTAAACGGCACAGGAAAAACCACCATGCTTAAGGCAATTTGTGGACTAATTCCATGTGAGGTGGATTCCTGCAGGGCCTGTGGTGAAGAAATAGCTAATTTAAGTGAGAAGAAGAAGGCTTGCTATATAAGCTATGTGCCTCAAAGGAGTAATTTTACATATAATATCTCCACTATAGATGTGGTTTCTATGGGTTTTAATCCATATCTAAAGCTAATGCAATCACCTTCTAAAAAGCAAAAAGAGCAGGCTGCACAGGTATTAAAGTCTTTAAGCCTAGAAGAAAAAATTCATGTGGACTATCAAAAGTTAAGTGGAGGGCAACAGCAACTAGTAATACTAGCAAGGGCTATTGTACAAAATACTCCCATCATGTTTTTTGATGAGCCAGATAGTGCTTTAGACTTTCCTAATCATCACCTGATTTTGAATAAAATAGGTCAGGTTTTGAAGGAAAACAATTCTTGTGGGTTAATTACCATCCATGATCCAAACTATGCACTAACTTATTGTGATGAAATTTTACTTTTAAAGGATGGAGCTATTGTGGAGAGCATTGAGCCTAAGACAGCATCAAAGGATGAGATAAAGAAGAAATTATCAACTATATATAAGGATATAGAGATAATTGACTATAAAAAGCAGTACTACATGGTGAAAGAGGTATAACATGGAAAAAATATTAATAGCTGACTTATCTACAAAAGAAGTGACTTCATTGGAATATGATATTAATACATATAAACATTATGGAAGAGGCCTTACAAGGAATTTACTAGAGAGCACAGTGCCTGTAGAGGCAGGTAGGTATTCTAAGGAGAATGCCATAGCCTTTGTTCCGGGATTGTTTACAGGATGTAAGGTTGCAAGTACCTGCAGACTTATGGTAGCCACCAAGGCTGATAAAAATGGGGGAATGCAGTTAAGTAATGTAACAGGTAATTTCCCACAAAAGATGGCTTCCCTTTCCCTGGCTGGATTAGTTATAAAGGGAGCTGCAGAACACAAGAATGCAGTGGTACATTTAAGTGATAGGGGTGTGGAAATAATAACTATGCCACAGCTTGAAAATCAAAGTACATCAACAATCGTGAGAAAGCTAAAAGAAAAATTTGGACAAGATGCCGGAATCATAGCAGTAGGAAAAACAGCGGACATGCTTATGTCCTTAAGTAGCTTTATATGTACATATCCACAGGGGGAGCCAGAGTACAATTGCCCAAGAAGCGGATTTGGGGATGTATTTGGCAGTAAAGGTCTTAGAGCTGTAGTGGTAACGGGAAAGGGATACTTCAATAGACCATGTGATGAAGAGGAGCTGTTCCTAGCTACAGGGAAAAAACTTGCAAAGCTAATTATTGATAATGATATCTGTGGAGGAGCTTTGCCAGCCTATGGTTCTGTAACATTAATAGACATTCTAAAGGATAAGGAGAAAACTCTTCTTAAGCTGAAGGAAGATAAGGAACATAAAAAGGCAGCAAGTGAAGTTGATAGAAGTAAAAAGAAAACAAGTAAAAGGGTGAATTTTTGTTGCGGACCAATGTGTGTTATAGGTTGTCTAAACAGACATTCAGTAAGTGATGGAGCAGTTTATGCAGCTCCAGATGAAAGTGAAATCCATGAAGCATTGAAGAGCTGTTATGGCATAGATGACTATGAATATACAAAAGTAATCAGAGAGAAGTCCTATGAGTTAGGAATAGTTGGGACTGAATTTGTAACAGCTTCAAAGATGTATTTTGAAGCTACTGGTATTGGCAGTGGGAAGAGGGAAATATTAGAACTTTTAAATGAAATAGAAAAGGGTACAGTCATAGGGAGATTAGTAGCATCACGAACCCATGGAATTCTAAGTCTATATCCTGATAATGAAAGACTATATCAGCATCTTGATAGAAAGGCCATAGAAGATGAAGGGAATTTTCAGGTGTCATTACATAAATTTAGTGATGAATTAGAGGATATTTCCCATATGGATTTACTCTATGCTCAAATATTTGTACTAGAAAATCTAGGCTTCTGCATATTTTCATCCTTTGCAACGGTGAATAGTAAGGAGTCATTAGAACTAATGGCACAGTTATTTACCTATAAAACTGGCATTGAAGTTACAACCATAGACTTAATTAAATATGCTAGAGGATGTATGGAGGAAGAATTGAATTATGCAAGAATCAATGGTGAGGGAAATATAAACAAAAATATTCCTCCATTCACTAAAGTCTTGTATAGGTATTTTGCCAATTAATACAGGGTGAAATAGAATTAAAAGGGAAGCCAAACAAGGCTTCCTTTTTGTTATAAATATGAAGTTACAAAAATTTAAGGGTAGTGTTTAATAGAATCTGTTGGAAAAATTTATAAGTGGTAACATTCATTGCAATATTAATAACAGTTCATATGGGGAAGACCTATGAGGTAGAACCTTCGAGGTTCAGTAAATTACTATGTACAAGTCTTATGCAGAGCATAGGGATTTTCTTTTATTGAAGAATAAGTTTTTAAAATTCCTAGTTAGTTCATGTTATCTTAAGATCACACTCTGAAGTTGAAGTAATTATTAAGGAAGTTTTTCTGTTACTTTAGGTTAAAGTTTAAGTGTAAGGCTATAATCAATAGTAAGAAAATAACTAAAGTGGTATAATAGTAAACAGGATAAAAATATCAATTGATTTAGATATAAATGAAAAGGGGATATTATGAATAATATATATTTTGCACTATTAATTACATTACTAGCAGGACTTTCAACTGGAATAGGGGGCTTAATAGCCATCTTTTCGAAGAAAGATAATAAAAATTTTTTGTCTATTAGTTTAGGTTTTTCAGCAGGCGTTATGATATATGTTTCTTTTATTGAAATATTTCAAAAGGCTAAAGTTTCATTAATAGCAGCATTAGGTGAAACTAAAGGGCATTGGATTACGGTTTTAGCCTTTTTTGCAGGAATGCTATTAATTGCATTAATAGACAAAGCTATTCCATCACAAGATAATCCTCATGAAATTTGCGCTCTTGATGATTTAGAATGTCAAAAAGAATTGGAGAATAAAACACTTAAAAGAACGGGAATACTTACGGCTTTAGCTATAGGTATTCATAACTTTCCAGAAGGATTAGCGACCTTTATATCAGCTATGCAAGATTCTAGTGTGGCAATTCCAATAGCTATAGCAATCGCATTGCATAATATACCTGAGGGTATAGCAGTTGCAGTACCTATGTATCATTCAACAGGAAGCAAGAAAAAAGCATTTTTATATTCTTTAGCATCGGGTATATCTGAACCAATAGGTGCAATAGTAGGGTTTTTACTGCTAAGAAACTTTTTTAATGATTTAACATTTGGTATTATATTTGCATCTGTTGCTGGAATTATGGTATTTATATCTTTAGATGAATTGCTTCCAGCTGCAAGAGAATATGGGGAGCATCATTTATCTATCTACGGATTAATATCTGGTATGATGGTTATGGCATTAAGTTTATTATTACTACAGTGATTAGCGAGCATCAAATATTTTCACTGAGAAATAGCAGCCTCTTACAGAGGTAAGCAACTTAGAAGAGTTATAAAAGGGGACTATTAACATGAATTATCTAATCAAAAATGTTTCATCTAAAGAAGAACTTGAAAAGACCTTTGATTTCTTTAAAATGATTTTTATAGGTATGCCTGTTGTGGACAATCCAGAATATTCCCTTGAAAAATGGGAAGAACGGATGAAAAAGCACGGGGATCTGATGCTGTATGCAAGTTTAGGCAGTGAAGTAATAGGTATTGTTTTTGGTAGGATTAATGATAACTGCAGCATTACCATGGGGCCGGTAGCCATCCACGAAGATTATAGGAGTATTGGAATAGCAAAAGAGATGATCGTTCTGCTAGAGGAACGGGCGATACATTATGGGGTTAAGTCTATCAATCTTGGCGCGGTTGAATCTGCCGAAAGATTTTATACCAAACTTGGGTATATAGGTTCATTGTTAATACAATCTCAAATCCATAGCATAGATCAACTACTTTCATTAAATAATAGACATAAGGTTGAATTTACAAATATCTACGACGGCAAAGTTAGTCAGGTGTGCTTCGAATTGGCGGAACCAGATAGGGATTTACAGAAAGAATATGAGGCAGTTTTTCCAGGTTGCTACACCCAAATGATATATTGTAAAAATATTTAAGCTACAAGTTAAAGCATCATATACTAGGTTAAATAATCTTCTTTTTAAGAAGTGGTAAATTTTAAGGACTTCAAGCTATAAAAGCTAGAAGTCCTTTTTGAATATATGGAATAATGATTTTGGAGATCTAGTAATTGCCAGGGGCAAGCACTAGCTACTAAATATAAGAATTTAAATATAAAGAGTTTGGCTACTATACTAGATTGTTAAATCTAGTGAAATTGGCTATAATATAAGAATAGCAGGGTATGGTAGATTCTATGGATTTAGTAAGAGAGGTGAGTAATTTTGAAAAAAATAAATTTAGGAATAAGTGACTTTAAAAAAATAATAGATACAAATAGCTATTTTATTGATAAGACATTAATAGTTAAAGAATTTTTAGAAGATACTGGTGAAATAGTTCTAGTTCCAAGACCAAGGCGTTTTGGAAAGACTTTAAATATGTCAATTTTAAGATGTTTTTTAGAAAAGTCTACTGAGGATACATCTTATCTTTTTAAAGGCTTAAATATAGAAAAAGAAACAGAAATAATGAAGAAACAAGGTTCCTTTTCCCTTATATATTTAACTTTCAAAGATGATAAACATAATAGTTTTAAAAAGTTTATAGATGTGTTCAGCCATAAAGTTTCTAGCCTTTATGGTTCATTTAAATATTTATTGGAATCGATTGATGATATTGAAAAGGAATATTTTAATAATATTTTATATAGAAAAAGTAGTGTGGGAGAATTAGAAATATCTTTATTAAAGCTTACCGAGTATATTAACAAGGTTACTAAAGAAAAAGTTATCATACTTATAGATGAGTATGATACTCCAATTCATGCTGGTCACTTTGAGAATTATTATAATGAAATAATAGGATTTATGAGAAACTTTTTATCAGCTGCCTTAAAGGATAATGTAAATATAGAAAAAGCAATGCTTACAGGAATTCTTAGAGTTGCGAAGGAGTCAATATTCTCTGGTATGAATAACCTTAAAGTCTATACCTTACTAAGTGAAGAATATTCAAAGTTTTTTGGATTTACAGAAGAAGAAATAAGTTCAGTTTTAGAAGACTTTAATTGCATAGATGAAGTAAATGAATTTAAGAGTTGGTACAATGGTTATAAATTTGGGAGTGAAACAATTTATAATCCATGGTCTGTACTTTATTATTTATCAGAAAGAGTAAGGGAGTTTAAACCTTATTGGGTTAATACAGCTGATGATAAGATTATAAAAAGTCTTTTAGCAGAAGGAACTGAAGAAATAAAGGTGGGTCTTGAAAATCTTTATAATGGTGGATATGTAGAATCAGAAATAAATGAAGATGTTGTTATGAGTGAATTATCTATGGATAAAAATAACTTGTGGAGTTTTTTACTTCTTTCAGGATATTTAAACCCTATAGAAAAAAGAAAAGAAAATGATATATTTAAATATAAACTTGCTGTCCCCAATATAGAAATCAAAACTATGTATAAAAGGGTAATTGAAAAATGGTTTTGTGAAGGGTTTATATCAAATGATTTTACAAATATGCTGAAAGCCTTAGTGATAGGAGAAGTTGAACTTTTTGAAGAATATTTTTCTGATTATGTATTAAAAAGCTTTAGCTATTTCGATATCTCAGGAGAAAATCCAGAAAGAGTATATCATGCTTTCATTCTAGGAATGCTGGTTTCGTTGGATAAAACTCATGAAATTATTTCAAATAGAGAATCAGGACTTGGAAGATATGATGTAAGTTTAATACCAAAGGTGTACACTGAAAAGCCTGGTATAATAATGGAATTTAAAAGTATAAAAATAAATTCAAAAATGACTTTAGAAAAAGGTATGGAAAATGCTATAAAGCAAATAAATAATAAGTTGTATGACACTGAATTAAAAACTCGAGGTGTTGAAAATATAATAAAGATAGCTCTTGTATTTAAAGGTAAAGAAGTATTCATAAAACAAGCTTAATTACAATAAATCAAAAGTAAATCTCCTTTTTAAGAAATAGTACATTTTAAGGACTTCAAGCTATAAAAGCTAGAAGTCCTTTTTGAATATAAAAATATAATTAACTCTGTGAGATATTAACATGCCACAATTAGTTATCAACTATGAACTCCACAGCTTTCAAAGTTTTTTCAGCTAAATCTTTAGGATACTTATGGCCAATTCCTGTATTAATATAGTATTTATAGGCAAGTCCACTTTCCTTAAATATCTTTAAAAGATGCTGAACAACTGGGTCAGTGTACTGATCTCCTTCAAGGATAACTATTTTTGTTTTTCTTTCTGCTAATTTCCTTGTGTCTTTAAGTTCTATGCTATCTAAATAATCACCAGGGCATAATGCAATAACTCCTTTTATTGGAATTGTGTTATGAAAAGCAATATCAATAGAGGTAGTTGCACCACCAGAGAAACCTCCAATTAATACACAAGTTTCATCAATGGAATAGTCTAATAATAATTGTTCATAGCAATCTTTAAGTTCTTTTCTTGATAGGAGTGGATCACGAAGCCAGCCAAAGCTGTTGTGGAAATAGATTTGAGATGATTGCGGATATACAACTATGTATCCTTTTTCCAAAAGTGCATCAGGCTTCCAACAGCAGCTAGCATTTTTTATGTTGCAACCAAATCCATCACCATGTAGACAAAAGAATAATGGATGTTTTTTTGTTGGATCATAAGATTTTGGAAGGTGAACTTCATATTTGAACTTAGAATTTTCTTTGGCTTGCTGAAGTCGTTTTATGTTCAAATTACTAAGACCCTCATATTCAGGGTGTTCCCTTAAGAAATTAAAGTTTGACCAGTGTAGGGGAAGTGAATAACCTTTTTCAAGTGATTTTTTTATAACCGTAAGGCAGCCCTCACTATTATCAGTCTGATTATATATCATAGCTTCATAAATCATAAGTTTAAATAGATTTTCTTCGTATTCATCTTTTGGTAAAAGTTCATTTGCATGATGGAGTATATTTAAAGCTTCATCATATTTTTTTTCAAGGAAAGGTGTTAAATAATATTCTTCAAATTCACAAAAATTTCTATAATTCATAAGTATCTCCTTTAATTAACATTTACTTAAATTGTTAGCAATAGGGTAATTATAACAGAAAAATCTTTACAAAGATATGTAAAGATTGGTTATAAATGTTTACTTGTAAGGTTAATAATGTATAATAATTTATAGGATAATGGTTATAGTACTTAAATTTTATAAAGAAATTAAGTCCAGAATGGAGATGTAATATGGAAAAGAAAAAATATTTTGGCTCGTTTTTAATGAAATACTTGAAAGGTCAAAGAAAAACCATGACATTACTGATAGTATTTTTTATTGCGAATATTATGCTTCAAATCCTTGCTCCCCAGGTGTTAAGTTATTTTATTGATTCAGCCCAATCCGGAAAATCACTTAAATATATAAGTTTGATAGTTTTGATTTACCTCGGTACAATCATTCTGAAGATGGTCGTGGGGGTATGCGAGTCATATTTCGTACAGGGTTTCGGATGGAAAATCACTAATTCATTTAGAAAAGATGTGTTGGATCACTTTCTGAAAATTGATATGGAGCATCATGAAAAGTGGACAAGTGGTGAGGCTATAACAAGATTAGATGAAGATGTGGAAGGGCTTTTCACATACTTTTATACGCTGATTTTCAAGCTAGGGTCAAGCACCCTGTTTATGCTGGGCGCTCTGACAGTTTTAGCACGAAAAAATCTGGTCATTGCTGGTGCGATGCTGGTGTTTTGTATTGCTTCAGTTTGGGTCTTCAAGGCCATACAGGATTACGGTACGAAATTATATGTACGCCGCTTGGCAGCAGTTTCTAAATTCAATGGGATCATGAAGGAAAGAATTGATAATGCTGTTGAGATACGCACAAATGCTGCAGAGAAATATTCGCTTTACAGCTTGAATGAGGCAATGAAAAAGCGGTTTAAGGAGAGTTTACCAGCAGGGATGATGTACTCAAAGCTTTGGAGTGCGTCAACGGCTCTCGATGCAGTTTCAACGGTGGGTACGTTAGGTATTGCCGTTGTGCTGTTTGGCAAGGGTCTTATTACCTTGGGAACAGTATATCTTATTTATTCATATTCGAAATTAATCTATAACCCCCTTCAGGAATTCAGAAATAATCTTAGTGGTATGCAGGAGGCAAAAGCTGGAATTATAAGGGTTATGGAAATGTTAGATATTGAGAGTGGAATTGCTGAAGGAATACGAGAAATAGACGGGAAAGATATAACTCTTACAGTAAAGGCTTTAAGTTTTGGGTATTCTGAGAATAATGATGTGCTTCATGATATCAGCTTTCAGTTGAAGCGTGGAGAAAGACTAGGTATTATGGGTGAGACGGGGTCAGGAAAAACCACACTGGCTAAGCTTCTAGCAAGACTGTACGAGTTTAAACAGGGTGAGATACTGCTAAATGGAGTCAGTGTAAAAGAACTGAAAGGTAAAAATCTGCGGGATACAATTGCATACTGTACTCAAGATGTTCAGTTTCTACACGGAACCTTACGGGACAACATTACAATATACAACGATGATTTTTCAGATGAGGACATATATAATGCCATAAAACAAATGGGTCTGGAGAAGTGGTTCCAAAAGTTTCCTGAAGGGCTGGATACATACTTAGAGATGGGTGAAAACAATCTATCAGCAGGTGAGGCTCAGCTGATTTCTATAATCCGTCTATTCCTTAAAGATCCAGCAATAGTTATTCTGGACGAAATTTCTTCACGGCTGGATTATGTGACTGAGCAGAGAATTTTATCTGCAATTGATGCTCTTACAAATCACAGGACGGTAATCACCATTGCTCATAAGATTTCTGCACTGAGATGGAGTGACGACATAATGATACTAAACCATGGAAGAATAGTTGAATACGGTAGAAAAGAAGAGCTAGAAGAAGATGAATCTAGTAGGTTTTACAGCCTGTGCAAAGTAATGGAAACTGAACAGGGAGGTGAGAAGAAATGAAAAAATCAGGGTTTTCTAAGCTTTTGCGGCGTCTACTAGTTTATAAGCCGTGGATTTTCATTATTAGCCTACTTTGCAATATATTGATTTTTTCACAAGCCGCAGCAGTGGCATATTTTGTACGTGAGATTTTAAACACTGTTGAAGTTGGGGTACGTAGCGGGTCAAGTACACTTATGGGAGTAGAGCTGCTACTTGTAGGTATTCTTGGGGTTTCCTTGGTGAGAATTGGTGCCATTATGGTATGTGCAGTAATGGATAATCTTCAGAAATTCTATTATGAAAATCTTCTGAGAAACAACATAATGAAAATTATATATAAGAAGGATAATATCAAAAATATCACAGGTAAGTCAGAAAAGGCTTTTGAAGTTGTTGACGATGATGTTCCAGCCTGCGCTTTTCCAGTGGAACTTCTGTCGGAAGTGATGGGATTTGTTGTGTATTCTTTGATTGCAATGGCATCACTCTTGATAATCAACTGGAGAGTAACGATATATATATTTATCCCACTGTCCATTGCAATACTGATAATTAGCATTGCTTCAAAGAAGATCAAAGGAAACCGTAAGTTAAACCGTGAAATTCAAGAAAAGGTGAGCGAGACAATCAGTGACATAGCCAATGTCGTTCAAACAATTAAAATTTCTGGTGAGCAGGAAAGTGTACTGAAACATTATGAAAAGTTGAACAGAGAAAGGCTTCATGTTGTGTTGAAGGATAAGTTGTTTGAATCAAGTCTGCAGGCTGTAACGGGTAGCACTGTATATATTGGTACGGCTATTATGTTATTTGTTGTTGCGAAGAGTATGATGCAGGGAGAGTTTCCTATAGGAGACTTCAGTATGTTCGTGTATTATCTCGGAACTCTTGTAAGTTGCGTGGATAGGATTACGGAACTTGTGTCTGAAACAAAGCAGGCAGAGGTTTCATATGACCGAATTATTGAACTTGTGGGGAACGAAAATGAAAGTGAACTCACCGAAGACTATGATTTAAAAGTATTTGGGGATATGGCAAAATTCCAATATGAACCTATGGAAAGAATGCCAATGAAGCAGTTTGATGTAAGGAATCTTACATACTGCCATGATGACAGAAATGGTATATACGATATAAGCTTTACGTTGAAGCCGGGAGAGGTTGTGGTGGTGGCAGGTGGTATTGGTTCTGGAAAATCAACTTTGCTCAATGTTTTAATGGGAGTGCTTCCAAAAGATTCGGGTCAGATTTTCTGGAATAATACTGATATTCAGCATCAGAAGAAGTTCTTCGTACCACCTAATGTAGCATACACACAACAGATTACGAAAATGTTCAGCAATACTATACGTGAAAATCTACTACTCGGCAGACCTGCTAGTGAGATGGAAATCATCAAAGTACTGTACAATGCAGTATTTGAAGGTGATGTTGCCGAAATGGAAAAAGGACTTGATACAGAGGCTGGTAGCTGTGGCAATAGACTTTCGGGAGGTCAGAAGCAAAGATTTGCACTGGCAAGAATGTTCATTCATGATGCCGAGTTGTATCTTATGGATGACAGCTCTAGTGCAATTGATATCGAAACGGAAAAGGAATTCTGGAACCGGTTTGAGGACAATATTGCTAGAAAGCAATTCGCTTGTATAATTGCATCAAACAAAAAACATGTATTAGACCGGGCAGATAAAGTTATGGTTTTGAAGAATGGTCATGTAATTGACTACGGAAAGGCAGATGAATTGTCAATACGGTGTGAGGAATTTGCTAGGATTTATATGGGGAAAGATTTTGAATAATACATATAAATACTATATACCACGCAGAATGTGAGTTTGCCGGTGGTAGGCTCTTGCTAAATCATAATGGTATATTTTAAAACTTTTAAAAAAGCATCTCATAGGAGGTGCTTTTTTCATACCCATTTTTAGGCAGTAAACATAATGAAAATACAGGTAAAATCTATTATAAGATGTATTGTGATTTTTTAAAATTCCAAAGTGGAGATAAACGTAAAAAATAAACATAGTATATTGACACTACCACTACTAAGTGATACTATATAGTGGTAGTAAGTAATACTGAATACAAGTGATACTATATAGTGAGAGGTGATACCAATGGAAAATATAACGGAAATGTTAAAAGGTGTACTTGAAGGCTGTGTTCTTGAAATAATCAGCCATGAAGAAATATATGGTTATGAAATTACAAGGCGGCTGAATGCCCTTGGTTTTTCAGATGTTGTAGATGGAACTGTGTATACCATCTTGGTGAGGATTGAGAAAAATAAATTGGTGGAAACAACGAAAAAGCCATCAGAGATGGGACCTCCAAGAAAGTTTTTTACGCTTAATGAGGCTGGACGTGAGGAACTTAAGAAGTTCTGGGGAAAATGGGAATTTGTTTCAACAAAAATTAATCAATTAAAGGGGGAAGGAAAAGATGTTTGATTCTATTATTAAACTTATTATAGGTGATCTTGATGATAAACGAGCTTATAAACAAATGATGAAAAGGGTGGATGTACTACCGAAGGATTATAAGTTTGCATTTCACAAAATTCAAAATTATATATACACCGTTGGCTCAATTAACGCTGACATGAGTATATTTAAGGATATGACTATGTTTACAGATTTGATAGATTTATTCGAAGCTAGTGCGGTAGAAGGTAGACTGGTTATTGATGTGATTGGTAGTAACGTGGATAGCTTTAGTGATGAGTTTATGAGTGCTTATATTACTAATGAAGAAACTCAACGAGAAAAACTAAATAAAGAGATTATAGAAAAGTTTAAGAAGGAGGAAAAATAACCGTGATGAAGCTAATCAAAAAAATGTTTGGTGACAAAAAAGAGTATAAGGATCAAATGGTAAGGGCAGAAGAGCTACCAGAAGACTATAAGTTTGTATTTGAAAAAATTCATGGATATATGTGGGGTTTCGCAGGTGGAGACGGGTCTGATATGTTGAAAACTCAGCAGGAATTGTTAGAGTTGTTTGAAATCAGCGCAGCGGAGGGCAAGCATGTTCTTGAAGTTACAGGTGAAGATGTGGCTGGGTTTTGCGATGAGTTTTTACGTGACACGAAAAAATGGACGGACTTTTATGGTGAAAAATTAAACCGTGCCATGTTGAATAAATTAGGGAATAAAAATGATGTTAAATAAAGATATTTGTACGGTTACTATATTGGAAGTGAAAAATTTATTGTAAATGGGGAAGACAGCATTTTACTTAAAAAAGATATTCTATGACAAAAAAGATATGAAGATGAAATTAATCATCTTCATATCTTTTTAAGGCATCTTAAAATAAATAATAAATCAAATATTCCAACATACTGACTTATTTATTTTTAAAAGATTGCTAAATAATACAGTTTTATTTTAAGCTTCTATCACATTTTACAAATCATAATATAATTCAAATTCGATTGGGCAAGGTACATTTCTTATCCTTGCTATATCTCCACGTTTAACATTTATCCAGTTATTTATAAAATGATTATCAAATACTCCATTTGATAGTAAGAATTCATGATCCTTTTCTAATTCTTTCAATGCTTCATCTAGAGATGTTGGAAGAGCTCCTATTTTATTTTTTTCTTCCTCTGGCAAATCAAACACATTTATATCAAATGGACCAAAACCTTCTGTTGTAGGATTAATTTTATTTTTAATACCGTCAATTCCAGCCATTAAAATAGCTGAATATGCAACGTATGGGTTACAGGTAGCATCTGATGGTCTAAACTCAAATCTTCGTACTTCGGGGTCCTTTACATAGCCTGGAATTCTAATAACTGAACTTCTATTACCTGTTGCAAAGCAGATTGATACTGGTGCTTCAAATCCAGGAATAAGTCTCTTATAAGAATTCGTTGATGGGTTTGTAAATGCAAGAAGTGCTTTTGAATGTTTTAATACTCCTCCGATAAAATATAATGCCTCATCACTTAACTTTGAGTAACCATCTGCATTATAAAATAAATTACGTCCATCTTTCTTAAGCAACATATGAATATGCATACCACTGCCAGCTTCATTATATAGTGGTTTAGGCATAAAGGTAGCTGTTTTACCATCTGCCACAGCTTCATTTTTTATAACATATTTGGCCATCATGGTTCCATCTGCCATATGAAGCATATTATCTAGTTCTACTTCAATTTCTAGCTGTCCTGCAGATCCAACTTCATGATGATGATACTTAACTTTAATTCCCATTTCTTCAAGCTTCAAAATCATTCTATTTCTCAAATCATTATCTGTATCATTAGGCAACCCTGCATGATAACCATGTTGAAATGGTACTTTATATCCATTGTCTTCTTTGTTATTACTACTCCAATAAGCCTGATTAGAGTTAATAGTAACCTCTTGATGCTTATTGCTTATTTCATATCCCATATTATCAAATATATAAAACTCAAACTCTGGTGCGATAACAAACTCGTCGGCTATATTAGTTGCTTTAAGATATTCATTTGCTTTTTCAGCAATATAACGTGGATCTCCAGAAAATCTTTCTTCAACGTTTCCAACGGTATATATGTTTCCAATCATACTTAAGGTATTCTCTTTACAATAAGAATCTATGAATGCAGTTGTATAATCTGGTATAAAACACATGTCTGAATTTTCTATAGATGAATACCCATAGCTTGACCCATCAAACCCGATACCATCTGTAAATAATCTTTCATTTACTCTCACGCTTGGAATTGATAGGTGATTCCATTTACCTTCAAGGGTTATAACCTTAAAGTCGATAATCCTAATGTTCTTTTCTTCAATATACCTTGTAAGCTCTTCATAACTTTTAAACATAATTTTCCTCCTTATGTATTGTTATTGTTTTACACTCGTTATTTAAAGTATATCACTGCTGCTATCCTTGTCAATTCATTACAATAAAGTAATTTTATAAATAAAATGGGCGTGTATATTTTACCTTAACAGAATATTTATTTCATTCAAATAAACACCTCAGATGTCAAGTGATTACAAGGTGCAAATACTAACCCATAAATAATAATAAAAGAAATGCCTACAAGTTTATAAGAAACTTGTAGGTATTTCTTTTTAAATAAGACTAATAATAAACTTATAAATTGTTTTATTGAAAAGAGTATTAAAGCCTACTACAAAAGAGAAATTTTGTGATAGTCAAACATTGTTTACTCAATTCATATACAGGGGTGCATTTATTAAATGTTAACCAGCTGTATAAATATTGAGAAAAATTTTCACGATATGGGATGTTTTTTTAGAGTAAGCCTAGGATCAAAAACTAGAACAAAACTAGAACAAATAATGAAAGAAGAAGGAGTATAATTTATGGATTTACATTATACACAAGGGAAACCTATTTTTACGAGAATCAATAAAGTACCTAAACAATATCCATATCTAACAGAAGATATAGAGACAGAAGTTGTAGTAATTGGTGGGGGTGTAACAGGTGCTATTGTGAGTTACTATATGAATCAAGCAGGGATTGACTGTACACTTTTAGAAAAAGCCCGTATAGCCCATGGAAGTACTAGTATTAATACTTCTTTGCTACAGTATGAGTTGGATAGTAATGCAAGAGAATTAGAACAATATACACCATTAGAAAAAGTTATACGTTCTTATGAATTAGGACTTAAAGCTTTAAAAGAGATAGATAATTTCATTCAAACTTATGGGAATACTTGTGAATATATCAAAAGGGACACATTACTTTATACAAATAAAAAAATAGAGATAGCAGAAATGGAAGAGGAATATAATGTAAGAAAGAATGCAGGATTACAAGTGGATTTTATTTGTGATGAAAATAATCCTTTTAGCTTTGAGCTAAAAGGAGGAGTATATTCACATGAAGGAGGGGCTCAACTAGATCCCTATAAGTATACGCACCATTTATTAGAAGTTAGTTGTAACAATGGTTTGAAGATTTATGAAAATACAGAAGTAATTAAGATTAACTACTTAGCTGATGGGGTAGAATTAGAAACCATGTATAATCATAAAGTGAAGGCTAAAAAGGTTGTTATAGCAACAGGATATGATACTGATAGATTTTGTTGTAGAAACTTTGGTACTAAGACGGTAACCTATAATATAGCGACAAAGCCAGTAAGTACCATACAAGGGTGGATGAATAAAGTGCTTATTCGTGATAACAATGATCCTTATCACTATTATCGAACAACAAAAGACAATAGAATCTTAGCAGGTGGGGAAGATACTCCTTTTAATCCAGGAATATTTAATGAACAGGCAGCAAATGAAAGATATGATAGATTAGAACAGAAAATAAAGGAAATGTTCCCCAATATATTAGATGTTGAAAAAGATTATGCTTATTGCGGAGCTTTTGCCTCCACTCAGGATAACTTAGGTTTTATAGGGCCTGATTTAAAACATAAACATTTATGGTATTGCTTAGGATATGGAGCTAATGGAATTTTATTTGCTATATTGGGTGGGATGATGCTCTCTAAACTATATATGGGGGAAAAGGATGATGATTTAGAGTTATTTAGAATAGATAGATTTGATGGAATCTAGCCAGAAAAAATATTGGGAAGTATATATTTGAAGAATGACCTTAAAGATCTAGTAAATTACCAAGGATAAGTCTTATGTAGAGCATAAGGCTTTTTTTCTCATGCAGATATATCCTCCATCAAATTGAATTAAATAAAGAAAAGATGAAAGAATTATCATTGTACAATGGTATTAAAGATTTACTTATAATAAGTTAATGAGGTATAATTAGAGTTATGTTGTGAATGATAGGTGGTAAAATACCAAAAATACAACATATTTTATGATATAAGCTATTATAAAGCAAAAGAATAATTGAAAAGAAATACTAATAAGATTTGATTTAAATCTTAAGAAGATAATTTGAGGAGGATACTTTATGAAAATTTCCAAGCAAGATGCATTGATGTGGTTTGAATTTTTTGCTATGTTGCCAGAGGAAGAGGATGTTATGATAAAACAACAAGAGATCATATACTCTACTTTTGCACAAATTGAGGCAGCCATCAATGATAGAAATGATACGTTAATGTCAGAAATAAAGGATTTGAAAACTTTAGGAAATAGAACTTATTATGTGGGGAAAGATAACAAATTCCCAATGGGGTGTCGTTCATGTCTTATGGGTACAGGACTAAGCGCTATTAGAAAAACTAATAAATGTAACATAGAGTGTAAGTTCTGTTATAACTATGGAGAATTAGATGATCAGCCTCCTATAGGTGAAGGTATGTGGGAAATTGGAGGCACAAAGTTCTATGAGAAGGATATAGATTTACTTCTTTCTATCCATAATAAACCTACAGGTGTATGCTATGTTTATTTAGAGCCATTTATGGAAATTGAAAAATACTATTCAGTTATAAAGAAATTTAGTGCTGCTGGGGTTCATCAGCATTTATATACAAATGGTATGTTAGCAACAGAAGAGACTTTGAAAGCATTAGGGGAAGCAGGTCTTGATGAGATACGTTTCAACATGGGTGCAACTAATTGTTCGAATAAGGTTATTGAAAATATGGCAATAGCGAAAAAATATATTAAAAAAGTAGGTATTGAAACTCCTATGACTCCTGAGTTTTTCGAAGGATTTTTAAAGAAAAAGCAAGTAATGTTAGATACAAAACTAGATTTTATAAATTGTGCAGAATTACATTTAAATGAGAATAACATAGACAACTATAACGAGGAAAATATGTATATTTCTAGACATGGATATATTTCGCCAATTTGGAGTAGAGAATTAACACTGAAATTCATGAAGATAGCTGATGAAGAAAACTGGGATTTAGCAGTTCATGATTGCTCAAATAGTACGAAATTTGCTAGAAATTTAAATTTGAGTAGTAAAGAAGGTAAATGGTTCGGAGCTAGTAATTATGCTTGTGAATTTACAAGAACACCATACGAAGCATTTTTACCGATACTACGTGATGATAATTTCAAGTTCTTAAGTGAAGAAGAATTACCTTATGGATATAAGCCAGGAGAGTTGATTTTTTAGAGTGTCTTGTAAATTATAATGTGGTTAAGATTAGAATAAGAGAAAAGGCTACTGACTATGAATCAGGGGCCTTTTCTTGTTATTACTTATTATCAAAGCGATTTGATGCAGGGATATATTGAATGTTTTAAATGAAGTCTTTTTTTATTATATTCTAGCGTAAAGAATATATATAACTTCTTTATATTGTAACTTTTACAACATATTTGTTGAATATATATCTAAATAGATATATAATAATATAAAAGTTAAAATTAAGGGGATAATTATGATTAAATGGGATAATAGCTTGAATATAGGAATATCGGAAATAGATGAACATCATAAGCATTTATTCAAAATTTGCAGGGAGTTAGAACTTTTTCTCGACAAACCAAATGAAGTGTATAAGGTTGATGAAGCAATAGACCTTATCTGTAAGTTGCGTGAATACACTACATTTCATTTTTATACGGAAGAAAAAATCATGGAAAATATTGGGTTCGACAATTTGAATAGTCATAAAATTGAGCATGAAAAATTAAAAAGTGAAATATTAAAATTGGATATAAATAATATCTGTATTGAAAATTATAATGATATGCATTTTCTTAAAAACATATTGTATGATTGGATTTTTAATCATATAACCAATGAGGATAAAAAAATTTTTGAATACATTAATAAATATAAGCGGGTAAATTAATTCAATTTATTTACCCGCTTATTTTATTGGGGTTATTAGAGAGAATGATGGGACAGAACATGTGGGTGTTGCAATAGCAATAGTGAAATATAAGTTTAATAAAAAGACTAGGGAAGCCTAGTCTTTTTCATTTTTAAAAAAGTAAGGGACTCTAGAAAAAGTGTAGTAATTTAATGTAGAAATGTGTAAGAAGAAAGGAAAAAAAGAAGGGTATTTAGATATATATGTATAATTAGTAGACGAAAGGTAAAAAAGTCCAAAAAGAGTATCATTTTTAATAGTCTATTTCAGAATTTGTCGCTGGCAAGGATGCCTAGCAACTACGATTTACTGAAACTATTACCAATAGAGGCTAATATAGTTACATTAGCTTTTATTATATATTATATTTGTTTAACTTATATACGGAGGAAATAATATGAATTTAAAGGAACAACTATATGTATGTACTTTGGCAGAGCAAGGGAACATGTCAAAGGCAGCAAAGAAATTATTTATTTCTCAGCCAGCATTAAGTCTATATATAAATAATTTAGAAAAGATTATAGGAACTAAATTATTTATAAGAAAGGATAATTTTTATACATTAACCTACGTGGGAGAAAAATATGTTGCAAAGGCTAGAGAAATACTTTTCTTAGAACGTGAATTTAATGCTGAATTACACAATTTCTTTAATGGTAGCTCAGGAAGATTAAGAATAGGGGTACAATTGAGGAGATCACCATACATAGTAGCTGAAATTGCAAGTTATTTTAGGGACGAGTATCCAAAAATAGAATTGGTGTTTACAGAATCTAATACAAATGTATTAGAGGCTATGGTTGCAAATTATGAATTGGATATAATCATTTATAGTTGCATGAAAAGAAGAAAAGATTTAAATTATGTGCATATATTTAATGATAATTTATTTTTAGCTGTTAATTCACATAGTGGACTAAGGAGAAAGGCTAAATGGGGAGAAAATGGGAATTTTCAATATATTGATTTTAAAGAGTTGCAGGACGAAACGTTTATTTTGCCTCAAAAAGGACAAAGTCTAAGAGATGCTAGTGATATTATTTTTGAAAAAGGTGGAATAATACCTAAAAAAATTATAGAAATTAGAAATATTGAAACTATAATGAATCTGGTTTCAGCAAATTTTGGTGTAGGATTCAATAGAGTAAGTTATATAAACTATATGTCTCATATAAAGAATATTGAATATTATAATGTAATACAGGATGATATAGCTTCAGAGTTAGTCATCGCATATCCAAATATTTCAATGGAAATCAATAATCTTGATAAAATCATTAATTCAATAAAGGACATATTCAGTGGCAATATATAAGTTTATCTTATAATAAATATAAAATTTAAAACCTTTACACATAAATGTAAAATGATTACAATGGCATTAAACTGTACGGCCGTATAAGTTATTTCGATAAATTTGTAAAGGAGTTTTTCAACATGAGTGAAATGGTTGATAAAGTAAAGAAAAAAAAGTTTAAAATGCCACATTCCCTAGTAATTATTGCGATTATTGTATTTGTAGCGGCAATTTTAACATGGATAGTTCCAGCGGGTGAATATGCTAAAATAGTAAATTCAGCTGGAAAAAAAGTTATTGATGCTGAATCATTTAAATATATAGCAAATACCCCGGTGAATATTTTCGAAATTGGAAATTATGCAATAAATGGTTATATTGAGACAGCAAGTCTTATATTTGTAATTTTGTTTTCTGGAGCTGCTTTTAACGTAATAGTAGCCAGCGGAGCATTGCAGTCTCTTATAGCTATGGTTTCAAAAAAGCTATCTTCTAAAGAAACAATATTTATTCCAATTGTTACTTTAATATTTGCTTTGATTTGTACAACTCAAGGAGTTAATACCTTTATAGGATTTGCACCAGTCATGGTAATGTTTGCGAGGGTTTTAGGATTTGATTCTATAGTTGGTGCGGGAATTATACTTTTAGGTGGTGCAGTAGGATTTTCAACAGGGACATTAAATGTAAACACCACTATAGTTGCTCAAAATATAGCAGGGTTACCACCTTATTCAGGAATAGGATACAGAGCTTTCTGTTTTGTTGTATTCTATATAGTAACTAATATTTATCTTATTAGATATGCAAAAAAAGTTAGGCTCAATCCAGAATCAAGTCATATGTATGATTTAGATTTAGCAAGTGAATCTGATAAGGGGAATGCAGGAGAGTTTGATAAGCCAATGGATATAAGAAAGTGGCTTGTAATATTTACACTATTTGCATTACTAGGTGTTATAGTATACGGTGGAATAAGGCTTGATTGGGATCTAGAAGAAACTGCTTCTATATTCATTTGGATGGGTATAATAGCAGGTGTATGTGCTGGATTTGGACCAAGTAAGATTGCTAAGTGTATGGTAGAGGGTGCCAAAAAAATGATAGGAGCCGCTCTGATTATAGGTCTTGCTCGTTCAGTTTCAGGAATACTAACTGCAGGAAATATAATGGATACATGCATTTATGGAATGGCTAAGGTATTAGGATTAATACCAGCTTATATACAGGGAGCAGCAATGTATATAGCTAATCTTATACTGAATTTATTTATAACATCAGGAAGTGGACTAGCCAATACTGTTATGCCTTTATTTGTACCTTTAGCTGACTTGGTTGGAGTTACAAGACAATCAGCAGTTTTAGCATTCAACTTTGGTGATGGTTTCGGGAACTATGTGTTACCTACATCTTCGGCGCTTATGGGTATACTTGGTGCAGCGAATATACCATATGATAGATGGATGAAATTTATGTGGAAACTATTCCTTATATGGGTAGTGGTTGGATGCGCTTTAATGGTAGTTGCACAAATGATAAATTATGGACCTATGTAAGGAGAGATAGAATTGAAAGAGATCTTATTTAAAAATCTAGATGATAGAAGTAGTAATTTAATAGCAATGGCTGATTATATTTTTGATAATCCAGAGCTTGCATTTAAGGAATACAAAGCTAGTAAATTGCTTACAGATTATTTAAAGGAACAAGGCTTTAATGTTGAATTAGGTTTAGGAAGCCTTGATACAGCATTTAAAGCAGTTTATGAAAATGGAATAGAAGGACCTAATATAGGACTCTTATGTGAATATGATGCATTACCAATGGGACATGGCTGCGGACATCATATGCAGGGACCTGCAATTATTGGGGCTGCATTGGCAATAAAAGAACAGTATAAAGACAAACCATATAAATTAACTGTTTATGGAACTCCAGCAGAAGAAGGTGGCGGCGGCAAAATAAAGATGATAAAAGATGGCTATCTTAAAGAGTTAGATGTTGCACTTATGATGCATGGAGGGCCAGCTACTCAAGTAGATGTTAAATCCTTAGCAGCTAGCAGCATCAAAGTAATTTATCATGGGAAGAGTGCTCATGCTGCTTTAAAGCCAGAGCAAGGAAGAAGTGCATTAGATGCATTGTTATTAACTTTCCAAGCAGTTGAATTTTTAAGGGAACACGTTTTAGAAGATACAAAAATGCATTATACAGTAGTTGATGCAGGGGGTCCTAATAATGTAGTACCTAAAATGGCTTCTGGTTCCTTCAGTCTGAGATCTTATAATTCCTCATATTTAAAGTCTGTAATAGCACGATTTGAAGATATTGTGAAGGGTGCTGCGCTAATGACAGGAACTACTTATGAGATTGTAAGAGAGAAAGATTTGGATAGTAAAGTGCCAGTATATTGCTTAAATGATGTAGTTATGAATAACGCAAAGATTGTAAATGCGCCTAATATTAAATCTGCTAGAGAAAAAACTGGATCTTCAGATTTTGGTAATGTAATGTATCTTATACCTGGATCATGTATAAGAATTTCTTTCGTAGATGAAAATGCTTCATCTCACTCACAAGAATTTTTAGATGACGGTAAAACAAAAAGAGGACATGAAGCAGTGATAAACGCAGCTAAAATATTAGCAGGAACTGCCGTTGACTTAATTGATAACCCTAGGATACTTCTTGAAGTAAAGCAAGAATTTAAGGATACAAAGTCTAAAATGAGTTTAGCATAAATAGCATCATAAATAGCCTCAATTATTGATATGTGTTTAGAGATTCCCTCAGACTGTAGTTTGAGGGATTTTGATTTGTGGGAATTATTTTGTATATGTTAATAGTTTTCTATAGGTTATAATAAATCATAGATGTAGTTTGAAGTGTTTTCTCGTAATAAGGTACCCGTAGATAATATTTGGTATATTTACGAGAGTCTACATATATAAATAAAAAAATGAGAAGGGTTGGAATAAAGATGATAAGACCAGTTATGAAGAATATATTATTCTTAGGGCAGAAATCAGAAATAGCAACAAAGGATGATATAGAAGTTATAGATGATTTGATGGATACTTTAAAGGCAAATTTACAGCATTGCGTTGGAATGGCTGCCAATATGATAGGAGTTAAAAAACGTATAATAGTATTTAGTATGGGGGAACTTATAATTCCTATGGTAAATCCGGTTATACTAAAGAAGGAAAAAAGTTATGACACAGAAGAAAGTTGCTTATCTTTAACAGGTTTTAGAAAAACCATGAGATATGAAACAATAGAGGTGGAGTATCTTGATAGAAATTTCAAGAAGCAAAAACAGATTTTTACTGGATTTACTGCACAGATTATTCAGCATGAAGTTGATCATTGTGATGGCATAATAATTTAATGATAATAATAGATGTACCTATAGCTTGGTGTGTAGGTGCATTTTTTAGTTTAGATTTTTAAGAAAATCTATTTTTTACCCAAATATATTTTATTTTATGATGTAATCTGAATTTAATGTGGTTGGTTTAGTGTGATTAAGAATAGATAATTAAATTAATAAAATTATTATTACAATATTTGATGAGTATGGATTTTAATGCAAAATTAGTATATAATATTTAGTGTAACGAAATATATTTTTAAAATAGTTAAGGACGATAATATAAATATATTTTAAAAATGATTTTGTGCAACATATTATAATAAATTAATTATGTAGGTGGATGATATATGAAACAGATATTTAAGTATTTAAAACCCTATAAATGGGGAATGATTTTTGGTCTTTCTATAAAGTTTACAGGAACTATTGTGGAACTGGCACTTCCTTGGATTTTATCTCATATTATTGATGATGTTATTCCATTAAAAGAAGTTAACTTAATTATTGTGTGGGGAGGTATTATGTTTCTATGTGCTGTTGTTGCAGTTACTTTTAACATTATAGCTAATCAGATGGCAGCTAAGGTGGCTAGAGATACTACTGAAAGAGTAAGAAATGATTTGTTTTCTAAGATGATTAGTCTTTCGGACAGTCAAGTGGATAAATTTACTTTATCATCTCTTATTTCTAGAGCTACAAGTGATACCTATAATATTCATCAAATCATAGGTATGATGCAGAGGTTAGGAGTTAGAGCTCCAATTATACTTATTGGTGGAATTATAATAACTCTTACCTTAGACCCAGTGTTAACCCTTGTAATGATAGCTGTTATGCCTATTATATTCCTTGCTATTATGTATGTTTCAAAGGTTGGAGTGCCATTATATACAGAGGTTCAAAAAAGGACAGATGACTTTGTAAGGGTTCTTCGTGAAGATGTAACAGGGATTCGTATAATTAAGGCTTTATCAAAGGAAGATTACGAGAAAAGTAAGTTTGGTGAAAAAATTAAGGCTACTGTTGATGAGGAAAAGAAGGCTGGTATGGTAATGTCAGTTCTAAATCCTGTGATGAGTTTATGTCTTAATGTTGGAACAGTACTTGTTATTTTGGCTGGAGCCTACAGAGTAAATAGTGGGGCAATTAAGCCAGGAACAATAATTGCATTTTTAACTTATGTAACCCTTATTTTAAATGCACTTTTATTTATTTCAAGATTTTTTACCAACTATTCAAAGGCCAGTGCTTCAGCAAGACGTATTACAGAGGTGTTAAATGCACCACTGGAGCTATTAATTGAAGATAAGCCATTAGGGGACAAGGAGTATGCCATTGAATTTAAAGGAGTATCCTTCTCTTATAACAATAAAGAAGAGAATGTGTGTGATATTAATTTTGCAATTAAGAAAGGTGAAACCCTTGGAATTATTGGCTCTACAGGTGCAGGTAAATCGACTTTAATTAAGCTATTGATGAGATTTTATGACGTAGGTAGTGGAGCTATATATATTAACGGTGAAGATATTCGTTCTATTGATACTAAGATTTTAAGGGAAAAATTCGGGGTTGTATTCCAAAATGATTTTATTAGTACAGAAACAATTGCTGAGAATATTCGATTTGGAAGAGAGATAGATGAAGAGGGTATTAAAAATGCTGCAGGTTATGCCATGGCTACAGATTTTATAAATGGTAAGGGTGATGGTTTTGGAACAAAGGTAGCTGTTAGAGGAGCAGATTTAAGTGGCGGTCAGAAGCAGAGAATGTTAATTTCAAGGGCTCTTGCAGCACATCCGGAAATTTTAATTCTGGATGACTCATCAAGTGCTTTAGATTATAAGACAGATGCAGCACTAAGAAAAAATCTTAGAGATCACTTTAAGGGGACAACCACAATAATGATTGCTCAGAGAATTAGTTCCATCATGCAGGCAGACCATATTTGTGTTCTAGAAGATGGATGTATTGTTGGTTATGGGACCCATAATGAGCTTGTAGAAACCTGTGATATATATAATGAAATTAGTAAATCACAGATGGGGGAATAATTATGATGACTAAAGGTGAAGGAGGACAACAGGCCTCTACGAAAAAAAACAAGAAACATACATTAAAGAGAGTAATGTCCTATCTATTTGAATATAAAGCGTTAATGATTGTTGCAGTCCTACTATCTATAGGCTCGAATATGTTCGCCTTAGTTGGACCAATGATTTCAGGTTATGCAATAGATAATATAAGTTTGGGTAAGGGTGCAGTAGAGTTTTCCAAGGTATATTTTTATTGTGGACTTATGATTGCATTTTATGTTGCATCAGCAATCTTAGCCTACATTCTAGCTATAATTATGCTTGAAATAAGTAAACGAATATCATTTAGACTTAGAAAAGACTTATTTGACAGGCTATTATCTCTTCCAGTTGGATATTTTGATACCCATGCAACGGGAGATATTCTTAGTAAAATTTCCTATGATGTAGATACGCTAAATTCAACTTTAACATCGGATTTAGTTGCAATATGCTCCAGTGTAATTACAGTAGTAGTATCTTTTATATCAATGGTTATGATATCTAAAAGACTGGTATTAGTATTTGTAATAACAGTGCCTATTTCAATTGTAATGACAAAGAAAATAACCATGATTACTAGACCAATGTTCCGTGGACGTTCAAGAAAGCTAGGAGAACTAAATGGAATGGTGGAGGAGTTTGTATCAGGTCAAAAAACTATTAAGGCATATCACCAGGAGGGAAATACTAAGAAAAAGTTTGCTGTAAAGAATGAAGAGGCAGTAAATGCATACTATCGTTCTGATTATTATGGTTCCATGGTTGGACCATCAGTTAACTTTATGAACAATTTATCTTTAACCCTTATAAGTATGTTCGGAGCTCTTATGTATTTATTTGGGCAAATGACTTTAGGGAATATTTCATCCTTTGTACTATATTCAAGAAAGTTTTCAGGGCCAATCAACGAAGCGGCTAATATAGTGGGTGAATTTCAATCTTCACTAGCAGCAGCGGAAAGAATTTTCAACCTTATGGACGAATTTTCAGAAGAGGCAGATAAGGCAGATGCAAAGTTACTTGATAATGTAGAGGGAAATGTAAAAGTAGAGAATATTTCATTTGGGTACTCTAAGGATAAGTTAATTCTTAAAAATCTTACAATGGATGCACCAGAAGGAAGCATGGTAGCAATCGTAGGACCCACAGGTGCTGGTAAAACTACTTTAATTAATCTATTGATGCGTTTTTATGATGTAAGTGAAGGATGCGTTAAAGTTGATGGAAATGATGTTAAGAATGTAACTAGAGCAAGTCTTAGAAAAGCCTATGCAATGGTTCTTCAAGATACATGGCTTTTTGAAGGAAGTATCTTTGAAAATATATCATATGGAAATGAAAATGCAACAATGGAAGAGGTTATAGAGGCAGCAAAAGCTGCAAAAATCCACTCATATATCAAGAGACTTCCACAGGGGTATGATACTATTCTTACTGATGACGGAACTAATATTTCTAAAGGGCAGAAGCAGCTTCTAACAATAGCAAGAGCAATGCTTTTAGATGCAAAAATTCTGATTCTAGATGAGGCAACCTCAAACGTTGACACTAGAACAGAAATTCAAATTCAACAAGCCATGAGAAATCTCATGAAGGATAAAACCTGTTTCATCATAGCACATAGATTATCAACAATAAAAAGTGCTGATCACATCCTAGTAGTTAAGGATGGTAATATAGTTGAGCAAGGAAATCACAAGGACCTACTTGGACAAAAGGGATTCTATAATCAGATGTATTACTCACAGTTTGAATAAATAATTTATGTAGATATATTCTTAGAGAGTAGTAAAGATCATGTGATATTAAGCAATAGATAATAGTATTATAGGTCAAAAAAATAAAAAGTACCAAATAGAGTAGACAACTATAATTGCCTGCTTTACTGGGTACTTTTTATTTTATAACCTAATATGAATTTAATGCGGTTGGCGTATTCTGCTTAAGAATATGCCATTTAAAATAATTTAATTAGTGATTTTAAATCTTCCGATAAAACCTTGGCAAGCTCAAAATCATTATTTTTTAAAGCTAATTCTATTTTTGTTTCGACTAATTTTTTCTTTTGCTCAAGTTCTAAGTAGTCTTTATCAAAATGATTAGCATAAATCATCTTTCTAAATGTTCTCATACGCATTTTCCTAATGGTCTTATCTTCAATTATTAAAACATAATCCATACAATTTACTATAGAATAGAAATCATGAGAAATCATGAGGATAGCACCATTATAGTTTTCTATGGCTTTTTCAAGAGCTAATTGTGAATATGTATCTAAATGACTTGTTGGCTCATCAAGAAGCAACATATTTGCTTTAGTGGTAGAAACTTTAGCTAATTGAAGTATATTTTTTTCTCCACCAGATAAAGATGATATTTTTTGATTAAGGATTTCTTCATCAAAACCATACTTTGAAAGGTAAGATGTAATCTCATGAGAAGTTCTAAGTCCAGCATCGAAGAATTCTTGGAGTATTGTATTAGATTCATTTAGCATTTCGCCTTGAAGTTGAGATAAATAAGCCATTGTAATATCTTCATTTATTTCAATAGAATCATTAGTGTTCTTAAAGATATCTCTAAGCAAGGTGGTTTTTCCAGTACCATTTGAACCGATGATTGCCACTTTATCATTAGATTTAATCTCAAAGTTAACATTTTCAAGGAGAATATCATCAAAGGCAACATTGTAATCGGTGACTTTTAATGCAATGGTTTCTTCGATTTCATTATAGGTAACTAAATGGATATCAGGTTGCTTAATAGTTACAAAGGGTGCTTTAATTTTGCGTGCTTCCAATCGTTCTTGAATTTTAACTCTAGCCTTTAGTTTTTTACCTTTAGAAGCTTCATCATGATCTGTAGCCATAACTCTTAGTTTATTAACTAGAATTTGATTTCTCTCAATTTCTTCAGCATCAGCAGTAGCTAGCTCTTGTAACTCAATTTTGCTTTCAAGTAGTGAGAAGTTATAGTCAATATAGCTACCATCAAACTCTTGTAGCTCCATATTTTCAAGGTGAATAATTTTATTAAAACAATGATTAAGTAGATATCTATTATGTGTAATAACTAGTAATGTTCTATTGTGAGAATTAATTAGATTTTTAAGGGCATTAAGGTTTTCAAAATCTAAAAACACATCAGGTTCATCCATAATCAGTAAGTCTGGGTTACTAAGCATTTCCTTAATAACTTGGATAAGTTTAAATTCTCCACCACTAAGCTGAGATACCATTAGATCTTTATGCTTCATTAGGTTTGCTAAATTTAATTTCTTATTAACGATGCTTTCGAAGTCATTACCACCAAGTGAATCAAAAGCATCTAAGGTTTCTTGATACTTTTCTAGTAAGGAATCAATATCAGAGGACGTTTCCATTTCAGTACAAATTGCTGCTAATTCCTTTTGGAGTCTAATGCAATCTCCACCTATATATTCGAATACCGTAATTTCTTTTGTTTTATTTGCATCGGAGAACTGACTTACATACCCAGTTTTGCAACCAGGAGTTATCTCTAACTTTCCATCGAACATATATCTTTCTGGATCTAAAATTAAATCTATAAGTGTACTTTTTCCACTACCACTTATGCCTATAAAAGCACAGTGCTGACCATCTTCTAATGTAAATGAAATTTCATTATATAGGTCCTTTTGTGGGAATGAATAGGATAAGTTATCAACTTTTATCATATTATTACCTCGCTTTATTATTAAAAAAGAGCTTATATTTAAGCTCTTCGGTATATTATTTCCCCAATCCTAATCTATAATAGATTGTTATAGGGCAAAGATATTCTTTTGAATTTACTGTTAGCAGTATAACATTTTTTACGACTTCTTTCAATGATGATAATATAATTCATATATCAAAGATAATTGAGTAAGTTTCACAGATAAAGTAGCCATATAATTAAAGCAGATGAGTATTTTAGCGGGGCGTGTTATGGATATGTAATTGATTATTCTACCCATGATTTTTCTGAATTATTTGAAGCCTGTGAAGTAGAGTATACCCTTATAGAGAATGAATTTACTTATGACTGGTACTAACGGCTTTGTAGATAAAAATTTAATTTGTATGATAAATGAAAATGTAGAATATAATCATAGTGTTTGCTATTCATTAACGCCCAGATAAATGAGAAACTGTATAAACATAAATCATGAAAATTACACTTATACTGAGGAGAAGCTATTAAATAGCAAACTAACTCAGGTTGGTACGGTTATAAATTTAGGTGCGTTTACACCAAAGAATGCAAGTGAGGCTGATGATATAGATGGAGCATTTCAAATATAAAAGCATAATACATTTATTAAAGAATATGCTTAATAATCCATCAAAAATGATAAAATACCTAGATTTTGAAAGACCAAAAATAGAGGATGGGCTGTATAATGAATATGAATCATTAGTAAAGAAAATAGATAAGATAAAAATATAAAAATTTTAAGAACCTGCAATGCTAAAATATTGCAGGTTCACTGTTTTCACATTAGATTAAAAGGATTTATAAATTAAATTAATAGTATATGACTTAATAAAGTTAAAATTATATTATAGATAGCTATACTTATAATAATCTTAAAAGAAAGATACCAACTATAATTACAATTCCGGAGATAATAGTGACTTTTAAACTGTCGCTAATTTTCCAGTTACCATTCATAGTTCTATTTCTATTTTTATTTATATTACTATTAGATTCATTAGCTTCTGCCTCTTTAAATTTTTGGAATCCATTTATATTAAAACCATACATTAAAATCCCTCCTATTTTCTATAAGATAACGGTTTAAAATAATGTGAAAACAAAACTAGTTAAAAATTAAGCTCATATTTAAAGTAATTACATTATACTACTATTTATTGTAAATAACCTTATTGTGAAATATATAAATTATAACTAAATATAGGGCTATTTATGCATAAAGTCATATTTTTATTTGGGAGTACTATCTACATAATATATATCGTATATAATAATGATATTAAAAATTTAAGGAAATAATTTCATGAAATCTATGAGTTGAAGTATTATGGATGTTATTTGTTCTAATGCTTGTGATAATATTGTTTGATGGAGCTCCATTTATAAATGCAATAAAAACTTTTAGGCATAAAAATAAATAGGAAAATATAATTTAGAGAAAAGAATATATTATGTCTAAATAAGAAAATAGGAACTAATATAGGAACTAATATAAAAGTGTCGTCTTATTTTAAAGAGGCTGTCTTAAAATTATTGATTTATGTTTTATTTTAATGTTGAAAGTATACTTTTAATATTGTGATAAAACATATTTAAATTAAGATAGCCTCTTCCTTTGGAATACTTTACCATAGATGCAAAGGAACTTTTTTTGATATAATGGATTATTATGAGGTGATAGATATATGAAGAAATTTAAAAATAAGTTTTCCATAATTTTAGTTTCATTACTAATTTTAGGTAGTGTATTTGGAGTAGTATCCCCAGAAGTTTTAGATTATTTTTCTAATGATACTGTAATTGGGAGTAATACTTTAACTGGAAAAGAAGATGTATCGGAAAAAGATGCAGTAGCAACCAGTGATAAAAAGAAACCTGACTCATCAAAGGAGTCAATTATCAATGATTTTCAAGGTGTAGCAGATTATATACATAAAAATAATGCACTTCCAAATAATTTCATAACAAAGGATGAGGCTAAAAAACTTGGTTGGAATCCTGGTGAAGACTTATGGAAGTATGCCCCAGACAAAAGTATTGGTGGAGATTATTTTGGTAATCATGAAGGAACATTACCTTCAAAGTCTGGTAGAAAATGGACAGAGTGTGATATAAATTATAATGGTGGATCTAGAGGTGGGGACAGAATAGTATTTTCAAATGATGGATTAATCTATGGAACCTCCGACCATTACAAAACCTTTAAACAGTATTATTAACTGGAGGTATCCATATGAAAAGTTTTATCCTTAATGGAAATGATTTTACTACAAAAGAGATGGTGCATAAAATTCTGAAGGAAACTTTGGAATTGCCTTCTTATTATGGAGAAAATTTAGATGCTCTTTGGGATTGTTTAACTACAGAAATTGAAGTTCCAATAAAAATTACTTGGAATAATTTTGATGAAAGTAAAAAATACTTAGGTGAATATTGTAATGCTCTATTAAATACATTACAAGAAGCTTCAAATTATTTGAATGATGATTTTATATTAGAAGTTAATAATTAATAAGAGAATTATATAATAAACACTACTTGGGATTTATTTCTAAGTAGTGTTTGTTATCACTATGGGAAGAGGATAATGTTGATAAAAACACTAAGCTAAAGGATATAAAAAACATTATTGAAGGGTTTGAAATTGAAAACCTTAGAGCGGTGCTAAAATATTCAAATTATAAAAAAGGTCAGGTAAACTGTATTAGTATATCTATAAATTTATGAAGTGGCTTGACTGGATTAAAATGGATTTATATAATTGATGAGTAACCACTAAAATTTAAATAGTGGTTGCTCATTTTTTTAGGGGGTATTTATAAGTATGGATGGGGTTATACAATTAAATAATATTAGTAAGAGTTATGGTAAGTCCGTGGTATTAAATGGTGTGAATTTGAATATTTCACAAGGTCAGATTTACGGACTTATAGGTCCCTCAGGAGCTGGTAAAACAACTATTGTTAAAATCATAGTTGGAATGGAAGGAGCTGATTCAGGTATAATAGAAGTGTTAGGGGTGAATATGCCTAATTTAGATATATTACAGGATATTGGGTATATGGCTCAAGCAGATTCTTTATATGGTGAGTTAACAGGGGAAGAAAATCTTAAGTTTTTTGCATCTTTATTTAAGTTAAATAAAACACAGCAAAAGGAACGTATAGCTTATTCGGCAGAACTTGTAAAGTTGACAGGTGAGCTTAAGAAGAGAGTATCTGCATATTCAGGAGGAATGAAGCGTAGGTTATCCTTAGCGGTGGCTTTAATACAAAATCCTAAGATATTAATATTGGACGAGCCTACAGTTGGTATTGATCCGGAATTAAGATTGTCAATATGGAATGAATTAATACGTCTTAGAGATGAAGAAAATAAAACTATTATAATTACAACTCATGTTATGGATGAGGCAGAAAAGTGTGATTATCTTGCCATGGTTAGAGAAGGACGAATTATAACTAGTGGTTCACCAAAGGAATTAATGAGGGAATATAAAGTTGAAAAGTTAGAGGATGTATTCCTAAAAGCAGGGGGTAATAAATAATGAGGGTAGTAGCATTAATCAAGAGAATATCTATGCAAATGTTAAGAGATAAGAGAACCCTAGCACTGTTGTTAGTTGCCCCACTATTAGTATTAACCCTTATGTACTTTATCTTTAATGGTAATACAAGTTACCCAAACCTTGGTGTGGTTAATGTTGATGGAAATATAGTAGCATCGTTGGAGAGCTTAGATATTAATGTAATAAATTATGAGGAAGTAACAAATGATATAATTGTAGATGATAAACTCCATGGAATTCTAGAAATGGATGGTGAAAATTTCAAATTAACTTTAGAAAATAGTGATGTAGGTATGTCTAAAACATTGCAGATGAAAGTAAATCAAGCTATTGGAGAACAAATTAAAAAAGCAGAATTAGCAACTCTAAAAGTTAATTTTAATGTTCCCACTGTAGCTACAACTTATATTTATGGAAATGGTGATACCAGTATATTTGATATATTAAATCCAATACTAGTTGGGTTCTTTGTATTCTTTTTTGTATTCCTTATATCAGGAATAGGTCTTTTAAGAGAAAGAACTACAGGGACTTTAGAAAAATTAATGTCCACACCTATTCGTAGATGGGAAGTTATAACAGGGTATTTAGTTGGATATGGGATATTTGCTGTAATTCAAACTGTTGTAATTGTAGTTTATTCTATAAATATTTTAGATATTGTAATAGTAGGATCTATATGGACTGTGTTATTAATAAATTTATTATTAGCTCTAGTTGCATTATCACTGGGGATTTTGTTATCAACATTTGCTGCCTCAGAGTTTCAAATGATTCAGTTCATACCTCTAGTAGTAGTTCCACAAATATTCTTTTCAGGTATTTTCCCTATAGATAACATGGCTTCATGGTTGCAATCAATAGGAAAGATAATGCCTTTATACTACGGTGCAAATTCATTAAAGGATGTAATGTATAAGGGGTTAGGATTTAGTGATATTAAAGGAAATCTATTAATACTGACTATTTTTGCATTAGTATTCATTGTTTTAAATATATTTGCTTTAAAGAAGTATCGTAAGTTATAATTACAATATTAAAATAGATGATTGAAAAAAAGGTTCATAATAAAATTTATACCAAGGGCGAAGGATTAAATTAGTTAGAAGAGATTATAATTATTTAAAGTTATGACTAGAAATAAATTTTGGAATGAACAGAAGTGAGGAACTAATGAGGTTAGATAAGTTTTTAGCAGAATCCACAATTGGAACTAGGAAGAGTGTTAGAACATATATTACAGATGGGCTGGTAAAGGTTGGTGGGAAGGTTGTAACAGAGCCTGCGATGGACATTAAAGAAGATGCTGATGTTATTGAGTATTGTAATAAAGTTGTTGTCCATAGGGGGAAAGTATATTATATGTTTCATAAACCAGAGGGGTGTATCACTGCAAGAAGGGATCAGGTTAACAAAACGGTATTTGACTATTTTCAAGAAGTTAATATGGATGGGGTTTTTCATGTTGGAAGATTAGACAAGGATACTGAAGGTTTATTACTATTCACAAATGATGGTGAATTTAATCATAGGTTAATGTGCCCTGAAAAACATGTAGAAAAAACCTATTTTTTCATAGCATTAGGCACGTTGGATAGTGCAGATAGAAAGAAGTTAGAGCAAGGGGTTTCAATCGGGGATGGTGAACCATTAACAAAACCAGCAAAAATAGAAGTGTTAAAATCTGGACTCTATGAAGAATTCGAAGAAGAAATGGATATTAGAAAGTATTATAATATAGAGACAAATTGTTATAATCAGCCTATTGTATCAGGATATCTTACAATTTCAGAGGGACGTAAGCATCAAGTAAAGCGTATGCTAAAAGCAGTAGGCTGTTATGTAATATATTTAAAGCGAATCTCCATTGGAGGGTTAGTAGTAGATGAAACTCTTGGAAAAGGGCAATATCGAAGATTAACAGAAAGTGAGGTTGAGAAGCTACTATTAAAGTAACAATATAAGGAGAGAGGTGTTTTTATGAAAAAAATTGCGGCATTTTTTGATATTGATGGAACTATATATCGAGAAGGATTAATAACAGAAGTTTTCAAAAAAATTATAAAATATGAATTGGTAGAAGAAAATAAGTGGTATAACGAAGTTAGACCAGCCTTTTCAAAATGGGACATAAGACAAGGTGACTATGATACATATTTACTTAAAATGATTGATGTTTATGTTGAAGCCACAAAAGGGTTAAGTAAAGTCCATATAGAACATATAGCTAGGCAAGTTATTAATCAAAAGGGTGATAGGGTATATACATTTTCAAGGGAAAGAATCAAGTGGCATAAAGATCAAGGTCATGTTGTTATTGCAATTTCTGGGTCTCCCATAGAGCTTGTTCGTGAAATGGCTAATAAATATGAAATGGATGATTTTAGAGGTACTATTTATGAGGCTGATGAACATGATAAATATACAGGTGGAATTGTTCCAATGTGGGATTCGGTTAGTAAAGAAAATGCTTTGATGGAATTAAAAGTAAAATATGAAATAGATTTAAGTAAGAGTTATGCATATGGAGATACCTCTGGAGATTTAACTATGTTTAAATCAGTAGGAATTCCTTATGCGATAAATCCAACTAGAGAATTAATTTCAAAAATAATAGAAGATGAAGATGTGAAGAGAAAAATAAATGTAATCGTAGAAAGAAAAGATGTTACATATAAATTAGATATTAATAATTTAGAACTATTATAAATAATTATCTTGATTTTCCCCCAGAGTAAATTTGGGGGATTTTTTTATGGTGATTATTTATTAAATATATTTGCGATAGAGTTTTAGAGTGTTGCAATTTAAAGTAAAGAGCTATATTAAATTGAGAATGACTTTATATATGTAAATATTTATTAAAAGTTTTAATTATACACAAAATATGAATAAAATATGTTTTTATAGTAAAAATTGATTGTTGAAAGAAGTCGTTTATGGGAGTAAAATGAAAAGTAATGCAAAATATAAATTAAGAGTAAATGGGGAATGAAATCTATGAAGAAAAAATGGATTAGCATAATTGTAATTTTAATAGTTACTATATGCACAGGTATTTTTATCTATAGGAAGTATATAAACAACAATGACACAAGAAGTATGAGTGAAGGTACAAAAAATAAATATGATGCATCAAAGGAAATAAAGAATTCATTAAAATTATTAAATAGCAATAAAAGGGCAGAGGTTATAACTAATGTGGAAACTTCAGCGGAGGTAGTGGCATTATCTTTTGAGGGTATGAGTGACGCTGCTACAATGAAAAGAATAATTGAATTGTTAGATGAGAATGGAATAAAGGCAACTTTCTTCATTCCTGCAATTGAGGCAGGTGAGGACACCACAACTGTAAAAGGAATTAAGAAAGCTGGTCATGAAATAGGAAGTGCAACTCTTTCAGAGACTAAACACATGGAAAGATTGTCACAGGAGGAATTAGTTACTGACTTTTGTCGTGCTAACAAAGTATTAGAAACTATAATTAAAGAGAAGCCAGTTTTATTAAAATGCAAATCAACTGTATATACTGATGAAGTTTTAAGGGCTGCTTATGCATCAGGTAATGAATATGTAGTTCAGAGTAATAACTATCTTAGTTATCAAAGTTTTAAAGAGTATGAACAGGTCCAGGGTTATGTAGATAAATTAGATAATGGAACTATTATTTCTATTAAACTTGACGGGGTTCTTGATGCTTTTGAATATGAAATAGAAAAAGCAGAAGAAAAATCAACTATAGGTAAACAAGCTAGTTTAGATGAACCTACAAAGGAACAAAAGGAAGAAATAACTATTATAAAAATAGTAGAATGGGTATTGAAAGCTATAAAGAATCAAGAAAAATCGGTTGTACAAATTAGTGAATTAGTGGATATGCCGAAAGTAAGTGGGTCAATGCTAATTGATAATATATCAAATATAGAGGAAATTTATATAGATAAAGGTAATGAAAAAGGTGATTCACAAATAAATAATCAGGATAAAAAACCTATAGATTCAGTGGATTTTAAGGGATTAATAGAAAAAAATAATGGTAAGGTTGCACCTGTAGTTTCAGAAATTTATACTACAAAAGAAGCTTTGTCATATACTTTTAGAGGATTAAGTAACGAAGTGGTGTTAGATGAAGTTTTATTATCTATGGAGAAAGTAAGTGCTAAAGGAACGTTTTTTGTTACAAAGGATGAAATGAAGAAATATCCAGATAGAATTCAGAAGATTTTAAAAGCAGGTCATGAAATTGCGAATGGAGGAATAACAACTAGTTCAACTTTACTTGATAAATCTACAGAAGAGATTTGCAAAGAAATATATGAAGTAGATGAATTATTAAAGAAGGAAGGAATAAATACAAAATCATATATGCCTGGATATGGGTATGTAGATGCAGAGGTTCAAGAGGCGTTATCTGTAATAAATAGTATGGATAAGAATAAAAATTATGAATTAGTTACTTATTCTAAATCACCGATTAATCATAAGTATGAAAATATGAATGCAGAAGAAATCGTCGCTGATTATCTTAATATAAATACTTATATGTCATTAAGAAAGGGAGAAATTGTTTATTTTAGAATGGACACGAATTTGTTCCATGATAATAGTACTGTGGCAAATATAATTGAAGTGATTACTACAAACTATGTGAAAAATGGACATGCTAATAGGTATAACAAGTTATCCGAATCCTATGATTTAGTTCAAAAACCGTTGGGTTACTCTGTTGTGACTTTAAATGAATTACAAAGCACAATGGAAGTAGATAATAACTTAGGTAGGTATAGCTTTCAGGGAAATAATATTAAATCATTAACTAGAAAACCTTATGAAGAAGCTATATCAATAATGAAGAACAATTATATTGGTAATAAAAACGTAAATTTAAGTGATTTAACAGAGGAAGAGCAGTTAGTAATGGATAAAAGTGGCACTATTGATACAAAGGGTGAAAATGTGATTTTCTTTACATTTGATGACTGGGGTGGCGATCCTATTATTAATGAGATATTAGATATATTTGAGAAGCATAAAGTAAAGGGAAGCTTTTTTGCAATATCAAAGTATAGTGATATAAACAGTGGAATATCTAATGTTAATCCCAATTTACTTAGGACTATTGCAATTAATGGTCATGATATTGGAAGTCACAACTATAATCATGAAATTTTAGATTCTAGTAAAGAAGAATTGAAAATTTCATTAACTAAATCTTATGATGGCATGGCTAATGTTATAGGTGATTTAGATTCATTAAGACCGTATTTTAGACCACCAACTTTACTTATAAAAAGAGAAGGATTGGCAACTGTATTTGAAAGTGGATTTAAATACTCTATTAGTGGAAATATATCTACCCATGATTATGAAAGTAGTTCTTCACAAGAAATAGTTAATTCCTTAGAAAAGAATTTGATTAAAGGTGTAGGCAATATTATTGTAATGCACATGAATGATCAAAGTTATTATACCGCAGAAGCTTTGGATATATTCTTAACTAATAATGAAAATGGAGTATATGGAGAAAAATATAAAATTGCAAGGTTAAGCGAGTATCTAGAGAAATAATCCTTTGAAATTTAACAAAGTATTTAACGGGTAATTTAACAAGGACTTTAAGACGAGTATTGAGAAAGGACATGAAAGGAATATGAAAAAAACTAAAGATAAAAAAATCAATGATGTTCTTTTAAGGCCTCGTAGAGATAGACGTTTATTGTCAAATGTTCCAGATAAAGAAGAAGTAAGGAATAATATTGATCGAAGAGGACATCAGGTATTAGATGAACATGATGGCGATCCTAATGCATTTATAGTTAGTAGGAATGCAGGCATAAGATATGAAATGCAAACTGACATTAATGTTATATGTAGAAGTAGTAAGGGAAAAGATAAGTTCATGGTAAAATCTTCAGATATATCTACTACAGGGGTTTTATTAGAATTAGAAAATGAATCACAAGTCAATATGCTAAGTAATGCTAGGGAAATTAAGCTAGAGTTTAAAATATTACCTGGATCTATGCCTGAGGGGCATGAAATGAAGGTGAAAATCAAGGGGGAGGTTGTTAGAAGCTCAATATTACCAGATGGTAAGAGAATCTGTGGAATACAATTTGAGCAAACTCTATCAGAGTATTCTAATGGTAAGAAAGATAGATATATGTTAGGTATGTCTAGTTTCTTCTTATTATTTATTACATTGTTTATTATATTAATGCGTGCAGAGAGTATTATTTATTTTAAATTTAATAAGTGGATATATTTATATAGTATCATCGCAGCAGTATTTTTACTTAGCAGATATTTGTTTGGAATGGTCTATAAGCCTGTACCCATAGACATTGACTATACACCAGGTGTAACAATTATTATTCCTTGCTTTAATGAGGAAGAATGGATTGAGAGAACAATTATAAGTTGTATTAATCAAGACTATCCTATTGATAATTTGGAAATTATAGTAGTTGATGATTGTTCCGATGATAAATCAGTAGAAAAAATTAAAGAGGCTGTTGAAAAACTAGGTAAAGAGGCAAAAAGATTTGATGCAAAGAATAGAGTAAAATATTTTGTGCAAGAAGAAAATTTAGGTAAAAGAGATGCTCTTAGCAGAGGGGTTAAGGAAGCTAAACACGATTTAGTTGTATTCGTTGATTCGGATAGCTTTTTAGATCCATTTGCTATAAGAAATTTAGTTCAGCCCTTTAAAGACCCTAAAATGGGGGGAGTATCTGGAAGAACTGATGTGGCCAATACCTATACTAATGTATTAACTAAGATGCAATCTGTACGTTATTACATAGCTTTTAGGATTATGAAGGCAGCTGAAGCATATTTTGATGCAGTTACATGTCTATCGGGGCCGTTGGCTTGTTACAAAAAGGAAATTGTTATGGATAACATGGATTCATGGTTAAATCAAAAATTCTTAGGACAAAGAGCAACCTTTGGAGATGATCGTGCCATGACAAATTTTGTATTAAAGGGTCATCGAACAAGCTATCAAGATACTGCAATATGTTCCACTGTTGTACCTAATACTTATAAAGTATTTCTTAAACAGCAAATGAGATGGAAGCGTTCTTGGCTTAGGGAATCCATGATTACGGGGACCTTCATGTGGAAGAAGGAGCCATTTATGGCGGTATTGTTTTATATTGGAGTAATAGTCCCAATTGTGGCTCCAATAGTTGTTACATACAATTTAATTTATGTTCCTATCATGTATAAGGTATTTCCAACAACCTTCCTAGTAGGAGTACTTATGATGTCTTTAATGATGAGTTTTGCTCAAATGTTTTTTAGAAAAAGCACAACTTGGATTTTTGGTATGATATTTTGTATTTATTATGAAGCAGTGTTATTATGGCAAATGCCTATTGCGTGGGTAACCTTTTGGAAATCCACATGGGGTACAAGAATGACACCTAGTGACATAGAAGCCAAAGAGAAAAAAGAGAAAAGAATTGCTGCGAATAAGTTGAAGAAAAGGAGAGGAAAGAAGCATGAGGAATAGTACTTTTTCTCCTGAAAGGAAAGATAGAATAAAAAAAATAAGAGGAACATTAGAAGGAATTACTCTAATTATACTTTTAATAATTGTAATTAAGGCATTATTTTCATTTGCTGAATATGAGGAATTTGATTCCACGGAGTTAATTAATAATCAAGATAATGGATTTATTGCATTATCATATTTTGGTGTGGACAGAAGTGGAAGTGAAACTTTAATTAGTGATGAAAGATTAGAGGAACAGCTTAAAGCATTAAAGGATAATGGATATGTAACAATTACACAAAAGGATATTATGGATTATTACTTGAAGGGTAAAACATTACCACCTAAATCGCTATTTTTGCTATTTGAGGATGGAAGAAGAGATACAGCCATATTTGCACAAAAAGTCATTGAAAAATATAATTTGAAAGCAACTATGTTAACTTATGCTAATAAATTTGAAAAGAAAGATAGTAAATTTTTGAAAGCTGACGATTTACTAGATTTAGTGGATACATCTTATTGGGAGTTGGGAACAAATGGATATAGGCTGGAATATATAAATGTATTTGATAAGAAATTAAAGTACCTAGGGAGATTAACACCTATAGAATTTGCTGAGACATCTTCAAATATCGATAGAGAATATAATCATTACTTAATGGATTATATTAGGGATGAGTATAACATTCCTATAGAATCCTATGAAGAGATGAGGTCCCGTATTAATAGTGATTATGAGGCCTTATCTACTGTGTATACTGAGGAGCTTGGGGAAGTACCTAAATTATATGCATTAATGCATTCTAATACAGGGCAATTTGGTACTAACGCTAAGGTGAGTGAAATAAATGGTGCACTTATTAAAGATTCATTTAGTATGAATTTTAATAGAGAAGGCTATTCATTAAACTCTAGAGAGAGTTCAATTTATGATTTAACTAGAATTCAACCACAAGCCTACTGGTCAACGAATCATTTACTAATGAGAATTTGGGATGACACAAAGAGTGATATTGATTTTATAGTTGGAGATGAGAAGAAAGCAAGTAAATTTCAACAAGTATCTGGAAAAGCAGAGTATAAAGATAATGATATTATTTTAACATCACTACCTGAAGGAAAGGGAATTCTTAAGTTATTAGATAGTAATAATTATAAGAATATTAAAGTGTCAACAAAATTAAATGGTAATGTTATAGGTTCTCAAGCTATTTATCTAAGAGCTAATGAAGATCAAAGCAGTAGCATATGTGTTCAGCTTATGAATAATGTAATAAATATTATTGAGATTTCAGAGGGGAAGAAAAATGTGATATTTTCCTTGAATTTAAGTGAGAATCGTGATAGAAAAGAGGAAGAGGAATTTGATATTAAAGATTCAGGAAGTAGAGATATTGAAATAAAATTAATCAGTGATAAAATTACGTTAAAAGTGGATGGAGCTATAATAGTTAAAGACTTGGAAATAAAGGATGATTTAGAGGGAAGCGTTTATTTAGAGTCTGCATGGGGAGAATATGGTTACAGTGAAAGAAAAATTGCAGATGATGTCTACGATGGTATATTTAAAGAGCTTAAGATAACGGATATTAACGATGATGAGTTATATGATAATTCACTAAATGGCATAGATAGGGTGATATATTCTATTAAAAATTACTTCAATAAAACAGTAGATTGGTTTATTAAATATCTATAGGATAAAGCTTATATGTTATAAAGTTTTAATAGCGGTTTTAACAAATATTAATAATAGCTTGGAATTGTAATAATAAGTATCCATAAAGTTTAGATGTATTTAGGAGTATTAGATGAATAAGAGTATAAAATATAACTGGGTTCTTGTTTGGATGATTTTAATAGTAAGTGTAGTTATTTCTGGTTGTTCAAAAATACACAAGGAGAGTGCAGAAAATCAGAAAAACATAGAAGTAGAGGAAACACTTAAAGCTGAACCGAAGCTAGTGTTTGATAAAGAGGTTAAAAATTTATCAGCATGGATTACTTATTGGGACTTAGATGTTAATGAAGAGATTAAAGCGTTAGATAAACAGTTAAAGGAAATTTCCTATTTTGCGGCTTGCTTTGATGATAACAATGAATTGACAATGCCACAACAACTAGTAAATTACTATGATAAAACAAAGGATAGTGATTATATTAAATATCTAACTATTGTTAATGATAAAATAAATACTGATGGTACATCATTACTAAAGGATACTGATTTACTAAGGTCATTATTAACAGATTCCAATTTAAGAAGTAAACATGTTAAAGATATTATAAATTTAGCATCTGAATATGGCTTTGATGGCATAGAGATTGATTATGAACAGATTAAAGGTGATATGTCATTATGGAATAATTACATATTATTTATCAGTGAATTATATAATGAATCTAAAATTGCAGGGCTAAAAGTAAGAGTAATACTTGAGCCTAACACCCCATTTGAAAAGTTAAAGTTTACCGAGGGACCAACTTATGTAATGATGTGTTACAATCTTAATGGTGGGTTTAGTAAACCAGGAGAAAAAGCAAATCCTAAGTTTATTAAAGATTTGATGAATAAAATGGAAAAAGTTCCAGGGAAGAAGAGTTTTGCAGTTGCAACTGGTGGTTTTAACTGGGGCTCAAATGGTAAGGTTACCTCTTTGACAGAAATTCAGGCTAAGGCTTTAATGGAAAAATATAAGGTAACTGAAGAGGTTGACGGTGAAAGTCAATGTAAGGTATTTAAATATACAGATGAAGCTGGTGTTGGACATGAGGTTTGGTATGCAGATAAGGATACTTTAAATTCATGGATGAAGGTCATATCAGAAGCAGGATATGGTATTAACCTTTGGAGGTTAGGCGGAAATGTGTTTGAAGAAATAGATGAAAATTAATATATTTAATTAAAGCTCATGAATCTTATTAAAGTAAGGTTCATGAGCTTTAGTATATTTAAAGTATAAATAAGTCAGTATGCGCCACTTGTTATTTATTTTAAGATAACTTAATTATTTATTGGGCTGATTTAGAAGTAGCCTTATTTGGATTTTTTACTAGAAAAGTTAAAGACGCTCCAAGCAACGAAAGAATAGTTAGAATAATAAATGTAGTCTTAAAATTATTAGTATTTGATATAATAACTGGACCGAGTAATGCTGATAATCCATAAGCTTGATAAATAATACCATAGTTTGCACCTAAGTTTTTAGTCCCATAAAAATCTCCAGTAATAGTTGGGAAGATAGCTAAGAATCCACCAAAGCAAAAAGTAATACTTGAAATACATACAAAGAAAGTAAAGAATTTTAAATCCACAACACTCATGACAAACATTGAAATACAAGTGATTGAAAAGAGTATAAATATTACTTTTAATCTACTTAGTTTATCAGATAAGCTTCCCCATACTAGTCTTCCTCCAGCGTTAAAAAATGCAATGGTTGATACTGAATTTGCAGAAATCTGAGGGGAAAGGCCAGCTAATTGAACTCCGATATCTTTTGCTGAACCAATAATAAGGAGACCGCCTAAAGAACCGAATAAATACATTATCCAAATCAAAGGAAAGGATCTAGTTTTTATCATTTCAGTCACTGTATAGTTTTTTAATTTATTCAATGAATTCTTTTCTATTAAGATTGAACTAAATTCTTCATCCGGAGTTGATAAGAATTGAGCACCAATAACTATGATAACAAGGTAGATAATACCAATGTAAAAGAAGGTTTCAGAAACACCCTTTGAATTTAATAGAAATTCAATTACGGACTTGAAAACCAAGCTTCCAAGACCAAAGGCACCTACAGTAATGCCTGTGATAAACCCTTTTTTAGCAGGGAACCACTTAACACAGGTTGATAAAGGACATACGTAACAGAATCCTACACCAAGCCCACCTATAACTCCATAATAAATATGCATCTGAGTAATCGTAGTAGCAGTAGAGGTTAGAATCAAGCCAGCACCGTAAAGTACACCACCAATCATTGTTACTTTCCTGGGACCAATTTTATCTTGAAGATTACCAGAAAAAATTGTAGTAAAAGCAAAAATAAAAATTGTAATAGAAAATGTGAAAATGACATCATTTTTTTGCCAATGAAACTTGTCTATAAGAGGTTGATTAAACAAACTCCATGAATAAACTGCACCAATACAGAGCTGTACAAGGACAGCTCCAAATACAACAAGCCATTTCTTATTAGTATTCTTCATCTAAAGTATTCCCCTTTGAAAATAATATTCTTTATTTTATTAATATAGATAATAGCATTACTAGAGATTGCCTAATTACTAATTTTAAATAATTATTATATTTAAGAATACTATGGTATATAACTAATTGCAATATATTAAAGAACTAATTAACAAAGGCTTAAAAGAATGATTAATATTTTAAAAGTGAATAACAAATAGGAGAAGCATATAATATGCAGCTAGATTTTTAATTAAATCTATGTGTATAAGGTGTGTATTAATATTTAGATATATGCTACTAATATTTAAAGTAAATTTTCAAAAAAGATTCTTATTGTAAATCACAAAAAATAGTCTACTATCATACAGTATAGTATATTCAATAAAATCATAAAAATATGGAGGGACAATTATATGTCAAACAATAAAGGTTGTAATAGATGTTCAGAATATTCATGTGGAAATAGATATAGTGACTGTGACTGTGACTGGAATATAGAGGAAGTTAATTGTGTAGCACCAAAGGCAGCACAAAATTGTGGCTATGGATGCGGTCAAGATTCATGTGGAAATAATGAAGAAAAATGTAACGCTTATTTATGTAAAGGAAAAGCACTTGCTAAAGAGTCTTGTGAAGTTAAAAAATTAGCAGAAGAAAAAGCAAAAAAAGCTGAATGTATTGAGAATGAAATAGAATGCTTAACAAAAAAAATACTTGCTCTTCAAAAAGAAGCTGATGAAATTTGGGATGAATATAATCAGTTAAATGATTATGCATATTGTTTAGTAAATGAATCAAATGCTTACTTCTACAAAGCTGCAAATTGTTATAAAAGTTTAGTTGATGATGACTATTCATGTGGATGCTGCAGATAATATAAAGTTCGTATGTGGGTGAACCTAAGTGTAAAATAATTACCGCATATTAACAAATAAAGTCCTTTATCAAAATTGCGATAATAAAATTAACTCGAATGAGGTATGTCAATGGTGACAAAGGACATAACTTAAGTATATATTGAGAAGAGGTTCTAGAAAAATTTAATTCATATAAATGAAAAATAGTTGATTACCCCTAGTAAAGAGCTTAGATGTTTTATACTGGGGGTATTATATAACTAATTTTAAAATATTATTACAAATTATGAGTTTTGTAATGTAAAATTATATATAATATGGTCAATGTAATATATAATATATTTAGAGATGGTTGGAGGTAGTAACATGAAATGTAAAATATGTGGAATGAATATAAATGAAAAAAATTATGATTTAAATAGGGAGGCATTCTTAGAGAAAAATTCAATAAACCACGTTGTGTATTGTCCATTTTGCGGAGCTCATAAATGTTATTTAAGCAATGATGGGGATATGATTAAGGTAAATAGTAAGTGTTTAAATGAAGAGACTATTAAAATTTTGGATCATGCTTCAAAGCTTGAACTATTCAATGGTGATTTTTATAACAGGGCATCTAAAATGGCTAAAAGTCAAGAAGTTTCAAGATTATTTGAAGCACTTGGAAGAATAGAAATGTTTCATTCGAAAATACATATGAGATTAGGTGGAATTACTGATACATATAATTTGAATAAAATAAACTATGATAAATATGATAGTGATGAAGCTCTTTTAGAATTAGCAAGGCAAAGAGAAAAACATGCCATTGAGTATTATGAAAAATATAAAAAAATAGTTAATGATGAAAGCGTAGTTAAAGTGTTTGAAGCATTAATAAAAGTAGAAAATGATCATATATCAATCATAAGATAGAGAGTTTATAGGGTTACCAATTAAATTTTCTGTAATTTAAACTAGGGGGAAAGAATATGGAAGAGATAAAAATACTTGTTGTCGAGGATGAAGAACCTATAAGAAAATTAATATGTAAAATATTATCATCTCAGGAAATGCAGGTTTATCAAGCAGAAAATGGGAGTCAATGTCTTGAAATGTTGGATAATCATAAATATGATTTAATTATACTAGACATTTTAATGGAGGATATTTCTGGATATGATGTAGCTAAAATTATTAGGGAACAAGATATTATGGTTCCAATAATATTTTTAAGTGGTAAAAGGGAAGATGAAGATATAATAAAGGGTTTAGATAGTGGGGCAGATAGTTATATAACGAAACCGTTTAGTCCAACAGTTCTTTGTGCCCAAGTAAAATCTCAAATAAAGAGAAAGCGTGAGATTATAAAAGAGGAAGTTAAAAGTGAGGTTATAAATCATAAACCATTTAAATTTGATTTAAGGAGTTATAAGTTTTATAAGAATGATATAGAGATTAAACTATCATCAAAGGAGACTAAGTTGATTAAATTCTTCATGGAGAATCCCAATAAAGTATTTTCAAAGGATCAACTTTATCAAAATGTATGGAGTGAAAAAGTAAGTGATGATAATAGTATTATGGTGTATATAAAATACTTAAGAAATAAAATAGAAGAGGTGCCTAATAAACCTAAACATATAAAAACTCTATGGGGAGTTGGGTATGAATTTCATGTGGAATAAAATCTCTATTGATAAAAAGAAAATAAGAATTATTTTATGTATTTTCTTAATATTAATATATATTCTAGGAACATATTTCGTTTATGATGAATATAGAGACACTATTATTGCAAAGCAACAAGAAAATATGCTAGGAATCACTAGGTCTATTTGTCGAAGTATAGATTTATACATTAATAGTATAGTTGATAGTATGGAGGCAATTGTAGGAGATAAAGATTTTATTGATGGAATTTCTCAAATGGCTAAAGGTGTTGAAAGTAAAAAAGTTACAGATGAGTTTGAATCCTATTATATATCAAAGGGTGAAATTGTTGATAGGGTTTACTTCATAGATGATGAAGGAGATATGTTGATAAAGTATCCAAGTCATAGTGGAGATATATACAGTCAAAATAGTTATGACATAAATATTGCATTGAATACGAAGAAAACTCATGTTGGACGAGCTCATTTGGATGAAGACTCAAGTATGTTTATCCTAAATATATATCAACCTGTATTTGAGGAAGAAAAATTTAAGGGAGTCATAGCAGTCTCTTTAAGTCTTGATGTTATATATGATATATTAGTTGCTCCGGCAAAGGTAGGAGAAAAAGGATATGTAATGATAAAAGATCAGGATGGTATCATAATAATGCACCCTGTAAAAGAGCAGGTTGGAATGGATGTTATTGAGACAAGAAAAGAAGTGTTTCCAGGACTGGAGTACCAAGAACTTGAACGTTTAGTGAAGAATCAATTAACGGGTAAGGAAGGTACAGAAATTTATCATTCATATTGGTGGGGAGATAATGTTTTAAAGAAAACTAAAAAGTTAAATGCATATACACCAGTAAAATTTGGGGATTATTTTTGGGTGGTAGCGTTAACTACTTCTTATGGCGAAATTGCAGCACCAATAAATAAATTTTTAATGAAAATAATAGGTAGTTCTATTATAGTAGCTATAGTTATAGCTATGTTCCTAGCGGCATTATTAAGTATGAAAAAAAATAAAGAAGACCTTGAGAAGGAGACTAACTATCTAAAGAAGTTAAATGAAAGCTCGGAAAAGTTAAGAAAGCAGGAAGCTGAGATATACCATTCTCATAAACTAAAGATGATTGGTACCCTTGCAGGAGGTATAGCACATGATATAAATAATCTGTTGACTCCAATCCTAGGATATTCAGAATTATTGCTTATGCGATTTCCAAAAGGGAGTGAATCATATCAGGATATTGAAGAAATATTTAAGGCTTCACAAAAGGGGAAAGAAATGATTCAGCAGATGTTAGTATTTGCAAGGAATGATAATAACATAATTAAGGTGGAGTCAATTAATATAAATAACTCACTTAGAGAGGCAATAAGAATGTTAAAGGTATTGTTGCCTAAGAATATACTAATTGAAGAAAAAATTAAAGAAAATTGTGGATTCATTCATATAAACTACTCACAGATTCATCAAGTGATATTTAATTTATGCATAAATGCTTATCAATCGATAAAGGATAATAGAGGAACTATTGAAATATCTTTAGATAATGTAATGGGTATATTGGCAAATAAAATAAATAATACGCTTTCAGTTAATAAAAATTATTTAGAACTTACTATAAAAGATTCTGGATGTGGAATGGATGAGGAAACTAAAAGAAGAATATTTGAACCTTTTTTTACAACTAAAATTATAGGTGACGGAACGGGACTAGGGTTATTTGTTGTGCAAAGTATTGTAGATGAATATGAAGGTATAATAATGGTTGAAAGTGAACAAGGACAAGGTAGTACTTTTAAAGTTTATTTGCCTTTAGATGATAATCATAATAATATTATGATTGAGGATAAAGTTACATCAACTGATATAAATCATAAAATTAAAAGAATACTAATTGTGGATGACAATGAAAAAGTTATTAAGGTGCTGAAAAAAGGTTTGCAACATCTAGGATATATAGTAGTTACGCAAACAGATCCAAGTAAGGCTTTGAAGATTTTTAGCGATGAGTATAGTAAATTTGATTTAGTAATAACTGATTATATTATGCCTAATATTAAAGGGAATCAATTGGCTAAAGAGGTAAGAAATATTAGAAATGATATTCCTATAATTCTAATAACGGGGTATATGGATAGTAAGGAAGTGGAGTATATTAATGCATATGTTTCTAAACCTATAGAGCTTGCAAATTTAGCTAAAGTAATTAAAGAATTAAAGTAGAAGCAAAAATCACTAAATTATTAATAAATAAGTTTAGTGATTTTTTTATATTTTGTAGTAATAGAGAAAAATATGTGTTGTAAATTTATGGATAACAGAAATTTAACCTATTAACATTTATTAAAAAACAACAAATTTTAAATTTTAAGAATATATTAAAGATATTTTAAGATTATTTTAAGATTATTAAAATAATTAAAAAAATTCTGAAAATGTTCTTGAAATATTAAATTTCTGTGTATATAATGTAATTAAGTTAGCTAACCGCAATAAATATTAATTCAAAATTCGAGGGGGTTTTTAATATGTTAGCCATTTTAGGTTATGGAATGGTAATCACGTTTATGGTACTTATCATGAGTAAGAAGATGACAGCATTTACATCACTTATTACAGTACCGATAGTTTTTGGTCTTTTGGGGGGATTCGGGTTAGATTTAGGTCAGTTTGCCATGACAGGTGTTAAAAGTGTGGCATCCACAGCAACTATGTTATTATTTGCAATACTTTTCTTTGGTATAATGATAAGTGCTGGATTATTCGATCCATTAGTTAAAGCAACATTAAAGTTTGTTAAAGGGGACCCATTAAAGGTTCTTGTAGGAACAGCAATATTGGCAGCAGTAGTATCTTTAGATGGAGACGGTTCAACAACAACAATGATTTGTTGTACAGCATTAATACCAGTTTATAAAAAGCTAAATATGAAAATGATGCATTTAGCAGCAATAATTATAATGCAAAACTCAATTATGAACCTTATACCTTGGGGGGGACCAACAGCTCGTGTTATGGCGGTTTTAAACCTTGATGGGGGAGCATTATTTAGACCATTAATACCAGGTATGATTTTAGGCGTACTTTATGTAATCGGTGTAGCTTACTACCTAGGATTAAAAGAGCGTAAGAGATTAGGGGTTAACAACAGTTCAGCTGTAATTGATGAAATGGCAGCGACTTTAAGTGAAGAAGAATTAGAACTTAAAAGACCAAAACTTATATGGATTAACCTTATATTAACAGTTGCAGTTGTTACTATATTAATCAGCGGAAAAGTTCCATCAGCAATAATATTTGAAGTGGGTACTGCAATAGCACTTCTTATCAACTATCCTAAGTTAAAGACTCAAAGAGAAATAATAGAAGCAAATGCTGGAGCAGCAATGCAAGTTTTAGTTATGGTTCTTGCTGCAGGAGTATTCATGGGAATATTAACAGAATCAAAAATGGCAGAAGCTATAGCTCAAAACTTAATGTCAGTAGTTCCAGATTCAATGGGATCACACTTTGGATTAATAACAGCTATAATTAGTATACCAGGAACATTCTTCTTATCTAATGATGCATTCTACTTTGGAGTTCTTCCAGTACTTGCACAAACAGGTGCACAGTTTGGATTTACAAGTTTACAAATAGGTGTAGCTTCATTACTAGGACAAGCGTTCCACTTACTAAGTCCACTAGTTGCATTCATATACTTACTACTTCAATTAACTGGAGTAGATATGGGAGAATGGCAAAGATACGTTGCTAAATGGGCAATTGGTATATTTGTAATATTCGTACTAGCTGCAGCAGCTATTGGAGTTCTTCCTCTATAATTAAAATAATATAATAGATGTAGAAAAGGGGAACCCTGAATTTCAGGGTTCTTTTTTATGGATTAATTATTAACTTGCAAAATATTAAAAGTTATTATACTGAAATACATGTGAATATAATAAGGAAAATGAAAAATTTAATTGAATAGACAAAGCATTCGAAATGAAAATTAAAGGCTTTTTATGATATGGAAATTTAATATGGTTTTATACTGGTAGTTCAAGAGTAAACAAAAGTAATAGTATATGCTTATATTGACAATAAATATTCCATATGATATTGTAAACAAGTATTAAATTTATATGAATAAAAAACAATAATAAGGAGTGTCAATAATGCAAGATACGAAGGTTAAAATCGTGGTAGCAGATCCATCAGCTTTAGGGTTATTTGGATTAGCAATGGTTACATTAGTAGCATCATCTCAAAAATTAGGATTAACATCAGGAGTCTCTCTGGTTTTACCATGGGCAATATTTTTAGGTGCAACGGCTCAATTATTTGCATGTATTAATGATTTTAAACATGATAATACATTTGGAGCAACAGCATTTGGAGCTTATGCATTCTTTTGGTATGCAATAGGGTTTACATGGTTAATACAAAACGGTGTGTTTGGAGCGACATTAGCATCAACAGTTGACATAAATCAATTAGGATTTGCATATTTAGGGTACTTAATATTTACACTGTTTATGACAATAGGGGCTATGGAAACTCACAAGGTTTTATTTACGATATTTGTATTGATAGATTTTCTATTCATAGGATTAACTTTATCAACATTTGGAATTGCATACCATGCAACTCACATGTTAGCGGGATATGCAGAACTTGCAATAGCAATAGTTTCATTCTACGGTTCTGCAGCATCAGTACTTAATAATCACTTTGGAAGAGTATTCCTACCAGTAGGAAAACCATTTGGGATATTTAAAAAGTAAGATTATAAGATTTGAAAAAGTGATGAGGATTCATCACTTTTTTTATGCTTAAAAATATGTTCATAAAAAATCGTTACTATTAAAATAATGGGGCGAATTTTAGGGGGAGTATATTCTAAGGCACTATACAAATTAAATTGAAAAAATAAAGCTGTATAAACATTTAAATTATACATAAACTAAAGTTATAGCATTTAAAGTCTATAATATTTAAAATTATTAATCAATGTTAATAGTGTAATAAAAAATAGAATAATTTCATGCAACTATTAGGAGGGAAAATTTATGTTTGGTATTTCATTAGTGGAATGGTTGGGGTACTTAGCATCGGTGTTAATTGCTATATCTATGTTTATGAAGAATATTGAAAAGCTTAGATTTATAAATTTAATAGGATGCCTTTTATTTGCAATATATGGATTTATTATAGGCGCATATCCTGTTGCCATTCTTAATACTTTAATAGTATTTGTTAACTTATACTATTTATATGGGCTGTTTAATGAAAATTCATCTAGAAAAATGAAATAATCATAGTTTGAAATATTGTTATATTTTTATGAAGTAAATAATTAAAATTAGAATTGAAATCAGTGGTTATTTTTAATTAACCACTGATTTATTAATATATATTCCTAGTTTTCTTCAAGTGATATTAGTTGTGATTTTAAGATAAGGAAGAAAGTGATAATACCTATGCTAATCATAATATGACCAATGCCTGCAAAGCCGGAAATAGAGGCATTAATTGCGGAGGATGGAGTGATTTCTAAAGTTTGTAGAATGCCACGACCTAAAAACATTAAACAGCTTACAATCATACCGATATTATAAATGTAAAAAAAGAAATTGAATTTATTATTCTTTGAAATTTTAAATTGCTTGTCCAACAATGCTACAACTAATAGGAATAACATTCCTAATATAAATAGATGAACGTGTAAAATTGAAAGAGATGTTTTCCCAGTAAAGCCATTAAATTTTGTGAATTCACGGAAAAATACTCCTGCAATCATAGCTGTAATTGCATATATAAATGATGTATTAATTAATTTTTTCATAATAATTCTCCTTACATAATAATTGTTATTACACTATAAATATTATCAGTATAATTATTATATGTCAAATTTTTATTACTTTAATTTATCAATTTTATTTAGAAGATTCATTGTCTCCTTGGGACATCTCTTTTTCAAGAACAAAAGTCATAAGTATTCGTATAAGAAAAATACCACCTAAAAATATAAGTTCATTTAAGCTTTGAACAAGTACGGTTTTTAGGATTTCAGCAGCCATCTTAAACTCTAAGGCCATAATCATAGTATTTGCAAATTGATGCTTAACTGGATAATGATCTTTTATAAGTTTAGTTTTAACATAATGATAAAAGGCTGTAAAGGCACCCATTGTTAAAACTATTACACCCATAATTTCAAATATGTGAATTAGGATTGGAAGATAGTTTATTAAAATTTCTTCAAGCATAATAGTACTCCTATAAAAATATTTTATTTATATAAGTATTATTAACAACTTCGTTGATAAATATAAGAAGAGATGAATCAAAATTATTTGACACATCCCTTCTTATATAAATGTTATCCCATTAATAAGTCTAAAATGTTTTCACCTGTACTGGTAGTTCCTTTGAATAACTCAGTGTATCCACATTTCTTACAGCTAATTGTTATGAATTTTTTATTCTGAACATCAAATATTTTTGAGAGGGTACCTCCAGTTGCTTGAAATTGGTCATGTTCATATTGGTCACAACCACATTTTACACATTTATAGTTTGTCATATCAAAACCTCCATTTAATATAAGTGACACTCCAAACTTGTGATTTGGACTACTCGTTAAACTATTTTAAAAATGAGTTTCCATAATCTGCTCCAAAGTTATAATTTGGACAGTGGAACTTATTAATTCGACTGTTTTTAAGAAGGGTGTCCATAAGTATATTATAACTTAAAAAAGATAAGATGAATCTTAATAAATAGTGAATGTTTATAAAAGAATAATTAATTTACAAATTATATATATATTAGCAGGCTGATTTATAAAATTTATCAAGTTAGAGATATGTATGAAATGTAAAAGCTTAACGGTAGATAATATTTTTGCGTTCATATTAAGTTTACATTCAATTGATTTACAGATAATGTGAAGTGTAGTATATTTAATCAGAGAGTTTGATAAAATAGGAAAAGTAATTTTAGGAGGATGTACAATGATGGAAAAAGGTGAAAATCTAAAAGTGGACAATGAAAATGAAGAGGAACTAATGCATGTTCCAACAGAAGTAAAAGAAACTGAGGATGTGCAGCAAGTAATAGATTCATATATAGAAGAAGAGGATATTATGGTGGGACAAGAAAGTGAAGTTGTAGAAATAAAAAATCCTGGATTCTTTTCAAAGCTAGGGGCAAACGTAATAGATCAAGCTATAGGGTTAGCAGTTAGTTTTATACTACTATATGTATTTAATATTATAATAGGATTTATTGGATATAGAGTTGGAGACAAAGTAGCAGTATTTTTAGTTATATATGTATTATTTAATGTTTTATATGGAATTATATTAGAAAATACTAAATCTAGAAAAACAATAGGGAAAGCAATTGTAAAATTATAATTTAAAGAGTTCAAAGGCCATTTTGGTACTTTGAACTCTTTTTAATTTACAAGTAAAACATATAACTATAAATAAGTGAAACATTAATTATATAAACATACATATATATTCTTTATATGAAAAATGAGGTATAATAAGCATTAAAGTCATAATAAGTATTAATTGTAAAAATAATTATACATTGTGGAATATTTTAAAATTAACTTTAATGTACGAATAGAAATTTTCATAAAGCTATATGAATAAATATGCAATATGGATCATTCTAAAATATGAATAAAATGGTTTAATAGGAGTTTTATGAATGAAATACATGAGATATTAGAAGGGGTATATAAGAATGGACAAAGTAATAGTGACAGGAGCAGTAAGATATATTTTGAAGATACAGAGGAATCAATATCAAAGTGTGTGAAAGAGTTTACAATGTAAGGTTTAAAAATTTTAAATGTGAAATACAGGAAGGAGTTAATATGGGGAATTATCCGAATTATAGAATAACAGTTGAGGTAATAATTATTCATGAGAATAAGATATTGATAACTAAAAGAGCAGATGATTGTGTGGTTGCACCAGGAGTATGGAGTGTGCCAGCAGGTAAAGTTAAGTACGAAGAAATTCCAATTGAAGCGTTATATAGAGAAGCTAAGGAGGAAACAAATTTGAATGTGGAGTTAATTAAAGAATTAAATGTGAGGGCATTCAAATCAAGAAGTACAATAGAAGATATATATAGAACTGTTTACACTTACTTAGTTAAATCTAAAAATAATGACTTAACGGATTTTACAATAAACGAAGAACATTCAGAATATGCATGGGTAACTAAACAAGAGCTATTGAATGAAAGGTTTAATTCATTACATAAAAATTTAAAAAGTATATTATTATCAGTGTGTGATGAGTATATAAAATAGTATTAATATAATGGATCACAGGGGGGATACATAGTGTCTAAGGGTAAAAGGAGAGTAATAATGTTTTTAGCTATTTTCATACAATTATTGGTGTTTATGATTTTAACTAAAATAACAGATAGTATAATTTTAACTATAATAATTCTAGCAGCATTTGCAGGGATAATTACTGTTGCGTTAGAAAACTTATTTATGAAGGTAATTTCTAATATAAACAGTAATTTAGAGAACATAAACAACAACAATTTGACATTTTCAATTAAAAAGAGCTCAAATAAGGTTTTTAATGGAATTTGGGGACAAGTTGAAAAGCTGTTAGGTGGTTTAAAAATAAGTTTAAGGCAACAAGTTAAGGTGGCTTTAGATATAAATAAAGAAATTGGCAATTTAAATAATGTAGTTAAAGAAGCAAAGCAATCTATAGATTATATTAGTGATACTTCAAATAAAGTTTCTAATAGTAGTAGAGAGCAATATGATATGATGAAAAATATAAAGTCTAATGTTAAGAATATAGTTGAATCTATAAATGTTATGACAAATAATATGGATAATACAGTTAAGGTTACAGAGAAATCCATTGACATGGCTAGAATAGGCATTGAGGATACAGATATTATTAAAGGGGTAATAAATAGTATTAATGCGTCTTTAACGCAAAATGTAGCAGGTATAGATGTTTTAAATAATAAAGTGAATGAAGTAGTAAATTTGGTTGATTTGATTGATAATATTTCAAAGCAAACTAATTTATTAGCATTAAATGCATCAATTGAGGCTGCAAGAGCAGGAGAACATGGAAGAGGATTTTCTGTGGTAGCTACTGAAGTGGGAAAATTGGCAAATGAAACTAATAAGTTAGCAAAAGAAATTGAGTCTGTGGTAAATGATTTAAATGAAGAAATAAAAGAAATTGTTATGGACATATATAAGCAAAAAGAATATGTCGAAGATGGAAGTAAAACAATTGAAGACACTATTAAAAGATTTAGTGAAATTGATAGTTTGCTAATAATTTGTTCAGATAAGATAAAATTATCGGATAATGAATTAAAAAATATTAATAACAATGGTGAAGAAATATTAAGTTTGACTGAGCAAATAACAGAGTTTAGCAAAGAGTTTACAGAGGAAATACAACAAATATCTAATGAAATTCAAAAGGAAGATGCAATTATATCTAGCATATATAGCATAAGTGGAAAATTAGAGGAAAGCTCTGGTAATTTACAAGAATATGTGGCAAGTAAAGCTATGGAAGGGAAAATGCTTAAGGAAGTTCACATTATAAAAAATAGGATTAAGATGGAAACGGTAAGTAATCAATTTTTAGAGGTGTTAGTAAAAGATTTGGGAATTGATGTGATTTATATAACTAAGCCTGATGGTGAGGTTCAGTATTGTAATGAACGTGAAACCATAGGATTAAATTTAAGGAAAGTTGATGCTATATATGAAAATTTAAGTCGAGATCCTTATGTAGTAACAAAGATAAAGGAACGGGTAGAAGATGGGAGGTTATTTAAATTTTTAGCTATAGAGGATGAAAAAAATAAAATTATACAAATTGGAATGTCAGTAGAATCGTTATTGAACTTTTAAATGCTTTTAGTAAATACAGAAAATATAATTAGCAACACAGTCTACATATATAATAAAATTGTATTAGAATCGATAAACTTAAAATTATAAAAATGGATTTGAACCCTAATATTACCAGGGTTCTTTTTGTGCATGGATATATTTTAATTTATAGCCAAATATATCTATTGGCTGTGATTAAATAAGCAATCTAAAATGTTGGGAGTAAAGGGGTTAGGTAGTAACCTAAGGGGAAATATTAAAATTATAACAAGTTAGTATCATGAGGAGATATTATGAAAATATGTATTAATATAAATGTTGAGGGGGAATTCTACTAATAAAAAGTCACTAGTTTTGTGTTATAAATAAAGAACAACACAAATTAAAAGGAGTGATACTAATGAAAAAGCAGTTTATTACACTTATGATATGTGGTGCATTGGCAAGTACCGCATTAGTGGGAGTGACAATCCAAAATGGAGAAGAGTGGGCGAAGAATATAGATAAAATCCTAAGTGATGAGAGTGAAAACTTAGAAAATAAAACTGGGTTAACAGAAGAAACCACTTCGAATGAAACTGATTTAACAAAGGAAAAAGATGAAAATAAACAAGGTAATAATGAAGGTAAAGAAAACGAAGTAGTAGTCGATGAAAAAAGTGGACATGCACCAAGTGAAGATACTTCAAGCGGAAATGCCACTGGCTATGGATTGGAATCTTATGATAGAGAAATCGTTAGCAATAATGATAATTTAACTGAAGATGTACCAGAAACTAATAAGCCATCAACTCCAACTGAAAAACCATCAGCACCGATAATACCATCAGTAACAACACCTAATAATGGTGGTGATTTTTCATCTCAAGTAGAGCAGTTGATTTTTAATAAAGTAAATCAAGAAAGATCTAAAGCTGGAGTGCCTCAGTTAAGCTACAGCGGTTTAATGGAGAAATATGCAAGGATTAAATCAAAAGATATGGGTGATAGAAATTACTTTGATCACAAAAATCCAGAAGGACAACTTATAACTACTAAGATGGATAATGATGGTGTTACGTATAGGGCCTGGGGCGAAAATATAGCTTATATAGGCGGAGTATCGGATTTAAATGCACTTGCAGATCAATTCATGACAAATTGGATGAATTCACAGGGGCATAGAGAAAATATATTATCGACTAACTTTGAAAGCATAGGCGTAGGTGTTTATAAATCAGGAAATAAATACTATGCTACCCAAGAATTCTATAAATAATGGAAACAACGGATAATAAAACTTATTTTTATATACAGTCAAAGGAGTAAGTTTCACTAGCCAAATATAAAATTTGGAGTGTCGCTTAAATTGTAAAGGTTGTGTCACAAGGGATTAAAAGTGTATTGTGACACAACCTTATCTATTTCAACTAATATTTAGTTAACTGCATTAAAAATTGAAAAATTTTCATATTTAAACATGCAATTGACTATAGAAATTATTTATGGTAAATTATACTTATAAATTAAAAAAATTGAAATTCAGGAAGGGGTTAATGAGATGTTAATTAGAATCAATTGTTAATTAGAGTTCAAGAGAGTAGAAGTTTTAAAATTAAATAAAAGTGATATTTTAAATTTCTGCAAAATAGAATATTTAATCTTTAAGGAAGTTTTATCTATGGTATAGGTTTTTTGTGATACTTCTTTTTAGGACAATTGAAACGAAATCAATCTTATTAAGCTATTTTTGAGTTTTACGTTAAGGCACCTTTAAAAAATAAATAAGCTAGTATCAAGGCTATTTTGAGTTATTATTTATTTTTAGATGCCTAATATTATAAACGCAGGTAATTAATTTACTTTAGTAAATGATATAACTATGTTAGTTTATAATAATATAATTTAATATATATTTGTGCATAAATAGAATAGAGGCTTATTTTGATATGTAAAAATTCAGAATAAATATCTATATTTATCAGTGCATAGTTATGTAATATTATTTATGAGTAAAATAAAAGTGTTAGTTTAGGCTATAAGAAAGATATTCTTTCTTATAGCCTTTTAATTTTGCTAAAAGGGTTGATTGCAAGGGGGCAAGGAATGAAAATGATTTTAAATGTGAGAAGATTCATATAAATTTATTGTAGGTATAGGTGGAGGGAATATTATGGATGAAATTATATATAGAAAATTAGAAGTAAATCAATGTGAACTTATAAAAGGAATGAATCCAGCTCAGTATATAGGTAAAGCATGGAGAGACGTTGAAGGGAAACGTCAGCTAGTGGACATTAATTATGAGGACTTAGATTTTCCTAATGGTTATGGAAATCACTTAAATAATTTAAAGAAAACCATTTTAGATGGTGGAATTGCTATTGGGGCGTTTGATGGTAGCAATAAGTTAATTGGATTTGTAACTATCAATAGGGAATTCTTTGGAGAAAAATTCAAATATATTTTGTTAGATCAGCTTTTTATTAGCTTAGAGAATAGAAATAAGGGAGTAGGCAAAAAATTATTCATTGAGGCTACAGAAGAAGTAAGAAAATGGAGAGCAGACAGAATTTATATCTGTGCAGGATCAGCAGAGGAAACAATTGCATTTTATTTTGCACTAGGTTGTAGAGAGGCAGAGGAAGTAAATAAAGAGTTATATGAAAGTGATACAAGAGACTTTCAATTAGAATTTGTACTTTGAAAAATAAAGAAAGAAGAGGTGTATAAAGTGTATAATGAAAAAATATTAAGTCCAAGATTATTAAAACTTGAAGAGGATATAAATGCTAGAAAAGCTAATGTAATGGATGAATTCTGGAAAGAAATTGAGGAGATAGGTGCTCCAATTATTGAGGATATTGAAGGTGATGATGAAAATTCATTGGTAACTATAGTTTGGAAGCAGGACAGAGAAATAGATAATATATTTGTTTTTAGTGAAGCATTTGGAGGTTGGATGTTTGGTGAGGGTGATAAGAAAACAAACTTATATAGGCTAGATAATAGTGATTTGTGGTATAGAAGTACTATTTTATCGAAGGAAGCTCGTTGTTTATATATATTGGTTACAAATGTAGATGAGGAATATGAATGGAAGGCTGATAATGTCATATTAGACCCTTTAAATTCTAAAACTTATGAAGCACCTATAGATGATGAAAACCCAGAAGAATGTTCATTACTTGCACCTATTGAAAATATAATTGAGATGCCTAAAGCTGAGGAGAAGATATGGGTAAAAGAAAGATTAGATAATAAAGTTGGAAGAATTGAAAAAATTAAATTTATACCTAAAGCTGATATAAAAGAAAGAAGTATTTGGATTTATACTCCTTATGGATATGAAAGTAGTAAGGACGATAATAATTTAATTGTGTTTACAGATGGATGGGATTATGTGAATTCAGTAGAAGCTCCCAAAGTATTGGACAATCTTATAGGAGATAAGCATATACCACCTACTTGTGCTGTGTTTATTGAAAATTCAGAGAGACGGTGTGAAGAATTAATTGGTGGTAATGAATTCCTACAATTTGTGGTAGAAGAAGTAATGAATTGGACAATAGAAAACTATAGAATAACAAGAAGTCCAGAAAGAACAATAATTGCAGGGCTTAGTTTAGGTGGTCAGTTTGCAGCTTATACAGCACTTAAACATTCTAATGTATTTGGGAAAGTTTTATCACAATCAGGTGCTTTTGCATGGTATCTAGATGATAAGGGAGAAATGAAGATTAATGAGGATGGTAGTTCAATATTGTCAAAACAATACAAGGATACAGAGAAATTACCTATAGATTTCTATTTTAACATTGGGAGTTTAGAAACTTTTACAAAAGGTCATTTAAAGGCAAATGATAATATGATATCTACATTAATTAATAAGGGGTATTATGTAACTTCTGAAACATTTGTAGGAGCTCATATTTATTACGACTGGCAGGATAATTTAGCTAATGGAATAAAGGCTTTATTTACAAATAAGAAATAGATTTAGAATAATATTTTAAATTATAAATTGAAAGGGGGAGCAAGAGAGATATACACATAATGAGTATAGTCTCTCTTGCTAAAAAAATTATGAAATATGAAATTTGGTCAAAAGATGTGATGAGTTATGAATTGGTGGAGGGGTACAAATTAGAAAGGGCAGAACAACAAGAGTTTGCTGATTATTATGCAGTTTATTTTCAAATGAAAAATGCTGATGGATGGTTTAAAAAAAGCTATAGAATAATGAAAACTATAGTTGGTGAGGAAGATGAATATTTCTGGATTATTAAGGATGATGTTAAGGTAGGTGGAATTTTAATCGAGCCTAATTCAATAGCTGAATTATTTATGATACCACCTTATTCACAGATTGATTCATTACTAGAAAAATTAAAAGAAATCTTAGTTTTTTGGTCGGATACCACAAAAGCCATAATAGCAGATGTAATAGAGCCATCTTTAGTTGAAAATTATGAGAAAATAGGATTTGAAAAAGTAGATAGTGGTAGATGGATGATAAGGCCTACAGAAAAGTTCAATATTACTTGGGAAGAATGTTTTTATATAGTAGCTCCTAAAAGAGAAGATGAATTAGAAATAGGAAAGTTAATACATGAGGCTTTTGAGAATAATTTAAATCTTAATAAAAGTTATAGCTTGAATGAATATACTGCATGGGTAAAGGAATATTTTGATGACTATTTAGACATAGAAATATTAAATGAAGCATCAACTCTTGTATATGACAAGGCTACTAATGAATTAGTAGGTGTTTGCTATATATCAATTTGGCAAGAATGGCCACTTGTATCTCAAATAGCCGTTAAACCAAGCTATGAAGGTAAAGGCATAGGAACAAAAATGATTAAAAAGGCACTAACGGTTTTGAGAGAAGAATACCCAGTAGTTAGGTTATATGTAGATATAGGAAATCAGGCAGAAAAAGTTTATTATAATATGGGGTTTTTAAAGGGAGTTGAACTAACACAAATGAAGCTTTTTCTCTAGATATTATTAGTACTGTAAAGAATTAAGTTTTACTAATAAAATTATAGAGTTGAAGTATTATTTAGGGAACGTTAAATGGTAATAAATAGAGGGGTGATAAAATGAGCGAAAATTATGAAATAGAGGAAATGGGAAGCTTTTTTAATACTAGAGCTGGAGGATATGACAAGCATATGGGAGATACAGTTAATTCTTTTGAAGAGTACTATAAATTAGTATCATCAACTATGGAGTATACTGAAGATCCCATTGAAATACTTGATTTGGGGTGTGGTACAGGTTTTGAAATAGAAGGGATACTTAGTAAGGCTCCAAATGCAAATATAACTTGTATAGATTTATCAGAAGAAATGTTAAAAGTTCTTAAGGTGAAATATAAAAATAAGTTAAATCAGATAAATATAATTGTAGATTCTTATTTAGATTATGACTTCGGCATTAATAAATATAGGTATATATTTGGGGTAATGACTATGCATCACTTTTTATATGATGAAAAACTAGCTCTGTATAAAAAAATAAGGACAGCCTTATTAAAGGAAGGTGGAAGTTATATAGAAGGCGATTATGTTGTAACCAAGTATTATGAAAAAAAGTGGCTTAAACGAAGAGAAGAATTACTGAAGGAATATGGTGATGAAAAAATTAAACTCTATCATATAGATATTCCATTTTCGATAAATACTCAAAAAAGGCTTTTTAGAGAAGCTGGATTTAATAGGGAATTTAATATTATATTTCAACAAGGTGAGCATTTCATTTATGAAGTGAAACAAGGCATCTTGAAAAAAGGGAGTGATATAGATGATAAATATTAGAGAAGAGATAATTTTACTTATGAAGGAATCTTTTATTAAAGATGATAAAGTTTATGCTCTATGGCTAGAAGGCTCTGATGGTCTTAATAAGTCTGATGAGTTTTCAGATATAGATTTTTGGTTTGATGTGAAGGATGGCTATGAAGAGGAAATTTTAAATAAATCCATTGCGATATTGGAAACTATTTCAAAAGCAGACTTTATTGAACATTATAATCATCCACATCCACAAATATTTCAAAAGAATATACATCTAGAAGGAACATCTGAATTTTTGATGATTGATATTTGTGCTCAAAGTCACAGTAGAGGAAGTGAAGGGTGTACTTTTGTAGAAGGAGATATTGCGGAATATCCACTAATATTATTTGATAAGGAAAATGTTATAAATATCATTGAATCATCTGAAGAGGATGAGAAAAGTGTTATAGATACTTATAAGTTATGCATTTCAAGATATGAGCAACGTTCTAGGTTAATTAAATATATTAGAAGAGAAAAATATCTTGAAGCTTTTGCATATTATGAAAAATACGTATGTAAGCCTATAGTTACGTTATTCCGTCTTATATATACTCCAAGGCATTCTGAATATGGACTTGTACACATATCGGACCATTTGCCAAAGGATGTAGTAAAAAGAATAGAAGATTTATATAAAGTTAAAGCGTTAATAGATATAGAAAAAAATTTAGCACTGGCAGATGAAATGTTTAAGTATGGTCAAGAATTATTGAGGAGTAAGACTCAAAAGATAGGTTGATAAATAATAATCATATGGGATAAAGGGGGTATAATTATGAACAAATTTGGTATACAGTATTTAGGTGGATCACCAGAAGGGTCTTCAGAAAACACTAAATATGTTAAAGGTTCAATGGAGGATTGCAATCAGGTTAAAGATGTTCTTAGGAAATTTCAGCAAGGATATACTGAAAGGGATTTAGGTAAAGTTGATTATTTCACTGAAGAGCTTTTTTTAGACAGAGAGGATACATCAATTTTAGGTACTTCAACTGGAGAAATGCTTTTAGGTATTGATAAAGTGAAGGAATTACTTAAGGGTGATTGGGAATATTGGGGAGATTTAAATATAGACTGTGAAAATCCTAATATATCTATTGATGGTGATGTTGCATGGATTTCAACTAAGGGGTCTGTGAAATACACTTTTGAGGACACTCCAGAAAGATATGATAGTTATGTTGATTTTATAAGAGATAAAGCTAATGATACTGAGCTTACACCAAAGGAAAGAATTACATTTATCAATTGGGTTTTAACTTTAAATTATCATCAACGAGAGGAAACTAAGAGAGAATATTTATGGCCAATGGGTTTAAGTGGGGTTCTATTAAAAACTGAAGGTAAATGGAGAATTTCTCATCTGCACTTTTCTATAGTGAAATCTAATTTCCCAGATGAACGTTTTGAGAGTTCAAAAGAATTTATAGATAGCTATAGTGAGCAAAAAACTATTATGGGTGAATATAAAAATAATCAAATCACATGGGAGATAGGAAGATTTATAAAGAATTTTGAAATTGAAGTTGTAGGAAAAGAAGGTATTTCAGAGGAAATAGTGAATAAATACTTTGGAACGGATAGCATGCCTTATGTTATTGGTACAGAAAATCAGTGGCATTATGGTATTGAGCAAATTAGGAAGTTTTTCACTGAAAGTGATATGTGTAATCTTTCACTAGATGTAGAACATGTTATTGGGGCTGAATCAGGTAAAATCACTTGGGTGACAGTTACAGGACTGTTAAAACAAACTTTCACAGAAGAAGAACTTATTAAGCGGTCTTTAGATGAGTTAGGAAATTTGTTTCAGTCTCACAGCACATCAAAGGAAAAGTTATTTGCGGCACAAAGGAGTATAGCATATGTATTAAAGGAATGTGCCACAGGTTCAAATTATACTTGTCCAATAAGAATGACAGCAGTAATTACAAATGGCGAAGATGGGCCAGTTTTCAAATGTATACACTTTTCATTTCCATTCTATTGGATATTTGAAGGCAAAATAGATGGGATTCAAATAAAAGATAGGCAATAATAAACTCATTTGACTAGGCATCTTAAAAAAATAAATAGGTCAGTATCTGTTGATACTTCATCTATTATTTATTTTCAGATGCCTAAATAACAATAGAAAAGGGGTATTTAACATGGAGAGATCATTGGAAAAAAGCAAGATAATAATAAATTTAGAGGAGGAAATTAAAAAAGGTAATATTGGGGCTTTACAAGAATTTTGGGCCAAAATAGAAACAGAAGGAACTCCGATAATTGAGGAAATTAAGGGGGATAATAAGAATGGATTAGTAACATTTGTTCTTAATGGGGATGAAGGAACTGAAAATGTATTATTCCTACCTCCACTTAACAGGATAGATTTAGAAAAAAATAAGATGGATAGATTATTAGAAACTAACTTATGGTATATAAGTTATAAGGTTAGAAATGATATTAGATTCAGATATGATATGACAATTAATGATACCTTTGATGATGATTGGACAGCTAGGCAGGCTAAACTAATCTATGATAAACTGAATAGAAACAAATTGATTTTTAAAGAAGATGGAGAAGAAGATGAAATAGTATCTTATGTGGTAATGCCAAAAGCAGAGGAATATTTATGGATTAAAGAGAGAAGTCATGTTCCAAAGGGGATAGTCTACGAACATAGTCTTGAAAGTGAAAAGCTTGAGGATACTCGTAGAATTAGGGTTTACACACCACATAATTATGATAAAGAGGCTAAACCTTACGGATTTTTACTATTAACAGATGGTAATGAGTATCTTAATATTCTTTCAGCTCCAACAGTATTAGATAATTTAATAGCTGATAAAAAGATACCACCTATAGTTGTAATATTTATAGATTCCACTAAAACTAGATATGAAGAATTAACTTGCAGTGATGATTTTGGGCATGTAATAGCTGAAGATTTAATTCCATGGGTTAGAGAAAACTATAATATTTCAAGTAATCCTGAGGAAGGAATAATTGGAGGGTTAAGTCTTGGCGGACTTACAGCATCATATCTAGGTCTGAAACATTCAGAAGTTTTTGGAAATGTATTATCACAGTCAGGTTCTTATTGGTATAAACCAGATGGTTATGAAGGCACAGAAAGTGATTGTTGGATGAGTACACAGTTTGAAGCTATAGATAAACTACCACTTAAGTTTTATTTAAATATTGGTATAGTTGAAAATAAGGATAAAATGATTGATACAAATATAAATCTAAGAGATTTACTAATTTCTAAAGGTTATCAAGTTGATTTTGAATACTTCAAAGGTGGACATGATTATCTATCTTGGGGAGAAACTTTGGCAAATGGACTTATCTCATTAATTGGATATAATAATGATGCTAAGTGCAACGATTAATGTAGATATTAATATCAAGTGATTCTTATATTTAGATTGTAGACTCCTTAAGAGGAATACCTCACTTCATCTAAATGGTATAAGAACTTATCGACGGTCGTGCCAGCTAGTATCTCCACTTAAAGAAGATGGGGGTGTTACAACGGCTATATATCACATTAAAGTTTTTAGTTAGAAAGAAATTATTAAATCAAGAAATATAACAGAAAAATTAATTTTTAAATTGTGTTAAAAGAGTTCAAAGACCACTTTATGGTGCTTTGAACTCTTTTTTTAAGGCATCTGAAAATAAATAATAAGTCAAAGATGTGAAGAATATTTTGGGTTAGACAAGGAAACAGGTTCCGCATATAGCATAGCTATCTAAGGGTTCTGTTGATGAAGTATAACACAAAATAGTCGAATATACTGACTTATTTATTTTTGAAGATGTCTAAGATAAAAAAATTAGTAATAACTTTTCCTAAAGCTAAAATGGACCCCTTGTCAAGGACACAATAAAAAAAGGGGTTAAGCAACACTTAA
>NZ_JAVXAO010000012.1:0-112564 GCF_036660475.1 Clostridium sp. | reverse complement strand
GAGCAGAGGACTGAAAATCCTCGTGTCGCTGGTTCGATTCCTGCTCGAGCCACCAGTCCTGGCGCCATAGCCAAGTGGTAAGGCAGAGGCCTGCAAAGCCTTTATCCCCAGTTCAAATCTGGGTGGCGCCTCCAAAAGACCTTGTAAATGTAATATTTACAAGGTCTTTTAATTTTTTGTTTAATTAAATTTTGATTTATGTATAATATCGTCTGATAAAAATGTGGTACTTTCATAAATCAAATCACTCCGTTCTATTAAATCTACTCCAGTTAAACTTAAGGCTTCTATAGCCTTCCAAATATTTAACTTAGCAAATTCAGATAAGGTTAAATCCCTAAACTCCATAGAGGGACAGTGAACGGTATTATTATCACATATACCTATAGAAGGGTATATTGTAGGGGTTGTATGGCTTACTGTTCCAATACCCAAAGAATAAAGCATACATTTACTTGTTCCTATATTAATTAAACCACATTCTTTTAGATTAGTTTCAAATATTTTATTTATAACTTTATTGTCTAAAAGTTCTTTACAGGGTAGCTCTAACATATGTACAGAACATTTTATATTTATTAATTTTTCAATACAATCTATGTATTTACGTATGCTAGTCTCTATATTATCGCACTGTATATGATTTTTAGCTTTAATTTCGAAGCTAACATTAGCTGAAGATGGATATTCATTTAAAGAGTTATCACATACAAGTTTTAAATGATCCATATAACAATACTTAGATGTGTTTTGTATTAATTGATTAATAAAATGTACTGTTTGTAAACATACATCCAGAGAAGAATCATTAGCATTATCATTAGATAATATTAAATTTGAATAATTAAGTTGTAGTGTTGTACATGACTGTGAACATCCATTTAGAGAAGTAATATTATCGACGTGTGGTGAAAAGATTACACTTGAATCTTGAAATATATTTTCTTTTGTCATTACAATTTCTGAGCCATTAGAATATTTGCCAGGACATCCAACAACAACAATTGATCCTCCGATTTTCTCAATTACCGAGGAGAGTCCAATAGCTGCACCTAAAACTATTGTGGCATTAGCATTATTGCCAAATATGTGCCCATCGCTACTTCCTGTACTATATTTGCATATAAAACATATTTCAGGATGACCATGTCCAACACGAGCACGAAATGCTGTTGGAATATTTACCAAGTTATGCTCTATAGAAAAATTATATTTTTCTAATAGTTTTACTATATAGTTATAGGATTTATATTCACTAAAACAATTTTCACTAACGTCATATAAAAATTTATTTATATCTAAAATTTCATTTTTTATTACAGATAAAAAACTTAAAATATGTTGTTTCAATTGAAAGCCTCCTTGCAGTAATATAATTTTAAATGTTTATATTATTGGATAATAATACTATAATAGTATATCCATAAAGTTAATTATTTATCCTTTAGAGTATTTTTCAATTAATGATAATAGAATGATTTTCGTTTGAATTAACAATAATAGAATAATCTTTTGAATGAAAATATATTTCTAAATATATTTAGAAATATAATAGAAATTATATAATATGAAAAAAATATGTTGGTTTTAGGAATAAGATGAGTAATTATAAAGTGAAATTTTTTTTGTGGACAAAATAAGAAATTAACTATTGTTGAATAAAATATATCATGAGGGGCTAGAATTAAGACAGTCTTAACATGAAGTGAGAATTAATTTACTTCAAAGAATAAAGATAAGTTTAACTTATCCTAGACCGGATGGAACTAGTTTAAAACTAGAACTATTGGATAAATTTTGAGGGGGATAAATATGAATAGGAAATGTATTGTGTGCAGAAAGCCTCTAGATAATGGTATAATTGTATATGGACGAAGAATTTGTAAAACCTGCGAAAAAAGATTATTAACAATAGAGCCAAATACAGATTTTTATGAGTTCTATAAAAATTGTATTAAAAAGAATTTAGTTCAACTTATGCCAAGAGGAGTGAATGATAAGTGTCAAGACTACCAATAATAGATGCACTAATGAAGTATAGTGAAGAAAAATATGATTATTTTGCGATGCCTGGCCATAAAATGGGAAAAGGTTTTAATAATACGATAGAGGCAAAGGCTTTTTTTAATAATTTAATTAATTATGATATAACTGAGGTAGATGGGTTAGATAATCTTCATCAGCCTACAGGGATAATTAAAGAGGCTCAAGATTACCTGTCTGAATACTATCAAAGCAAAAAATCTTACTTTTTAGTAAATGGAAGTACTTCTGGAAATATGATTATGATTTTCTCAACTTTTAATGAAGGTGATAAGATAATTGTAGAGAGGAATTGTCATAAATCTGTATTTAACAGTATAATACTAAGAAAATTAAATCCAGTATATATTAAAAATGAAGTAAGTGAAAAGTATGATGCTCCTTTTTCAATAAATAAGGAGCATCTATTTCAAGTTATAGAGGAAAATAAAGATGCAAAGGGGATACTTTTAACATATCCAAATTACTATGGAATATGTTTTGATATCAATGAAATTATAGATAGGGCAAAAGAATATAATATAAAAGTTTTAGTTGATTGTGCTCATGGGGCACATTTTGGAGTGATAGAAGAGCTTCCACAGAATCCGGTTAAACTTGGATGTGACATGGTAGTTCATAGTGCACATAAAACGCTACATAGCCTGACTCAAACTTCATTTTTACATGTAAATTCTAATGAATTATTAGAGCAGGCTAATTTTTATACAGGTGTATTTTCAACTACTAGCCCATCTTATATATTTTTAGCAAGTATGGATTATAGTAGATATTATTTAGATACATATGGCATAGTTGCATATAAAGAACTAGTTGAATTATGTGAGACATACAGGATAAAAATAAATTCATTAGGATTTTACCATATAATAGATGAAACAGATCTAGAGTTACATAATAAAAAAGAGAGTTTAAATGTATTGATTGACAAAACTAGGTATGTTATAAATGTTCCCAAAGGCTTTAGTGGACATAAATTGCTAGAACACTTACTAATTAATAAAATACAGTGTGAGATGAGTGATGATAGGAATGTAGTTTTAATATTTTCGACTACAAATGATGTGAGTGATTTCGAAAGGTTATATAATGTTTTGAGAGAATGCACTAGAGAATTCTTGAAATGTGAATATATTAAACCTATAGAATATGATTTGCCAGAAGTAAAAAAGCTACCATGGGAAACACTTAATATGAAAAAGAAACAGTGTAGGATAAATGATTCTTTAAATAAAATCTGCGGACAGGCCATAATTCCTTATCCGCCAGGAATACCATTGATAATGCCGGGAGAGCTTATAAGTAAGTATATTATTGATATAATATACTATTACCAAGAAAATAATGTTACATTATTAGGAATAGATGATAATAATATATACGTATTAGAAAATGATTAACTAAATGGAGGGACTATAGTGAATAAAGGAATATTAATTGCATTAGAAGGGCCAGATGGAAGTGGAAAATCTACACAAATAAAATTATTAGAAGAGTATTTTGTTAATAAAGGTGTAGAGGTGATTAGGACTAGAGAACCTGGAGGGACTAAAATTAGTGAAAAAATAAGGTCAGTCATATTGGATAATGATAATAAAGAGATGGATGATATGTGTGAGGCATTATTATATGCGGCATCAAGGGCACAATTGGTCAGAGAGGTTATAAAACCAGCTATTGAAGCAGGTAAAGTTGTACTATGTGATAGATTTGTATATTCTTCTATTGTATACCAAGGAATTGCACGAAATCTTGGAATGGACATAATTAAATCTATAAATGATGCAGCACTTGGCGGGTTAATGGCAGATTTAGTATTTATGATAACTATTCCTTATGAGAAGGGTATTGATAGAAAACGCAATCAGAAGGCTTTAGATAGGTTAGAAAATGGGGGATTAGAATTTCATAAAAAAGTTTTTGAAGGATATTCAAAAATTAGTACTATTTATGATAAAATAGAATTAATAGATGGGTGCAACTCAATAGAAGATATTCATAAGAGTATAATAAAGCGAGTTGAATCATATATAGGGTTATAATAATCTTTAGGAGGGGTAATATATGAAATTAATAATTGCAATAGTTCAAGATGACGATGCTATGGATTTAGTAGACATTCTAACTGAAAATGGACTAAGAGTTACTAAACTCGCAACTACAGGTGGCTTTTTAAAAGCAGGTAACACAACATTAATGATAGGGGTAGAAGCAACTAAAGTTGATACTGTTTTAGGGTATATAGAAGAAATTTGTAAGGTTAGAAAACAACTTATATCATCACCTTCTCCGGTGGCTGGTTCTACAGGGGTTTATGTTCCATATCCAATAGAGGTAAACATAGGTGGTGCAACTATATTTGTTGTTGATGTAGATAAGTTTTTAAGAGTATGATATAACTAAGGTTAGATAATGTACAATAGGCTCAGCTTATTGTACATTATTTCTTATTGAGAGGAGATTATGGGTATGATAGGACATGATAAAGTACAAAACAGTTTAATTCAAGCTATTGATAATAATAAATTGAGTCATGCTCATATAATTGTCGGTGAGAAAGGTATTGGAAAAAGCGAACTAGTAAAAATTATAGCACTAAAAATTTTAGGAATTAATGAGATAAGGGATCATGTAGATATAATTTATTGGACTCTTGATAAGGGAAAAACGTCCATAAGTGTAAACACAATAAGAGGTATAATTAACGAGTGTAATAAAAAACCTTTCGAAGGAGATAAGAAAGTAATTATAATAGACAATGGAGATAAAATTACATTTCAGGCACAAAATGCTTTTCTTAAAACTATAGAAGAACCGCCATCAAATGTTTTTATATTTATACTATGTGAAGATCTTGAAGGGATATTAGATACAATAAAATCAAGATGTTGTGTACATAAATTAAAGCCATTAAACGATGAAGATATGAAGATATTTTTGAAGAAAAAATATTCTAATATAGAGGATGACAAATTAAAAATTGTTAGTGCATTTGCTAAAGGCATACCAGGAAGAGCTGAGAAACTAATAGATAGCAGTGAATTTAGTATAATTAGAGATACAATTTTTGAAATTATAAGTAAGAGTAAAGATGTTCATAGCGAAGTAGCACTTCACTATGAAAAGTTTTTTAGTGATTATGGAAATAAGGATGAGGATATTTTAGATATAATTATAACTGTAATAAGAGATATAATTATATACAAAGAAGTGGGCGATGAAAGCTTTTTTATTAATATTGATAAATCTTCTGACATTAAAGATTTAGCTAATATATTTTCATCAAGCAAATTAAATGATATGATTAAAATTGTAGATGAAACTAGAAATATTTTAAAAAATAATGTAAACGCATCATTAGCATATATAACAATGATTTTGAAGATGCAGGAGGTTTAAATATGATAACAGTAATAGGAGTAAGGTTTAAGAAAGCTGGAAAGATATACTATTTTAATCCAGGTACTTTAGATATTAAAAAAGGTGACTTTGTTGTGGTTGAAACTGCACGTGGAATTGAATTTGGAGAATGTGTAGTTGGGATAAAGGAACTTAAAGAAGGCGAAATTGTAGCACCTTTAAAAGATGTAATTAGAAAGGCGCTAGAGGAAGATATAGCTGTAAATAGATCTAATAAAGAAAGAGAAGAAGAGGCTCTTAAGCTATGTGTAGATAAGATAAAAGCCCACAACCTAAGAATGAAGCTTATTGATGTTGAATATACTTTTGATAATAATAAAGTAATATTTTATTTTACAGCAGATGGAAGAGTTGATTTTAGGGAGCTTGTAAAAGATCTTGCATCAATTTTTAGAACTAGAATAGAGTTAAGACAAATTGGGGTAAGGGATGAAGCTAAGATGACTGGTGGCTTAGGCCCATGTGGAAGAAGTTTATGTTGTTCTACATTCCTAGGTGAGTTTGCACCAGTATCAATAAAAATGGCGAAAGAACAAAACCTATCATTAAATCCGACAAAAATATCGGGTATATGTGGTAGGCTTATGTGTTGTTTAAATTATGAACAAGAGACATATGAAGGCATAAGAAAGAGATTGCCTAAGATTGGATCTATAGTTGATACATGCCATGGTCAGGGTGAAGTAATATCTAGTAGTGTGGTAAAAGAAGCTGTAAAGGTAAAAGTAAAGGTAAAAGATGGTGAAGATGATATTAAGGTTGTTAAAATTGATGAGTTAACAATGATATCAGGAAGCTATGAAGATGTTATAAATGAGGTTGATTTAAAAGAATTAGAAAAACAAGCTGAAGATCCGAAGCTAATTAAAGAATTATTTCAAGAAAATTAGGGGGAAAACTATGAAGGCTACACTTAAAATTTGTGATATGGTAACATCTAAGGATGTTTTAAAGGTGAAAGAGGCTATATCAGCCAATGAGGGTGTTATTGCATGTGGGATACATAAATCCAAAAAAGAAGTAGAAATTGTGTATGATAATTATTTTATAAATATAGAGGATATAATTCAGTCCATAGAGGATTGTGATTACACAGTAATATAAATAAAAAAATCTTGCGATTATAAATTAGCAAGATTTTTTTGTTGTTACAGAATATGGTGTTAAATATTTTGAGTAGTTTTTAGCGAAAAATTACAGTGATTAAGTATTAAACTAGGTTAATTAGCACAAAAGAATAATTTTATTATAAATATATGTATATTTTTAATAAAATTGTTAATTATTTAAATAATGGTTATTTAAATATAGAGAGGTGTTAATTATGAAATTCAAAAAACAAATAATAATAATTATATCATGTGCAATTGTACTAGGTGGAATATTTTTTGCTGTAAGTTATATTGGTGATAAGGAACAAGTTAAAAAAGATTCAGAAGATGGTATAGTTAATAATTCAGAAGTGAAAACTGGAAATGAAGCAAAAAACCCTTTGACAGAAGATAAAGTTAACGATAATGCAAAGACCGATGATAGTAATAAAGTTGAAACTAGCAAGGCGGAAGTTAAAGAGGGATATTACATCGTTAAAGCAAACGATACTCTTTATTCTATAGCTAAAAAGTATATGCCAAAGTCAGAAACAAGTAAAATTGTTGAAGCAATTTTAAAAAGAAATAATATGACTAAGGATGATGTAATAAAAGAGGGTCAGAAGATAGTAATTTCTTATGAAACAGCATTAGTATCAGGTGAAAAGGCTGAAAGCGATACAGCAACTGATAAGGTAAATTCAAGTGAACATACTAAACACATACAATACACGGTTAAATCAGGTGATACATTATATAGTATATCAAATCAATATTTACCTAACATGGATACAAATAAAGGTGTAGAAGTAATTAAGGCCCATAATAAAATAGAAAATGAGAACACAATAAAGGAATCAGAAACAATATGTATACCTAAGGAATAATGTAAATAACCATGCAGATAAATTCTGCATGGTTATATTTTTAGTATTTTAACAGTAGTAGATTCTGCATAGATAAAATCGCTATCAAGGGTTAATAAATACTCTATATTATGACACATACAAGCTGCAATATGAGTTGCATCATTTATAGATAAAAGATTTTTAACCATAATATCTTTTGTTTTAGAAATACATAGTTTATTTATTTCAACATAGTTATACTTTACTGTATTTTCAAGTTGAGTGTGCATAGCTACAGCTGTCTTATAATAAACACTAAGAAGATCACGTTTGGCACTATTTTTAGAGAGGTTATCAAAGTACCTTTTATATGGAATTTCTCTGAGTTTATCAATTCTTTTCTCTTTGATAATTTTTTTATCATATTTACTGAAGACTGAAATAATTTCTCTTATATTTGTTTGAGAATTAAAGGCACTTTGTTTATCAATTTTATGGCGTATGTCAGTCATAAATACTTTATACATTATTTGATTGAGAACTTCGGCAGAAATAATATTTGTAACAAATAACATACACTTATTGTTGAGCAATAATCTAAATACTTCTATACACTCAGAATGTCGGATATCATCATCATAAACCAAACTAAGTAAGAAGGATGCATCTAGAAGAATCGAAGTATTTGATTGAAAATTTACTGATGAAAAAGGGTATGACAATATTTCCATAATACAAACCTTTCTTATTTTATTTTTACTTAAAAGGTAAATTAATATTAGTTAGGTAATGTAGATTTATATATCAATATTAGTATGTATAGACTATAAGGTGAAAAAAGATAGATCTTATTATATAATAGGTATGCATTGTATATTAATAATATGGCTAATATTAAGTGTGTAGACACCTTTTGTTTAATATAAGGGATAAATATTAGGCTTTATAGGATATAAGCAATAGAAAGGATAAGTGAATTATGGATTTAATAAATATAGATGAGACGTTGGATGATTTACAACTTAAGGGTATTCATATAATACAAAAGAAAGATGGGTTTAGATTTGGGGTAGATGCAGTACTTTTAGCTAACTTTGCTAAGGTGAAAAAAAAAGCTACTGTAATTGATTTATGTACTGGTACTGGAATAGTTCCTTTTATAATTAAGGGAAAGAGTGAATGTGGGTTGTTGCAAGGTGTTGAAATACAACAAGAATTTGTTGAAATGGCAAATAGAACAGCAAGATATAATAATTTTCAGGATGATGTAAAATTTATTGAAGCAGATTTAAAGGATGTAGGATTTTTAAAATCATTAAATAGAGTAGATGTTGTTACGGTTAATCCACCATATAAACTACATAATTCAGGGATTTTAAATGAAAAAGATAAAAATACTATCGCGAGACATGAGGTATGTTGTAAGCTAGAAGATGTAATAGTAGCTGCAAGGGTATTACTTAAGGATAATGGTCGACTTTTCATGGTTCATAGACCAGAAAGAATTGTGGATATACTAACCCTTATGAGAAAGCACAAAATAGAACCTAAGAGGTTAAGATTTGTTCACCCTAAGCCAGGAAAGGCACCTAATATATTGCTCATAGAAGGGCAAAGAGACGGGGGAGCATTTCTTAAAATTGAGGACCCACTATATGTACATTTAGAAGATGATTCATATTCTGAAGAGATTCAAGCCTTATATAATTCGCAATGCTTAGATTTATAATAGAAACTAATGGTAAGAGGAGAGATGAAAAATAATGAGTGGTAAATTATATTTAATACCCACACCAATAGGAAACTTAAAGGATATAACATTAAGAGCGCTTGAAACATTAAAGAGTGTAGATGTTATTGCCTGTGAGGATACTAGACAAAGTTTAAAATTACTAAATCATTTTCAAATTAAAAAGACTTTAATAAGTTATCATATGCATAATGAAAATGGTAAAAGTGAGGATATAATAAAGAGACTATTAGAAGGGCAGAACATAGCAATAATAAGTGATGCAGGTACTCCAGGAATTTCAGACCCAGGAGCTGTAATAGCAAGGAAATGTATTGACGAAGGTATACAATTTGAAGTTTATCCTGGTGCTACAGCTATAACTACAGCTCTAGTTTATTCAGGATTAGACACGAATAAGTTTACATTCGTAGGTTTCTTATCTAGAGAGAATAAGGAGCGAAAGGCTACAATGGAAGGCTTAATGGATAGACAAGAGACACTTATCCTATATGAGGCTCCACATAGGATACAGTCAACTTTAAGTTTTATAAGAGAAAGCTTAGGAAATAGAAAAATTGCTGTATGCAAAGAGCTTACGAAATTGCATGAAACAATATTAAGAGGTACTGTTGATGAATGTATACAGTATTATAATGAAAATCAGCCAAGAGGTGAATACGTAATTGTTATAGCTGGTAAGAGCAATGCTGAGATAATGCAGGAAATGAGAGCTCAGTGGGAAAATATGACCGTTGAGGAGCATATAAAACAATACATGGGTGAGGGCAAGGATAAAAAAGAGGCGGTAAAGCTAGTTGCTAAAGATCGTAACCTACATAAATCTGAGATATACAAGTATTCAATAAATATGTAAAGGTATAAACTGTAACAATTTACTTTAAAAGTTAATATACTAGAAGGAATAAACGTAGTTATGTTGAATATAATTAATATAGAATCATAAAAAAAGGAGAATTGTATAACCTTTTTTTATAAACACTTGAGAATATACTTGAAATAATGTTATAATCATATATGAGATTTAGAATGTTGAGGGGGAGGGTTTTTTTTGAATAAGAAAAGTATATCATTAGTACTTGCTTTGGCTATGGGTATTACTTGTATTGGAACTAATGCACTTGCAGATCCATACAATGACAAGTCCACGTATGAGCAAAAACTAGAGGAAAATAAAAATAGTTATAAAACGGCTCAGGAGCAAGTAGATGAAATTGAAGCTTCAATACAATCAGTAAATTCTCAGATGGAAGATATAACTGTAGATATAGAAAAATTAAATGTAGATATTCTCGAAGTAGAGGGTAGAATTGAAAAGAGCAATAACAAAGTACAAGCTACTGAGAGTGACATAAAAGAAGAGAATGATTTATATAGTAAAAGAATGAGATCTATGTATATGAATGGAATGGATAGTTATATTGAAGTGCTATTAAATTCTAAAGGATTATCAGACTTTGTATCTAGATTAAACAACGTGACTAAAATAATAAATTATGATAAAGAAATTATTAGTAGCTTAATGGATAAGAAACAACTTCTTGTATCTGAAAAGAAAATAATTGAAGATGAAAAAAGTAAGCTAGATGCATTTCAAGATGAAAATAATAAAAAGCTTGCTCAGTTAGAAGAAAAGAAATCAGAGCACAGTGCAGCTATGGAACTTGCAGCATCTAATAGAGATTTATTTGAAGCGGCAATGAAAGAAAGTGAAGATCAATTAGCTGAAACTATTAGACAAATAAATTCATTAACACAAAATACAAATAGACCTAACAGAGGGGATGAAACTACTGGTATAAATCCACCAGGAAGTGGTTCAAGCAGTTCAATTGTAAGCTACGCTATGACCTTTTTAGGTGTTCCATACCAATGGGGTGGAAATGGTCCTAATACCTTTGATTGTTCAGGTCTTACCAAGTATGTTTATGCTGGATGTGGAATAAGTATTCCAAGAACTGCGGAGAGTCAAATGAACGCAGGAAGTCCTGTATCTAGAGATCAACTTCAACATGGAGATTTAGTATTCTTCGGTTCAGGTGGAGAGGTATATCACGTAGGAATATATGTTGGTAATAATAGTTATCTTCATGCTCCACAAGATAATGAAGTGGTTAAAATATCTCCTATGTCACGTCAGGATTATATAGGTGGAAGAAGATATTAATTTGTTATATCAAGACTGGCAACTAGTTTGCTAGTCTTTTATTTATGCATTAGTATTTATAATTAATAAATAGGATAACTCAAATAATGTTATTGTGTAACCTTTAATAAAATAATAGTATTTGTATATCTATACATTATATACGTAGAAAGTGAAAAAACGTTACTTAAAATAAGTAACGTTTTTTAAATTTAATTATTTAAAATTATTCGCCTTTTAGTTCATTTAAACATTTTTGGCATATGTTTTTAGATCTATAGTTAACTACATCACGAGCATCTCCGCAGAATATGCAAGCAGGTTCGTATTTTTTTAATATAACTTGATCGCCATCTACATATATCTCAAGAGCATCCTTAACATCGATGTCTAGAGTTCTTCTTAGTTCTACTGGAATAACTATCCTACCTAGCTCGTCCACTTTTCTTACAACACCAGTTGATTTCATAATAAATTCCTCCTATACACTTTTATAAAATATCACTAATGATTTAAATTACATAAATTGAATTTAATACCATGAATATATAATAGTACAAAAATATCCAAAAGTCAATAAAAAATGATAAAATAAATATAATTATTACAGTATATGGCATAAATATAAAAATGCTTATAGTTATATTATAGTGTACTTAGTAGAAAATAGATAAAACAAGATATATTAAGTAACTATTAAACTATTTTAACATAATAATACTTTTTTGCAACAGTTTTATCTTTACTATTCGAACTAATTCTACAAAATATATCGAATCATGAAGGATACAATGTTTTACAATTCATAAATTTTACAAGAATATAATAAAAGTTATGCACAGTATATATGTGGATAATGTGCATAAAATTAATAAATATTCATGAAGCCAACGAAATCAATAGCAAAATCATTATATTAATCCACAACATATGTTGATAGTATATGTATATTATTTGTAATCTAATGTTACTAATGTTAATAATATTAGATAGGGTAAAATAATGAAGGAATTTTTAGCGACTATATCAAAAAAATTATTTGATAAGATATTTGTAAAGATGATATTTATATTTTATAATTACAATAGGAGTTATAATAAATATTAAGTAATGAGTTGATGTTAAAAACTAATAATTACTAAGGTGATTAAATAAAGGGTATTTTGAGGAAAGATGAGGTATTAAAGTGGAAGACGAAAGAGTTAAAGATGGAGATATTTTTCAAGAAGTTATGGCTAAATTTTCAGATATAGTAAATGAAACTTCAAAAAAAAGTGTAATACAGTATGAGGAACTACCACAGTATGATCTTTTTTTATCACAGGTTAAAGATTATCTAAATGATAAATTTGATCAAGATAATTTTACGAATAATATATTGCAAAATTACATAAAGAGTGAAGTTATATCTAAACCAGAAGATGGGAAAAAAAGAGGGTATACAAAGTTACATTTAGTGCAATTAGTGTTGCTAGGATATATGCGTCCTATTTTAACAATGGATGAAATTAGGAGTGTATTTAGGTTAGCTTTTAATGATATAAATAATAGAGCGGATGATATTCTTTCTTGGGAGGATACATATAAGTTATTCAGAGAACTTCAGCAACAAAGCTTGGAATTGTCATTTATGGGAAGCCAAGAAGGAAGAGAAGAAATATTTAGTAAATATCTTGAGAAATATAATTTCAATGATAAAGAAAAAGAGCGTATCATGATGTTTTTGCTGGTTATGAGTTTAGTAGCAGAAGCGAGTAATATAAAAAGATTAGTAACATCTCTAGTAAATGAATTTGGGGATAAATATAATTAGGTATCTGAAAGTAAATAATAAGCCAAAGATGAGAATGATATTGACTTATTTATTTTTGAGGATATGGTAGGTAAGATTAAATATTTTCTGAAAGTGAAACTATATTAGCATAAAAAAATCTTCTTATGAAAAGATACATAATAGGTAAAGTCATAAGGAGATGAAAAAATGAAGTCAATTTATTTAAATCAGTGTATAATCACGAAGAATGCGGAACGAGTATATGTGCAACTTATGGTTAAGGATAAATATATAGTTAATAAGAAGATATCATATGTACTTGGAGATATAACGGGCGATATTGAATTTGTTAGTATAGATAATTTTAATGTAGGTGACATTGTATTGGTCGGCATAGTTAACAGTAAAGTGATTAATGTAAAATTAGATTATAAACAGCATGATCTTCGTGATTTTATTTGTCATGTAAAGAGAGATATAAAGGATATAATGGTAGAACTTGAAGAGGAGACTACAAATCAATTTAAAGATGAAGAAGTTCTCACTTTGAATAAATATTTCTTTGAAAATTCTAGTTTTGTTAAAGAATTCGCTAAGGGGATTGGTGGATTAGCGCATCATACCTATATAGGGGGACTTGCAGAACATACATTAAATGTAGTGCATTTTTCTAATGAATTTGCGAATAGATATAATTGTAGATATAAAGAGATGGTAATTCTTGCTGCTAAGTTACATGATATAGGGAAAATTTATGAGTATTCGTCAGAGGGGATGTTTAAAAGAACCCTTAGAGGTGAGATGGAAGGCCACATAGTAATTGGAATTACTATGATAGAGGAGGCTTTTGAAAATTCACTAGGGAGTTATAGCGAAAGTTTCAAAAATAGGATAAAAGGATGTATAGTTCAACATCATGGAAAGCCTAAATATGGATCACCTAAGGAACCTAATACACAAGAGGCCTTCATACTTCACTACGCTGATTACGTTGATGCAACTATGGATAAGGTATCTAAAGTAAGAGATTCTACACATATGGATTCCTGGTCTAAATATGATGAAGGAATTAAAACAAAATTGTATATATAAATTATAATTTAGAATTTAAGATTATGGAAGAAATTCTTAGGGAGCTAAAAAGTGAAGTTTGTATATTTAGTTAAGTTAAATACATAATAGTGAAACTAATGCAAATGGTTAGTTTATTAATAAATAGAAGGGAGTATGTCTGAAAATTTTCAGACATACTCTCTTTAAATGTAAATTAAGGATTATTTACATCCAGTATTTTCACCTATGATTTTTGAAACAACTTTAAAGGTCTTTTCAAAGAAAGTTTTTTTGTAAGAAACAGTACATTCTTCAAAAATATATTCTTCATCTTTGTCAACAACGAATTTTAGTCCATCTAAATCTTCAATTATGTCATTTGATTTTTGTTCATCCAGAACAACACTTAAATTTGGGCCACCTCAACCAAAACCTGCAATAGTAAGTCTAGCAGCTGATTTGCCCTGAGTTTTAAGGTTAGCTAAAAGAGCGTCCCTAGCTTCGGTATCAATAGTTATATTCATTAAACATTCCTCCTAAAATTGTATATGATTTTTAATTTGTATTTCATTGTATTTATATAGTACGACTATTAATAGATAAGTTCAATAAATATATTCAATAACTGCTTGGATAAATTTATTTGATAATTAGAACATAATCAGATGTTATCTGATAAGGTATTATCAAAAGCCGATTAGAAAATTTAATGATTTAATATTTAAATGTATTGACATATAAATTTATCTGAGTTAAACTGAAATAGATAAATACAATTTAATATAGTGTCCTTTTAAAAGCGGTACAGAGATGCCGGCAAGGGAAGAAGATTAAATTTCGTGTTATAGTTGTTAATAGAGAGTACTAGGTAGTAATAAACTACGATGGTACACACTACTAATATAAAGATATGAATTGATATTTCAAAGCTTTCCTTTTAGGAAAGCTTTTTTTTTATAATTAAATTATGATTACCTTTAAATTATCCCAGCGAGGTTAAAAAGGAGTGTTTTATATGTTAAAAGGAAGAAATTTAATTGAACCAATGGATCTTACACTAGAGGAAATGGACGAGATATTTGATTTAGCAGATGAGATAATAGCAGAGCCAAAGAAGTTTATGCATGCTTGTGATGGAGACATACTAGCAACATTATTTTATGAGCCAAGTACTAGAACTAGATTTAGTTTTGAGGCTGCAATGCAAAGATTAGGTGGTAGTGTAATAGGATTTTCGGAGCCAAATGCTAGTGCTGTTGCAAAGGGTGAGAGTATAGCGGATACAATAAGAACTGTATCATGTTACGCAGATATAGCTGTAATGAGACATCCTAAAGAAGGAGCTCCACAGGTTGCGGCACAGTATAGTGAAATACCAGTAGTTAACGCAGGGGATGGTGGACATCAACATCCAACTCAAACATTAACAGATTTATTGACAATAAGATCTACAAAGGGAAGACTTAACAATTTAACGATAGGTTGTTGTGGAGACTTAAAATTTGGTAGAACAGTTCATTCATTAATAAAGGCTTTAACTAGATATGAAAATAATAAGTTTGTACTTATATCACCTGAAGAACTAGAAATTCCTGAATATATAAAGCAGGAAGTTCTTAAGAAGAGGAATATAGAGTTTAAACAAGTAAGAACTATGGAAGAAGCTATGGAAGAAATAGATATTCTATACATGACAAGGGTTCAAAGAGAAAGATTCTTCAATGAAGATGATTATATAAAACTAAAAGATACTTATATATTAGATAATGAAAAAATGAAAAGTGCTAAGGACGATATGATAGTTCTTCACCCGTTACCAAGAGTAAATGAAATAGCGTATGAAGTAGATAGTGATAGAAGAGCAATTTATTTTAAACAAGCTAAGTATGGAATGTATGTAAGAATGGCATTAATACTAAAATTACTAGGAATTTACTAAGGTATATAAGGAGGAATTAATATGTTAACTATAAATAGTATAAAAGATGGATTAGTAATAGATCACATAAAAGCTGGAGAGGGAATAAAGATATTTAATTTCTTAAACCTATATGAAGCGGATTTTACAGTGGCACTTATAATGAATGCTACAAGTAATAAGTGTGGTAAAAAAGATATAATAAAAATTGAGAATAAAATTGATATAGATTTTGAAATATTAGGGGTTATAGATCCTAATATAACTATAGATGTAATTGAAAATGAAGAGATAAAGAGAAAGATAAAGTTACAACTTCCTGAGCGTGTTGTAAATGTTATAAAGTGTAAAAACCCTAGATGTGTAACATCTATAGAACCAAATATTAAGCACATACACCACTTAGTTGATGAAGAGACTAAAGAGTATAAATGTCATTATTGTGATGACCTACAAAAAGTAAATTCATTATATTAAGGATGAGGTGAAAAAATGGAAATTTGCATAAAGAACGGTACAGTGGTTGATTGGAGTGGAACCTTTATTGGTGATATATATATAAAAGATGGAGTAATTCATGAGATTGGGAGAAATCTTATGAAGGATTGCAAAACTATTGATGCTAAAGGGCTTGTAGTAATGCCGGGCTTTGTAGATTTACATGTTCACTTTAGAGATCCTGGATATACCTATAAGGAAGATATTGAGTCAGGATCAAAGGCAGCAGTAAAAGGCGGATATGTAATGGTTAATCTTATGGCTAATACAAATCCAGTATGTAGCACCATGGATACTGTTAATTATGTAGTGAATAAAGGTAAAGAAGTTGGTCTTGTTGATATTAATCAAGTTATATCAATTACTAATAACTTTACAGGAGATGATATAAGCCACCTTGATAAATTATCTAAGGGTGAAGTAAAGGTAATATCTGAGGATGGAAAAGATGTTATGCATAGCGAAGTTATGTTAAATGCTATGATTAAAGCTAAAGAGAAAGAGATTACAGTTATGTGTCATTGTGAGAATCATAATTTATCCAATATAGATATGAGACTAGCAGAAAATACAATGACTTGGAGAAACTTAACGTTAGCTAAGCATGCTGGATGTAAAGTTCATTTTTCTCATGTAAGCACTAAGGAGTCCATGGAATATATCATAAAAGCAAAACAGAAAGGGCATAGAGTTACTTGTGAAGTAGCGCCACATCATATAGCTCTGACAAATAAAATAAAATATAGAGTAAATCCTCCATTAAGAGAAGAGGAAGATGTAAAGTTTTTAATCAAAGCAATAAAGGATGGATATGTGGATAGTATTGCAACGGATCATGCACCACATAGTGTAGATGATAAGAAAAATGGTGCACCAGGAATATCGGGGATAGAAACATCTTTCGCTATCAGCTACACAAAGTTAGTAAAAGAAGGTCATATAGATTTAAATAAGTTAAGTGAAATAATGAGTAAAAAACCTAGTGATATCTTAGGTGTAAATAAAGGAACCATAGACATAGGATGTGATGGTGATTTAGTAATAGTGGACCTAGATAAAGAATATGAAATTCACAAAGAGGAACTTATATCTAAGGGTAAAAATACACCTTTTGATAAAATGTTAGTCTCTGGAGAAGTAGTAACCACGATAAAGGGCGGAAAAATAGTTTACTCAAATAAATAGTTAAGGAAGTGCAATATGATAATAGATAGATTGTTTGAAACCATTGAAAAAAAGGGGCATGTTTGCTTAGGATTAGATACGGAAATATCATATATACCAGAAGGATTCAGAAAAAAGTTTGATAATATAGGCGATGCAATATTTGAATTTAACAAAGCAATTATAGACGAAACAGTAGATCACGTAGCTTGTTACAAGCCACAAATAGCATATTATGAAGCTTATGGTATGGATGGACTTAGAGCATATGCAAAAACTTTAAAGTATATAAGGGAAAAAGGAGCTCTATCTATTGGAGATATTAAAAGAGGGGATATAGCAAAAACAGCAGAAATGTATGCAAAAGCTCATCTAGCAGGAGAATTTGAGGCTGATTTTATAACGCTAAGTCCATACATGGGACTTGATAGTATAGAACCTTATCTACCATATGTGGAAAGCAAAGAGAAGGGTGTATTTGTACTAGTTAGAACTTCAAACAAAGGAAGTAAAGATATTCAATATATAGAAACTGAAGACAATAGAAGAGTATATAATGTAGTTGGAGAAACTATTAATAATTTAGGAAAAGGATACATTGGAAAATGTGGGTATAGCTCAGTAGGTGGAGTAATAGGTTGTACTCATGTAGATGAAGGTATAGAAATAAGAAAAGCATTAGATACAACATTCTTCTTAATTCCGGGATATGGAGCACAAGGTGGAAGAGCAGAAGATGTAGCACTTTACTTAAAGAATGGTAATGGCGGAGTAGTTAATTCTTCAAGAGGAATAATGCTTGCATATAAAGGTAAGGCTGATGGCGAAGAGAATTTTGCAAAGTACGCGAAAGAAGAAGCTATTAGAATGAAGAACGAGATTTTAGAGGCTATTAAAAATTTGAAGAAATAGAAATAGGAAAGTGACAGTAACATCAAAAATGTGACTGTCACTATATTTAAAAAGTCACATTAAACCTTATAATTAGAAAAATCACCGTTACTATTAATAAGGTGAGTGTCACAATGTTAGTAGAATGAACTATTAGGAGTAATAATATGGAAAACAATAATTATGAATATAGCTTAAATAAAGTAATAGAAAATAAAGAGATTTCCAAGGGAATATTTAAAATTTCAGTAGAAGGAAAATTTAATGCAAAACCAGGTCAGTTCTATATGCTAAGATGTTGGGACAAGGAACCATTATTATGGAGACCAATTAGTATCCATAATATAACCGAAAATTCCATAGAATTTTTATACCAAATAGTTGGAGATGGAACTAAACTAATTAGTAAACTTAAAGCAAGTGAAGAAATTAAGGTTATGGGACCTTTAGGGAATGGATTTAATATAGATGATATTAAAGGCAAGGTTGCTGTAGTTTCAGGTGGAATTGGTGTAGCGCCAATGAGACATCTAGTAGAAAATATTAAGAATGCTAAGGTGGATGTATTTTCAGGATTTAGAGATGAAGTTTATGGATTAAATGAAATAGAGGACTCTGGAATATCAGTGAAGGTATCGACAGAAGATGGAAGCGTAGGACATAAGGGATATGTAACGGAGTTATTAAATCCAAAGGACTATGATTTAGTTTTATGCTGTGGGCCAGAGGTTATGATGTATAGAGTAGTCAGCTTATGTAAGGAAGCTGGTACTAAGGTTTATATTTCAGAAGAAAAGAAGATGGCTTGCGGAATTGGGGCCTGTCTTGTATGTACTTGCAAAACCGTTCATGGACATAAAAGAACCTGTAAAGATGGTCCAGTATTTAATGGAGAAGACTTAGAGTTTTAAAGGAGAAATTATGCTTAAAGTAAATATTTGTGGTAAAGAGTTTAAAAATCCAATAATGACTGCATCAGGAACCTTTGGGTTTGGACAAGAATACAGTAATTTTTATGATATATCTAAACTTGGAGGAATCTGTAGTAAGGGATTAACACTAAATGAAAGACAAGGTAATTCTGGGATAAGGATTAAAGAAGCTACGGGCGGAATGTTAAACAGCGTAGGGTTACAAAATCCAGGTATAGATAAATTTATAGAAAATGAACTGCCTAAAATGAAAGAATTTAATACAAATATAATTGCAAACGTAGGTGGAGCTACAGTTGAAGAATATATAAGTATAATTCAAAAATTAAATAATGAAGACATTGATATTATAGAATTAAATATATCATGTCCAAATGTAAAGCACGGTGGAATGGCATTAGGGATTAAAGCAGATGTAGCATATGAAGCTGTAAAACAGGTTAAGAAGATATGTAAAAAGCCATTGATGGTTAAGTTATCTCCAAATGCAGAGAATATAGTGGACATGGCTATAAGTTGTGAAGAGGCAGGTGCAGATGCACTATCGTTGATAAATACTTTTCAGGGAATGGCAATTGATTATAAAAAAAGAAAAGCAATATTTGATAATACCTATGCAGGATTCTCAGGACCAGCAGTAAAGCCTATGGCACTTAGAATGGTACATCAAGTTTGTAAAGCTTGTAAAATTCCAGTAGTTGGACTTGGTGGAATTACAAATTGGGAAGATGCGATTGAATTTATTATGGCAGGAGCTACTGGAATTCAAATAGGAACTGCAAATTTTATAAATCCATTAGCGGCAGTTGAAATTATAAATGGAATAGAAGAATTTATGATAAAAGAAAACATTAAAGATATAAGTGAAATAAGAGGGATAATATAGGAGGAATAAATTATGGAAAATAAAGTTGTAAATATATTAGTAGAGTGTGAAGCATTGTTAAATGGTCATTTTTTATTATCATCAGGAAAACATAGTAATAGGTATTGCCAATGTGCAAAGTTATTACAACATCCAGATAAAGCAGCAGAGGTTTTATCTGTTGTAGCAGAGCAAGTTAAAGATTTAGATGTAGATATGCTTGTCGGTCCAGCAATGGGTGGAATAGTGGTTGCTTATGAGCTTGCAAGACAATTAGGTAAGCCAGGAATATTTACTGAAAGAAAAGATGGAGTAATGACTTTAACAAGGGGCTTTGAAATTAAAAAAGGACAAAAGGTTCTAATAACAGAAGATGTAGTTACAACTGGAAAATCTACTATGGAAGTTGTAAAAATTCTAACAGAATTAGGGGCAGAAGTTGTTGGAGTATGCTGCATCGTTGATAGAAGAATTGAAAACTGTGCATTAACTCTTCCACTATATAGTGCATGTAAATTAGAAATTGAGAGCTTTGATAAGGAAGTATGCCCTCTTTGTAAAGACAACATACCTTATGTAAAACCAGGAAGTAGAAATATTAAATAAAAAATTTTTATGCAATAAAATTAAATAATTATTCATGAGATTATCTAGCTATTGGTTTTTTATTGGTAGCTAGATAATATTTAAAGAATATAATGCAAAAATTATACATATATGCATATAAAATTAATAAATGTAAATTTGACATAGATGAATTTAGATAATACTATAGAAATATATGATTAAGATCTAAATAATAGGTTTAAGGGGGTCATAAATTATGAAAATAGTATTAGCGCTAGGTGGAAATGCTCTTCAGGCAGATCCAAAGGACAAAAGTTCAAATGCTCAGCTACAGACTTGTAGAGAGACGGCTTCATCAATAGTAGACTTAATAGAAGATGGACATGTAGTATCTATAGTACATGGAAATGGACCACAGGTAGGTCAAATATTATCAACGGTTGAGGATGCTAGGAAACAAAATGAAGGAAATGTACTATTCCCATTTGATGTATGCGGATCATTTTCACAAGGCTATATTGGATATCATTTACAAAACTCAATTGCACGCGAACTTGCTAAAAGATCAATATGTAAATCAGTAGCGACAATAGTAACACAGGTTGTAGTTAATAAAGATGATGATGGCTTTCAAAATCCCACAAAACCAATTGGATCTTTTTTTTCGAAAGAAATGTCAGAAAAGTTAGAAAAATCTGAAGGGTATATTATGAAGGAAGATGCAGGTAGAGGATACAGAAGAGTAGTTGCATCTCCAAAACCAATTGATGTCATAGAAAAAAAGATGATAAAAGAATTAGTTGAAACTGGCAACATTGTAATATCATGCGGTGGAGGTGGAATTCCTGTTATAAGAGAAAATGATGAAGTAATAGGAGTACCAGCGGTTATAGATAAGGATTTTGCTGCAGAAAAATTAGCAGAAATTTTAGATGCAGACTGTTTATTAATATTAACTGCAGTTGATAGAGTATGTGTAAATTTTAATAAACCAAATCAAAGCGAACTTACTGAAGTAAATATTGATGATGTAAATAGATATATAGAAGAAGGCCAATTTGCACCTGGAAGTATGCTCCCTAAGGTTGAAGCTTGTAAGAAGTTCGTTATGTATGATAGTAATAAAATTGCAATGATAGCATCATTATCAAAGGCTAAAGATGCTTTAAAGGGGTTATCAGGAACAAAGATAGTAAGGTAGTTAGTGAGATTGAAAAATCAACATATAAGATAAAATTTGGAAAGGGGGAATCGGCGTGGATAAGTTATCTATAAATGTTTATTCAGAAATTGGAAAACTAAAAACTGTGCTTTTGCATAAACCAGGTGAAGAGATAGAAAACCTTATACCAGAATATCTAGAACGATTATTATTTGATGATATTCCATATTTAAAGGTAGCACAAAAGGAACATGACTTTTTTGCGAGTACACTGAAAAATGAAGGTGTTGAAGTTTTATATCTAGAAAAATTAGCTGCAGAAGCTATACGTGAAACCCATGTGAGAACATTATTTATTAATGAAATTCTAAAAGAAGCACAAGTAAATGATGATCATATGCATAAGGAGCTTAGCAATTATTTAATGAATATGCCAGATAAACAGGTGGTAGATACAGTAATGGCTGGGGTAAGAAAAGGTAGCTTGGGGATAAAAGAAGGTGCAAATGATTATCCATTTATATTAGATCCAATGCCAAATCTTTATTTTACTAGAGATCCATTTGCTTGTATGGGAAGAGGTGTATCCTTAAATTCAATGAGGACACAAACTAGGAAAAGAGAAACTATATTTGGGAAGTATATATTCAAGTATCACCCAAGATTTAAGGATTCAGATATAGATTTATGGTATGACAGAGAACTACCTACAAGTATAGAAGGTGGAGATGAACTGGTTTTATCAAAGGACCTTTTAGCTATAGGTTGTAGTCAAAGAACAGATAGAGAATCTGTATTTACTTTGGCTAGAAATATATTTGAACACCATGAAAGTTTCAAAACTATTCTTATTTTTGATATACCTAAAAGCAGAGCATTTATGCACTTAGATACTGTATTTACAATGATTGATTACGATAAATTCACAATACATCCAGAGATAGAAAAAACTCTTAAGGTTACAGCATTAACTTATGATTATAAAAACAATCAGGTTATTGCGACGGAAGAAGAAGATAGTTTAGAACATACTTTATCTAAATATCTACACATCGATGTAAAGCTTATAAGATGTGGTGGAGGAGATAGAATAATAGCAGCAAGAGAACAGTGGAATGATGGATCAAATACATTGGCTATATCACCGGGAAAAGTTATAACCTATGAAAGAAATTATGTAACTAATGAATTATTAGATAAATATAATGTTGAGGTTTTACAGATTCCATCAAGTGAACTTTCAAGGGGCCGTGGGGGCCCAAGATGTATGTCAATGCCATTGGTAAGAGACAATCTATAATAGTTATTTAAAGTTAAGGCATCTTCAAAAAACAAATAAGTCAGTATCCTTGACTATTTGACTTATTATTTATTTTCAGATGCCTAATATAATAAAAATAGGCTTTAAAAAATATAACATGGGCAAATATGAATATTTAGGGGGAATAAACAATGTTTAATTTAAGAAACAGACACTTTCTATCTTTAATGGATTTTTCACCAAAGGAGATAAATTATTTCTTAGAACTTTCATCGGATTTAAAAAAAGCTAAATATGCAGGTACTGAGACACAAAGGTTGTTAGGGAAAAATATAGCATTAATATTTGAAAAAGATTCAACAAGAACAAGATGTGCATTTGAAGTTGCTGCACATGACCAAGGAGCACATGTAACATATCTAGGACCTACAGGAAGTCAAATGGGCAAGAAAGAATCTGTAGCGGATACAGCAAGAGTTTTAGGAAGAATGTATGATGGTATAGAGTACAGAGGATATGGTCAAGAAATAGTAGAGGAACTTGCTAAGTTTGCAGGAGTTCCTGTATGGAATGGATTAACGACTGAAGATCATCCAACACAAATATTAGCTGATTTCTTAACTATAAAAGAACATTTCCCAAAACCACTAAGTGAAGTTGTATTTGTTTATGCTGGAGATGGAAGAAATAATATGGCTAATGCATTGATGATTGGCGCAGTTAAGATGGGTATGGACTTTAGAATTGTTGCACCTAAGAGCTTATTTCCAGAGGTAGCTTTAGTTGAAAAATGCAGAGCAATAGCAGAGGAAACTGGTGCTAGTGTTACAATTACTGAAGATGTAGCTGCAGGTGTTAAAAATGCTGATGTTATATATACAGATGTATGGGTATCTATGGGAGAAGCTGATGAAGTTTGGGCTCAAAGAATAGAATTATTAAGACCATATCAAGTTAACAAGGAAATGATGGAATTAACCGGCAAAAAAGATACTAAATTTATGCACTGTTTACCAGCATTCCATGACACAAAAACTAAGGTTGGTAAAGAGATATTTGATAAATACGGATTAAATGGGCTTGAAGTAACAGATGAAGTATTTGAAAGTTCAGCATCAATAGTATTTGATGAAGCTGAAAATAGAATGCATACAATAAAAGCTGTTATGGTTGCTACATTAGGAAATTAATTAATGAAAAGTAGAGATGAAGATTTAGCTATCTTCATCTCTATTTTATATTTCATGAATATATGTATGATTTTAGGGCTAAATAAAAATTACTTTTAATCAGTGTTAAAAGGTAATAAATCAACAATAAAAATAATATTATATATCATTAATTAACAACGGGTGTAAGGAGAGAATTAAGTATGATTAAGAATATCCCGAACGTAATATATGATAGACAAGGGAATGAAATGAGAGTTGCAAAGACAAGAAGAATTTTTTTTGAGAAGTATGGGAAAAAAGGATATGTGTTTCATGTTGAAAGAGAAGAAAAAATAACTAGTATAAGTGAATTTGAGATAACGGAAGAAAATGGGCGTTATATTGTTACAAGAGATCTTCTAGGAAATACTAATGGCAAATATGAAAGCTTATATGGAGAGTTATAATCATAAGGTGTGTTTTAACAAGTGATAATTGCATATAATTATTAAGAACTATAGTTTTAAAAGAAAACAATAGGAATAGACTTTAAATTTATAAGCCAAACTATGTAATATGTAGAAAACAGAAACTTATTACATAGGGAGGACAATAAAATGAAGAAGACAATAATGACACAGGAAAAATTGGTATTTATTCTTGTTATGTTGATTATAGGTACTGTAATATTAATAGGATGCAAAAATGATAAAAAAACAGGAGACACTACAAGTTCTGGACCATCGGTAGAGGAATTAGATAATAAACCTATACACAAGAAGGAGACAATTAAAATTGCGATAAGGACTTGTGAGGAAATTGTAGAGGAATTAGAGTCCATGGATGAAATAGAATCTGCAGTGGTATTTATAAATCATGAATCTGTATTAGTTGCATTAAAGTTAGAAGAATCTCATGAAAATATAACGAGTGATTTAAGAAATAAAATTGAGATAGAGGTAAAAAAAATATATCTAAATGCAAAAACTATAGCTATAAGTAAAGATGAGTATGTATTTGAATCAATTTCAAGATTGATAAAATCATTTAAAGAAGATAAAACAAGTGAGGAACTAAAAAAAGATATAGAAGAAATAATAAGAAATTTTTAAATTAAAAATTAAGAATTTAAAATTGAAATTGAAAATTAAGGAAGAAACTCCGGAGGAGTTTCTTCCTTAATTCATAATTTACAATTCTAAATTAATAAGACATATACTTTGAGAAGCTATGCCTTCTTCAGATCCAGTAAAACCTAGCCCCTCTTCTGTGGTAGCCTTAATGTTAATTTGACTTATATCAATACCTAAAGTATTAGCTATATTAGTGCGCATGGATAAGATATAAGGTGACATTTTGGGATTTTGAGCTATTATTGTGGCATCAATATTTCCGATTATATAATTATTATCAGCTAGGAGATGCCTAACTTCTTTAAGCAAATCGATGCTAGAAATTCCTTTGAATTTATTATTAGTATCCGGGAAGTGCTTACCAATATCACCGAGGGCAGCAGCTCCAAGCAAACTGTCCATTATTGCATGAAGTAAAACATCAGCATCAGAATGACCAAGAAGGCCTGTAGAATGTGGAATTTTTACACCACCGATAATTAAATCTCTATTAGGTACTAATCTATGTACATCATATCCAAGTCCAACTCTCATAAATAAACCTCCAAAATCATTTGTTTTTCAACTACTATTATTTAATATAATAATTTTAACACATATCGTAATTATATATGTAATGATATATAAATTCTAATTAAAAATAAAAGTTATGCACATTTAATGCACATTACTGTGGATAATGTGCATAACTAAATTTTGAATTGTGTGCATTATTTATATGATAATTAACATATTTATAAAAGAACATGAAATTATAGGTATAATTTCATGTATTAACATTAAATTAACCAAGTTATACACATGATGTCTGTGGATAATGTGTATAAAAACTTAAATTTAATGAAAATAATTACATTAATTACAATTAAATGGTTGGGCTAAAATGAGTATAAATATTTATTAACATGTTAGCTGTGAATATGTTTTAACACTAAGATTAGCATGATGATTTATCGAATTAATTATGAATATAGTAAAGGGATGAAGTTAACCTAAGAAAACTTCATCCCTTGTTTAGTTTATAGTTTTTTTTGAATTAGAGGTAAGATTAAGGATTGTTGACATCTCCTCAGAGGTTAAGTGTCTCCATTTACCCGTAGGAAGATTATTAAGGGAAACATTCATTATCCTAATACGCTTAAGGCTAGTAACGCTATAGCCAAGATATTCACACATTCTTCTAATTTGTCTATTTAAACCTTGAGTTAAAATTATATTAAAAGAAAACTTGTTAATCCTTTTAACACTACATGGTTTTGTAATCGTATCAAGAATCGGTATACCGCTCCCCATTGACTTAATAAAATCTGGAGTTATAGGTTTATCCACAGAAACAATATATTCCTTTTCATGATTGTTTCCAGCACGCAATATTTTATTAACCATATCACCGTCGTTTGTTAAAAATATTAAACCTTCCGAAGGTTTATCCAGACGACCTATGGGAAATATTCTTTCGGGATAATTTATAAAGTTAATAATATTACCTTTAACATGAGTTTCAGTTGTACAGGTTATACCAATAGGCTTGTTAAGTGCAATATAAACCTTATTGGATTTGGGTTTAATTGTTTTACCGTTAACCACAACAGTATCGTTAATAGTAACTTTTGTGCCGATTAATGCTTTAACACCGTTAATAGATACATTTCCAGTTTCAATGAATTTATCGGCTTCTCGCCTAGAACAGATTCCACTATCACTTATGTATTTGTTAAGTCTAATTAGACTATTATTGTCATTCATAGTAAATTGTCACTCCCATTATTGATTATTTGATGGTAATACATTATCGTTTCTATTTACAATTATTTCATAATTGAATTTATATGCATAATCTTTGAAAACGTCAAAGTTAAGGGGTTCTTTTTTACCACTCTTAGTGATATATATATAAATTCTTCCCTTTGAGTACTCATCACATACAGGTATTAATTCCTCGTTAAGAGAGTTGTCAAATAAAATTGATAATCCGCTATTTAAATCATTTCCTTTTATTGAATTGATAAACTCATCCTTTATTTTGGCCCCACTAGAATCTGAAATTTTAACTATTTTATCATTGTTAACATCTATTTTTAAATTATTATTCAAGGATATTATTACGGACCCTTTCGGTGAAAAAAATATAAAATACACACTTATCATAATAAAGAGTGATGAAATAATTAATATTGAAAACAGTTTTATCATATTAGATCGGTCTACATATTTTGTCCCACTATATGTTTTGCCTTTGACTGGGGTATTAGAATTTCGTTTTATAGTAACAAATTCTTTATCTTTGGTTATGATATAAACCATATTATCATCGAAATTAATAACTTTACCAGATTGTTTCATAAAAGTACCTTCCCTATATATGTATTAATTTAAAATTTAAAATTTTGAATTTTAAATTTGTAATTTCAAACATAACCCTTAATTTAAAATTTTAAGCTTTAACCTATAATTTTAAATTCAAAACATAACCTCTAATTTCTAATTTTAAATTTAAAACCCATATACCATTTTACAGTATAATTACAAATTGTGAAAGAGTCAGTGAAAAATGGATGTATTAAATTTACAAAACAAAAGTTTGAATATTCAATACAATAGGCGTATAATTGGGTGTATTGGAAATAATAAACTAAGGTTTAGAGTCGTATAATATATATGGGGGGAAACTAAATATGAAGAATAAGAGGAAAGTACTCTTTTCAGTTGTTGGGATAGTGTTTATACTAATTCTTATAGGAAGCTATATTAATAATTATAGCTTATTAAGTGAAGCACCATCAAAAACCTGGAGTAAAGAAGTAGAGATTGGTACTGGCAGAGGAAAGAACTCACCGGTAATTATAAAGGAAGACGATAGGTTGCTTACAGCATATGAAGATGTAGGTAAACTACGAATATGTGAAACTGATCTAAATGCTAAGGTTATAAAAACTGTAGACTATGAGATCGAGGAAGAACTTCTTAAAAATATGATGTTTTCAAAAAATGCCAATGGATATACACTGATGTATAATTCATCAAAATCAGGGCAAGGCTACATGGAAAAGATATTAGTAGACAAAAACCTAAACTTAATTAATAGAGAGGTTGTAGAGGGTATAGAGAGTACATATCAAGTAGATGATAGTAATATAGTATCTCTATATGAAGACAAACTAGAAGTGCTAAATACTGTGAATAACACGTCTGTAACAGTTCCAACAACAAAGGTATCAGTGCTTACAGCAAGTGCTAGTAAAGACGGGATTCAGGTATGTTATTTAGAGAATGAGGATGATGTAAATACATTCACGGTTAAAGATGGAGTTGCCTCTGAACCATTTTTAGTTACAACAATGTCTAAATCAGATAAAATAACATACAATAATATGTCATCTTCGTCAGATGGGATAAATGGTTACATATTAATTGAAGAATATGTTAGGAATGAATATTCAGCTACAAAGTTAATAGAGTTCCCTATAACTGGAGGAGAAACTAAAATAAGCACACTTTCAGTTAATAATTCAAAGTATGTAATAAATACAAAGGGAGCATACTCTGAAGATGGTGGTGTATTTTATGCTACGATGAGTACAGCTTTTGGTAAGAAGGAAGTAAAAAAATCCATAGTATCCTTTGTGGTTAAAGATGGAAAAGCATCTAATGTGGAGGTTGTAACAAGACTAAGAGAATTATGTATACATCCATACATTACTGATGAATATAGTACATTTTTAAGTTTTAGAGAGAAGGATACATATGATATAAACATATCATCATCAAATGAAGGCTTTAAGAGTGTAAATAATGTGCCTAGGGGTACAGAAAAGACTATGGCATTATCTTACACCGTAGAAGGTATTATGGAAAGCATATCATATATAATTATTTTAGGATTCCGTTGGATATTGCCAGTGCTATTTATTGGAGGTATAGTAACCTTCCTTGATTACGCATTTAGCGAAAAAAAGAAAAAAATAGTTTATATTATATTGGCTGCAATAGCGATAGGAATGAAAAGTTTTACTGTAATTAATATGTTTTATGGAACATATGCATCTATGTTACCTAGTGCAATAGCACATATAGGAGTAGGGATAGCTATATGTTTATTAATTGGAATAATAGTGTACACCTATGGATACTTTGTCTATATTGATGATTTAGAAGGTATATTTATAGGTAGATTTGGGCTATTTGTATTACTAGATGCAATGCTTACTTTAATGATATTTGTACCACTTATAGCATAAAATTTATTTAAATATAAGGATAAGACATCTTCAAAAATATAAAACAACAACTATTGTAAAAAAGAAACTTTACAGTAGTTGTTGTTATTTTTTCGCATTGTGCTACAATAAGTTTAACCAATAAATAGTTAAACTATTAATAATTGTAAAACGTGACCATTAAGGATGGCATAAGTAAGTACTATAAATGGGGGGATGAAAATGAAGAAAAAGAGGATGGTTTTGTTTTCGTTTATTATAGTAACATTTATACTAATTGTAATTGGAAGCTATATAAACAACTATAATTTAGAAGTACAGCCACCATCTGAAGTATGGAGTAAGGAAGTAATATTAGGAACTGCACTTGGGAAAAATGCTCCAGTAATATTAAAGGAAGAAAGCAAATTAATTGTTGCGTATGCAAATGATAAAAAGCTAAATCTATGTGAAGTAGATTTACAGGGAAAAATTTTAAGAACAAAGGAATATAATTTACAGGAGGAACTTGTAAATAAAGTTCTACTTACAAGTAGTAATAATGGGTATATACTAATGTATAACTCAAAAGATGGCGGAGATGGATATTTAGAAAATATAAAATTAGACAAAGAGTTAAATGAAGTTAAACGAGAAACTATTAATGGTGCTAAAGCTACTTGTCAATTAGATAATAATAATATAGTCGTTGGATATGATGATAAAGTTGAAATAATAAATACTCTAGAGAATACATCTATATTAGTACCAGCCCAAAATGTAAGTATGATTTCAGCTAGTAGAACAAAAACTGGATTCCTTGTATGCTATATGGAGGATGACTCAATATTTAAGGCGATTACACTTAATGAAGGTATAGCATCGGAGCCTAGGTTAGTACAACCTATAGCTAAAAATAGTAAAATTACATATAAGGGCATGGCAACTTCTTCAGATGATGAAAATGGATATATAATATTTGAACAATATATAAAAGGAGACTTCCATTCTAGTAGATTAATTGAATTTCCACTGTCGGGTGGAGAAGCTAAGGAAACTAAGCCATACATTAATAATTCAAATTATATAATCAATTCGGTGGGAGCATATTCGGAAAATGGCGGCGGAAAATTTTATTCGAATTTTGATAATCTATATGGTAAAAAAGAAATAAGGCGAGGCATATCCGCATTAGTAATGAAGGATGGCGAGGTTAAGGTTGAAGAGGTAGTTACAAGAACCCGTGGAGTATGTATAAATCCATATATAAATGAAGAATATATTAGCTATTTAACCTTTAAAGAAAAGGATATTTATGATGTAGTTATAGCATCTACTGGAGATGAGTTTAAGGCTATAAATAATTTACCAAGGGATTCTGAGAAAATAAGTGCTTTGAGTTATACTGTAGAAGGTATAGCGTATAGCTTTGTATATATAATTATTGTAGGATTTGCTTGGGTAGCCGTAGGTTTGGTTTTAAGTGGTATAGTTACATTTTGTGATTATAAGTTATCAGTTAAACAAAAGAAACTTATGTATGTTGCTGTGGCAGCTATAACTACAATTACAAAGATTTTTGTTATAATAACAATGTTCTATGGTACCTATGCATATATGCTCCCTAGTGTTATAGCTCCTATTTATATAGGTATTATCATTTGTGTATTAATAAGTTGCATAGTTTATAGTTATGGATATTATTTATATTCAAATGAATTTGAAGGTGTATTTATAGCAAAATTTAGCTTAAGCTTATTAATTGATGCAGTTTTAACTTTAATGGTTTATGTACCATTAACAATATAGACATCACATTAGGTAAATACATGAAATAGATCATTGCTGGAGGATTATTAGTAAGAAGTATAAAATAAAAAATATAAAACCGTTGTATCTATATTTATCATAATAGATACAACGGTTTATTTTAATTAGTTCATAATGACTTAATTTAAGTCAGCTATATTTAAAAAATAATTCTATAGGATAGGAGATAACAACCTTGATATTGCCTCTTTAAATTTAATAATTGGTGGTCGCTTATTATAAAGTTCCTTTGTAAGGAGTGTGCTTTTTAATAAGTCATCCTCAAAATATTTATCAACCTGTAAAGTTGTTTTTTCATCATATATAATAGCATTAACCTCAAAGTTAAGGCTGAAACTACGAATATCCATATTGGCAGTTCCTATTGTACACATCTTCCCATCGATAGATACCATTTTACTGTGAATAAATCCATTATCATAGGTATAACATTTAGCTCCACATTCTACAAGTTCCCAAATATAAGATTTAGATGCCCAATAAATAAATGGGTGATCTGGCTTACAAGGAATTATAATTCTGACATCTACTCCGGATAAACATGCAATTTTAATCGCTGTAAGAATACTTTCATCAGGAATAAAATAAGGTGTTTGGATATAAACCGAATTCTCAGCTTTGTTTATTAACTTAAGATAGGTATTACGAATTGAGCACCATTCAGAGTCAGGTCCGCTAGAGATTATCTGAACAGCTGTATTGCTAATATACTCTTTTTTAGGAAAATATTTTTCGTCCATAAAAAAATCTTGATTGCTTGCGAATCTCCAATCCATTAAAAATCGTACTTCAAGATAGTTAACAGAGTCTCCCTGAAGATGAAGGTGAGTATCCCTCCAAAAACCGAATTTTTTTGAAAGTCCAAGATATTCATCACCAATATTAAGTCCGCCAACAAAACCGTGAGCACCATCTATAACACATATTTTTCGGTGATTTCTATAATTTATTCTTACGTTTATATATGGAATAAATGGAGGGAAAAAGCAAGATACTTCTCCGCCAGCAGATTTTAGCGGTTTAAAGAAGTTACGTTTATTGTGTATACAACCCATTCCGTCATATAAAAGTTTTACTTCAACGCCTTCTTTAGCTTTAGCTACAAGTAAGTTTAAAAGCTTAGTTCCAATATCATCATCTTCAAAAATATAATATTGTATGTGAATAAATTCTTTCGCATTTTGTATACACTCAAATAGAAGAGGGAATTTTTCATCACCATTATTAAGTATATCTACCTTATTATTGTTTGTAACAATAAAGTTGTCACTAGACAAATTTAGATTAATCACATCATGAAACTCATATAATAATTGATTGTTATTTATAGAAGATTCATCATTGACTAATTTTTTTTGACTGTCTGAAAATTTCATTAATACCAATTCTTCTTCTTTTTTTAGTACAAAGAAATTTTTGCGACGTAAATCTTGACCAAAAAATAGATATAATATGAATCCAACGAATGGAACAAACAACATTATCATTAACCAGGTCCATGTATTGTGGGCATTTCGCCTTTCGAAAATTATTACTACAATAGCAAAAACTATATTTAATATAAAAATAAAGTTTACGATGTTAAGAAAAAAAGTATAGTTATCCATAGGCTCTCCTTATCATTTATAAGATAATATAATTTTAACATAGTAGATAAAAAATACATATATTCTTATAAAATATATTTATGGCATCTGAAAATAAATAATAAGTATAGGAAAGTTGAAATTAGTATTTACAACATATCAAAAGTTATGCTATAAAACAATTGGGACATGCAATAGAAGGTATAAAAATAAATAACTGGAGGAAGATATGAAAAAGTTTTTGAAGAAAACAGAAGTTAAAAATTATCTAATGATAATGCTAGGGATAACAATACTTGCAATTGGTATAAATGTGTATTATAAGCCACAACAATTGATTACAGGAGGGGTATCGGGCCTTTCAATAGTACTAGAATATGCATTTAAAATACCATTATGGTTAACGAACATAATTGTAAATATACCATTATTCATAATTGGAATAAAGATAAAGGGTACGGAATTTGCAAAGAAGGCTATATTTGGAGCAATATATGTTTCGGTTGCACTTTGGTACACGAGCTTTATTCCACCAGTACAATCAGATTTATTGATATCTAGTGTATTTGGGGGACTATTTGTTGGAACTGGAGTTGGATTAGTATTGAGATCATCAGCATCAACAGGTGGATCCGATTTGCTTGCAATAATAATTAAACACTTTTTGAAAAAGGTGCCTATAAATAAAATAATGATGTGTATAGATGGAGTTATAATAGTTGTAGGGTTATTTGTATTCGGGGTAGAAAAAGCAATGTATGCATTGATATCTATATTTATTGTATCAAAAGTTGTGAATACATTAGTTGAAGGGGTAAATTACTCTAAGGGTGTACATATAATTTCTAGTAAATCTGATGAAATAGCAGAGGTGTTGATGAAACATTTAAATAGAGGAATAACTAGTCTTCAGGGTAAGGGAGTTTATACTGGAGAAAGCAAAGATATACTATTTATAGTTTGTTCAACAGGGGAATTAATTGAACTGCAAAAGCTGGTTAAAAGTGTTGATGATAAGGCATTCATCACAATAACTGATGTTAGAGAAGTTGTGGGAAGAGGATTTTCAGAACCACAACATGATGGGAGTAATTAGGAGTTTAAAATCATAAATTATGAATTATGAATTATAAATTAGGGACATGATAAAAGAAATCTAATTAAAGATTGTGAATTTTTAATTAGATTTTTTATATTTTAGAAGGAATTGAGAATTTAATGAAGAAAGTATAACTTGGGGAATTAAAAATTGAAAATTATAAATGTTAAAATTAGGATTATAAACTTTAAATTTAAGATTATAAACTCTTAATTTTTAATTCTAAATTAAAAAAGGGGTGTTGTGTGTGAATATTAAATTAGAGAATCTTAAAAATGTGCAGGTACATAATAAATTTAATGGTGTTTTTGTATTTGAAAATTCTAAAGAAGTTCAAGGGGATTTCCCATGTGATAAGCTAAACTCTGTTATAGCTTGCTTAAATGAAGCTGGAGATTTTACTGGTAAAAAGGGAGAAGTTTATACAGTAAGTAACATAGAAGATAACACTGTGTTAAAAACAATCCTAGTAGGGCTTGGGGAAAAAAGTTGTTGTAATGTAGATAATGTTAGAAATAATACTTCAAAATTAATAAAGGAAGCTATAAAGCAAAAGATAAGTTCATTAGACATACATATAAAAGGTATGGATTGTTGCTGTAATTTTGGCAAAACAAAGGCAATTACAGAAGCTATAATAATGACTGCTTATAGCTTTAATAAATATAAAAGTGATAAGAAAGATATTTTATTAAAGGACGTAAATATTATATTTCATGAAGAACAGGATTTGAAATCTTTAGAGGGTGCTATTAATGAGGGAACATTGCTTGCAGAGGGAAATTTAATATCAAGAGAATTAGTAAATGAGCCTGCAAATATATTAACACCAGAAACACTTTCTAAAAGAGTTCAACAGTTAGGGCTAGAGTGCGGATTCGAAGTTGAAGTTCATGGTGTTGAAGAAATTGAGAATTTAGGTATGGATGCTTTCTTATCAGTAGGTAAAGGTTCTTCTAATAAACCTAAACTAATAGTTATGAGATATATGGGAAATCCAAGCGAGAAGGATAATATATTAGGGCTAGTAGGAAAAGGGTTAACCTTTGATGCAGGTGGATACTGTTTAAAAACTGCCGGTAGTATGTGGACGATGAAGAGTGATATGGGTGGAGCAGCATCAGTTGTAGGAGCTATGGCAACTATATGTAGAATGAAGCTTAAGAAGAATGTAGTAGCGGTTATAGCAGCTTGTGAAAACCTAATTTCAGGAGATGCATATAGACCAGGAGATATAATCAATACAATGAATGGAAAAACTATAGAAATAATTAATACAGATGCTGAAGGAAGATTAACTTTAGTAGATGCAGTTACTTATATAATAAGAAAAGAAAAAGTAAGTAAGGTATTAGATATAGCTACACTTACAGGAGCAGTAGGAGGAGCTATAGGTAATGCTGCAACAGGAATCGTTAGTAATAATGATGAATTCTATGCAATGCTTGAGGCTGCTTCTAAGGTTTGTGATGAAAAAGTATGGAGATTCCCAAATTTTGATGAATATAAAGAGCTTATAAAAAGTGGGAATGCAGATCTTGTTAACTCTACAGGGCCAGTGGGTGCAGGAGCAATAACAGCAGGATTATTCATTGGTGAATTTGTTGAAGATAAACCTTGGTTACATCTTGATATTGCAGCTACATCTTTCTCTGCTAAAACACCAAATAGGGAGTATTTCTCAAACGGTGCAACTGGAGTAGGAGCTAGACTATTATATGAAATAACAAAACTATATTAAGGGAAATTAATAGTATATAAGTTCAATTAGAAATGTATAATTTAGAATTGAAAATTTAAAGGTTAAAGTGAATAAATACAATAATAAAAACCTGTCCGTAGACAGGTTTTATTATTAATATGAGAGCATAATTTTATCCAGATATATGGATAGAATTATGCTCTTTTAATATATAAATATTAGGATTATAGAATACCTTCATCTTTAAGAACTGCTTCAATTTCTTGAACTTTTTTAGAAAGAGAAATGAAATTTTCTTTTATCATATCATCTGATGCAGAATTACATTTAATATTCTCTTCTAATTTTTCAATAGTAGAAAGAGCTTCATCAATTTCCTTTTGGGCTTGTTTTAAATTACTTTCGTTCATAAAAAATCTCCTTTAGATTTTATTTTAATTTTAGTTATGTCTTAAATGTTATCATTGAGGACACTTAAATTCAACTATAAATATAAATCTTTAATAAAATATATGGAACATTATAAAAGTAAAATAATATAAGTGGCTGATACATATACATTAGTTAGAACTGGATATTTTATTTGGGGTGTAAGGGAGAGTTTATATGATAAATGTAATATGGTTTGTAATTTTATTTATAGGCATAGGGTTTGGGTTATTAACAGGAGATGGAGAGCTTCTATCAAAGACAATAGTATCAACAACTACCTCCACAGTACAATTAGTAATAGAACTTCTTGGAATGATGTGTCTTTGGTGTGGGGTAATGAAAATTGCAGAGAGAAGTGGACTTACAGATAAGCTAGCCAAGCTATTAAAGCCAATACTTAGAAGAGTATTTAAAGAGGCAGGTAAAGATGATAAAGCCTTGGGGGCAATAGTTATGAATTTAACGGCAAATATGTTTGGATTGTCAAATGCAGCAACTCCATTTGGAATAAAAGCTATGGAAGAAATGGATAGAATAAATAGTCACAAAGATGTTGCTAGTAACGACATGGTTCTATTTTTAGTATTAAATGCTGCTTGCATACAATTTGTACCAACTACTGTAGTGTCAATAAGAGCTGCATTTAATTCAGGAAATCCAGGAGCAATAATACTTCCAGCGTTATGTACCACAACAATAGCGTCCATACTGGGGATTGTTCTATGCAAATTCCTACAAAAATATTTTTAAAGGAGAATGATTTATGGGGAATATATTTGATTATATATTAAAAGGGATAATTCCTATAATAATAGGTGGAGTTGTATTATATGGTATTATTGCAAAGGTTAAGGTTTATGAATGTTTTGTAGAAGGAGCAAAGGATGGCATTGGTGTATGTGTAAGGATTTTTCCATATTTATTAGCAATGCTTATAGCTGTAAATTGCTTTAGAGCTTCTGGCGTAATGGATTATCTTATAAATCTAATAAAACCCACAGTAAATGTAGTTGGAATACCTCCAGAAATTGTCCCTTTAATATTTATAAAACCCTTATCAGGAAGTGGAGCAATTGGAGTATTTACGGATATAATTAAAACCCATGGTCCAGATTCATTTTTAGGATTTTTGTCATCAATAATAATGGGTGGTACAGAAACTATATTTTATACCATCACTGTATACTTTGGAGCAGTAGGAATTAAAAAAGTAAGGCATAGTTTGTGGGTAGCATTAATAGTAGATTTCTGTGCGGTGCTCATTGCTGTAAACTTAGCCAAGGCGATTTTTTAATTGAGAATGCAAAATTTAGTTGAGAATACAAAATTAAAACCTGTTGACATTGGAAAGCTATAGTATTATCATTTAATTAATATATAATAAATGCTATGAAGAGAAGAGTACTAAAGGGAATTATCTAAAGAGAGCTAGGTGAGGTGAAAGCTAGCGGTGAGGAAATTTAGGAATATGGTCTTGGAGCAGATTTTCTAAAGTAGAAGTACCTAGGGAAGTAGGGGAGTCACCCGTATATGACAAAGTAATAAAAATCCTTTGGATGGAGTTACTTATTGAGGCATTTATTGAAAAATAAATGCGAAATAGAGTGGTAACACGTATATGACGTCTCTATGTGGAAATATTTCTGCATAGGGGCTTTTTTAATGTGTAGGAAATTATAAAATTTTTCGGATTTGAAATCAAGTAATATTAATGGGTTTAAAAATTCCATGTGACGAACTTGTTGCTACCAAGTGAGTGTGCCCCAAGCTATTTTAGCACTGTTTTTAATTAAAAATTATTATAAATTACAACAATTCTAAGGAGGAATAAACATGACAAAGAAACCATATTACATTACAACTGCCATTGCTTATACATCGGGGAAACCACATATAGGGAATAGTTATGAAATTGTTTTAGCGGATAGTATAGCTCGTTATAAAAGATTAGCAGGATATGATGTTCGCTTTCAAACTGGAACAGATGAACATGGACAAAAGATTGAATTAAAAGCTCAGGAGTGTGGAGTAACACCACAGGAATTTGTAGATAATATTGCAGAAAATATTAAAGATATATGGGACTTAATGAATACATCTTATGATAAATTTGTAAGAACAACCGATAAGTATCACAAAGAGCAAGTTCAAAAGATTTTTAAAAAGTTATATGAAAAGGGCGATATATATAAAGGTCATTATGAAGGAATGTATTGCACACCTTGCGAATCTTTCTTTACGTCAGGTCAGCTTAATGATGGAAAATGTCCAGATTGCGGAAGAGAAGTAGAATCAGCTAAGGAAGAAGCATATTTCTTAAAATTAGGTAACTATACTGAAAGATTAATTAATCATATAAATACTCATCCAGAATTTATTCAACCTGAATCACGTAAGAATGAGATGATGAATAACTTCTTACTTCCAGGTTTACAAGATTTATGTGTATCAAGAACTTCATTCAAATGGGGAATACCTGTTGATTTTGATAATAAACATGTAGTTTATGTTTGGATAGATGCCCTATCAAACTATATCACTGGACTTGGATATGACTTAGATGGAGATCATGCTGAGGACTATACAAAATATTGGCCAGCTGATTTACACTTAATCGGTAAGGATATTTTACGTTTCCATACTATATATTGGCCTATTATGTTAATGGCTTTAGATATTCCATTGCCAAAGCAAATATTTGGTCACCCATGGTTATTACAAGGTGATGGCAAAATGAGTAAATCAAAGGGTAATGTGTTATATGCAGATTATTTAGCAGAAAAATTCGGAGTTGATGCAGTTCGTTACTTTGTTCTTCATGAAATGCCATTTGATAATGACGGAGTGATAACTTTAGAATTAATGGCAGAGAGAATTAATTCAGATTTAGCAAATGCTTTAGGAAATCTTGTTTCAAGGACTGTTACAATGGTAGAAAAATACTTTGATGGTATAATACCAGCACCAGAGGTTAAAGAAGCTGTAGATGAAGAACTTATTTCATTAGCTTTAGACCTTCCTAAGAGAGTAGAAAAGAAAATGGATGCTTTAAGAGTAGCAGATGCCTTAGGTGAAATTTGGACATTAATTAGAAGAACAAATAAGTATATTGATGAAACTACTCCATGGATTCTTGGAAAAGATGAAGCTCAAAAGGGTAGACTGGCTACAGTGTTATATAACTTATGTGAAAGCTTAAGAGTTGTATCTTCACTTCTTGCTCCATTCTTACCAGAGACTAGCGGTAAGATTAATGAGCAATTAAATATAGAGAATATTTCACTTGAAAGCTTAAGTGAATTTAATGGAACTGTTGCAGGAACAAAGGTTAATAGAGGTTCTGTAATATTCCCAAGAATCGATATGGCGGAAATAGCTAAGGAAGCAGAAAGAATGGCAGAAGAGCAAAAGAAAGCCGTGGAAAAGAAAGAGATAACTCCAATAAAAGAAGAAATTACAATAGATGATTTTGATAAAATTGATCTTAGAGTAGTTAAAGTTTTAGCTTGTGAACCTGTGAAAAAAGCTAAGAAACTTTTAAAATTCACTGTAGATTTAGGTGGAGAAACTCGTCAGGTTATTTCAGGAATAGCAATGCATTGTAAACCAGAAGATTTAATTGGTAAAAATGTAGTCCTTGTAGCAAATCTTAAGCCAGTGACTTTAAGAGGTGAATTATCACAAGGAATGATACTTTCAGCAGCAACTGATGATGATTCAAAATTATGTGTAGTAAATCCAGGAGACATTGATTCAGGATCTATAGTAAGATAAGTAAGGCTCAAAATTTTATATTTTGTTAGTTGAGCTGAATGACACTAAGCATAGTTTAAGTGGAATTTCGTTAGAAATTATCAATTCGCGCAAAAAGTAGGCACTCCATTAAGTGGGGTGCCTACTTTAAATTATTTTTAAAATTAATATAAGTCCGGAGGATATATATAAATAAGCTAGAGTGTGATGATGATAATTACCTAAACGATATACATAAAATTCATTACATGTTAATATATAGATATGTAATTAAATTCATGAGGGGGATGTATATGTATAAAAAACTCATAAATAAATTTATAATATTAATATTATTCACTACTATATTTTTAACAAATACTAATAGTGTATATGCATTAAGTATTGATGAATTATATGTTAATGCATATAGAGCTGTAGTTGAAGCCACTCAAACAGGTACACAGGAAAAAGTTACAGCTGCAAGAATAGCAATAAAGCCATTATTAGATGCTTATAATGCAGGGGAAACGTGGTTGGAATCACAAATAGGAACTTTATCAAGTATGGTGGATAAAGTTCAACAAGATTTATTTAATGATTTCTATAGAATAATTTACGAAACAATAGATGGTAAAGTAGTGTTAAAAGAAGTTTTGATTCAGTCAGAAATAGATAGAGCTAGAGAATATGTATTTGCATTCAAAACATATGATGGTAATACAGAATATATAAATACATGGTCTGATGCAGTAGATAGATTTCAACAAAACAAATATGATGTTGCGTATACAGCAGTTTTAAAAGCAAGTGAAACAAAATCGCAATCGGATATAGAGTCTGCAAGGCTATTATTGAATGAATTAGCAACATCTAATAACGGGGATGTTATAAGTTGGGTAAGGATTGTTGAAATTAAGCTTAATTCAATAAGCGGTAATAAAACAGGGTATGTGTACAATACTGACTTTCAATTTGATTTAAATGTAAGAACAGCACCTAATTTAAATGGTGATATAGTTGGAAAGCTATATAATTATAATAGAATTGAAATTTTGGATACTATAGTTGATGCTAGTAATAATGTATGGGATAAGATTATTTATAATGGTAGTTTTGCGTATGTATCAGATGCTTACATACAACAATACACCTCTCCTTCAGATGCTGTAGTTAATATTGCAAAGAATATAACTAAGCAATTTGAAGTTGGAATCTCTAATCAAATTGCAGGAAATTTTGATGGACAAGGCTTATCTTTGGGATATTTCCAATGGTGTATTGGGCAAGGAACCTTACAGCCATTACTTAATAGGATGGATAGGCAATATAATTCTGAAATGAGAGTTGTTTTTGGGTCAAACTATGATACTGTGCATAATATGATACTTGATACATCAGAAAATCAACTTAAATGGGCTAAAAGCATTAATAATTCAACTAATAAAATTGTTGAGCCTTGGTATTCACAGTTTGTTAGTTTAAGTAAGGATAAAAATTTTATTAGTATTGAACAAGATGCAGAAGTTTATATGGTGAAACAAGCTATGATAATATGTGATAAATATAAGTTGAAAACAGTAAGGGGATTTGCTCTTGCTCTTGATATTGTGGTTCAAAATGGAAGTATAAACTCGGAAGCTACAAAAACAATTGATATAGCTATTGCGAAAACACCTAATATGACTGAAAAAAACCTCCTAGGTGTAATTGCAAATGCAGTAGCAGATAGTTCTCCAAATAATACAGAAGATATTCGCTCTAGGAAAATGGCAATAGTTAATGGTAAGGGAATTGTTCATGGTGAAATGCTTAATCTAGATACAAACTATGGGTTAAGTGATGATTGTTGGAGATAAACATTAAAAAAATGAAAACAATGTAATTAGTGTGATGATTTTAGACAATAGCGGTTAATGAAAAAAGCGATGTTAATGAATGAATCATTAAGTTACGCTAAAACCATTTGACTAAATAACAAATAGGTGAGCATAGCAAAATAACTGATTAAGTTATTTTGCTATGCTCCTTTTGAGGTTAAAATATACAGAGCTAAAGAGTTTAGGATTTAGTGTTTAAAATTTTTCGTGAAGATTTTTTTTTACACCTACAAAATAGAATTAGCTACTTTGTAAAAGCTACTCTATTTTTAAAATACACAGGTTTTACTCCACATAAATCACAAAGTAGGAGGGCTTCATTAAAGTTGCTCTTTATTGAGGCTGTATTATGAGAATCAGAACCTAGGGTAACATAATTACCACCTAAATCTTTATATCTACTATATATTATCTTTAAATTATCAAAACCTACTTTGTTCTTAAGCCTTCGAGTATTTATTTCCATAGCAGTATTAGTCTTTATGCAAGCTTTTAATACTTCATCAATATAGTCACTGTATTTATTATAGTAAATTTCACTATCTGTTACAGGAGCATATCTAGAAATATAATCTATGTGACCTAGTGTATCTATATAAGGGTGAGATTCGATGCAACTAACTATTTCTTTAAAATAATTTTCTAAGACTTTGCCATAGGATAAATCTTTATAAACCTCAGGATAACCTATGTCCAGGTTATTAATTGTATGTACAGAACCTATAACCTGGTCAAAATTATAGGCTTCTATAAGTGTCTTATTTTCGTCCTTGAAATCCAAAGACATTCCAAGTTCAATACCAAGAAGCAAATCATCACCTTTAAAATCTTCGTAGGTACTAAAATATTCATCTACATTAAACTTAAAACCAACATCTTCAGGGTAGTTTAAATCCATATGATCTGTAATAACTAATCCAATATTATGATCCTTAGCCACAGAAATAGCATCTTTCAGCTTCATAGTAGAATCCGTAGAAAATGAGGTATGTATATGACTGTCAAAAATCATAAAATTCACCAACCTTTCTTTTTAATTATAAATTATAAATTGAAAAAATACTAATCTAGGCTATAATATATATAAAATAGAGAAAAGAGGGATATAGTATGATTTTTGATTCACATGCACATTATGATGATGAGAGATTTAATGAAGATAGAGATATGGTTTTAAAAGAGATAAGAGAAAATGGTGTAATGGGAGTAATAAATTGTGGTTCAGATTTAAGAGGTTTGGAGATGTCTGTGAAGCTATCAGAGGAGTATGATTTTATATATGCAGCAGCGGGAATTCATCCCGGTAATGCGGATGAGTTTACAGATCAGGTTAAGGAAAGAATATGTGATCTTGCGAGAGATAACAAAATAGTTGCAGTAGGAGAGATTGGGCTTGATTATTATTGGGAGGAAAATCCTTCAAAGGAAGTTCAAAAGGAAGTCTTTAGAAATCAAATGGATATTGCAAGAAAATTTAAATTACCTGTAATAATCCATGATAGAGATGCTCATGGGGATACCTTAGAAATATTAAAGGAGTTTCCAGAGGTTAACGGTGTTGTACACTGCTTTTCAGGTAGTGTGGAATTCGCAAAAGAATGTATAAAACTGGGGTATTATATAGGTGTTACAGGTGTTGTTACCTTCAAAAATTCTAGAGTAATAAGGGAAGTTATCAAAGCTATACCATTAAATAGATTACTACTAGAGACTGATTGTCCATATATGGCACCAACACCATTCAGGGGAAAGCGAAATCAATCTGACTACATAAGTTATATTATAGATGAGATAGCGGCAATTCTAAACATAGAAAAAGAAGATTTGGAAAAAAATTCAATATTAAACACGAAAAACTTGTTTAAAATTTCAAAATAGGATATAATAAAAAACATAAACTTAAAATTAAGGCATTCGTAGAATGGAATTTACCAAAAGTGAGCCTGAAAAAATTTAGAATAATGTAGGTTATAACTTCATATTTATAGTATTAACCTATATTTATCACCTGAAAAGACTGAATAATCAGATTAAAAAGCTATCATTTTTATTTATTATTTAATTATGCATATATGCATTAGATTCAGTCAATTCAACGATTAGAGTGCTAAATTTGACATAAAATATGATCTAATATATAATATCAAAGTACTCTTGTCTGAGGGAGGTAATCTTTATGATAAACAAATTCAAAGATAAATTGAAAACAAATTTTTCAATTTGGCCAAAGACGGTGTTCGTTGTTGTGTTAGTTCTATTAAGTGCCACAGTTACTATTTGGGGGTTGAGGAATACCATTGAAGTAGTAATAGATGGACAAAAAGTAGAAATAATTACATTATCAAAAAATCTTCAAAATATACTTGCAAACAACGGCATAACAGTTGCGGAGAAAGATAAGATCTCTGTAGCGTTAGACAGTAAAGTTAATGATGGTGACATAATTTATATCAATAAAGCAGTAGATGTTAACCTCGTTATAGATGGTAAGAACTTATCAATAGCCTCAGCGGAGCCAACAGTAAAAGCTATGTTGGAAGCTGAGAGTATAGAAGTAGGTCAAGAGGACAAGATAAATCCATCTATAGATGAAATATTAACATCAGGAATGCTTGTGGAGGTTACAAGAGTGAATAGAGAACTTTTAGATGAAGTTCAATCCATTGCTTTTGAAACAGAAACAAGAAATAATTCCGAATTAAAACAAGGCATAGAACAAATTATACAAGAAGGTGCCGACGGAGAAAGAACAATTACAACAGAAGTTGTATATGAGAATGGTAGGGAAGTCAACAGAAGAGTTGTTGAAGAAAAAGTTAGTAAAAATCCTATAAAGAAGATATTGGATATAGGTACTCTAGCAACCATAAGACCATCACGTGGTGATAGTGGAGAAGAATTTGCATATTCAAGTATGATAACATGCACATCCACTGCGTATACTTCCGATAGGGGAGATTCAGGTACTATAACAGCTACTGGAACAACAGTTAGGCGTAATCCAAATGGATATAGCACTGTAGCGGTAGATCCAAGAGTGATTCCATTAGGAACAAAACTTTATATCGAAGGATATGGGCTTGCCATTGCAGAAGACACAGGTGGAGCTATAATCGGGAATAAGGTAGATGTATATGTTAATAGCTATGAAGAGGCGATTAACTGGGGTAGAAAAACCGTTAAGGTTTATATTTTAAAATAGGAGCATAGGCTCCTATTTTTTCTTTGTAAAGAAAATTTGTATAAAAAAATGGTGGCTATGATATAATTAAATTAATGCAAAATTTAAAATTGAGAATTGAAATTAATGTAAAATTTAAAGTTTGAAATTTAAAATGCAAAATTAAGAATGAGTGAAAAACTCCAAAGGAGTTTTCAACAATAATTTATGATTTTAAATTTATAATTTTAAATTATAAATAGTGGAGGAATATATGATTAAAGAAGTAATAGTTGTTGAAGGAAGAGATGATGTAACGGCTGTAAAAAGAGCTGTAGATGCAGAAGTGATATCAGTTAGTGGGTTTGGTATAAATAGTAAAACTATTGAGAAAATTAAGGAAGCAAATAAAAGACAGGGTGTAATTGTTTTAACTGACCCGGATTTTGCGGGAGAAAAAATAAGAAGAATCATAGCTAAAAGGGTTCCAGATATAAAGCATGCATATATAACTCAAAGTGAAGGTCGTAAGGGTGATAATATAGGTGTAGAGAATGCATCACCAGAGACTATAATAAAAGCACTTAATGGAGCTAAATGTCAGGTTAAAGAGCCAAGAACTGAATTTACGATACAAGATATGCATTTCTTTAAATTGACAGCAGATAAAGATGCTAAAAATAGAAGAGATGCCGTAGGTAGAGAATTAGGAATTGGATACAGTAATACAAATCAATTATTAACGAGATTAAATAATTATGGTATATCAAAGGAAGAGTTCATAGAAGCAATGAAAAAGGTAGATAAGGAGAATTAGTATGGATAAATTAAACACTAAAGAGCTTGTAGAAAAATATAATTTTAGATTTACTAAAAGTTTAGGACAGAACTTTTTAATTGATAATACAGTGTTGGATGATATAGTAAATGGAGCAGGAATAACAAAGGATGACTATGTAATAGAGATAGGTCCAGGGGTAGGAACATTAACTAAGGAACTATTACAGAGGGCTAGAAAGGTAACTAGTATAGAATTAGATTCTAAATTAATACCAATATTAGAAGCTGAATTATCTAGTTATGATAATTTTAATTTAGTACATAAGGATGCTTTAAAAGTAGATTATAAGGAGTTAATAGGGGATGAACAAAATGTAAAGGTAGTAGCAAATTTACCTTACTATGTAACTACGCCTATTATTGCTAATCTTTTAAAGGATAATTTAAACATAAAATCTATTACTATAATGATACAAAAAGAAGTTGCAGAGAGGATAAATGGTGAGCCAAGTACTAAGGATTATGGTGCATTTACTCTATTAGCTCAATATTATTGTGATAGTGAAATTATAAGACATGTATCGCCAAAATGCTTTATACCATCACCAAAAGTTGATTCTATAGTTATTAGATTAGATATATTAGATAAACCAAGAGTTGAAGTTAAGGACGAAAAGTTATTCTTTAATATAATAAGACAATCTTTTAATATGAGAAGAAAAACGTTATGGAATAGTATGAAGGGTGTAGGACTAGATAAAGAAACTCAGGAAAGAGCGTTTAGCCAGGCTGGAATTGATCCAGTAAGAAGAGGCGAAACTTTGTCTATACAAGAGTTTGCTAACCTAGCTAATACAATAAAAGAAATTATGTCTAAGTAAGGAATTTTTTTATGAGTATAGCAAAGATAAAAAAATAATAAAATTAATTAGCTCTGCCAATAATAAGTGGCGGAGCTAATTAATTTTATACACTTTTTTTAAAACACAATTAAGGGTTTTATAATTCATTTGAAATCATAAAATTTAAGCTATTAACTATAATTCATACATTATGCAAAAAATAAAAAATTATTCTTCATGTTTTATTATTATAAATCATATATTATAACGTATAAATAAAAATGGAGGTATAGGTATGCCATCTAATAAAAGTTATAATAAATTTTTTATCATATTACAAGAAGACCAGAAAGGTTATGGAGTAGACTCTAAGAAATCACCTTCAGGTTACGCAAAGTTAGAGATGAAAAATGATAAGGCTAAGTCATCATTTTATGCTCAAAATCTTAAGAAGCAAAAAGGTCCGTATTCAATGATTTTGATAGTTAGGGGTAAAAGTGGTAATGAACTAATAAATCTTGGACAGATAAATATAGATGAGGGCGGAAGTGCTGATGTTAGCAATGAATATGATGTTAACAATGTGGCAAACACAAACATAGGTATGGATAAGGTGCAAGGGGCAGCTATTTGTCGTATAAATGCGGATAAAATTAGTTCTGTACTAGTTGGATTTAACTGTGGACAAGAACTAAAAGGGTGGCAAAATTACCCTGTGGCAAAGGATAATAGCAATAAATCTGAAGGAGCAAAGAAACAAGAACCTAAGCCACATGTGGAAGAAAAGAAGGAAATGAAACAAGAGTCTAAGCCACATATGGAAGAAAAGAAGGAAATGAAACAAGAGTCTAAGCCACATATGGAAGAAAAGAAGGAAATGAAACAAGAGTCTAAGTCACATATGGAAGAAAAGAAGGAAATGAAACAAGAGTCTAAGCATCACATGGAAGAAAAGAAGGAAATGAAGCAAGAGTCTAAGCATCACATGGAAGAAAAGGAGGAAATGAAGCAAGAATCCAAGCCGCATGTGGAAGAAAAAAAGGAAGTGGAACAAGAGTCTAAGTATCACATGGAAGAAAAGAAGGAAATGAAGCAAGAATCTAAGCCATACATGGAAGATATAAATCAATATAATGATATAGAATGTCAAAGAGATAATGAATATAATATAGGCAATGAGGATGGCAAATATGTAGAGAATCAGGTTAAGCCTCATGTGATATATGAATTCAATCAGGGGGAGAGTAGTTCTAAAACTACAAATAGAGGTAGTTTTGGAGATGTAAATGAAATATTTGATGAGTATGAGAAAAAAATAGAAAAACTAAAGGGTACAAGGAAAAAATGTGAATGTGACGAGTATGATGATGAAAAAAAACATAAAGAAAAAAAACATAAGAAGAATGATTATACAGATAAAAATTTCCCAGTTGGAAACATGGGTGATTTCTTTAAGGAAGTAGTAAAAGGACTGGAAAAGATAGGGGTTAATGAAAATATTAAGAATTGTTTTTGGTATAAAGCACATGTAAATAAATTAGAAGATATGTATTGTGTTTACGATTATAATAAGTATTCAGTAGTATTTTACCCAATGATATGTTATTACCCATATATATCAAAGCACAAAAATTTCATGGTAGGATATAAATGTAATGATGAAGGACAGCTAAAGTATATTATATATGCAATACCTGGTACAAAGAAACTGTCTGATCAACCTTACGAGGGGAAAACGGGGTTTGTAACCTTTATGCAAGATGAGAATAATCAAGATAAGGGACATTGGTTAATGTATTATGATATAAAAGGTAATACAGTAGTTATTCCAGTTAAAAGATAAAAAATATAAATTCAAAACTCCGAATTTTATTCGGAGTTTATTCTATTTTTTGAAGGGAGCACATAGTATATTAGTAAAAGGAGGGGGAACATATGAAATTAGTAGATGATAATATGAAAAAAATAGGATTAGCAGTTATTTTATTTGGGCTTATGATAGTTATTGTAGGATTTGGGAAGTACTTTGAAGAAAGTTTGAAAATAACAACATTAACTCAAAATAGTATGGTTGAGTTTAATCAATATGAAATTTTAGATGGTGAAATAAAGTATAAGCTACCTATTGAATGGTTGACTACTGTAAAAGAGAATACGGATAACAATGTTTATCTTAATGAATTTGTATCTGGAGACGCAAATACCTATGGATCTATAGAAGTAGTAAAAAGCGAAAATGGAAGTGAAGCTATAATAGATCAATATATTAAAGAAATAACAGAGTTAGGTATAAATGATTTCAAAAGAGATAAAATTAAAATAAATGACAAGGGTGTAGAAGTTGTACAATATGAACTTAGAAGTAGTGAAAAGAATGTTAAAAAAACCTATGAGTATTATATCCCGGTAGATAATTATATGACTAAGGTAACGTTTATAATAAATGATAATAAAACCAAAGAAAATACTCAAAGTATTTTTGAAAATATAGTAAAAACTTTTTCTTTTAAAAAATAGTTTAGTAGTTTGATTTAATAGGTAACAACTATTATAATAAAACAATAAGGCTGTTGAAATAAATTATAAGACATCTAAAAATAAATTATAAGGTATCTGAGAATAAATAATAAGTCAAAGATGCGTAAGTTAAAGTTTCAATATGCTGAAGATAAATAAGAATTCCCAATTGGAGTTTTTAAATTGGAGGATAACAGTGAAAAAAATTAAAAAGGCATTAATAGGAGTATTGTTAATAGTGTGTGCAATGGGTATATCGGCTTGTGGTATAGGCAGCAATAAAGATTTTGAGTATATGAAAGAGCGAACAATCATGAAAGTAACAATACAGAGTACGAGAGATAAAAGTTATAAATTCACAGTTACAGATGAACAAGTAATACAAGATATATATAACATACTTTCAAGTGGAACTATAGTGGAAGAAAAATCTACTATGGATGCTGATTATATCTTAGAAATATATGAAAGTCCTACAGAAATTAGGACGTTTAATTATGTAGCAGGGCTTGATAAAAAAGATGGTGGTAATTTTTATAATGATGATAATAAATACATCATATCGAAGAGACTTGATAACGATATAATTAAAAACTTTGCAAATATAAGGAGACCTATAGATTTTCAACACGTTTATTATACATCCATAATGGGGGTTATTGAAAAATATAACAGTTCATTAGAAACTAAACCAAAGATAGGCCTTAATATAAATAGTGATATAATGTCTTTAAGATTTCAAATTTCCATGGAAATAGAAGCGTTCAAACGCAAGATAGATAAAGTAAACAATGTAGTATTTATGGATGACACTATGAAGGCAGAAGATTTTGATGTAGTAATGAGTGTAAATACACAAGGTTATACATCTAAGAGGTATAAAGCCATAATTGAGATTAAAGGTGGAGTAGGAGAGAAACCTATTAAATATTATGTTAATAACGCCTATGATGACGGAGAATGGGATATTCAAATAAGTGAAGAAATGCCGGATGGATTTTAAGGTGAAATGATTACTATGATTAGATGAAGGTTGCTTAAAGTGAATATGGACTTAAGCTTAATGCTTAGTAGTTTTAGAACTTATCTAGAGTGTGTCAGATTATTATCCCTAACTTAAAATGGGAGTGCTACAGCGGTTAGACATCAGATAAATATAATAATTAAGTAGGGTATCTCAAGATTTTGAGATACCCTACTTAATTTGATTAATTATATTTTATATTGATTAGTTATTTGTATATGGAGCAAGTCGCTTTTTGAGGTTATCAATATTAATAACGGAACATATAGCCATACAAATTATACAATCAGCTAATATAAATGAACCATTATATATTAATGAATATATAGCCGGTGTGAAACCTTTCTCTACAGCATAGCTACCCCAGAATATAATTCCGGCAGTATAGTGAAATATAAACATTCCAAAGAATCCAACGCCAATTGCTAAGTATTTATTGTTTTTAAAGAAACCAGAAATACCAACAGCCATAAAAGGAAGGGTATAGTCAAATAGAACCTGAATAGGATGAAGGATGTATGAAGGTCCTATAACAAAGTTTAATATTCCGTATACAAAGCCTGTAAATATACCGATTGTAGGCCCATATATTAGGGAAAGTAGAATAATGGGAAGCATACCACCTAGAGTGGCACTTCCACCGAAAGGTAATTGAAATAGCTTGAAAAATTCAAGAATTACGCACATTGCAACGGTTAATGCGATGTGTGCAATTAGCCTAGACGTAAATTTAACCTTTTTAACTTTCATAAATACACCTAGTATTATTAGTAATCCTACTAAGGTTGCGATGGTTGTCCAACTTGATAAAATGCCTTTGATATTTTCTAAAATTTCCATTATTAAGTCCTCCTTTAAATTAAGAAGTGCTAAGGACTAATAAAAAAAGTCGAGTTCCGAAGAACGCGACTTAAATAACTAAATATTAACTTTAGCTTATTAATCGCTTCCCTACGCTAGTATTATCTAGTTCAGGTCAAGGGTTAATGAAAAAAATCATCTCTCAGCCGAGGCACCCCTAGCACAAATATATATTACTTAATAGGAGTATATCATGTATATTACTTTATTTCAATATATAGGAATAAAATGGTGGCGCTACACTTTTACTGCTATGATTTCATAGTAGTAATCAAATTAAACTTTTAGATTCAGCTACATATATGGAAAATATTTAGAAAGTAATATAAATAGCAATAATAAAAAAACAGAACCAGAGTATTCAAACTTTGGTTCTGTTTTAGGTGGCGTAGAAATTGAGGTTAGATTTTTGTAACGTTTGCTGCTTGAGGGCCTCTTTCGCCATCTACTATTTCAAACTGAACTTTTTGTCCTTCATCAAGAACTTTATAGCCTTCGCTAGCTATAGCAGAGAAGTGTACAAATACATCTTCATGACCTTCAGCGGACAAGAATCCAAACCCCTTTTCACTATTAAACCATTTTACTGTTCCTTCTACCATATAATCTCCGTTATCGTTTCATCCTTATCAACATACTCAGTTTTGCGTTGCTACTCCTGTTGGTCGTGTACTCCAAGGATCTAATATCTCATTGTTAATGAGATGTAATACGGAATCTCCTTTCAAAATATTTGACCTTATCCAAGTTCCTTAGATAATAATTATATTGTTCTCAAATAAATTGATTTTATACTACTTTATTATACGCTTAGAAATATAATATCTATTACTGTAATAAGCTGAATTGAGATTAGAGACTCTAACTACATCTCCAGGCTTAGGAGCTTGAATGAATAAGTCATTTCCTTTATAGATTCCAACATGTGAGATATCATTTGGATCATCATCATTGGTATTAAAAAATATTATGTCTCCAGGTTGTAAGTCGTTTTTATCAACGGTCTTACCTTGGTGAACCTGATAGTAAGTAGTTCTTTCTAAGGATATTCCAAGTTGCTTGTATACATATTGAACAAGGCCTGAACAGTCAAAGCCAACAGGGGTAAATCCACCCCAAAGATAAGGAACTCCAAGATATTCCTCAGCTTTATTTACAATATCTTGTCCCGTGTAACTACTCTCAATTAGAGGCGTTTCTTTTACAAGAGGATTTGATGGCTGAGATTCATTAGTTACAGTCACATAATCTCCACTGATATAACCTGTGATATTTCCAATTTTAACATTGTACCAACCATTGGAATATGAAATTATAGGGAGCTTATTCCCATATCTAACTACAGTTAATATGCCATAGTTAGTTCCAGCTCCAGCCCTAACATTAAGAGCATCTGCAGTAATGACTGCCACTTTTCCATTTACATTATGATCTGGATCATCAACTGCAGGTGGGGTAACAGTTCCAGAATTAGAATCCGAACCAGAATTAGAATCTGAAGATAAAGTAATATAATCACCGCTTACAAAACCGGTTCCATTACCGTATTTAATTTTATGCCAGCCGTTAGAAGTTGAAAGTATTTCAACAGTAGCATTATTAGCAAGGGAGCCTATTATTTGACTGCTTGTACCAGCATTGGCTCTAACGTTTAAAGCACTAGCGTTAACTGTACCCTTAGTTAATGTAGTTGAATCAGAGTCAGTGTTATCAACTTTTACATATTCTCCAGAAATCCAACCAGAAGTATTATTATAATCAATTTTGTACCATCCATTATTTGATTCAGAAATGTATACCTTAGTATTGTAACTTAAAGATCCTATAATACTGCTTGAAGTATTAGGGTTAGATCTAACATTTAAGGCATCGGCAGTTACTGAACCTGTGAATGAACTTTTAGATGTATATGTAGGTGCCTCAGCAGGGTCTGCAAGGGCAACAGAGTGAATAGAAGTGGAAATTGCAGCACTAGTTGCCAGTGTACATAATATTTTTAAGGTGTTATCTTTCATAAACTATCAGTCCTTTCACTATATAAAATTTGAAGGTAAAATTTTCAATATTAATTAAATTATAAGTCAAAAAAATGTATAAGACAACAAAAAATCTCAAGAAATATAAAATTATCTAAACTAAAAATGTTGAATAGAAGATAGTGATAATCTATAATAGTGATGTTAATAGTTTAGTGTTAAATTAACAGAAGGTTAATCTATAATAGTACGTTAAATTTAATAATAAATCAAAAACATAGCAATAATATTTTTAAAGAGGAGATGGGAATCATAGAAAAATTAAATCAGGATAATGATAAGTCAATAATAGGTGGGAAAAAAAGTGGAATTACGGTGAAGAAGATAGTATATATGGCAGTGTTTATTGCCATAACGGCAGTTCTGTCTAGATTTTTTTCTATCCAATTAGAAATAATAAAAATAACATTTTCATTCATTCCAATAGCATTGGCAGCAATGATTTTTGGTCCAGCCTATGGTGGATTAGTTGCAGGAATAGAGGATTTATTAGGGGCTACACTATTTCCGAGAGGACCATTTTTCCCAGGATTTACAATGAGTGCAATTGTAGTAGGAGTAATATATGGAATAGTACTATATAAAAAACCTAAGACAACTATAAGATTTATAGTTGCATCTACACTAATTGCCATACTAGTGCATATTGGATTAAATACAGTTTGGCTTACAATTCTTTATGATAAGGGATTCATAGCACTTGCCAGTACTAGGGTTGTAAAAGCTTTAATAATGATACCAATAGAAGTAATTATGTTAAAACTATCTTGGAAGTATATTGGAGAAAAATTAGAAAAGACCATTTAAGGTATCTTCAAGATATTTATTTTCAGAGGCATAAATAAAACCCTAATTCTAGTTTAGTAGAATTAGAGTTCAAAAATTTTAACGTTATTTATGCCTGATAGAGGTTCATCAATAACTAAAGTGTTAGATTTAAGATTCATAGCATTTTTCATAAATGCTATGAATTTTTCCATTCCATGGATTGGAAAGTTCATTGAAGGTATTTTATAATGCATTGGAATCACTAACTTGCTTTGAAGTTTATTACAAAGTTTTGCAGCAGTCTCTGACTCAATAGTAAAATTACCACCAACAGGAATAAATAAAACATCTAGGCTACCAATTAAATCAATTTCTTTATCAGATAGCATATGACCTAAATCTCCTAAATGGCAAAATCGAAGTTCATCGATTTCAATTATGTATATTATATTTTCACCCCGTTTTGCACCTTTAACGTTATCGTGATAGCAGGGTATGCCTTGAATTTTAACAGAAGGCATTTCATAAACACAAGGGGTATTTATTATTATGGCACCAGGCGTTACTAAGTCAGTACAGTTATGATCAAAGTGATTATGGCTAATAGTTATAATATCAGCAGAGCCTTTATAAGGATCGCCACCTAAACATTCATCATATGGGTCCATTAATATTTTTTGGCCTAAAGAATTTTGGATTAAAAAGCAAGAGTGACCAAACCAAGTAATTATCATGTGAAAACACCACCTTTTAAATTGAGAATTATGAATTTAAAATTATAGATTATTATAATATCATTATTGACAAGAATCATAGAATTTAAAATTCAGACATAGAATTTTATAATTTATAAATTCCCTTTACATTGAAAAATATATGTAATATAATTATTATAAAATTAATTTTCAAAAACAATTATGTATATAAAAGCTAAGAATAGGAGAGTATTCTAAAGGAAACTTAAAGAGAGTGGGGACTGGTGGAAACCCATAGTTGAGATTAGAAGAAAATCACCTAGGAGCTGAGGACTGAAATTAAGTAGGTTTTTCCGTATTTCTGCGTTAAAGAATAGGATATGTTGGTATCTGAAAAAATTAACACTGTGGTGGTATAGCGAAGTAACTTCGTCCTTAGTTGGGCGGAGTTTTATTTTTATAATTTAAAATTGAAGATTAAAAATTATAAATTATAATTCACAATTTAAAGTCATTTTGCATTTTAAATTTTTAATTTAGAAAGGGAGGGTATTATGTACAAGAAAATCGACAATACAAAATCATTTATGGATATCGAAAAAGACATATTAAAACTTTGGGAAGAAAAAGACGTAATACAAAAGAATTTTGATTTAAATGATGAAGGGGAATACTTCACATTTTATGATGGTCCACCAACGGCTAATGGGAAGCCTCATATAGGTCATGTTATAACAAGAGTTATGAAGGATATAATTCCAAGATATAAAGTTATGAAGGGTTATAAGGTTTTAAGAAAAGCTGGATGGGATACACATGGACTTCCAGTAGAGCTTGAAATAGAGAAGAAACTTGGAATCTCAGGAAAGCCGCAAATTGAAGAGTATGGTGTAGAGAAGTTCGTTACAGAATGTAAAGATAGTGTATTCTCTTATGTTGAAATGTGGAGAGAGATGTCTGAGAGACTTGGATATTGGGTTGATATGGAGAATCCATATGTAACATACCATAATGACTATATAGAATCAGTATGGTGGGCATTAAAGAAAATGTGGGATAAGGATTTACTATACAAAGGTCATAAAGTAATGCCTTATTGCCCAAGATGTGGAACTACTTTATCATCACATGAAGTAGCTCAAGGATATAAGGATGTAAAAGATAGCTCTGCATATGTTAAGTTTAAAGTTAAGGGTGAAGATAAATCTATATTAGTATGGACAACAACTCCTTGGACATTACCAAGTAACGTTGCACTTGCAGTAAATAAATCTTATGACTATGTAGAGGTTTTACATGAAGGTGAAAATCTTATTCTTTCAAAAACACTTTTAAATAAGCTACAAGGCGAGTATGAAGTGGTAGCTGAGTTTAAAGGGGAAGCTTTACTTGGAAAAGAATATGACCAAATGTTTAACTTTGAAGTGCCAGAAGAAAAAGCTTTCTATATAGTTCATGGTGATTTCGTTACATTAACAGATGGTACTGGTATAGTTCATATAGCGCCTGCTTATGGTGATGATGATAACCAAATAGGAAAGAAATATGGTCTTCCAATGATAAATCTAGTAGATGGAGAAGGTAACTTTGTACCTGCAGTAACTCCATGGGCTGGAACATTTGTTAAAAAAGCTGATGAAAAGATTTTAGCTTATTTAAAAGAAAATAATATACTTTATAAAAGTGAAAAATTCACTCACTCATATCCACACTGCTGGAGATGTGACACACCACTTCTTTACTATCCAAGAGAAAGCTGGTTTGTAAGAATGTCTTCTGTAAGAGATCAACTTATGGAGAATAATAATAAAATTAACTGGTTACCAGACAATATAAGAACAGGTAGAATGGGTAAATTCCTTGAGAATGTAATTGATTGGGGTATTTCAAGAAATAGATACTGGGGAACTCCACTTCCAATATGGGAATGTGAATGTGGACACAGAGAAATGATAGGTAGCATCGAAGAACTGAACACTAAGGGTATAAATGTACCTGAGGGAATAGAACTTCATAAGCCATATATCGATAAAGTTAAGTTAAATTGCCCTCATTGTCAGAAGGAAATGACTAGAGTGGAAGAGGTTATTGACTGTTGGTTTGATTCAGGATCAATGCCGTTTGCACAATACCATTATCCCTTTGAAAACAAAGAGCTATTTGAAGCTAACTTCCCAGCACAGTTTATTTCAGAAGCCGTAGATCAAACAAGAGGATGGTTCTATACATTACTTGCAATATCTACAACAGTATTTGAAAATAAACCATTTGAAAACTGTATAGTATTAGGTCATGTCCTTGATAAAGATGGAATAAAAATGTCTAAGCATAAGGGTAATGTACTTAGTCCATTTACAGTTCTTGAAAATGAAGGCGCGGATGCTTTAAGATGGTACTTCTACACTGGTAGTGCACCATGGCTTCCATCAAGATTCTATGAGGATGCAGTTATAGATGCTCAAAGAAAATTCATAGGAACTCTATGGAATGTATATTCATTCTATGTTCTATATGCAGAACTTGATAACTTTAACCCAATAGAGTATAAAGACTTTAAGTCAGAAAATATAATGGATAAGTGGATGATGTCTAAGCTTAATACATTAGTAAAAAATACTGATGAGCATTTAGCTAACTACAGAATAACTCAAGGGGCTAAAGAACTTGAAGAGTTCGTAGATGAATTATCTAACTGGTATGTAAGAAGAAATAGATCAAGATTCTGGGGAGAAGAGCTTACAAATGGTAAAATAGGAGCATACATGACTTTATATAATGTGCTTGTAACATTCTCAAGAATAGCATCTCCATTCATACCATTTGTAACAGAAGAATTATATCAAAATCTTGTAGTTGCATTTGATACAGAAGCTCCAGAAAGTGTTCATTTATGTAAATGGCCAGAATATATGGAATGTGAAGTTGATAAAGAACTAGAAGATCAGATGGATAAGGCTTATAAAATAGTTAAACTTGGAAGAAGTGCTAGAAATGGTGCTAACATCAAGAATAGACAGCCACTTGGAATGATGCTTGTATCTGTAGATTCTCTTCCAGAGTACTATGGAGATATAGTTAAGGATGAGCTTAACATTAAAAATGTACAGCTTGGAGCTGACCTTTCTAAATATGTTAACTTTGAAATAAAACCTAATCTTCCAGTCCTAGGAAAAGCTTATGGAAAGATGATTCCAGGAATCAGAAAAGCTATCGGAGCTATGAACCAAATGGAACTTTCACAAAGAGTAAACAGTGGTGAAGTGGTAATGATAGATGTGGATGGAATTAAGATAGAACTTAACAAAGAAAATCTTCTTGTAACAATGCAAGGACTAGAAGGCTTTGCCTTTGCAGGAGAAGGTGAAATTGGAGTAGTTCTAGATACTAACATTTCTGAGGAACTTAGAGAAGAAGGTCATATAAGAGAAGTGCTAAGTAAAATTCAGAATATGAGAAAAGAGAGTGGTTTTGAAGTTTCAGATAAGATTAATTTATATCTATCAGGAAATGAAACCCTTGAAAGTATCGTAAGAAAATTTGAAGAGCAAATAAAGAGAGATACTCTTGCGGTAGAAGTAACTTATGGAAGTGATAAGGCTACTACTGAAGTAAAAATAAATGGAGAAAAGTTATTTTTACAAGTAGAAAGGGTATAATAGATATTAAATCTAAATTTATTAAATAATACTATGGCTTAGATAGGTATTCTAAATAGAATATCGCATCTAAGCCTTAGAGTTATTTTAAATTGAAAATTGAAAATTTAAATTAAAAAATTTATAATTTATAATTCATAATTTAAAATGTTTTAACCAAAGATGATAATTTAAGAAAGAGGTGATATATATTGGCAGCGTCAATTAAAGATGTAGCAAAAGAGGCAAATGTATCTATTGCTACAGTTTCAAGAGTACTAAATGACATAGATGTAGTAAATCAAGAAACGAAACAAAGAGTTTTAGATGCTATAGAACATCTAGATTATAGACCTAATATTTTAGCTAGAAGCTTAAAAACTCAAAGATCTAGCACTATTGGAATAATAATTCCTGACATATCAAACTCTGCTTACCCTGAGATTGTAAGAGGTGCAGAGGATTTAGCCAGTATTTATAACTATAATATAATGTTATGTAATACGGACTTAGATAAAGAGCGTGAAAAGGAAAGTTTCAATATATTAAGAGAAAAAATGGTAGATGGAATCATATACATGGGAGATTCCCTAGATGATAACATAAAATCAGCTATAAAATCAGTAGGGACACCAGTTGTATCTATCGGTACTATGGATGATGAGTTTGAGGTTCCAAGTGTAGGAATAGATAGTTATAAAGCAGCATATGAGGCTGTGGAATATCTAGTTAAAAAGGGAAATAAGAACATAGCATATATAGGCTATGGCAAGGAAGAAGCACTTGAACATGAAAAGATTTACAAGGGCTATAAGGATGCAATTGATCAATTTGTAGGTTTCAACGAAAACCTAATTTACCGTGAAAACATAAAATATGAAGATGGAATTGAAGGCATAAATACTATCATTAAAAATAATAAAGTAGATGCAGTATTATGCGGAAGTGACCAATCAGCCATTGGGGTTATTAATGCTTTAAGAGAAAATGGAATTAAAGTGCCAGAAGATATAGATGTTATGGGATTTGATAATATAGCATTATCTGCAGTATTTTACCCTAAGTTAACTACTGTATGCCGTCCTCTATACGATATGGGATCAGTAGGAATGAGGATTCTTATAAAGTTGATAAATAAAATTCCAATGGAGGAAAGTTATCATAGAGTACCGCACAATATTATAGAAAGAGATTCTTGTAAAATTTAAAATTAAGAATGCAGATTTAATGTGAAATTGAAAATGCAGAATTAATGTGAAATTGAAAATGAAAAATTTAAAATTAGGGAGAAAATTCCCACGGAATTTTTGGATAAACCAGAAATTCCGTGGGAATTTTTACTTTAATTTTCAATTCTTAATTTATAATTTTCAATTCATAATTCTCAATTTCTATCCATAGATATAGCGTGTGCATCTTCGGATGTCTTATTATCTATAACATTCTTCACGGAAGATGATTTACCTTCTTTAACAAAGGCAGTTTTACTCATATCAGGCGGTGAAAATACTCCAGCACCATTTATACATCCACCATTACACATCATGCCTTCAATGAAGTTTCCTTGTAATTTATTGACTTTACCAAGTGTTAAAGCTCTTTTTATTTCTAAAGGACCAGAAACTTTAATTGGTTTAAATTCTGCAGTAATATTTTCAGTTTTTATATAATTTTCTACAGATGCTGTAAGGCCACCAGCCATACCAAAACCTCTTCCGAAAATAGAACCATCATTAACTTCATCCTCACCACATTCTGATGGGTTAACATCAAAAGCATCAAAGAGAGCAGTAAGTTCTTCGAAGGTTAATACATAGTCTACAGCTCCAGCTACATCAGCTCTTTTAGCTTCAGCTTTTTTTGCAGTACAAGGCCCAATGAAGACTACCTTGACATCAGGATCTTTGGATTTTAATAGACGAGCCATTGCTATCATTGGGGATACTGTATTTGAAATACGAGATACCTCACTTGGGAATTTCTTTTCTATATAGCTAAAGAATCCAGGACAACAAGAGTTAGTCATATAAGAATCGCCATTTTCCATTCTTTCCGCAAATTCATTGGCTTCATGAATAGTTACTATATCCGCTCCACAGGAAGCTTCATACATGTCATTAAAGCCCATAGATTTAAGAGCTGATTTTACTTTTCCAATGGAAACATCTTGTCCAAATTGACCAGAAATAGAAGGTGCTACGATAGCAACCATAGGTTTGTTTGTATGTAATCTTTTTGCTACAGGAACTATTAAACTTTTATCAGAGATAGCTCCAAATGGGCAAGCTGTCATACAAGCACCACATTGCACACAATCTTCATTTTTTATTATGGCACGTCTATTATGATCATTTACACTAAGAGCTCCAGTCGGACAACCAATCTTACATGGACGGAGTACCTCAGAAATAGCATTATAAGGACAAACCTTTTTACAAAGCCCACATTCCTTACATAGATCTTGGTTTATGTAGGACTTACCGCTTACTGTCATCATGGCATTAGCAGGGCAAACTTCTTTACATTTATGTGTAATACATCCTCTGCAAGCTTCAGTTACGGTGTATTTATTTATAGGACATCTATCACAGGCAGCCTCTATAATATACATGATTTGATCAGAATTTCTAATATCAATAAGATCGCTATATTCATCATCTATTGGCATATAGCCAGCTGCTAGTTTAGCCCTTTGATTTACTATAGCTCTTTCTTTAAATACGCAACATCTATACATTGCAGTATCTTCATCCACTATAAATTTATGTATATTAAATATTTCTTTTGTGGTTAAGTTATCATTAATAGCAAGAAGTGCTATTTGTTTTAATACTTCGTGTTTAATTTTTTTTAGAGTAGTTTCAAAAGTAAACATATAATAATCCCCCCTGAAGTTTAAATAATATTGTTAATTTTTTAACTATACTGATTATATTATTATATCCATACAAATGCAATATGCAATAGAAAAAGTATTTTTAGCTTTAACATTGGAAATAATATTATCTAGGCATTTGAAAATAAATAATAAGTCAAAGATGCAAAGAATGTTTTGAGGTACACAAGGAGATAGGTTCCGTGAATAGCATAACTATCTAAGGGGTATGTTGACACAGTATAACTCAAAATAGTCGAGTATACTAATGTATTTATTTTTGAAGATACCTTATGACTAAAATCAAAATGGTGGAAGGTATTTTATGAATAAGATGAGTAGTGAAAAAGAAAAATTGGAAATGAAAGTTGGACAGTTGCATAGAGAGGTTATGGCAAAGGGTATCCCCCTCATAATTATATTTCAAGGAAAATTCAAGGGTGAAGAAAAGAAAATTATTAATTCGGTTCTCAGTATAATGGATTATAGGGTTACAAAATTACATACGAATAATAGCAAAGAAGCACATAAAAATCATAATAAAAATATGGATGGGGTAAAAGAATTTTGGATTAACATTCCTAAAGGTGGTAATACATCGATATTTTATACGGATGATTATTTTGGACTTATGGATAATAGAAAAAATCTTGAGTATATAAGAGTATTTGAAGAATCATTAATTCAGGAAAATTATATAATAATAAAATTTATTTTTGAAAAAAATAGAAATAAAAACTATGGAAATAACATAGAATTTATTAAAGCGGCTACTGTAGATAAAAGTTGTTTTAAACAGATTGATTTAGAAAACAATCATAATATTATTGAGGTCTATGAAGAGCTAATTGAGAAATTAACCAAGGCTAAAACACAGGGGAGAACTATAAAAAGTGAGAATATAAAACTTGATATAGATAAAAAAGACTTTTTGAAGATTGAGACTTTAACAGTCCCAATAAATAAAAAAGTATATATCAAAAGAATTAAAGAACTAGAAATCTCGATGTATAAGTTACAAAAGCAGTTAGTAAAAAAGAAAAAATCCTTAATAATAGTATATGAAGGCTGGGATGCATCGGGAAAAGGTGGTAATATAGGACGGGTAGTAAAAAGGTTAGACCCAACGTTGTATAAAGTTATACCTATATGTGCACCAACCGAAGAAGAAAAATCATATCACTACATGTGGAGATTCTGGAAATGGGTTCCGGAGAATGGTAATATAGTGATATTTGATAGATCCTGGTATGGAAGAGTGTTGGTAGAGCAGGTTGAAGAGTTATGTGAACCTTACAAATGGGAAAAGGCCTATGATGAAATAAATATGTTTGAAGAATACCTCACTAATAATAATTGTATATTAATAAAGATATTTCTGAATATATCAAACAAAGAGCAGTTAAAAAGATTTAATCGAAGACAGAACAATCCATTAAAATCATATAAAATAACCCAGGAGGATTGGAGAAACAGAGAAAAGTGGGATGAATACAAGGATGTAATAAATAAATGCATAGATATTACATCTAAAGATTATAACCCATGGGTAGTCATTGATGGTGATTTGAAATATAATGCAAGGGTGGAAGCTTTGGATTATATATGTAAGGTACTAAAGAAAAACTTATAATTTGAATCAAAGATTTAGTATGAAATGGTGGCAGCTATAAGGAGTGAAGAAAAATGAAAAATAGAAAGAATTTAATAGTAAAAAATAAAGCTAATCTAATATGGAGAAGTAAAGAGGACAATGCGTTCACTATAGGTGAAGTATTGAATTGTGATAGAAGCTACTACTTTAGTTACAATCAAGTCGAGGTTAAAAGGGCAGTAGAGGAAGGGTTTGAACTGCTACTAGGTTTTCCGAGGGTGAATTCTAAATATTTTAGCGAAGAAAATTTCAAGCTATTTACTGGATGGGCAAAAGAATACCAAAAGGTAGAAAGTAAGAACTTTGAAATACTGAAAGGTCTTACCCATGGAGCATTTAGATTTGAAGAGGTTATGGAAGTTGATAATGAAGAAGCAATTAATGTAGAATAAAGTAAGGATTACGATATGTATCATAATTAATATATTTTATTTGAAAAATCCATTACGGGTTTTATTCTAATTTTTTTATGCTAGATTTTTAAATTCAAACTTTAAATCTTAAATCTTAAATCCTAAATTTTGAATTTTGAATTTTGAATTTAAAACTCAACCTAACAATGTGAATACCATGATAAAACAGAAATCAACAGCTGTTTTATCATGGTATTTTACATATGAAATAGCAAAGTGTATTTGTAAATTTTAGTAGTACATTTTATGAAGATGTACTATAATTGTGTAGATGTATATTAACTGTGATTATGATATATCTAGAATATAATATGATATTAAATTTAAATCTTATGATATTTATTATGCATTTACATATTCGATTAAGTAATTTCTAATTTATTTTAAATTAGTGGTGCTTAGAAGAAAATTTGGAGGAAGATTAAATGGTTTTTACGTCTACGATATTTATGTTTGTATTTTTACCTGCAATTATAACTACATACTTTTTAATTCCAGAAAAATATAGAAATATATTACTGCTATTAGCAAGTCTTTTTTTCTATGCGTGGGGAGAGCCTAAACATATTGTAGTAATGCTTGTATCAATATTAATTAACTACTACTTTGGATATAAGGTTCATGAAAATGCTGAAAATAGCAAGAAAAAAAGAAATTCGTTAATATTAGCAATAATAGCTAATCTATCAATGTTAATGTTCTTTAAATATGGGAACTTCATTGTAAATAATATTAATAGTATGTTAGGTTTAGTCAGGGTAAATCAGCAGATTAATATAAATCCAATTCATTTACCAATAGGAATATCTTTCTTTACATTTCAAGGATTATCCTATGTATTAGATGTATATAAAAACGAAGCTAAAGTTCAGAAGAATATATATAATTTAGCATTATATATATCATTATTTCCACAGTTGATAGCGGGTCCAATAGTAAGATATCAGGATGTGGCAGATGAAATAGAGAAAAGGGAAGTCACAACAGAAAAGTTTGCAGCTGGTATAAAGAGATTTGTAATTGGATTTGCAAAGAAAATCTTAATAGCAAATCAATTAGGACTTGTAGCAGATAAAATTTTTAGTATAGAGATAGCTGGTGTACCAACATCGGTAGCGTGGCTTGGAGTTATATGCTATACAATGCAGATATACTATGACTTCTCAGGATATTCTGATATGGCAATAGGTCTTGGGAAAATATTTGGGTTTACATTCTTAGAAAATTTCAATTTTCCATATGTATCAAAATCTATAACTGAATTTTGGAGAAGGTGGCATATATCGTTAACTACTTGGTTTAGAGATTATGTTTATATTCCACTTGGAGGTAACAGAAAAGGACAAGCTAGGAGTTACATAAATCTTTTTATAGTATTTTTATTGTCAGGATTGTGGCATGGAGCTAGTTGGAACTTTGTTTTTTGGGGAGTTTATAATGGTGGATTCTTAGCATTAGAAAAAGCCGGATTTGGGAAGTTTTTAAATAAGTTATGGAAACCTCTTAGACATATTTACACCATGGTAATAGTAATGGTAGGATGGGTATTCTTTAGAATTGAAAATTTAGCAAGTGCTGTAGAATATTTAAAACATATGTTTATATATGAAGCTCCAACAAACTTACATTATATGAATTTATATATAAATCCTAAAATTGTACTTGTGTTGATAATGGCAGTAATACTTTCTGCACCAATACTAAAGTATATGAAAAGTGGTATAGATAAAATTATGGGGGATAAGGTTATTTATAATGTGGCTATAAACATTGGAATTATGGCATTATTGATAATATGCCTTATAGTACTAGCTGGAAGCACCTATAATCCATTCATATACTTTAGATTTTAACATTGAGGTGAAAAAATGAGAAATAACAGAAAAATAATGGTTAAACCTACTGCAGCATTTATAATAACATTTATGACGATTATCTTAATTATAACAGCCTTATATGTTGGGATGTTTGGAACTAACATAAAGGTTGAAATGCTAGTTAGGACAGAGAGTGACAATGGATTTACATTGTTTTATACAGATAAGAAGGTACCTATATATAATGATGAAATGGCAGTTAAGGTGGTTAATTCCAAAAGCAATGAATTTAACAATATAAAATTTACAATACCAGGTAGAGAAATAGAAGGTCTTAAGATACACTTTGGATATGAGACACAAACAGTTCAAGTGAAGAAACTAATAGTAAAAACTCCATTTAAAAGGTTTGTAATATTACCAACTGATATAAAATCTATATTTACAGAGGTATCTCCTGATGTCGAAGAACTTACCATAGAGGATGAAGTTTTGACTATGAAGCCTAAATCGGCAGATGCATATGTATATTCAGATGAAATGGGAAGGCTTATAAAAGAGTCCAGAGTAAACTTAATACCACCAATTTTAATATTTATACTTGCAATTATATTAACTAAAGTTTTACTAAGTATATATGATTACTTAGTGGTAAAAGGGGTTAAACCTAGGGATTTCTCCTTAGTAGCTTTATTTATATTTGTGTTGTATGCACCTACACTTTTCACTATATCGGGTATAAGTGATGGAGAAAATACTGAAAAGGGAGGGGCGTCATACGTGTCAGATAAGAATGCTGGGACGCTAAATGCACTTATACGTAAAGTTGAATCTGCATATGATAATAATTTTGGATTGAGAAATTTACTAATAAGACTAAATAGTTCAATGAACTTAAACTTATTTAACATACCATCTACAGATAAGGTGGTTTTAGGAGAAGAAGGCTGGCTATATTATGGGATAGATGAAGGCCGAAATGTAACAGAACAGTTCAGAGGGATAACTAAATTTACAGATGAAGAACTAGCAAAAATAAAAACTAATTTAGAAGAAAAGAAAAGGTTTCTTGAGAGTAAAGGTACACCATTCATATTAATGATAACTCCAGATAAAGAGAGTATATATCCAGAGTATTATAATAAGGAATATAAAGTAGTTAGTGAAGAAACTAGGTTAGATCAATTGGTGGAATATCTAGATGAAAATTCAGATATACATGTAATCGACTTGAGAGAAGAGTTAATTAGTAAAAAATCAGAGGAACTATTATATTATGTAACGGATAGCCATTGGAATGAATACGGAGCATATTATGGATATAAAGTATTAATCGAAGAAATAGGGAAATACATTCCTATAGTAGAGCCAAAGAAATTAGATGAATTTGATATAGTTAAGGATTATAGGGAAATTGGTGGAGGTGATTTAGCGAATATGTTAAGTCTTCCTAAAAGATACCCTGAAGAGCATATATTATTAAAACCAAAAGTGATTAGAACATCTAAGCCATTTGTAGATTATAATTATGAATTAATTCGTGGTGCAGTTATGAAAAACAAAGATAATACGATGCCAAGACTATTAATGTTTAGAGATTCATTTACGGTGGCATTAGGTCCATTTATATCAGAACATTTTAGTGAAACTGTATATCAATGGGATCAATACTTTGATATTGATTTAGTGAATGAAGTAAACCCAGATATTATAGTTCAACAGATTGTTGAGAGGAATATTGGGAAATTATTAATGGATAATCCACAAGAAATAAAGGAGTCTCAGCAACAATAGCTGAGACTCTTTCTAAAAAGTTGAGATATTTTAAAAAGTGAAATATTAAGAATATGTTTACTGAAAACAAATTTTACATTTATTGATTATATGCTATAATGCCTATAGATATGTGATATATAAAGTTAAGCAGCACATATATAATTATAAATTATTAAAATAATAATCTTAGAATAAAGGAGAAAATAAGAATTGATATGGATAAATGCAAAATATTAACCAGATTAAGGAGGATTTATCTCCTTATTAGAGCGATACCTAAAACAGTATATTTCAACATGAAATACTTACCACTCTCACAGGCGATAAAAATGCCAGTATTGGTATCTCATAGAATGTGGATTATGAACTTAGGTGGACAAGTGACTATAGATAACAGAGAAATCAAGCCTTTTATGATAAGGCTAGGATTCAATGAAGTGGGAATCTTTGATCAGATGAGGTCAAGAGGGGTTTGGAATGTAAATGGTAAAGTGATATTTAAGGGTAAAGCAGCAATAGGGCATGGAAGTAAAATATCAGTAGAATCTAAAGGTGAACTTGAATTTGGTGAAAACACTATAATAACAGCAGAGAGTTCTATTATATGTAGAAAAAATATAGTAATAAAAAGTGATGTTATGATTTCCTGGGAAGTACAAATAATGGATACAGATCTTCATGCAATAATTGATAAACAGGGCGATATAATAAATGAAGATGAGAAAGTAGAGATAGGTCATGGAGTTTGGATAGGATCTAGAGCCATGATTTTAAAAGGCGTAATCTTAAAGCGTGGAGTCATAGTGGCTGCATCAACAGTAATTTCAAAATCAACAAACAAAATTATAAAAGAGTGCTCATTGGTAGGAGGAAACCCTGTAAAGATATTAAAGGAAGATGTAACCTTTAAAGCATAGAATGTGGGGATATTTAGATATGATGAAAACTTTAATAAAAGATAAAAGGATAATAGACTTAGCTTATACATTAGGTGGCAATGTAATAGCATTATTAACCGGCATTATCCTAACATTTATAATTCCTAAAATATTACCTATGGATGAATATGGATATTTTAGGATTTTTACATTTTACTTAGGGTATGTAGGTCTGTTTCATCTAGGTTTTAACGATGGAATATATATGAATTATGGTAAATATGATTATGATACTTTGCCTAAGGAAAAGTTTAGAACATATTTTAAGTTTCTATGGATATTTCAGGGCGGGTTAGCGATTATAGTAATGGCAATTGGAATGCTACTAATAAAAAATCCTATGAGACAGCTAATATGTGTATTTCTGGCTATAAATATATTTGTATTAAACCTTACTTGTTATTTTGAATTTATTAGTCAGTGTGTAAGAGAGTTCAAAGTGTACTCTAGAAATATGGTATTATCCAAGGTATTATTTATATTATTAGTAATTCCATTGATATTACTTGATTATGCAAATGCTATATACTTAATAGTATTTCAAACCATTGTTAATATAACAATATTAGTTATATATATAATAAAATATAGACAGATAAACTTTGGATATAAAAAATCCTTGATATCCATAAAAGATGATATTAAATCAAATATATCTTTAGGTTTCTTTATAATGATTGGTAACTTTGTTAGTATTATAATAATCGGAGTAGATAGAATATTTATAGATAAATTTTTTACTATAGAAGACTTTGCTATGTATTCTTTCGCTGTATCATTACTCTCTATGGTATATATATTGTTAAATGGTATACGAACGGTAGTATATCCATACCTAGCAAGAAGTAATGAGAAAAACCAAGGGAAAACTTACGAAACTATGAAGACTGTAGTATTTATACTTCTTGGATATTGTCTTGCTACCTATTTTGTATTTAAGGGCATAGTAGGAAGCTTTCTTCCAGATTATATAGATGCACTGTCTATTACTGCAATAATATTTCCTACTATAATATTAAGTGGAGAAATAAACATAGTTTCCTCTAACTTTTATAAGACCTTGAAATTAGAAAAATATTATACTAAGAATAATTTATATGCAGTAATAATTTCGTTAATTACCATACTTATAGCATTTCTTTTATTTAGAACTAAGGAAGCTATAGCAGTATCATCCTTAATATCCTTTTATTTATGGGGATTATACGGAGATAAATTTTTTAGAAAACATATAGGCGCAGTAACTTTAAAACATCATATAGCAGAGATTATAACCATAGGATTATTTTTGTACTTATCATTTAATTTTAAGTGGTATATATCTATGGTCATATATATTATTGGATTTACAGCTATTGTAGTTGCTATATTTTTACCAAATATAAAAGAACTTAGAGATACTCTAATGAAAAGGAGTTAGTATATGAAAAATAAAATATTTGTAAATGGAACTATATTAAATGAGAGTCCTACGGGACTTGGAGTGTATGCAAAAAATGTTATAAATAAACTTAAGAATATTACTGAAATAAAGGTTATTGCACCTATTCATATAGAAGGTGTAGAAGTTATAAAAACTACAAAATATGTAGAACCAACATATAAGAAAAAGGGCGGAATAGTAAGATTTCTATACACGCAATTTACCATGCCTTTTAAAGTGGAAAAAGGTGGACTGTTATATCATCCATTTCAATATCTTTGTGTTTTGAGCGGAAGGAAGCAAATAATAACAATACATGATTTTATTCCAATGTATTATAAAGAAGTAGCATATCATCAATACCTATACTATAAATATTTTATGCCACTACTTTTAAAGAGAGCTTATAAGATTATATGCATATCAAACAATACGAAGGATGATTTATTAAAATTTTATAAGGTAGATAAGAGTAAAGTCCATGTTGTATACAATGGATATGATGGAGCTTTGTTTAATGAAGAAAATGTAAAAGACGATATTTTGCGAAAGTACAATATAGATTACAGATATATGGTTATGATAGGTGGCGGATATAGTCATAAAAACTTGCATAGAGCAATAGAAGCTTTTAGTGATATAGACGATAGAAAAGGAATGAAGATTGTAATTGTAGGAAAAACGTCTGCATATATGGAAGAAGTTAAAAGCCTAGCTAAAAAGTTAAACTTAGACAAGGATGTAATATTTTTAGGATACGTACCAGATGTGGACTTACCTACTATTTATGGTAAATCACAAGGACTTATATATCCATCTCTATATGAAGGGTTCGGGCTGACAATTTTAGAGGCTTGGGCATGTGATACCTTAGTGTTATGTTCAAACAATTCGTCATTAAAAGAAGTAGCAAAGGATGGGGCAATAACTTTTAATCCTGAAAGGGTAGAGGAAATTAAGGAAGCCATAGAATTAGTTATTAATGATGAAAAAATAGAAGAAATTGAGAAATTGAAATTAAGATCAAAAGAGTTGTTAAAAGACTTTTCGTGGGATAAGACGGCAAAGGAAATCTATGAAGTAATGAATCAGTAGAAGGGGTGTAGGATAAACGTGTATGAAATTTTAGCAGTAATTCAACTTATACTTTTTATATTAGTAATACGAGGGTTTATAAGAAAAAGAGGAATAATATTTTTAGTAGACCAAGGAAAAATTATGTTTATGCTATGGACAATAGCAATAATACTATATAATTTCAAATTTAGTAGTCTTTACACACCAACTATGTTAATAAACATAATAGTAATATCCATATCCCTTAGCTTTTTTGCACTGTCAAAATACATTTCTCTTGAAGAACGGGATATAGACAATATGTTTTCTGACTTTAAAGATGGCAAAGGTAAATATAAAATATATAGCACATTATCTAATCTAATATTTATAGCGGGACTAGCTATGTTTTCTATAAATGTTTATAAATATGGATTAGCAATTTTGGCAGACAATAAGATAGATAAACAAAGCTTGGAACATTTTGCTACCTACGTGGTATACATGTTAGTTCTATGTGGAGAGATAAAGTATATTTTATATAGGAATTATAAAAGAAAATTAGATCTTGCAGTGTTAATAGGTGCAGTGGGAATACTGTTTCTAACTCTAAATAGAGGACCAATTGCATTTATGATTATTACATTGGGAATATATGAAGTATTTAACTTTATCAATATAAAGAAGACATTAACGAGAAAGCAAATATATCTTACCTATGGTGGATTTTTTGGAGTGCTACTAATATCTATATGTTTTTTTGGGTATGTAGGGAATCTAAGAATGGATTTCGTTCTTGAGAATGTCTACAATAGAACATTATGGGAACACTATGGTGTTAGTGAAGTAATGCCATCCTCTATTATATGGGTATATATATACCTTACAAGCCCACTACAAAACGTAGCTTACAGCTTAGCTAACCAAGTATTACTTGGTCATAGTTTTTTTGCGAATTTGTTTTATCCATTTGTAAAATTTGGAGCTAACCTTATAGGGCAAGGAGATGCACTTAAGGATTGGATAGTATCAAAAGGCGTATACATACCACAACTTCAAAATGAGGTTGGATTAAATGCAATGACATTCATACCAGAATCTTTTCAAGATGGTGGGGTATTTGGATTTGTAGTTTATTTATGTATATACTTATTGTTAGCTTATATATCAATAAAGATTATAAAGCAGAAGAAATTATCACCTATGGGGAAGGTTCTTATATATGGGAACATAACTAGTATTTTGCTTTGGAGTATATTTGTAAACTCCTTTAGGATTCCAATACTAATAATGAACATATTTTTGGTTTTAGCTGTAGAATTCTTATTAGGAAAAAGAGAAAGTTGGATTAAGCCATGGATGAAAAAGTTTATATAATACTTCTGAATTATAAGGGGTATGAGGATACTATGGAATGTATAAAATCCTTAGAAAGTATTACTTATAAAAATTATAAAATAGTAATAGTGGATAATAACTCTCCAGATGATAGTTATAGTAAAATTTCTAAAGAGTTAAAGAAAGATCATATACTTATAAAGGCAGAAGATAATGGCGGCTTTGCAAAAGGAAATAATATAGGTATAAAATATGCTCTTAATAATGGAGCAGATTATATACTATTAATTAATAATGATACATTAGTTGAGAAAAACCTAATAGAAGAACTGCTAAAGCCATTTAAGCGTGAGAAAAACTTAGGACTTACCACAGGAAAGATATACTATGAAGGAAAACGAGATACCTTATGGTTTGCTGGAGGTACATTTAACGAAAAAAGATTTTACGGAATGCACCTAGGTGAAGGGGAAAAAGATATAGGTAAGTATGATAAGGATAAGGAAATAACTTTTTCTACGGGATGTCTTATGATGATAAAAAGAGAAGTCTTTGAAGAGATTGGATATCTTCCAGAGGAATACTTTATGTATTATGAAGATGTTGATTATTGCCTTAAGCTGAGACAAGCAGGATATAGACTATGGTTTAATCCTAAAGCTGTTATATATCATAAAGTAAGTGCATCAACAGGTGGGGAAGCTTCACCATTTGCATTGAAATTGAATACTAGAAATAGAATTGTATTAATGAAGAAACATAAAAAAAATCTAATGTTTTTTTATGCGACAAGAATTATAGTAATTATTAGATATGCTGTTAAGGGAGAAACACAAAGATGTAAAGGTGTTATAGAGGGGATAAAAGAAGGAATTAAAGTAAAATGAATTAAAATAAATGGTTTAAATTTAAATAAGAGTGGAGAGGTATAAAATCTAAAAAAGATTTTATACCTCTTCTTTTTTATGTTTATATTAAAACAATTAGAATTTAAAAAAGAGTTATTTTAGTTGAAATATAGAGAATATAAAAAAAATATCACAAATTATAGGTAAATACTTGAAAAAAATATTGTTATAGTATACAATAGTGGATAATGATAGGTAATAAAGATTATATTGGAGTTAAAACCAATAACCATACTTTGAAACCTAAAAAATACAAAAATGTGGACAACGGTACTTTTTTATATTATAATTACAGTATTGTAATTATTGTATGTAAATTTGAATATAATTACCTATAAGGATTTTCAAAGTCAAAGAGTATTTAATTGAGTATAATAAGTTAAGTTCATCTAAGATGGACTAGCTTTTGGCTCATTATATAAATTTTATTATCTAAATTTAGGAGGGAAACTTAATATGAGTAAAAAAAGCACAAAGGTGTTAAGTGGAGCATTAGCTACTAGTCTTATGATGGGGGCTATGCCAGTATTTGCAGCAGACGCAACTGCACCAGATTATGATGCATTATATGCGGCAGCATTAACAGCAGCACAAAAAGCTGAAACAGACAAAACACAGGTAGCGGTTACAGCTGCAAGAACAGCAATAAAGCCATTACTTGATGCTTACAAAAATGGAGAAACATGGTTAGAGTCAATGGTTGGAACTCTATCAAGCATGGTAGATGCAGTTCAACAGAACTTATTTAATGAATTCTACGCTATACTTTATGTTAATGGGGGATTAAAACCAACTTTAACTCAAGCTGAAATAGACCAAGCTAGAGGATATGTAGATGGATTTAAAACATATGAAGGAAATACAGAATATATTACATCATGGTCTTCAGCAGTAGATACATTCCAACAAGCTAAATTTGATGTTGCTTTCGCAGCAGTTGAAAAAGCTAAAAAATCAGGATTAAAAGTTGACGTAGATGCAGCTCAAGTATTATTAGATGAAATAGCAACTTCTAAAGTTGAGTCAGTTAAAGCATGGGCTAAGACAGTACAAGCTCAATTAGATACTGCTATTGTTGATAAAGCAACTCCAGCGGTAGTTTTAGCTGAAAAAACATTATTAGAAGCAGATCTTAAAGCAGCAAAAGAATTAGTTGCTGAGCTTAAAGAGTCTGATACTAAAATATTATTAGAAGCAAGACTTGCTAAAGTTCAATTAACAATCAATGGAATAATAGCATCAGTAAATGCAGCTGATACAGAAGTTAAATTATATGCTGCAATAAATAGAGCTCCATTTATAGGTGTTGATGTAAAAAATATAACTGCTTACAAAGCAGCTATAGCTTCAGATAACACAACTATAGCTGGAATTCAAGATAAGATTAATTTAGTAAACAGTGGATTAACAGAAGCAGCTATAGGTACTCTAGTAGAGACTGCAAAAACAGCGATGACTGCGGTAACTACTACTCCAAATGGTTCAACATCTGTTAATGGTGTAGCTGTGAAAAATGTTGTTATTGCTCAAGAAGCTGTAACTGCATTACCTGCAGTATTACCAGAATCAGTTGCAGCTAGCAAAGGTGTAACAACTGATTATAAAGCAAAAGCACAAGTTATAATTGAAGAAATGAAAGTTGTAATTCCAGTAATGGATGCTACAAATCAAATACAATTATTAGCTGCACTTCAAAACCCAGCATTTGCAAGAGTTAATGCTGACTTTATAGCAGAATATGAAACAACTAAATCTGCAAAAACAGTTGTAGCTATACAAACAATAATTGATACTAAAAACGTTGCAAAAACAACAGAAGTAGTTGCAGCAGCAGAAACAGGTTTAACTACTGATAAAGTTAATGCTGCACAAGTGTTAGTAAGTGCTTTAAAAGCTGATGTAGAAGGCGTAACAACAAAAGCTGATTTACAAAAGAGATTAGATGTTGTTAAGGCTGTAATAGCTGTTAAAGAAGCAAAAACAGAAGCTACATTATTAACTGCTCTTAAGAGTACAGTATTAGCATTAACTGATGTTAATGAAGCAGTAATAAAAGAATATAAAGCAATAATTGATGATGCTGTTAAAAATGCTACAGTAATTGATAAAGCAGCAGTTCAAACTATAGTAGTAAATCCAGGAAATGCTACAGCGTTAACAACTGCAGTAGGAAATGTAGTAACAAACTTCGCTACTTATACTCCAGCTACAGCTACAGCAGAAGTTAAAGCAAAAGCATTAGCAGAGTTAAACAGACTTGCAGATGTATCAATAGTTGATAAAGCTATTGTAGATGCTACATTAATAACAGAATATATGACAGCTATTAAAGCTGACTTAACTGGTTCTCCTACAATAACTGGAACAGATGTTGCTAAAGCAACAGCAGTTCAAGCTATAATCGTTAATGCAAACAAAGCAAAAGCAGTAGAAACAAGATTAGCAGCTGTAAACAATGCAACAACAGCAGCAGCTATGGCAGATGCATTAACTAAAGTTGCGTTAAATGAATCTCCTGCAATGGCAGATTACATCAACCTTTCTTCACAAGCGAAACTTGAGGTTGCTGAACTTGTAATGGTAGCAAGAAATGCAGTACCAACTACAGCTAAGTTTGAAAATACTGCAGCTGTAACAACTGCAATAACTACTGGAATCGGTGCTAGAACTACTTTCTTAACAAATGTAAATGCTGCAACTGATATATCAGCAATGAAAACAGCTTTAACTAGCGATGTTCTTTCAGGATTTGCAAAATTATCAGCAGATGTACAAGTTACAGTAGCTGAAAAAGTTCTTAATAAATTAGTAGAACTTAAAGCTCAAACTCCAAAAGCTCAATTTAACAATGTTTCTGAAGTTAAATTAGCAGCAGGACTATAATATATAGAAATAACAGTTAAATGTATTTCTTTAGAGTGTTAAAGTTCTAGAAATTTCTAGTGATAAACTATGAAAAAATAGTTATATAAAGAGAGAATCGTCAGAGATGGCGGTTCTCTTTTGATTTTATTAACTTATAGTTAAACAACTTAACTTTTAAACATTATTTCCATAAGAACAATATTTATGCATGAAATAAAGAAGATATTATACAAACTTACCTAAATTAATAGTATAATATATGTAAGTTTGATAAAATGGATTTTTTATCTATATGAATATTATGAACTAAAGCTATGGAGGGATTTTTTTGAAGGAAGATAAAATATTAATTATAGATTTGAAGAAAAGAATATGTGAAGACAGTGTGATTTTAAACATTGATGACAGTGAGGTTGTTCCAATTAACTTAGATTTTAATTTAATTGAAAAGAACAATGAGATTCTTCAGTGTATTAAAAGTATGGACATTAATAAAGGTATTATAATAATTAAAGAGTGCACGGAAATGGTTAGACAAGGATTTATTAAAAATACATATCCGGAAGAGGTTAAGAAGTATTCAAAACTAAGTAAGTTTATTGATGCTATGAATCTTGCTAATGATGCTATTAAGCAAAAAAAGTCTATGGACAATTTTCTTAAGTGTAGAGATATATTAAAAATACTAACTGGAATTGAAATTTATAATGACATATCAGATATAAGAGATGTCTATAATCACTTTCATGTGGAAATACTTAAAATCATAGATAGCTATGATATTTCTTTTTTAATTAAAGAACTTGAAGATAACTTGGATTCAGAAAAGAACATGGAAAAATCCATAAATATAGCGATTAAGGAAAAATCCATTATAGAGACTATAGATGAAGGAAAAAATCTACTGTTACATGTAGGTGAAATTAAGACAGGATTAATAACTGAGTTTAATAGTGGAACCAATACCAGTGGTGTAATAAGGAAACTATTTGGAGAATCCTATAAAGAAATCTTAAACTCCTCTGATTCATACAAATACTTAGAGTTATTAAAACCTAGTTATGAGAGCTATGATGAAATTAAAAAAGATATGGAATTTATAAATAATATATATTTAATGAATAATGCAAATAACTTTAATGATTATTATAATGCATTACTTTCACTTGATATAACTAAATTAATAAATATGACATCTTATTTAAGAGAATATATATCTAATAAAATCTTTGAAGAGAAGGTAAAATATTATTCTCTTGAGAAGATAGAAGATAGAATTAATACTATTATAAATGAAGTTAATCTTAGTAACTACCCTACAATGATTCCAATTTAATTAATTTGGTATATCTATGTAGAAAACTGTAATACCATATTAAAAATTAAGTGTTGTAGGAGTGATAAAATGCCAAGTATATTTGAAAAATTATTTAAAAAGCCAGAGGATATAGCGACCAAGCTTGAAGAAAGTATAATAGATGGTGTGGGTGAAACGCTACCATTGCAGTTTGATTACGGAACATCTGATTTTAAAAAGAATTTACTCTATAATGAATATAAAAAAATAGATAAGATTTCTGTGAGTGATTACCTTTCTATAGAAACGGTAAACATATACCATGGTTATGAAGGTGTTGAAGCTCAGGTTTTTATAACTAATACCTCATCAACATCAGTAGAGTTACACAATGTTCCTCTTGGACTTTTAAACCAAGAGGGAAAATTAGTAGCTGATAAGGTAATTGATTTTAAGGGTGATTATAGAATAAAAGGAAATTCTTCATTCTACTATGAGGTACTCTTTGAAGGGGTTACTATGAGTGAAGAGATTAAGGATTTGAAGGTAGTATTTTCTTCTTTATATAATACTGGATTCGCATATACAAAAGATATGGATATAGATTCGTTTATAGATGACAATTTGCCAAGGGATACAAAGGAATTTATAAGAGAAAAACTATATGATATTCCATCAATTCGTCAAGGGGAATTTATTATTGATCCTATAGTTGCAATAGGTCAATCTGAGGGCATTGTTGCTTTAGTGCTTCTTAGAAATGGAAGTAATAGAGATGTTACAATCAGCTCACTACCTATAAGTGTGTTCTTAGAAGGTGATATTTTGGTATATAAAGGCAGTCACGCCTTAGAGGATAAGGGTATACTTGTTGAGAAAAATAAGGGGAAACTTATTGATATAAGGATTCCTAAAGGATATATATATGGTGAAGCTATAGAGGATTATATTTATAATTTAAAGGTAAAGTAATGAAGCTGTGTCGAAGTAAAATATAGGTATGTTATACACTTATATGCTATAAAACCATGAATAATATATAAATGATAAATTTATATATATTGTAGAAATAACTTTCATTTTTACAATATATATGATACAATAAATATAGTAAAACATATATTTTTTAGTTAGAAGAGAAATGCTTCGGCACTTCTATTTAGATAATAAAAAACAAGGGTTACTCCTATGGAGTAACCCTTTGTTCTACTATAGAATAAACAAATTAAATAAGGTATAATTAATAATGACATTAAATTCAAAAAAGTTAAAGGATGGTATAGCTATGGTAGGTATATTAGATATATTAGGAACGTACAGTGAAAGAGAATTAAAAAGTGTTTATAAAATTGTTGATAAAATAGAGAGTTTTCATGATGAATTAAAATCATTTTCGGATATAGAATTAAAGGAAAAAACTATAGAGTTTAAAGAAAGATTAGGAATTGGAGAATCTTTGGACAATCTTCTTCCTGAGGCTTTTGCAGTGGTTAGGGAGGCTTCATCTAGAGTTTTAAGTATGAAGCATTATAGAGTTCAACTTATTGGTGGAGTTATCCTTCATCAAGGTAGAATTGCAGAGATGAAAACAGGGGAAGGTAAGACGTTAGTTGCCACACTTTCTTCTTATCTTAATGCGCTTACAGGAGAACCAGTTCATATCATCACTACAAATGACTATCTTGCAAAGAGAGATAGAGATGAAATGGGTAGAGTACATGAATTTTTAGGTCTTACTGTTGGGGTTATTCTCCATGAGATGAAACCAGATGAAAGAAGACAACAGTATAACTGTGATATTGTTTATGGAACTAATAGTGAGTTTGGATTTGATTATCTTAGAGACAATATGGCAGTTAAGAAAGAAAAGAGAGTTCAAAGAGGACTTGAGTATTGTGTTGTAGATGAAATAGATTCAATATTAATAGATGAAGCTAGGACTCCTTTAATAATTTCTGGTGAGGGAGAGAAATCTACAGAACTTTATGTTATTGCAGATAAATTTGTTAAGTCATTAAAGAAGAATGTGGATTATGAAATAGATAGAGGTGGGAGATCAGCAGTTCTTACTGATGCAGGGATAGAACTACTTGAGAAAAAGTTTAATATAGAGAATTATTCTGATATGGAAAATAGGGATATACAGCACCATATTGCGCAGGCTTTAAAGGCGAATTACACCATGGAGCTTAATAAGGATTATATATCTAAAAAAGGTGAAATTTTCATTGTAGATGGATTTACTGGGAGAGTAATGGAAGGTCGTAGATTCAGTGAAGGTCTTCATCAAGCTATTGAGGCTAAGGAAGGTGTGAAAATTCAAAAAGAGTCAAAGACCTTGGCAACAATAACACTACAAAATTACTTTAGAATGTATACGAAGCTTTCAGGGATGTCAGGAACTGCTATAACTGAAGATTTAGAATTCCAAGAGATATATGGATTAGACGTTATAGCGATACCAACTAACAAGCCTGTAGCAAGGGTTGATGAGCTTGATTTTGTATACAAGACCTTAACCAGTAAATATAATGCAATAATCGAAGATATTGTTTCTTGCAACAAAAAAGGACAACCTATTCTAGTAGGAACTTCTAACATACAGAAGTCTGAGGATATATCTTATCTTTTAAAGAGAAGAGGAATAAAGCATTATGTTTTAAATGCTAAAAACCATGAAAAAGAGGCTGCGATAGTAGAAAATGCAGGTCAATTTGGGGCTATTACTATTGCTACTAATATGGCGGGAAGAGGTACTGATATAAAGCTTGATTCCGAAGTTGTATCATTAGGTGGATTAAGAGTTATTGGTACTGACAGACATGAAGCTAGGAGAATTGATAATCAATTAAGAGGACGATCAGGGCGTCAAGGTGATGTAGGAAGCTCAAGATTTTACTTGTCGCTTCAGGATGATCTTTTTAAGGTTTATGAGGCTGATAGGTTTAATTCTTTATTTGGTAGAATGGAATTGCCAGAGGATACACCAATTGAGAGAAGACTTGTTTCAAAGATTGTGGAGAATGCACAGAAGAATGTGGAGGGAAATAGTTTTGAAACAAGAAAGAATCTTATTGGATTTGATGATGTTATAAACAAACAGAGGCTTGTTATTTATGATGAGAGAAACTTCGTTTTAGATAATGGTGATGTAAGTCAGTACATTAAGGATATGATAGAGTTTGTATCAAAAGATATGGTAAAGAATCACCTAGAGGCTAATATTGGAGAAAATGACGATTATGAAGAAATCTATGAGTCAAATATGAGAGATTTAATTGTATTTGCAAGAGGACTTGGAATAGAAAAAGAGGAAATAGATTTAGAAATTTTAATTTATGAAGATGTAGATAAGGTTCAGAAAATCTTTAATGAAACTATTATGGATATGTACAAAAGTCTCGAGGAAAGCTTTGTAGTAGAGCAAACGCTTAATGATGATGAGGACGTTAAAAAACAAGATAAAATAAATGAAGAATTTAAAAACTTTGAGAGAGGAATACTTCTTTCAGTGGTAGATGAAAAATGGGTTGACCATATAGATAATATGGAACATCTAAAAGAAGGTATAAAGCTTAGAGCGTATAGACAAGTAGACCCAGTGGTTGAGTTCAAGATGGAGAGCAGTGAAGCTTTCGAAGATATGGTTAAGAGCGTGAAGTACAGTGTAGTTAAAGAAGTCATTAAGAATTCTTGCGCGAGGGTAAATTATGATAAATTATAATAATGTATCTTTAGTTGGATATTCAGGATTTGTTGGTTCAAATTTAGCCAGTGAATACGGGTTTAATAATTCATATAATTCTAAAAACATACATGAGGCATTTGATACAATCCCAGATGTCCTTGTGTATAGTGGCGTTAGAGCAGAGAAGTTTATAGCAAATAAGAATCCTGAGGCTGATAGAGAACATATACTAGAGGCTATTGAAAATATAAAAAAAATAAGGCCTAAAAAGCTAGTTTTAATTTCAACAATAGATGTATATGGAAATGCTATTAATGTTAATGAAGATACAGATGTAAGTTGTGATGTAGTTGAGGCTTATGGACTTAATCGAAGATATCTTGAGAATTGGGTTAAGGAAAACGTTAAGGATTACTTAATAGTTAGGTTACCAGGGCTATACGGTGACAATCTTAAGAAAAATTTCATCTATGATATGATTAGTGTAATTCCAGCTATGCTTACTAAGGCTAAATTAGATGAACTTAGCAAGTGTAATGATAAGATTAAAACACAGTATGTGCTTCAATCTAATGGATTTTATAAATGTACTGAGGGAACAGTAGAAGACAAAGAGGAACTAAAAAGGTATTTTAAGTCTGTAGGGTTTTCGGCTATTAATTTTACAGATTCTAGAGGTGTATTCCAATTTTACAATCTTAAATATCTATGGAGACATATAGAAATAGCTATGTCAAAAGGGATTAAAGTTCTAAATTTAGCATCTGAGCCTATTTGTGCTAGTGAATTATATGAATATGTATTTGGGCATGAATTTATCAATGAAATAACGACAAACCCTGTATCATATGATTTTAGAACAATCCATCATAAGGATTTTAATGGAGACGGTGGGTATATATTTACAAAGGAATTTATGTTAAAGGATATAAAACAATTTATAGATAAGGGGATAAGGTAATTATGAAACTTTCAATTTCTAACATTGGATGGAAAAAAGAAGATGATGAAGAAGTTTATAGAATGTTAAATAAGCTTAATTACTCTGCAATAGAAATTGCGCCTACTAGGATTTTCCCTGTTAATCCATATGAAAAACTTCAAGAGGCTAGAGAATGGTCTGAGGAGTTGAAAGGGAACTATGGTCTTAAGGTATCTTCTATGCAATCTATAATATTCGGTAAAACTGAAAGATTATTTGGAGATGAGACGGAAAGAGAAATACTAAAGCAGTATATTAAAGCTGGAATTGATTTTGCAGCAGTGATAGGTTGTAATAATTTAGTTTTTGGGTCTCCTAAGAATAGAATTATAGAAAGTGAAGCTGACTATGGGGTAGCAGTAGAATTCTTTAGAGAACTTGGTGAGTATGCAAGTAATAAAAATACTATATTGTCAATTGAGCCGAACCCTACTCTATATGGAACAAATTTTATAAACTATACAGAGGACGCCTTTAATATTGCTAGTGAAATAGGAAGCGACGGATTTAAGGTAAATGTAGACTTTGGAACCATAATAGAAAACAATGAAGATATAAGGGTGTTAGCTGAGAATATAGAACTAATTAATCATGTGCATATAAGTGAACCAAACCTTGTTCATATATTAGAGAGAAGTCAGCATAGAGAACTTTTTTCGTTATTAAGAGAAGTTAAGTATGATAAATACGTGTCTATAGAAATGAAACAGTGTGAACTTAATAAGATTAAGGATACTTTATCCTATGTAGCGAATTTATAAGATTTGGAGGAAAACCATGGTTAATGAAATACCTAAATTTTCATCTGTTGTTTTTAGAGAGAAAGCAAATAAATATTGTTTATGTATACCTGTGATAAATGAAGGAAGTCGAATAATAGAAGAACTTATGAAGTTGAAAGAAAATAATATTCATAAGGTAGTAGATATTATTTTATGTGATGGTGGTTCAATGGACGGTTCGATGGAAATAGAAGGATTAAAGGCGCTTAGTGTGAATACACTTTTAACTAAGACGGACAATGGTAAATTAAGTGCCCAACTTAGGATGGGTTACTACTGGGCTCTTGAGAGAGGGTATAAAGGAATTATAACTGTGGATGGCAATAACAAGGATAGTGTTGAATCAATACCATTATTTGTTGAAAAACTAGATGCAGGTTATGATATGATACAAGGATCTAGATTCATAGAGGGTGGGCATGCTATAAATACACCTATGATAAGGCATTTAGCGGTTAAACTAATACATGCACCAGCAATATCTATAGCAGCTAAACATAGGTTTACTGATACGACTAATGGGTTTAGAGGATATTCTAAAATATATTTAGAAGATAATAGAGTTAAGCCTTTTAGGAATATATTTGATTCCTATGAGCTATTAGCGTATTTATCGGTTAGAGCAACCCAATTAGGGATGAAGGTTATAGAGGTTCCGGTTACTAGAAGTTACCCAGAGGATGGTGGCGTTCCGACTAAGATTAGTGGGATAAAGGGAAACTTGAATTTATTAAATATACTGTTTAAAACATTGATAGGAAAATATAATCCTTAAGAATTTATGAGAAGGTGAAGAATATGGATTATGATAAAATTATAATAGGTGCAGGTATCTATGGACTATATGCAGCTGAAACTTGCGGGCGGAAGGGTGAAAAAGTTTTAGTATTAGAATATGATGATGATTGTTTTGAAAGGGCTACCTATATAAATCAAGCAAGGGTACATATGGGATACCATTATCCTAGGTCATATTCTACAGCAACAAAATCAGCAGGATACTTTGAAAGATTTTGTGAGGAATGCAATTTTTGCATACATGATGAATTCAAAAAAATTTATGCTATAAGTAGCAATTTTTCATGGACAAGTGGCAAGCAATTTGAAAAGTTTTGTAAAGATTCCAATATAGCTTGTGAAAAGATAAATCATAATAAATATTTCAATGAGGGTATGTGTGATGGAGCTTTTGAGACTAAGGAATTTACATATGATGCTATGATATTAAAAGCTGATGTTAAAAGTAAGTTAGAGAAATACAATAATGTTGAAATAAGATATTCAACTAGGATTGAGAGTATAAACAAATTAGATGATGCTTATGAAATTTACTTATCAAGTGGAGAAAAAGTCTCTACAGCATTCCTAATTAATGCTACATATGCGTCAGTTAATCAAGTACTATCTATGCTAGATTACGAACCTTTTAAAATTAAATATGAATTATGTGAAATAATTCTGTGCAAGGTTGATGATAAACTAAAAGATATAGGGATAACGGTTATGGATGGACCGTTCTTTTCAATCATGCCATTTGGAAAAACTGGATATCATTCTTTAACCTCTGTAACTTTTACTCCACATATAACTAGTTATGAGGTTTTACCAACATTTGATTGTCAGAAAACTAGTGGGGGGTATTGTTCACCTAAACAATTAGGGAATTGCAATATGTGTCCAAGTAAACCTAAAAGTTCATGGGTGTATATGTCAAGTCTTGCTAAAAAATACTTGAAGGAAGATTTGAAATTTGAATATGTGGAATCATTATTCTCAATGAAGCCCATACTGATGGCTTCAGAAATAGATGATTCAAGGCCTACGTTGATAAGAAAGTTTTCTGAAAAACCTACATTTATAAGTGTGTTATCAGGAAAAATAAATACGGTTTATGACTTGGATGAGGTGTTAAAGTGATAAAAGAAAAAGAAAAAAACTTTATTTCAACAGTGATATATGTCCATAATAGTGAAGCTATAGTAGGTCATTTTTTAAAGTCGTTATACAATGTTCTAAACGATAATTTTAAAAACTTTGAAATTATATGCGTAAATGATTCTTCTACAGATAATAGTGTGAATGTTATTAAGGATTTATCTAAAGATTTACCAAATTCAATTTTAACCATTGTGAATATGGGGTACTACCAAGGCATTGAGTTATCTATGATTGCGGGGGTAGATTTATCCATAGGAGATTTAGTATTTGAATTTGATGGTTTGGTTATGGATTATGATATAAACACAATAATGGCGGTTTATAATAAGGCATTAAGTGGCTATGATATAGTATCTGCATCACCTAAGAATACAACAAAGTTAGCCTCTAAAATTTTCTATAGATTATTTAATAGATTTTATAATAGTGCATCAATACTTAAGACGGAAACTTTTAGAATAATTTCAAGAAGAGCTATAAATAGAGTAAGTTCGTTAAATAAAACTATACCATATAGAAAAGCTGTATATTCAAATTCGGGACTAAAAACTAATAGTATTATATATGAAAATAAAATTATAGAAAATTCGAATTTAAAGTCAGATAATAATGGGAGAGAAAGAGAGACCTTAGCGATAAATTCATTTATATTATTCACGGATATTGGTTATAAAATATCTTTGTTTTTCTCATGTTTAATGATCTGTTTTACTATATTCACAGGGAGTTATGTTGTAGTTACATATTTTAGTTTGAACAAGCCTATAGAAGGATGGACAACAACTATGTTATTTCTTTCAGTGGCGTTTCTTGGACTATTTTTAATAATGACTATTATAATTAAATATTTATCTATAATATTAGATCTTTCATTTAGAAGGCAGAAGTATATTATACAATCTATAGATAAAATTACTAAATAGATGCCGTTGAAGGAGGCTAATATTACTTAATGAAAAGAATTTTTAAATTTCATAGTAAATCAATATTACCATCACTGTTTTTAGCTCTATATTTTTCATATTGTTATGAACCAATGAATAATGGAATAGTTAGCTTTAATAGAGTTATAGGAAATATGGCCTTATATGGTGGGGATGTATCAGATAGGGTTAGGCAATTTTACATGTTATCAATTATTATCATTCCTTTATTATATTTTTTGATTTATAGCATTCTAAGCAATGTATATATAGGTATTGAAAACAAGGAATCCACATCAATGGAAGGGTTAGAATTTGTTAATGTAGTATCTATAGTTGGAATTATACCCTTAATTTTAGCGTGGTTAAGCAAGTTTAAAACCCAGGGGCCCGTCCAGATGGATTTAGCTATTTACATTTGTCTTCTTTGGATAAGTGTATTTTTAACAATGGATATATTAAAAATATATTTAAAAGAAAAAATACCAAAATATAAAGCAATTAAGTGGGGATTATTAATATCAATACCTCTTACTTTATTTTTTCTTACACTTCAGTATAAATTAAAAAAAGAATTTAATATGGAAGGATTTTTAGGACTATATACATTTACGGTAGTTGTCATAAACCTATTGATTATTTTATGGCACAACATAATAAGAAAATTAAATTTGGATTATAATTATAGTGAAAAAGCGCTACAAATGTCATTTGTGCCATTTTTACTGTCTAGTGGGATAGTATCTATACTAATAGAAATCTTTAATATATTAAACCAACATAATATTTTTATAAAAGGTAGAGTAAAAATTTATATTTTAACATATTTTATTTTGTTTTTAATATCTGCATCTATTTACATTTATGTGAATCTTATAAAGCAGAAATGGCTTTATAAGTTTAATATGGAGTTTTGGTATTACATAATAATTATAATATCAGTAGTTTTAGTTTTTGCTCAAATACCATTACAATCAGCAATAACCACTGATTATTTTGAAGCAGCGAATCATGGTTTAGCTATTAGCGAATTTTTTAGGTATGGTAAAATTCCAATAGTAGAGACTTTCGATGCACATATGTTAAAAGTACAGTTATCTGGACATATTTTTGGATTACTTAATGGATATTCTTTAGATGCGGTATTTGTGCCTTATTTTGTTTATTCAAATATATTACTATATACTTTTATATACATGGTGTTTAGTAAGATTTTCAATAGAGATTTTGCATTTATATTTACACTTATATTTCCTATTTATTTAGATAAAGCTATAACTTTATACTTCTTTGGATTTATAACAGTATTGGCTTTAATTAAAGCAATTAAAAAGCAAAAAGTAAGAAATTATTTTATGTATTGGATAAGTATAGGTGCTACCTGTTTATATTCATTGGATGTAGGTATGGCATTTACTGTAAGCACTCTTATTATTTTTGTGTTAGTAAGAATCCTATATAAGGAAAAAATAAGGTGGAAAGCATTGGCGATTACTGGAGTTGTTATAGCATTTATCGCAGGAACAACTTTTTCATTAATGTGCATATTTAAGGATATAAATCCAATAAATCGAATACGTGAGTTTTTATCTATAGCATTATCTAATCAAAATTGGGCAATTAATGGGTTAGGTCATACTACACTGATCTCATTTGTTACTAGTTATGTGGTTATACCAACTACAGCTACGTTCCTATTTATTTTAATACTATATAAGGTTAAGCAAAATAAGGATACGATAGATATGAATAAATTTATATTCATGGCTACCGGGTTCTTGGTTTTCTTGGTAAATGCGCCAAGGGGGATAATAAGACATTCTCTTGCTAGTCACATGAACCATGTGTTATTGTATTCATTGCCTATTTTCATAGCTTTAGCTTTTACTGTCTTAATAAAAAGAAATAGGTATAAAGTATTTACAGTTTCATACTTTTTAACGCTAATGGTCTTTGGTGGAGTGTTAGGGGCAGAGATACCCGTAGAACAGTCTTTATTAGATATGACTTTTAAAAATTATTCTTCCTATGAGCAATTTAAGGGGGATTTTTCTAAGAAAGCAACTAGAGTTAAGTTAGATAATGCAATGGCTGAATTAGGCAAATCTATGAAGTATACTTTTGATAATATATTTGAACAAGATGAAACCTATTTAGATTTTACAAATCAATCACTGCTATATGCATTAACAGATCGTGAGAAACCTGTTTATATTAATCAATCACCAGGGTTGTTAAATGACGTATACTCTCAAGAGCAATTCATAGAAGAAGTTAACAATTCAACTAAAAGAGTTAGTTTTGCACTGATGCCTATAGATGATGGAGTATTAACTTTACAGTTAGACGGAGTTAAGAATTCTTATAAATATTATCTAGTCTCAGAATATATAAGTAAAAATTATACTCCTCTTTTTAAGATAAAGGGCTTTGCTATATGGTGCTTAAATGATGAATATGAATCTAAAGTTCAAAGATTAAATGAATTTATGGAAAATAATAAGGCTTCTGGGATTAAGTCAGATGTAGAATTAATAAATGAATATTATGGGGATCCAAAACTATTGCACCGGTATGACTTGATGCAAGTGCCATATATTTGGGGGACTTATGATGAGAAGAATTCAGCTATTAATTGTAATAATCAATCAGGGGTGTTGGATAATGTTGTTTTGAGTAATGGTGTTCCTGTAATCGAAGATATAGATTTAACCTCTATAGATAAATCTACGGGGAATTACATTAAGGTTAACGGAGATAGTGATAATGAGGGAATTTTTAATGTTGAGTTAGGAATGGTTGATAAAGATAGTAAGTTTACTACAGCTATTGCGTATTCCTTTAATATAGTAAAAGGTGAAGATATAAACTATATGTTAAGGGTAAGTAGTGACTTTTTATGGTATTTAGGAAATGTTAATTCAATTAGAGTGACATCGAATACTGATATGGAGAATGTAACAATATCTATATTGAAAGGTGACTGAAAATAAAAGAAAAAGATGGGTGAAAGAAATCCTTTTTTAAGATACTATAATATAAGTATCTAAAAAAGGATTTTTACTTTTGTAGTAGAAGATTAAGTAATTATTAGGAAGTTTCACTTGATAAACCAATTTCACATTATTATAAAACGTGTTATAATATGTATTATACACAATAGAATTATGGAAGGAGAACGTGTAATGCAGCAAATAAAGGCTAAGTATGAGGATACTATTGTAGATATTAATACGTTAAAAGCAAAAAATAAATCTTACTTTGTTGTAAAAAGAATTATAGATATAATTGGGTCATTAGCAGGACTAATAGTTCTTTCACCTGTTTTTTTAATATTATCAATAATAGTTAGATGGGATTCTAAGGGGCCTATATTTTTTGCTCACGACAGATTAGGCGAGAAGGGGAATATAATTAAGATATATAAGTTTAGAACTATGGTAATAAATGCTGAGGAACTGCTAAACAATTTATCATCAGAACAAAAAAAAGAGTTTGCCGAGAATTTCAAACTTGAAAACGATCCTAGAATAACAAAGGTTGGAAATTTTCTTAGAAAATCAAGTCTTGATGAACTACCGCAGCTTTTAAATATTTTAACTGGTGAACTTAGCATAGTCGGTCCAAGGCCTATAGTTGAAAAGGAAATTGAAAACTACGGGATTTATGGAGACAAGCTACTTATGGTAAAGCCAGGGCTTACAGGAAACTGGCAGGCTAATGGTAGAAGTGATACTACATATGAAGAACGAGTTCAAATGGATATGGATTACATAGATAATAGAAGTATATGGATGGACATTAAAATAATATTTAAAACATTTACTGCTGTAATAAAAAAACAGGGGGCTAGATAAATAGTTTTAAATACATTAATTAATATATTTAACGAAAAGGAGAGCCTTTTAATGAAGAAATATGATTATTTAATCGTAGGAGCAGGTCTCTATGGAGCTGTTTTTGCTCATGAGGCAACTAAAAGAGGAAAACAATGTTTAGTTATAGATAGAAGAAATCATAATGGTGGGAATATTTACTGTGAAAGTAAAGAAGGAATAAATATTCACAAGTATGGTGCCCATATTTTTCATACTAGTGATGAAGAAGTATGGAGCTATGTGAATAGTATGGTTGAATTCAATAGATTTACAAACTCTCCTATTGCTAACTATAAGGGCGAGTTATATAACCTACCATTTAATATGAATACTTTTAATAAACTTTGGGGGGTAATAACACCCGCGGAAGCAAAAGCTAAGATTGAGGAGCAAAGAGCTGTCCTTAATGGCAAAAGTCCAGAAAATTTAGAAGAGCAAGCCATTTCATTGGTAGGAACGGATATATATGAAAAGTTAATAAAGGGATATACAGAAAAACAGTGGGGACGAAGATGTGAAGAGCTGCCGGCATTTATTATAAAGAGACTGCCAGTAAGATACACCTACGATAACAACTATTTTAATGATAAATATCAAGGTATACCTGTAGGAGGCTACAATAAACTCATAGAATCACTTTTAGAAGGTTCGGATGTAAGACTTGCTACAGATTTTTTCTGTAATAGAGAGGACCTTGTAGAAGAAGCTGATAAAGTAGTATTTACAGGGATGATTGATGAGTTCTATGATTACAAATTTGGTGTTTTAGAATATAGATCCTTAAGATTTGAAACAGAGCTTATAGAGGAAGAAAATTATCAAGGAAATGCAGTTGTAAACTATACAGACACAGAGACGACCTATACTAGGATTATTGAGCATAAGCATTTCGAATTTGGGACTGGAGAGAATACCTTTATAACTAAAGAATATCCAAAAGAATGGGAAAAGGGTGACGAACCTTATTATCCTGTATTAGATGATAAAAACATAAGAAATTATGAAAAATATAGGGAATTGGCAGATAAAGAGGCTAACATTATATTTGGTGGCAGACTTGGGGAATATAAATATTATGATATGCACAATGTAATTAAAGCTGCCTTAGATAAAGTTAAAGAGGAGTTTATGTAATGGATATAAAAATACTAGTCGCTACTCACAAAAAATATAAAATGCCTAAGGATAACATGTATTTGCCATTACATGTAGGAAGAAATGGTAAAGCGGACTTAGGATATGCAGGAGATAATACTGGAGATAATATATCCTCAAAGAATGCTAATTTTTGCGAGTTAACAGGTCTTTATTGGGCATATAAAAATTTAAAGTGCGACTATATTGGACTTTGTCATTATAGAAGATACTTTACCCTTAAATCTAATATTGAAGTAGTTAAAGAGAAAAATAATAAATTTTCACTAATCCTTTCCACAGAAGAAGTAAAAAAATTAATGGATAGTTATGATGTGATTTTGCCAAAAAAAAGAAATTATTACATAGAAACAGTAAAATCACACTATAAAAATGCTCATCATATTGAAGACCTAGATAGAGTTGAAAACATAATAAAAAAATACCATAGTGAATATAGTGAAAGCTTTAATCAGGTCATGGATAACTCAAAACTTTATCTATATAATATGTTTATTATGAGTAAAAGTGACTTTGACAATTACTGTAGTTGGCTATTTGACATTCTATTTAGATTAGAGAAAGAAATAGACATTACAGATTATGATAGTTATCAAAGTAGGATTTACGGATTTTTAAGTGAAAGACTTTTCAATGTTTGGTTACATAAACAAAGTTTTAAAACTAAAGAAATATCCGTAATAAATATGGAAAATGTAAATTGGTACAAGAAGATTAAAGACTTCTTGAAAAGGAAAATTGCATCGAATTGAAAATTTTAAATTTAAAAAAGGGGTTCGGGTTAGTGAATAAATTAATATTTTTTATTTCATCAATTATATATAAGGGATTGACTATATTTAAAGTAAGAGCTAATAGAGTTATCATGGAATGTGATTATGGTAAGGGCTTTTATGGGAACTTGCAATACATATATGAGGAAATTGAGAGAGAAAAACTTCCTCTAGAAATTATAATCCCTATAAATAAAGGGGTAGAAATAAAAATAAAAGAAGATGATAAGGTTAAGATTGTAAGGACGAGAACGCCGAAACATCTATATTACTTGGCTACATCTAAGTTATGGATAACTAATAACCATTATTATCATTTTCTAAAAAAACGTAAAGAAACTACCATGATAAACACTTGGCATGCATTAGGAGCCTTCAAAAAATTTGGTCTTGATTCCGCTAAAAATCATGAGGAAATAGATAGATTTAAAGCTGATAGTAGGAATATAGACTATCTTTTAGTTAGTTCAGAGGAATTAAAACCTATATATTCAAAAGCCCTTGGGGTAAATGAAAATAAAATATTATCGATGGGAATCCCAAGAACTGATATTCTTTTTAATGAAGCTTCAAAGGAAAGCATCAGGAATGCATTTTTAAGTAAATACCCGGAGCTTAAAAATAAAAAAGTCATACTATATGCACCAACATTTAGAGATGATGAGAAGATGAATTTCAATATGAAGTTAAACCTTCATGAATTACAGAACAGACTAGGTGAAGATTATATGTTTTTATATAAACTGCATCCAATAATACGAAATCCTTACGTAGTTCAAGAGGAATTAAAGGATTTTGCCATAGATATGGGGAAAGAAAACATTAATGATTTGATGATTATAGCGGATCTTTTAATCACTGACTATTCCTCAGTGATTTTTGAATATTCATTACTGAATAAGCCAATGATATTTTTTGCTTATGATTATGATAAATACAAAAATCAGCTTAGAAACTTTTACTTTGATTTTGAAGAATTTATACCAGGGGACATGGTTACTACCACCGAAGAAATCATAGATTTTGTAGGTAAGGTAGATAGAAATGACTTTGATAAAAAGAAAATTTTAGAATTCTCAAAGAGATTTTGTGAATATACAGACGGAGAAGCTTCAAAGAGATTTGTTAAGAAGTTTATTTGAAATTGAAAATTGAAAATTAAAAGAAAGGGTGTAGGTTATGAATATAGGAATTATACTAGCGGGAGGAAGCGGCACAAGAATGGGCAGTGACCTTCCAAAACAGTTTATAGATATATATGGAAAACCATTGATTGTTCATACAGTGGAGGCTTTTGATATTAATCCTAACATTGACTATATTGCGGTGATATGTAAGGAAGAGTTTAAAGAGGATTTAACTATATGGGTTAGAAAGTATGGATTAACTAAAGTAAAGTGGATAGTAGATGGCGGAGATACAAGACAAAGTTCTGTTGAAAGTGGATTAAATGCTATAAAAGATTTTTGTGGAGAGAAGGATATAGTTGTTATACATGATGCAGCGAGACCTTTGATATCTCAAAGAATTATAGATGAGAATATAGAGATGGCTAAGGTATATGGGGCAGTGGATACAGTAATACCTAGTGCTGATACTATAATAAGAACTAAGACAGGGGAGTTTATAGATGAAGTGCCTCCAAGATCAGAATTATATCTAGGGCAAACCCCTCAAAGCTTCGAGTATGGATTGATAAAGAAAGCACATGAAAATGCAAGAATAAGTAATATAGAAACCGCTACTGATGATTGTCAGTTAGTGCTTAGATTAGGAGAAAAGGTTTATCTTGTAAATGGGGATAAATTAAACTTTAAGGTTACTACATTTGAGGATTTATTAATACTAAAGTCAGTGATAAAACTTGGTAAGTTAGAAGTAAATTAAGGTGGAAAATTAGGTTTAAGGGTAAATTAGCTTTGTAAGTTAAAGTTTAAGATGTAGTGAAATTTGATATTTGTGATACGACGGAAAATGGTAAGTATTACAGGGAGGTGGAATATGTTAAGTAAGGGGTTTAAAATAGTCTCACCTAAGACATTTGAAATATATTATGAGGATATAAATATAGCCAAAGGTGAAGCTTTGGTGAAAATTAATATGGCTGCAATATGTAAGGCTGATTTAAGATATTATTTAGGGTTAAGGGATGAAAAAACCCTTGGACTTAAGTATCCAATGAGGCTTATCCATGAGGCTGTAGGAACTATAATAAAAGATCCTACAAATACTTTTAATAGTGGAGAGACTGTAGTTTTAGTTCCAAATATAACATCATGCAACATTGGCAGTGATAAGGGCTCATCGGTAGATGAGACCTGCAGTTTGGGAGAGATTATAGGTAAGTGTAAGCTGAATCATAGACACCTGGGTGAAAATTATTGTCCAAAGGCTAAATTTGCTTCAAGTAATACGGATGGCTTTTCATGTGAATATCTTTCTTTTCCAGTTGAAAACCTAGTAAGGGTTAGTCCTAAAGTTAGTAAGGAAGTTGCTGTGTTTTCAGAACTTACCTCAGTGGCCATGGCAGCGATTAGAAAGATTAGAGATTTGGATGATAAGGTTATAGGAATTTGGGGAGACGGAATAGTTGGATATATTTTAACAGCGGTACTAAAAAATCTTACTAATAGTAAAGTTATAATAGTAGGAAAAAATCCAGATAAATTAGGTAAGTTTACTGCTGATGAAGCTTATAAAACAGGAGATAGTGCTATAAGGCATATTGGTATTGATATAGCATTTGAATGTGTTGGTGGTAAAGGATCAGAAAGTGCTATAAATGAAATTATAGATAATATTAATATCGGTGGAGAAATAGTACTCGCCGGAGTATCAGAAAAAAATGTGGAGATTAATACAAGAAAAATCTTAGAAAAAGGCCTTCTTATTACTGGAACTACTAGAAGCTCTGTAGAAGATTTTAAAAAATCTGTAGACCTTATGAAAGAGGATACATATTCAAAGGCTATAGAAACCCTTATAAAGGAAATAAAGCAAATTAGAGATATTAGTAATTATTATGATATTTTTGAAGCGGAAGTTAAAAATACTTCACTTGAAAAAACTGTAATGAAATTTTCTATATAGAAAGGTACATTTATGGACGTTAAAATTTCGGTGATAATACCAGTTTATAATGTGGGAAATTATATAGTGAAAACTATAGAATCTCTTAATAATCAAACATTTAAAGAGTTTGAGGTAATTGTAGTAAATGATGGTTCTACAGATAACTCTAAGAAGGTTACTGTGGACAACCTTGAAAAATATGATTTAAATTATACTATAATAAACAAAGAGAATCAGGGTGTAAGCATAGCAAGAAACATAGGCATAGAGAAATCTAAAGGCGAGTATATATACTTTTTAGATGGAGATGACTATGTTGAACCTACATTTTTAGAAAAATTATATTCATATACAAGTAGTAATGGTGTAGACATAGCCTTTTGTGGATATACACATCTAAATGCGCAAGATAATTATAGTGAAGCCGCAAGGGTTCACAAATATATAGATAAAATAATAGACGGAAGAGAAGCCGCAGCAAGAATGCTTAGAAGTGAGTTTTGGATAAGTGCAATTTCAGGGTTTTACAGAAGAGATTTTATAGAGGAAAATAACCTTAGATTTCCTACAGATATAAAATTTGGAGAGGATACAGTTTTTATAATAAAGGCATTAATGAATTCTAAAAGGGTAGGTTGCGTAAAAGAACCTTTAGTAAATTACGTAAGAAGATCATCATCGGTAACGAAAACTCCAAGTGATACCTATTATAACCTTTATGAATCTGATATTAGAATTTTGAATTATAATCAAGAAACAATAAAGGATAAAGAAATAGAAGAAGCACTTATAACCTACCATATACCTAGAAATATAATTAGAATATTTTCCACCATGGCTAAAGGTGGTGGGGATAAGGAAAAATTAATCACTTTCATAAAGAAAGATGAAATAACAGGGTATCTAAAGAAATTCAAAACACCAAGCAAAAAATTCAAGGTAGCAGCAATTGTGATTTTGAAATTTCCAACTATAGCATTTTTAATTTTAAATTTAAAACTAAAAATTAAAAATTAAGAAACTCCATAGGAGTTTAAACATAAAAATTACATTTTGTATTTTAAAATTTAAATTAACAAAGTAGGAGTACATTTATGAGAGTAAAGCATGCAAAGAAGAATGTAATATATGGAACTATGACTTATGTCTTATTGATGGCACTAACTTTTGTAAATAGAAGAATATTTATAGATGTACTAGGTCAAGATATGGCGGGGCTACAAGGGTTACTCCAAAATCTATTAAGTTTGCTTAATTTGGTAGAATCGGGAGTGGGAATGGCGATAATGTTTTCGCTTTACAAACCCTTTGCTGAGGATGATAGGATTCAGATAAAGAGTACTGTAACCTTGTATTCTAAAATCTATAAAATTTCAGGGACAATACTTTTGGTTGGTGGAATAATACTCTCGGGGTGTTTGGGCATATTTGTGAAAAATCAAATACCTATGGGGTATGCTAGGATATGTTTTATTCTTTATATAATAGACACTACGTTGACCTATTATTTTTCTTATAAAACTTGTATGCTTTATGCTAGCCAGAGTGGATACGTGATATCATTTTGGGATTTTATCTTTAAATTTTTAAGAAGTGCAGTACAAATAATAGTTTTATTTGTATTTAAATCTTTCTTAGTATTTATACTAATACAAATTATAACTAATATAGGATACCTAGTAACTATAAACTATATAATTGCTAAGAAATTTCCATGGTTTAAAACTACAGAGGTTTCAACCGTCCAGGGGAAGGACAATATAATAAAAAATATAAAGGCACTATTTATTCATAAGATAGGTAGCTTTGTAGTGTTTGGGACAGATAATATAGTAATATCCTATTTTATAAATCTGAAAACTGTGGCTATGTATACTAATTACAGTATGGTAATTAGTTTTTGTCAGAACTTTATAAACAAAATTTTTGACGGACTTACAGCCAGCATCGGAAATCTTCTTACAGAGAAGGATTCAGAGAAAGCTTTTCAAGTGTTTAACAAGCTTATGTTTCTTAACTTTTGGATTTCATCCTTTGTAACAATTTCTTTATACAATACCTTAGATGATTTTGTTAGGATTTGGCTTGGTAAAGAGTTTGTATTAGATAATATAGTAATAATAGTTTTACTTATGAATTTTTATATTACAACAATGAGAATGTGTATAGATAAGTTTAAGGAAAGTGGAGGACTATATTATGAAGATAGATACGCACCACTTTTTGAAATTACAATAAACTTAGTATTTTCCATAGTCTTAGTAAATTACATAGGACTTGTGGGGGTATTTATAGGAACATTAATAAGTAATTTAACAGTTATATTTTGGGTTAAGCCAAAAATTGTTTTTAAAAATGTATTTAATCGAGGGTTAGGAGAATACTTTAAAAGGTATATTGGATATATGAGTTTAGGGATAATACCTTTAGGATTAACTATATACTTAGGAAGAGCTATAAACTTTGACAGCTTATTTATAACATTTATACTAAAAGTTATTTTAAATATAGTTGTAATTAACCTAACATATATTATTATATTTTATAGGAATAAAGAGTTCTTATATTATAAGAATTTGGTAATGAAGAAGTTAGGAGTAAGTAAATTTAAAAACTAGTATAGGAAACATATTTTTAAATAGGTATGAATATTAAATTAAGGTAGGGAAGTATATATGGATTTTATAAATAATCAATGTAATAGGCTAAGTAGGTTTTCTGAGAAGGAAGTCTTTAAATATATCTTGTTATTTTCTATTTTGGGTTTAAGTTCAGGGATAAGATATATAGAGGAGTATAAATTTTTAGGAATTATTAAAGATATATTTATGGTAGTAACTCCAATAATATTGTTAATTATAATCATAAATAAAAAGCAACTAAATAGATGTAAAAGGGGAGTGAATTTATTATTCATACTCACTGCAGTTTTTGCTTTAGTATCATCTATATGGTCCCAGGAGCCCATGGTTACATTTAAAAATGGAATATTACTAGGGAGTACCACAATAATAGCAATATATATGGCTTTGAATTTTACTAAAGAAGAAATTTTTGAGATGCTATTATTATGGTTTATTGCAATAGTTGCAATAAATTTAGTGTTAATAGTATTTAAAATTGGTAATATATATGATGTGCAAGAGGTAAGATATAAAAGTGTTGTAAAGGGAATATTTAAACATAGAAATCTCCTGGGATTTTATATGACATTAGCAATGGGGTTAAATCTTTGGTTTGTGTTATATAAGTGTGAGGGGGAGGCTATGAAGAATGTTTGTACTGCTACAATCATAGTTTCTATAATAATTTTATATATGAGTAAAAGTATGACTTCTATGATATTGGCGGTTGGTATGTTTATACTAGTATTCATAACTAAATTTAAAAAAGTGAGAAAAATAATAATCTATGGAATAATTCCAGCGCTAATACTGGTAATTTATATGATTATTTATCAGCCACAATGGTATGTGGATTTACTTGCGTTGATTGGAAGAACTCCAGATCTAACGGATAGGGATGTTATTTGGAGAGGTGTAATAGCAGGAATACAAACTAAACCTTTATTAGGATATGGATACACAGGCTATTGGACAAATAATATTTATTCTGTAAACTTTGTTGCAAAATTTTATGGTGGATTTCCTAATCATGCTCATAATGGATATTTAGAAATATTATTAGATTTTGGAGTTATAGGGGCAACTATAATAGTAGCAAACTTTGCCATTATAATGAATAAAATTAAAAAAATGGGTGATATAGCTAAGGGTAATGATTTAGTTTATGTAAACTTTATATTGGCATTTGTAACATTTATGCTTTGTTACAATTTAATAGAAAGTCCGTTGGTAAGACATATGTCTACTATATACATACTATTTATTTTGTTTTTTAATATTGTGGAGGGTATTTATAGTAGGTCCAAAATAAAGGAGGACAATTAGATGTTATGTGCTTTAATTATGGCAGGTGGAAAAGGAACTAGATTTTGGCCATTGTCTACAGAAAAAAATCCAAAACAATTTTTAAATTTGTTAGGAGAAGACACAATGGTGCAAATGACGGTAAAAAGATTACTGCCATTAATACCTATGGAGAGGATATTTGCTGTAACGTCAGAAGAATATATAGATATTCTCAGGAAACAGTTACCTTATCTCAAAAGAGAAAATATAATAGTTGAGCCGGTAGGTAGGAATACAGCACCATGCATAGCTTTATCAGCGTTGCATATATCTAAGATTTATAAAGAGGCAACTATGCTAGTACTTCCCTCAGACCATTTAATAAGGAATGAAAATGCATTTCTTGAAGTAGTAGACGGTGGGGCAGAATTTATTGAAAAGAATAAGGAAGCTATAATTACAATAGGAATAAAACCTACAAGGGCAGAGACAGGCTATGGATATATAAGGTATAAGGATAAATTTGAGGGTGAGCCTATGAAAGTAGAAGCTTTTGTGGAAAAACCAAATTTACAGTTAGCCGAGAAATATATGAAAAGTGGACAATATCTATGGAATAGTGGAATGTTTATGTGGAAGTGCCAACATATTTTGAATTTGATGAAGATGTATGAAGGGAATACCTATGATATTTTAAAAGAAATTGCTATTACTAAAGAAGAAAAATATCATGATGTTTTAGAGCAAAGGTATAAGGATGTAGATAGTATATCTGTAGATTTTGCAATTATGGAAAAGGCAGAAAATATATATGTAATTCCAGGAGAGCTTGGTTGGGACGACATAGGAAGTTGGAAGGCTATTGAAAGATATGGAATAAAGGACGATCAAGATAATATAATCATTGGAAACGTGAGAGCAGTTAAAGGTAATGGTAATATTATTATTGGTAAGGATAAGCCTATAATAATTTCAGATGTAGATAATATGGTTATAGTAGAGAGTGAAGAACTAATTTATATAGGTAAGAAAGAAGATATTGAAAGTATAGCAGTATTAAAGGCGAGATATAATCTTTAATTGTATAGAGAAGGAGAAGATATGAATATTTCTATAATATGCCCATTATATAATGGAGAGTCCTTTTTAGAAGAACTCCATTATTCATTAATAAATCAAGAAAATGTTGAAATTTCATCTATAGATTATAGAATGACAGAAGGGAAAGATAAAACTGAAGAAATTCTACAGAAGTTAAATTGTAATTATAGAAAGATTAAATCTAAGGAGTTTTCCCATAGTATTACTAGAGAGGAAGCAGCATTTGAAGCAACTGGTGATATTTTAGTTTTCATAACTCAAGACATTATAATTAAGGATAATAGATGGCTTTATAATCTTGTAAAACCAATAGAAGAGGGAAGCTGTGTAGCATCCTTTAGTAGGCAGATATGTGACAACGATACTCTTGAAAAATATACAAGAGAGAATAACTATCCAAAAGAATCTAAAATAAAATCTAAAGCAGATATTAAAGAGCTTGGAATAAAGACATTCTTTTTTTCAGATGCATCTTCAGCTATAAGAAGAGACATATTTTTAAATGTTAACGGATATGATCAAAAAAAGCTATTAACGAATGAAGACATGTATATTGCACATAAGCTTATAATGGCAGGGCACAAAATAAGATATTCAGCAGAGTCATGGGTAATACATTCTCATAAATTTACTTTGAAACAGCTATATAAGAGATACTATGATACTGGGGTATTTTTAGGTGAACATAATTACCTTTTGGATTATAAAGCAAATAAGGCAGCTACTGGGCTTCTTGGCTATGTGGTAAGAAGGGCGATAGAAGAAAGAAATTATAAAGCACTTGTAAGGGTTATACCAAATTTTGGTGCTAGATATTTAGGAAACTTTTTTGGAAAGAAAAAGGGTGAACGATTAGGACGAAATGGAGGGATGCAGTAATGAAGGGAATTATACTAGCTGGAGGATCAGGTACGAGATTATATCCAGTAACAAAAGCTATGTCAAAACAAATGGTTCCAATATATGACAAACCAATGATATATTATCCTATGTCAGTATTAATGTTATCTGGTATAAAGGAGATACTTATAATTTCAACCAAGAGAGATGTTGTAACATTTGAAGAGTTATTTGGAGATGGAAGTGAACTAGGACTTAATATCTCATATGAAGTTCAAAACGAACCAAATGGTCTTGCAGAAGCCTTTATTATTGGTGAAGAATTTATAGGTGATGACAGTGTATCATTAATTCTTGGAGATAATATATTTTGGGGACAAAGTTTTGATAAACATTTAAAATCAGGTTTTGAAATTGAAAAAGGTGCACTTATATATGGATACTATGTACAGAATCCAAGAGAATTCGGCGTAGTACAATTTGATGAAAATAATAAGGTTATATCACTAGAGGAGAAACCAGAAAAACCTAAATCTAAATATGCTATACCGGGATTATATTTTTATGATAATACAGTAGTGGCAAAAGCAAAAGGACTAAAACCTTCTAAACGAGGAGAGCTAGAAATAACAGATTTAAATAAATTGTACATGCAGGAAGGTACCCTTAAGGTGGATCTTTTAGGACGTGGAATGGCATGGCTAGACACAGGCACTCACAGTTCCATGCTTAAAGCATCAAACTTTGTAGAGGCGGTTCAGAATACTCAAGGAACATACATAGCAAGCCTTGAAGAAATTTCCTTTAGAAAAGGGTGGATAACGAAAGAAAAACTTAAGGAATTAGCACAACCACTTATAAAGACCAGTTATGGAAAATATTTAATGGAAATATGCGAGGAGTAATTTTAAATTAAGAGGAGAGTATATGGGAAATTTTAATTTTAAGCCAACTTCAATAGAGGGATTATATATAATAAAGCCAAGGGTGTTTAAAGATAATAGAGGGTACTTCATGGAAAGCTACAATAAAAATGAATTTTTTGAGAATGGATTAACAATGGAATTTGTACAAGATAACGAATCTTTTTCAACTAAAGGAGTTTTAAGAGGGTTACACTTCCAAGATAAGCACTCACAAGGAAAGCTAGTAAGAGTTATAGCGGGAGAAATCTTCGATGTAGCAGTAGACCTTAGAAGAGACTCTGAAACTTACTTAAAGTGGGAAGGGGTTTATCTATCAGGAGAAAATAAAACCCAATTTTATATCCCAGAAGGCTTCGCCCATGGATTTTTAGTTTTATCAGACACTGTAACCTTTAACTACAAATGTACAGATTTCTATCATCCAGAGTATGATAATGGATTAAAGTGGGATGATGAAACCATAGGAATAAAGTGGCCACTTGAAAATATAGAAGAGGTAATTCTTTCAGAGAAGGATAAGAGTCAGCAATTAGTTATGAGATTTAAAACGCCGTTTTAAATTAAAAATTAAAAATGTAAAATTTATCACAAAACTCCATAGGAGTTTTTGAAAGAGAAAACAAAAAAGAAGTTCTGAAAGAATTTCCACAACAATTTATAATTCAAAATTTATAATTTTAGATTGCAAAAGGGGTGTTGCTATGAAAACTTACTTAGTAACTGGTGGAGCTGGATTTATTGGCTCAAATTTTATAATATATATGTTAAGTAAATATGATGACGTGAAAATTGTAAATCTAGATAGTTTAACCTATGCGGGTAATTTACAAAATTTAGAATCAGTGCAGAGTAATAAAAACTATACGTTTATCCGTGGAGATATATGTGATAATTTCCCGGTAAATAAGATATTTAATGATTACGATGTGGATTATGTCGTAAATTTTGCTGCAGAGAGCCATGTGGATAGAAGTATAGCTGATCCAGATATTTTTGTTAGAACAAATGTGCTTGGAACTTTAAACCTTTTGAACTGTGCTAAGAAAGCTTGGTTTAAGGATGGAAAATGGCAAGAGGGAAGAAGATTTCATCAGGTTGGCACAGATGAAGTTTATGGCTCGTTAGGAGATACAGGATTCTTCACTGAGGATTCAAAATTAGATCCTCATAGCCCGTATTCTGCAAGTAAGACATCAGCAGATTTAATGGCAAAATCATATTTTGATACCTACAATATGCCTATTAGCATAACTAGATGTTCTAATAATTATGGGCCTTTTCAGTTTCCAGAGAAGTTAATACCGTTGCTTATAAATAATGCTGTAAATCATAAAAATATTCCTGTATATGGAGATGGACTAAATGTTAGAGATTGGCTTTATGTAGAAGATCACTGTAAGGCTATAGATATGGTAATTAGAGAAGGTGTTGAAGGTCAGGTATACAATGTTGGAGGCCATAATGAGAAAAAGAATATAGAGATAGTTAAAGAAGTAATAGATTATTTGAATGAGAATTATGACAAAACTATTACTAAGGATTTAATTACCTACGTAGAAGATAGAAAAGGTCACGACAGAAGATATGCAATAGATCCAAAGAAGATTAAAGATGAACTAGGATGGTATCCTGAAACACCATTTAATGAAGGAATAATAAAAACTATAAGATGGTACTTAGATAATAAGATTTGGATGGATGAAGTAATTTCAGGCGAATATGAGAGAATTAATTGTAATATATGAAAAAAGAATTGAATGGATTGATATAACAAAGGTAATTGCTATTTAAGTAGTAATTTAAAGTGATAAGAAAATAGACAATAGTAACTTCTGTAGTTACCATTGTCTATTTTCTTATATAATATTTGAAATAAATTAAATTCTTATTCTATCCTTAAAGAGCATGTGTTTACCATAAGTCACTAGCTTTGAAACCATTATTGATAAAATTAGTGTTGTTATAGAAAGAAAGACAAATAACATTTTAGGTGAAATATTAACATTCTTCATCAATACTATAATTGAAAGCATTATGGGATGATGAAACAAATAAATATCAAAATTACATTCATTTATTAGTTTATATAATTTATTATTTGTTATCTTATTTATTACTAAATCGATTTTACATATATATAAAGCAAAATAAAACATAAATATAATACCTAATATTGAGATCGCTTCTATAGTGAGAATATTAAATAGTTTATTATATTTAGGGCTTAAATTAATATTAAATAAGGAAAAATATTTAATATTAAACAATGCTAAATGTGCTACAAAGTAAGTGATTATTTTTATAGGGGTTACTTTAATTTTATCTATATTACGACTAAGAATGTATCCCATATAAAAGAATATTAAGTACTTAAGACTGAAGGTTATATAGTATGCTCCATACATCCTTGTAATGTCATATGAAGCTATATAAACTAGGGTGAATATTAAAAGGTTCACTATATAGTTATTTTTATTAATTGTATTTTCTATGATTTTAAAAAGGATGAATAAGCTAAATAACATAAGTAAATACCATAAGTGAGTAGGTCGTTTTGCCAATATTATTTCATTTATAGCTCTAGTGATAAATGAATTATTATCTGGGAATACATTAAAAATCATTTGAATAGGAACCATGAAAAAAATTCCTGAAACAAAATAGGGAAGTAATAATCTTTTAGATTTATTTAAGGTAAGTTTGTATAAAGAATAATTTTTCCCAAGTTTCTCTTTATTATAGTTATATATATATCCAGATATAAACACAAATAGAGGCATATGAAAACTATAAATATATTCTGTTATATATCTGAGTTTTTCAGATTTACCATGTACTACAGGCAAACTCCATTTACCTGCATAGATGCATCCCGCATGACCTACTACAACAAGTATTATTGCAATATTCTTCAATAATGAAATATAATTTATTTCATTATTTTTACTATAAGCTACTTTCACCTTATCCACTCCTAATTTTTTTATTGATATATAACTTTTCAATATATAGATATAAGTCCATTTAACTTATATAGACTGCTTGTCCTTGAAAATAAATCAAGTTAATTACAGTAGATACTAATTATATCATAATTGGAAATAGGGTGTGAAGGTATTACTTAAATTTCAACCATAGCCCTCAACTTTTCAAAGGCTAAATCTTTTCTCTTTATGACCGTATTATAATTAATGTTATTTATTTTTGAATACTCTTTTAGAGAACCAAGGCTATCTAGATATACAAAATGTATTACATCTCTAAGTTTGTCTGAAAGATTATCTACAGCCTTTCTTAAAGTCTCATAGTGCTCCTTTTGAACATAATCATCTTCTGTGGAGAATTCATCTACTAATAAGTCCAAGAGGGTTAAATCTTTTGACACTGGAGCATCTAAGCTTTGAGTAAGGTTTTCACGAACTCTTTGTCTTATTAAATAATTAAAGTTGTTTGTTATTGCAAAGGTAACATATCCGGTGAAGGTTCCTTTACCAGCAGTATAGTTATCGATAGCCTTTAGAATTGACATGTTTCCTATTTGGATTAAATCAACCATATCATATCCGTCAATATATACCCGAGAAGCAGCTTTTATTATAAATCCTCTATAAGTTTTTAATAACCCCTCAATAGCAACTTGATCTTTGTTTTTGGCTTTTACAACTAGTACCTCTAATTCTTGATAATTCATTAGCATGTCCTCCTTTAATCTGTTTAACAATATATATGCAAAATATTTATTAAATGTAAAATATATGAAGATATAAATTATGATAACACGAACGTATATTCGAAGTAAAGCGAAATATTCAAATTGATATTAAAAATTTAAGTGAAAACTTGTTAATAAAATACAGATAAAAGATGATGAGAAAAAAACTTTAGAGTTAAGTTTGTAGGGGTTTTTGTTTAACTAAAATATATTATGGGATATAATATAAGTAGTAAAAGTAATAAATATGATGGAAATAGAATTAGGGGTGACATATGAAGATTTTGATTACAGGAGGAAACTCTCAGTTAGCAAAAGATATACATAGAATAATAAAGAGTGGAAAATCGTCACTAGGATTTATAGATGATAGAATATCTAGAGCAGAGGTGATTTCTCTCTCAAGGGAACAGTTAGATATTTGTGAACTGAAGCAAGTTGAGGAAACGTTAAAGGAGATTTGTCCGGATGTAGTTCTTAATTGCGCTGCATATACTAATGTAGATCGTTGTGAAACTGATTTTCAGGAGGCTTTTAGAGTAAATGCAATAGGTCCTAGAAATTTGGCTATAGGAACGGAATCAATAGGAGCTAAGCTGTTACATTTTTCAACGGATTATGTTTTTAACGGAGAAGATCATATTCCTTATAGTGAATATGATAAAACTAACCCTAAGAGTATATATGGAAAGACTAAGGTGTTAGGTGAAGACTATGTGAGAGATTTTTCAACTAAATATTTCATAGTAAGAACTTCTTGGCTTTATAGTAGAGAAGGGAACAATTTTGTTAATACTATTATTAATTTAGCTCAGAAAAATTCGGATATAAAGGTTGTAGATGACCAAAGAGGGAATCCTACGAGTTGTGAAGACTTAGCTTATCACGTTTTAAAGCTGATACTTACACAGGAGTATGGTATATATCATTGTAGTGGTAAGGGTGTTTGCTCTTGGTATGAATTTGCTACAGAAATAATCAAGCTTAAAAAGCTCAACTGTAAGGTTAATCCGTGCACCACAGAGGAATTTCCAAGACCAGCGAAAAGACCGGCTTATTCACATTTAAACAATTTAATGTTAGAAGAAACAATAGGTAATTCCATGAGACCATGGAAGGAAGCTTTGAGGGAATCTATTTTAGGTATGTCAAAATAAATAATAAATGTAGGAAAATAAGCTTAAATAGAATATTATATGAGTAAAAAAGATATAAATAGGAGTGACGTATATGAATTATGTATCAGAAAAAGCAACAATAGGAGAAAATGTTAAGATTGGTAGATTTGCAGTTATTGAGGATAATGTAGTTATAGGAGATAATTGTATCATAGGACATAATGTAGTTATTCATGAGGATACTATAATAAAAGCAAATGTGAGAATTGACGATAACACAGTTATAGGAAAAAGTCCTATGAGGGGTGTAAATAGTATATTTAAAGATGAAGATAAACTTCCACCATGCATCATCGGAGAAGGCTGTTTAATTGGAGCAACAACTATTATATACATAGGGGCAACGATCGGAGATAAAACTCTTATTGCAGATATGGCAACAGTTAGGGAAAATGTTACTATTGGTGAAAGAACAGTTATAGGTAGAGGAACTACAATAGAGAACTTCTGCACAGTAGGTTCAAATTGTAAGATTCAAACAAATGTATATCTTACTGCATATTCAACAGTTGAAGATTATGTATTCATTGCACCTTGTGTTGTTACATCAAATGATAACTATGCAGCACGATCTAAAGAGCGATTTGGCAAGTTTAAAGGTGTTACTATTAAAAAAGGTGGTAGAATTGGTGCCGGAACTATAGTTCTGCCAGGTAAGGTAATAGAAGAAGAAGGATTTGCAGCAGCAGGTGCTGTAGTAACTAAAGATGTACCAAGTAAAAAGGTAGTAGTAGGAAGCCCAGCAAAGGTATTAAGAGACGTACCAGAAGATCAGCTTTTAGAGAACCAGTAATGGGGTTAAATTAAAAGAAAGGGTGTGTATTATGAATTATAAAGAGAAGTACGATTTATGGCTTAATTCTCCGTTTATAGATAGTGAAACAAAGTTAGAGCTAAGTAATGTTAAGGATGAAATTGATATTGAGGATAGATTTTATAAGGATTTAGAATTTGGTACTGGTGGACTTAGAGGTGTAATAGGGGCTGGTAGTAATAGACTTAATATATATACTGTGGGCAAGGCTACACAGGGGTTTGCAAATTATCTAAAAGCTCATCACAAGAAGCCTAAGGTTGCTATAGCTTATGACTCTAGACATATGTCTGTGGAGTTTTCAGAGTATGCAGCAAGGGTTTTAGCTGGGAATGGGATAAAAGTATATTTGTTTGATAAATTAACGCCTACACCTATGCTTTCTTATGCGGTTAGAGAGCTTAAGTGTCAGGGTGGAATTGTTCTTACTGCATCACATAATCCTAAGGAATACAATGGATATAAGGTTTATGGTAGCGATGGATGCCAGGTTACAGATATGGTGGCAGGTGAAATTATTGATTTTGTAAATAAGGTGGATTCTTTTGAAGAAATTTTAGTTGTTAACAAGACGGAAGCTGCATCAAAATCTTTTATTAAATATATAGGCGAAGATATTTATGCTACCTATATAGAAAAGGTTAAGGATCTTACAATAAGAAAGGATCTTGTTAGAAATGCTGCTAAGGCTTTGAAAATAATATATACACCTATTCACGGGACAGGCAATATTCCAGTGAGAAGAGTCCTTGAGGAGCTTTCATATAAAAATTTAGCTGTGGTTAAGGAACAGGAGCTTCCAGATGGAGATTTCCCAACTGCACCTTATCCTAATCCAGAGGATAGCAAGGTATTTGAGTTAGCTTTAGAAATGGCTAAAGATTTTAATCCGGATATTATTCTTGGAACAGATCCGGATTGTGATAGAATTGGTGCTGTGGTTAAAGATAATAAAGGTGAGTATAGAGTACTTACAGGGAACCAGGTAGGCGTGTTATTATCACATTATATAGTATCATCATTAAAAGAAATTGATGAACTTGAGAGCAATGGCACAATTATAAAGACTATAGTCTCAACAGATATGATAAAGCCGATTTGTAAGGAATTTGGAGTACAATTAAAAGAAGTTCTAACAGGGTTTAAATATATTGGAGAGCTTATTGGAACCTTTGACAAGAAACATAATAAAAATAAGTTTCTTCTTGGATTTGAAGAGAGTTATGGTTATTTAGCGGGGGATTTCGTAAGAGACAAGGATGCGGTTATAGCGGCTATGCTGATATGTGAGATGACACTTTACTATAAATCTATAGGAAAGACATTATATGAGGGATTAGTTGAGTTATACGACAAGTACGGGTATTATAAGGAGAAATTAATATCTATTGAGTTAAAAGGAAAAGATGGTCAAGAGAAGATTAGTGAGATAATAGAGTACTTTAGAGCTGAAGATATAAGAACCTTTGGTGAATATAACATTGAATTTAAAGAGGACTACAAGCTAAGTTCTAGAAAAATATTTAAGGATTTGAGTGAAGAGGAAATAAATCTTCCTAAGTCTAACGTTATTAAATTTATTTTTTCAAATGGATGCTATTTTGTAGTACGTCCTTCAGGTACAGAACCAAAGATGAAAATATATCTAGGTGTTACGGCACAAAGTGATATAGAAGCTGATGAGAAGTTGGGGTATTTGGAAGAAGCAGTTTCAAAATGTGTAAATAAGTTATTATAAAAAAACATGGTGCGTAGCTTACGTACCATGTTTTTATTTATAGTATATGATTTTAAATATTCATTGTAAATTTAATTTAATTATTACTCAGTAGGTTTTATATCCCTATAGATATAATCCTGAATTTGACTTTTAGTTAAAGGTTCATCAAAGGTAGTATAATAAACTCCATTTATTGTATCGGGTTTACTACAGCTTGATAGAGGAAATCTTAATTGTTCAATTTCAGACATTCCAGAGTTTAAAACCTTGGTACCGATACTTATTATTTCTGAAGTGCTAAGACTAGTTTTTACATTAGGTAATATACTGTTTACTACAGAAGGTAGTTTAAGTACACCTACATTAGAAACCTTATTAAAGATTGCAGTTAAAACCATTCTATGTCTTTCAGTTCTCTTGTCGTCTCCACCACTAGTAGCTCTTATTCTTGAATATGCAGTTGCCTGAAGTCCGGTTACTACTTGTTTTCCAGATGACTTTATATAAGTGGGGGTAATGCCTTTGTCTGCTGAAAGATCTCTGATGTAATTATTTATGAATTCTACTTCTTCATTGTTTATTGTAAGTTCTATGCCTCCAAGAGAATCAATGATTTCTTCAAGTTCAGTAAAGTTAACCTTAGCATAGTCAGTTATATCAAGTCCAAAAGTTTGATTTATGGTTTTAATAGCTAGTTCTTCTTTTCCATAGGCATAGGCATGAGTAAGTTTGTCATAGCCATGACCATCAATGTTAACATAACTATCTCTAGAAAGAGAAGTTACTTTGAGTTTTTTATGCTTGGAGTCGAAGGTTGCTATCATCATAGCATCTGAACGACCGGAGTCACCTTCACTTTGATCGATACCGAGTAGCAGGATGTTTTTAATTTTATTATCACCATTACTACTAGATGAGTTATTAGATTTATCAATACCTAGATCCGTGTCGTTAAAATCTGAGTCACTAACTTTACCCATAATAGATAAAGCATAGGTAGCTCCAGCAGCAATACAAAATAATAGCAAAGTTAATATTACTATTGTTATTTTTTTGCCGGAGCTCATTCTCCTCTTTCTTTTCCTTTTTCGTCTTCTAATGGGCTGTACATTATCTTTATCTTTATTTGAATCGTTATTCATATTAATCTCCTTCTATGATGCTCAAAAATAGTTGAACACCCCGTAGTTTAATTACCCTTAGGTGGATCTACTTTAGGTGGATCGACTTTAGGTGGATCTACCTTGGGAGGGTCTACTTTAGGAGGATCTACTTTAGGTGGTGTAGTTTGATTATTATTGGTTATAGGATTAGTTATCGCTGGCTTTTTATTCTCATTTGGATGTTCCTTTTCATGGATATAAACCTTTTGATTAGGCTCTAACCATAGTTTTTTATCATTGAAAATATATTCTGAGATTTGTTTTTCAGTATATTCTTCATCATAGCATAGATACCATATATTAAGACCTATTCCTGGATTCCAAATTTCTGAGCCATGGGTATATTCATCTCTAGGGAATCGTTCCTGTTCTAAATTAGAGGTTCCTAAACTAAGAATATTAGTCCCAAGGTTTAATATTTCTTTTGTAGATAAACTAGTCTCTACATAAGGTAAAAGCTTAGTTGCCATAGAGGCAAGTTCGGTTATACCTGCTGAAGATACCTTGTTGAACATTTCAGCGATGATTTTACGGTGTCTTTCGGTTCTGTCAAAATCACCATTTCCAAAGTCACGTACTCTACAATACCCCAAGGTTTGAAATCCATCTAGATGAACTTTTCCTAAATTATCTTTAACAAGGAGTTTGGTTGGAATTTTAAGTGCTTCAGAAACTAGCTTTATATAATCATTAACTTCTACAATTTCATCTTCGGATAGAGTTATATCGATACCGCCAATGGCATCTACTAAACCCTCTAATTCCTCAAAATTAATTTTTACATAATCTTTTATGTTCAGACCAAAGTTCTGATTTATAGTCTTAATAGTAAGTTGAGCGCCGCCATAGGCAAAGGAATGGTTAAGTTTATCCTTCCCATTACCAGGGATATCAACGTAGCTATCTCTCATAAGTGAAGTTATTTTAATTTTTTTATGGATCGGATCAAAGGTAGCTATCATCATAGCATCAGAACGGCCTACGTCATTACCAGTCTCATCTACACCAAGGATAGCTATGTTTACAATATCACTTATTTCATCCATTTCTATTTTAGCAGTAACCTCGTCCTTTATACCTAAATCAGTTTCGTCGAGTTTAGTTTGAGTCATTTTAGAGAGTTGATAATTACCCCAAAATAAACCGATACCTGCGATTAAAGCTATTACCAATAGAATTATAATGGCAACTTTAATAATTATATTCTTTTTACTTTTGTTACTTTTTTCTGAGTCTTTAATTTTATCATTCTTCAAAATTTCATCACATCCTAAGATTTATTATTATATATTTACAAATACATTTAGGGTATATTATATGGATAAATATTTATATAACATAGAAAAGTAAGGTTTGGATACCCCGTTTATATAAAATTAATATTGTGTTTATAATTATATAACATAGGGTGGTAGAATAATAGAAATTATAGAAATTAAAGGGCTATTGATACAAAAATTAACACAATATTTATAATTATACATAAACTATGGCGTTTGCCATAGTTTATTATCGTTGAAGATATATTGATATATTTCCTTTTTGGCAATTTCTTCATCATAGGTTAGATAAAATATCTTATTGATTAGGGCATTTTCACTATATTCATCTCTAGGAAACCTAGCTTGCTCTAAATTGCTAGAGCCCATTTGTAAAACTTGGGTACCTAGATTTAAGATTTCTGTATTTGACAAACTTGTTTCTACAAAAGGTAGAAGTTTATTTGTCATAAGAGCTAATTTAGTAATTCCAGCACTAGAAATTTTATTAAACATTTCATTAGTTATTTTTCTCTGTCTTTCAGTTCTATCAAAATCACCATTATCAGTTCCTCTTATTCTTGTATAGCCAAGAGCCTCGTAACCAGTCATATGAACTTTACCATCACGATTAAAGGATACATGTTTAGGGGTTTTCTTAGCAGCTGTATACACTGTATCAAGATAGGCATTTACATGCTCTAGTTCAGTTTGAGTCATTTCCATATCGATTCCACCGATGGCATCAATAATGCTCTCAAGCTCTGTAAAATCTACAGATACATAGTCAGTTATATTAAGATCGAAGTTCTTATTTATTGTTTTAATTGCAAGCTCTGGTCCACCAAAGGCATAGGCGTGATTAAGTTTATCATATCCATAGCCAGGAATGTTAACGTAAGTATCTCTCATTAAAGAAGTAATTTTAATTTTATTATTTAATGGATCAAGAGTCCCTATCATTATGGCATCAGAACGCTGAATATTATCAACCTTTTCATCTAGTCCAAAGAGAACTATATTAACTATGTTTTTATAGGTTTTAGAGGAGCCTTCGTTGTTTTTGAATTTATCACTAATACCCAAGTTGTTGTCATTAAGCTCAGTACGTTTCATTTTACCTACAGTAAAAAAGAGTGATACTGAAAAAATAGCCACAATTGCAATGGCGGAGATTAGTATAGTTAAAATTAATCTCTTTCTTTTTTTGCGCTTCAGTCGTTTTCTCCTTAACTCATTTTTATTAGAGTCAGTAGAGTTAGCAGAGTTTACATTTTTAGTTTTAGCAACCCTGTTTACAGAAGTTTTATTATCTTTATTACTGCCCAAAATCTAATCACCCTTTCTAAGTAATTTGTTATAGTATTATATATTCTAATTAATAATGTACAATTTAGAATTTTAAACTAAGTATTAAAATCCTTAATAGATTTGATTATAATATATATTTTATATTATATAATTTAAAATTAACACTTCTAAATTAAGTATTTAGAATTTTAAATTAAGCATTAGAATCCTTAATAGATTTTAAAAAAATAAAATGTATAGATTTAATTATAATATAAACATTATATAATTATACGACAAATTTTAGTTTAAGGGTATTAATAAAAGAATTTTTTTTATTCTTCACATAATTGTTTTCAGTATCATATTATAAAAATAAGCAATGTAAAAGGTGATGCGGGTGTTATATGCATTAATTTTGGCCGGTGGAAAAGGTACTAGACTTTATCCATTGTCGCGCTCTAGTAATCCAAAACAATTTTTGAAAGTTTTTAATGAAGAGAGTTTTTTAAGAAATACAGTTAATAGAATAGAACCTTTAATAAATAAGGAAAATATATTTGTAGTTACAAATAAGGAATATATAGATAAGATTCAAAATGAGTTATCACAAATAAAAAAAGAAAATATATTTGTGGAGCCTAGTAACAAAGAAAC
>NZ_JAVXAO010000011.1:0-142095 GCF_036660475.1 Clostridium sp. | reverse complement strand
CCTATAAACTAGACACTTTTTTTATATGTGTCCGGTCTATAGGTACCATTTTATTACTCTTTATCTTTATTTTCTATTTCAATAATAGTCATGATAGAGTAATTGGCTAAATCTAATAGTGTATCTATAATGCTCTCGTCTTTTACTTCCGCATCCTCTTTATACCTTCCTTGCTAATATTCCTGCTGTATGATGATAATGAGGTTCGCCGTGTCCATTGTCTAAAATATTATCTTCAAAATACTTAATTTCTTCCCAATCTTCAAATAGCATTCTTAATTCATTATTCTTAAACCCTGTTACCCATGTACCTAACTTGCTAGAATAATATGTATCATCCTGTTTTGTCTCTGCAAGTTCACATTGATGCTTAAATGCACTGTCATTAATTGTGAATACTGTAATATACATATATCCACCTTCATGAACATTATCTTTTAGCCTTTGAATAACTTGAATTGAAGCCGCTTTGGTTAAAAAATTAAGTGCTCCACCTGTAGAAAGAACTAAATCATATTTGTTGCTATCATAATAGTCAAATACTGAAATAACCTCTGTCTCAATGTTCAAACCAATACTTGCAGCATTTTTACTTAAAAGTTTTAAACCTTCTTTTGATATATCTATAGCCTTTACGCTTATTCCTTCATTAGCAAGAAATATTGAATGCCTCCCGTTACCTGCTCCTACATCAAGACCTGTTTTAATTTTATGTTCTCTCACTAGGCTTATGATTGCTTCATCCTATTTCTCTAAATACCCATAAGTATCCGAATAAATTTTATTCCAAACATTCATTTTAATATCACCCATAAATATCCCCCCACAATGTTCAATTCACCATATAATACCATTATGACCAGTTATAACATATTTTGAAAATGCGTACCGTTTAAAATATGTTATAATTGGTTTATAATGTCATAGAGTTGCCACCTATAGAAGGATTTCAGAATAATAAGTATAGATGGGGATGTGTAATTTAGTTAAACCAGATAGTTGTTTTAAAGAAAAATTTATAAATATGAGTATTGATAACATGTGATCTTTATAATACAGGTTCAAAGAAAATCATTGAAAACAATGGAGGAAAATTAGAAAATACTATAATTTCTAAATAGACAGGTAAAAAAGTTTTAAGGTACTGGATAGAATTATAGCGGTTTGAAATTTCTACATCATCAAGAGTAAATTTGAAAACTGATGAAGAATTGTATTAAATGAAGAAATAAATTAGAGGAGGATTATAATGAAAATTTCTGTAAATGAACTATTAAACATTGAAGAATTAGATGCAAGAGCCATATTTAAAGGGGTTAAGTACCCTTGGGAAGCCCTTACAAAAATCAGGAATTTCATTTTTGAATACGCAAAAAGTCTGCCAAGCGATTTTGAAAGAATAGAGGAATTTGTATGGGTTGGCAAAGGCACTACTATAGAAAAAAATGTTCTTATAAAAGGTCCAGCGATTATAGGTTATAATTGCGAAATCAGGCATTCTGCTTATATTAGAGACAATGTTATCATTGGTAATGATGTTATAGTTGGAAACTCAACTGAAATTAAAAATTCAATCCTCTTTAACAAAGTGCAGGTTCCCCATTACAATTATGTTGGTGATTCAATATTAGGGTATAAATCCCATTTGGGGGCAGGTGCAATAACATCCAATTTAAAGTCCGATGGAACATTAGTAAAAGTAAAATACGGTACAGATATTGTTGAAACTGGTTTAAGAAAATTTGGTGCAATTGTAGGCGATTTAGCGGAAGTAGGCTGTAACTCAGTTTTAAACCCAGGGACAATAATAGGAAAAGATAGTATTGTTTATCCATTAAGTTCTATAAGGGGTTATATTCCAGAGAAGAGTATTTTGAAAAATAATGGTGAAATTGTAGAAAGAAAATAAAGTCAGGGAATCAGAATATCGTATTACTTCAGAAGTGATTTTAATGTGTTTTAATTCGTATTTTCCTTGAATTGCGAAGCAAAAATACCGCATATTCACTTTTGAATAGTACGGTATTTTAATTAATTCAATATTTAATTTTATCTACATAATATTATAATATTGCGTTACTTTCTTTTCTCTATGCTGATTTTCATAACAAGAGGTAAAAACTCTTATGCCAGCAAATACTAAAAGTCCAATAGCAATTGCTATAATAATTTTCTTCTTCATAAAACCTCCTCATATATCAAATATTAATTCCATCCAGTAATTCTATGCAATTGTGCTTCAAGTCCTGGACATAAATTCAGAATTACACCTGCTAATATCATTAAAATTACTACTAAAAATATTATCTTCACTATTTTATTCTTCATTTTTCTTCTCCTATTACATTAACTTCTAACATCAAAAATTTTAAATTATACTATATAATAATTCAAATAAAACACTTTCTAAATAATTATTTTGAATTAAATACAATTACGAGTAATTATAACATATTTTATAAATACCGTACTATTCAATTTTCAAAGATCAAATATTATTAATTGTTTCGCTTTACCTACAAATTAAATCTTAAGCTATAAACTAAATTTTATATTTGCCATTTAAAATTATCCGAATTTCTGTGTTTTTATGTTTTTATGTTTTTATGTTCTTACCTCCATGTAGCCTTAGAGCCAACAAGGTTTGAGTCCTCTAGGTAAAATGCTAATTTTAGGGCTATTTTTTATTTGAAATTTGTAACACCGCTTTCTTAAATCTTATTATGCTAGATTCTTCGAACCAGTGTTACAACTTTAATTTACCTGGTCAAGGAAATTTGTAACACTTAGGTTGATTAATTTTATAAATACCTGTTTTCAAAGGGCGTGAGCCACCTAATGAGCTATGAGCCTTTTATCATGGTAATACTTTATATGTAAAGTTCTCAAAGTCTTTCAATGGCATTGGCTTTGCAAAAATATAGCCTTGTCCATAGTCACAATGTAAGCATTTTAACATTTTTAACTGTTCATCCGTTTCAACGCCTTCACAAACAGTTTTTAACCCAAGATCTCTGCATAGGCTTATTACACTTTTTAATATTTTAAAGCTTTCTGGAATAACTGTGGCATGATCTATAAACGACTTGTCCAGCTTGATGATGTCAACTTTAAAATTTTGCAAAGTGCTAAGGGATGAATATCCAGTTCCAAAATCATCAATGGAAATCCCAATACCAAGTGCTCTAATTCTTTGGACAACAGTATAAATTGTTTCATAATCATTTACTGCCGTTGATTCTGTTATTTCAAGCTCTAGAATGTTGTAATCTATGTGGTATTTTTCTACTGTAGCAATTATAAAATCAATTAAATCCGTTTGATAAAGCTCAAATTTTGAAATATTAACAGCTACGGGAACAGGCTCATAACCTCTATCTATTAATTCCGCTAAGTCACTACAAGCCTTATCAAATACGAATCTACCAACCTGCAAAATTTGTTGGGTTTTTTCTGCAATAGATATAAATGTATCAGGGCTTACAAAGCCCATTTCATGGTGTTTCCATCGTACTAATGCTTCACAGGACACTACCTTTAAGTTATCTATATCAAATTTCGGCTGATAATATATCTCCAAATCCTTATTGCTGATAGCCTTTTTTAATTCATCAGCAATATATATTTCTTTTACTGAATTTGTCCATAGGCTGTCATTATAAATAGCATAACGAGTATGTCTAAGTGATTTTACACTCTTTTTTGCTAAGCTAAGTTTGTCAAAAACATTTTCAAAGGATTCTGTATTATCTTCTGGAAAATATATTCCAATGGAGAGTATAATTTCTTTTTGTTCTGAATACTTTTCATCGATATGTTTTAGAAATTCCTCAATCTTGTTAATGGTTTCTTCTTGAGTATTATAAAAATAAAATCCACCAAATATATCTGCTTTAAACCTACATACTACTGTATCTTCTCCAAATACTTCTTTAAAAAGTTCGCATATGTATAGTAAAACTTGATTACCATATTCGTATCCCAACTCATTATTTATAGATTTAAAATTATCTATATCTAAATAAATTGAACAACAGCTTAACGGCTTACAGTATATATGATTTCGATAAAAGTTATGGAATCCATTTTCATTAAAAACGCCACATAATTTATCATAATAAGCAATTTTTTTTAATTTTTCTTTAGCTTTATTTTGAGAATATAAAATATAACCCACTATTATCATATATATAAAAGCTAAAACTATCATAAAATCAACCAATTGAGTTATTAAATTTTGAGCATGTCCAAAAGCTGTTTCATAATTTATCACACTGACAATATTAAGTTCTTCTTTACAATATGATGACACGATAGGTGAAAATATAGCAAATCGCTTAACATCACTTGGTGTATTATATACAATGCTACCTGTTTGATTCTTTTGGATACTACTTATAATTTCTTCTCGATATTCATCATCATGAACTTTCATATCCATAAATAAATTCGACTGTATTTCACCCTCATTAGAATGAATAAGTACACGGCCATCATTACCCATAATATACTGATATCCTTCACCATCAAATAGCTGCAATCGTAAGATTTCAGCTAACAAATCAAATCTATAGGCACCATACAACACATTGGTTACAACCCCATTTGTATAAACAGGAACCGAAAAAACTAGAACAAGTTGGTCTGAGCCGCTTACATCGATTAAAGGCTCACTAATGGCATTACTACCTAGAATAGATTGTTTGTAGTACCAGCTTTCAGACATATCAAATGTGATATTATCCGACGTTATGGTTTGTCCGCTTACTTGTGATAATCCTATTCTAGAAAAGTCACTTTTTTCACACCAGGATTGTAATACAACTACTTTTTCTTCATCACTTAAATTATTTAAATCTGGTGCGCTTATTGAGAAAGCCTCTAAAATTTTGAGATTATCTTTAAATTTTTGATTAATTCTAATTGACGTTTGCTTGTTAAGCTCTTTTAAATTTGATTCAGTTTCTGACAATAGTTTTTTATTTGTATTTTCAATATAAATATTGAAAAAAACGTTAAACAGCCCTAAAAATGCAACACATATAATAAGGATGATAATAGCTCTCTTTTTCATATTATTACTCCTATCCAAATCCTTCTCCATTTTTTTCTTCTTAGTATTTTACCACTGAGTTATTTACAATAATCAAAGGATAAAATTACACAAAACCTATACAATGCAAAATTAATTTCTTATTTATACTATTTTTAAATTTAAATTTTTATCCAATTCAATATGTCTGGGTAGCTTCTTCAAAAGATTCAGCGAAGAATTCCTACCCCAAAGTCATCAATTTCACTACCAAAAACTGAATATCCATTTCTACCATTTCCTTTCGCTTTATATAAGGCTTTATCAGCACTTTCATACAGGGTTTCATATGTATTGTTTTCAGAGCTTGAGAAGGCAATCCCCATACTAATAGATATATTCATTTCTTCACCATTGTCTTTATAGTAATAATTTAGTGTTTGAACCATTTCTCTCGCTTTAATCATAACTGTGGTTTCATCACTAATATTTTTCATAAATACAATAAATTCATCTCCACCAATTCTACTCAGAATATCATCTTCTCTACAAAGAGATTTTACTGTATCTGATATTTTCTTTAAAACTTTATCTCCAGAAACATGTCCAAATTTATCATTTACATTTTTAAAATAATCAATATCAAATATTATAAATGCACTTTTATATCCATTATTTGCACTGGTTTTTAAATAGTCTGTTACCATATCTTTAGCAGTTTCTCTATTATACATACCAGTTAATCCATCATGCTCAGCCTTATTTAACAATTCTAACTGATTCAATTTACGCTCATTTATATTTTCAGTATATCCGACTGCCATTATATTATCTGTATAAGTGTCTTTAAATGTTTTTAATTGCAGCTTTGTCCATACATAGGTTCCATTAGTTAATAAGCGTCGATATTCTATAGTTAAATTCAAAATTCCACTAGTAAATAGCTCTAGCAAACTACTATTTTTCAGACTATTAACAACCCCTTGCCTATCTTCTGGATGAATGGCATAACTGGAAATTTTTGAAATTATTTTATCGCAATCCATACCTAATTCAATGCCATACCCTTCAAGCCATTTAATATTTCCATGTTTAAGTATATTTTTACTAACATTAACTTTCCAAGTTAGATCTGTATCCGACTTGAGTAGTTCAGTTATTTCTTGTTCATTTTTCAATATATGAAGAGTAGTTACATCACTTACGACCCCAATAGCACGAATAGGTTTTCCATTATCTAAAATGCTAACAAGTTTTGTGCTCATTATCATTTCTTTTCCATTACTATGTGTTTGTTTTGTAATGGCTTCAGCAGTGTTCTCACCCTCATCTATTTTTCTATAACATTCTTCAAGTATACTTCTATATTCTAAATTTTCAGTCCAACTATTTATTGCCGATAAAAGAGGTTGTGTTTCCTTCAACTTTAAACCTTTATTTTCTTTAGAATTCTTATATACTGAAACTTCCTTTTTTAATACATCATACTCAAACATGGATAAGCCAAATATTTTAACTGCAACTTCATATAAGTCTTCTTTCACCATAAGTTCTCTTTCGAAGTCCTTTTGTTTTTGAATATCAAAAAAAACAGTTTGTAATTTTTTCTTGCCCTTTTCATTTTCAACGATACTTCCACGCTCTAAAACCCAAAGTAAATTCCCATCCTTTTTCTTTATTCTATATTCCATTTCATATTCATCAACATGGTTATTAGCAATTTTATATATTATACTATTGTATTTATCCCTATCCTTTTCATATACAAACTCATCACTATATTTAGATACAAATTCATCACTTGAATATCCTGTCAAGTTGCAGGCACCATCATTTACATATATTATTGGTAGTCCATCCTCTAATGAATTTACTATAACTCCACCTTGAATTTTACTTGTAATGAAATCTAGTTGATTTTTAGCTTCAGAAATTTTTTTTATTTTATCGTCTTTAGTTTTTATTACCCATACAATTAGTGCTAAAATTGCTAATTGTGACAATACCATTACTATTGCAATAATTGATTTAACTTCTTTTTCATATGAATTATTGAGTGAAATAATAACTAAATAAAATGACAATAAAGTTAATAAAATAACTAATATATGTGTTTTGTTATTTTTCTTTTTCATATTTTCAAACATTTATTTTCCCTTTCTCAAAGTACAAAATAGCATGAAATTATTTTACTCACACCAAACTTTCTTTAGATATTTAAATCCCATACGCAAATTGTATTTCAAAACATAAATTACTAATTATACGTTTAACGTTATAACATACCTAATTTTACTTTTCTTGACTTTGTGTTTTGAGTATACTATAGTAACTATAAAATGAAAATATAGTCACACCATATGTCACTTATCAATAGTGTGACATATAGTGACAAGGGAGTGTATCTATGAAACAGCATGGTATCGGATTCTTATTAGATCTATTAGAAGTTTCACCTACTCAACTTGCGCTGGCTTTAAATGTCCATAGAACTTTAATCAGCAAATGGAAAAGTGGTGTTAGAAAGGTAGATGTAAACAACGATTACTTTGAAAAATTGATTGACTATTTGATTAATCGTAATGATAATTTAGGTGTAAGTACCCTAGAAGATTTTTTCGAAACTATATATGATTCTAAAATTGATTATGTTAATTCACAAGATATTTTAAGAACCTATGTGAAAAAATTTATTATTGATAATGAAATTAATGAACGACAATTTAAAGAAAATAAGAAAGTTGATGGTTCTTTGTATACTGCACCTGTATCAATTTATGAAGGGGAGGCAGGCAAGCAGAAAGCGGTATTAAATTTACTTGATATAGCTGATCAACAAAGAACTCCAGGAGTGCTAACTTTTCTTTATTGTGGTGTTTTTGACATATTTATGGAGGATGGCAAATTTAGAACTATTTGGCTTGAAAGGATATTAAAACTACTAGATAAGGGGTTTAAATTGCAATTGATATATTCTTCTTATCGAAATGCTAAAATAGTGTTAAATTTTGCTCCTCTCATTTTTCATGATAACTGTGAAATTTTATGTTATTCTAGTCCTCCAACTTTAAACAATACATTTTCAATTCATGCACTTGATAAGAAAATGCTTATCTTTGGACTAAGACATCACTTTGAAGTTAATTCCTGTAATTACTGTTCTGTTTTCCAAGATTCTTTATCTATTAAAGCTTATAGTAACATTGTAGATAAAGTAGTCTCAAAATCAATACCTACTTTTACAACTATGAAGACATCGGCGCTTTTAACTAGAGAAAAAAAAATGAATTATTATATTAATATTGATAAATTAATGCCTACTTATAACACTGCATACTACTATAATTCTATACCAACATGTTCATTTATGAGCGATGATCTTTTTTATGAGATTTTATGTAATTCTCTGTTATCAGAAAAACAAATTCAAGTTGAGTTTAAAAGATTTAAATTAAGGAAAAAAGCATTCTTAAAAACTATTGAACTTTGTGATATAGTTCATTTTTATCCCATCAATAACTTAATGAAATTAGCAGAGCAAAAGACTATAATATATGCAAAAGAAAACTCAGTAATCTGCCCACCATTGATAGTATCACAAGAACAATTTAAAAGGCATATGCATGATTTGGCAGATGGTGTTTTAAAATATCCTAATTTCAACATATGTTTAAACTCAGATAATCTTATACCTTCAATGCCTTCTGTGTATTGTTGGTGCAAAAAAAATGAACTTATTTTCCTTTTTGATACAGAGAACCCTACAAAACATCAGTCATGTACAGATGTGTCATTTGTTAATTCTATTGCTGATTTGTTTGAACAACATTTTTTGTATACCTCTAATGAGCTTAAGTCCAAAGAGAGTGTTGCAAATATGCTAAGAAATTTATAAATGACGTAATGATTGTAAATCTTTTAAAATATACATTGAAATAGTTGCTCTAAAATAGATTTTATCAATAAATTCTGACTGGTAATTAATATCCAAAATTACAACTCTAAAAAACATATAACATAAAGGTGCAATGTGCTTTATAGCTCTAATTGCACCTTTATTGCGTTGAATTCCTTTATACTCTTAATTCCCATGGACTATATAAATTGAAAATAATTTTCACATAAGCGTATAACCCTGTATGAACTAAAACAAAAAATTAAAGATGAAATTTTTGAATATATATTAGTTGTAATTAAAAATCAAGAATTCAAAATTTAAAATTGGAGTTGAAGGATTAAAACCCTTAATTATTTTTTAAAAATTACGTAAAAAACCAACATTTCCCTAGGAGCCTTAACCCTTGTGGGCTCTAAGGCTATATGGGGCTAAGAACATAAAAACATAAAAACACGGAAAGGAGGAGAATTTAAAATGGCAAATACAAAAATTAATTTTGGAGCTATGGGTGAGGCTGAGGTGATAAATAATTATGAACTTACTCAGGAAGATTTAAAAAATTCTGAGGAAGTTGAAGAGGATCATCTTGAAGAGGAAGATGATGAAGCTGAGAAATATATGAGTATTGCTCAGCTTAAATCAAAGATGAAAAAGAACTCCAGTGATTCAAAGAATATATCAAAGATAAAAAACAAATCCAGTGATTCAAATAATAGATTAATGAACAGGGAAGATAAGCTAAGAGATAAATCAATGAATACAAAAGAGGGGCCAATAAACAAATCGATTAATATAAAAAATGGCCCGAGAAATGCTCCAATGAATAAGATAGAGGTTAATTCTCCTAGAGAAAATTCAGGTCATAGTAGATCTCCTAGTAAACTTAATAAAAAGATGGGAAGACAGGTTGCATCTATTAATTCAGCTGGCAATGAATCTTTAAGAAGAACCTATTTAATCGAGATAGCCAATATAAAGCGACTTGAAGAGATAAAGGTGTATTTGCAAATGAAGTAATTCAGTATACGGACATAGTAAATAAAGCCATAGAGCATTACTATAGCTGCATGAAGATAGGGGATGACAAAAAATAATAAAGTAGCATATATATATTTATTAAAGCAGAAAGGAGTTGATTTTAATGAGCGTAACAAATGTTTTGAACTCTAAAACTATGGCTATTTACTTTGAAGACGGGAAAAAAATAGATGGGACACCGAATATAGTTTCACAAAGGTTCTCATCAGTAAGTGGACAAGCATCCGATGCTGCTATATATAATATGGCTGTAGTAATCGGTGCTGTAAAAATTAGTGCACCTGTTGAGATTAAAAAGCTGGAAGATTACTCTTTAAACCAAGAATAGTTCAGAAAGTGATTTATCAAATTTAGAAAGGAGGTATAACCCATGGAAAGAAAATTAGTGCTTACATTTAAAGACTCTACTGAGGCAAGATTTAACTTAATTGTAACTAAGGTAAAGGATAATGTTACTTTAGCTCAGGTTAATGCAATCATGGATCTTGCTATATCATCACAAGTTTTCCAAAGTAAAAAAGGACAATTAGTTTCTAAGTTAGAAGCCGTTGTTATAGATACTACAGAAACACCATACATCCTAGCCTAATACCAAGGAGAGCTATTAATATAGCTCCCAATGAAATAAGGAGCGAAGCGACTGAGTTTACTAAGCTGACCCGTTAAAATCACGGGTCAGCTTTAGTTATTTTCTATAGTATACAAGGATATTTCTTATAAACCCATTAAATGTAGGGTTATAATTTCCTTGTACATTTCAACATATTCTGAATAAGCAGCAGAGTTATCATCCATGTACACTTTTTTGGGTCCCCAGAGTATATAGGTAGCCTGGTCAGTAAATTCATAAGTTATTTTATTATATTCGCTAATAGGTGGTGAGTTTTTTCTATCTCTTATAGTGAAAAGAATGTTAGTGTTAGAATTTTGTTCTCCATTTTCTAAATAGTAAACATCGATACAATCTTCTTTTTCTTCTACCCCAAATTTGCCAGACCAGCTTTTAGGAAAAACGATTGAATAATTTAAGGTTTTATTTTCATATAAAAAAGAATTGTCAAATAGCTTAACCATTTGCTCCTCCATAATTAAGTCATAGGTTGCAAAATTATGTTCATAATCATATTTCCCAATAAAGTGTGAGGCTGTTAATGATAAGAAGCCGATAATAATAAAGAATAGTAAATTTTTCAGTAAGTGCTTTCTATTTTCAATTGCCACGTCTTCAATAATTACCTGGGGATTAGCAGTTTTAAATAGGGATATAAACTCCTTTACATCAACAGGTAGAACTGATTTTGGGACAAGGATAAAGGCTTGTTGCCCATGGCAGATCGTTATTCCTTGTCTTAATAGTCTTATTTTATCAATGTTTTTAAGCGGAAATGGTTATGGTGGTTTCATTAAGTTTATTTAAGTTATCTTTTACTTCTTTATTACAATGAAATATTAAAGCGATACCTTCTAACAGGATAGTAATAGCTAATACGGATAAATACACTGTTCCATTGAATAGTTTATTTTTACTTAGAATTAAAAATAAAAACAAGAAAACAAATATATTAACTAATAGCAATATAAGTGAAACATAAATTAAAATTGATTTTTTAAGACGTTTTTTATAGTAGTTGCAAAACCATGGGGTTTTAACAGACTTATAAGTATACATTTAAAAACTCCTTTCTTCATGTTGACTATAATATATATTTTAACATATATTAGGTTTTAGTCACTCAAAATAGAAAGTAATGATATTATATTTCTAAACAATAAAATTTAATTATTAACTAGATTAGGGGGCGCATTATGGCAAAAAATGATAATATGCTAGCAATTTTATGGATGCTGAATTCAGGTGCAAAAATAACTGCAAAGCAAATATCCGAAAGGTTAGAAATAAACATACGATCAGTTTATCGTTATATGGATGCACTTTGTGTTAGTGGTGTGCCAATAATATCGGAGCCTGGTCATAACGGGGGATATAGTTTACTTAACAATTTTATTCAAACACCCTTGTTTTTTGATATTGAAGAGAAAAAATCACTTTTGCATGCTGCCATTTTTGCAGTGGAAGCAGGATACCCCTTTATGGAAGCTCTAAATAGTGCAACATCAAAGTTAAAGATGTATTCAAATCAAGACCAAGAAAAAGTTCTCAATCGTCATTTAGTGGGATTTGAAGTAGTGAGTCGTATTTGCGATCCAGTTATGAAACCTATATTAATGAAGCTCGAGGAAGCAGTTGCAAATGAATGCTCTGTAGAAATTGAATACTGTACAGGTTATGAAGGCCATCCTAAACACAGGGTTGTTGATCCCTATGGGATGCTTTACTGGAACAATAAATGGTACACTATTGCATTTTGCCATCTTAGGAATGAAATTCGTAACTTTAGGGTAGATAGAATAGTAAATATCATAAGCACTAAAAATAGGTTTAAGCGGCCTGAAGATTTTTCAGCACGTGAGTTTTTTACAGAAAGCTTATTATCAAATGGGGAAAGCAAAGCAGGACTTTGCACTTTAGTAATTGAAGGCAAACCTGAAGCATTAGATGACCTTTGTGCACATTGGTTTTTAGGATATCATCTTATAGAACGAACTGAATGCAGAGGGGATTTTTTAATGGACAAAGACTCAATCCTTACATATGTTCCACATATTTTACTTCCATATGGTAAATCATTAAAGGTACTTGAACCAGATAGTTTTAAAGTTGCTATGGCAGAAACTCTTAGAGATTTGATGACTCATCATCTTAACTGACTGAGTTTGTCAGTTAAGATAATATATAATAAATCAAGATGGAGTTTGAAACCATCCTGTAATATATAGTAACAATAAAATGAATGTGGAGGAATAGAAAATGAAAAATACAGTATATCTTTATGTATTTGATACAATGGCAGATTGGGAAATAGGTTATTTAAGCACTGAAATCAATTCTGGAAGATACTATAAAAAGGGATTAATGCCTCTAAAAATAGTAACTGTAGGAATTAATAAGAATCCTATTACTACAATGGGAGGTCTAGAAATATTGCCAGAAATTGAAATTAAGGAGTGTAGTATTGAAGAGACAGTTGCTTTGATTCTACCTGGTGGGAATACATGGACAGAAGCAATTCATGCTCCCATTATAAAAATGGCTGAAGAATATTTAGAGAAAGGTATTGTTGTAGGGGCAATTTGTGGTGCTACAATAAGACTTGCTATGGAAGGCGTATTGAATAAACGACCGCATACAAGCAATGACTTGGGATATCTAAAAATGGTCTGCCCAAGCTATGATGGAGAAAAATATTATAAGCAAGAATGCGCTGTAACTGATAGAAGTTTGATTACTGCCTCTGGAATAGCGCCTCTTGAATTTACTTTTCACATATTGAAAATTCTAGAGGTGTTTTCACCACAAACCTTAGATTCTTGGTACAATCTATATAAAACTCAAGATGCAAAATATTTCCTTGAGTTGATGAGCTCGATTCAATAATAGAAAACTGCTAGTGTTAACTAATGAAGAAATGTGTTAATAAGGATTTTAGTATTTTTCAGTAAAAATACCTGCAACCTAAAAACTCCATCCAATATATCTTGGATGGAGTTTTTAGCAAGCTCAAGTCCCAATGTCCTTTCGCATTACCCCTGTTGTGAAAATTCTTCCAGGGACAAGGTTTCCTTGGGACTGCAGTTTAGGAAGGGTTAATTTGCAAATTTTACATCCCAGGGTAACTTACGAAAGAACGAATTAAATGAGTTTGCTATCCTCTTTATTTGCTTTACTATCATGTTTATCCATGACGTTTGCTACCATATATTCACTGCACTATTTCTACATCTAATAACATATATACTTAATATAGCTTAAATCTTTATCTAATCTTCTTTCTCATTCGAAGAATTTTATGATTCTCGTTTGCAATTTCACCTTCACATATATGAAATGTTTCAAAATTTGCTTTTTCATATACCTTAATTGCTCTTTTGTTGAATGCTGCAACACCACATCTAACATATTCACCTTTATAGTCATACTTTTTTACTGCAAAATTAATACATTCTAAAACAAAACTTAAGCCGAGTCCTTTTCCACACAATTTTGGTTTTAAGCCCCACCCAATCCACATTTCATAAATGTCTTGTGGACTGTTTCTAACTATTCTAGGTTCAACACAATTATCATCTTCTTCTTTGAAAAAGGCTATTGTTAACTCTCCAACGAGGTTATTTTCTTCATTCAAAACTGCAAATTTTTCTTCACCCCAATTTTCTTCATCTAACAAAAGTTCCTCTTCATTTATATAATTATATATATGATATTTTTCCCCATACTTCCAATTATTAATCATTTCGTTTGCGTATTCTAAATTCATTGCAACAAATTTAAATTTCATAATATCCCTCCATGTTATTTACGGTATAGTCAAAAATTTTACAAAATATTATTTTCACGCCATTTAATTTTTTACTATTAAATTCAATTTAAGAAGCAAGCTCAAGTCCCAAGTGTATGAGGTTGCTTAAAGCACCATAACATATGCTTATTACTAAAACCTAATTTTTAAGCAATGATATTAATTTAGAGCCATCACTTAGATGTCCAGCATAAGCCCCATAATACTTAGGATATTTTATTGGTATTATGGTCATAATAAATTGAATAAAATTACAGAAAGCTGAAAATGTTAATATTGATTTTAAAAGTTCACTTTGAATTTTTTTTGTTAATGCGAATAAAATTATAGAAATAACTAATGAGAGTATAGGCCCTCCAATGGTTATTAATGCCTTTTGATTCTTTGATATATTGATATCAGACCAGGTTACTATTCCTATAAATGGATTTAATGTTCTAAGACTTATAGTTAACTTACCTATAACCAGTGATTTTATAGTATTACCTCTATCGACACCTAAACTAATATTAACTATATCTTTGCTAAATATAATAGCCGGTATAGCATGCCCTACCTCGTGCATAATAGTAGTTAACTGAAAAACTAATAACATCACCATAATATTACAAGCTATATTGAGAATGTCTATCACCATTGTATCTCTCCTCTACCATTTATTGTTATAATCTATAATGTAATCACTTATATCTATCATACTTTCATCATGTGATATTCTAGAAGACATCCTAGCCGATTTAAATTCTGATAAAATCAAACTTATTCATTAGTACAACTGCTTCATATTTAGACTGTACCATTATGTTATATTAAAAATTTTGATTTGTTAAATCTCAAATAACACCATATTGGCTACTCAGCAATTAAATACATGCAAACTATTGAAAAAAATATAGTTTTATGTAATATTAGTATATAACATACAGTTTTTTTGAAATTTGTGTCTATATTGAACATTTTTAAATTGGAACTTTTTATGAAAGGTATTTTTATGAAAAATATAATAGGATTAAAAATCAAAAATATACGGAAGTGTAAATGTCTAATTCAGGAGGATTTGATTTGTGATATCCTAAATAGGAGCACATTGAGTAAGATAGAAACAGGTAATAGACTACCATCACTTAATCAACTTATACACATATCGAAGGTATTAGAGACTCCTCTCAATGTACTTTTATGTGAAGAAAACTTTGCGAATGTGCCTTCATTAAATAATACATATCTAAAACTAAAGAAATTATATGAAAATAAAAAGTACTACAATATTATAGATGAAATTACTCCATATGACTTTATTACTACATACTATGTAGGATTAAGTTATTACAAATTAGATTTTAAAAAAGAAAGTGAGGTACTTCTATCTAAATGTGAAAATCTTTTTTCTATGTTAAGAGATGATATAAAACCTATATATGTAGAATATTTAGCTATTGCAATAACTACTTTAAGAAGATTAAAAATAACATCATTTTCTAGTATTTATAATTTAGAGTACCTTAAAAAAGCTCTGTTTTTTTTAGAAATGTATAATATGAAAAATTGCAAAACATATTTTATTATTATAAATAACATAGGTGCTTATTATTTATATACGGAAGAATATAATGCCGCAATAAATTACCTCGAAACATTTCTTGCTAATAATTTTGATATAGTAACACTAAATATACTTTCATATATTCACCTTAACTTGAACATATCATATTTTGCACTAAAGCAATATGATAAAGCAATTTTCCATATAAAAAAGGCTATATTTTTTTATGATTACATTGATAATACAACTCAGATATGCGAATGTTATTTAAATCATTTTAATGCTCTTATATATGAAAACAGAGTGGAAGAGGCCTATTCTGTAATCAATGAAGTTTTAGACAATTTTACAGAACGCGATATTATTAATGGATTTAAATGCTGTGAACTTATACTTCTTTATAACACTAACAATATAGATTTAATATTAACTAAAAAAAATTCTATTATACATAATATTTTAAGTGAAGATATTAAAATTGATTTTTACTATGTAGTTGCATATGCATACTTTAAAAAATCAAAATTTAATCATGCCTTGAAATATTATAACTATTGTATAGATTATTTGCTTACAAATAAAAGATATTTAGATGCATCGTTAGCTTATGAAAATATGTATGTCATTACTAACGATGACCAGTATAAACATAAATCTGCAGAATATAAAGTTTTAAATGACAAAGAAAAATATAACTTCATAAACTGCAATATAACCTCTCCATGTTACTTCTTATATTTAGATAAATAACAATCTCAAGTCCTAAGGTTCCTTCTACATCACCTACTTGTTTAAAATTCTTCCAAGGACAAGATTTCCATAGAACTGCAGTTTAGTATTCGAAATTACCCCTGTTGTGAAAATTCTTCCAAGGGCAAGGTTTCCTTTGAACTGCAGTTTAGGAAGGTGAAATCCCCAAATTTTACACCCAAGGGTAACTTACGAAAGATCGAAGGGAATGATTTTGCTAACTATGTGGTTTTTTTACTTGCAAAATATGTTATAACGAGTTTAGTAATAAATTTAGAGTGATAGGTAAATAGGAATTTTATAAAAAGTTTAGTTTTGAGTGCAAGAGATACTTCTCTCAGCTTTTATTTTAAAATTATTTTTACTGTGTAACGAAATACTCGTTTTTAGGATATATAAAGTAGAACTGATTGAAAGGAGGAGATGCTATGGGTGACCGAATTGAAGAGATATACAAAGAACATTCTAGGAGCGTGTACAAATTTCTGCTATCCCTGTCTCGTGACACGGATACTGCTGAAGAATTGACTCAGGAAACTTTTTATCGAGCCGTATATTCTATTGACAAATATGATGGTAGCTGTAAGATGTCAGTTTGGCTTTGTCAGATTGCTAAGCATGTCTGGTATCAGGAATTGAGGAAGCGAAAGCGACATGATACGCAGCAAATTACTGAAGATATACCCGACTCATCAACACCCGAACAATCGCTTCTGTTGACTAATGATAAGTTATCCTTGTATAAAGCAATCCATGATTTGAACGAACCAATGAGAGAAGTTGTCCATATGAGACTTTCAGGCGAGTTTACATTTTCGGAAATTGGCGAAGTTCTTGGTAAAAGTGAAAATTGGGCGAGGATTACATTTTATAGGGCAAAGCAAAAAATAATGGAGGTGATGTCATGCTGAAATGCTATATTGTCAAAGATTTATTGCCGAGTTATATCGACGAACTGCTCAGCAAAGAAACGACAGAGGAGGTTGAGCTTCATTTGAAGGAATGTGACAACTGTCAGTTAGACTATGAAAAAATGAAATCTCCCGTGAAGGCATCGTTGCCATCAACAACGGATAAGGAGGTTGATTTTTTGAAGAAAGTTAGGCGCAAGGCGTGGGGTACCTCTATCTTCATCTTTGCGGTCGGTGTATTTATTGGTGTTTTTGGCATTTACATTGGGGAAACCGATGATGCACCTGGGGCTGCACTAATTGGTATTTTCTTTATGTTGTGTCTGGTAGTGCTTGGAGTGAAAGTTGCTTGGCGTAGACGTTAATTGTAGAGGTCGAATTTATAGCAAAAGAAGGGAGGCAATATCTTTTGCAAGATAATACCTCTCTGTGTATTTGAGTACTACCAAATTAGTATTGATACTACTTAGAGTGACAAATTCCAATTTGTGGAGCAGTTGTTTATTAATATTTAAAAGATAAGGCAATAATATTAAAAGTATTATTGCCTTACCTTATAATGAATTATAGAAATAATAGCCATTTTTATTGAACTACTCCACAAAATACTTATACAGAAATTATAGCTTGTACTCCACAATAAATTCCCAATTTAGCAGTTAGATTTGATGAACAATTTAAAATTACTTCCTTGAAGTTGCATTAATCTATATTGCAAATTGGAATTTAACGCTCATAATAACTTAAGATTATTCGCCATTAAGAACCCTCTTTAGACTTGCATCTATAGCCTCGTAATCTCCAGGATATTCTATAAGCAATCTATTTGATTCCATGATAGCAGCAGATTCCGGGGTTTGTACTGATTGTTTTACTGTAGGATCATCAATAGAATTAATGTAATCTAGTTGTCTCTGCCAATCTTTTTTTATTATTATATAGTATTCATCTTCAGTTCCATCTTGTTTCGTGTCTTCTTGTATATCTGTTTTTATATTGTCACCCTCTGGTTCCTTTCCTGCTGAACTTTCAACAGAGGGATCTGTAGGTTTTATATCTTCTAAATGAAACTCATTACTAAAATCTTTTCCATTGATAGTTAAGATAATTTCTATTTTACCAGTGGCTTCTGTTTTAGGAACTTCAGCTACGTAATGAATTTGTCTTCTTTCCTGTGACTTTATTGAAGCATCTTTTTCTAAATCAGAACCATCATCACTTTCTGCTACAGAGAAACACGTATACTCATTACTGTTGATTTTTATCTTTGCAGTGAGTATGTCATCTGCCATTTTAGCTTCATTATTCAAATTTTTCACATCCATAATTACATCTATATAGATATTGCCATTACTTTTCACCTCATAGTGCGAATAGTTTCCAGTAATAGTTGAAGGCTCTATTCTTGGTGTAACTTCAAGTCCATTTAAATAATATTCACAAACTCCCTGTACTGTATTAAGTTCCACAACACTAAATATCTCATTTTTACTAGCAGTTCCAGAACTTTCTTTTGTACTATCTCCACCACAGGCTACTACAAATAGAGATATAGCAACCACTAATAATATAACGAAGAACTTCTTCATTTTAATCTCAATCAACCCCTTCATTAAATTTTATTCAATCGTATTGTAACACAATACTTCCCCACTTAAAATAATCTACCTGGAAAATCCTTAATTATTTTTTAAAAGTTAACGTAAAAAATCAACATTTCCCTAGCGGCCTTAAACCTTGTGGCTCTAAGGCTACATGGGGCTAAGAACATAAAAACATAAAAACATAAAACCACGGAAAGGAGGATAATTTTAAATGACAAATATAAAATTTAGTTTATAGTTTAAAGTCTAATTTGTAGATAAGGCGAAATTAGTATTTAAATTTGTTCTTTGAAAATTGAATAGTATAGTATTTATAAAATATGTTACAATCAATTCATAACAGTATTAAATTGTGATTAATAGGAGAGTTGTATGCAAAATAAAAAACTTGGGTTGTTACTTTACTTAAAAACAAACAATCTAAGCCCCAAATTATATGTTTTAGGTTTTTTTACTTACATTATTCCAATAATTATTATTGCATCCCTTGATTCACCTCCCACTTTTATATCTGCAAACCTTATTGTTGGTATACCAATGAGCTTATTTATATTAGGGAATTTGTTGTCATTTCTTAAAAAGGATAAAAATGATAAAAGTAGATATTTAAATATTGCCTTTGTATTAGGAATTTTTACTTCTCTTATATTAAGGTATTTAGAAAAAATCTAAAGATTGGTTAACCTCTCACTTTTAATATTGTGCGTACAAGTATATTAAGACGAAATAACAAAGATATATATGCGATAAGTGATGATGGGGCTATGTTGGTTGACAGAGAAACTAAGGAGTTTGAAATGTTTGGGAATGTAGAAAAAATCGCTATTAATTAAAGGTGGATTTTGAGAATAGTCAGTAGTCAAAGTAATACACAATCTTCTTATAACATCAAAAATGACAAAAATAATAACTTATAAAAATGCCGTATTATTCAAATGAATAAGCGGTATTTTTACATCCCCATTCAAGGATAAATACCCATAAAAAAGATTGTATACATCCCTATACATCAAAAGAGAACCGCCATCTCTGACGATTCTCTCTTATCTCATTTTATTCTCACAGCTTGTAACTGGAATAACTTACACACCAGTAATCATAGCGAAATGCCTTTGAACTTAAGTCTATTATTAAAATTTTTTAAGATTATAGCTATCAACTACTAAAGATCTTCAACCTCTGATTCAGTTAAGCCGGTTATCTCAATTATTGTTAAAATATCTATACCCTTTAATTTCATATTTTTAGCTATCTCAAGTTTTCCTTCAAGCTTACCTTCAAGTTTACCCTCAAGCTTTCCTTTTTTCTTAGCTTCTTCTTTCATGTCCTTTAACATTGTAGCATTACTTGCAACCATGGTTTCAACCTCCTCCTCCATTGCTGATAATATATTAATGGCTGTCTCTGCCATCTCTTCTTCTACTGTGTTTTTAATCCAATGCTTTATTAAAGTTTTATCCTTTTGAGTTAAATTGTTAAAAAATAAAGCTATGGCTTTTATCCTTTCTAGAAACTCACTTGGATCTATCTTCTGATCTAATAGGAATATAGCTGACGTCATATTATTATTTCTAATTAGTTCCTCTTTAGTATAGCTATTATTCACATCGAATAAATCATATTCAAAGTTTATTATACTGTCTCCAAAAAGTTCACTGCCGCTTATCATATCGGAGAATCTTACTTTTGCATCCCATTTTGAATTTCCATTATAGAGAACAATAGGAATAACCGCTGGAATTTTTATGTTCTTATCCCATTGCTTGTGATTTTCATTTTTACAATGCTCTCTAAGTAATTCACTAATATAAAAGAATAATCTAAGTGGCATTCTATAATCTACCGTAGATTGAAACTCTAGAAGCACATAAAAGATTACTTCTACTTCTCCTATTTTAGCCTTGTAAACTATATCTGATTCTTGCTCATCATAATCTGAAAGTACATAAGATTTATTAACTAAAATTAAATCCTCTACATTTAACTCCTTAGCCCAAGGTGCTTTTAACATTCCTTTTACTAAATCCAAAAACACTTCTTTGTTAGAATATAAATCCTTGTAACTCTTGTCATGAATATTATTAATATCCTTTTTAAAATTCATTAAAATACCTCTTGTTTTATCTTATCATTAGTTTGAGTATTAACTTCATGTATGTTCTTTATACTTATATTATATAATAGATGAAGTTAAATTTATACTGCAATTTAAAACCATGAATTTAGTTTAAAATTAAAAATTAGCAAGCTCAAGCCCCAATGGCCTTTCTCATTACCCATGAGGTGAAAATTCTTCCAGGGACAAGGTTTCATTGGGACTACAGTTTAGGAAGTGATGATGTTAATTTTCAAAGACATAATTATACCAGCATTTCTATCTCCGAGGAAAATATCAAAGAAATTATTCATACTTTAAATGATATCCCTGAAGTCATTGATTATAATAGATTAGAGAATGTTGTATATTCATTACAAGATTTTATTAAACTGAATATAGATAATTTATTTGTTAAATAATTTAAAAATACTGGCTACAGCAAGTAAATCTACAAAATGCCTATACCTTAGACTAGAAATCATTAACTAAATCTTTGAAACATTAAATATACAGGATTCATAGACTTCTTGTATTTAATTTCTTTTTATGGTAAATTATTGTTATACAAATTCATTTCAAAAGGAGGGTAATTTATGAAGAAACAAACTTTGGTCTATTCTTCAATTTTAGTGATTGTTATATTAATTTCTATTGTTGCTTTTTCTAAACATAATGATGAAGAAGTTCTTATCACTAAGTTTATAGAAAGTTATTTTACCAACGATGATGAAGATGTTAATTTATATGAAAATTACTTTACAAAAGAAGGCTTTGAAAACTTTAAAACAAATCGTCATTTAACATCAAGAACACCTCAGGGTAATTCAAATCATAAATTTAATACAGAAATAAAAGATTTAGATATTAAAAATGTAACTAAATCTGATTCTGATATGCATAGCTACGACATAACATTTACACTAATAAATAAAGATACAAATAAAGAGGTAATAGTAAATCATACTATTAATCTTTCCGAAGAGAACAAAAAATGGAAACTTAATTTTAATAGAATAGATCAATTAACTATACCTTTAACTTCAATATTACAGTGATTAATTATTATCAAGTAATTCCTATATTTAGCAAGCTAAAACCCCAAGGTCCTGCCACAATAACCACAGCATGAACTTACGAAGGGCGAAGTGAATGAGTATTTAAAGGTAAAGAAGTTCTTATAACACAGGCAACAACATATAAATAGATTTTTAACCCCCTTAGAGTTCATCTAAGGGGGTATTTGTATTAGATGAATATAAGCACAGAATCTTAAAGTCTAAATATAAGCCTTATGCCCATAGATTTTATGAGTAAAAAACATAAAAAATCATGAAAGTTATAGGACCTAATGGGGGAGAATAAGTATTATATGGAATTTGTTTATGGTAGAATTGAAGATATGAAATAGCAGCGAATACTTAGGCAGCTGAAAATAAATAATAAGTCAAAATAGTCTAGTAGACTGACTTATTTATTTTTTAAAGCTACCTTAAAGTATGATAATAATAAGGGAGGAAAATTAATGAGTATAGATAATTTAAGAGAAATAAGTTTAACTAGTACTTCTAAGGGTATGCTATATAAATGTATTGGAAATTCAGCAGGTAAAAAAGTATATATAAAAACGGGAACCAAGCTTAAAAATAGGTTTTCGAATTTAGAGCCTATCAGTGAGGCTATGGGTTATGAGATAATTAATAAATTCCACATTGATTGCGCCGTAAATTATATAGAAAAAATGAATATACCTAATATAGATACAGAAGTATTAGTAAGTGTTTCAGAGGATTTCTTAGAAGATGATGAAGCGCTATTAAGTATAAGAAGCATTTTAGGGAACGTTAGTAGAGAAAATCTTTATAGCACAATTACTACTATGCTTCCTAACTTCAAGGTAGATATAGATCGAATGATAGTCATGGATTTTTTAATAAATAATATAGACAGGCATTTAAGAAACTTTAGTGTTATTTCTAAAAATGGTGAAGTATCAAAGTTTTCACCTTTATATGATCACGGATTATCACTATATGCAGATATACAAGATTTTGAACTTTCTCAAGATGATAAAGAAACTTGGGAGATGATAGACGAGTGTAAACCCTTTGCGGAATCTCACTATAAACAGTTAGAGCTAATAGGGGAAGTAAATATTACCCGGGTTCCAATTGAAGAAATTTTAGAAGTTGTAAGGGGATATAAAGAGTATTTATCAGAGTATAGAATTCAGTGTATTAATCATTTATTAGAGGTCAGATACAACTATTTAGTTGAGAAGGGGATATTATGATAGATAAGTACGTTTTAATGTGTAAAGATACTCCTGTAGGTGATTTAACCTATGATACAGCAAAGAAGGAGTTTGTCTTTGAGAAATATAGTAATATTGATAATAGAAAATACCTACCTTTAGGAATGTATAGTTATATGAACTGGAACCTTGAGTATATTCCTACCAGTGATGATATTAAGTTTTGGATTCAGGAGAGAGTTGTCCCAGAAGAAAGGCAAAATATTGATGAAATATTAAAGGCAATTGGACTTATATATTATGATTCTTGGGAAATTTGCAGAAGAACTAGGGGCATGTGTATGGAGGATTATTTTTGGCTTAGTAAGGGTGAAAAGTATGAAGATGTGCATATGAGATACCTTTCAGAGCAAGGAAGAATAAAAGAAACTCCAATTCCTTTTTATGCGGAAAATTATCCACCAGAGTTTAAGATTGTTGGGGATAGGATAATTAGGAATTGAAAATTTAGGTTTTTAAATTAAAGATTTAGGTTTTTAAATTGGAGTTAGAGTTGCAAGACTAAAATTCTTAATTGATTTTTGAAAGAATGTTATACTTTATATAAATTTATTATCTAAGAATACTAAGACTACTGTGAATAATAATGGTTTAGATATGGTGGTAATTGAGATGAAAAACATAATGGCTTTGATGGATTTATAGAGAGTATGGGAAATCGTATTTCATCTCTTTGATATCTCTGGAGAAAATCCAGAAAGAGTATATCATGCATTTATATTAGGTATGCTTGTATCTCTAAATGATACTTATGAAGTAATATCAAATAGAGAGTCTGGCCTAGGGCGATATGATGTAAGCCTAATACCTAAGGATATTACAAAAATAGGATTAATTATGGAGTTTAAAAGTATAAGAGTAAATTCTAAGGATACCTTAGAAAGTGCTATGGATAAAGCTATTATACAAATAAATAAAAAGCTTTATGATACTAACGGTTTATTTCAAGTACATGTTAGTAAACTTAACTCCTGAAAAAAATCCCAATTTATTGTATAAATTTTCAGTCGAATTTCCAATAGTCACACATAATATTGTAGCTGGCGATATTTTCTTTAAGTTTGTTAAAGCTTGCTTTATCATCATTGAACCAATCCCAAAATTTCTATATATTAGTTTTACTGCCACTTCTCCAATTTCAGAAAAATTATTATCACAAAATCCGTTAATTCCAGCTATGCATGCTGCAATCAATTCATTTGTATTTTTATCAAACACAAGAGTTTAACCATCAAGAATACCGTTCTTTTGGTATATATTTAATACATATTAAGCATCTTTTATGGATTGTTCTACGGATTGTTGTCCGAAGACTTCATAATCTATACCGCCAGAATAACTTTCAAAAAACAATTTTCCTATTTGAGGAGCATCAGCAATAGTTGGTGTTTTTATTATAAAATCTTTACCCCAATCAATTTTATGAAATACTTCAGTTGGTCGAATCATAACTCTTCTTGCATGCTTTATACAATATCCTAGCTTTTTAAAATGTTCTATATCCTCAGGGATAACACCATATATTCTAATAGCATTCTCATCATCATTTCTCCATTGTAATAAAGCATCATTAAGAACACTTATAACTGTAAATCTATCATAACTATATGGTGCTTCCATAAAAAAAGAGCCCATCAAGTTATGACAAATATTAACTCCACCAATTCGTTTGTCATCCTTATATATCCAAAATAAATTATCAGTATCTATTTTATGTAGAGTTCTTTTCTCCCAACTGAATCTAAGTTCTAAATCCACGTTTGAATATATAGTTTCATGAATTCCAAACTCAAATTTATCAGCTTTTTTTAGCATAAAACCATTATTTAATATATATTTTTCAAATAACTTACTATTCAACTCTCAAAGAACAAATTCCATACTGTTTCCCTTTTCCTATAAATTAAATCTTAAACTATAAACTAAATTTTATATTTGTCATTTAAAATTATCCAGATTTCTGTGTTTTTATGTTTTTATGTTCTTAGCCCTATGTAGCCTTAGAGACCACAAGGTTTAAGGCCTCTAGGGAAATACTGTTTTTTTACATGATTTTTTAAAAAAACTAAGGATTTTAATCCTCCAACTCCAATTTTAAATTTTGAATTCTTAATTTTAAATTACAACTAGTATACATTGAAAAATTTCATATTTAATTTTTTGTTTTAGTCATATCAGGTTATACGCTTATGTGAAAATTATTTTCAATTTATATCTTATGGATAGCAACAGTAATGTACTAATATTTTTAAAGGTTGTGATACGGATACAACCTTCGAAAATATTGGAAGAAGAGATTCAAGAATTTAAAAATGAGATTATTAATATAGTCAATAAATCTAATGAAGAATTTGTAGGTAATACGAAACAACTATTGATATTTCAATAGTATGATGCTTTAAAATTATCAAGAGTTCTATACATCTATGTAAATATATAGTCAATATGGTATAATTTTTATATTAATTAAGTCGGAATTATAAAATAATGTGAATCGCTTGGAAATTGTGGACTAGATATTGTTAATATTGATTATAAATAAGGGAGTAAAGCATATGATTTTTGATACAATACTTTTTGACTTGGATGATACAATACATGATAGAAACAGGTCATTATCTAAGTTTGTAGACCTTTTTAAACTAAAATACTCTGAAGTATTGGACTATGATAGTATGGGAATCATTAAAAATATTTTTTTTGAAATTGATAAACAAGGATATAAACCAAGAGAAGAAATGTTTAAAGAATTACAAGACAGAGTTTTATGGAGATATAAACCTGACTTAAAGGAATTAATTGATTTTTGGAATCTGGAGTTCCCCAAATGTGCTGAACCCATGCCTAATTTATATAATGTTTTAGATTATTTTATAGATAGGAATATAAAAATGGGGATTATAACAAATGGGAATTCTGATTTTCAAAATACAAAAATTGATAAATTAGATTTTAGAAAGTATATGAAAACTATCATTATTTCTGAAGAAATTGATATTAGAAAGCCTGATCCTAAAATATTTCATCTTGCGTTATCTAAAATCAATTCAAAGAATGAAACTACCCTATTTGTTGGAGACAATCCTATAATTGATATAAAAGGAGCAATTGATTCTGGTTTAACATCTGTTTGGTTAAGTCATGGACAAGTATGGAATTTAAAGCAATATACACCTAAATACATTATTAATAATATATCTGAACTTATGAAAATATGAGTAAAACAGTTCATTTAACCTATTATATTAATTTAATGTAAGGTGCTATTATGTCAAAGTATAATTAAATAATTTATTCATAATACCTTATTATTCAGTAATGAATTCTACTAGTTGCAAGAATATCAAGTATACTCACAATAAGTTATAAGAAATACTCAATAAGAAATAAGGCACATAGCAAACATTTCTCGAATATTGGTATAAAAATAAAGTATTGTCCTATTTGTGGGTATAAGTTAAATGATGAATAATTCAAGGAAATGATAATGAGGGAGAGGTTTTAAAATGATACATGAATTAAAAACTGAAAGTAAATATTTCAATGCAGTATGTGAATGTAAGAAGAAATTTGAAGTAAGAAAAGATGATAGACCATTTAATGTGGAAGATACTTTAAATTTAGTTGAATATAAAGAGGGTCGTTTACAGTATGCCGAGTGTAATGTAAGTATAACTTATATTTTAGGACGTAATGAAGATGAAAAGGAATATGTACCATAGGGTTATGTACCATAGGGTTATGTGATTTTAGGGATTAAGCAATTCATAATTCAATGATAAATACCCATAAAAAAGATTGTATACGTCCCTATACATCAAAAAAGAACCGCCATCTCTGACGATTTTCTCTTATATCATTTTATTCTCACAGCTTGTAACTGGAAGAACTTACACACTAGGTATCATAGCGAAATGCCTTTGAACTTAAGTCTATTATTAAAATTTTTTAAATTTAAGGTGATTTATCAACACCGACCTTTTTTCTTTCGTAGTTCAATTGGTGGTCAAATGTCTTATGATATATATATTTCTGTACTAAATATAGCAATAGAGTATCAAGGCAAACAGCACTTTGAGCCTATTGAATACTTCAGTACATCTAAGGGGGTATTGGTATGAATTTTACACCTCATGGGTAACTTACGAAAGAGCTAAGTGAATGAGTTTGCTACTCATCATAATATTTCTTTAATAGAAACAGATAGTATTCCATTTACATATCTTTTACTTAGATTGCTATTAATTAAGATTACTATCATTATTGTTTTTAACATATTTATTAATTTTAACCCATCTATTAGGGGTCATCAAAACTGCCGCTACAAATCCACTAGAGCCTGCTGTTATAAATATTAGAGAAAGTTGATAATAAATATCATTTATATCCTTAGTTGTAGATCGTAGCAGAAATATACAAGCTAGTAGAATAAGAGGAATATTATACACTAAAATTTCTATGAAAAAGAACTTGAATTTACCACCTTTAATCTTCTTTTCATATGACTTGAGTTTTTTTAATTCTTTATTATAAATGATAACACCTCCAATAGTAATATACAAAATATAACATGTGATAAAACAAAATGTCCATAACTATATAAATTATGAACATTTTATTTTACATATTGTTTTATCTGATGTCTAACGCTTTAATATATCTTCTTATAAGTTGGAATTAAGAGCCGCCACGACCCTGGATTAGTTCGGCTAAATTGAGTGGGAGGTTTAAACCTCCTACTCAATAAGTCTCACTTTATGTCTTCTACATTCTTTTCATTTCTTCAACTATTATCAATTTATCTGTTATTTTTGATATTATATCTTGGTAAGTTTTTTCTCTTTTCTCTTGAGCTTTTAATATATATAATAGCAAGAATACACTGAGTCCTGCCCACACGCCTTGGGATAGGGCTGCTGTTAGAATTTCAGTTTCCACATCGCCACCCCCTTCATTTTAGTTCAAATATTCTTTTAAATGCTTAATTGCAACTTTGTGAATTTTACTTACTGCTTGTCTACTTATACAAAGGTCAGTTGCTATTTCTTGATCTGTATACTCATCATAATATTTCTTTAATAGTACACATTTTTGTTTTTCATTTATAACCTTTCCAACTACAAGTTCATTCAAAAACATTTCATGTTCAATATCTTTATATTCATTACAATCTACTTTAAAAGTATCAGTTAATTCAACTTCTATAATTGAGTTTGTTTTATTAAGTCTATAATATTCTCTATATAATGATTGTTGTATATAAGTCACTAGTGCTCCATCTGATGAATTGATCATATTTATTAATTTAATTCTATAGACTAGTTTTATAAAAAATATAGTTAAGTCAGTTCTTCCACATTCGTCCTTTATTTTCCAAGATAAGCTATTGATTATAGGTTCAAACTTAATTAATAGTAATTTCATACTCTCCTTATCTCCGGATTTAGCTCTTTTTATTAAGCTACATATTGATACCACTACACATTCCCCCTAAAAGCTTATTTGTATTATTAATGAGGTATATAATTACATTAAATGCAACTTGTGTAACTTAACTCTTTAATATTAATGTTACACTACACTACTAATACAAAAGGATATATGCATATGGAGATACTTATTGTAAAAAAAGCCCAATATATTTATAAAAATTATAAATATATTGCACTTTTTAAAATATGAAATTCTAATTTAGGGAACTATCCTTGAAAAGTAGGTATATTTAGTGTTAATGTATTACATAAATTCAATTATCCCGCTACACCCCTTATTGAACAATTCCTTGAATTACGAAACAAAAATACCGCATATTCATTCTGAATAATACGGCATTTAATGAACTTATATAATTTTATAATTGTTGAATGTTATAAGAAGATTGTACATATAATCTCGATTACAAATTGGAATTCATCATCGTTTCGTATTATCTTCATAGTAGTTGACTCACAGTTTCAACAGCATTTCCATTTATATCAATAAAAGTAATACTTCCAATATTTTTAGGTAATACAAATACAAAGGGTTTACTGCTATCAATTTTTATCATTTGAGTTGAATTGCCATCATTTATTTCCAGTCTTTCTACTTGCTGATTATTGAGTGAAATAAATGCCCGTTCGTTATATCCTTCAATAGAGAATTCTACAATATATCTTTCTACTTCTGCAATATTACCGCCGCCTCTAAAAAAATATCCGAATGATATCCCTAGGCGATTAACATAAATGGAAAATGTATAGTCATATTTGTCTTCTGGATAGAAAATCATAGCAGACATGGTATCGGATGTATCTTTTGCCACTTGCCAATCCTTCACGATTTTTTGAGATTTACGGGCATCACTTTCAATGGATGATTGGCTTATACCTATATCGTTGTTAAAATACAAAAAAAGAACAGAAACTAATATTACAGCAAGTACTACACCCGTCAATTTAATAATTTTTTTCACATTGTCACACCTCCTAATATAAATAACCTATAGTGAAACATTTAATACAATTCTCCATCAATTTTAAAATTTACTCTTGATAATGCAGAGATTTCAAACCCCTATAATTCTATCCAGTACCTTAAAACTTTTTTACCTGTCTATTTAGAAATTATAGTATTTTCTAATTTTCCTCCATTGCTTTCAATGATTTTCTTTGAACCTATATTATCAAGATCACATGTTATCAATACTTTTTCAAATTCAAGTTCTCTTGCTTTGTCTAATGCTAATTTTAAATTTATGTTTATTATTCTGAAATCATTCTATACGTCGTAATAATATACAACTACATTCAAATCAATTTGTCTTGTCCACATTATAACATATTTTGTAAATAACTTACTATTTAATATTCAAAGAACAAATTTTAATACTGTTTCGCTTTACCTGCAAATTAAATCTTAAACTACTTTTTCCTTAGTATTCATCTACACTTGTATTGTTGAAACTATAAATGTTTTTAAATCAACATAAATTAATACCCATAAAATACAAAATTTTATATTTAGTGAAATATATGATAATATAGTAAGTAATAGTATAAGCCTCATCGATTGAAGCTTATAAAGCGATTAATCTATTAGAATTGAAGGTGAAATTTTGAAAAATAAACTTATAAAAATTGAATTGACTAGAGCAATTAAAAGTAAAACTATGATTCTTGTACTTTCTTTAGGATTATTAATTACAGTATCACAAATTTTTACATATGTTATCCCAATATCTAATTTTAGTGAAAGGGTTGTGGCAGATAATTATCCAATGACATGTCCTACTACCGCATTTCAGGCCTGGATTGGGAATGTTAATATACTTCCACAGAGTTATATTTTTTTTGCATTATTGCCATTATTAGCAGCAATACCATTTGCAGATACCTTTTTTACTGACAGAAAGAGTGGATATATAAAAAATGTCCTTTTTAGAACAAAAAAGAAGGATTATTTTTTAGCAAAATATATAGCTACTTTCATTTCAGGTGGACTAGCTATAACAATACCATTACTTACTAATCTACTTATTACTGCTATGTTTTTACCCTCATTTGTACCTCAAGTAACTCAAAGCTTTGGAATAGGGCCAGCACATTTGTGGAGTACATTATTTTTTACCCATCCTTATTTGTACTTAATTGGATTTTTAATGATAGATTTTATTTTTAGTGGATTGATAGCTACTATTGGATTATCAGTGACCTTCTTCATTGAATATAGATTTATGGCGTTAATTACACCATTTATAGTATATATGTTTGTTTACACGGTAATAGGTTCTTTTAATTTAGTTAAATATATACCATTTTATTTTTTGCAGCCAGGATTTGAAGTGTGTAATGGATACATAGTTTTAGGAGAAATTATTGTATTATCAATTATTACATTTGGTGTATTTTTCTTCAAGGGAGTGAAAGACGATATATACTAATTTAAAACATTGGACAAAAGAGTTTTTAAGAAACATAAAATGTAACTATTTAATAATCATAGGATATATGATGATTTTAGCCATTATAATTTTATTTCATATTAGAAGTGGAGTATTTACTCATAATATTCAAAGTGTGGCAGATGCATTTATATATGTATCGGCATATTGGTTTTTTGGAATTGAAATTATGATTTTAGCAAATTTTATGCTTTTTAGCATTATTAAAGATGACTTAAGGATAAATAGTATTTTAAAACAAAAGAGTAGGACTTTATTATGGATAAAGCAGGTATATAAGATAGGCTTATTATCTATATTTTCTTCAATATGGATTTCCCTTTGCACTTATTTCTTTGGTGGATTAATGACTAGATACTTTATAAACTGGAATAGTGTCAATAGCATTTACTTTAAAATAAATAACACTGTATGTAACTCTATAAGTTTAAACTATGTAATTACAATGTTTTTATTATGTTCCTTTATCAGAATTATTCTAATATTAACTATTTCATTATTAATATATTGGATAACAAACAAGAAGATTATAAGCTGGCTATTCGTTGTAATTTTGGGATTTTTAGAAATTTCAGTGCCAGTTATATATAAAGTGATAACTGTTGATTACACAGCAATTAATAGTACCTACAGATTAATTGTCGGTTTTTCATATGGCATAGTTCTTATATTAATAGCAATAATATTAGGAGTTATTCTGGGAAAAAGAAAGGAATTTTATTATGAATAATATAAAACTTGGTGATGAGAAGAAAAAAGGAAGTTTCTTTTTACAGATTAAACATGATTTTTATAAAGGTACCATAGAGGGATGGAAAAGATATGTTGTAGCCCTATTCATATTTATATTTTTGTGTTTTGTATTTCAAATAAGAGCTGAAAAAATTATACAATTTAATAATCTTAATAAAGAAATATCCTTTTCAGATTTTATATTATTTATGTTTAGAGGAATAAATGTTATTGGTGGAAATGCAGTTGAATTACAAGATAAATTGCCTCAATGGTTTTTAGTAAATATATATTTAAGTATTATCATTGGATATTTTCCATTGAAGGATTTAAGCGAATCAGGAATTCAGGTGTTAATTAGAACTAAAGGCAGAGTTTCATGGTGGCTTGGCAAGTGTTTATGGGTCACATATAATGTTCTAATCTATTATACAATTTCTATCATTGTCATAACAGTTTTTTCACTTTTCCATGGAGGATTATCACTGGAACCATCAAAGGAGCTAAATCTGATATTATCAAACCTAGATATTTCAAAGTTTAATTTCAAAGGAATACTAATAGTTGGAATAATACTTCCAGTTATTACGTCTATTACTTTTTCATTAATACAATTATTAATTTCACTCTTTACTAATTCAATTATAAGTAACATGTTTATCATTACTGTTTTAACTCTAACACCTTTTTATTGTAATTCATTTTTTATAGGTAATTATTTAATGATATTACGTAGTAAGTTAAACATTGGAGACAGTGGAGTAAGTATAGTATATGGAATAGTTATATGTGTAGTATTATCAATCGCAACCATATTTATAGGAGCAAATAAAATTAAAAGGTATGATATTTTAGAAAAGTAATCATTAAAATGAAAAAGTAAGGAGCATGAATATGGATATAGAAGTAAGAAACTTAACAAAAAAAATTTCAGGTAATTTAATTCTTGATAATATAAATATGAAAATTAACAGTGGTAAAATATATGGCTTAAAAGGGAAAAATGGTTCAGGGAAAACTATGTTAATGCGAGCTATTTGTGGTCTTATTTTACCAACTGAAGGTGAAGTTATAATTGATGGACAAGTTCTTGGAAAGGATATTTCTTTCCCAAATAGTTTGGGAGCCTTAATTGAAAGTCCAGGTTTCATTGCTAATTATTCCGGATTTAAAAATCTTAAAATCTTATCAGAAATACAAGATAAGATAGATGACAATAAAATTAATGAAGTATTAACTATGGTTGGACTTGATCCAAAGGAAAAAAAGAAGTTTAAAAAGTATTCATTAGGTATGAAACAAAAGCTAGGAATAGCAGCTGCAATAATGGAAGAGCCTGAGATAATTATTCTAGATGAACCAACTAATGCTCTTGATGAAAGTAGTGTAATATCATTAAGAAAAATATTACAAAAATATCGAGATGCAGGAGCATTAATAATTATTTCATGTCATGATAGTGAGGAACTAGAATTTTTATCTGATGAAATTTTCTTTATGGAAAATGGAAGGTTAAAACCATATAATAAACGCCAAAAGGAAGGTGATAGTTATGAAGAAGAAAAGTAAAGTAATATTACTGACTATTATTTTTATTTTGGTTGTAATAATTGGGCTAAGGTTTAATTATATAAACAATAAATATCCTAAGGCACCTGTAGAAGCTTATAACCTAGGGGATACCATTGAATATAGAGGTATTAAAGTAAAGGTAGAAAAAGCTAAATTTATATCTGACAATGAAATAAAAAATATGAATCTAGAAGAATCTACTTTTTTTGAGAATGCTGAAAGAAAAGCTATTGTAGCAACAGTTAATTTCAAGAATACAAGCAATGAAAATCAAAGTATAGAATGTGATTTTTTTGAAGCAGAATCTATTGATTGGCATAATGGTTTAAATTATGAAATGTTTACTGTAATGAATGGAAAAGAAGCAAGCCCAAGCTTAACTTTAGCTCCAAATGAAGAAATTACATTAGACTTACCCTATGAAATGTTTGATTTTCAATATAATAGTAGTGGTTGGAAAAAAATTGAGGAAGTACAATTTAGTTTAACATTAGATATATATCCAGTAAAAAAGTGTGTTAAACTTCAGATTTAGAATATGTACTTTTATATATTCAATATTATATTAGTGTTGTGTTGGGAGATTAAAAAATGAAAGAAAAAATCGGGAAATTGATTACCCAAATTACTATAGCAGCCATGTTTATTTGCAGTGTCTATATACTTATAGTTAAAGGTATACCTCTTTCAGGAGAAAATGTTTGGAATAATGAAGAAATTGCAGAGGAAAATGTGGATAGCGGTGAGAAACAGAAAAAAGAAGAAAGTGAATTGAGGTTATATCAAATAGGAGAAGCGGTTACATTTGGACCCTATACATATAAGGTGAATTCAGCAATGGAATCAAAAGAAAAAGGAAACTTTCCTGCACCTACAAATTGGAGTGAACGATATACATTTGATGAAAGTGGCAACATAACTGGAGATAATTCTTATGTAGTAGTTAATTTAACTATTGTGAATAATACAAAAGAAGTTAAGGTACTCTACTTAAATAGCATGGGATTAGTAGTATATAAAAATAATACTACTACTGAATGTGATTATAGTGAGTGTGTCTCTTCAAGTAAACTGGAAGGTTATGGGAGAAAAGATTATTTTAAAACAGAGTTTGAACCATCAGTAGAATATACCTATGATCTTGTATTTATAATTCCAGATGAATCATTAAAAACCAATGAAGGGCAGCTTGGAATAAGAAGACAAGACCCCACAACCAGAAAAGAAGATGAAGATAAGATGAGATGTGTAGAAGTAAAATTCCATTAAATAGATATTAACATAAGGAGGTAAAAAGTGGGAGGAAAAATAGGAAAAGTGATTTACAAAATCATTATAGCAGCCATGTTTATTTGTAGTGTCTATTTACTCATAGTTAAAGGTATAACATTTCCAGGAGAAAATGTTTGGAATAAGAAAGAAATAGCCCAAGAAGATGTAGGTAATGTTGAAAAGGAACAAGAAAAAGAAGAAATTGAAAAAAAGGTTTTTCAAGTAGGAGAAGAGTTTACATTTGGACCCTATACATATAGGGTAAATTCAGCAATGGAATCAAAAGAAAAAGGAAACTTTCCTGCACCTACAAATTGGAGTGAACGATATACATTTGATGAAAGTGGCAACATAACTGGAGATAATTCTTATGTAGTAGTTAATTTAACTATTGTGAATAATACAAAAGAAGTTAAGGTACTCTACTTAAATAGCATGGGATTAGTAGTATATAAAAATAATACTACTACTGAATGTGATTATAGTGAGTGTGTCTCTTCAAGTAAACTGGAAGGTTATGGGAGAAAAGATTATTTTAAAACAGAGTTTGAACCATCAGTAGAATATACCTATGATCTTGTATTTATAATTCCAGATGAATCATTAAAAACTAATAAAGGGCGGCTTGTAATTGAAAGGCAAGATGCCACAACCAGAAAAGAAGACGACGATAAGACAAGACTTGTAGAAGTAAAATTCCATTAAATAGATATTAAGAGCAAGCTCAAGTCCCAAGGTCCTTTTGCAATTACCCTTTGGGTTAAAATTACAACTATCCAAATTTCTGCGTTTTTATGTTTTTATGTTTTTATGTTTTTATGTTCTTAGCCCCATGTAGCCTTAGAGCTCACAAGGTTTAAGGCCTCTAGGTAAATACTGTTTTTTTACATGATTTTTTTAAAAAATCAAGGATTTTAATCCTCCAACTCCAATTTTAAATTTTGAATTCTTAATTTTAAATTACAACTAGTATATATTAAAAAATTTCATACTTAATTTTTTGTTTTAGTCATATCAGGTTATACGCTTATTTGAAAATTATTTTCAATTTATATCTTATGGATAGCAACAGTAACGTACCAATATTTTAAAGGTTGTGATATGGACACAACCTTCAAAATATTGGAAGAAGAGATTTAAGAATTTAAAAATGAATTTGTAGGTAAAGCGATTTAGTTAAGAAAAGATGTTCTTTGAAAATTGAATAGCGTGATATGTACAATCTGTGTTATAATTAATAGTAAAATACGACTTAATTGTGAGAGGGTTGGTAATCCATGTCTAAATTTTGGAAATTAGATTATAAAGGGCATAAAATAACGGTTGAAAACACGTGGTTTAATGGGGAACGACTTTATGTTGATGATGAACTTCAAGATGAACAAGTAGGATTAAGTAGTAGATCCAGATTGTTTGGTATAATTAAATTTGGAGACGGTTCAGGCGAATCAATCAAAGTATCACTAGGTGGAGTGTGGGTTATTAATTGCAGAATATTTATTGATAACAAATTGGTAACGTCAAATAGGTAAGTAATAGGGATAACCATATTGATTACGAATAATACTCCTTATTTTCCCAAAATAAAAAAGGATTAATTCTGTTAATTCATAAAAATAAATAATAGACTTAAATATCGCATTATTCATTACTGAATAATGCGATATTTTTTCGTTCTCAATTCAACAAAAATACCCATTAAAAAAAGATAAAAGTACTGAAAATTTAAGTTTTGAGTTTTATATTTTAAAAATTTATTGCATTTTATCTTGTAAAACTTATTGTAAATTTAATTATAAAAACTAATGTATAAGATCTGAAAATATGTTCATAATTAAGACATCCTAAATATTAGTGAGTAAGTACATAACTAAAGATAAATTACAAAGAGGAGCATTTTGCAATGCTCCTCTTTAATCATCTATGTTCATCTCACTTCTCTCTGCTCTGTTATACCTTTGTATCACTTTCGTATAATTTATTATTTCTTACCCTCATAGCTATGATCCCATTATAGTTTTTCTTCTTTATCCCACCCATTATAAAAAATATGAAACTACTTATAGGCTTTCCACCTACTCGGCGCGTATGAAAGTCATATAACCACTAATATTATTAGACTTATTTAGGCATAATGTAAATGAAAGGGGTGTGTGATGAAGAAATTTACTGGTTTATTTTTAATTTTTTTATTTTTAACATTTATTGCAATTGGATTAAAACCTGCATTTGCTGCTACTAATAATTTTAAGGAAGGTGTTTATAAATTATCTGATTTTATTCCTTCAAGAAATAATGTCTATGTGTTTTCAAACATTTCTTCAACCGATAAGATCCAGATGATTATTGTAGACGAAAATCAAACTATACATCAGTCTATAATACTATCACCAAATTCAGAAAAACACATTACATTGCCTATACTTCCTAATTACACAGTTACATTCCTTGGCAAAGGAGAGATGTACTTTTATCCTGCTGAATCTAAATAGTAATTTCATTATGAATTAGGATAGTAAGTCTAAGTTACCTTATTATTCAGTAAAAATGATATGCTGCCCTTTCCAGTAACAGATTTTTATTTTTAATCTGTCTACCTCAAGGGGAGCATATCATTATGCGTATTTCTGGGTTTTGTACCTTCTCTCCTAAGATTATTTACTTAAGTAATCATCTCTAGTAATTACTAATTTAGCAATTCCATTCACTTCATCAATTATATTAAAACCAACCGCCTTATGTATTTCAATAGCAGACTTTCTCGTAGTTTCAAAATCATTATGAACTTCTAATGCATCATAAGTCTCAAAAGCAACCTTCATCAGTTTTTTTAGTGCTTCAAGTGAGTATCCCGCGCCTCGATACTTTGCCTCAAGAACAATCCCCATATCATAATACTTATCCTTATCACTTAAATTAAGATTTACCTCTCCAATAAAAGAATTATCATCCTCTCTTGTGATATAGGCATAAAAATATTCTGGCTTTTTATCAACTCTATTAGAATGCCAATTTCTCCACTTATTTTCTGGAAAATCTATACATCCTGTATCTTTATGATATCCTTCATAAGAAATATCATATCCCTTATTGTAATCCATGGTGTCTGGTTGACTCATTATTTTTTTACGATACGCTAACTCTTCAAATTTTGGAACATGAAAATATACTTTATTCTCCATTGTACCCCCTATAAACCTTATATTTTAAAATAATTTTATTTCGTATTTTAATACCATTGCTCATATATCGTATATTTGCGATATATGAGCAATTTAATAATATTGTTCATCAATTTTTTTAAAACCCAAAAGTAGTTTCTTTTACGTCAGGTAAAATACTATAAATAGACTTCCCCATTCTTTCCTCAAAATATCTTTGTATGTCAAATGTTGCTTATTAGTGAGGTGATTATTAATCTAACTGAAAGAATCTCATGATACTACCATCAATTGTTGTTACATTGCACTCTTTGCCTCCCCAATGCTGAGTTTTAACTTCTGTTATTTGATCCCAACCATTTTTCTTCACAAATGAATATAGTTGTTCTACACCTTCAACACACATGAAAGCAACAGTTTGTTTTGAAGGTTCGCCAAAAAACATGTGAATGCCATTAAATGTAGTTATTTTCATATTAACTAATTCCCCAGGTATTGGCAATGCACACCCATAGGTTCCCATTCCATCTTTATTTCTTTCATCAATATTTGCGTACCAACCTAAAACAGTTTCAAACCATTTTGCAGTTTTATCCATGTTCTGTGTGTAATAGACAGGACCATTTTCTTTAACGGAATACCCTCTTTGTTTCAAATCTTGCATAGTTTGTTTTCCTCCTAAAATAGATTGAACAGATATTTTGGCGAATAAATTGATATTCTCGATATGACTGCGCGCTATCATAGGAGAAACTCCATGGAAACGGTTAAAAGCACGTGAAAAACTTTCTGGTGACTTATATCCATATTTGAAAGCAATGTCAATTATCTTTGCCTTGGATGATGATACCTCGATTCCTGCCAGTGCTAATCTTCGATTGCGAATATAATCACCAAGTGAAATACCACACACGATAGAAAAAACACGTTGAAATTGAAAACTTGACATATATGCCTGACTTGCAATGACTTCTGCTTTTAAATCATCAAGGATATTATCCTCGATAAAGTCAATTGCTCTTTGAATGCAACTTACCGTATCCACTTACTCACCCCCTCTGTGTATTTTATAGTATAAAGAAAAACTCCATAGACTTCATGATATTTTTTGCTTGTTTCGGCTAATATAAATAATATTTACCTCGCCATATAATGATTATCAAGAGTAATTTTAAAAAACTTAATAAAATAACACTATAAAATATATTATACATGTATAGTATGTTTTAACCTAAATTTAAAGTCCAGTAAATTAATTACTGGACTTTATCTCGTAATATATTAAATTTGTTCAGCTTATCTAAAAGACAAATTGTGGTTTTATATCAAATATTAGAATGAATATAAAATAATGTGGCTGATTCAGTATCATAAAAATAAATAGTATAATTATCAAATTTTTTATATTTTGAATCTCCAATTGATTTCCCTTCTTTTGTTTTAATATAAATATAATCCCCTTCAGAAATGCAAGAGTCATCAAAATCATATTCATCAGTTCTATCTCCAGCATCCATCCACGATTTAAAATTAGTAAAATATGAGCGGATATTTTCTATGCCTTCCTCTTTGACTAATGAATAAATGTCATTTTTCAGAAAAATATTATTAGATTCCTTATAGTAATACTTGCCATAGTCTGTGTAATCCTGAGCGCCATCTTTATCAAAATATTCATCTTTATCTATATAACCTTTCAAAACTGCTTTATCCGAAAAAGAAGAACAGCCGTTTATAAAAATAATCATCCCAATTATCAGAATTGCTGAATATACGATTTTTTTCATTGTCTTTACCTCGCTTTCAAATTCCTATTTATCTATATGATATGAAAAATACCACTACTTCGTATTATAATACGATTATTCATCACTTAATTTCATATTTTTATTAATCATAATTTCTACTAATCTTAAAATTTTATATAAACACTCACATACTAATTTAAATAGCCATATTCCCAATATTGGTTTTGTCAAAGTGTTAATCCAATACATAATATAATTAAAATTTACTTTTGGTGACGTTACTGGAGTGCCCGGAACTAAAATCCATTGATTTAAAATTCCTAATAATCGTATAGCTACATAAATTAATCCAATAGTTAACATTCCATTTGCAATGCTTTTAGCATTCATTTTCCCTAATTTTAACATAATAAAGCCCCACCTTTTTATTATTAATAGTGAAAAATTTAATACAGTTGTGTCGCAAGATATGAAAAATGTGAAGCAATTAATTAAATACATAATTGCTTTAATCTACAAATTTAATAAATTGAATATACCTCATATTCTTTTTCAAAATGATACCCTAATTTCTCTGCAAGGGATACAGACTCTAAATTTGGCGCATCCCAACGAGGATAAATATTTTTGTCCAGACAGTCTAATATTAACTTGGAGGCGCAAGCCAGTGCTAATCCTCTTTGTCCATATTCTTTTTTTGTTCCAATGGTAATATCAATACTACCCTTGCAATAACTATATGAAGATGCTCCTGAAATTATCTCGCCATCATAGATAATCACATATCCAATTCCATTCTTCAAAAATTCTTCCAAGGATGAATAATTTGAACAGCAGTCTGCCATAAATTCATCTTCTAATACCTTGTTATAGTTAGATTCATCTATTTTCTCTATGTGAAACTTAGGTTCAATAGCCTCGATAAAATTTTTAAGTCTATCCCTTTGAAATACATCTGGTTCTTTTTTTATTGCATATCTACTATATTTTTTATGATTATTGGAAAAGTATTTTTCGATGACCGAAACCCCATAATCACTATATGATACAATAATTTTCCGCTTAAATTGCTCAAGTAATTCTTTTATAGCAATTTTATCACTCATATCTTCAGTGCATCCCAATAAAAAACAGAAATCTGCCACGACAACCATTGCAATGGAAGGCTTGCCCTTCATATCAACCCAAGCCCTTCCCATATTTCCCTCAACACATGACCAAAGTGCAATATCCAACTGTCCCTCACACAGCCGACAAAGACAGTACATTTCATCTTTTGATAGCTCTATCATAATAATACCCCCTAAAAATGAATAGTAAATTTAATAACAAATCGAACTGTGTAATCTTATTTCAGATAAACAAATTATTACGGTGCAATAAAATACAACTCTCCACCACTTATATGTTTTATAATACCATTTTTGTAATAATATCTAAAGCAACCTTTACATATAAAATTAGAATAGTGTCAAAGTACTATAGTACTTTAACCCTAAGACGCTAAAGTTTTAACTATATATTTTTGTTGTGATCTAGTATTTCATTCTTTAAAAACAACAAAAGTGCAGTGAACATTTATAAAATATTCACTACACCTTATTAATTAACCTAAGTATCTTCACCGCTCTTAATTGCATGGAATATTAAAGCTACCCTTATTAATCCCACCCTAAAAGTTTATTTTCTAAATCTCCAAAATCATAATTTCGTTGCTTAAAATCATTGAATTTATTCTTTTTAAAAGTCTTCTTAGACTCCACATATTCTCTGGCTTCACCACAATCATCTCAGGAGTGAAAATTATAAATATCCTCTTATACATTAGTATAACATTTGTATAACTTATACTTTCGTTATACCAGCGTATAATTTATGTTCATCTCACTTCTAGCTACATGTTATACCTTTGTATCACCTTCGTATAACTCCTTATTTCTTTACCCTCATAGATATAGCTCCCAGTGTAGATTTTTCTCTTTATCCCACCCATTATAAAGAATATGAAACTACTGATAGGCTTTCCACCTACGCGGTGCGTAACGTGTCTACAGAGTGCTAATGCTCCCCCTACTCCTTGGTTGTATAAGATTTTAGAATATAATTGCCATCCCCCTAAATTATAAAATATAAATATAGGAATAGTAACTACTAGGAGGGTTTTATATATGTCAAAGGGAACTTTTTAAAAACAAAGTATCTAGATTAGAAATTTAGGCTAAGGCATATATACTACAGATAAATGAATAAGGCTATATGTATAATTTTCACTAAAATTACAATGAAATTACGCAAACAAAATAATATTAATTACTCTATCTTACACTTAACTACTTGCTTTATACGTTAATCTTTTATAACTTTTCTTAAACCTGCTCCACAATATTGATGAGGTAATCTACGGAACCCTAGCTTTTCATAAAACTCTTCTTTACCAGGTTCAGCCGCCAAAGCAATACTTACTCTTTCTCCTTGAGTTCTATTTTTTTCAATATAATTTATAAGTTCATTAATGATATTGGTACCTATCTTTTGACCCTGATATTCTTTCCTAACAACAACATCATAAATTTGATAATACAATGCACCGTCACCAAGTAATCGTCCCATTCCAACCGGTATATCATCGTTATAAGCTACAACGCTAACCAAAGTATTATTTATAGCCCTTATTGCTTGTGTTTCTGGTGGACAAGACCAATTCACGCTTTGCCTTAATATTTTGTATGTATTAAAATCCAAGGTATTTTTTTTATAAATTATCAATTTGCCACCCCCTTTTAATTCATAATTATCTAGCACGATATGATACAATTATACATTTCTATAGTACCATTTTTAGAATAATATTCCAAATTATCTTAACATATAAAATCATAATAATTTCTCAGTGTTATAACACTATAACCCTAAAGTATCAAACAAGGGTTTTGATTATGAGATAATATTTCATTCCTCCTTAAGACCCACAAAGGGGCAATGAACATTTCATTACACTTTTTCCTTAGTTTAAAATACTTCCATGCAAATATTAAAAGACTAAGGTTTAAAATCAAACCTTAGTCTTCTTTATTTTAAGCTCATGATACTGCCATCCAAGCTTACTCCATTACTTTTTAAAATATGTTTATCACTTTCGTTTAGATTTAAAAACTCGATTGTAAGCATTTGAGTTTTCTTATCATAACTGTAATCTGATACTATATGATTTTTAGTCCTCATTTCCTCTAGAGCGTCCACTACACGCTTTCTCTTTCTATCAATACGACTGCCCCTCCAATAGATTCCAAAGGTTGTGCTAGCCAAATTACAGCTTGTTTCAAGGAATTCATTGTTAATGAAAGACCTATATCTTCTCATTTGAAGCCAGGTTGATATTTGCTTGGCATCCTTACTAAAGGCGTTATAAAGATCCTTACTATATTCAAAGGCACTTCTCTTCATTACCATTTCCTTTAAAAGGCCTCCCAGCTTAACCTTAACCATCTTAATTTTATTTTCCTCATAGATTACACACTCTAAAAGGGACCCATTTATAGAGAACTTCTCATCACCAATCCCTGAAATTGTACCCTTTAAATTCGAGCTACTTAGTTTTATATGAGCCTCGATAAGATCGTTATGAGATTTCTCACTGTGAGATAACCCCATCTCCTCAGCCACTGCATAAACACTTGTAACTATTTCCTCATCATTTACTATATTTCTAAAGTTATAGTAATAAACACAAAGAGCCACATCAATGGAATTCATATATCTTAAGGCCTTAATAAGAGCAAGCTCTGTAGCAAAGTTAATAGCCTCTATAGGGTTGCCGTTCTTAAGCTCCAGATAGGACTTTTGCTCTAACTCTAAAATTACCTTATCTATAGCCTCAGGTTCTGCCATTATCTCCATCTCAATAGGTTTTATAGCGCTTATATCCGTATACTTCTCAAGAGTCTTTAAATCCCCCTTGGAGTAAATAGTAGCTCTATTAGTGGTATCTACTAAAATATTAGAAAATATAGTAGGCACCTTCGTTAAATCATTCTTCTCCTCATAACCACATATGTATTTATGAAATATAATTAAAATATCATTCTTATAAGCAGCCTTTAAGGATCTCTTAGGAATCACCTGAAGGTATGGAAAATCGCTAAGTAAACAATTTTGATTTTCCTTCCAGGAAGCTATACTATCTTCCATCCTATTTTTATACTCATTAGGATCATTAACCCCAAAATAAGATTTAAAATCCTTCTCATTTCTATCTCCACTAAGGACTCTATTATACTCATGGAAAACACTGTGAATTTCAGCCTTCATTGCTTCACCATAGGCACCATCTAAAGACTTTATCCATCTTTTCCTAGTATCTATACATCTACGCTTTATATTTATCATCTTCTCTTCACGCTGATACTCATTAGTCATTTCATACAAATCATCAGTTAAATTCTTTAGCATCCCACTAAACTTTTCGCCTACATTTTTTTCATACTTAGTTATAAACTTAGTCCCAATAAAAGCTTTAAACTCCACCATCATAGCATTCAATGATCTCACCACCTTGTATCTTCATCTTTTTTGTAGCAAGGATACTCCCACTTCTAAAAGTAGGGGAGGGATTTCCACTTTGCTTTAACCCACTATCTCTCACCACATTCACATCATATCCTTAATTATAACCTAATTTACCCAATAGGTGAACATAATCCTTATGCCACACTTCAAACCTAATTTAAGATTACGAATCACCCTAACGATAAATTGGAATTTATCTCTCCATTTTAACAATATATTCAGTCGTATCTTCTTCAAATTTCTTTTCACTTGTTAAATGAAATCCATGTCTTTTATAAAAAGAAATTGCCCTGGTGTTTTTTTCTAATGCCCATAAATTATCTGCATGTAGTTCATTAATCGCATATTCTATCAATTCTTTACCAATGCCTTCACTTTGAAAAAATGTATCTACATATAGTTTGCAAATTTCTTTTTCATTCATTTGAATAAAGCCCTTTATTAACCCATTATCAAACACATATGTATTTGAAATTATTTCAGCCTTTTTGAAATAATTATCTACCAAAGAAACGACTTGTAATTCACTAAATGAAAATTTCTCATCTTTAAAAATAGGAAAATAATTTACTCTATTATTAAAAACATATATTTCAGCTATTCTTGATAAATCATTTATTTTTGATTTTCTAACATTCATTGTTTATCTCCCTTACAAATTCCTATTTATCGCTGATAATCTAATACCATCCCCACCAACCTACACCTAAACTATACCCTAATAAAATCATATTTTCAATAATTACCCAATTCGCTTTTATCAATAGATCTTCACCTGCCCTTTAACACATCTCCATTTCAATAGTAACTGTTAGTTTACCCTCGTCACATCTGACATCCTTAAAAATATGCCCCTCGCTATAAGTGGCATTCTTAAAATAACACCCTTGTCACATCTTACATTCCTTGAATATGACCCTTTCTATAAGTGGAATTCTTTAAAATATTAGCAAACTAAGGTTCCAAAATCCTTTCACCATTACCTCCGTGATGAAAATTTTAGAATAAAACTAAAACTTAAAGGACCTCCACCATAGATTATGGGGGAGATCCTATTTGGTTCTCTATTATTAAGTTTATGAATTAAGTAATTTACAGATAATCTAGTGGATCGATAAACTCAAACTCACCATATTCTTTTATAAAACTTCTAAGTATTTTGCAGTGACCAGCTCCATATAAAACCAAAATTCTATCTCCTGATTTAGCTATGTCCTGTAGATTTGCAAAAATGTAAAGATTTCTTCTATACCATTCTGTTAGTGAGTTTACTCCATAATACGTACTCCCTGCACCTACTTGATTTAAGAATAAGTACAAATCACTATGGTCTACTTCAATTATGGTAGGATCATTTAAGTGTCTTAATATTTCATTAACTGTATGTTCTTGCATAAATTCATTTTCAGATAAACCACACTTATTTATACGGTTAGTAAATTTCTCATATATCATTGGACAATTTTTTTCAGCATATTCATAAACATCTTCAGGTAAATCTACTGGAACATCTACTGGATATATTTTATTATGATTCAGTTTATTGGCCAATTTGAAGGCTATTTGAACAATCTCATTTCTATGACCTATTACCTCATTGGATTTAATAGAATTATCTATACAAAATTCAGAATATATTTCATTTAGTTCTTTTTCTTTTTCTCGCTTTGCCTCAACTGCAATTTTATTTGGTTTAAATTTCATAATTTTTTCTAATAATTCATTAATTTCATCTTGTCTTTTATCTGTAGTAATGTCTCCAGAATCCAAATCAATTAAATGACCTCCACCTTTGTCAAAGTGATAAGTTCCCAATAAAAGTATCTTTGCCTTTTCTTCCATAATACCCTCCACCATTTCTTAATTAGTTCATCATATAATACCTGTGTTCATTTCTATACCTAATTAAACTTCTATATTTATATTAGTTAATATAAATATCTTCATATTAATTATACCAATTATACCATATTATTGAACAATTTCAATAAAACTACTATAACCCACCCTTGGGGTAATCTCCAAACCCCTTGCCACTTGAGCCTTATAATCACCAATGATTTATGTTTAAATAAGTCCTAAATATGATAGAATAACATATAGGATGGTGATAAATCTTGGAGAAGGAATTTAATATAACTGGAACGTGTATTCCACATATGCATTATATGGTGGACACATCTAATAAATTAAAAGAAACTATGAAATTTATAGCAAAAGGAAAGTATTTCATAATAAATAGACCAAGACAATATGGTAAAACCACTACTTTCTTTTTACTTAATAATAGACTTAAAGAATCAGAGGATTATTTACCTATAAAGATTAGTTTTGAAGGGGTAGGGGATTTGATCTTTGAAAATGAGAAGATATTTTCAAGAGAATTTTTGCAAATATTGGCTGACAATGTTATGTACTCTAATAGTGAGCTAGCTGATTTTTTAGAATTACAAAAAAGTTCTGTAGCCAATTTTAGAGATTTATCAAGGGCTTTAACTAAATTTGTTTTAAAGTCCAATAAAAAAGTAGTTTTACTTATAGATGAAGTGGATAAAAGCAGCAATAATCAGCTATTTCTAAGCTTTCTAGGCATGCTTAGAAATAAGTATTTACTTAGAAATGAGGGCCAAGATTTTACTTTTCATAGTGTAGTTTTAGCGGGGGTTCATGACATTAAGACGCTGAAGGTGAAGCTAAGACCTGACGAAGAGCAGAAGTATAATAGTCCTTGGAATATAGCAACTGATTTCAATGTGGATATGAGTTTCTCAAAGGATGAGATAATGACAATGCTGGATGATTACACAGAAAATAAAGCGGTAACCCTTGATAAGGAATACTTTGCTGAAAAGCTCTATTTCTATACCTCTGGATACCCATTCCTGGTGAGTAAACTTTGTAAGATCATAGATGAAACTATAATGGATGAGGATAACTTAGTATGGGAAAAAGAGTACATGGATCTTGCTGTAAAACAGCTCTTAAGGGAGGGTAACACTAACTTTGATAGCCTTATAAAAAATATAGAGAATAATACACAGCTAAGAAACCTTATAAAACGAATTATCTTAGACAATGATTATATTACCTTTGCAGCTGATAATCCAATAATAAATCTTGGTATGATTTATGGTATTTTTAAAAATCATCATGGAACAGTTAAAATTAATAATAGAATATATGAACAGCGAATTTATAATTATATGAGTTCTCTTATCGAAACATCTATTAGTACAGGGTCTTACAATGAGCGAAGCGCTTATATAAACGAAGACGGCAACCTAGATATAAGAAAAATCCTTGTAAAGTTCTCTGAATTCATGAAGCACGAGTATTCAGAGAAGCGAGAAGCATTCTTAGACGCAGATGGAAGACTATTATTTCTAGCGTTTATAAGTCCCATAATAAATGGAACAGGCTTTGCCTTTAAAGAGGTACAAGGTGGCGATGAGAAAAGATTTGATATTGTTATAACCTATAATAAAAAGATGTATATACTAGAGCTGAAAAGATGGAGTGGTGAATCCTATCATCAGAAGGGATTAATTCAGCTAGGAGAATACCTGGATCAGTATGGGCTTGATAGGGGTTATCTTCTAATCTTTGACTTTAGAAAGATCAGTGGGGAAGTCGGAAATCAGAAAGATACGGTTATTAATGTAGGTGAAAAAGAAAAGAGGATTGTTGAAGTTTATTGCTAATATAGCCACACTTCAAAACTAACGTATATTTGAATAAGTTATTTTCACATTAGAACTTAGCTATATCTCAGTTCTAATATGTATTTACCCTTAAAATAAGTGTTAAAGTTATTACTTATTTTAAGGTGGATGTGGACCTACACACTTTTAGAACCTACAAAACCCAGAAATATAGTAGCATATTTCTGGGTTTTGTAGGTTCTAATTTAAGATTACGAATCACCCCAAGGATAAATTGGAATTTATTTAATTCTCTTGAACATTGGATGCTTTTTATTAAACTCAACTAAATCCCATAAGTTACCGTATAAATCTTTAAATACTGCAACCGTTCCATAGTCCTGCTCTTTAGGTTCCCTAATAAACTCTATTCCTACATTCTTCATTTCATTATAATCACGCCAAAAATCATCAGTTCCTAAGAAAAGAAAAACTCTTCCACCTGCTTGATTTCCTATGAAAGGCTCTTGTTCTTCCTTAGATGCTCTTGCTAGTAGTATTGTTGTTCCATTTGACCCAGGTGGAGATACTACTACCCATCTTTTATCTTGATCTGGTTGATATGTATCTTCTACTAATTCAAAATGAAGTTTATTTGTATAGAAATCAATTGCTTCATCGTAATCTTTTACTACTAAAGCAATATGTACAATTGATTGAATCATTAATTTTCATCCTTTCTCTATTCTTATAATCTCCCCGACAAATTCCTATTTATCTAGTTCTTTAAACATTAATATTGGCTACTTAATCCTGTCGATAAACTTGAGTTTGTTGTTGTTTATTTCTGTTTCAATTTTTTCCACTTTCGTATTTTTGTTCTAAATGACTTGAATGGTGCAACAGTATTTATATGAATCCACTTCCATATTGCCCAATTAAAAGGCGTTGATGATGACCACTTTCTTCCTCCTTGTTGAAATAATTCAATATCTGTATATGTATTTATTAATTCAATAATTTTATCTTCTGTTTCTACAAACATAATGCTTAACTCTTTTAAGCTATATTCATCATATTGCTTATAAAAACTTTCATATAAACCACCAAGGTTATTCCACTTATAGTTTGGAGCTGGTGTTATAACATTCTGTCCTTTTTTCTCTTGATTCTCCCAATCAAGAATAAGATTTATCCATCCCAATTGATAAGCAATCATTTGAGCTGGAGTTCTATCCACCCCATCAACTAATTTTTCTTTATCCTTTTCATCAATATCATCAAATTCATGAATGAATAATTTTGAACGATTAGAAATCTCTAAAATTAATTCTTCTCTATTTTTATATTCTTGCAATTTTACACCTCTTTATAAACATTCAATAATTTTTCTATACGTTTAATAAGCTCTATGCGTATATTGTCTGGAGCTAAGCATTCACATTTATCTCCAAATCCCATTAAAGTATTATATCCTAAATCATCAGCTACAAAAGGAAAATCAACTAAAAACCTCTCATCTCCATAAGCCTGTACATTATCTTCTCCACATCTTTCAACCATTTGCTCTCTTAAAGACCAATGTACTGACAGCTTAATTGTAATAAGTCTTTTATCTATCCATCCATTTCCGTCTAATGATTTTTCTTCAAACTCCCTTGGTACAAACTCTTCTTCTAATATTTCTAGATTTGAAATTCTAGATAATTTAAACACCCTAAAATCCTCTTTTAAAGTACAATACCCTTGTATATACCAATTGTTCTCCTTCAATATTAACTTATATGGTTCTATAACGCGTTTATTCTTATTTCCACTAGCCCCATAATATTCAAATTGTAAATACTTATTACAATTTAAAGCTCGTTTTACTTTCTCAATATTGTATTGAAAGCTCTTATTTCCCATCCAAGTTGTTAAGTCAATTGTAATTTGATTTGCTCTTAACTCTATGTCTTTAACCTTTTCTTTAGGAAGTAAACTTTTAACCTTTTCTAATGTCCCTATAACATCTTTATTTGATAAAGTTGTTGAAACACTTGATAATCCCATAAGGATAGTTGAAATATCTGATGTGGTAAAAAGCTTATTATCAACCTTGTACTCTTCCATTATGCTAATACCACCATTAGCTCCATTATACGTTGTTATAGGGATTCCAGCTAAAGATATTGTCTCTATATCTCTGTATATAGTTCTTGTACTAACTTCAAACATTTTGGCTAATTCTATTGCACTAACTCTTTCATTATTTAGTAAAACCATAATAATGGATATCAATCTATCTATCTTCAATAATATCTCTCCTTAAAATTACCAATATATTTTTTTCTAACCTTGACATAATGCTGTCAAATTTCGTGTGATATATTTAATTTGTTAGTAACAATATATAAAATACGGAGGGGACTGTAAATGGATTTTTTTAAAGAATTTAATAGAATAATGCTACATCAAAAGGAACTAGCTCTAGCAACTAGCGTGGATAATATTCCAAATGTTAGAATCGTAAACTTTTACTACAACATTTCAAAGAAAGGAGTTATATATTTTTCAACCTTCTCTGATAACTTAAAGGTTGAAGAGTTTGCAAAAAATAACATATTAGCATTTACTACTATACCAGCTAGTGAAACTGAACATATTAGAGTTAACAAGGCAAATATTCAAAAAAGTGATTTAACCATATTTGATTTAAGGGATGAATTTATAAAAAAAATCCCTGATTATGAAACTACAATAATTGAAGCTGGTGAATACTTATCTCTCTACGAGATTCACTTTAATATGGCTACTGTTACATTAGATTACACACACAGTGAAACTATAACGTTATAGCATTTTAATAAATAATCCAAAGATAAGTAAAATATCTTTGGATTATTTGATGTTAGGTGACTTATATACGGTTACTTATTCTATAACATAAGTAATTAGGTAAACTTCTATTTAGCTCTCACAATCTAATACTACTCCCGCCAACCTATACCTAAACTATACCCTAACAAAGTCATATTTTAAATAATTACCCAATTAGTTTTTATCAATAGATCCTCACCAGCCCTTTAACACATATCCATTCTAATAGTAACTGTTAATTTACCATCGCCATATCTGACATTTCTAAAGTAACATCCTCGTCATATCTGGCGTTCCTTAAATATAACCCTAGCTATAAGTGGCATTCTTTAAAATATTAGTAACCTAAGGTTCCAAGATCCTTTCGCCATTACCTCAGTGATGAAAATCTTAGAATGATACTAAAACTTAAAGGACCTAACCCTTCAATTATGGGTTAAGTCCTATTGGTTCTCTATTTCCTAATAGTATTCATTCCATCTTACCTACAAATTGGAATTTATAGCTTACTTTAATAAGTTAACCCCGTTATATTCATCTTGTGTCATGGAATAATATAATTCTCCATCATAACCACTATAATTTAAATCATCAATATCATCTATACAATAAGGCTTAATAATCAAATTTTCTGTATTAATATTTATATATTTAAACATAAATTTTCTTTAGTCAGAATGTGTATTCCTAAGTATCCGCCTCTCACTAAATCCTCCACTCATCTTTTATCAAAATAGAATATTTCTTTATCTGGATAAAAGCAGTGAACAACACCAAAACCACCCCAACCAATAAATTTATTGTTATCCTTTGCCAAATTCTTTTTAATGTATAGTGCCTTATAAAAATTCAAATTTACAATTACAAACAATATTATATAGGCCAAAAATACAAGCTCAAAATGGGACATCACGTCATTTAAAGTACTACCCACCATTTTTTACCTCCTTGCACAATTATTCATCTTTCTTATGCTAATTTTAAATTTGTAGTATAATATTAATGTCACCCTAACGCTTTTTGTATGCAAGTCGCTATTTTGAGGATGGTCGCATATAACTTATATCACTCAATTATGCAAGATTAGGTCACTGGCAAAACACTATTTCGTGAGTGCAAATGTTCGTTTAAAACTGAATATATGTAGTTGCAACAAGAAAGCTTTGTTGCGTAAAATATTCAAGCACTTGCAATAAAATGTATTCCCGAGGTAGTTCAATCAAGGACAATATATGATTTAGGAACATTAAGACTCTTATTTGAGACATAATACTCATTTATCACACTTAAGTTATTATCTATATCATTAGTGAGTTCAGCTATATAATCAAGGATTTCTAATTCCTCTGTAGATATGTCTTCATGGTCTTTACTAATAAGTTCCCATAAATCCCAATTAAGACCTCTCTCAACCCTGTTTAAATAAGGAACTGTTTCAATTTTATTTAAGGAAGCAAAATCGCGTAATAACTGTCCTCTTACAAACCATGATCCGTGCAAGTCTTCAATACCACATATTTCAGGAGATATAACCCCTGCTTTGCATAAATTCCAAGCTCTTCCCGCCGTAATAAAATCATTTTCTGTTAAATTACGTGGATTTGGGTTTGGAGTTTCACTTTGTATACTAATTTTATTAAATCCCCATTTTTGTAGCATACCTAATTGGAAAGGATCAATTTGTGGGTCATTCATAATCCACTTAGCACCGTCCCAATACTCTACTACCCAGTGATCCTCTAAAGATCCTTCCCATCCAAGATAAACAGCAAATCCGCAGCGGCTTCGAGCTGGTATACCTTTAAATCGTAATATAGCACATGCTAAGGTAGCAAACTCTCTACAACTAGCTATAACACGTTTTTCAAGTGTTCGTGGAATCATAAGGGGCTTATCATCAATGGAAATAATTTTATCCAGTAAGTCTGACATACTAACTTTATCAAAATTCTTTTCAGGGCAATCTTCAACGCCATAAAATTTACACCATGCACCATGGACCATTAACCCTTGTACAATTTGACATATATACTCCGGATTATCAGTGAGCTCATTAATAATTTCTCCATGCTTATATATATCTGTAAGGTATTCCGCTTTTCTATAATATTCTTTTTCATCTATCATTATCTTAACCTCTCCCTATTTTAATGGTCTTCCATCTAGATATTTACCCACATTTAGCTTCCAACTCTATACCCGGCATGGTTATATCATCTCATAAAATTACAGTAGAAATAATACCACTCTTTAAACCTTATAAAATGCTGATTCCCAAAATTGGTAAGGGAAAATAAGTATTTAGTAATAGTTTACTAATTTTTCATTTAACTGTAAACACATATTCCATTAAATCTCATTGTTTTTTCCATCTCTCTGTTTCAATGTTTTATCTAATGGTTCAAAATATTTTTTACACCTTTGACTTGTTATTTACTTCAAGAAACCTTAACTATAATTGTTAATTCACCCTCGCTATAAGTGACATTTCTAAAATAACACCCTCGTCATATCTGACATTCCTTGAATATGACCCTCGCTATAAGTGACATTCCTAAAATCACATACTCTCGTCACATCTGGCATTTTACAGGGACACTCTCGTCATAAGTGGCATATTTTTAAAATCTTTCACGAAATTATTCAAAATATTGGTAAATAACCTAGATCCGTTTCCATTTATTTGAATATTTTTCCTTTTATAACCTAAATCCACGCTTTTCAATTGTAAACTTTTTATGAACACCCATTTCCTTTTTATGTCAAATCGTGAGTTAGGTATCGTCATATCTGACATAACTGAAGAATTTCTTCTTAAAAAAGCTGAAATCGTAAGAAAAGTATCGTCATATCTGGCATAAAAAAAATAAAAATCGTGAATTCCTGTAATGACTAAGAAGTCAAACCGCTGAAACCTAGTGATACCAAGGCTTAACAAAAATCGTAGGCAAATCCTCGTCATATCTGACATAAAACCTCGTAACCCGCATTCTACCGTAAATTTTTTCGCGAAATCGTAAGTTAGGTATCGTCATATCTGACATTTTGGGTGATTTTGCAATGTGCTGTAAAATAATTTACAATGTTAGTAGTTATACAAGGCTGGACTAGAACTGTTGTAAAATCTAGCTTTGAGATATTTTCTAGAAGGAGGTGAAGAAGAAGAAATGGCTACTAAATTATATAACTCTCATTTATCTACATTACTATTTCAGTGCAATGAGTACTATATTCTTGATACTTATATTTCCCTTGTCCATATAGCAAGTGAAGTTAACTCAAAGTACTTAATACAAACCTATAGCGATTCTAAGGCAAACCTTATAGCTTTAGTACGGAAACATGTTAATGCTAGTTATAAGACTGTATATAACTGCCTAGACACCTTAATGGCTAAAGATATACTAGCCTATGATGAGGGGTTAAACAGCTGGATTTTAGTTGATATGGAGAATATGACTAAGGCTAAGGGGGATACTGCTACTGATGTGGACTCTTTATATAAGTTAACTGGTTATACCCATATTAGAAACTTCTTCTTCACACCGGAATTTGGAGCTATGAAAGCTAGGGAAAAGCGACTTGTTATATATATGACTCAATTAACGGATTCTAAGGCTTCAAACTTTCATGAAAGCTTTTCTATGAACCTACTAAAGCCAGGTAGCTCTTGGCTAAAGGTTTTGAAAACTAAGTGTAAGTATTATGCCAAGTACACCATAGAAAAGATGTTAGATAAGTACCTGGATTTATTTAATGATACCTCCGAGGATCTTAGATCAAGTGATCTATCTCCTGTGCAAAACAAAAGGTTTAAATTCGCATTTTCCTGTCCTTCTATAAGTGATAAGAAGAACTTAGAAAATCAAGCTATAGACTTAGTTATTGATAATAATAAAAATGAGTACAACCTAATCCTAAATAAAGCCAAATTTGCAGATGTAACCTTAAGTAAAAAGCTTATAATGCACCTTATAAGAGCCATCTCCAACCTTCGTGAGTGGTTTTTAAAGGAAAGGGTAGTACAACTAATAATTAATAAATATAGAGCAATCCAAATCCATAAGAGTAGGGAAAACATTAAATCCCTACCAGCCTATGCTGCAGCCGTAGTTAAAAGTGTTATAACAGAGTACACAGACTTTAAAACTAACATTATACCAAAGGGCATCTCCACCTATGAAGTTGGAGAATACTTCTTTGAACACGCAGATGCCGCCATGGAGGATTTACTTGCCCTAACAAAACATAATTTATCTCTATTTCACTAAGACCCATTGATTTAAAAATAAAAATCAATAGGTCTATTAGTGTTTCGGTATATCCAAATTTCATAGCCAAAAGAAGATAGGAAGTATTTGCTTCCTATCTTCTTTTGCTGTGAAGTGATAATTCTAAGGTAATATCTTAATTAATTATTGGTTACTGCCTCCATCCACAGTGGTTTTATCCATTATTCTATAAAAACTTTTATAAGCCTAAATTAAAGTCATATATATCATTAAAAATAAGATAACCTTTTTAAAACTAGTAACCTTTTATTAGATTTTACTTGTTTTAAAGCCGAACTTATCTTGTGTTACATGGGCTAGATATGCGATAAACTAAAATTTATGTAAAGTTATAAAATTTAATTTTAAACTTATCAAAGTTTAAAGTATTTTTATAAATAAATATGTACTTTTCATTTAACTTTAAAATAGGCCTAAGCCCATATATATCAATGGCTTTAGGAGATATTATTATCACCATAAATTGTATGTATATAATATTAACTGTTAGTATATATAATTAATCGTAGGATAAGAAATAAACTAGATTAGGTTTGCTTTTGGGTGATGGTGATTTTAAAAGATTATAGAAGGAATAAAAAATAGGTACATTACATGTATGCCTTATGATCAGAATGATTGTGAATGCCATGTTGTATGTGAGGTGTATGTTGAGGAACTTAAGAAGTTTATTTTTATTGACCCATCAAGCCAGGTTTATTTTATTAAGGATAATAAAATTTTAAATTTACTAGAATTAAGAGAATGCATTCAAAATAATGAAAGCGTTACTTACTACCAAGCAGCCTCACATAATGGTGAACCATTTGACTTATTAACTTATTTAGGGTACTTTACTAAAAACATATTTTACTTTGTAAAAAGTATAGATAACTGTGAGGATAAATAATCATTACTACCAGCTCTACTTGGTCTTGTATGATCCTAACTAAATATATTATAGTATCTAACCATTGGAACAAAGTAATACGTACCTATTGACTAGATACCTTTAATCCTAAATCATTTTTCTGAATGATATAAGAATATATATCTTCTTCATTTTTAATTCTTCCTAGATTAAAAATTGATAAATCTATTAAACCCTCAAGTAATGTAGAAGTTTTAATATTCCACTCAATGTTATCAAATATAATAGGGAAATCATTGTGTGGGTTTTTAGTATGAAAGTATAAGGCATCATTATGACCTTCATTACCATTTAAATGTATCCAAGTTTGAAAATCTCTTTGACTTGTGGTTGATAGCTTATCTATTTTTTCAAGCATTTTAAGATAATACTGTATGTGGATTTTCCTATGCTTTTGACTTAGATCAGTAACCCCATCAAAATCTAAATGGAGGTGCCAAAAGCTATACCATGATTCTTCAGACAAATCTATATCAAAATCTCTTAATTCACTTTTAACACCCCTATAATGCTTCTTTAAATATCTGGTCTTTTTATTCATGCAATCACCACCTTCATATATGTTAACTATAATTATTTAAAGTTAATTAGACATAATCTAATCCATTGTTTCTTACCATACATTAACTATATACCAATAAAAGTGAATTTGTAAGAGCTTCATCATGTATTTAAACTTTAGATACAGCTGTGATTTTAACATAATTTACAACACACTAAATGGTAAAAATAATGCATCATAAACTGCACAAAATTTGTAACAAAAATGTTTCAAAATTTGTGCAGTTTTATATGAATAACTATACTATAAAGCGAAACTAAGGTCTTATATACTAAGGTTTGAAATATAAAGCCTCAACAATATTTTCTTATTTTGGTGTTTAGAATTATAATTTAAATTCAATGGATTCAGTGATTTTAGTCTTTAGTATTTCTTTTATTATCTAGGGTAATACCAAGAGCAACCCCTAAACATAACCCTATTGCTAACTGGTCGAATATAACACCAAAGGCAAGACCTATGCCTGTACATATTGGGAAATAATAGTTGTATTTCTTTTTATCCTTATTTTCATACATATAATTCACCTCCATAAATATATATTAATTCAATAAAAAATCAATTGTATTTTTGCAATAATTATTTATTAGTTTACCTTATTCTATTATACATAATTAATAGAATATAATTCCAGTGAGAATATGAATTAAATAAAATAGAAACTTGGATATACATTTTGAAATCCAAGTTTCTATTTTTGATTCATGTTATAACACATGAATTGTTAAAAGGAATGTGTTATAATGTGTACATAGTTTGTAACAAGAATGTTTCAAGTAGTGTTAAATATACAGGAGGTACGAGAAGATGAAGGTAATAAGTATTACTAATAATAAGGGTGGAGTAGCGAAGACTACAACTACACTGAATCTGGCAGTGGCGCTTACTAAGCTGGGGAATAAGGTGCTGATGATTGATTTAGATCCTCAGGCTAGCTTAAGTGTTAACTTTGGAATAGATCCTTTAGAAAAGACTTTGAATATAAATAATGTTTTAACGGATGATACAAAGATAGAGGAAACTATATGTGGTACTCATATAGAGAATCTATGGATAGTAACAAGCAGCATAGAATTATCTAGAGCTGAGTTTATTATAATTAATAAAATGGGTAGAGAGTACATTTTAAGAAATAAGATTAAAGAACTAGGGGAAGAGTATGATTACATAATAATAGATAATTCACCTAGCCTTGGTATCCTAACAATAAATAGTTTAATGGCTGCGGATTATGTAATTGCTCCAACGGATCCTACATTCTTTGCCCTTAAGGGATTAGAGATATTAACGGCTACATTAGAGGAAGTTAAAGAGTGGAATAAGGACCTTGAATTCCTAGGGGTGGTAGTTACCATGTACGATGGTAGAACTAAACATCATAATGAGGTACTGGCAGCCTTAAAGGAAAGATACCCTGTGTTTGATAGCTTGATTAAAAGAAGTATTAAGTTCCCGGATGCATGTTTAGATATGAGTAGCATTTTTGAAACAGCAGGAGATACCTTCGAGGGAGCAATAGCATATATGGATATAGCAAAGGAGATTGTGAAAAATGGCTAAAAGAGGAAGTCTTGATAAAAGAGAGAAAGAAAATCCAAAGGTTATGAGAGGCGTTATGAGTGCTTTTGTATCAAGTTCAAGCACTGATGAAGTTACTAGAAATGAAGCAAAGAAAGAAACAATAAATGATACAAGTGATGTTAATAAAATTGATACAGATAGTGTAACTGTTAACGTACAAAATAAAGAACAAAATAGTTCAAATAATATTACAAATAGTAACACAGTTAGTGATACGAATAGTAACACAAATATTGATACAATAAATAACACAGATAATATAACAAATAATGAAACAATAAGTAATACAAATATTGATTCAAATAGTAACACAAACAATGAAACAATATTTGTAGCAGAAAATGTTACAAATATTGTTGCAAAAACCGTAACAAATAAAGTGCCAAAAATAACCCATGTTAAAACTATAAGAATAGGAAATAAAAGCCTTGAAAGCATATATGATAGTAATGAAACAACTACTAGATGTGCCTATCATTTAAGAAAAGATACCATAGATAAAATAGAAGAATGTTCAAGATTATCTGGCATGAAAAAAGCTGAATTTGTTGACTTAGTTTTAAACAGTACACTTACGGATATACTTAATAAAGCTAGTAAAAAATAATCTATATAATTAAGTAAGTATATAGATATTATTGAGTAGGAGGGTAATTGATATGAAAGAAAATAATATAAGAAATTTTATTAATAGCTCCTCTCTTGGAGTGTATACAAAATATATAGAAATAACAGATGGACAGAAATATTTAGTTAAGTCAGGTAGGGGTGATGGGAAAAGTAAATCATCTATACTAGAAATACTTAAACAAAGAATTCAGGAGGTGAAGAGATGCTCATTCCAAAATCAAAACTAGAAATTGTAGAATTAATGAAGGAAGAACATTACTTAGGAGACATAGCATACGATTTAGTAAGTGAACATTATAGCTTTAAGAGAAATGAAAATATTGAGGATCTCGGTCTATATCCTGCTGAATTTTATGGGTTATTTAAAAGAAAAGTTAAAGAAGTTTCAAGTGATGTAATAAGAGAGTTTATAGTTGATAGAATAATACCCTACAATAGAATGAATCTAGATTGTTATTTAGAGTATTATAATTTAGAATACTTTGATGAGTGGGAAATATTTTTAGCCGCAAAGGGAATGTGCTTTTTAGATACATTCTGGATAAGAAAAAGCAAGAGTGACAGTTATAAAAATCACATTAGATTTACAAATTCAGTGAGGGATGACCTCCTTACTGAAGAGTATTTTATACGTAAAAAGTTTTCTAAGGTAAAAGATAACACACAATAGTTAAAGTAACATTACAAATAGTAACACTAAAAATGAAACAAAAACATTACAATAAATGATTCAAAATATGAAACAAGTAACAACACAAGATTTGTTACAAAAATAGTTACAAAAATAGTAACAAAAACAGAAACAAATAAAGAAACATATAAAGAACCCAAAATAACTCATGTTAAATCTATGAATGTAGGCAGTAAAAGCCTTAAAAGCACCTATAATAGTTGTAAAACAACTATTATAGGTGCTTATTATTTACGTAAGATGCTATAAATAAGATATAATAATATTCAAGGTTATCATAGATTAAAAAGTTGAATTTATTGACTTAATTTTAAACAGTAAACTTACGGAAATACTTAATAAAGTTAGAAGAAATATATTTAATTCTTAAAGTTAATACCTTCTCATTATATAATCGCTATTACAATTACCATTAAAAATAATTTTATTATTAGGTTGCCATTATTACTATTAAATTACTTTTTACCTGATATTATCAACTTCTTTTACCGCTCTCTCAAGGTATAGATACCGCGATTTACCCATAGTACAGGGTAAAACTAACTGCTAAAATGCTATATATTACAAGAAATGTTGTAATTTTGATGTATATAAATTAAAATACATATTAGGCGGTTGAATTGTTATTAAATTTAATAACAATTTATAGAATATAAAATGAGATGTTTGAAATGAAGCAAAGTAAAAAAACTTGTCTAGTCTTATCAGGCGCAATATTATTATCAAGTATTGGCATATCAACAATCTTTGCTAATGAGTCTAGTGATACTGCTTGGTCTGTCCCATGGTCTTATACCAATAGTTCCGATGAATTAACACTCCCAAGACCAAAGACTGATTCCACATCAGGGTATGGCAGAATTATAGATGGTAACATAGACCCAAACTGGGGAATGTCCATGCAGCTTAAACAATCTAATGGGAACGATTTAACAGGAACATATCGAGTACTACCAAGCGTATCTTTTGTAGGTAATGAAGAGCATTATGTTCCAAGTAATGCCTATGAAAATGGGTATACGGACGTTTCAATGTATATTTATAAATGTAGGGGCTATGCACCTGGATGTGGTCCTGCAAATGGAGTATGGAGTCCAGATTCTTATTAAATCAATATGTACAAGCAGTATGAGAATTTTCCTCATACTGTTTGTACATATACTGCATGTGCTATAGTCTATTTAAGAAGGAGATTATTATGTTAAAGCTTGAACTTAAAAGGGGATTGAAAAGAAAATCATTTATTATAGCATTATTAGTTACATTTATTTTTTGCGTTATTAATATTATTAAAAATGATTATTATCTTCTTTCCATGCCTTACGTAACATATCCATATTTTTTAGAAGACTTTATTAAGTCTGGAATAATTTCTTCGTGTGAAAATTTTATTATGTTTAGATTTACAGATGTATCTAATATATTATTTTGCATTATGCCTATCATAGTATCTATGGCCTATGGAGATTCATATTTGGAAGATTTAAACAGTGGATTTTTAAAGAGTATTCTTTCAAGATGTAGTAAAAATAAATACTTTATAAATAAATTTGTTGCCAACTTTATTATTGCTGGAATAGCTTTTACATTACCACTACTAATAAATTTCTTAATCAATATTTGCTTTGGAGCAACTCTTCAGCCAGAAATCTTAAATCCAAATAATCTTAGAATAGGAAATCTTAACATGAATTTGTATGTGAATCATCCTATGATGTATACGACTCTATGGTTATTTATATACTTTATATTCTCTGGTGCTATTGCTAGTATATCATTGGCAATTAGTATTATAACTAGAAATAAGTTTATTGTTTTAGTTATTCCGTTTATACTTATGCAACTTATATCCATATTTTTTAGATCTATTAATATGAACTCATATAGTCCTATGAGTTTTTTATATTTAAGTAATAATATAGATATAAAAAGTATGATAATCTCTTTCATTGTAATGGTTTCATCCACTTTTATGATTTTATATTGGGGAGGAAAACATAATGAGGCATTATAATAACCTAGTTTGCGTTAAAAAGAGCCAGTTTAAATCTATTATTGCAGTGGGGTTGCTAATATGGGGAATATCTTCTGTTTACTATATTAGCAATATTGAACATGTAGTGAAGAGTCTACATGGATATTCTCTATGCAATATTGATTTTATTTTTTCATTTGACATTAGTTCGATACTTCAGGATACTAACTTTACATATATGATTAACCCATTATTCTGCGCCTGTGCTTTATACCTGATTACAATTAATTCCCGTGTAGTAAGCGTAATCAGGTACAGTTCAAAAGGCGATTTATGGAACAATAATTTTCTTTTAATTATATTGCTTTCATTTGTTATCAGTGTTTTATTAGTATTTGGAACCTACCTTATCGGTGGCATAGTTCTTGGTAATTTTAGTAACACATGGCATACTAATACAGGGTATTTCCATAAGGTATATGGGAATACCAACATATGGTCAACTTTGAGTGAAACTCTCACAACAACGAAAATACTTTTTATTATTTTCGTTTCCACATTTATACGTCTTTCTATGTTTGGAAGTATTATAAATATACTTAGCATTTTCATAAAACAATCTTATGTTTTTATAGTTATGATATCATTAGTTTTTATTGATTACACTAATGTATGTGCATTTTCCCCATTAAAATCTCAAATTCTTAAGGTAGATGATATTATTAACATAAATAACCTAATTATCAAAAACTTATGTTGTGTGTTTGTAATAGGGTCTATATATATATTGGGTAAATTTTTCAGGATAAAAAAGGATCAGTTTATTGAAAAGAATAACTTATAGAAGGTGATTAATCTTTGAATGATATTAAAAAACTACTGTTGAGAGATATAAAAATAACTATTAAATCTGTACTATTCAAGCTGAGCATTTTTTTTATTTTTTATTTCTTATTAAACTTGGCGGAAATCCAGTTGCTAAAATCTTATCAATTCATTGATGCTAAAAGTATTATTCTTGAAAATTTCAAGGGTTGTGAGTTTATAGAAAATTTCTCTGATAATTTTATTTTTCCTACAAAATGGCTATTAATCAACACATATATTCTTTATGTAATTGGAGATTATTTTTATAGGGAAATGGAAGTTAATGGTAAATATTTGCTTATAAGAGACAAAAAGTTATGGCAGGTTTATATTTCTAAAATAATATGGGCTTTTATTGTTATTCTGATTTACTACAGTATGCTGCTTTTGATAAGCATAGTATCAGGTGTAGTTTGCTATTCGCCTCATAATGTTATGACTCCATATTATTATGAAATGAACATTAGTACTTTAGCTATCACTGTATTGATACTATATTCATTAACTTCATTAACTTTATGTATTATTTTATACACACTGTCATTTAAATTAAAGCCTACATATTGCTTTCTTATAGTAATGACGATATGTATATCCTCTATATTCTTTAAAATGAAGTTTCTACCGGGACAACAGAATTTACTGGTAAGACATACTCCTTTTGACACTATTCATAATTTAACTATTGGGTATTCTATTTTATACGATATAATTCTGGGTTTTATTTTTTTATTAACAGGAGTATTTATAGCTAGAAAAAAAGAAATATTTTAGAAGGAGAGATTTTATGAATTCATATATACACATAGAAAATGTCACAAAGAAAATAAATGGGAATATTATACTTGATAATATAAATTTATCTTTAGATAGGGGAAAAGTTTATGGTATAAAGGGTAAAAATGGTTCAGGTAAAACTATGCTATTTAGGGCTATTTGTGGGTTTATTAAAACAGAAGGGACAATAACTGTTGGTGGTGAGCCTGTGGGCATGGATGGTACATATGCTAAAAATGTAGGAGTTTTATTAGAAAACCCAGGCTTTTTACCTAGTTACTCTGGCTTTAAGAATTTGAAATATCTAGCAGAAATAAACAATAAAATTGATGATAAACAGATTAAAGGGACTATGACTGCATTAGGACTTAATCCTGAGGAAAAGAAATCTTTCAAAAAGTATTCTTTGGGAATGAAGCAAAAATTAGGTATTGTACAAGCTATAATGGAAAACCCTGAGGTTATAATACTGGATGAACCCATCAATGCTTTGGATGAAGATTCTGTAAAAAAAGTAAACACTATTATAAGAGAATTAAAGAGTCAGGATAAATTAATATTAATATCAAATCACAATAATGAAGAATTAGAAGGAATATGTGATGAAATCTACACTATAGATAATGGAAAGATATGCAGCAAAAAAGTTATGAAAGGAATTTCAGATGAAGATTAAGCATGAAACTAAGATTAAAATTGTTATTTCACTATGCATAGGATGTATTTTATTATTATTTATCTGCTATAGATATCATAAAATGAATCTTGGAATTCCACAGAAATTTAAAAATGAAGTATTCAGGATGGACGATCAGGTAAAACTGGATAGTATAGATATTAAAATAACTGATTTTAAGCTTATAAATGATAAAAACAACAATATCATTAGTGTTAATATTTTGATTGATAATACTAATGTTGAAGATATTAACATTAAGAGCCTTATCTATAATAGTAAAATCCTATATAAAAATACCTTGATTGACGTTCCATGCAGTGTTGAGGGAAATGAAGATAACATTGTTAGCGGTAATAATGAAAAAAATATTACCATTAGTTATAGATTTCCATATGACAGTATAGAGGATAATATAAAATTTTATCCAAGTAAACAGTTATACGAACAGCAGATAAAAGGGTATATTGAAAATCATCTTTTAATGTATGAAAAAGCTATTGAAGTAGACTGTATGGGGGTTACACCATGAAAAAAATATTAAACAAAAATCTAATTTTAAGTGTAGTAATAGGTCTTTTCGCTATGGTATTATTTCTGCATAAAATATACCCTCAACTTCTAAATGCTGATACCTACAATGCAAATGTAACACCTGCAAAAGATGAAACATCCAGTGTGTCTACTGTGTCAGATGTTGAAATTGATGAAATTTTTTTCAGCTCAATGGATGAGAAGGAATTAATTCATTATAAGATTTTAAACTCTATAGATTTTTTTTCTTCAGTAGAGGGACAGTTTAACACCTTTAATATCTTCTTTAGTGATGCCACTGTAACTTATGCTATAGATATAAAAAATAAAAAAAGTCATGTAACTACCAACGAAGAAGGTAAAGATTTAGATTATACTTATAATAATGGTAAGGCGGTAGAACTTAATAACTTGGAAAAAAACTATAGAGAGATTAAATGTAATTATAATGAAAATGCTCTGTCAAATATTAATGCACAGCGAAATAACATTACTGAAAAAGATGATATAACAGCTAATATACAGATTAAGGATTTAAATAGGCTAAAGCCACGTCAACGGTATGACTTTACTGGGGTACTTTTAGGCAGAAGTTACGAACTATTTTCGGGTACTGGAATCAGTATATTATCTCAAGGGATAATGGTATGTAGCATGAATGACTATAGCAAATGGGATATTGAAGGAGAAGAAACTTTCTTAGACAGAGTATGTACTAAAATATCTGGTAATTTGAACGTCATTGATAAACGTAGTAAAAGTGAAAAATTTATAGCTTGGGTAGATACAGAAACGGGTGTAGTAGTAAAATACTACGAAGAGGATGGTAATGGAAAACAGACCTCGGGATTTGAAACTATATATATAAAATATAATAATGCTTTGGATGAAAATTTGTTTACCTTGGATTTTGATAAATATCCTGAAAAGGTTTTTCCGGGAAGATAGATGGGAAATAGAGAAAGGACATTGGGACTTGAGCTTAATATAAATTAGGGGAAATACTAACGATTTAGATAAGGGTGGATAGTGTTTTATCTAAAAGCAATGAAAGGAGCCAATTTATAACTCAGATATTGTACAATAAATAATTCAGATAGTGATACAGATAGTAACACTAAAAATGAAATAAAAACATTACAATAAATGATTCAAAATATTGAACAGTTAATGACACAAATAACAACACAAGATTTGTTACAAAAATAGTAACAAATAAGGGTCCAAAAATAACCCGTGTTAAATCTATAAATGTAGGCAGTAAAAGCCTTTAAAGCACCTATAATAGTGGTAAAACAACTATTATAGGTGCTTATTATTTACGTAAGATACTATAAATAACATATAAGAATATTCAAGGTTATCATAGATGAAAAAATTGGATTTGTTGACTTAATTTTAAACAGTAAGCTTACATAAATACTTAATAAAGCTAGAAAAAATATATTTAATTTTTGAAGTTAATACCTTCTCATTATATAATCGTTATTACAATTACCATTAAAAATAATTTTATTATTAGGTTGCCATTATTACTATTAAATTACTCTTTAATAGTAAATGAACCTCTTGTGGTAGGTGTAAATATTATTACTGTAGTGGGTATGGGTTATAGGGAGTTTGCTATAGAAGTGGGTCACAAATTAAATTTTGATTGCGATGAAGGATGGTTTAGTGGAATAAAAAAAACTATTAAATCAGAAGATTATACATTTTGGGGGCATGCACAGTGATTTTAGGATAATGAAGGATGAACTGTATCATAAGTAAATGAGGTTTTTACTAAAATTGGATGAAGGCATAGTGGTAAAGTAAACATCGCCTCCGACATGAAAATGTCGATTAATTATCAGTTATTTTTTTCTTATGCATAAGCTTAGAATTATTTATAATACTTATGGATGCTTTTTCGGCTACATCCAAGTGAAATATCCTTTCAAGTACATTTATTAAATTAGAATAATATTACTAACTTAATAAATTTAGGATAATATGTCATTGAACCTATTATAACCTAAATTGATATAGTATAATAGTTAATAATAAGAGGAGGTGGTTACATGGAAAGTGATATTAGCGATATTATCAACGATACAATAATTAAGAAGCGGGGGAAATTATTATGGGTAACCACCAAAATAGTGAGGGTTCTAATGAACTTTACAGAAAAGAGTACTTATTAAACGAGGGTCAACAACTTATTATACGAATTCCAGAACCAGGTGATGCACAAGGTTTAATAAATCAAATGCAAACTGTTGATGGTGAAACTAAATTCTTGGCACGTGAATCTGATGAATTTAATTTCACAGTGGAACAAGAAAGAGAATTTATTAAGAATTGTACGAATGATGAGAATATACGTTTTCTAATTGCAGAATTAGACGGTAGAATTATAGCGAATTGTTCAGTTGGATTAATTCAAAATAAAAAAAGGTATCTTCACAGAGCAGCGATGGGTATTGCAGTGATGAAGGATTATTGGAACAAAGGAATTGGGAAGAAAATGATGCAGGAATGTATTAATTGGTGTAAAGAAAAGGGTGTTGAACAACTTGAGCTTGAAGTTGTTGCTGAAAATAATCGTGCTGTTTCGATGTATAAAAGTTTAGGCTTTGAGATTTATGGTACAAAGAAACATGCATTGAAATATGGTGATGGAACTTATGCTGATGAATACTATATGATTTTATTCTTGAACAGTAGAAGAGCTGAGTAAAGATTTTGTTCATACACTTATATTTATACTTATTGAATTGGAGATGGACTGAAAATTCCACAGGTTTCCTTGTATGACAGCGGGTTGGCATCATGGCTAGAATTATTGAATAATGACACACGTTGTGAATAGCGAAACCTTGCAACATAAGGCGCATAAGTGTATGCGTCTTTTTTTATACAAAGATTTAGTTATTGTAAAGTAGTAATAAAAGAAAAAATCTCATTTGATAGCGATACGCTGAACCGTACCATAAGTAAATAATGTTTTAGCCTTAGGCATTGAAATAACTTGCCTAAGGCTGTTTTCATGTCTAAAAATACCATAGCATAAGTAATATTATAATTACAAAATATGTTATAATAAAATGACAAATGAGTTTTAAGTGAAAGAGGACATTGAGACTTGGCTTGCTAATAATAGATTGACTAAGATTTAATATGTATTGGGGGTATACAATGAATACTATAGAAAAACTAATTAGATTTCGGAAGATTTCTTTAATATGTTTATTTTTATCAATACCATTATGCATCGTAGGTGGATTAATTTTGAAGAATGTCTATACTTTATCTATACCAGCAATGATTACGTCTATAACAGGAATGCTTTTATTTATAATATATATAACAATCTCTTTTATAATATGGAAGTGTCCATATTGTAAAGTAAGATTACCAATGAAGTTTAATAAAGATAGTGATATAGATTTTGTATATTGTTGTTCTCACTGTAATAAGAAATTTAGCTAAATACAGTAATAAATAGAATATAACATTTTACATTTATTTTTATCATATCAACAATTTAATCTAATAGAGCTAATTTTAAAAGTTGCTGCATTGGTGTGATTCAAAGAAAAATGTAATGAAGTGTAAGAGTTTTTACAGTTAAAAAAATCGAAAAATATCAGAAAAAATCAAGTTTTCCCTAGAGGGCTTAAACCCTGTAAGCTCTAAGGCTACATGGTGCTAAGAACATAAAAGCATAAAAACATGGAAAATTAGGAATTAAAAATTAAAAATTAGAAATTGAAAGTTAAAGGTTAGAGGTGATGGTAAAGAGTTTATAATGATACAAAAAATAACATAAATATTGAAACAATAAATAATACAAATATTAACACGAATAGTGAAACATAAATATTACATTAAATGATTCAAAATATTAAACAGTTAATGACACAAATAAAACACAAGATTTGTTACAAAAATAGTAACAAAAATACCTCGTGCTAAATCTGTAAAGATAGGCAGTTAAAGCATTTAAAGCACCTATAATAGTAGTAAAACAACTATTATAGGTGCTTATTATTTACGTAAGATATTATAGATAAAATATAATAATATTCAAGGTTATCATGGATTAAAAAATATGAATTTGTTGACTTAATTTTAAACAGTAAACTTACATAAATACTTAATAAAGCTAGAAAAAATATATTTAATTTTTGAAGTTAATACCTTCTCATTATATAATCGTTATTACAATTACCATTAAAAATAATTTTATTATTAGGTTGCCATTATTACTATTAAATTACTCTTTAATAGTAAATGAACCTCTTGTGGTAGGTGTAAATATTATTACTGCAGTGGGTATGGGTTATAAGGAGTTTGATATAGACATGGGTCATAAATTAAATTTTGATCGTAATTAAGGATGGTTTAGTGGAATAAAAAAACCTATTAAATCAGAAGATTATACATTTTGGGGGCATGTACAGTGATTTTAGGATAATGAAGGATGAACTGTATCATAAGTAAATGATACAGTTTTTGTAATATGGTATACTTATGTAAAGATGTATTAAAGTTAAGCTTTTAAAGGAGATTAAGGGATGAGAAGAAGTATAAATGCTAATGTTGAAAGAAGAATATATGCTGAATCTATGGGAAGATGCATGAACCCAGAATGTAAAGTAGAATTATTTAAAGAGGGTGGCGACGTAATGGAAAAGGCACATATAATTCCTTATTGCGATACAAAAGACAACTCATTTGAAAATCTGATTATTTTATGTCCCAATTGTCATACAAACTTTGATAAAAACAATGTATTTAGCGTTGATGAGGTTAAACAATGGAAAAAAATGCGCAAAGATGAGTTTGAAAGATTTTTTAGTAAAGAGTATGATAACTTTGAAGATTTAAAGATCAAAGTAGTTCCATTATTATTAGAAAATAAAGCTATTTTTGAAAATTACTATTTAAAGGGTGAGAAGAAATTATGGGATAAGTTTGAAGGGCAAATTTTGTCTAATAATAGCATTATAAGATGTATTTTAAAAAACAATACTAAGCTAATTCAAGATTATAGAGAAAAAAATTTATCAAATTTAGCAATAGTACAAGATTTTTTCCTTCATATTGATGAGTTTGAAGCTACACGATTAAGTGAAGAAAAAGTAAGAGGTGTTCTATTCCCAGTTGAAATTAACTCATTGTTTGGAATAGAACCTTTAGAAGGTAAATTTCTACCATCTGTAGAGTCTGTGGAGTGTTTAATAGAAGCGTTGCAAAATAAGGGAGAATTTGAAAATATTGTTTTAGGTGAAGATAAGCCATATATACAGATTAAAAAGAAAAGTGATATTGAAAAAATCTACCTTAATGATACTCCTAAATTGAGACAAATGTATTATGATAATAAATGTTTTAGAACAACTGATGTTCGTTTTGAAAGTTTAAATTATGCTCTAAAAGTTATAAAATCAAGAGGACTAAAATTTGATTTTTTAGATATTAAGAATTTAAAAGAAATTATAGTAAATGGTAAAAAGATAGTTTTTATTTATAAGTATTATTTAAGTAAAACTGAACTATTAGAACTATGTCCAGAGGAAGAATGTATAATTTTAAACTTACATAATTGGAATGGACATAGTAGTATTTCGTCAGAAGCATATGAATTAGCAAAAGAAATTAAAGTTACACTACTAATAATGGATGAATTCTATGTATATATCAACCGAATTAAAAATAAAAGATAGTATTATTCAAAAAATCTTATATCATATAGATATATTTCAATCATTTGAGAATATTTATCTATTTGGATCGGTACTTGATGAGAAAAAAAATCCAAATGATATAGATTTATTACTAATATACAAAGATTTTTCTAGTAGTATTTTAATAGAGTTGTACAAGATAAGAAATACTTTTAAGGAATTATATGGGTTTTATTTTGATTTAACTGTATTAAGTAAAAATGAGGCAGAAGAATCGAATTTTATAATTAGATTAAATTCAAAATACTTAAAACTAAAATGATGAATGTTTATATTTATAAAATAAATCATAATTTAATATAATATTGGTGTATATATTCCAATGGATGAACATAATGTATGGAAATTTAAAATAGCAAAAGATAAGAAAGTATAGGATATGAAATAGATTTAAATTTGACGTGATATATTAAAGTTGTAACACTGGTTCGAACAATCTAGTATAATAAGATTTAAGAAAGTGGTGTTACAAATGTCAAATAAAAAATATGATAAGGAATTTAAAGAAAAAGTAGCTAGACTAATCTTAGAAGATGGAAGAACTTTAGCAAGTATCTCAAAGGAATATAATATTGAAAAATCAACCATTAATGGATGGACTAAGGCTTTTGAGCAAGACTGTATCGAATGTGATGATAAGATATAACCTAGTGTACATGAAGATATTAAGCGATTAAAGAAACTTACGGCCGATCTTGAAAAGGAAAATGCCTTCCTAAAAAAGGCGGCAGCCTTCTTCGCCAAGGAAATAGACAATTAGTTTATAAATTCATTGATTCAAATCAAGCCGAGTTTGGTGTTAGATGGCTTCTAAGACATTTTAAAATCTGTCCGAATGCTTATTATAACTATTTAAAGCAGCGTAAAAAGCCCTTTTATGAGAAGAAGCAGTTAGTACAGAATCACATTAAGGAAATCTTCCATAGTGAAAATGGTAAGATGGGTTACAGAATGATAAAGCTCTGGTTAGAGACAAGAAATTAATTTGAGTCTATTAACTGTACACAAATATATGAAAGAGCTAAACCTTAAGTCTGTTGCATTTAGAAAAAAACCAAACTATGTAAAGGGTACATCCCACAAAGTATTTGAAAACCTACTAAACAGAGATTTTTCAGCACCTAAAAAGAATCTAAAATGGTGTACAGATTTTACATATATCAGATTGTCTTCTGGAAAGATGCTATATAATTGCTGCATACTAGATTTACATGACAGAAGTATTATGGCAAGTAAAATTTCTACAAATATAACTGCAGACTTAGCTATAGAAACTCTACAAGATGCAATAGATACTCACAAACCATCCGCAGGATTAATTATACATAGCGACCAAGGATCTCAGTATACATCTAAAGCTTTTAATGACTTTTGCGGCTCTAATAAAATTAAACAGTCTATGAGCAAAGCTGGTTGTCCTTATGACAATGCTCCTAGGTCGTCTTTTTATGGAAAGCTTAAAATTGAACACCTTAATCACTATAATGTAAAAAGTATTTCCATCTAACTGAGTTAATTAATGATTATGTGTTTAGGTATTACCATCATAAAAGGCCTCATAGTTCATTACGTGGGCTCACGCCCTTTGAAAAGAGGTATTTATAAAATTAATCGAACTAAGTGTTACAATTTTGCTTGACCAGGTCAGAATTTAATATACGATATTTTAGATGTCTTAAAATCAATAATAAGGTATGAAAAGCATATAATAAATATCCACCAGCTAAGCTGGTGGATATTTATTAACGAGCAAAATTTGTATTACCCCCAATTAAGAGTTAAGATACTTAAAAATAATTAATTGAGTATTTTCTCTTAGAGGTATAGAATTAGTATGTATGAATATAAAGGTGGGTTCTGATATCTTTTATGTATGGGGAAATGGGGGAGATGAATATTGAAAAAGATAGCTATTATAAATATAAACAATGAAATTACAGTAAGAAATCAATATGATAATGAGTTTATTGAAAAAACCGAAAAGTGTTTACAAGATATCAATTGTATAATTAGTTTTACAGATAAATTCTCTACATTTAATAAGGCTTTTGAAGAATTTGATAAGTTTCTAAAGAAATTTGAAAGTAACCAAGTTTCTAATAATGAGTTTATAAGTGAAATAGAACTCAAGATAAACAATGTATTAAGTTCTGGATATAAATACATTGAAAATGTAAAAACGTATTTTTCAAGAAAGCTTGGGGCAGGGTCAGTAGAATTCTATACCTTTCAACTGAGTAAGATGTATGAAAAAAGCTTTTCTTATAGATTGATATATAATATTAGGAATTATACTCAACATTGTGGGAAGCCATTTCACAACTTAGAAAAATCCACAGACGAGTACAAACTTGTTTTATTTAAAGATATTTTTTTAGAGGAACACAAGAGTATTCAGCCAAGCTTTAAAAAAGAGCTTCATGCCTTAAATGAGAATATATATGATATAAAAAATCACCTATACAACTATTTCTTGAATTTAGCTGAATTTGATAAAATATGTGTAGACTACTGTTCAGAAATTAATTTTAAAGAGAATATAAAATCTGCATTTTTTATTACAGATAATTTTAAATTGCTGGATGATAAATATAATTACTTTATAATTAACAATCTTCCAAATGGACAACAAGATAAGTTGAATTTGAAACTACAATATGTAAATTATAAAGGTAGTTTATATATATTAAATAAATATATTCGTGAGTTTAGGCAACATGGATATGCCTTTCCTTGTTTTAATGAGTCATTCCCTCAAGTGATAAACGTAGATACACTTGCCGAGATTCCCCAAATAATTGAGGGGTCAGATATAGTTTTTGAAAAAAATATAATGTGGAAATGCATTAGAAAAACTGTGCCTTTTGCTTTAGGAAACTATTATTCAGTTTATATTAATAACTATATCAAAGAGGAGCTAAAACAGATTTTAAATCAAATTATTAAAGATAGAACTATTTAATTGTAAAAAATACTTTTGATTATGTGTTATATAAACGACTAAAGGGCAATGAAGTAGTAGGTTAGTTATTATGTACTTGGTAAAATTCTAGTAAAGAGAAAGATAGGTAAATTATAGAGCCTATCTTTTCTTTATTTTAAATAATTCCCCAAAATATAGTTGACAGTTACTAAAACACTTAATAGAATAGTTGTTAATATAGTAAGTAAATATTTTAGTAAACAATTAATTGAAATGGGTAATAAATATGAGAGTTCCTGAACATTTACAGCATAAACCAATAATTGGAGTTGATAATTATGATAGGTTCGATGGGATGCACTCTAACGTTACTGATGCAAAAGCACTATCAATAGGTAAATCTCAGTAGAATGATGCTGAAATGGCAGCAAAAGTATGGAGGCATACAACTGGAGACGATACTGGAAAATGGAGTAGACAAAGTGAAGAATTACCACTTCACAGAATTCTTGATTTAGCTATTTTGATTACCTCACTATATAGTATGGATGATGTTAATGGAGAATCTATAACATCATTGAATGAAGTAATTATAAATAAGTCTGAATTTAACAAATTAAAACACTTTTTAAAGGAAAATCAAAGACATATAGAATCTAGATTGAATGAATTAAAAAAATTATTGGGAAAGATTGATTTATAAGACTTTTAAATTCATAAAGGGAGTATTTCTATGGCAGGTAAAATTTTAACACCTTTGGAGTGGTACAATAGAAAATTAAATGATTATCCATCATTAAAAAATAATCAAACAGAATTAGTTGTATTAAAAGATTTTGTTGATTTTTTACAAAATAATGATTTATATATGAGTGTAGTTGGTGAGGGTAGAGATACAAAAAAATCTTCCATTTACACTAACAATTCTACAGATAAGGCATATTGGTTATGTGATATTAAGTTCTTTGATGGAACTGCATATGCAAATGATGTGGACGTTGTAGGAAAGGAAAAGATGAATATAGTTAATGATATTTATGAAAATCAAGAGTTTTCAAAAGTTTTAGAAGTATTAACAGGAAAAAGTATGCAATTGGGTACTTATTCAACTATAAAAGAACAGATTACAATTAGTGGATTTAAGAATGCTTTAAGTACGGTGAAAAAAGCAATAAAAATTTATAAAGTATTTAGATAAAATTATGGGTACAATGCTCTATCATACAAATTAAGGTGTAGAATAGGGGAGAATTGAGGAGGATTATAAATGAGTTTTCCAGATGTGGTCAGAACTAATGTGCTTCTAAAATGCAAAAGGCATTGCTGTCTTTGCGGGAATTATTCAGGAATTTATATGGAATTACATCATATAAAACAGAAAGCTGATGGGGGGAAGGATACAGAAGATAACTGTATACCATTATGTTTTAAATGTCATGCAGATGTAAGAAGTTATAATCCGCACCATCCTAAAGGGCTTAAATATGGGGATAAAGAATTAATAGCAAGATGTGATGAGGTATACAATGATGTAAAGAATAAAATCATAGATGTTTATAGCATAGAGGATATTAGTAAAGCGAAAAAACTAATGGATAATTATTATATGGGTTTGGAAGCTCTTATTCAGACAGATCCTTGTGGTCAACGAATTAATGGTTGCTTAGTTGATTTCGCATATAGGATATCTAATGAATTACAAACATATGAATATATTTTTGAGAATGTTGGATTAGATCAAGAGAAATGTGAACTTATTGAGGCTGTTATACAATGGTGTAGTATTTTGGATAATAATAAGTATTTTCATGAAATAGATGATGGTCGTGGAATATGTTTTAATAGTAATACAGTAAATGAATATCGTGAAATTATAAAGAGCTTGAGAATTAGCATACAGACTTCTTATTGGAAGTTCAGAACAGCATCAGCAATGACAGCTTCTATATAAATTCAAAATTAATTATAGGAGGCATAAATATTTAATATACCTCCTTTTAGGTTATCCGTTTATATACTTACGGTGAACCGTACCATAAATAAGTGAACTTTATAGCATTAGGCATTGATATAACTTGTCTAATGCTATTTTCATGTCTGAAAATACCGTATCATAAGTAATATTATAATTACAAAACATGTTATGATAAACTGGTAAATAAGTTTTAAGTGAAAGAGGAATTCAGGTGGTAATTTAATAAAGTGAAATTTTATAATAATTTTACTTTAAAAATAAACCTTATCTTTTATAGTTTAATGATAAGGTTTATTTTATTATAATATATTATTTTAAGAAAAAATATAATCATTTTAATTCAAATGAGTATATTTATGATAAAATGATAATAATAAAAATATAATATGAATGAGGGAGAATATATAATGATTTCTTTTGAAAATAATAAGTTGAACAACTTAGCATTACCAATGAGTATAGTGAGAATGTTAACTACTATAAATGAATATAAGGGGAAGCAAGATTTATATAAAAAACAATCCTCTCAAATATTAGGCACACTTAAAGATGTAGCAATTATACAAAGTGTAGAATCATCTAACAGAATAGAAGGTATTTATACGTCAAATAAAAGATTGCATGAAATAATGGATAACAAAATAGAACCAAGGGATAGAAGTGAAAGTGAGATAGCGGGGTATAGAGATGTATTAAATACTATTCATAGTGCTTTTGAGGCTATACCTGTAAAATCATCTGTATTATTACAATTACATAGAGATTTATACAAATTTTCATCAGTTAAGGGTGGAAACTATAAAAATACTGATAATGTGATTGAAGAAATATTGCCTAATGGAACTAAATATATAAGATTTAAGCCTGTAGATGCTTTTGGTACTCCAGGCTATATGGAGAGACTTTGCGTGGAATATAGAAAGGAGATTGCAAAAGAAGAGATAGAGCCATTAGTTTTAATAGCTGCATTTATATTAGATTTTCTTTGCATCCATCCTTTTAATGATGGAAATGGAAGAATGTCTAGATTATTAACACTTTTACTTTTGTATCAAAGTGGGTTTGAGGTTGGAAGATTTATTAGTTTAGAAAAAATTACTGAGGATAGCAAAGAAACTTATTATGAAGCACTGAATAAATCATCAATGTTATGGCATGATGGGAAAAATAATTTATATATATGGCTTGAATATTTTCTTGGAGTTATTATAAAAGCATATAAGGAATTAGAGGATAGAGTAGGCTGCATTGAAAATACTAAGGGCAGTAAGAGTGAAAGAATAGAAATGGCTATAGAAGGCAAGTTAGGGTATTTTACTAAGAATGAAATAAGAACTATATGTCCTGATGTGGGAGAAGCCACTATAAATAGGGTGTTTGAAAAACTTAAAGTTGAAGGAAGGATAGAAGTTGTAGGTAAGGGAAGAAATTCTAAGTGGAAAAAACTATAGTGAGAAGATGTATATAATTAAAAATGTAATGAATTATAAGATTTTTTACAGTTAAAAAAATCGAAAAATATTAGTAAAAATCAAGTTTTCCCTAGAGGGCTTAAACCCTGTGAGATCTAAGGCTACATGGGGCTAAAAACATAAAAACATAAAAACATGGAAAATTAAGAATTAAGAATTAAGAATTAAGAATTAAAGATTAGAAATTAGAAATTGAAAATTAAAGATTAGAGGTTATGGTAAAGGGTTTATAATAATACAAAAGGTAACACAAATGGTGAAACAATAAATAATACAAATATTAACACGGATAGTGAAACACAAATATTACATTAAATGATTCAAAATATTGAACAGTTAATAACACAAATAACAACACAAGATTTGTTACAAAAATAGCAACAAAAACAGTAACAAATAAGGCAACAAAAATAACTCGTGCTAAATCTGTAAAGATAGGCAGTAAAAGCCTTGAAAGCACCTATAATAGTGGTAAAACAACTATTATAGGTGCTTATTATTTAAGGTAAGATACTATAAATAACATATAAGAATATTCAAGGTTATCATAGATGAAAAAAATGGATTTGTTGACTTAATTTTAAACAGTAAGCTTACATAAATACTTAATAAAGTTAGAAGAAATATATTTAATTCTTAAAGTTAATACCTTCTCATTATATAATCGCTATTACAATTACCATTAAAAATAATTTTATTATTAGGTTGCCATTATTACTATTAAATTACTCTTTAATAGTAAAGTAGCTTTTAGAATTAATGCTTCTATAAATAGAGTTATTGACATAGAGTTTTATTAATCATATAATAAAATAAAACTTATTAATAAATTTTATTTTATTGATAAAATAAATACTAAAGGTGATATATATGGAAAAAAGTAAAAGATTGATCTCAGCAGATGAAATAAGGATATTTTCTAATCATTTCAGAATGAAAATTCTCTCTCTTTTTGATTGTAATTATACTTCTATGACCATTAAGCAGATGGCAGATAAGCTTGGGGAAGTACCTTCAAAGGTTCACTACCACGTGAAGGCTTTAGAGAAGATAAAGGTAATGGAAATAGTGGAAAAAAGAGAAAAGTCAGGTATTATAGAAAAATATTATTTGCCTACTGCCGAGAATTTCTATATAGATAATGTTGTAAAGACCCCAGGAAGCAAAATATATGAAGATAATCAAGATGATATATTTAGTAATATTATGAAAGAGGTCTATGAAAGCATTGATAGCTTCAAAAAAAATGCAAATCCTAATGATGATTCTGGAAGATTATTTAGTCAGCTCAATGTATATTTAACTCCTGCAGAAACTAGAGAACTACATGAGATTTGTATAAATTATATAAAGAGCAAGGAGAAAAAACAAGATTCAATGCCATTCAGCTTTACTCTTTTAACAATTAAAAAATATGACTAAAGCTTACTTTACCCATAAATCTAAATCTCTCCACTGAGTTATAAAAAAATATATTTATTCTTAGTTATGTAAAGTACTAATCAGTTAAGATTAGTACTTTTTTTTAGTGCGCCCACCATGGGCGCAATCTAACGGGTGAAAGTCACGAGTATGGGCTCTTACATATAAAAGTATTGAAATTATTAAACCAAACCTAATATGAAGGTAAAACTGCTAATTAAAAGTTTATTGACATAAAGTTCCAAAGAAGATATAATAAAATAAAGTTTATCAATAAAATTTATTTTAATGATAAAATTTATTTTTAAAGTCTTTATTTGACGATAAACTATAAGTAAGGTGGGGTAAAATGAAAAAGTTATTAAAAAATAAGAATGCCTTAATTTTTGTTTTAGCGAGGTCGCTATCAAGGTTTGGAGATTCGCTTGAAAGTTTAGCACTTATGTATCTTGTATATGATCTTACAGGATCAGCACTAGCGATGGGAACTGTTATGTTGTTTAGTATGATACCAAATTTCTTAATAAGTCCAGTCGCTGGAGTAATAGCTGACAGATACAATAAAAAGCGAATAATGTTCATTGCTGAAATGGTTAGAGCAGGAGCAATTATGTTAATACCAGTTCTAATGTTCACTGGAATGATTCAACTATGGCACATTTATAGCATGGCAGTATTCGTATCTATTGCAGAAAGTTTCTTTGAGCCTTGTTCAAACATTGTATTTGTATCAATAGTAGAGAAAGAAGAATTACATTTAATAAATTCAGTTGCAACCGTTATTGGACGTATTTCAGGAATATTAGGATATTCATTGGCAGGGGTGCTGATTGTATTTTTAAACAAAGAAATATTATTTATGATTGATAGTATAACTTTCTTGTTATCAGGAATTGCTGTACTGATAATTACATTACCTAAAACTGAGGAGAGAAAAATAGGAAAAGCATTAGAAATTGTATCTGATTTCAAAGATGGAATAAAATATATATTTACCACTAAATTAATGCCTGTGCTATTTCTAGGAATACTTATTTTAAGTGCGTTATTGGTACCAGTAGAACGATTTGTGCCAATAGCAGTAGAAGAAATATTTAATTTAAGTCCTACTTGGGCGGGAATATTCATGACAACATTGACAATAGGAAGTATTGTGGGAGGGATAATCTATCCAATCCTAGTAAATAAAAATATAAAACTAAAAAATGCATATCTATATAATCTTGTGTTACTGGGTGGGGTAATACTCATTTCGTGCTATATAAAATCACAATATATATTGTTTGTTATGTTCTTCTCTACAGGAGCAATTTCATCCATAATTGGATCATGGAGTTTTACTGAAATACAGAAGACTTGTGATGAAAAGTATTTAGGTAGAGTAGGTTCCGTTGCTACTATGGTTATGCTTGCAGCAGCACCATTAGCATCGTTCTTAAGTGGAGTATTCATTGAAGTCTTTTCACTAATAAATGTATGGAAATTAGTTGGAGCTCTTTTCATAATAATAGGTTTATATATGTATGTGAAAATCAGCAAATTACTTGAGGTTAATAGTGAAATTAGTGAAGTAGTAAAAATTAGTGAGCCACTTGGTGATAATTAATAATTAGAATATTTAATAGATAAGGAAGAAAAAGATATATTCATCAATAGTCCAAGGGGGATAAAATGTTTAAAACCCACGTAGCCATCCACTACGGAATTTCTAAATAATACTTTAGAATTATACCATAATAGTGTTTTGATAAGAATAATAGTAATTATTATTTATTTAGTATAATTTTTTAAAAAAGTAATAATACTATTTCGTTTAATTTTAAAAGTTGCTGCATTGGTGTGATTCAAAGAAAAAAATGTAATGAATTATAAGATTTTTTACAGTTAAAAAAATCGAGAAATATCAGCAAAAATCAAGTTTTCCCTAGAGGGCTTAAAGCCTGTTAGCTCTAAGGCTACATGGGGCTAAGAACATAAAAACATAAAAACATGGAAAATTAGAAATTGAAAATAAAAAATTAAAGATTAGAGGTAATGGTAAAGGATTTATAATGATACAAAAATAACATAAATGTTGAAACAATAAATAATACAAATATTAATACAAATAGTGAAACAAAAATTATACAAATTATGATTCAAAAACAATACATTAAGTGATACAAATATAAACACAAAATTTGTTGCAAAATTTGTAACAAAAACTGAAATTCTAAGAATTTTTGTTTAGGTTTTATAAGTTCAAGTCCCAAGGCATTTCGACTTATACTAAGGGGTATAGGGAAAGGTCTTGGGACTTGGACTTTCTAGAATTAATAGGATTTTTGGTGCATAAGCACATAGTCGACCTCTCCCAATGAATTAAACATTGCTAATGTCATAAGAAAATCTTCATATAAAAGAAAAGGTGGGCTATTAGGCTGAGATTAAACTTTCTAATGTCACAAGAAAACCTAGACAAAACTGACTACTTGGTGGTACTATGTAGTCAAGGTACTATGTGGAACAAGGTAGGTGAGTAAATGTTTGATAAATCGCAGCTTATGAGAGGAACTTTAGAGGGATCCATTCTTAAAATTATAAGCTTAGAGGTGACCTATGGTTACGGGATAATGGAGAGGCTCAGAGAATATGGGTTTGAGGATATTAAAGAGGGAACAATCTATCCGCTGTTAATACGTCTGGAGAAGAAGGGGTTAATTTCATCGGAGTTTAAAGAGTCACCCTTAGGGCCAAGTAGAAAGTATTATACAATTACAGCGGAGGGAATAGAAACCTTGAAACTATTTGAAGAGTATTGGTGGAAGATTTCAAAGACCGTTAATAATGTTTTAAGTGGGGGGGAAGTTTAAATGTCTAATGCATTAAGTAAACTTAGAAAAGAAAATAATAAGGTAGATAAAGAATTAAGAGACTATGACAATGTAGTACTCACAGATATAATAGTATATTTGCATTCATCAAGTTTGCATGAGTATGATATTGAGGTTATGCGGAAAGAACTTATTGGGATGGCCTTAGAGGCGCAAATTAGAGGGGAAAAGCTCAGTGATATCATAGGTGAAGATTATAAGTCATTTTGTGATGAGTTAATGAAGAGTGGTAGTACAAGAACACGGTATGATATGATTTTAGAAAGTATGTATATAATAATTTCGGGTATCATTATTTTATTTGTAATAGAGATGATTTTTTCACCAAGTATTATAAATATGGTTACTAAGGGGAATTTTGATATGCCTATTAGCTTAGGGTTTCTAGTGTCAACAGCAGCTATAGTAGGTGGAGCCTATGGAATCTTATGGTATATAACCAAGAATTCTTTTGAACTTACAGGGAAAACATCCTTAAAACTTAAGGTGAGTTTTGTTATAGTTTATGCTGCTATTTTTGCTGCAGTAGTATTTTGCAAGGTAAAGCTAAATGATAATGTAATATTTACAGTAAACGGATTATATACATTGGCATTTTTAATTGTAGGATTCCTTATGGTTAATATACTGACAAATAAAAGTATAAATAATTATGCTAAATCCCGAGATGTTCAGTAATTCATGAGTGCACCTGTGGTGTAAATTTGGGGAATACAGCACTTGCAAAGTTGGAGTCCAGGGGAAACCTTGTCTCTAGAAGAATTTTCACTACTGGGGACATGTGAAAGGATCTTGCTAAATATAGTAAAAATTCAACTAAATACATCATGGATAAAAAGATAATATAAGAGGCTACGTAAAAATAAAATTACGTAGCTTTTATTCTTAAAAAAATAATAGAATAAAGCCTGTTAGGTAGCTTTTTATGTTTTTATGTTTTTAGAGGGTTAAACCCTTAGAGGTTACAGGGTTTGAGGCTCCTAGAGAAAATAGGTATTTGTGTGATGAAATATAAAAATTTTTTCTAAAGTTTATACATTCTCATTCAATACTTTCCATTAAAATTATATTTAAAAATTGTTTTAAAATAATTTTATTATTAGGTTGCCATTACTATTATTGAATTACTCTTTACTATGTAATATTAGTACCATGATACTAAAGCACTATAAAGTTAAAATAATAAGGTATCAGAGCATGACTAGTTTATGTTTTCATTATAAAAAATTATAATGAAAACTGAAAAAACCCAGAAATAGCAATATGCATATTTCTGGGTTCTGTAGAGTCTATAAGAAGACTACTTACTAGTTTGCTTTCCTTTTAAACAATAAATAATTAATATCAAAAACAAGACTAAACATATCATATCAACTAACAACCTTATTGTAGGACTAAAAGATCTATATATGTTATATTTTCCACCAGAAATCATTGAACTAAATGCAATAAATACACCAAATAAGTAAAACTTCTTTTTAGTTTTTATAAACAGCCTTAAAAAGTATATTAATATTATTAAACAGACGAAGATACGTCCTATATCCATGTTTACCCCTCCTATATATAATCAATACTTTTTAACATATACATAATTACTTAATATCACCTATATGTCTTTCACCATCAAATTTTCATTAACACCATCTTTATAAAAGTTTGGGATGACACCAATATAGTTATATCCAATTTTTCTATATAACTCTTTGGCTCTAACATTAAAATCTGTAACTAAAAGAAATACCTTTGAGGATGTTTGAACTGAAATTTCTTCAAAGTATTGCAATAATGATTTTCCAACACCATAATTGCGATACTCTTTTTTAACAACTATCATATGCAAATATGGATATTTATTAAATGCACCATCCAGAGTAAACCATATAAACCCTATACATTTATGCTCTTTATCTATAGAAACAAATATTTCTTTTTTAGAAATTGCATTATTCAAAACTCTAATAATCTTATTTTCTTCTGTGAAATATACTCGCCCTAATTCTGATTCTTGTAAGGAAATTTTACAATCAATGAGATGTTTAGGTTCTGCTTGTATAATATTTATCTTCATCACTCTGCACCTCCTTGTCCTTTACTAAGTTACCCTGGGTGTAAAATTAGGAAGTTTTCACTTCCTAAACTGTAGTCTCAAGGAAACCTTACACCAAGACACTAAAGTACTATAGTGTCTTGGTGTTTAAGTGTTAGAGCATAACCAGTTTGTGTTTTAATCATAAAAAATTACAATAAATCCTAAAAGAAACCTAGAAATAGCATTATGCATATTTATGGATTCTGTACGTTCTATAAGAAGATTGTGTCTAAAAATCCACTGTCAGTCCATTATTGCTATGATTTTAAATAAGAATAGGATGAATTAATCCAAATAATTTGAGTCTTTAAAGTATATTTGATTACTATAAATAAGTCCTATCCCAATCAATCTTCCATCAATATCTTCAATAACAAATTCATAACTGCCATAATCTGTTTTATGGGGATTGGATACTATGTGGACACCTTTGGAAACAAACTCTTCATAAATAATATCAACACCACTAACTGTATCGGTGTCAATATAAGCGTCATACCCTGAACCATATCTTTTAGTGTTTGATTGTATTTGCCCAAACTTTAATTGTACAATTACAAACTCAATAGAATCCCTGTATATTGTTGCAAAGTTATCAATCTTATCATAATGTGCTGCAAATTTAAATCCAAGTTTTTCAACATAGAAATCCACAGTTTTTTTTACATCTTCAGATATAAAAACTGGACATACATTTATTAGTTTAACCTTACTATTTTGCATGATATATCACTCCAATCTATATTGAATTAATTTTGAGGTGCAGTATTCTACATGTGTTCAGTTCTCGACCTGATAACCTTCTATTTTATCTTAGTAAGATAAAAATCTTTAAGCTAATTATACCATATTATTAAACTATTGTAATAAAATTACTTTGAGTTCGCTCTTGAGCTAATGCTGAAAAGACATTGGGACTTGAGCCTTATAATCACCAATGATTATGTTTAAATAAGTCCTGAATATGATAGAATAACATATAGGATGGTGATAGATTTTGGAGAAGAAGTTTAATATAACTGGAACATGTATTCCAAATAGACACTACATGGTAGATACTTCAAATAAAATAGAAAAAGTAATGAAATTAGTTAATGCTGAGGAGTATTTTATAATAAATAGACCAAGACAATACGGTAAAACCACTACTTTATTTTTGCTTAATAATAGACTGGAAAAATCAGAGGACTATTTACCTATAAGCATAAGTTTTGAAGGTTTAGGGGATTATATTTTTGAGAATGAAGGAAGATTTAGTAAAGGCTTCTTAAGATTATTACAACATATGCTTGAATTTGATAATCCTGATCTGGCTGACTTCGTAGGTAACTTTAAAGATGATATGGAAAGTTTAAATGACTTGTCTTATTTCATCACAAAACTTATAAGAAAGTCCAATAAAAAAGTAGTATTACTCATAGATGAAGTTGATAAAAGTAGTAACAACCAGCTATTTTTAAGCTTTCTAGGGATGCTTAGAAATAAGTATTTACTTAGGAATCAAGGACGAGATTTTACTTTTCACAGTGTTATACTTGCAGGGGTTCATGACATTAAGACGCTGAAGGTGAAGCTAAGACCTGATGAGGAGCAGAAGTATAATAGTCCTTGGAATATAGCCACTGATTTCAATGTGGATATGAGTTTCTCAAAGGATGAGATAATGACAATGCTGGATGATTACACAGAAAATAAAGCGGTAACCCTTGATAAGGAATACTTTGCTGAAAAGCTCTATTTCTATACCTCTGGATACCCATTCCTGGTGAGTAAACTTTGTAAGATCATAGATGAAACTATAATGGATGAGGATAAATTAGTATGGGAAAAAGAGTACATGGACCTAGCTGTAAAACAGCTCTTAAGGGAGAGCAATACTAACTTTGATAGCCTTATAAAAAATATAGAGAATGATGAAGAGCTATATGACTTTGTTAGGAGAATAATATTAGATAGTGAACCTATGAGTTATATAAAAAGTGACGTTATAATAAATATGGCAAGTGTATATGGTATTTTAAAAGAAGAAGATGGACTTTGTAGGATAGATAATAAAATTTATGAGCAACTTCTCTATAATCACATGATGATGAAGGTTATAAGAAAAGATAAGAAATCAATTATGTCCCAATATAACTATAAATCAAAATTTATAATGGAGGATGGCAACTTAAATATAAGAAAAATTCTTATAAAGTTCTCTGAGTTCATGAAGCATGAGTATTCAGAGAAGCGAGAAGCATTTCTTGAAGCAGATGGAAGGCTATTATTTCTAGCATTTATAAGTCCTATAATAAATGGAACAGGCTTTGCCTTTAAAGAGGTACAAGGTGGCGATGAGAAAAGATTTGATATTGTTATAACCTATAATAAAAAGATGTATATACTAGAGCTGAAAAGATGGAGTGGGGAATCCTATCATCAGAAGGGATTAGTCCAGCTAGGAGAATACCTAGACCAGTATGATCTTGATAGGGGATATCTTCTAATTTTTGACTTTAGAAAGATCAGTGGAGAAGTCGGAAATCAGAAGGATACGGTTATTACTTTAGGTGAAAAAGAAAAGAGGATTGTTGAAGTTTATTGCTAATATAGCAACGCTTCAGAAGTCTTGGCAGCATAGTAACACTATTTAAAGGCAATATGAATGATGCAAGAGAGATTATTGGGGTTATCACAGAGATTAAAAATAACTGTGAGTAGATTAGTTAAGGAATAAATATATTTAGTTCAAATATAAAATATAAAATAATATATACACAAAACATAACTCAAGATATAACAGGAATATGATGCAATATATAACAAGAAATATGATGTGAAAATAGTTGCAATAAATGTTTAAAAATATGATACAAAAATAGTTACAATAAATGTTACAAAAGTGTTACAAAGTTTGTTTCAAAAACTGTTTACGAATATGTTGCAAAAATTGTTTCAACAAAATCTATGAAAAGCTACGTAAAAATAAAATTACGTAGCTTTTATTTTAAAAAAAATCAATAGAATAAAATCTGTTAGGCAGCTTTTTATGTTTTTATGTTTTTATGTTTTTATGTTCTTAGAGGGTTAAACCCTTAGAGGTTACAGGGTTTAAGGCTCCTAGAGAAAATAGGTATTTGTGTGATGAAATATAAAATTTTTTTCTAAAGTTTATTCATTTAGAAAGAAGTCTTAGTATGAATTACATCACTATCACATCCTATATAAAAAGAAATAACCCTAAAATGCTTTAGGGTTATTTGAATTGTGTAATTGTTCTTTTTTAGAGTCTAATATAAATTTTAATAAATCACTTAAGCTTTCTTTATCATTAGTATCATTATAGAAATCTAAAAGCTTAAATACTGGTACTATGCTAGCATCAACAATGTTTAATGAGATAAGTTCGAGAAGTTCATTTTTGAAACTATTTATTTCAGATAAAATTTCTTCTTTTATAAGTATATCCAATAGCTCAGTTAGAGATTTAACTATTATAGATATTCTTTTATGATATTTAGCAACCTTTATAGATTTTTTATAATATTCAATGGACAAGTCTATATTATTAATTAAATTATTAGACATAGCTATCTGGTTATAAGCATTTGCACTATAAGAACTTTCAGCTACTTCACTGTAATTATTCATTAGGTAAATTAACTTATCGATATAAACTCTTATATTCTTCGTATCCTTTAACACAGTATAAATATCAAGGATATTTCCTGTAATTAGTATGATGTTTTCAGTATCATTATCATCTAAAGTACTAAGCATATACTCATTTAGCTTAAAGGCATCACTATAAAATTTGGTATATCTAAGGCAATTTACTCTTAATACATTAAGTTCAAAAATATCTATTTTCGTTAGATTTTTTAGAGTTTTTTCGATGTGTTCAAGTTCAATTAATGCTTTATTATATTCTTTTAGATGCATATGGGCAAGTATGTTATTATGGAGAGCCTTATATTTTAAATCTTCAGGTATGGTGTCGTTGTATACTAGAGCTAAATTATTAAAATCCATAGCCTCCTTATATTTACATAACCACAAGCATACATTTCCTAACTTTTGAAGAAGTTTAAACAGTCTAATATCATTAAATAGCCTATTATGGTTTTCAAAAGCCTTTATATAGTAAACATAACTCCCGTTATAATTTTTTTGTTTTCTCAGGATATCTCCTATCTTTTCATATATAATCATTTTCTTTTCTGGAACATCATATTTAATTAAAAACACTTCGATTTCTTCTATATCTTTAGTAAAATCCTTTGAAATATTATCTTCATTCATAGATAAAAAATCTATATATTGGCTAGCAATTTTGCTAGTTTGAGAGTTTATATCCTCTAGTAAGTACTCTGCATTTAAAGTAAAGTCTATTCCTCTTTCTTTGCATATTCCATTTATGTTATCTGCAATTATATGTGCCACCGTTGGTGTAAGGTTAGATCTGTCATTTTCAATTATGCTTATGAGCTCACGGGTTATGTCGCCTCCTGCGATTTCCTTTTGATTAATTTTGAACTCTTTTCTAATCCTTCGAATTTTTTGACCTGGTGATAAAATTTCCATATTATCAATCTCCTTATTAGCATTTAATGTTAAAAATCTTTATGTATCAAGTATTTCTCATATTCAAACATAACTTACTTAAGTGGAATATAAAACTTTAGCTGAATGTTAGAAACTATCTAGGATTTTCACCTCTGCTAGATAATAGATAGAGAGAAGTAAAATGAACTTTTATACATTAATACTGTATTAATATAATTATTATACCATTTGAAATAAAAAAAGTAAAACAAAACCTTTACAGAAAAATAACAATAGGGTATGTTTAAAATGTAAACACTAAATATTACATAAATGTTATAAATTTATGTAATATTTAGTGTTTATGTAAAAAAGGAGAGATTTAAAATGAGGAAAAAAACAATATCATTATCAATTTTAGTGGCTATATGTCTAATGGTAGGGTTATATTCAACGAATAAAGTTTTACAAAGTGAAAATAAATTTATTAGCAATAATAGTATAAGACTGTTATCAATGGGTTCTGATTTAGAAAGTTTCAGAGATATAATAGATCCAGGCATAACAAATCCTAAATAAAAAGTAGATTTTATTCTAAGATACACAATAAACAACCAATGCAATGTAAAGATTAATGTTTACATACAAAAATTACTATGATATGATTCAAGTGTAAATAAAATAACTTACAATTGGAGACGTATATCCTTGCGATTATCTTAGATTTCCTGAGTTTAAAATGGGTAATATATTAGTAGATACGGATGATGAGATATGGAATAATAAAAAATTTTTGGAATTGGTAAGTCTTAATAGAAGTGAGAAGAAAGAGTGTAGCGATTGTAAGCATAAAAAGTGTTGTACAGGTTGTACAGGTCTTGCTTATGAAAAGTATAGAGACATTAGAAGAAAAGACCCAAACTGTAATATTGTAAATTAATAGAAAATGAGGTGTGTAGATGTTATATAATAATTTTGAAGAAGCAACGATAGAGATTGAAAGCAGTATAATAGATAAAATTGATTTTGTAAAATTAATAAATGATTGTATTAAAATGGGTTTTAACAAGTGTATTATTCATATTGAATCAGAGAAACAAATGAAACAAATGAATGAATATCTTCTGAAATATAGCAGTGAAATTGAACTTTATGTTTATCAAGATAAGATGTTAAGTGAACAAGAAAATAAAGAAATATTTTATATGAGTGAGCAATTAAAGGATCAACCACGTAAAAATGAGTTATTTATTTACAAATTAGATTTCAAAAAAAATAAGTCAATAGAAGATATGTTGGATTTTTTTAAGAAAAATGAAGAAATTTTAGAAGTGTATGAATATATCATTATTAAAACCTTTTTTACTAAGGAAACTTTAATTAATATGAAACAGTTTAATGACGTATTAGAGAGAATTCCTAAAAGTATAAAAGTATATTATGAATCAAGCATGATGCCAACACAAGTTTGCATTGAGCATCCGTGTAATATATATCTATGCGCTGGGGAAAAATGCCACACAGTAAAAAATAAGCACCCAGGAGAACTTTATATTGATGAAAGTGGGGAAATTATCCCGTATGGAATTAAAAATAAGGAATTAACAATTGGGAATATTTTAGACGAATCATTAGCTGTAAATCTCGAAAAATATAATAAATCTCCGGCTCATAACAAATTCATTGAAAATTGTAAATATATAAGATGCGAATATCTAACAAACTGGCCATTTTCTTTTTTCCCATTTGGAGGTATTATAAATGTCATATCAGAATAATCTTAACATTTATGTAAGTAATGTTTGTAATCTAAATTGTAAATATTGTTATAGAGAAGAGAGTAAGATTAATATTGAAAAAACAGATCCAGAACAAATATTAGAAAAACTTGATGAATTTAAAGAAAAAGGAATAAACTCCATTCATTTTACAGGAGGAGAACCCTTATTATGGCCGGGGCTTTTAAAAACATTAAGAGCTGTGAAAAAAATTGGATTTACAACTAAAATTACAACTAATTGTACAGTTGAAATACCTAAAGAACTTATTAAATTAGTTGATAAATTTATTCTAAGTATAGATGGACTGCAAAATACAATGCGAATTCATAGAGGTATTCAAGACTTTAATATCGTTAAAAAAAATTTAATTGAACTTAAGAATAATAAGAGCTGTATAGACTTAAATGTAGTTGTAACTAAATACAATTTGAATTTATTTCATTCAGAGATATTTCAAATTATAGAAGAATATAAGCTTAAAGATATCTTGGAAAAAGTTACAATACTGTGGGTATATAGTAAAGATTCAAAATTACAACTAGAACAAGATGATATTTTAATATTCAACAGAAATGTACAGAAACTTATAGAATTATTAGAGTATAAAATAAATATTCAAACTAATATGCTCTCCAGAAATAATTTTCTACAATTATTGGATGCAGATATGTTTAAATTTCCAATTTGGTTTGATGCTATTGAAAGAGTGTATTATACTAGCATTAAAATTAAGTATAATACGTTAGGTAATTTGTTTGATAATTATAATGATGATAGCAAGAAATTAATCGAAGATATTTTGAGCAACAACAATGATTATTTTGATCCAGTAGGAGGTGCTATACAATGAGTGTTGTCCAGATAAGTAACTGTAGTAAAAAATATGATAAAAATGAATTTTTCAGTTTGAAAAATATTGATTTAAAAATCGAGAAGGGTGAGATAGTTGGACTTATAGGACCGAATGGAGCGGGTAAGACAACACTGATAAAAACCTTAAGTGGACTTTTAAAACCAACAGAATATGAAGATGTTAAAATCTTAGAAGAGGATATTTATAAAGGGAAAAGGAAAATTCCGAAGATTGGCTTGGTTTTGAATTCAAACCAGATGTATGATGGATTAACTGTTATGGAAAATATTCAATTTTTTTTAAAAATGCACAAAATAAAAAAAGATGAAGATGAAATTGTGAAACTACTAAAAAAAGTTAATCTGGAAGGCCGAGAAAATTCCTTAGTTAAGAGTTTATCCACCGGAATGAAGCAAAAGCTTAACATAATAAGAATTATTTTGTTGGAAGTTCAATTTTTAATACTGGACGAACCTACAAGTGGGTTGGATCCTGTATCCAAATCAGAAGTTCACAATCTGTTGCATACACTCTCTAAAGAAATGAATATAACTATTTTAATCAGCTCCCATGTTATGAATGAGGTTCAAAGACTCTGCACCAGAGTTGTGCTCCTGAACAATGGGCAGATAATAAAAGATGATAATATGGAAGATATTTTTAAGGGATTTCATAAGGATGTTATAGAGCTTAGGATATCTAAAGATGAAGCCCAAGAAATGGATAAAAAGCTTAGAGACTATGGTATAAGAAAATACATTATTTGGGGACAGAATGATAGTAGCATTGCTTTAATAATGGAAAAGATAGCAAGTAAAGAGACCTTAATCTCAAGGCTCCAAATAAGTTCTTTCAATGAAAGACCTTTACAATTAGAAGATGTATTTTTCTATGAATTGTATAAGGATAGATTGGAGGAATGCTAAATGCTTATATACTTAATGTTAAAAAGTCTTATTAGAAATAAGTGGAATATAGTTAAATTATTTTTAATATCTCCTATAAATGCAGTTCTTCCAGTAATATTATTAAGCAGTACAATAGCCACAAATATAGATAAAACCACAATTCTGAAGATTTGCTTATGGTCATGTTTTTATTTTACTATATTCGAGATAATCTCAACTAGGATGGAATTTTTCGGAAGTGAAAAAATTCAGGATGTATTACTGTCTCGAATTAGCTTACATAGATATAGTTTCTATCAGACAGTTGCAGTAAATATTTTATATATTCCATCACTGATTATAACACTGTATCTTTATGATTTAATATTTCATTTGAATATTGATTTTCTATTTGCAATTATTTGTGCTTTCTTTGTTTTTATCAATAATGTAATTGTAAGCAACATCATGCTTGCTGTTCACTTAAAAACCCAAAACTATTTCAATAGATTCAACTTTGGAATGGATATTATCTATATAATAAGTGGTGTATTATATCCTATAAGTATACTTCCAAGGATTTTAGGAGAAGTTTCGAAGATTATACCAATAACCCATGTTATCAGCTTTGCTGAAGGAAATACAGCCCATATAAAAATAGCAATTTTGATTTTTTCAATTATGATGTCATTTGCAGTATGGAACACAGAAAAAAGTATAAAGAAGTATATTTTATCGGGAGGATTCTATGGGTAGTATTATATTGAAAAATATCTTTTTTTATAAAAGAAACTGGAAAGAATTATTGGTAAACACATTAAGGATTTACCTAAGTGTGATTCCATTCTATTACTTCGCTCTATCACAATCGCAGGGGGAAGAAAGTATAAGATTTACGTTATTAACTTTAATTATTGCAGGAATAATAAGCAATACGGTTATTGCAACAAACTATGAACTCTACCAAGAGATTATTAGTGGGAAAATGATAAATCTCAGCCTTGCTAATATTAAAATAACTGAGTATATTTTTGCACAAACGATTTTTTATTTTTTCATTTATCTAAGTCAGTATATTATGGTTTTGGTTGTGATGAATATATATGGAATTATTCATGTAAAAGTTTCATTAAATAGCATAATAAGTACAATGCTATTTACAGGAATAATAGTGGTCATATCAGCTGTTATAAGTGGCATGCTAGCAGTACTTACTCTTAAAACAAAGAGGTTTGCCTACAGTTCTATAATGATGAGTAGTATATTAATATTATCTGCATGTTATATGCCTTACGGGTTATTAAACTGGGAGTTTAAAGGTATAGCGCTATTATCACCATTTACGTATATAATAAATATTTTTAAGAGTGCATTTGGTGCTGAGAGTTTGATTTTACCACTTGAAATAATGTATCTTATATTGGTGGTTCAAATTTTAGTTTTAGGCCTTATACTGGCGAAGATATTATGTAAGTATTTCAATGAACTTATAAATAAGACCATATAATTTCAATTATCATAACTTAAGAAGTAATTGAAGAAAACTGTCAGTATGAAATAAAAAGATTGATCCAACTTCCTGTGAGTCTATACTAAAGTTAAGTATGGACTCATTTCTTTTAATCTTTTAGTCGTACTAAGCAGATAAATAGGGGAAAAGCTATATAAGTGGATATGTTAATAATCTATTTTAAATCATAAGGTTCCATTAAAAATTTCGCAAGTAAAAAAATTTTACTTACAAAACATAATATGGTATATTAACAACATTACATTAAAATACATTATTAAAATAATTTTACAAAGAAAAGCTGGTTTATACAAATGTAAAGGTTAATATAGGGATAAAATTAAAAATTTTAAGGGGGATTTAATCATGTCAGTTATAGGTATTTTAGGTACAGTTCATGATGAAAAAATGAGAGAGGAATCTAATTATTCTCTAGATAAAATAAAAGGACTTATAGAAGCGTTTAACCCGGATATTATTTGTGGAGAAGTGAGACCGGAGGATTGGGAAAAATATTGTGATAATAATGAGTATGAAGGATATCTTGGACCAAATGAATATAGAAGATTAATAATACCTTTATGTGAGAAGAAAGGTATTAAATTTGTACCTGTGGATTGGTTTGAAAATGATTTGATGAATCAAGATTGTTTTAAGGGGAAATCAGATAGTGAAATTAAGATTTTAGAAAAAGAAATTGAAACCCTAATTGAGAACTTTTGGAAAGTTGCTAAAGAAAGTGAAGTGCCATTTAATTCTTTAGATTTTAATAATATTGTAGAGAAAAAACATGAGTTTCTACAACGTGTTAACCCAAAGGTTGAGAACCTGTATTGGGTATGTAGGAATGAAATTATGGTTGAAAGAATAAAGCAGGCTTTAGAGGGGAATGAAGGTAAAAGAGTTCTCTGTACAGTAGGTGCAGAACATAATTACTACTATTGCAAAGGATTAGAAGAAAGCAATTGGGAAGTGATTTATCCATTAAAATAAATTACTATTTTAATCTATTATTAAATAAAAAAATTAAGGGGATGGTAAATCATAAATTTTAAATTATTAAAACAAAAGGATTTTTCATTATTGATTTTGGGAAAGTTAGTTTCATCTGTAGGTAGTCAAATGCAAAGTTTTGCACTTTCCTTATATGTTTTAAGTATTACGGGGTCAGCTACTAAGTTTGCATCTGTTTTAGCCATAACAATAATTCCAAGATTAATCATAGGGCCAATAGGTGGAGTTTTTGCAGATTGGTTTGATAAGAAGAAGATGATGGTTGGACTTGATATATTAAGCGGAGTAATAGTTGGAATATTCGTATTAATATATAGGAGTAATGGTGGTTTAAACATAGCACATATCTACTTTCTTTCAATTATGCTCTCTTTGATTGGTGTTATCTTTCAACCAGTAACTAGTAGTATTTTACCATCTATTCTAAAGAAGGACGAGTTAGTGGATGGTAATAGCTTAAATTCGTTTATTATGGATTTAGGTAATTTGCTATCTCCGGCAATAGCAGGAATTTTAATGGGGGCTTATGGTCTTTATGTGATACTTATTATAAATAGTATTAGTTTTATATTATCCGGTATAAGTGAGGCATTCATAAGAGTACCTAAATTAAAAGTTAAGACCCAGGTTACCTTCAAAAACTTTGTAAGTGATTTCAAGTATGGAATTAATTTTATTAGAAGTAAGAAGTTAATTTTAAATATTATATTACTATGCTTAGTACTTAACTTCGCATATAATCCGGTATTTACTATTGGACTAACCTATATTTCTAAACAAATATTGATGGTTACAGATTTTCAATATGGATTGATGGAGTCTATACTTGTAATATCAATGTTAATATCCCCATTCATATCTAGTGCTATATATAAGAAGTTTAAAAAAGGAAAGATGTATTTTTATATTATATTGGGTAGTGGAAGTTTACTGGCAATCCTAAGTATAGTGCCATCAAAGTTTTACTTGAATTTATTTGAGAGTAATTTAGCTCCATATATTAGTATAATAGCTATAACATTCTTCATTGGGATTATTACAACTGTTGGTAATATTATTGTAAATACAATAGTTCAAGAAGAGGTTCCTTTAAATTTAATGGGGCGGGTTATATCAGTAATGGGAGCCGTATGCATGGCTGCAATACCATTTGGTCAATTAGTTTTTGGATATATGTATGATAAATTTGATGCTTCAGTATGTATATTAATATCATCACTAATAATAGTTAGTACGGTACTATTATTCAGGAAATCTTTATTTGATTGTGATAAAGAAAGTGAAGTAGAAAATGTATTAGATGAAGCTGATGAGCAGATTATAATATAATTTCTTTAAATTACTCAAAAACAGTATTTATACTTTATATTTTTTAGAAAACTCATTCACTTTGCTCTTTTGTAAGTTCCCCTGGGGTGTAAAATTTATAGTAATTTAACGACAATACCTATTTGGGGTCACACATATAAGAAGTAGGGTGAAAAAAAGGTTGATGTTGAATATTGAATATAAGTAATGCAAATTTGATAAAAGGAGGAATTAACTTGGAGATAAATCCTTTAGCTATATTGGCAGCTATATTAAGTGTAATTTCAATAATACTAATATATAAAACTATAAAAAGATTCTTGTTTAAATAAAACAAGTGCCTAGTTGTATAAGCTTTGAAAATACAAAACTTGAGTGAATAGGTACTAATTTGTTAGAGGGTGGGGTAAATGAAAAAAAGAAGTATATTAGTTACTTTTATTATTCTTATTTTTATATTGTTATGTGTTTTTGTTTCAGGTAAATTTCTACACAAGGATAAACAATTAACTTTTAGTGAAAAAAATGAAGATGCAAAATTTTTGATCAATTTTATTGAGGAGAATTATCCTTTTTTAGAGATAAAAGAAAGCTTAACGGGGTATGATTTTCTAGAACATAAAGAAGAGCTTATAAAAAGAATAAGTAACTCAAAAAATGAGAGTGAATTTTATTTGAATGTTTATAAAACAATAAAATTATTGCAAAATAGTCATACTAGAATAGCTAATATGAAAGAAGTGAACGATTACATACTTGGCACAAACTTTAATAGTGTTGGCACTGAATATCCTTTTATTAGTTCATATTCAAATACTATCGATGAAAGTACTTCAGCAAGCTCCCAAAATTGGGATGATGTGTTCGTTAATATGTATTATATTCCCGATATTACGTGTTCTTATGTAGATGGAAAATATATTGTAACAAAGTCACTTAATGAAGATATTAATCTAGGTGATGAGATTCTTCAAGTTAAAGGTAAATCTGTTGAAGAGTATTTAAATGAAAATATTGATATATATACTTTATATTATGATTTTGAAAAAGAAAAACTATTTACTAATAAATTGTTTGTTTTTCCAAACTTAAAAAAAGTTAAATCTATACCAGTAACTATATTGTCTAAGGACAATACTGAAAAATTATCCAAGGTTCATATGGAAAAGTTCAACTTAGATACATATAATAAGTTGAAAGAAAGCAAAGAAGATAATATATCTACAAGAATAATAGAGAAAGACAATATAGCCTATTTAAAAATTAATTCCATGAATGATGAAAACAATGGTATTGAAAAGATTAAGAACTTTTTTATCAATATTAATGGTTATAAGAACTTAATAATAGATATCCGTGGAAATGGTGGTGGTGGTAGTGGTGGCGGTGGCTCTATTCCAGATACGATCATATCACATATTTCAAAACAACCATTAACGGTAACTGATTATTTATATTTTAGGCAAAGTGAATACACGGAAACCTTTATTGAAAAAGCATTTAAATCTACAAAAAGTAAAATTTCCACTTCAGCAAGCTTACCAGGAGATAATATGAATGGTAAATATATAGCTGTAGAAAATAGTGTAGAATATAGCTTTAGCAAGGAGAATAATTTTGATGGGAAGGTATTTTTATTAGTAGATTATGAGGTTTATTCTTATTCAGAGTTTTTTGCAAATCATGTAAAGAGATTAAATTTAGCTACAATTATTGGTACAAATACTGGAGGAGATGGAATAACAGTTACTCCACACATTAACATGTTGCCAAATAGTAAGTTAAGTTTTAAAATGTCACTTGCTTTAGGTGTAGATGATAAAGGGAATATTAATGAGAAGGAACATACTGCTCCTGATTATTATGTAGAGCAAGGAATAGAAGATTCTAAAAGAGCTCTAGAAAATGGTATTACAGATATAGAAAATACGGAGTATGATACTATTCTTAATAAGTGTATTAGTATAATTAATGGCAAATAGTATTATATGTATTATTTTCATGAAACTAAAGCTGACTATTTGGAAAAGTAATTTTAGAATGTATTCTTGTAACTTCTATGATGATTGCTCCTTTTATATTGAGTAGTGGAAGTTTACTTGCAATACTAAGTACAGTGCCATCAAAGTTTTACTTGAATTTATTTGATTGTGATAAAGAAAGTGAAGTAGAAAATGTATCAGATGAAGATGATGAATATAAATTAGGTGAATTAGCTAAAGCTGTCAGTGGTGAAGAATAGTAGAGATTGATAGTAAAATATGATATATGAATAGTATAATAAGAAAACTATACTATTCATAATAAAACCTAGGTGTCAAAATGATACCTAGGTTTTACTATGTATTAATACTTACATAAACCCATATTATATTCTTGTTTTGAAGTTTAATAGTTGTTTAATGTATAATTACATATTTTAGTAACAATTATCTAAAGATATATTGATATTGTAAAAAATGTAAATTTACAAATTAACACATTTATAACTATCTTTTCAGGCTACAAACTAAAAATTGTATAAATAATACAGTTAATAAATAAAATAGCAATAATAAGCTTAAAGTGTAAATAAAATATAAAAATAGTAATTTATTAAAATAATAGAATAATTTTTAATAAAAACTATAAAATAGTTGAAGTAAAAATATGTATTTAGAAGCACGAAATACCATTCAACATAATAAAGGTTATGTTGAATGGTGACATATTTTGGTATAATTTATTGAAAAAACAGTATTAAATATAACAAAATGTAAAAAAAGATAAATAATATAAAAAAAGAAAATAAATGTAAATATTTGGACTGGAAAATACATCATGGAATAAAATGGTATAATTTTAATGAATTTCAACTAGTGTATAAGTCTGATGTAAAAATAAGTATATTTGCATATATTTACATGGAAGAACCTCATATGGATATTTTTTTTGAGTGGTGAAATAAAAAATACCGCATATTCATTCTGAATAATACGGCATTTAACGAAATTACCTAATTTTATAATTGTTGACTGTTATATGAAAATTGTGAACTAATTGTTTTCAACATCCTTAATATATTTTTTTCGCATCATTTGGTAATAAATGTACATCTTTTAAAAACTTTAAACTATTATTTGCTTGAATTTCGTTATATTTAATATTCATTTTACATGCTATATCTTTGGCTATATCATTAAATAAATCACACATAGTAAAAACTGATTTCCAAATGCATTTTACTTCTCCATCAGGGTATGTCTTCAAGAATGTATTCCACATATGGCTTTCTAACCATCTATACATATATTTCCCTGATTTTCCAACACTAACTGTAAAACCTGTATCAAATCCTACTTTCCACTCCATTAAACGAATCAGCTGTGGGCGGACAACATAATTTATCATATCCATTACATATGGTATTTCTTCACGCCATAATCCCTTTGCTACATTATTAAGACACCACCAAAAATCATTACATGTATCAAAAAAATTATGTTCTGTTGGCTTCTTCACCCAATAATCCATATCTGTTGCTTCAGGGATGTTGGGCAAACACTTTTCTTTATCAAGTAATATTCTGCAAAGTCTGTCACCTTCAATTTCTTTTAGCACATATGGTAATGTGCTTACAGTTAAGTCAAGACGATTTCCATCAGTAAATTGAATAAGCCATGCATAACAATTATCAACATCATTTTTATAGTAAGAATTCTCTTCAGGATATTGCATATATAATCGTTCACCAAATTGATCTATCCATTCTTTCTGTTCACGAAATGATTTTGTTTCTTCAACAATGTATACAATATCATAATCCTGAAAAATATCTTTTATAGCATTGGGATTTGTTCTTGAGCCATTCATATAAACTGCACGAATTCTTTTATCATTTTTTGCTACATTCAATATTAAATTAAGCATTTCTTGTTCTGTTCTCATTGTATCCTCCTCAAATATAAAGGTCTTCTAATTCGTCATATTCTACAACTACCTCCAAATCAATTTGTTTTATCCATATTATAACATATTTTTCAAATACCCTACTGTTGAATTTTCAAAGAACAAATTTCAATACTGTTTCACAATACCTACAGATTAAATGTTAAAACATAAATTAAATTGCAGTACAATTTTAACTTCATATAATATATTATCAGCAATGGAGGAGTAGGTTGAAGAGCTTTAGTAGTTGATAGCTATAATATTAAAAAATTTTAGATAACAGACTTAAGTTCAAAGGTATTTCGATATGATCACTGGTGTGTAAGTTCTTACAGTTATAAGCTGTAAGAGTAAAATGAGATAAGAGAGAATCGTCAGAGATGTCGGTTCTCTTTTGATGTATATGTAGAAAGGGTTAAGGTAACGACTAATTTTATCAGATATTATATTTTTTTATTCTTCCTTTTCCAGGTACTATTCTTAAGGAAGTCAAAGATTTGTCACAATGATTTAAGTTATTGTGACCTATTTATTTGTTCAAAAGAGTATACGGTGTTGAGAAAACCCTTTGAAGGTTTTAAAGGATTTTAAAATATTTTAAAATTTTGTAAAGAATTGAAGAGGATTTATGAGAAATATATGTGGAATTTATGTCGAATTTTAGAAGAAGTTTAGAAAATTTCAAGTATTATTGATAAAATGTTGAAATATATGAATAAATTTTATTAAAATATTGAAAAAAATAAGAAGGTATTTTTTTACAATGTTGACAGTGAATTTGCAATAACCTTTCAGAAGGGTATAATAGCTTTCATGGAGGGGGTAACTCCTTTTCCAAACTAAAAACTTAATATATTTAGGAGATGATTAAAATGAGTGATGAAAAAGCAAGTAGTAAAGGTAAACTTAGTTTATTTGCATTTTTCGCAATGACTGCATCGATGGTTATGACAATTTATGCGTATCCAACCTTTGCAACATCTGGATTACACTTAGTATTTTTCTTATTACTTGGTGGTTTCTTGTGGTTTTTACCTGTTGCTTTATGTGCAGCAGAAATGGCCACTGTAGATGGATGGCAAGAAGGTGGAATATTCTCATGGGTAGGTAATACTTTAGGAGAGAAATTCGGATTTGCAGCTATATTTTTTCAATGGTTCCAAATAACAGTTGGATTCGTTACAATGATTTATTTCATTTTAGGTTGCTTATCTTACATATTTAATTTTCCAGCATTGAATTCAGTGCCAACAGTTAAATTTATAGGAGTATTAGCAATATTTTGGATTTTAACCTTAACTCAATTAGGCGGAACAAAACATACCGTTAAAATTGCAAAAACAGGATTTATATTTGGTATCGTATTGCCCGCAATCATATTATTTGGACTAGCTATTGGTTATTTGGTACAAGGAAATCCTGTAAATGTAAAAATAGGAGCCGAGTATTTAATGCCTGATTTTTCTAAGGCAAATACTTTAGTAGTCTTTGTATCATTTATATTGGCTTATATGGGTGTAGAATCTTCTGCATCACATGTAAATGAATTAGATAATGCAAAACGTAATTATCCATTAGCTATGATTATTTTAGTAGTTTTAGCTATAACCTTAAATACAATTGGTGGATTAACAGTAGCAGCCGTTATACCACAAGATCAAATTAGTTTAAGCGCTGGTGTTGTACAAACCTTTGAAGCATTAATACTTCATTTTTATCCAGCAGGAAAATTACTTGTAAAAGGAATTGCATTATTGTTAGCACTTGGTGTTATGGGAGAAGTAAGTGCATGGGTAGTTGGACCTTCAAAAGGAATGTATGCAGCAGCTAAAAAAGGAATATTACCTAAAGCATTAACTAAAACAAATAAACATGATGTTCCAATTAATTTAATATTAGTACAAGGAATAGTAGTTACAATTTGGGCAGCAGTTTTAACTTTCAGTGGTGGAGGAAGCAATGTATCCTTCTTAACAGCAATGTCTTTAACCGTTGTAATTTACCTAGTAGGATATTTATTATTCTTCATTAGTTACTTCGTATTAATATATAAGAAAAAATCATTAAAACGTTCATATGAAATTCCAGGAGGAAGAGTAGTTAAAACTATTGTTGCAGTAGCAGGATTAGCAACATCAATCTTTGCACTAGCAATTTCCTTTGTACCACCTGCAGAATTAGCAGGTAAAAGTATAACTAGTTATTTAATGATATTAAGTGTTGCTTTTGTAGTAACAATTATTATACCATTTGCTATATATTATATGGCAAAGAAAAAAGGACGTATTCAGCCATAAAAAAGCCAATGCTTTTCATTTATAGTAATATAAATTTTTTCTAAAATACAAATATTTATAATAAATTTTAGGAGGCTTTTAAAATGCTATTTAGTAAAACAAATGAAACAAACAGAGAGAATAATTCAACACCAATTTTTGGATCAATCGAATCTAACTCAGAGATTCCAAAATACAAATTAGGGATGGATTCTATTGCTCCAAATCTAGCTTATAGAATGATAAAGGACGAGCTTATGGATGAGGGAAATGCAAGACTTAACCTTGCGACTTTCTGTCAAACTTACATGGAGGACGAAGCTGTTAAGATTATGTCCGAAACTTTAGAAAAAAACGCTATAGATAAATCAGAATATCCTCAAACTACAGAGATGGAAAACAGATGTGTTAACATGATCGCAAATTTATGGAATGCTCCAAAGGATGGTAAATTCTTAGGCACATCAACAGTAGGTTCCTCTGAAGCATGTATGCTTGGTGGAATGGCTATGAAGTTTAGATGGAGAAATAGAGCTAAAAAATTAGGCTTAGATGTGAATAATAGAAAACCTAATTTAGTTATTTCTTCAGGCTTCCAAGTTTGTTGGGAAAAATTCTGTGTATATTGGGATATAGAAATGAGAACTGTGCCTATGGATAATGATCATATGAGCATAGATGTAGATAAAGTTTTAGATTATGTAGATGAATATACAATAGGTATTGTAGGAATATTAGGAATAACCTACACAGGAAAATTCGATGATATTAAAGCACTAAATGATGTAGTAGAAAAATATAATAGCACAACAGAACATAAAGTATATATACACGTAGATGCAGCATCAGGCGGAATGTTTACACCATTTATAAATCCAGAACTAGAGTGGGATTTTAGATTAAAAAATGTAGTATCAATAAATACATCAGGCCATAAATATGGACTAGTTTATCCTGGTATAGGTTGGGTACTTTGGAGAGATGAAGACTGTCTTCCAAAAGAATTAATATTTGAAGTAAGCTATTTAGGTGGTAACATGCCAACAATGGCTATAAACTTCTCAAGATCAGCAAGCCAAGTAATAGGTCAATATTATAACTTCTTAAGATTTGGATTTGATGGCTATAAAAAAATTCATCAGAAAACTAAAAATGTAGCAATGTATTTATCAGATGAAATTGAAAAACTAGGATTATTTGAAATATACAACAATGGAGAAAACCTTCCAATAGTATGTTATAAATTAAAAGATGAAGACAGTGTACAATGGACATTATATGATTTAGCAGATAGATTATTAATGAAAGGATGGCAAGTGCCAGCTTATCCATTACCAGAGGATTTACAAAATACAATAATTCAACGTGTAGTTTGTAGAGCTGATTTAAGCCATGATATGGTACAATTATTTATTCGTGATTTAAAAACTGCCATTAATGATTTAAATAATGCAAGATTATTAATTCATGGAAAAGATAATGAGAAAAAAGTCTATGGATTTACACATTAATTTAGTGGTTAGAGCAATTTATCCGCAACCTCTAAATTACGATGAAAGTCTAGCCTTTTAAATTTCAAAGTTAAAAAGCTAAGAAGTAATGTTATGATGAAGTAACAATATTTCTTAGCTTTATTTTTATATTTAAATAATTAGTTCACTAATAAACATAGCTTGTACTCCCCGACAAATTCCTATTTATCGCTCACCATATAATACTATGATTAATCGATTGTAACATATTTTTACAACACTATACTGTTCAATTTTCAAAGAACAAATTTTATCATCGGTTGCTTTACCTACAAATTAAATCTTAAGCTATAAACTAAATTTTATATTTGCCATTTAAAATTATCCGAATTTCTGTGTTTTTATGTTTTTATGTTCTTAGCCCCATGTAGCCTTAGAGCAAACAAGGTTTGAGGCATCTAGGGAAATGCTAATTTTAGGGCTGTTTTTAATTTAAAATTGCAATAAAATTATTTTGTTTAATGTAGCAAGCTCAAGTTCAAAGATCCCGTAGAGTTACCCCTGGAGTAAAAATTATTTATGGTTTTATCTCTTTTTTTATGGATATTTTCATTGAATGGTGAAATAAAAAATACCGTATATTCGTTTGAGAATAATACGGCATGTACTTTATATTTAATTTTCGTAATATACTAAAAGTATGACTTAACGTTAGTAATACTTTTATGCAATTATATTGACCGTAACATTTTCACACTTATTTTCCCAAAAAGTATAATAATAGGACAACATAAACATAAGTGTCTGTATGGTATAAATAACTAATCGTTCTGTTAAACCTAATATATTTAATTGTAAGCTCATAGAAATAGGATTAAATACTCCAAACACAGTAATAAGTATAGCCATAACTAAAGTAAGTTTGCCGAGCCTCTTCGTTTTTTCCTGTTTTAAGTACCCAAATGAAATAAAAAAAGAAGAAGTAATAGTTGTAACCACTATGACAACTGTCACAATAATATGCATCATATTTTGAAAATTCATCACTGTTTTATCCCCAGTTAAAGGAAATAAACTATAACCAAACAATGAAGTTAATTGCATTATCATCAAAATTACATATCCAATTCTTACCATACTATTGTACTTTCTAAATGCTTTTCTAATCAATCCTATTACCATTAAAACCATACAAATACCGTAAATTAAACCAAATATTTTTAGCAAATGTGCATTAGGGGCTCCATCTGCGGTAAGTGAACTAATATCTGTTGTAATTGGATTGTATTCCTTCCATAAAATGCTTCCTAAAATAGTATGTGTAAAATAAAATAGGACTCCAACCATTCCTAGGGGCATTAAATATTTATTGATTTTTTCCACTCCTATACCTCCACAAATATATATATAATTTCTGTTTCACATTTTTCTACTATTATGATGTAATTATAACATATTTTACAAATACCATACTGTTCTATTTTCAAAGAACAAATTCCAGTTAACTACTTCCAATTTATGGAGATTAAATGGTAAACTATAAATTGAATTTTATATTTGCCATTTAAAATTATATTGATTTACGTGTTTTATGGATATTTTCATTGAATGGCGAAGCAAAAATACCGCATATTCATTTGAATAATACGGCATTTAACGAAATTATCTAATTTTATAATTGTTGAATGTTATATGAAAAGTGTGACCTAATTTTTAGATATATTTTACTTCATGAAGAATATAAGGTTCACGAGTGAAAACACCATAAATGATTTTTTCTTCACAACTTAACATACTCTTTACCCTATCTCTCATAAAGTCTTTACCGATTAAATCTAATACTTTATCTCTATCAACCCAAGCTATTTCAAGACTTTCTTCGCTTGTTGTTAATTCACCTGAGATTGCCTTACCAGTAAATCCAAAGTTTACAATTGACCCTATAGAACTAACTCCATCAGGCTGAACCCTTTTTGCTACATTGGAATAAACTGCTTTCAAGTTACCAACCTCAATATATATCCCGGTTTCTTCTTGTACTTCCCGTTTTAAGGCATCAGTAAGAGATTCACCTTCCTCTACTTGTCCACCTGGTATCTCCCATCCTCTGTCTGGACTTAACAGCATTAGAATTTTCCCTTCATCGTTTTCTATTAAACCACCAACAGCAACAATATGTACTGGATAATTCATAACATCACCTCTCCTTTGTTACGCTATAACCTACTATTATGAATCAATTATAACATATATTGTAAATAACTCACTATTCAATGTTCAAAGAACAAATCTAAATATTTATTTCGCTTTATCTACAAATTAAATCTTAAACTATAAACTAAATTTTATATTTGCCATTTAAAATTATCCGAATTTCTGTGTTTTTATGTTTTTATGTTCTTAGCCCCATGTAGCCTTAGAGCAAACAAGGTTTGAGGCATCTAGGGAAATGCTAATTTTAGGGCTGTTTTTAATTTAAAATTGCAATAAAATTATTTTGTTTAATGTAGCAAGCTCAAGTTCAAAGATTCATTGGCATTACCCACGGAGTAAAGATTATTCATGGCTTTATCTCTTTTTTTATGGATATTTTCCTTGAATTGCGAAATAAAAAATACCGCACATTCACTTTTGAATAATACGGTATCTACTTTATATTTAATTTTCATAATACATTAAAAATGCGAATTAAGGTTTATACTCGTTTAATAAAATAATCTTCAATACACTTTTTCACTAATAACCAATCATGTCCGTTTGGCATACATTTTATGTGTTCTACCAATGGCAGTAGTTCTTGTTCTAAATCAAAACGAATATTAAATAAGTCTTTGCAATCGTTTTTAATAAGTAAATTATCGACACGCTCTGCCCATGCTTTACCTTTAACTTCTTTTGCAAAAGAAATAGCTTCGTCAACATTGTTCCTTTGAAGATAAATACAAATAGGATTCAAAACCTTAATACGTTGAAAAATCTCTGAAATATATAGCAATGTTTCTTTGTATGTAGCTTTTCTAAAAAGTAGTTCATTGATAGGATTTTGTAAAAATCCACTATCAACTATAACAGTTCCAGAGTTAGAAATAACCTTATTTACCCAATGTTCTAACCTTTCCAATGTACAAGGAATGTAATCAGAAACAGTTACCATCTGGTTATTTTCATCACCCATATCCCATCGTTTAATTTTAACTGCAACATTTTTAGGGCAGTCATCAATCCTCAGGTAAGAATAATTTTTTGTAACAAGAGCTCTGTTGCTAAGTTTTTTGTATGTCTCTGGATTGTCAATAAATAAGGCTTCAAAGTCATTATTGGGTATTCCTGCCATTTCATAAAAATCACAAGGGATATCTCTATTTCCTTCAAGAAGTAGAATTGCATTAGTTCCTTGTGTGTTTAAATAATCTGTTAACCATTCAGCTATAGTTGTTTTACCTGTACCAGGTAGACCCTCTATCATTATCAGTTGCACATCAACAACCTCCTTATTATTTAGATAATCCTTAATTTGCAATGTATTACTATTATAATGTAATTATAACATATTTTTCAAATACTCTATTATTCAATTTTCAAAGAACAAATTTCAATACTGTTTTGCTTTACCTACAAATTAAATCTTAAACTATAAACTAAATTTTATATTTGCCATTTAAAATTATCCGAATTTCTGTGTTTTTATGTTTTTATGTTCTTAGCCCCATGTAGCCTTAGAGCAAACAAGGTTTGAGGCATCTAGGGAAATGCTAATTTTAGGGCTGTTTTTAATTTAAAATTGCAATAAAATTATTTTGTTTAATGTAGCAAGCTCAAGAGCCCTTGGCATTACATCTGAGGTGAAAATTATTCATGGGTTTATCTTTTTTTTATAGATATTTTCATTGAATGGCGAAGCAAAAATACCGTATAGACAGAACAATACGGTATTTATATAAAGTCATTTTTAATTTTACTTTCCAACAATATAATATTACGTATTACACAATTACTTCGCTTAATGCTTATTTTGAAAGTAGATGCATAATTTCATTTTTAATCTTTTCTTTCAATTCTTTTCGCTGCTCCTCATCGGGTCTTGTAAATTCATCAAATAATTCCTCATTTGACAATTGATATACCGAGCTAATTATAGGGGTATCACCTTTTACTCTGGGATATAGATGCCAATGAATATGAGGACATCCATTTCCAAGTAGTTCATAGTTCATCTTATCAGGCTTAAATACATTAGAAACAGCCTCCGCTACTATAGACATTTCTTCAAGATGTTTAATTTTAAACGAATTTTCTAAGTTGTGTAATTCAGGACCATGCTCTTTACAATTGAAAACGGTATATCCCTTGAATCTCTGAAACCATCCTAAAATTACATATCCTGTTTCAAGTTCCATAATAAAATATGGGTCATCCTTAATGTTTCTCTGCATTTCACACATTTTACAGCTCATTCTATAGCCCCCTACAAAAATATTAATTATCTTAAATTCACACTTTAATACCATATATGATTAAATTATAACATATTTTTACAAAACTATATTATTCAATTTTCAAATTGAATAATAAGATATTTTCATAAATATATTTATAGTTTTATTTTCGTAATATAATAAAATTGTTCATCAAATCTAACTGCTAAATTGGAATTTATCGCTTACTCTAATAAGTTAACCCTGTTATATTCATCTTGTCTCATGGAATAATATAATTCTCCATCATAACCACTATAATTTAAATCCTCAACTTTTAAAATTTTTTCAAAATTCATGCCAATCTTATCAATTACTTTTTTGGATGCAATATTGTCTGGTTTAACCAAGGCTACAATTCTTTTAATTCCTATAGTGTTAAACCCATAATTAAGCATAGCATTTGCTGCCTCTGTTGCTAAACCTCTTCCCCAATATTCACTAGATAATCCATAAAAAATTTCTACATCATCCGGATTACAATCAACTGAACCTAAGCCACACCACCCTATAACTCTATTACTTTTTTTGTCCATTATAGATACTCCAAATTTAATAATATTTTCAGGGGTGTTTTTTTCATAACAATATTCAACCATCCAGGTTATTAAATCTTTTACCCATTTATAGGACATAATACCTTCTGGTATATATTGCATAACTTTTTCATCACTATATATTTTGTATAAATCATCAATATCATCTATACAATAAGGCTTAATAATCAAATTTTCTGTATTAATATTTATATCTTTAAACATAAATTTTCTTTAGTGAGAGTGTGTATTGTAAGTAGCAAACTCTCACTAAATCCTCCTATCATCTTTTCTCAAAAATAAATTTGTTTTTCATTATAATACAATATTTCATTGTTAAATAATTTAACTCTTATAAGCAAATTTTGAAAATTGATTGTCCCATAATTTTATCATCCCACAAATACACTCATCATTTTCTTAAGTATTCTTCCTTAGTAAGGGTATAATATGGTTCTCCATTAAAAAAATCAAACTCTTTTGGTAAACCGTTAACAAAATACTGAAACTTGAATCCTAGTTTTTGTATTACCCTATTTGACGCAATATTTTCGGGTTTTGCTAAAGCAATAATTTTATTCATTCCTATTGTGTTGAAATAATAATCCATTAAAGCATTCATCATCTCAGTAGCATATCCTTTTCCCCAATACTCTTTTCCAATTAAATAGAAAATTTCTTTATCTGGATAAAAGCAGTCTATAACACCAAAACCACCCCACCCAATAAATTTATTATTATCCTTTAAAAAAACTGCAAAATTATATTTGAAATCACCATCATAATTGGTTTCATATAAATCAATCCACCACTTAAATGTTCCTCTAAATGATTCAATAGATGTAACCTTCCAATCCAAATAATCGAATAACCCTTCATCTTGCATTAATTCATAACACTCTGCAAAATCGTTCTGAATAAAAGGTTTAATTATTAATCTTCCTGTTTCAATTCTCATTTCCTTCACTGTATTCATCATTATATCCCCCCCATATAAACATATAATTAATTCACTTTCAGCCTTAATTTTATAATTAAATCATATACTTCCATAAATTTTGCATCAACCTAAAACATTTTTCCTAATTAATAATAATCCATTTTACTCTAGCGGTTAAATTCCTATTTATCGAGCAGTTTAAAATTCAAACTATCTCGTGATATTCTACAACTACGATTCAAATCAATTTGCTTTGTCCATATTGTAACATATTTTGTAAATACTTCACTATTCAATTTTCAAAGAACAACTTTCAATACTGTTTCGCTTTACAAGGATATTGTTCATTTATATTTATTATCTGTAAAACATAAACTAAATTAAAACTAAATTTTCTGTATTTCTCGCTTTGCCAATTCAATTACATTAACAATAAATTTAGTCTTGCTTTTTGTGTATGCATCTCTATCCTCTTTATATTTATTGGCTAAATCTAATTTCAGTCTGCAATATTCTTCTCTATAATCACAATGATTGCTCATAAAATTCCTAAACAAAATTAGATTATCAAAGTTTTTATCTCCATGTTGAACAATGTGAAGATTATGAGTGTTGCTTTTATCATTGCCTTTCCAAAAGAAAAATCTATTACTCTTTCCTAAAGAACCTTTAAAATGATATCCTATAGACTCTATATCATCTATTAATTTAAATCCATCTTCTAAATTCTTTATAGCTACAACAATGTCTATTATAGGTTTAGCGTACATACCTTTTATTGATGTGCTCCCAACATGCTGAATATCAATAACATATTCTTTTATACAGTTATATATATTTATTTTTTCTTTTTCAAATAACATACTCCATTCTTCCGAATAAGGATATAACATCACTGAATTTTTAGGTAATCCAACCACATTTCTTTCCCCCTTACACCATAAAATTCGCAAAATATTTTTTATTGATTCCTCAGAATTTAATACGATTATGAATTAACTATAACATATTTTGTAAATAAATTACTATTCAATTTTCAAAGAACAACTTTCAATACTGTTTCGCTTTACCTACAGACTAAATCTTAAACTATAAACTAAATTTTATATTTGCCATTTAAAATTATCCGAATTTCTGTGTTTTTATGTTTTTATGTTCTTAGCCCCATGTAGCCTTAGAGCAAACAAGGTTTGAGGCATCTAGGGAAATGCTAATTTTAGGGCTGTTTTTAATTTAAAATTGCAATAAAATTATTTTGTTTAATGTAGCAAGCTCAAGTTCAAAGATCCCTTGGCATTACCCATGGAGTAAAAATTATTCATGGCTTTATCTCTTTTTTTATGGATATTTTCCTTGAATGGTGAAATAAAAAATGCCGTATTATTCATTTGAATAATACGGCATTTAAAGAAATTATCTAATTTTATAATTGTTGAATGTTATATGAAAAGTGTGACCTAATTTTTAGATATATTTTACTTCATGAAGAATATAAGGTTCACCAGTGAAAACACCATAAATGATTTTTTCTTCACAACTTAACATACTCTTTACCATATCTCTCCTTTGTTACGATATATAACACCAAAAGCACCTTATTTTAATATAGACTAAGGCAGCTAAATCTAAGATTATTTCTATAAATATAGTTGTAAAATTGGAATTTATAGTGATAATTTTACTGGCATTCTAACGAATTGCACCATTTTTAAAATTGTCATACCATTGCTCAATTTCTTCATCACTATCAATTCCTAATATTTTAAAAATTTCATAAGCAAATTGTACAGCTGCAGTTTCATTTGCAGTAATAACTTGATTTGCAACAACTACCTGTTGATTAATATAAAATGCTTCTCCTCTATATTCTTTTTGCTGCTTAAATAATTCAAGACTGTCTCCTGTATGGTTTATATTATCAAGAAATCCATGCTTACATAGGAAAGTGGCTGCACCACAAATAGCTGCTATAGGAATATGTAATTCCATTATTCGCTTAACAAACTCTGCAATATTATTATAGTCACTTTCTTCCCATGATAAACCTCCAGGTAGAATAACCATAGCAGTTTTATCGAAATCCTTATAATCATTTATAGTACAGTCTATAGAGGCATTAATACCTCCCATTGATTTCTTAGGCAGTTTATCAATTCCAATTGTTTTAACCTTATAATCTGAAAAAGAATTGATAACTGCAATAGCATAACTTGCTTCCCAATCATTCCATTGTTCTGTTAACACAATCAGAACCTGATTTTTAATATTCTTCATAATAGTCCCCCTAATATTTAAATCTAAACGCTAAATTCCTATTTATCCCTCATAACACAGTGCCATTATAAAGAAATTATAGCATTATTATACAACAAGGTGCTATTCAATTTTCAATTAATAAATTAGCAAACCTTTTTAAATCTTAACAAATCTTAATACTTTTATAGTGCAAAGATTAAACATTTAAGTTTACTCTATAATAAAATGGAGATTTTAGGAGGATAAAATGTTTTTATTTGAGTATATTAAAAATCCAAAGATGGTTGGAGCAGTAGCGCCAAGTGGTAAGAGTTTAGCAGAAAAAATGATAAATAGTATTGATTTTAGAAATGCAAAATCTATAGTTGAATATGGACCTGGCACTGGAGTATTTACAGAAAAAATACTTGCAAGGGTACAAAATGATACAATAGTCTTATTAGTAGAAGTAAATACAGAATTCTATAATATATTAAAAAATCGATATGGACATAAGAAAAATGTAATAATAGTAAATGATAGTGCAGAAAATATTGATAAAATACTAAAGGAAAATGATATAGAAAAGGTAGATTACATTGTATCAGGACTACCTTTTGCATCACTTCCAAGGAAGGTTTCTTGCAATATTTTAAAGAAGACTTCAATGCTAGTAAGTAAAAATACCGAATTTATTACATTTCAATATTCACTGTTTACATTGAAATTTTTAGGAGAGTATTTTAAGAACATTAATTATAGAAGAGTGGTGAAAAATATCCCACCTGCTTATGTTCTAAAGTGTAAAGGAGGAAAATATGAGTAAAAATATATTGGTGGTAGATGATGATAAGGATATAAGAGAGCTTGTAGCGGTTTATTTGAAAACAGAGAATTTTAATGTGGAGTTAGCTGAAAATGGCGAGGAAGCACTAGAGTTAATTGAAAAAAAGGAATTTGATTTAGTTATTTTAGATGTAATGATGCCAAAACTAAATGGTTTAGATACATTAATAAGGATTAGAAAAAATCATGTAATGCCAGTTATCTTCCTTACAGCTAAAAGTGAAGAAATAGATATGATAAATGGCTTTGTTTTAGGTGCAGATGACTATATAGGAAAACCATTTAGTTCTATGGAACTATTAGCTAGAGTTAAGGCTCATCTTAGACGATATACTATTTTTAGTAGTACAGAAAAATCTACTATAACAATAGGTGATTTAGTATTAAATACTGATAAACATATGGTAACTGTTTCTGGAAATGAAGTGAATTTAACACCAACAGAATATAAAATTCTTGAGCTTATGTGTAAAAATAGAGATATAGTCTTTTCTGTTGATCAAATCTATGAAAATATATGGAGAAATAAAGCTGCAGTTGGAGACACTTCTATAATGGTTCATATAACTAAGCTTAGACAAAAATTAGAAAAAGACAATAAAAATCCTGAATACATTAAAACAGTCTGGGGAGTAGGGTATAAGATATGATTAAAAAATTTAAGATAAAATACAACATTATTTTAGGAGTACTAATTGGTTTTATATTAGCTCAATTTGTAATAGCAGAAGGCTATGCAATTATAACTGTATTACAGCTAAATAATGGAACTTCAGACTTTGATATAATTCCTAAAAGTGTATATTTTTTTAAGTACCTTGCCTTATTTGTATTTATAGTCACAATAGGGATTTTTTGTACTAGAAGATTTAGAACTATCAACTTTAATAAGATAAGTCTTTATATAACCTTATCTTTAATATTTTCAATAGTTGTTACTTTTGAGTTACTATTTATTATACTCACTATAACAGTTGAAGCTTTCCCTAAAATCACCTATTATTTAGAGACAAATTACTTTGTATCTGTAAATTTAGCCTTCATTATGATAATTATAGGCATAGGAATTTTTCTCACAACATTTATATTACTTCTAAATAGAAAGGTAAAATATATTAAGTTTTTAACTAAGGAAGTAAAAAGTATTCAGGAAGATGGGTTTGGTAAAACAATAAATGTAAAAGGGAAAGATGAGCTTGCAGAGCTTTGTACAAGTATAAATAATATGTCCATTGAGCTTGCTCAAAGAATAGAAAATGAAAAGAAAATTGAAAATACAAAGGCAGAGCTTATAACTAACATATCCCATGATTTAAAAACCCCTCTAACTTCACTAGTTGGCTATTTAGAACTATTAGATAGGGGTGAAGTTGATGAAGAAACAAGAGAAAAGTATATATATATTGCATATAGTAAAAGTTTAAGATTAAAGGATTTAGTCAATGAATTGTTTGAATACACTAAGCTAACTAGCCCTGACTTTAAAATAAATAGAGAAAAGCATAATCTGGCTAACCTAATAAATCAAATGGTTGGTGAAAGTATACTTGGATTTTCCTCTAAAAACATAGAGGTGCTTTTAAAAAATCCATATAGAGAAATTTATACATACATTGATATAAAGCTATTTTCAAGGGTAATAGAAAACCTTATAAAAAATGCAGAGAAATATAGTGATGAAGGTGGAATTTTTAAAATAGAAGTAAATAAAGAGGGAGAAACTATCTTTATTTCATTTACAAATAAATGTGAATCTTTAAAGGATGCTGCACTAGAAAAGATTTTTGAAAAGTTTTATAGACTCGATGAGGCAAGAAGTTTAGAAAATGAGGGTTCTGGACTTGGACTATCTATAGCAAAAAGAATAATTGAGCTTCATGAAGGAAGTCTTACAGCAGAAAAGAAGGGTGAACTCATAGAGTTTAAAATAAAACTTAATTCTTAATAAAAGTTATTACTTCAGTTACTCTTTCATATTCAATAGAAATTTTCAAAGTTGATACACAAACTCTTATACTATATTTTGCCTTAGGCATGATACTTATATGGACAAAATCCATACTTCAAAATAGAAGAAGAGCTTAGTAATATCAATGGTTAAAGGGTACAAGAACATAAAAAAGAACCTTTAATATCAAAGGTTCTTTTAATTATTATTGAGAAAGAATCAAATCATCTCTTTCCTTTGATAAGTTTATTAGATCTTCAGTAAAACCATTGATACTAAAGAGTATAAAGTGCTCTTTTCTATTTCCTTTTTTCCATTCTACAGATTTAGCCTTTTCCTCAAGAGCTTTTAAAACATCAATACCAACCTTACCTTCCCAGTATTTACATTCTCCAAAGATTATATCTTCTCCAGTGGAATCAATTGCCACAATATCAATTTCAGTATTGCTATTCCACCATCTGCCTACTTTGTCAAAGTAAAAACTCCATCTATCTTCACTGCATAGCTGCCACATCTCTTCTATACATACATCCTCATACACATAACTTACATGACGGTCTATAAGATTTCTACATATTTTAGTCATGGCAATTTTTTCGTTACCACTTTCAATAAAGCTTAAATTTGGATAGATGAATTTAAACCAAAATAGGATGAAGTTATCTTTTATTTTATACAAACCTCTTTTACTCTTTTCAGGGTTTTCCTCAGTTATTGGAACTTCCCTTTCAATAATATCTAAGTTTATAAGAGTATTTAAATACTTTGTGATTCCAGTCTGTTTAATCTCCAAAACACCTGCAATTTTACCAAGTTTTTCATTGCCGGCAGCGATGGCTTTAATTATAGAAAAGTAACTGCCAACCTCAGATACTTCTCGTTGAAGTAAAAAATTAGGCTCATCATATAGAAAGCTTGACTTTGAGAGTACATTCTTCTCTATGGCCGTATATATATCCTGGCTATCATAAAAAAGTTCAATGTATTTAGGTATTCCACCAGTCACAGCATAGTATTCTATAAGCTCTTTCCTATTCTTACTTTGGAAAAATTCATTATAATATCTAAATGGTATCTGTTTTAGTTTTATCTGCCCTGTACGTCTTCCATATAGTGGGCTGGTATATGCAAGGGTCTGACTTTCCATCATGGATATTAATGATCCACACAGAATCACCATGACATTTTTATCCTTCAGCATAGTATCCCATATTTTTTGAAATATGGAGGGAAATGCTCCATTAGATTTTCCTAAATACTGAAATTCATCTATTATAATAAGCTTTTTTTTATCTGATTTATAATCAATAAGAGATTTAAATATTATATCCCAATTTTGAACACTTGCATTGCTGAGTAGTTCATTATCTGTATAACTCGCTACCATATTTTTAAACGCAGTTCTATTTTGCGCCTCACTCTCTTCGGTAACCAGGTAATAAAGAGCATCTTTACCTTTCATAAACTCTACTGTAAGAGCAGTTTTACCCACCCGTCTTCTTCCATATAGAATGACTAATGAAGAGCCATCTCTATTATATTCATCATTTAAAAACTCACGTTCCTTATCTCTATTCACAAAACGATTCAATTAAATCACCCCTTATAATTATTATACTCCAAATTATAATAATTATAAGTATAACTTGTGATATTTTTTATTATTATAGTAATTTCCTACATTTTCATGTTTTTATGTTTTTATGTTCTTAGGGTGTTAAACGCTTAGAGCCAACAAGGTTTTATGCCTCTAGGGAAAATGCTAATTTCAGTGCTATTTTTAATTTGAAATTGTAATAAAATTATTTTGTTTAATGTAGCAAGCTCAAGTTCCAAGATACATTCGTATTACCCCTATGGTGAAAATTATTTATGGTTTTATCTCTTTTTTTATGGATATTTTTCTTGAATTTCGAAATAAAAAATACCGCATATTAATTTCAAATAATACGGCATTTTTATAAATATATTATTACTTTGTATTAAGTTTTTTTATTTCTTCTAAAATTGTAAATGTACAAAAAATAATTGTTGATATTACGGCAATACCCATAGTGATACCTACTGCATCACCTGCATTAAATATAAATGAGAATCCCCATAAAAATCCCCATGCTACTAAAAAACCTACAATAAATGATACTAAAATTCGTATATAAATATTTTTCATTTTCATTCCACCTTTTGTGTATTTTATACATTTTTAAAATCTTATCTAAAGTACAATAATGTACAATTCCATATCATTTTTTAAATTTACTCTTGATAATGTAGAGATTTCAAACCGCTATAATTCTATCCAGTATCTTAAAACTTTTTTACCTGTCTCTTTAGAAATTATAGTATTTTCTAATTTTCCTCCATTGTTTTCAATAATTTTCTTTGAACCTATATTATCAAGATCGCATGTTAACAATACTTTTTCAAATTCAAGTTCTCTTGCTTTGTCTAATGCTAATTTTAATATAATTTTTCCATATCCTTTTCGTCTAAACCTTGGCGAAATATCATATCCAATATGACCACCTTCAAGATAGTTTCTTTCTACTAGTTTATGTCTTAATCTAACAGTTCCCAGAATATCACCAGTGTTATTTATAAGCCACCATTCTGTTGAAGGAACATAGCCTTTAGGTAACCCAATACCCTTCGATAAATCGTTAAGATCTTTAATATATCCTTCAAAATCAAAATTAGTGTTGAAATGCTCACTATTAAAAATATCCTCATTATTATCATTAACCATATTTATAAATTTTTCTTTAAGACAACTGTCTGGTTTAACTAAATTACACATCCCCATCCTCCATTTATGTTTACTATTATGAAATCGTTCTATAACGTCGTAATAATATACAACTACATTCAAATCAATATGTTTTATCCATATTATAACATATTTTTCAAATACCCTACTATTCAATTTTCAAAGTACAAATTTTAATACTGTTTCTCCTTATCTACAAATCAAACTTTAAATTATTTGATTTTAGAAATCACTATAGGATGGGAGCTCTGTAGACACGTTACGCACCGCGTAGGTGGAAAGCCTATCAATAGTTTCATATTGTTTATAATGGGTGGGAGAGAGAAGAAAAATTACACTGGCAGCTATAGCTATGAGGTGAAGATAATAAGTACTTATACAAATGTGATACAAAGGTATAACGAAAGTATAAGCTATACAAAAGTTATACCAACGTATAATAGGATATTTAAATGTAGATGAATTTTTTAGTACTATAATACTAAAGTACTTTAGTGTTAACAGGAGTGGGGAGTCCAGACCGTGAGTATAAGATATCTCATAAAGGCTATAGGCGGAAGGGGCAATTGAGTATATGATTTACTTTAGGTCCTTTCCTAAGTAGAGGTTGGTGACAACTTTAGTTGTGACCAAGGATAGAGAGGATAGTCTTTAGATTCTTATTAGAAACTTCTGAAAGGCACTTTGAGAAGTTGAGATAAAAAGATAGTCTATAGTGCAGTGACAAGGTTTCCTTGTGACTGCAGATTAAGTGATAGTTTAAAGTTAATATTAATGGAAGTGTGAGAAAAAGTGGACTAACTCCATGAGTTTATACCACTTTTTTCTTACACTTCCACCAGGGTGAGATTATCTAAAATATTCAATGGTGTGATACTTCATGTATATAAAACCTACTTGCAAATTATCGGGCCACTTAAATATATATATGTATAATCTTATTTTAAAGGAGTGGATACCATGAATGAAAAGTATTTTAACAAAGATATCGAGGATAAAAAGTTTTATCATTCTCTTCTAAAGAATTGTACAGATAGAATTGAAAATAGGGAGATAACCTTCCCCATAATATCAGAGGAATCCAAGGAAGAGTTAAATGAAGTAATAGTAAAGACTGTATGGGATATGTTCTATAATTTTAGACCAGAGCCAAGGATTCAGATAGTGGCTGCTGAAGTAGCTAAGGATTTCTATAATACTATACTTAAGGTTCAAGATGTTGAAGTTGCACTTCAAAGGATATGTGAAGAGAAGGATCTAGATGTGGTAGTAATAACAGAATTAAGTTTTTAATTCCTTAGAAATGTAATATAATAGAAATAGATATTATTCCATTTACCTAGAGAGTAGTTATAGCCGAACTACTCTTTTTTTATTGCTATGAAGTTATTCTTACATTAAGATGAAGGTTGCTTAAGAGCAATACACCGTATAAATTTAAATATATTAATATTTGAGGGAAATAGGATATATTCGAGTAAGTTCACAAGACCAAAATCAAGAAAGACAAATAAAACAATTGAATGAAATAGGTATGGATATTATTTATCAAGAAAAAGTATCAGGAGCAACAATGGATAGAAAATAACTCCAAAAAATGTTAAATGAATTACAAGCTGGGGATACTATTTATGAAACTGATTTAGCTAGAATAACGAGAAGTACAAAAGATTTATTTTTATTAATAGACTGTATTAAAAGTAAAAATGTAAATTTAAAATCATTAATTATAGCGTCAGAAATTGCTTAGCGTTGTAAATCCGCATTTTGATGATGCTACCCCATATATATTGAAAATGTCACTAGATTTTGCAATTAAGCTGCAGTAAGAAGGAACCCTGTAACTCATCTATGAACTATCATTTATATATAACCTTCTCAAAGTAACTTACCATCATGAATATAATTAAAAGTGAATATAGATTGACTATTCTTACATGGAATATGTATACTGAAATTAATAAAAATTATACTTTTTATTAAAAATATATTTAATTTTATAAAATTTTGTAATTTTTAATTCACAACAGAGAAAGGAGGGGTTTAGCAACTCAGGTATAGCAATTCATTGTCATATAAATTTAAGTCATGTCATGATAAAAATTCAACTTAAGCTGTAATTTAAATTTATGTGTTATTTTTAACTGACAACATTGAAATTAATACAACTTAAATTGTAAAATACATAAAAAGGGGAGACTTTAGATGAAAATTAACAAAAAAATTATATATCCCATAGCTCTTATAGGCATATATATGGTGTATTTCTTTTTCTTGATAAAATACTTCTATAATAATGATTTACTTATAGCTGCTAAAAACGTCACTATATCAAATATCGGAATAAGTTTATTAATTGAATTTCTAGCTAACTTACTTATTGTAATAATTATTATGTCAATTATGCTTAGAAAAAAACAATCATTAAATATAACTGGAACAACGAGAAATGGCAAGATAGTTGCTTGTATTTTATTTGCAATTTATATAGGAATATTTTTTATCAAAGGTGATTTCTCACTAGCAGGTATATATAAACCATTCTTTTTTCTAATTGTTGTAGGATTTTCAGAAGAATTTATTTTTAGGGGATACTTATTTACAGAATTAGACAAAGAGTTACCTACATATTTAGCCATAATAATTAGTGGTATGATGTGGGGCGCTATGCATGCTGCAATTCCAATTATTACAAATAACTATTTAGTTACTCAATCCTTAAGTGTTATTATCTCAACCCTTGGAGGATATACTGCGGCTGGAGCAATATTTGTTTTATTATATAAAAAGAGTAATTCTTTGATAGTTCCTATTTTAGTACATGCACTATTAGATTTTTATCCTGTATTGATGAATAAGATATAATTTAGCCATGAGCCCTTTGAGGGTTAGTAGTATAGACATAGTAACAATGCAAATTCAACTAATAAGTCAAAAAAGCTCTATAAGTTTAGCGTTATAGCAAGCCCAAGTCCCACGGGCCTTTCGCAATGACCCCTGGGGTAAAAATTCTTCCAGGGACAAAGTTTCCAAATTTTAACCTAGGGTAACTTACCAAACAGCGAAGTGAACGAGTTTGCTATTGTTTACATATTGTTGCCAAACAAGCACATCCAAAATCCTTATAATAATGTTGCTTAATACAATAATAATATTTTATAATATATACCTATTTTATACATAAAGGAGGGTGATTTACTATGGAGCTGATTTTGCGTTTAATTGTACTTACATTGCTAGCTTATGAGTTTAAAATTAATAAAAAAATATATTATATACCACCTATAATATATTTCTTAACGGGAATTATTGATATAATTCTAAAGCATACAGTAATACTTAGCAAGGCTAGTATGATAACTATAGACATTATTCAATTTATTTGTATAATTATATTTATATATCTATATATTAGATCGAAAAAAAGAAAAAAATATAGCTATTAAGGTCTTCTTGATTCATAAACAAATGCATTTACGAATCCTTTCGCAATGACCCCTGGGGTGAAAATTCTTATTCATTAGCATAAAATTTAATGTTTTCATCTTTTAAACCAATATACTCAATATTCCCTCCAAATACCATATGTTTATCTGGGGTAATTATAATTAACCCATCATCGATACGAATTAATTCATTTTCCCCTTGAAAAGTAAAAACAATTATATTAGCATTATCAAGTTTTTCCTTATACTTAAAAGTGGTTGTAATAAATATCCCATTAATTATAACCAGAATAATTACTACCCCAATAAGTGAGTAAACCCAGTTGGGGTATTTTTTTTGAAATTTTTTTAACATAATTTTCACCTCTCCTATTTTAATATAGGTAATGAATAATATGATACCATTATGAATTTATTATAACATATTTTGTAAATGCCGTATTATTCAATTTTCAAAGATCAAATTTCATTTATAATAGGTGGGAGAAAGAAGAAAAATCTGTACTGGGAACTATAGCTATGTGTATAGAACCTACTTGCAAATTATCGGGCCACTTAAATATATATATGTATAATCTTATTTTAAAGGAGTGGATACCATGAATGAAAAGTATTTTAACAAAGATATCGAGGATAAAAAGTTTTATCATTCTCTTCTAAAGAATTGTACAGATAGAATTGAAAATAGGGAGATAACCTTCCCCATAATATCAGAGGAATCCAAGGAAGAGTTAAATGAAGTAATAGTAAAGACTGTATGGGATATGTTCTATAATTTTAGACCAGAGCCAAGGATTCAGATAGTGGCTGCTGAAGTAGCTAAGGATTTCTATAATACTGTACTTAAGGTTCAAGATGTCGAAGTTGCACTTCAAAGGATATGTGAAGAGAAGGACCTAGATGTGGTAGTAATAACAGAATTAAGTTTTTAAGATAACACTCTCATCAGGAACTTATTAGTTGATGTAAAATATGGTTTAAAACTCATGTAACTCGTTGATATCCCAAATAAGTACTAAAAAAGTACTTTGCTTTTTTATTGCAAAGTACTATAAAATATTATACATTTCCATATTAATGTTTACAAACGTAAAATTTATATATTTATTCTGCTGCTACAATTGAATTTATTTGTTCAAAGTAATCAACTAATTTATCATTAGGTTTTATTTTATTAAATATATTAAATTTATTGTTTTCAAAAAAAGTATTTATAGGCATTTTTAATATTTCAGAAGAAATTAAATAAACTTCATTTAAATTATTTAATACTTCATTTCTATAAATATCATTTTTTTCAAAAGTTTCTAGATTTATTTCAAGCAAATAATATACTAATGGTGTAATTGGTTTCTTAAAATTATTGTTAAATTCACGGTAATCCAAGCTATAATTTGAATTATCTAGTCTTAAACCTAATTTTTTTATAATATCAAGTTCTTGATAAATATCATTGGTTTTATTAATGTCATTTTCATAATCATCCATTATAAGATTAAAATTTCTTATGTTATAATGAAATTTATCTCTAATCATAGCATCACTTTTTCGTTGATAATTTACAAGTAATACAATGAAAAATGCACATATTAATAATAATATTATTATGTGCATTTGATATATATTTAATCTCTTTTTATTTTCCATTAAATTCACCTACTTCATTTATTTGTAATTTATTTATATAATAAATTAATAAATAAAGCAACATAATATTAAAAATTATGTTGCTTTATTTATCGTAAATTATATTTATTACCTACCCATTTTTTACTTTTTTAACTTTATATTTATATTAAATGTAAAATTAGATTTTGAATTTGAGGTATAAGGTGAATTAAAATAATTAAACGGTAGTTGTGTCTCATTAGAAGTTAAATATTTCAGTGTGAAAAATTTTCTAGTATAGGATACACCTGTACTATTTTTAGGAACTGCCTTGAAATTATCTAACAAACATTCAGAATTAACAATTATATTTGTGTCGTTATAGTTGTTTAAAACCCATTTAGCGTCTATTGTTGAATTAGAATATAATGATACAATGAATTGCTCATTATTATTTAATTCTAGATTTATTGTGTCATTATTTGATACAATAAATCTTTTAAAGTTTAAATTATCAACTTCACCTTGGATTATATAGATAATTTGTTTATTATAATCATCAGGTATTTCATAGTTATACTGCATTAATTTATTTTGAAGTACTGTTTTAGTATTATCATAATTTTTATTATATTCCTTCTGATTATTATTGTATTTAATAATAAACATCATAATAATGAATATCATAATAATGAGAATAAGTATGAATAACGATGTGTTCACTTTTTTCATCATTTATATCCTCCTAATAATATTATTATTATATTAAAAGTGAAATATGCACCATTAATGGTGTTTTTTTGAATTTGCATTAAGGATATTTTATCTGTTTTTAACTACTATTGATTGTAGCAATCAAGCTCAAGTCCCACGGCCTTTCGCAATGACCCCTGGGGTGAGAATTCAATTTCTTACACACTTATCTCACTAGCAAGTGAACTCATAAGTACATTTAAGGCTCTATTTTTCCTTCTGTATATAGTGGTATAGCTTACATTTAAATCAGCTGCTATTTCCTTGATTGAAGTTCCCTGAAAATATAGCTGAGATATTAACTCTGCTTCACCTATAGTTAGATTTTTAAAGGCTTTATGGAGGGTAGATACTTCTATTGACATAAGTACGTTATCTTCAATACTAATGGCATCAGCCACTTCTACTAGCATTTCATCTGAGGTGTTTTTGCCATGTCTTCTCTGTTCTTTTAATAATAGATCTAAATAATTATTCTTTATGGCTCTGGTAACATAACTAGTGAAATTTTTGCTTTTATCCTGGTTAAAGCTAATGATGCATTTTAGTATTGTAAAAGTTCCAATTTGAATCATATCTTCTATATCGAAGTTAGGGATTCTTATTTTAAAAGCCTCTGTGTACACATAGTTTGCATATCTTTTGATAATTCGCTCCTTAGCCTCCATAGACCCATTTTTAGCCTGTAGTATATCAACTTCTAATCCTTTAAATTCCTCACTTTTCATCAATATCACCTCTTAAAATGATTATATATCTTTTTACAAAAATTGTATATAGGTAAAAGGTTAAGTATTTTAAAAATAATATACAATTGTGTTATCTATTAGTAGTGGTTAAAACAGAATAACCCGGCGGAACAATCTCGCTTAAATAAAAGCCTAGATGAAAAAACTAATATTCATCTAGACTTTTATGTTGCAGCAAAAAAAATTTTTATAGAATTACCCCCAAGGGGGGACCATATATGGATTTTTACTTACAATTTTTGTAATTTATTTTCAAAATCAAGAGGAAATTCAAAGTTATAATAGAATAGATATACAAAAGTTATACCAATGGATAACCCGGCTATTGAAAATAAAGATATAACAAATGTTATACAAAGGTATAACATCACCCCAAAGCCAGAAGTTATACAAAAGTATAACGAAGATATAGATGTTGAAACTTTAAAAGAACTTATAGGCCTTATAGAGCCAATAAAAGAAGTTATACAAGAGTATAACAAAAGTATAAATATAGTAGATGTAAAGCCTATAGAGCTTAAACCTAAAGCCATTGTGGAAGTTAAACAGAAACTATTTAAGATTGATGTAGAAGTATCTGATAAATGGGATGAGTTTGTAAAGGAGCATAAAGAGTTTAAGGTCCAGCAGCTAATAAGCTTGGCCATGGAGGAGTTTATTGGGAGGTATAAGTAGGTATGTCACCCCTGGCTAATCTAAAATTTATTGGTTATATAAACTATATGTGGTATAAAATAATGCCTTGTCATATATCTAACTCCCAGATTATATAGGAAAGTATATAGATAATCTGGGGGATTACTATCATATTTACGTTTGTACATTAGCAAGATCAAATCCCAAGATGTGAATGACTTTGATCATAAGTTTTGCCACCGATATATACATTGAATATACGTCATGACTTTATCGGTGGCGATAGTGTTAATTTCCGACACCTCACTAATAAACTTAACTATTATGAAGCTTACATCGTTGGATTTCATAATAGTTTTTTCTCACCATAAAAACAAAACTGCTATCAGTAACACACACTTCCTGACAACATTATAAAAGCTTAATTCTTTATAGTGTTACTTAACTATATTGTCACATATATAAATATAATTTATATATTGATACTAATACCACCTTGCCATAATAAGAATATGGAGTAACATTGTTGACTAAAACCGATTGTTAATTTTCTCATCCACTTTAGATGTTAGAATGCATTTTTATATTATTAATTGAATACATAAATATAATTGGACAGCTTGTTACTCATATTGTATTATGATACATATAATGCAATTAAGGAGAGTTTATGTATGAATACTTTTAGAAAAGTGAAATCTTTATTTTCGGTATTATTAATAATTCTGGTTATATTTTCAGCCTACCTCTATTCTTGTAGTAACACTCAATCTATAAATTTTTCAATATTTATAACGCTTATGGCTGCCTTACTTGGATTTATTGATGGCTTAGAGTATATAATCATAAAAAAATCCACCAAAATAGGATATCTAATTTGCACATTATCTATTCTTCTTCCTATTCCAATTATAATTTTAACAAATGCTATATCATAAAAATAATTAATTATTTCAGATGTTACATAATTAATTTCTCTTACTGATGTATGTTTACTAAACGTAAATCTTATCGTACTATCGCATTCTTCATCAGTTAATCCTATTGCTTTTAACACATGAGATTGCATCAATAAATTTTCAGAACAAGCAGAACTAGATGATACATATATATTTTTGCTATCGAGCAACATCTTAAATATTATACCATTCATATTATCCAACTTATGTAGCAAGCTCAAGTCCCAAGGTCCTTTCACATTACCCCTGGGGTGAAAATTATTCCAGGGACAAAGTTTCCTTAGGATTACAGTTTAGGAAGGGTAAATTTCCAAATTTTACACCTCAGGGTAACTTACGAAAGAGCGAAGTGAATGAGTTTGTAATAACCCATGATGCTGGAGTATTAGATATATCAGATAAAATTATAAACTTACATTTTGGAGGAAATAATTAATGAATAAAAAATTAAAGATTCTTTTAGTTATTATAATTTCTATATTCTTGATAGTTGGAGGAATTTATGGATATAAAAGATATAAAAAATATGATACATATAAAACAGATGCAGTATTTTTGTTGAATTTTTTAGAAGATAATTATCCTTTTTTTCAGGTTAAAGAAAAAACATTAGATTATAATTTTTTAGATCAGAAAGAAAAACTTATAGAAAAAATATCTAAATCTAAAAATGATACTGAATTTATTAAGAATGTAAGTTTAACTATGCGTTTATTACAAAATGCTCATAGCAGCATATCCTTCAACTCATTAATTTTTGATCATAGTAATTTAAATGATAGCAACATTGATTTAAAAGAAAAAACTGAATATTGGACTGATAAGTATTCAAAAACCCTTTATATTGCAGATGTAAAATGTAAGTATATTCAAGGTAAATATATTGTTACAAAATCTAAAAATGAAAAAGTACCAGTAGGAAGTATGATTACTAAGATTAATGGAAAAAGTGTAAGTGATTATTTGTATGAGCATAAAGAGATTTATTATGTATTAAAGGATTCTAAAAGAAATCAATATTATATACATGAAGATAATTATTTTAAAAGAGATAGTTCACCAGACAGTATAGAAGTTGAATATAATGATGAAAAAATAGATTCAACCATTCACTATGATCCATATAGCAAAGAAATAAAAGAATGGTATTATGGCGATTTTATTAACTCTAGTGACAACAATATTACATTAGATATTGTAGATGCAGGTAAAACCGCATATATAAAGATTAGAAGTTTTAACAATGAATACATGGCAAAGAACCAAGCAACTATACAAAAATTCTTATTAAATGAATGTGCAGATGTTGATAATATTATTATAGATATAAGGGGTAATGGTGGTGGAAATAACCAATTTGGTGAATTTCTAATTTCAGCTTTATCCGATAAACCTTTATATATGTCTTATTATGATTGTTTTAAAGATACCAAATTTATGGATGAATATTACTTCTCAAGAATGTTAAGTGAAAAAGAAATAAATAAATCTGAAATTCCAAATAGTAATTATGATTTAAATAACTTTAGAATATATAACGTAGATAAAACTATAACCCCTTATGGTAATTCTATAAAATTTAAAGGGGATATATATATATTAGTTGATGATATAGTTTATTCTGCATCAGAGTACTTTGCAAGCATAATCAAAGATACTAAGTTTGCAGAAATAATAGGAACAACCACAGGTGGAGATGGTTTAGGTCCAGAACCAATAGCTACTCTCCTTCCCAATAGTAAGATAGCTATACAATTTTCATCAACTCTATCCATGAACAGTGTGGGCATAGTAAATGAAGAAGTTCATACTGAACCGGATATATATATAGAACAAGATTTAAATGATTACTTAGAGTATTTAAATTCAGATCTTGATAACATTGAAAGAAGTAAATACGATACAGTATACAATAGAGTTATGAATATATTAAAATAGACATTGCTTATACTTGATTAATTTTTTAGCAAGCTCAAGTCCAAGGTCCTTTCACATTACCCCTGGGGTGAAAATTCTTCCGGGACAAGGTTGCCTTGGGACTACAGTTTAGGAAGGATAAATTTCCAAATTTTACACCCCAGGTGACCTTACGAAAGAGGGAATCGAATGAGTTTACTACTTAACATATTTAAGTCTCTTTTATTTTCTTTACTTGATAAGTCTCTGAGATTTTTTAAATACGAACGCATTCTCTCTCTTATTTCTCTATAAGTAGTATAATCATAACTCAAACTTATTCCTCCCTCTAGATACTTTGCTCAAATATAAAACTTAATGCTTTCTCTAATTTATCATCTAAATCTTCTGGATACCAGTGTCCTATTCCTTCATTAATGTAGTATTCATAAGGTATACCAATGTTTTTACAGTCTTCCATCATCTCTTCTACATCTTTTACTTGTATATCCTTTTCCCCTTCCATGAATACAAGCTTTATACTTTTCCTAAGAAGCATTTTAATATTTTCTTGAGTAAAAGTCTTTGGCTTTAATGAGCATAAAGCAATAGCCCCTTTAATAGGAATTATATCAGCTATTGCAATGTCTATAACCGCCATAGCTCCACCTGAAAAACCACCTATTACAATTTTCTTCTCATCAACTGAATATTCATTCAATATTTGATTATAGCAATGTTTAAATTCCTCATATAATGAACTATAAGTTTCTGATTTACCACCACGAAATTTTGATGATCCATTTTCCCCATCATCTTCTTTAAGATGGATTTCTTTTTTTATCCATACATATGAATTATGATAACGTAATTGGGATGATTGAACATAAACTACAATGAACCCTTTACTTATTAACCAATCTGGTTTCCAATATTTTTTGTGATATTCAGTATTATCGCCATCTCCATGGAAATTAAAAACAAGTGGATATTTTTTTTCTTTATCATACCCCTTTGGAACATATACAATATACTCAAATTTTAATCTTTTTTGAACTTCTCTTCGTAATAAATCATTTTTTTCTTTTAATTCTATATATCTTGTCTCCTCATTTTGTGATTTAAATACTGATTTATATGCATATAAAGGACATGAAAAACCGTTTTCAATTGTATCTGTTAGTATTTTAATAACCTGTTCATACTTTTTACATTCATAAAAAAACCAACATTTATAATCCATAATAGTAAACAAATGTTTTTTTAGTTCTGTTTTAGGAAGAGTTTCTGCCCCTTTTTCTAAAATAGTCAAAGCTTCCTCATATTTATCTTCTGCTAATGGTCTAGACCAGGCTTTTTCTAATTCATCAAAGCTATTATATTTCATTATTTACCTCCAAAAATTAATTATCTTGTTACAAAGGTTTATTATTTACTAGTTTTCTTACTTGCATATTTTTCCTCCCAAAGTACTTGGGTCATATATTGCACGTTATGATTTGCTGTACTACTTCATTATTTTCATCTCTCATTAAGTTTTTCCTTAGCAAGCTCAAGTCCCAAGGTCCTTTCGCATCACCCCTGGGGTGAAAATTATTCCAGGGACAAGGTTTCCTTGGGACTACATTTTAGGAAGTGAAAATTTCCACATTTTACACCCCAGGGTAACTTACGAAAGAACAAAGTAAATGAGTTTGCTACCCCGTCATGGCATGCCTGCAGGTCATGGCGGCCTTGGAGGATGTAGACGGGTATCAATACCCATCAGTTTTCTTGCTTAATTTGCTTTTGGAGAATATTGCATGTTAAAACATTCTACACGTAAATGATTCATCAAATTCAATTTCATAAATCCCACAATAAGGTATTCTTTGTGCAGATACAAATCTATTCATCACCATTCCATGTGTTACCACAATAATTTTTTTATAATCCATATATTTCAATAATGAATTTTTTGCACGGTTACATAAAACATCAATGCTTTCATACTTTATATTACTGTCATCAGGGCATATGCCGTTATTCTGCTTAAACATATCAACCGCGTTATCAGCAAATGTCTTACCGCTATAACGGAACGTTAAATCAGGTATCCACTCGTGTAAATCTAACTCGATTTTTATATTTAGTTGTCTATTTTTTGATATGATGGCTGCCGTTTGCAGAGCCCTTGTATATGGAGATGAAACTATTAATTCGCTACCATCCAACTTACTGTCTAACGATGCTTTCTCTGCAATAAGGATGCCGTCATCAGTTAATTGTCCTAATTCACATCCATGTCCGATATAACCTTTGGCTTCTACAACGGAATAATCTGTTTCGCTATGCCTCATTAAAATTATTTTTAACATTATATACACCTGCTACAATAAATTTGCGGATAAGGCATCGCATCCAGCCGTGTCTTGTTCCATCTTGTTACCCAAGCTACAATAAGAGGGTTAATTGGCCTGACGTTTGACACCTTGGACTACCCGCGTCCGTATCTGAGACTGTCAGCCAACCTCTTATTGTGGCATTCGGTTAAAGCAAGCTGAATCTCGCGTTCGTGTCACCAAGCAGATTGAATCGGCAATGAGTAAATGTTGCTTGCCAATTACAAAATTCAATCAGCGGAAGTTTCTTATGAACGCAGTGGGTAGAAAACTCATTCACTTAGCTCTTTCGTAAGTTACCCTGAGGTGTAAAATTTGGAAGTTTACCCTTTCTAAACTTTGTCTCTGGAAGAATTTTCATACAAGGGGTAATTGCGAAAGGACCTTGGGACTTGAGCTTGCTATTTTCCATTTTCAATGAACTATAAATCAAAAATGGAACTACTATTTTGTGGCTGTTCTGACGTACTATAAGAATATTCTATATTAACGTATTTTAAATAAGCACTTCTTTAACCTTTAAATAATGATCCTGAACCATTTCCTTGGCTTCAGGACAAAGTTTATTCATGCTTCTCTCAATCTTTTTTAGAACCCATTCTTTGCCTTCATCAATTCCCATACCATGGGTAACATATGCTAAATGCAATAACGAAGGTACTTGGAAAATATGAGTCATGGCATCAGCACTGGCTATGCATTCTGCTTCTTGTGTTAATCTTTTCATAGGAACACTGCCCCTATGTGTTATGATACAATCCTTCACTTTTTCAATCCTATCTTTAGGATAATTGAATTCAATAAGAATTCGTTCGGCTTCAACAGCTCCATAAATATGGTGCTCTTCTGCCAGCATACAATCTTTAATTCCCGCATAATCATGTAGTAACGCCGCAATCTCCACTATTTCTGAATCTGCACTTAATTTCTCTGCTAATTGCTTTGCACATTTAACAACATAGACTATATGATGAGACCAAATACCATACCCAAAAGCGTTAGAATCACTCTTACAGGCATCTTCAACTAATCTTTCTATTTCTTCAATCATCTGTTCATGCAACATTTTATTCTCCTTTAATTTTATATTTAGATTTATCCAACAGGAAACTTAAATTATATGGCCTATTGCAGCTAATCATAGTATTTATGAGGCAATATTTTGCCAATCCGACGTAACTTTAAGTAATATTATACCATTAAATAGCATTTAATGTATTGATTCCAATGAACCTTCGCCAAATAAAGGAGTCAAGATCACAAAGTGTACACGTTCCCATTTATTAAATAAAAGTAAAAACCAGAAGGGTATAAGGGATAGTTATCGAAGATACAAACATCTAAATTTTTTAGTTTTAAGAATTTAATTTGTACAATTGTTATAAGCTTTTTAGCAAGTTATATTAATGGGTGGACTTTTTCTGAGAAAAAATATAATGAATTAACAAAAAAAACCTTCTAAATCATCTGTTCTAATAGATTTAGAAGGTTTTCCATTAATGATTGTTATGGTACTTTAAGCAACCTCATACACTTGGGACTTGAGCTTGCTATATGCAACTCAATATAATGAACCATTATTTTCTTTATTGTCAAATATATAGTTTTCTATTCGTCTACATATTTCAAAAGCGCTATCAAATTCTAAATACTTCTCTTTTTCATTTAAATTTATCCACTGTAATTTTGAGAATTTCTCACCATTTTCTATAGTAAATTCCGGAATCTGTCCTTCCCATTCTGTTAGCAAGCTCAAGTCCCAAGGTCCTTTCACATTACCCCTGGGGTGAAAATTCTTCCAGGGGCAAAGGTTCCTTAGGATTACAGTTTAGGAAGGGTAAACTTCCCAATTGTGCACCTCAGGGTAACTTACGAAAGAACGAAGTAAAGAGAGAAGTGAATGAATTAAGTAAAGCCTATTGTAGTGAAACAATAGGCTTTACTTAATCATTAGAATGCATAATTATTTTGCAGGGGATGCTATATTTTTAGGATTTCTTGTTTGTATCCAAATGGTTCCAGGTCCAACAAATTTACAAACAAAACCCTCTCCACCAGCAATGGATCCAAAGAATCCAGATATTAGTTCCGTTGAATAATTTAAATTACTATCCCATAAAACTAAGTGATTTGAATCAACTATATATGTTTCTCCGCTACCTATTTCTTTTTTATGAATGGCTCCATAAGAACTAACAAATAAAGTTCCAACTCCAGAGGCTTGCATTTGAATTAGTCCTTCACCGGATAACATTCCATTGATTCCGCCAGATTTAGTGCTGATATCTATTGACGTAGTAGAGGCTAAAAAACTAGATTTTCCAAGTCTATAGCTTTTGCTGCCATCCATTTCAATAATTTCAATATCACCTAAAAACTGTGGTGCAAGCAGAAGTTCTCCATTATCCTTTGCTGTAAATCTTTGTATAAACATTGATTCACCTGAAAACATTCTTCCAAGTGTTTTACCAATCTTACCAGTCCTAGCTTTTATTTCAAACACATTATGCATTGAAACCATAGCTCCAGCTTCCACCGTAAAAGATTCACCTTTTTCTGCATTAATCATTAATACCTTATTAGTATTTCCATATAATAATTCGAATTTTTTACTCATGCTATCTCTCCTATTTACATATTTAAAAACAATAGACCAATTTTATGAAAAATTATCCCCTATCCTAGAATATGCTTAAATATATCTTGATATTAGGCATCTGAAAATAAATAACAAGAAAAGGATGTTATATATTATATAGTACGCTATTTAATTAATGATAGTAAAGAATTGTCTTGTTATTATTCTAAATTAAGTTTGTTCTTTAAAATGTAATTAGTTATACTGAATAAAATTGTGAAGAAAAATAAATGATTGGAATTAGTTGAAATTCAAATGTAAAAGTAATAATAAAGTAATAATAAGGAAAAGAATTCATGTTAATATATTCTTGTAATAGAAAAATATAGAATGAATTTAAGACAAAGTATTATAAGGAGAAATAAATATGAAGAATAAGAGTTTACTAAGTATATTAGCAGTAGCATTAATACTAACTGGATGTTCATCAAATAAGACCAGTGTAAGTAAAATGAGTAGGACTGAATTGCAAAATTTCCCTAGCCATATCTCGGAGGAACTAGATAAAAATTTAACCATAGATGCAGAAACACTAGTATTTGATGCTGAAAATTATAATGTTTTAAATGTGAAGTACAAACAATATGATGAAACAGAAGCATCCAATATATTTCTTAAGGATGAGATTATAGATACAAGAACTGAAAATGGGAAAGATAATGACAAAAATGTTTGGATAAAGACTAAAAGTAATAAAGACTTAATTATTTCTAAACATTACTTAAGGTTTGACGTGGATAATAAGGATTATACTCATTTAATGTTTGAATCAAATCGGCATTTATTTAATGAGATGAAACTTAAATTCCCTAAGGATACCTTAGAATCTTTAAATAAAAAGGATAGCATTGATAAAGTTAAACAAGTTGCTAAAGATTTAGACTTGTCTTTATATGATGAACCTATAGTATATTCCCTTGATGTAAATTCTTTGAGGGATGCAGAAAATAATTTTATGACAGATGAACAGTATGCAGACTCAGAGAAAACAAAGCCGGGAACTGGTAAAGTAAATTGGACAGAAGAAGATGAAGCTTATCTAATTATTTTCAAATCTACTTTAAATAATATTCCAATATACTCTAGAGGCTTTAGACCTTCATCTGATAATTCTTTTTTGAGTCCAAATCATTTAAAAGCAGTGGTAAATAAAAATGGTATTGTACTGTTTGATGTATCTTCAATCTATGATTCACCTTCACTGTCCACTGAAAATTTATCTTGTATTCAGTATACTGAGGCTTTGAAAACTATAAAAAATAAATATAAAAATATAATTATCACAGACCCAATTAAGATTTCTAATATAAATTTAGAATATATTCCAAGGCTAAAAGATAAAGAATTGGGAGAATTTAAATTAACACCGGCATGGGTATTTTTAACCGAATATGAATACATCATAGATGATGTTATAAGTAATAGTAAAATAGTTATAAAAGATACGGAGGCTATACTTATTGATGCAATTACAGGGAAGGAAATCAAATGATAATGCAGTGTAAATAAAATCATAAGTAAAATGAGAGAGAAACAAAGCACCATAAAAACCCAGTTTACAAAAGATGGGTATAGTTATGATAAATAAACTAGGAGTTATACCAAAGTTATACTTTTAATTTCCAGGCAGTGTTAAAAGTATAAATTTAAAGTTAAAAATTTAGAATTTACAATTTAAAATTAAGAATTCAAAATTGGAGTTGAAGGATTAAAATCCTTAATTATTTTTTAAAATCAAGTAAAAAATCAACATTTCCCTAGAGGTCTTAAACCCTGTGGGCTCTAGGCTACATGGGGCTAAGAACATAAAAACATAAAAACATAAAAACACGTAAATCAGGATAATTTTAAATAGCAAATATAAAATTTAATTTTGGAGCTATGGGTGAAGCTGATGTGATAAATAATTATGAACTTACTGAGGAAGATTTGAAAAATTCTATGAGCAGTTTGGACTTACACCTTCTTCAAGATACAGATAGAGGTTCTAAGGATTGTTTAGATCCTATTGAAATGTTGCTAAGAGATAAGACAAAACAATGTTTAGTAAAAAATAGAAATTAATAAAACCATTTACAAATATAGCATTGACAAGCAAAAATTCATGTTATATATTTATAACATAAGTTAAAAATATATAACATGAAGAACAAGGAGTGGTGATATGAAAAGAGCGTTAACATTAAGAGAAAAATCAATACTAGTTAATGGCGGTTCAGGAATTATTTATATTGCTTTTGCATTTTTACAGATTTTTGCAACAAACCGATTTGAAGATGGTACATTATATATCTTAATTATGCTTTTAGGGTTAATTACAGTTTGTTTTAAAACAGAGCCTGAAGACGAAATGGCACAGTATAACAAGTATAGAACTAAGGCAAAAATATATGATCTTATCTACTCAGGACTTTTGATTTATGTACTTATGTTTCTTTTTGAAGGTGTAGGGATGATTAATCTAAAAATAGTGTTACCATTTTTACTAGGTGTTTTTAATTTACTTGAACTTATAATTTTTGTTTCTTATGAGAAGGCTGGTGATTAGATACCAATGATAAAGACTAAAATTCATGAATTGCGCAGAGAATTTAATATGAAACAGGGAGAATTAGCAGAATTAGTAGGTGTAAGGAGAGAAACCATAGGACATTTAGAGAATGGACGATACAACCCATCTTTAAAATTAGGTATGGATATTGCTAAAGTTTTTGGAAAATCAGTGGAAGAAGTATTTGAATTTGTAGAAGATGATGAGTAAAATTAAATCTTATGGATTTTAGGATGTTTATTTTCTATATAATAGATTAATTATTTAAGGGTCATCATACTGAAAATTTTGTATTTAAAATGCCTCGTAAAGCATATAAGAGAGGGGTTAAAGCAGACCCCAATGTTCCTGCAACGGCGAAGAAAAAACAAGGTATATATCATTTACACGTTTTTTTAATAATTGATAAATTTAATATTTATATCAATAGTATTGTAAAATATGGTATTATAGTGTAGGTATAAATTACCAATAATTATGATAACAGGAGGGGATTTTTATGAGAGAAATTGTAAGAAGTGATGTAAATAACGAATGGGCACATTCTGGAATAGTTGAGGCTGGAGATTTTGTATTTATAAATTACTGTGTAGGTAATGTAGGGCAACCTGTTGAGAACCAAATTAATGGTGCATTTGACCACTTAACAGAAAGGCTTCAATCAATCGGTCTAACTTTAGAATCAGTTGTAAAGATCGATTGTTTATTTAGAGATGTTTGGAATATTCCTTTGTTAGAAAAGGTATTAACAGAACGCTGTAATGGAAAATATCCAGCAAGAAAATCAATTCAAACTGAGTTTGCTCATCGTGGAGGAGAAGAAGGACTTTTATTTCAACTTGATGCAATAGCATTCAAAGGATAATACATACAAAGTAGCAGTCTATTTAGACTGCTACTTTTACTTTAAACTATATTACTTTTAACACCTAAAAAATCAACACTAAAATTAAAAATTTACAATTTAAATTTTACACCCTAGAATAACTTACGAAAGGGGGCAGCGAATGAGTTTGCTATCTATTAGTCGTTTATAATCTTTTCATAGAGGATGTTATCCTCCTTTTGTCCAATTTTTTTGTATCCCATCTTCTTATATAAATGTTGATTTCTAACACTGAAAAGCGCTGTTTCCAATGACCATATTTTTATGTTCTCATGTAGCTTTTCCATAAGTTCCATCGCTTTTGTTCCATAACCTTTATTTTCATATTCAGGGATTATACAAAAATCCTGTAATTCAAAATGATTAGGTCTATCATCAGTTTCATGATCTAGCCAAAATGTTCCAATTATTTTCTCACCTAACATTATTTTATAAAGAAGATATCTATTCATGCACCAAGAAATAAACCCTACATCTCCAATGTATTTTAAATAAGTTCCTTTCCCTTCTCCAAACCTAATATCTTCATCTGTATATGCAAGTCTTTTAACTTCAACGATTTCTTCTGCATCATTAATATGTGCTTTTTCAAGATATATCATAAAATTAACCTCCAATATTTTTCATTATCTTTAAAGTATATCCTAAATGGAAGTGAATGAGTTTCTGATACTCGTACATAACCTATTTTAGACATAGCGTCGTTACTCTTTCATAAAAATTTTATAGCTAGATTATACCGTATATGTAACAAAAATACACTCATTACTTTTGTACTATCACAAAATATAAAATAGGTACTCTTGTGACATATAATTATACCAACACAAAACCCTACTTTTGTGACAGTTATATATTTGTAAAAATAGTATGAAAATCATCTGTAATCCATAAGGTATATGTAATTAATTACTATTAAATGATATAATTAGAAGTAAGAACGTCATAACAGTTTTAAACATAGCTTGCTTTAAAGCAAATAATCTTTGAGGGGTAAAGACTTTCAGTCTTAGGCATTTATACATTAAATCCACCTGCTTCAGCAGGTGAGTAGTTTGAATTTCTTAATTATTACTCATCTACTTTAATAAATTAAAAGTTATTAATAGCATCTAAAAATTAGGAGGAAATACTATGGGAATTACATTAAAACAAGTAACAAAAGAAAATTGGTATGAATGTACTAATTTAGAGGTTTATAAAGAACAAGAAGGAATTGTAGCACCAAACTATAATTCAATAATTTTAAGCTTATTATGTGAAAATTGGAATGCAAAATGCATTTATGAAGATGATACACTAATTGGATTTCTTTTGTATGGAATTGAAGAAGATACAAGTAAACCAATGTTACTTAGATATATGATTGATAAAAAATTTCAAGGTAAAGGATTAGGGAAAAAAGCAGTCTTAAAATTGCTTGACTTAATAAAAATCGAATATGGCAATATAAAATTCTATACAACAGTATCACCACAAAATATATCTGCTGAGAAGTTATATGAAAGTGTTGGCTTTGAAAAAATTGAGGAAATAATGTGGGATGAAACTGTAATGGTATTACAATTATAAATCAAGCCATGAGCAAGTGACTCCAACAAGCCTTCCCTTACTAAAGTGTGACTCATTACCACGATTAGGAACAAAGTGAATAAATTTCGTAGCTATTAAATTATTAAAATTCATATGAAAAAAATTATTAATATCTAAGCCAGACTAGCATATAACGTTACACCGTAATATTCTTATAGTACGTCAGAACAGCCACAAAATAGTAGTTCCATTTTTGATTTATAGTTCATTCAAAATGTAAAATAATGGTATAATTAAAAGTAACTATAAGGAGGCGGTTAAAATGAAGAAAAAATTATTAATAAGCTCAATGATACTAAGTAATGATACACCATACGCACCAATAGATATCGTTATTAATTAATATATTAAGGGAGTGTTGCTACATGCCTTATACATATAAGGATGGTTATCGAGAAGGCGTTGCATTTATATTTATAAAAGATAATATGGTCCTAGTAGAAGAGAGACCAATAAGTGGCAAAAACTATGAAGTTTTTTTTACAAGTGGATCAATAGAGGATAAAGATTATTCTGATAGTTGTGATTACAAAGTTAGAGCAATGTTCAGAGAAGTAAGCGAAGAGTTTGAAGGTAAGGTAAAAATTAAAAATTATAAATATCTTGATGATTTAAAGGTTAAGGAAATAAATGTTATTTTCTATATCTACTTAATCACAGAATGGGAAGGACAGATTCCGGAATTTACTATAGAAAATGGTGAGAAATTCTCAAAATTACAGTGGATAAATTTAAATGAAAAAGAGAAGTATTTAGAATTTGATAGCGCTTTTGAAATATGTAGACGAATAGAAAACTATATATTTGACAATAAAGAAAATAATGGTTCATTATATTGAGTTGCATATAGCAAGCTCAAGTCCCAAGTGTATGAGGTTGCTTAAAGTACCATAACAATCATTAATGGAAAACCTTCTAAATCTATTAGAACAGATGATTTAGAAGGTTTTTTTTGTTAATTCATTATATTTTTTCTCAGAAAAAGTCCACCCATTAATATAACTTGCTAAAAAGCTTATAACAATTGTACAAATTAAATTCTTAAAACTAAAAAATTTAGATGTTTGTATCTTCGATATTATCCCTAGAGTAATAGTTAGCAAAGAAAAAGCAATTAAAAATCTAGTTACCATATAGTAAAGAAACCCTTTTTGTCTAACATTTTCCCATTTTTTTATAAATTCATCTGATTTATTTTGCATAAGAACACACCCTTTGTGAAAATAGTATAAAGTATAATTCGATAACTATCCCTTATACCCTTCTGGTTTTTACTTTTATTTAATAAATGTGAACGTGTACAATTTGTGATCTTGACTCCTTTATTTGGCGAAGGTTCATTGGAATCAATACATTAAATGCTATTTAATGGTATAATATTACTTAAAGTTACGTCGGATTGGCAAAATATTGCCTCATAAATACTATGATTAGCTGCAATAGGCCATATAATTTAAGTTTCCTGTTGGATAAATCTAAATATAAAATTAAAGGAGAATAAAATGTTGCATGAACAGATGATTGAAGAAATAGAAAGATTAGTTGAAGATGCCTGTAAGAGTGATTCTAACGCTTTTGGGTATGGTATTTGGTCTCATCATATAGTCTATGTTGTTAAATGTGCAAAGCAATTAGCAGAGAAATTAAGTGCAGATTCAGAAATAGTGGAGATTGCGGCGTTACTACATGATTATGCGGGAATTAAAGATTGTATGCTGGCAGAAGAGCACCATATTTATGGAGCTGTTGAAGCCGAACGAATTCTTATTGAATTCAATTATCCTAAAGATAGGATTGAAAAAGTGAAGGATTGTATCATAACACATAGGGGCAGTGTTCCTATGAAAAGATTAACACAAGAAGCAGAATGCATAGCCAGTGCTGATGCCATGACTCATATTTTCCAAGTACCTTCGTTATTGCATTTAGCATATGTTACCCATGGTATGGGAATTGATGAAGGCAAAGAATGGGTTCTAAAAAAGATTGAGAGAAGCATGAATAAACTTTGTCCTGAAGCCAAGGAAATGGTTCAGGATCATTATTTAAAGGTTAAAGAAGTGCTTATTTAAAATACGTTAATATAGAATATTCTTATAGTACGTCAGAACAGCCACAAAATAGTAGTTCCATTTTTGATTTATAGTTCATTGAAAATGGAAAATAGCAAGCTCAAGTCCCAAGGTCCTTTCGCAATTACCCCTTGTATGAAAATTCTTCCAGAGACAAAGTTTAGAAAGGGTAAACTTCCAAATTTTACACCTCAGGGTAACTTACGAAAGATCGAAAGTGACTAGAGTTCTATTTTTTATGATTTTAGATGCCTTAGTTTATATTAAAATAAAGTGGTTTTAGTGTTATAATGGTTATTAATTAAGTTAACAATTAAAATGGTTACTATTTTTAATTATATGGGGGTGAAAAGCATGGCTATATATTTAAATACAAATAAATCCTTAGAATTATTCCAAGCTTTATATAAAAGCAAATATCTCGTAGATAAGTCTATGATTATAGAAAACTTAAATGAGCGTATAGAAACCTCTGATAGATATGTTTGTATAACAAGACCAAGAAGGTTTGGTAAATCATCCGTTGCGGATATGCTAGGAGCCTATTATTCTATGGCTGTAGATTCAAAATTTGTTTTTGATAGCCTTAAGATAAGTAAAAGTAGCAGTTATGAGGATCATTTAAATAAATATAATGTAATTAATATATCATTTAATGAGATATCTGAAATTGGAAATACTTATGAGGATTATATAAAAATGATAAGGGAAACTATAAAAAAGGATATAGTAGAGAAGTATCCTAGTATTAACCCTAATGATTACTTCAATATAAGTTCTATGCTTTATTCAACAGGCGATAAGTTCATTTTTATTTTAGATGAATGGGATTATATTTTTAATAATAATCTTTTCACAGAGAATCAAGACGACTTTTTAGAATTCTTAAGAAATCTATTAAAGGATCAGCCTTATGTAGCACTAGCTTATATGACAGGAGTGCTTCCGATAAAGAAATATTCAAGTGGATCTGCACTTAATATGTTTGATGAATTTACATTTTTAAGAGATAGAACCTTTGGACAGTATTTTGGATTTACTGAAGATGAGGTTAAAGGGTTATGTGTTAAAAATGATAAAATGGATTTTAAGGAACTTGAAAGCTGGTATAACGGCTATATGACCGCAAATGGAATTAAAGTATACAATCCAAGATCTGTTGTAAAGGCTCTTCAAAATAATAGCTGTGAAAGCTATTGGACAAATACTGGTGCTATGGATGAAGTGGCAGAGTATTTAAAATATAATACCTTAGAAATTCGTGATGATGTTATAGAGATGGTGACTGGTGAGGAAATTGACATAACAATAGATGAAGAGTTTAGAGCTGGTCAAGGAGAGCCTAAAACCAAGGAAGAAATATATTCAGCTATGATAGTTTTAGGGTTCTTATCTTATTATGATGGATACTTAAAGGTACCTAATAATGAACTGATGAAAGAGTTTCAAAAGGCGTTGAGGGATGAATCCTTTGGTTATGTTTCAGAAATAGTTGAAAACTCAAGAAAGATGCTAAAAGCAACGGTTAGTGGTGATGCTAAAACTATTATAAAATTGCTGCATGATGTCCACAACTCAGAAATTCCAATACTCAAATATAGTGATGAAAATAGCTTATCATGTGTAGTAAATCTTGCTTATCTTTCTGCAAGAGATACCTATAGAATAGAACGTGAAGAAAAGACCGGAAAAGGATATACGGATTTTTCATTCCATCCAAGAAGAAAGAATGATACTCCTTTTATAATTGAACTTAAAAAGGATGACACCCCTGAAAATGCAATAAAGCAAATTAGAGAAAAGGAATATGTGCAGAAGTTTAGAAAAGAGTATAAAGATAGAAAAGTTTTAGCTGTTGGCATTTGCTATAATTCAGATACTAAAGAGCATAGTTGCATCATAGAAGAGATTTAAATTGCGCATCACCTCTTGAGTGAAAATTCTTATACATTAAAAAGTCCCCCATGTTATCTATGCAACACGCACAAATAACATGGGGGGTTTTCTTTGAATCCCCAAAATTGAACTTCATCATTACTTTTCCAAACAGTTCTTACAGTTATGACAATCCTTTATCTGATTGATATTACTTCCATTCATGGGAAGAGTAGGTGATTCACTTCTCGTTGCTGCTTTTATTCCTAGATATATTGCGTAGGCAATAGCTTTATATCCTACATTTGAGTAAAGGTCTGTGTCTCCTTTACTGTTACAGAAGAAGCATTCTATTATAACTGCGGGCATATATGTGTTTGATAGTTCTGCAAAATCACTTGATACCTTGATTCCTCGGTTTATGAACCCCAGTGATCCTAGCTCTTTAAGAACTTCTCTTCCTACAAGTCCACTTATTTTACTTTCATTGTTTGGATATATCCAGCATTCAGACCCTATAGGGCCTAGGTATTCTTTTTCCCCTGAAGCATTTATATGTATTGAAAAATATAAATCAACCTTCATCGAATTAGCTATATTAATACTATACTTTAGGTCCTTGGCTACAGATGTACTTGTATCTGGAGTGACATCTGTATAGTTAAAGTCTTCATCTTGTATTAATAAGGAATTAAGTTCAGATATGATTTTTCTGTTTTCCTCTACCTCATTTACAATGTCAGAAGCCCCTTGAAATTTAGTATTATGGCCACCACGACCACAGATTGATATTATAGACATATGCTTACGCCCCCTTAACATTGTTATTATTTATGGCTATGACGAGAGAGTTGATGCTATCATCTAACTTCTCTAATTTATTTTCAAACCTCATCATGAGATAAGCTGTAATTGCTATTGGAAATCCTACATTTGATATTAAGTTTATTAATTCGTCCATGATCCCTTCACCTCCTCTAACAATATATATGGAGATTTAGGTTTATTTTTCAGGTTTGTATAACAAAAGTTATACTTTTGTATAATTAATATTTTTTCTTATCTTTATCAGTTGTTCCATCAGTGTTATACCTTTGTATCACACTTGTATAAGTGCTTGTATTATCGCTACTAGGGTGTAGCTCTAAGTATGAATTCTTCACGTTGTCCACCTATTAATGATGGGCAATTATGTATGGCTTTCCACCTAGGCGGTGCCAACAGGACCTCTAAGAAGATTGTCACACAGTTAAATATTTCTGGTAATCTCACCATTGAAAAAAACATCATACAGAGCAAAAACCTTTTGCTTATGTATCATGTTTTTTATAAGTAGTACTATAGCTATGAATAAGGGCAATGAAGAAGTTCTGTGGAGAAGACGCATTGACGATCTGCATTTATGCCTATCATTTTACCTAAGCTGCTCAAAGTGCCTTTCAGCAGCTACAATGAAATTATCCTCACTATCACCACTTAATCGGTAGCGGAAAGTTAAGTAGTGCTCTGGAGATGAGCTTTCTGTAACCTAACCTTTAGATATATATACAGTTTAATATAATAAATTAAATATCTTTTATGCACTTTAATTTAAAGGTGTTCATTATTATAAAATGGACCCCTTGTCAAGGACACAATAAAAAAAGGGGTTAAGCAACACTTAA
>NZ_JAVXAO010000010.1:0-173447 GCF_036660475.1 Clostridium sp. | reverse complement strand
ACCTATAAACTAGACACTTTTTTTATATGTGTCCGGTCTATAGGTACCATTTTAAGCCTATATGAGTTTTGAAATATTCTTTTTTATAAAACTCATCGGCTCCTTCCGTTGAAAGTAAATCTAACCGTGTGTTAGGGTATAAATTATGACATACATCAATCAATGCTTTTCCTAGACCATTTCCTCTATAATTAGAATCAATTATGATTTCTGCTATATAAGTGGTGACTTCGCCATCTGTTAATCCACGAAGTAATCCAATTATCATATTTTCAACAACAACAACAAGGGCAATAGAGGAATTTTTCCATGCATTTAATGCAGCTTTTTCTCTTTTAATGAAAGTCATCCATCCTTCTCTTTCATATAATAATTGAATGGAAGGAAAATCTGTTTCAAGAAATTGTCTGATAGAGATACCATTTGGTAACTCTGATTGCAAAATTATATCTTCGGTTAAAGTGACTTTATTCATTAAATTACCTTCTTTCGTAATTATTTAAACACCATATTACTATAGGTGGTTTGAAGTTTGTTTGGAAAATATTTAAATAAAGCTATGTTCCTTCAAATATAAAATAGATTCTTCTGTTTCATCAAGCTTGGTTTCAAGTGACCATTTAGCATCAGGTGCATATATTTGAAGTAGTTCTAATGTATTATATATATTAATGTTTCCTCTACATAAGCCATAGTGACCATCGGATGCTCCATCATTATTATGAAGATGTACATATCCTATTTTATTGTTTAAACCTTTAATCCAAGTCTCTAATGATTTTGAAGAATTTACATTGACATGACCTATATCTAGACATGCTGTAAAGCGTGGATTATCTACAGCCTCTATTAATTTGCTAAGCAATAAATAATCATCCTCACAAACATTTTCAATATGGATTTCAATATCATCATCCAATTGTGATGAAAAATCAATCCAAAAATCTATAGATGTTTTTAGCCATTGATCTGGAAAATATGATTTAGGTACGTATCCAGCATGAAGTATCAAATGTTTAGCGTTTAGAATTTTAGTAGTATTATATGCCTGTGAAAATCTTTTTTTTACTACTTTAATGATTTCTGGATCTTTACTTCCTGGAAATAAATCAATAAATGGACCATGTAATGAACATTTTTTAATATCGGTTAATTTTATTTTTGTATTATTGATTGTTTCTAACATATTAGTAATCATATAAGGTTGCATAAAACCTTGGATTTCAATTCCTAAATTAAATTCTTTTGCAAGTTCAAACACTTTATCTGACTCATCTCTTATACTTGAAACAAAAATGTCTTTCAATATTAAATCACTCCTTCATTATTAGGATAGCAAATATATAAAAAAATTACAATTATAGTATTATTGGTAAATAGGCATATGCTTAATGTATAATAGAGTAAAATAGGTATTGATTGATTTAAATACTTATTTTGAGGTGAAAACAAGGGGTTTGGAGACCTTGAAAAATACAATAGAATATAGTGGAATGAACATTATAAATAAGAGCTTTTAGAAAAATAGTAAGTTTAAAGAATAGTGGGGAAGTGAGTGGGTATCAATGAAAATCAATTTTTATAACTTTAAGGATGTGGAAGATAGTAAGCTAAAATTTGCTGTAGTAATGGCGAGATATAAAGACCAATGGATATTTGTTAGACATAAAGAAAGAGATACTTGGGAGATACCAGGTGGACATAGAGAAAAAAATGAAGCTATTAAGGATACAGCATCAAGGGAACTATATGAAGAAACTGGTGCTATTAAGTTTAAGCTAAAATGTATATGTATTTATTCTGTTTTTATGGATGAGGATGATACATTTAGTTATAATGAATCCTTTGGTGCTTTATACTATGCAGAGGTTGAAAAGTTAGGACAACTTCCTGAATCAGAAATATGTGAAATACAGTTATTTGATAGTCAGCCTGAAAATTTAACTTATCCATTAATTCAGCCACATTTATTTAATAAAGTAGGTCGGATTTACACTTAGATAGTGAAATAGAATCAAGAAAAAATGTTAGCTTATTGTAGATATATGAGTATAAATATAGATGAAAAAATTATTATAGTCACACAAATATAGAACAGAGAAAGAAGTATGGAGGGAAAATATATGTTTAAAGAATTAAGAATGGCGAAGTACAAAATGGAAGAAGAACATCAGAATGAAGTTTTAAGTAAGGGTGAATATGGAATAGTATCAACAGTGGGAGCGGATGGGTATTGCTATGGGGTGCCAGTAAACTATGTATTTTTAAACAATGCTATATATTTTCATTGTAGATTAAATGATGGACATAAAATTGATAACATCAATTATCATGATAAGGTTAGCTTTACGGTTGTTGAGAATGCAAAGATAATAGCTGAAAAACTAGATACTAGGTATGATAGCGTAATTGTATTTGGAAAAGCAACTGAGTTAAAGGATGAAGATAGAGATGAGAAGATAGAAGTCTTAAAGGAAATAGTATATAAATATGCTCCAGATTTCATGAAAAGTGGAGATGCTTGTATTAGTAATAGGGTAGATAAAACTAATGTGGTTAAGATTTCTATTGATCATATATGTGGAAAGTCTTCTTATCTTGAGGGTGATACAGAGAGGTAGTATAAGAACTTATTAAAAATAGGGGTGATGTGATGAAAGTTTTAGTATTAGGTGCTAGTGGATTTTTAGGAGGTCATTTATACAAAAAACTCAAGGGAGATGGGAAGTTTCAAGTGCTAGGAACTTTTAATAATAGTAGTAATAATGAGGAATTAGCAAGGGTTGATGTTACAAATCAGGATGAAGTTCAAGGTGTGATGAAAGCATTTAATCCAGATGTAATTATATGGAGTCTTATGAGTACATATAATGAAGAGGTTATGGTGAAATCAGGTCTTAATAATATTTTAAGAACTATTTCTAAAAATGCAAAGTTAGTTTTTATTTCTTCAAATGCAGTATTTAGCAGTGGGAAAGGGAATTATAAAGAAACAGATAAGCCACAAATTAGAAAGGAAAATGATAATTTAGCCCTTTATGCTATGGGTAAAATATATGGAGAAGAAATAGTTAAGGATATGAATAATTATATAATTGTTAGACCAGGAGCTATTTATGGAAAAGATATTTACGGTAGATGGGATAAGCGAATAGAAAAGTTTATTAGTGAAATAGAAAACCATAAAGAAGTTATAAGAACGAAGAATTTATATAATACCTTTGTAAAGGTAGAAGAGTTAGCTAGTGGCATTATAGAACTTATTAAGATGAATTATAAAGGAATAATACATTTAGGGCCACAGAATAAAGAAAGTTATCATAGCTATTACAGAAGGATATCAAAACAACTAGGGCTAGATGATAATATAGTAAAAGGTAATATAATTAGTGATGAGGAAGCAGAGAGGGCAAATATATTATTGGACAACTCAATAAATACGGACAAAGCTAGGAGCTTGTTAGGTAATGTGTTTCTATGAAGATAGCTTTCGAACATATAAGATAACACTTTTGGTATAAATGTAAAACAATGTAAAAATTATTTTATGTTAACTTTATATAATTATGGTGAAAAGAATATGAATTAAGTAAAATATGATGATATGGGGTGGGGAAGCTAATGTACAGAATTAATAAAATTGATATTAGTAATTTAACAGAAACTGAAATTAGAAATTTACAACTAATTAATAATAGTATAGTTGAAAAATATAGTTTTTTAAATCAGTTTAAGGACATTGATAAATATAAAGATTTGTATTTATCAACATTTACTGGGGCCGATAAAGAGTTGTTTACACTTCAGAATGATTCTTTAATATGTGGAATATTAAATTGTATTAAGTCGTCTGATTGGAGTTAAAAAATCCTATAGGGGGAGAGGGCTAGGAAAATGGCTTTATGCATCTATGTATAAAAGACTATTAGAAAATGTTGATTTCGAGAAAGTGTTTGTATGCCATCATCCTGAAAACAAACATGCTATTAATATTAGTGAATGGATTGGGTATAAATTTAACTATTTAGAGATTATACATGTTTTATTTTAAGGAGATTGAATTATTTGAAATAGAAAAATAAAAGTTGCCAAAAGATTCTTCTTCTATTTCTGTGGTCAAATAACTTAAAAATGTAAAAAATACACCAACTGATCTTCCAATGAAATATCTTTAATAAATCCTTTGAAAATAAATTTGGTGAATAATTCAGGTTTATACTTAAGTGACTATTAGTTTAAGTTTGTCCCATGCTGGTTTATACTTATTTACGATTCTAAGTATATCTTCCTCTTTTATATCCTTAAGTCGTTTTAAGTCCATGTTATGTTCTAAATCCTGAATTTTAACATTGGTTGCAATAGGGTTTGAGGCTATTCTATCAATATAATTAGAGTAATCCTCATTATTTCTTTTAGTTAGGCAGTCAATGGCTTCTATTACTTCACAAGAAAATCCATGATTTTCAAGGGTTTCTAATGTGTAGGATGTATCCTCAACTACATCATGTAAAACACCAACAATTTTTTCTTCTTCGGTTTTCATTTTCATCATTACATGCAATGGATGAAGAATATATGGTTGACCAGACTTATCCTTTTGGTTTTTATGGGCTTTAACAGCTATAGAGATTGCTTTTTCTAAAGTATTCATTTTAACCATCCTTTTCATATATTTATAAAAATAGGTACTAATTGAATTGAAATTAAATCTAGTTTTGAGCTCCAATTTGCATTCATTCATTATAGTATTATAATTTGAAGTATTTAGGTTCCTCCATGCAGTGTTATATTTTTTGATATATGTAATCATTTGTTTATCAGAAATATTATTCATTCTTTTAACATCCATATTGTTGGTTAAATCAGAAAGTTTAACTCTTAAGGCGAGAGGATTCAATTTAATTCTATCTAGATATAAGTTATAATGTTCTTTTTTTCTATGGGTTATGGCATCTACAGAAGCTAGGATTTCATTAGAAAATTCTTCTTTTTTCAGTCTATGCAAAGAATATTCAGTATCTTCAACCACATCATGAAGTATAGCAACAATCATTTCTTCCACAGTATTCATGTTAAACATGACAGAAAGGGAATGAAATATTTTAGGGGTGCCTTCACTGTCTATTTGATTTCTGTGATATTTCACCGCTATTGATATAGCCTTTTCTAAAGTACTCATAATTAGCCACCTTTTAATAAATAAAATTAATAATTTATTCTTTAAATTCTTTGATAAATTTTCAAGTTATATTTATTATTACAATATTTTTTTTATTTCAGGATGTTAGTGTAATAAAATTAGTATATCATCATATAGATACTAATTTCAAAATAATAATGATTATATGTAAATATATTTCATAAAATGTTATAGTTATCCAATGAAAGTATATAAATTAAAGAAAGATTAGGTAGGAGAGCAACATGATTAAAAATGTAATTTTTGATATAGGTAATGTATTATTAAGTTTTAATCCTATGGAATACTTAAGGAGAAAAATCGATAATGAGGGAAAAGTACAAGAGATCTATGAAGAAATATTCTTAAGTGAAGAGTGGTTAATGCTTGATAGGGGAATAATAACAGAGATAGAAGCAGTAGACAGGTTATGCAGTAGACATAAGGAGGATGCTGAACTCATAAACATAGCAATGGATAATTGGTATGAATTACTTAAACCTATAGAAGAAACAGTAAATGGATTAGAAGAATTAAATAATAAAGGGTACAAGCTTTATTATTTATCAAACTTTCATGATATGGCTTTTAAGGAGATAAATAAAACCCATGGGTTCTTTAAATTATTCCATGGAGGAGTTGTGTCCTATGAAGAGAAATTACTAAAACCAGAAAAAGAGATTTATGAAAGACTGGTGGAAAGATATAAGATTATCCCTAAGGAGTCTATATTTATAGATGATACAAAGTTAAATGTTGAAGCAGCTAAAAGACTAGGATTTAAAACAATACATTTTCAGGGTGAAATAGATATAATTCAATGTATCAATAATTTTAAGTAAATATGGGGTGTTATTAATAGTGGAATAAATAATCAGGTGAGAAAAGTAGAATATTTTAATTGAAAATAGTGATTATTACATTCATTATACTAGACTGGAGCTTGTAATTAAAGCGATAAAAGAACTATTAATAATAAGAGATTACTGAAATATAGATGAAAATCCATATGATTAGATGGGTAACATTGCTAGTATATCTAGAATACATTAGCAATATAGAAGAAATTTAATTTTAATTATGTGAGTTTAATAAATTTGCTAGGAGTGAACAAGGATGAAGCGAAGGTATGCGGATAAACCAGATTGGAGCAGAGTTTTAGAGCGAGAGTTTAAAGTAGAATACATTAGCAATGAAGAGTTAAAAGGATATATATCTATTCTATATATTAAGTCGGTGAGAGAACCATTAGTTATTCAGACTTTAGGAGAAAACTATTGCATTGCAGCAGAAAATTACTCTTGGATTCAGTATTTTCCAGATAATAAGAATTTTGTAGTAACTGTGATGCTTAATGAAAAGGGAGAAATAATCCAGTGGTATTTTGATATATCTGAAAAATATCAACTTACAGATGAGGGAATGCCATTTTATGATGATTTATTCTTAGACCTAGTTGTATTAACTAATGGACAAGTCATAGTTTTAGATGAGAGTGAATTAGACGAAGCTTTAGAGGTTGGTGAAATATCAAGGAATCAGCATGAAATAGCATCATTACAAGGGAAAAGTCTTAAATTATGGTTAGAATCAAATAATGAAGAATTAAATTATTTAACTAAAAAATACTATTTATATTTAAGAGAAATGTGAAATAAGTTTAATTGAAATGAGGATATGGAAGTTTATATATTGATATAGCTAGCGTAGGTAAAGAGGTTTATGTAACCTCTTTTTTAGTTATAAAAAGGACTATATAGAATTAATATTGATTAAGAGATAAGGTAATAAGTTGTTAGAATTAGTGACATAATATCAAGGAAAACTAAAAAGGGAGTGTTTTTGTGATTTATGTGTTATTTTTTATTATTGTTCTTTTAACCAATATTATACAAGGTATAACTGGTTTTGCAGGAACGGTGCTCGCTATGCCTTTTTCGATTATGTTGTTAGGTATAGAGATTGCAAAGCCGGTGTTAAATATTCTTACTATAGTAGCTTGCCTTATAATTGTATTGAAATCCTATAAACATATTATATGGAAAGAGTTTTTAAAAATTACATTTATTATGTTGATGGGTGTTTTTATTGGAGAATATATATATAATATTTTTCCCGTGGATACACTATTAACTATTTATGCTGTTTTCATTATTGTTATAGCATTAAAAGGAATGTTTATAAAAAAAGAACATGATTTAAATGAGACAATTTTAATAGGTATTATTTTGGGGGCGGGAGTAATCCATGGAATGTTTATATCTGGAGGGCCGCTATTAATAATTTATGCGGTTAAAAGAATAAAAGATAAGGAAAGTTTTAGAGCCACGTTATCTCCAGTGTGGATTGTGCTAAATACATATATATTAATTAGGCAATCAATAGGAGGAATTATTACTTACGATATACTTGGAATCGTATTAATAACAATACCAGCATTAATTATTGGAGTTATTATAGGTAATAGATTAGCTGAAAAAATGAGCCAAGAGACATTTTTGAAGCTATCCTATGTATTATTGTTAATTTCAGGAGTGAGTTTAATTCTGTAATAAAAGTGAATATAATTATATGTAAATACCCTAAATTTTGTGGCAAAATAAATAAAAAAATATCCGTTACCAAGTTAGATATGCTGGTTAGCGGATTTTCTTTTTATTTGAAGATAATAATGTTAAATTTATAGATGCTGTAAACCTATTTAAAACTAAGGGTTGACAATGTCAAGGTTAATTAATATAATATTATGGAATAGATAAGAATGAAGTGTTATTACACATAGGGGGGGCAAACATTGAAAATAAAAACTAAAGAGATTATATTTTGTGCATTATTTGCAGCTTTAACGGCAATACTTTCTCAAATATCAATACCGTTACCATTTACACCGGTGCCAATAAATCTTGCAACAATAGCAGTGTGTCTTGGAGCTGGACTATTAGGTGCAAAGCTTGGTGCGATGAGTCAAATAGTATATGTAATAATTGGGGCAATTGGAGTTCCTGTATTTGCAAACTTTACTGGTGGACTTGGGGTTGTTGTTGGACCAACGGGTGGTTACATAATAGGTTATATTGTAGCAACTATATTAATAGGAGTTATAATTAATAAACTTGGTAAAGGTATATATACATATATGATAGCTATGGGGATAGGTATTTTAGGTTGTTATGTTCTTGGGACAGCATGGTTTATGTATTTGACTAAAAATGGTTTAGTTGAAGCTTTACTTATGTGTGTAGTTCCATTCGTAATAGGGGATGTATTTAAAATCATTTTATCTGCATTTTTAGTTAAAAGGCTTGAAAAAGTCATTTAAAGTAGTTGACCTAATATATAAGATAAAGTGAGAACCTAGAAAATTTATTTATGGTTAAAATAATTCACCTTCAAAGGATTACAACTGAAGTAATGCTTTTAAAGGTGAATTATTATTTTTATGTATATTTAAACACACTTGAGTCCTAGTTACACTAGAAAATGTTTAACATATAAGATTTAGCTATGTCTTTATAACCATATTTGATAAGTGCATCAATTACTATGCTTCTTACTTCATAACTACTAGTAAGATCTCTGGACAAAAATTTGAGAATATTTTCAACATCAGAAACAATCAACTCAATTTCCTTAGAGTTAAGATGAATACCAGTGTCATTAGATGCATTTTCAATGGATGTTTTAACTTTTGAAGATTGAAAATCTACCTGGATACCATTTTTCTTAATAATTTTCACAGTTTTCCCCCCAATATGTTTATTATATGATTTATTACAATTGTTATTTAATTCATTATATCACTTATTAAATCAATAAGCATACAATAAATCAAATACATTGATTGTTAAACTGATTTGCAGATGAATACTACTCATTTATTTTCCAACCACCAGCGATGACACCAGGTTCGGCAGTGATTTTATTTACTAGATGCTCAATAGATAAATCATTTTTGTCGACTACAACAATATTAGCTTTTACACGTACCTTTTCAGGAATGTCCATATCCTTAGTTTCTAAGTTCTTTAATAACATATTTTCGTTAGCAGTTAAATTCATAAGTAAGCTTCTTATTTGAAATTCCTGATCCTCTGCACATCTTATGTTAATTTCATATTCAAATTCATCGTCTGACTCAGAAGATTTAATATTATACATCCTTCTAGCAATTGGTCTTAATGCTACATTGGATATTACTATAGTTAAAGCACTTATAATTGCTTCTGTTATATATCCAGAACTAGTAAGAACTCCGACAGCGGCAGTACACCAAAGGGTTGCTGCTGTATTTAAACCTCTTACATTAAATCCTTCCCTTAGTATAACCCCTCCACCTAAAAATCCGACACCTGTTACGATTTGACCAGCTATACGACTTTTATCGGGAATTCCTTCCAGAGAAGCAAACATAACAAACACACAAGCACCAACACACACTAATACATTTGTTCGAATTCCTGCCATACGCTGTCTATATTGTCTTTCAAAACCAATAGTCATCCCTAAGATGAATGCTGTAATTATTCTTATGATAAAATCTTCTAAGGCCATTAGACTCTGTCCTTTCACTGAATAAAATAATTTTAATTGAAAATTCTGATATGAAAAATATAAAATATAATTTTGAAGTATATAAATTATAATTAAGACTTAAAGATAAAATCTTTAAGTAATTTTAAAAAAGTGGAATGTGTAAATTTAATTAGATCATATATATATTATTATAATGTCACTTGATTATTAGTAATTTCCTTAATGGAATTAATTTATCCAACTAAATTAATTCCATTAAGTTAAGTTTAGGTTACATTTTTGTTATTATTATGTTATTTATCAATTTTTATGAAGGATTTAAAATATTTGTGTAGAATATTAAATGTGCAAATAATGTTAAAAATGTAATTGGAATTTTCTATATGGAAATATACAGAAAAGTTGAATTACTACATAAAAATTTAAATCATTAGCATTATTTAAGCGAAGAAAAAATATACATATTTAATAGGGGGGGCGGTATTTATTATGGAAAAATTTTTCAAGTTAAAAGAGAACGGAACTAATGTGAAAACTGAGTTAATGGCTGGATTAACTACATTTTTAACAATGGCTTACATTTTATTTGTAAATCCACAAATATTAGCTATTGCAGGAATGAACAAAGAGGCCGTATTTATGGCAACAATATTGGCAGCGGCAATTGGTACCTTTATTATGGGATTTGTTGCAAATGTACCTTTTGCACAGGCACCAGGGATGGGATTGAATGCATTTTTCACCTTTACTGTAGTATTAGGATTAGGATTCACATGGCAGCAAGCACTTGCTATGGTATTTATATGTGGATTAATAAACATATTAATTACAGTAACTAAAATTAGAAAAATGATAATTAAGGCTATACCAGTATCACTACAATATGCAATTTCAGGAGGTATTGGACTTTTTATTGCCTACATTGGAATTAAACAAGCTCATTTTTTAAACTTTACAGGGGAGCTTGCTAATAAAGTTTTTGCTGCAGGAGAGACGGTTAAATATTTTGATGTTATTCCTGCATTAACAAGCTTTAAAGATCCTATAGCACAACTTGCTTTAATAGGATTAACAATAACAATTATTCTAATGTTATTAAAAGTTAAAGGTGCTATTCTTATAGGGATTTTAGGAACTACTGTTATAGGTATATTTACAGGAGTTACACAGGTTCCGGATTTTTCAACTATGAGTTTTGCTATACCTAGTTTAGAACCAACATTCTTCAAATTAGATTTTGTAGGGTTATTTGAAGATCCATCAAAGATTTTCTTTGTAATTACTACTATATTTGCATTTTCATTATCAGATACCTTTGATACTATAGGAACATTCCTAGGAACTGGTAGAAAATCTGGTATATTTGATGAAAATGATGAAAAATTATTTGAACAAGCCAATAGTAAATCATCAAAATTAGAAAGAGCGTTATTTGCAGATGCAACAGCTACATCAATAGGTGCATTATTAGGTACAAGTAATACTACTACTTACGTAGAGAGTGCTGCAGGTATCGGTGCTGGTGGTAGAACAGGATTAACATCTGTTACAGTAGGTGTTTTATTTTTAGTATCAATTTTCTTTGCCCCACTAATGGGAATTGTTCCAGGTGCTGCGACGGCTCCAGCTTTAATAGTTGTTGGAATATTAATGATGGAATCTTTTGGAAAAATAAATTGGGAAGATTTCTCAGAAGCTATGCCTGCATTTTTCATTGCAATATTTATGCCTTTTGCTTATAGTATAACAACAGGTATTTCAATAGGGTTTATATTCTACTGTATAACTAAAGTTTGCAAGGGGAAAGCAAAGGACGTTCATCCGATTATGTATATTGTATCAGTGTTATTCTTGATAAATTTCATTATAACAGCAGTATAATATATATAAAGTATAGGTAAATAATAAGGAACTATGCAAAATTATTTGTTTTGCACGGTTCCTTATTTTTATTGAATGACTAAAATATATTGATATTAAGAACTAAGATATATTTATACAATACAAGGATAATTAAAAATAATATAATGACTTTCAAAAGCTTGTTAAATACAGACTCACCTGTTGATTTAGTTTTAAAGTTAAGTATATGTATATTTAATTTAATCGGAAAAAATAATTCTATTCCTTGGCATGTAAGAAGATCTAAAGCAAGATGTGAAGCATATCCAAATAAAAATCCATAACACAAAGTTATAATAACAACATTCCATTGGCTTATGAAAATTAAGAATAAGCTTGAGAGATAGAGAAAAAGTAAAAATAGTAAACTATGAGTGAACCCTCTATGTTTAAGTTTTCTACCAAAATGTTTCGAAATAAATGGATATCGTTTACTTATATAAGAGCTTTTAAGATCTATATCAGGAAATGATGATCCTATATATGCAGCATAAAAGTATATGCCTATTAATAAAATTTTATAGGCTAAAATATAATTATTTGTAGGTTTAATAATTTGGGGGTACAAAGCTAAAAGCGCAGCAAGAAATCCCCCAGTTGAATGTGTTTGTTTTGTCATTGTACACCTTTTAATCTTTATCTTAAGTATTTAGTATATATTTTATTATATATCAATATATATGTAACGTACATATGTTTTCATAAATTATTTTAAATAGACATAATTATGAAATTACTATGAATTTAAAAATTATTTTTAGTATTTAATTTTACACACATATTAATATTAGTTAATAGGGGTATCCTATATGATATGGATAATATTCTAAAATTCAGGAGATGAAATATGTTAATATTTAAGCTTATAACGGTAGGTTTAGTAGCAATTTATGGAGGGTTATCGCTTTTTGCAGCATTCATGGGACTTCGTGGTGGAGAAACTAGGATATGGGCAAATCTATCTATGGGATTAGGAAGTATACTTATAATTTTAGGACCATTTATAGAAATGTATAAGGGCATAAGTATGAATTATGTTTTGATTTTAGGACTATTACTAATACATATAGCCACAATTAGTCATGATTACAGAATTTTTAATGGGGTTAGCATTAGGCCCAATATAGTGAGAATTTGCATTTCAAGTATAATACTAATTATATATTATAAAGGATATATAAGATGAGAAATAGCGAGCTCAGTTTGTTATACAATATTTATCATTAGGTAATAAAATCTTATATAATAGTTTCTTATAATAAGAAACTAATTTAAAGAATTCTATATAATAATTATGTGAATAGTTTGTATCCTATTAGATATTCTTTAATCATAAAAATCTATTGATAAATGTATTAAAAGCATAGATCAATGGGATATAAAGTTAAAATATAGGAGTAAGACTGATACCTTTACAAAAAAATGGAGGATATGCATAATGTGTGGTATAGCGGGATGGATAGACTATGAAAAAAATATAAAAAGTAAAGAATCAATTATAACTAATATGTCCAAAACATTAGTGAGGAGAGGGCCAGATGCTGGCGGGGTTTATGCTAGTGAAAATGCTTGTTTAATTCATCGGAGATTAATTGTTATCGATGCAGAAAATGGAAAGCAGCCAATGAGTTATAAAAAAGATAATAAAAATTATACGTTAGTTTACAACGGAGAACTCTATAATACTACAGAGCTTCGTAGAGAACTTATTTCTCTTGGATATGAGTTTAAGGGACATTCGGATACAGAAGTATTACTTGCTGCATACGTTTGTTTTGGGGATAGTTGTGTTGAAAAGTTCAATGGTATATATGCCTTTGCAGTATGGGATGAAGTAAATAAAAGGTTATTTTTAGCTAGAGATAGAATGGGTGTAAAACCTTTATTTTATTATTGTTATCAGGATGGGATTGTTTTTGGTTCCCAAATTAAAACTTTGTTAAAGAATCCTATGGTTAAACCTATAATTGACAATGATGGGTTAAAGGAAATATTTATGTTGGGTCCTGGAAGAACTATGGGTGAAGGGATTATTAAAGGGGTCAAGGAGGTTAAGCCAGGACAATTTTTGGTGTTTGATAAAAATGGAGTTAACATTAATACTTACTGGAGTTTGAAAGCAAAAGAGCATGAAGATGATGTGAAAACAACTGTTGAAAAAACTAGGAGTTTAATTAAAGATGCTATAGAGGGCCAACTTGTTTCAGATGTACCGCTTTGTTGTTTTTTATCGGGAGGACTAGATTCAAGTATTATTTCAAATATTGCAGCTGATTATTACAAAAAAGAGGGTAAGGGACAACTTACAACATATTCTGTAGATTATGATGATAATGAAAAATATTTTACAAAAAGTATATTCCAACCAGATAGTGATATGGAATATATAAAAATTATGACAGATAAAATTAGATCGAATCATGAGCAAGTAATACTACAAAATTATGATCTTGCTGAGGCTTTAGAAGCTGCTACGGATGCTCGTGATCTTCCTGGAATGGCAGATATTGATTCATCTTTATTATTATTTTGTAAAGAGGTTAAAAAAAATTTCACCGTTGCAGTGTCTGGGGAATGTGCAGATGAAATTTTTGGAGGATATCCGTGGTATCATAATAGTGAAATTCTATTTGAAGATTCTTTTCCGTGGTCTCGTAGCTTGGAAATAAGAAATAGCATATTAAAAGATGGAGTGCTAAAAAATGGAGATGAATATGTATTTCAGAGATATAGTGATACGGTAAATAGAACTGATAAGCTTCCCACAGATAGTGTTTTAGACTCAAGAATGCGAGAAATGTTTATGCTTAATATTAATTGGTTTATGCAGACTCTTTTAGATAGAAAAGATAGAATGAGTATGTACAATGGTCTTGAGGTAAGAGTACCATTTTGCGATCATCGGCTTGTGGAATATGCTTATAATATGCCGTGGAATATTAAATCGTTAGGTGGAAGAGAAAAAGGGATTGTAAGGGAATCTATGATTGGGGTATTACCAGATAAAGTTCTTTGGAGGAAAAAGAGCCCATACCCTAAGACCCATAATCCTATATATATGAAGATAGTTAGTCAAAAAGTTAAAGAAATTTTAAAAGATAAGAATTCAATAGTTGCAAATATATTGAGTCATGAAAATGTTCAGGGCATAATAAATAATCCATATGCGATTACAATACCATGGTATGGCCAACTTATGAAGGCACCACAGATATTAGCTTATATTATACAACTTGATTATTGGTTTAAAGAAAATAATATTCAAATTGTTTAGATGAAGTAGAAATATTAATACAATAATTGAAATATATGATTCCGTAAAATATAATTATAATTGATAATATGTTTTTACGGAATTTTATAATATGTAGGATGAAAAAATGATGAAAGTGTGATTTAATATATTTATAAGGAAATGTCGAAGGGAGAATATAAAATGGCAGTTAGAGAAATTGTTCAGTATGGTGATGAACATTTAAATAAAATATGTGACACTGTAGTAGAAATAAATGAGGAAATAAAGAATTTAATAAAAGATTTAAAGGATACATTATCAACCGTTGATGGTGTTGGTCTTGCATCTCCACAAATAGCAGTGAATAAAAGGGTGGTATTAATTGATGTAAGTCCTGACAATACTGACCCAATAATCTTAATTAATCCAAAAGTTTTAGAGATGTCTAAGGAGACTGATAAGGATTACGAAGGGTGTCTTAGCTATGTAGGGCATGAAGGTATTGTGGAAAGACCAATAAAAATGGTAGTTGAGGCTTTAAATGAGGAAGGCACACTTATAAAATATAATGTGGATAATTTTATGGCAAGGGTATTCTGTCATGAAATGGATCATTTAGATGGAATAGTTTACATGGATAAGGCTGAAGAAATGTACGAATTAGTAGAAGAATAATTTGAAAAAAACTTTTGTAAAGGTGGAAGTAACATAACCTTTACAAGGTTTTTTTGTTTCTTTATTCTTAGTATAGGCACTAGTGTTTAGATCTGTATTATTGTATATGTTCCAATTAAGTTTATATATTTTATTTTCAAGAAATCTATCATAAATTTTATCTTTAATTTTAAAGTACACACTCCTAATTAGAATATATATAGTGAATTTGACTTAGTGTTTTATTTTTATTAATAATAGGTAAACTATATTTAAGGGATAGGTATAGTAATAAAATATAATAATTAATGTAGTAAATATATAAAGTATAATAAATTTATCTAGGATAGTGTAGTTAAGTAATACAATTTATAAATAGGAGGAAGAAATAATGAATAAGGAAGAAATAATTGAAATTCTAGAGGAAAATGGCATTGAGGACATTCAAGAGATAAAAAAACATAAAGGGTGCTTTATAGTAAAATTCGCTTATGAATTTGATGATGTTGAGGTCGAAGGTGCTAGAGAATGCGCAAATGAAGAATGTGAAGAAGAAAAAGAAGGTCAGACGTGGTATGAAGAATATTTCTTGCCATATTTAAACGATATGGCAATTGATAATATAAACGATATAATAGATGAGATATCAGAAGAGTATGATTTAGACTATGAAATGTTGTCTTTTGAACTTTCAGAAGATTGTTGTGATATCATGAAGTTCTTAGTCGCTTTCTACAAAGAGGAGTTACCAATAGATATCGATGATTTAATTTTAGAGTTATAGAAAAAAGTTTATAGTATTAAATATATTTTGATGCGTTTCAGGCTCCATTGGAATATTTGGTCAATAGAAATAAAGTAAGATGGAGCTGAAAAAATTTATTACTAAAATAACGGAAATATGCGAAATTAAAGAGAATAGTGATGTTTAAGTACTGATAAATAATGATTAGATATTAAGCTAGTTTTTTCTTGGAATTAGAAGTTTTATTAGAATTAAGTTTTTGATATTTAACTATATATCCATCCAAATGTTGAGAGCAAATTACAACAATGGTATCTGTTGGTCTTCTAAATCTTAAAAGTAAATGTAATAGAATTTTAAAAGATTTAATTTTTTGGTTTAGAACTTGAAGTTTTAATAACATAAAAACACATCCTTAAAATTGATATCTTAAGTTTAACAGAGAAAATGGATAAAGTTAACTGTTATTAATAGTCAAATTCGCATATTATTTTACAAAATATATGATAAAAATGGATAATATAGGATGAAAGCACATTCAGGAAAATTATGGAAACGACAATTGTGAAATTGAGCCATTTGTAATATTATGGAAAAGATAAAATTCGACATATGATTAATGATATATTTAATTATATTAAATATATTGGGCTGTTTTAGCGCGTTGAAAATTGTTATGATAATTGGAACTATTGGTATATAATTGTAAAATGCAAAAGGCATGTTTTGGATAGATAACATAGTATAAAATGTATTTTAGTTTAGTCAAGGAGGAAAAATAATGAGTTTATCATATAAAAATGTAGATGAAATGAAGATAGAGGATGTCACTTGTGAAATAAATGCCCTATATAAAAAGAGTCAAGAACAAGGGCTTACAGAAGTGGAAAAAGAGAGACAAAAAGAATTAAGGCAAAGGTATATAAATAATGTTAAGAAAAATTTCAGATCACAATTAAGTGGATATAAACCGGCAGATTCTAAGCCTAAGAATTAATTGGAAAGTAAAATATTTGGAGGTATTGAGGTGGGAGTAAAAGTTTTAGATTTAGCAAATAATTTTAATCTGGAGATAGTTGTTGAAGGGGATTTGGAATGTAATATAGAAGGTAGTGATATAAATAGGCCTGGATTACAATTTGCAGGATTCTATGATTACTATGATAATAAAAGAGTCCAAATCGTTGGTAAGACTGAGTGGAGTTATTTGAATTATCTAGACTCAGAGGTGAGACTTCGTAGAATTAAAAAATATTTTTCTCTCCATGTACCGGCAATAATTATAACAAGAGGACTTGAAATGCATGAGGAATTTCTTCAAGCAGCAAGAGATAAAAATGTTAGTGTTTTAAGGAGTAATGTTAAGTCAACTAAATTTATAAATAGAATTAGTAACTTTTTAGAATCGAGACTTGCACCGGAGACAAGATTACATGGCGTTTTAGTAGATGTGTATGGCATCGGTATATTGATTATTGGGGAAAGCGGAATAGGAAAAAGTGAAGCTGCTCTTGAACTTATAAAAAGGGGGCATAGATTAGGTGCAGATGATGCTGTGGATATAAAGGAGATAGATGGAAACTTATTTGGAAGTTGTCCTTATATAACTACAGGAATGTTAGAAGTTAGAGGTATGGGAATTATTGATGTGTCTGCTGTATATGGAAGTAGTTGTATAGTTTCTCAGAAAAAGATTAGCCTAGTAATTAGCTTGGCTAATTGGGATGGTGATCATAAGTATGAGAGACTTGGTATAGATAAGGAGTATATGGAGATTTTAGGAATAGAAGTTGAAAAAATAATGTTACCTTTAAAACCAGGGCGTAATATTGCTGTAATAATAGAGGCTGCAGCAGCAAATTACAGATATAAAGCAACATCTAATTCTACAGCAGTAGAAACAATTGAAAAACGAATTATGGACGGTGAAAACAAATAATAAATTTATTGTGAAATTTATCTTGTCAAAGTATAGTTTTTTACAATTAACTCATACTATTATAGATAATTGTAAATGCAATTCAAATTCAATTATAAAAAAAAATTAAAGTCTAAAAATTATAAATACAATTTAAATTTAGTCTAATTTGAATTGTAAATAAATTTATTATAGGGTAATATTAAAGTAGTAATTTTTATTATATGATTTAGTGGGAGGGATTTTAGATGGAAGATTTAAAAAACTTAGAGAAAAAATATGAATCAGTTTGGGACAAATATACACAAGAAGATGTGAAGAATGCATTTGAATTATCAGACAGATATATTGACTTTATGTCAAAATGTAAAACTGAAAGAGAATGTGTAACCGAAACAATAAGATTGGCAGAAATAGAAGGTTATAAGGATATTAATACTTATATTTCAGAAGGCAAAAAATTACAAGCAGGTGATAAGGTTTATGCCAACTGTATGGGAAAAACTCTTGCTTTATTTTTAATAGGAACTGAACCATTGGAAAAGGGATTTAAAATATTAGGAGCTCACGTAGATTCTCCAAGAATAGATTTAAAACAAAATCCGCTTTATGAAGATTCTGATTTAGCAATGTTGAAAACTCATTACTATGGTGGAATTAAGAAGTATCAATGGGTTACAATACCATTAGCTATCCATGGTGTAGTTATTAAAAAAGATGGAACACCTGTTAACATAGTTATAGGAGAAGATGACAAGGATCCTGTTGTTGGAATATCTGACTTATTAATTCACTTATCAGCAGATCAAATGGCAAAAACTTTAGCTAAAGGAATTGAGGGTGAAAGTTTAAATGTTTGTGTTGGTTCTATGCCAGTTGAAGATAAAGATGCAAAGAATAGAGTTAAACTTAACATTCTAAGACTACTTAATGAAAAATATGGAATAATAGAAGAAGATTTTGTTTCAGCAGAATTAGAAGTTGTTCCAGCAGGAAGAGCAAGAAGTTATGGGTTAGATAGTTCTATGGTTATGGCTTATGGACACGATGATAGAATTTGTGCATATACTTCATTCGAAGCTATGATGAGAATTAAGAGTACTGATAAAACTTGCATAACACTACTTGTAGATAAAGAAGAAGTAGGTAGTCAGGGTGCAACAGGTATGCAATCAAGATTCTTTGAGAATACTATAGCAGAGATTGTAAACTTAGTTGGAGATTACAGTGAACTTAAAGTTAGAAGAGCTCTTGCAAATTCTAAAATGCTTTCCTCAGATGTAAGTGCGGCTTATGATCCGAACTATCCATCAGTAAGTGAAAAGCAAAACACTGCATTCTTTGGAAAAGGTGTATGCTTCAATAAATACACTGGTTCAAGAGGAAAAGGTGGATGTAATGATGCGAATCCAGAATTTATAGCAGAGTTAAGAAGAATAATGGATAAACATAATGTTTATTGGCAAACATCAGAGCTTGGAAAAGTTGATCAAGGCGGCGGTGGTACTATAGCTTACATTCTTGCTGAATATGGAATGGAAGTTATAGATTCAGGTGTTGCACTACACAATATGCATGCACCGTGGGAAATCGCAAGTAAAGCAGATATATATGAAACTTGCAGAGCTTATGAGGCATTCTTATTAGAAATATAGATTAAATAATAGATTACAATGTACCTTAAAGATTAGACAAATTAAATGTCTTATATTTAGGGTACATTTTGCTGTTTTGTTACAATATTTATTGAGAGTTAAGTGCTATTCTTCAGTGAAGTATTTACAAATACCATATATGTTATAAGATAATGGAACTTCACTAATGTTAAGATAATCTACTTCATATTTACCATCCCAATTATATATAGAAATATATTTTTCATTGAATATAGTTAAAGCATATTTGGCATCAGGGTATTCTACATATACTTTATACTTATAGCTGTTTGGAAGATCATTAGGTTTAGATATAAAATAACTATCTTTTAATGAATCAATAAACTTTAAAATATCCTCACTTTCCGTAGGTGGAAAATCAAACTCTTTAAAGAACTCTCTATAAAATACAGATATTTTTGTTGGAGAATTAGTGGAAATATTTTCAATTAATTCATTGGTATAGTAATCAATTTGTGGCTTATCACCATTTATAAGGTTTTTTATATTCTTGCAACCTGTAAAGGTTGATAGTATAAGTATAGTTAATAAAATTATAAGTGTTGATTTTTTATTCAAATTATTCACCCCTTTATTCTTTATAAAATATGAATTTGGAAGATAATTTATTACTGATTATTAGAAAAAATACCATATATAAATTTTTACTATATAAAATTGAAATAACTATCGATGGGTAGTATATGTTAATTATAAACAGATAAGACTGGTAAAAATACCATATATATCATTAGGAATAATTGACAAAGATAATGTATAGAGATACAATAACATTGTTAAGGATTTATCGAAAAGGATAGGGAAGTGTATTGACATGTTTAATAAAAAAAGTATAAATCAATTAGTGAATGATATTTCATTATTAGAGCAACCAAAATTAAATAAAAGAATAGATAATAGCACTCTAGAAAAAATAAAATCAATACATTTAAGAATAAATACAGGTAAAACTAATTTTGAAGAAATAACGGAATTAGTTATGAACTCCGTTATGCAAATGAGTAGTTTAGATTTATTATTGAAGGATAAAGAAGAAAAAATAAATGCCGTAACTTGTGAAATAGTTGAATTAATGGAAGATATATCTCAAGCTTCAGAAAGTACAACGCATACTGCAGTGGAGGTTACAACGGCACATGGTGATTTGACAGAAGCAATAAGTGAATTATCGTCAAACTCCTCGTTATTATTAGCTTCTAGTGAAAAAAGCAGATCAGAGTTGGATGAAGTAAAGAAATTTTCGGAAACTGCAATCGATCATTCCAGAGGAATGAAAGAAGATATGAGTAATCTTATTAATGTTATTGAAAATATACAAGGGGTTATTAATTCAATTAATGATATATCAGAGCAAACCAATCTCTTAGCATTAAATGCGTCTATAGAAGCTGCAAGAGCGGGGGAAAGTGGTAGAGGATTTGCCGTAGTTGCAGAGGAGATAAGAAAGTTAGCTGATGAAACAAAAACATTAACTTCTGGTATGGGACATTTTGTGTCAGCTATTGAGAATGCATCTAATAAAAGTTGTCTAAGTGTTGATAATACAGTGGAAGCTTTGAATGTAGTAAATAAAAATTTGGATTCTATTATTAGTACAAGCAAAGAAAATAGAGAAAGTATAGATACTATCACAGAATCTATAAGTGTAGTTGCAGCGAATAGTGAAGAGATAAATGCATCTATGGACGATGTAGCGGTTAGCGTAAAAGGACTAGATAGGGATGTTGAAAAGTTGAGTAAGAATACTGGGGTGCTTAGGGATATAAGTGAAGGATTGAATAAAGTCATATTGCCAGTAACAGCGATGGAAGAAGATTTAGATAAAGCTGTAACGATAATTGGAGAATTAGTTAAGGATAGATATTATATGGTAAACAATGAGTTTTTTATTCGTACAATAAAAAAGGCTATTCTTGCACATGAAAAGTGGTTAGAAACTCTTAAAACTATAGTATCCAACAAAACTATAATGCCACTTCAAGTGGATGAACATAAATGCGGATTTGGACATTTTTACTACTCTATGAACCCTCAAAACAAAGATGTGATTTCTATTTGGAGTAATTTAGAGGACAAACATAAAAAATTTCATGGATTAGGGGAATCAATAATAAAACATATACGAACTAAAGATTATGGATTAGCTAACTCGGCATTTGAAAAAGCAGAAATATTATCTGCGGAGTTAATGAGTGATTTTGAAAAAATAGTAGAGATTGTTGAAAAGTTAGAAATAGAAAATAAAAATGTTTATGAAAATTAAGATTAAATAAAGTTTAAAAAAGCAATTATAAATTATATGATCCCTTTGTAGTAGACAGTTTAAATAATAAAACTTGCTATTATAAAGGGGGAAGTTCATTATAATTGCTTTTTTAATTGTAAAATATTTATATCATATTTTTAAACATAGCAAGAACATCTAACATTCCATAGCCCCATTGTGGATTAGGATAAATATCTCCAGGACGTTTGGTAGTTCCCCTTGCAAGATACGTCTTTATAGTTTGAGAGTACATATAAGGGTCATTATCATCAACAATTCCCCATTGAAATAACATAGCGCAAGCTCCAGCAGCAACAGCTGCGGAAACGCTAGTTCCAGTAACAGTTGAAGTCTTATTGTTAGGGGCAACAGTTAGTGCATTTATTCCTCCTGCTGCAACATCGATGACTCCAACAAAGTTATTTGCAAAGGCCATACCAGAAAAATTTAAGATGTTATTGTTATTCTGGTTATACGCGGCTATAGTAACTAAGTAATTTGAATTACTTGGATTAGTGATTGTTCCATATGGATCTGAAAGACTAAAGCGAGTACCGCCGACTGTGATTCCCTCTTGAGGAAGCCAAGCATTAAATTTGCCATCTAAAACAGAACTTGCAGTTAATCTAAGCTTCCAGATTCCAGGCTGTATATCATAAAAGCGAATTCTTATTAACTCATCACCACTAATTTCTTCAGGTAAAAAATAGTTAACTTTAACTTTTGTTTTTTCAAATATAAATTTGTAAGATTCAGTAGTGTTAATTAAAATATTTATTACACCACTATTTTCACCAGAAGGCGAAATTATATCTAAGGACATTAGATTTGGTGCAGTTGTCCAGATTTCAACCCATAAATTTTTTTGTGTTTCGGATACATCAATTTCTATTGTTCCTGATTCACCGACTTTGGATATTACACCAGAGGTATGAGTTCCATTATTTCGTTCATTTCCTGTTCCGTTAACGATCACTATTCCATTATTTTTGCAGATGGTTTCTATATATTGTTCTAGAAGTCCATTCCCTTTATGGTTTCCAAAGTTGGTTCCAAGGGGGAAATATATAACCATAGGCTTGTAATTAGTTAAAGAATATTTATACAGGGATTCTAAAGCCGTAAAAAGAGAAGTTATATTATATAAAGGTACATTTATCCCAAATTGGCTTTTAAATGAAATATCTTCCAGTAGTTTTACAACTACAAAATTACAATCAGGAACAACACCTCTTAAATCAGGATTTTTACCAGTTCCTCCAATTATGCCAGCCATATTTGTGCCATGTCCGATTTCATCTTTACTAGGAACTATTTCATAAGGCGATTGTCCGTTTCTGTATGCCTGTATAGCAGTTTGTATTTGCTCTTTTTTATATATAGTACCATAGGGGACAGAAGTATTAGTGTCAGTAGAAAGAGAAGGTATTGTTTGATCCCATATATATTCAATTCTAGTTTCACCACTTGAAGTCATAAATTCATCACTTAAGTAATCAATACCTGTATCAACAATTGCCACATTAACACCATTTCCAGTTAGATTTAAAGGTAAATCTAATTGTAAAAATATAACTTGAGATGCCTCAATGGGTGAAATTTGTTGGAGAGTGTACATTTCAACAGGTTTAACATAAACTATGGATGATAAATTTAAATTTTCATTATCAGGATATATATTTTTATTTAATGATAATATAGCGTAATTATCATTAATTACGGTTACATAATAATCTGGCTGATTTGCATTATACTGTTCAATATCTCCTTGATATTGAACAATATAATGATCGTAATTTATGTCGCTAAAAATTCCTTCGGGAACTTTATTACTTCTATTCATTTTAAATCCTCCATAATTTCAGTTGAAATTCTTATAAATAGGTTATCTACATAATATTCTAAAAATTTATCTTTTTTAGGAGAGTTTACTTTAATGTTATCTATATATAATCCCCGAGTGTAACTACTAAAGGATTTACTAATTACATTAAAGGTACCTAATAGATCAAGATCACCAAAACCAGTATCTCTGTTTGGATAAGTGAATATAGGGTTTCTATAAGCGCCATATATTAAATAACTCGTAATTTTTTTTGAATACATGGTAGTGTCATTTCCATGTATAATCCCCCACTCTAGTAGTAATGAACAAACGCCAGCAGCAATAGCAGCGGCAGCAGAACTACCTGAAATAGTAGTAATTCCTCCAGAAGCTTTCGTTGTTAAAATATTTAATCCTAAAGTTGCAAAATCAGGATTAATTAAATTGTTGCTATTAAATCCTTTACCGGAAGTTGAAACTAAAGAGTTATTTTCTCCATAATAAGCTACAGTAACTACATTAATAGCTGTTGAAGGTATTGTTAACGTAATAAATGGATCTGGTTCTAAAAACTTTGTGCCATCCGGTAAAGTATTTTCAGGTGGAAGCCATATGTCGTATCTACCATCACTTATATAATCGCCTAATAATTGAAACTGCCATATCCCTGGTTTTATAGAGCCAAAAATAATATTTATAACCTCATGGCCAGTAAAGTATTCTGGAGTATAATAGCTAACAGTTGTTTCAGTATTTACAAAAACAAACTTAAAATTATGAATTTTTCCTATTTTTGATTTTATTAAGTTAGATGATTCTCCTGTGGGGGAAATTATAGTTAAAGAAGCTCTATTTGGTTTCTGTACCCAAATATTAAAAGAAAAATATTTAATTTCCCTAGGTATTATTAATTCTATAATTTTTATATCTCCTACATTTTTAATATATCCTGATGTGTGACCTTGTGCTGCGCCTTGATTTCCAACTCCAGCTACTAAAGCTATACCTCGTATACTTCCAAGTGATGTTAAATATCTCGAAATCATGTTTAAACCGTCATGACTTCCCTCGGTGCTACCTACACCTAAATATATAACCATAGGTTTCTTGGAAATTATAGAAAAATCTTTTAAATACTCTAAGGCAGATACAACTTCAGAAGTATTATAAACAGGGGGGGAAGGAGTGATTTGGTTTTCATCTAATTGTTTTTTGAAGTTACTAGATTCGAAAAGCTTAACAATTACAAAATCACTATCATTAGCAATTCCTTGAAGTTCAGGAGCATACCCTCTTGCACCTATAATTCCAGCAGTTTTGGTGCCGTGACCAATAGTGTCTTTTGAAGGTACTATTTCATAGGGATTCTCACGTCTTTTATGAGCGTTTATTGCATTATTTATCTGCTCATTTGAATAAGTTTCACCAATATATAATGATGGGTTAGTGTTTGGAACTGACTGATCCCATATATTAAGTATTCTAGATGTACCATCTTCTCTTATAAACTCTTCATTGAGATAATCTATTCCAGAGTCTACCATTCCAATTACAACACCCCTTCCAGTTAAGTTTAAATAGGGGTTAACTTTAATAGTGTTTATATTATCTACATATGAAGGTGAGATATCCTCTAATATAAACATAGCCCTAAAATCAACAAAAATAATTGCTGGCACATCTTTTAAAAGTTTATTTAAAAGGTTAGATGGTACTGCAATAATTCCAAGGGTATCATTAATTATATAACCACAGGCATAAGTCACTTTGTCTATTTGTTCTTTAAAATTTCCATGGTATTCTATTAGATAGTTAGCAGCAGTTGGATCATAGTATAAATTGCAAGCTCGTGAATTAAACATACGGAACTCCCTGAAATTATTTATATACTAATATTTATATTTTAAAAATGTTTGTTTAATGATAAAAATTATAGAGTAAGAATATAAATAATATATTTACAATAATTTTATATGTAAACTTTATATATATAATTAATAATATGCAAATAAGTACAGATTTAGTGTAAAAAAAGAACCCTTGAATTATCAAGGGTTCTTCATGCTATACTAGCTTTCATGGTGCCGGTGACCGGGGTCGAACCGGTACGGTGTTGCCACCACGGGATTTTGAGTCCCGCACGTCTGCCAATTCCATCACACCGGCTAGTACATTATTTATATTAACATAATACACTAAGAATTACAATAGTTTTTTTGTTGAATACGAAATTTATAGGATTTAAAGAAAATGCAACTATTACTAATTGTAGTGATAACTATTGAAAAAGCTATGATATATTACTATAATGAGGATTGAATAAGTAATATAGGATTGGAGAACATAAAATGAAAAGAATATTAGAGAACATAATTGAAGACTGCAAGAAATGGACAACCAAGGGTGAGGTAGCATCATATATTCCTGAACTTACAAAGGCAGATTCGAATGCTCTTGGGATATGGGTAACTACATTAAGTGGGGAAGAATATTTTGCTGGAGATTGTGAAACTACATTTACAATTCAAAGTATATCAAAGGTTATAACATTGATGTTAGCTATCTTGGATAACGGTACAGAGTATGTTTTCACGAAAATAGGCATGGAACCTACAGAATCAGCGTTTAATTCTATAATAAATTTAGAGAGTCATGATGAGAAGCAACCTTTAAACCCTATGATAAATGCAGGGGCTATTGCTACCATATCTTTAATAAGTGGTGAAAATGCTGAAGAAAAAATTAGTAGGATATTAAATTTTACAAGAAAAATAACAGGAAATTCAGATATTAGTATAAATGAAAGTATTTATGAAAGTGAAAAAAAGACTGGAGATAGAAATAGAGCACTTGCCTACTATATGAAGGGAAATGGGATTATAGAGGGTGACGTAGACGAAACATTAGAAGTATACTTTAAAGCTTGTTCTATGGAAGTTACATGTAAAGATATAGCAAGAATTGGGGCAATGCTTGCAAATGATGGAGTACTTCTAAACAATGAACGTGTAATATCTAGAGAAGCATGTAGAATTATTAAAACAATAATGGTTACATGTGGTATGTATGATGCTTCTGGTAAGTTTGCTGTACATATTGGAATCCCAGCTAAAAGTGGAGTTGGTGGAGGTATTTTAGCCGCTGTTCCAAGAAGAATGGGTATTGGGGTTGTAGGACCAGCGCTTGACAACAAAGGTAACAGTATTGGTGGTATTAAAGTTTTAGAAAAATTATCCCAGGAGTTAGACCTAAGTATTTTTTAAAGTTATTATTTATAATAGTGTAGTAATTTAATTATATGTATTCGTCATGTTGAAATTGGATTTTAAGATTACAAGCACTGATTTAAAGTATAGTAAACTTAAATCATGGCAAAATTTAAATATATACAGGTTAAGAAAATATATTGAGTAGGATGTGATTTAAATTAGTAAGAAAACTTTAGCAATTTTAGATGGAAATAGTTTATTATATAGAGGGTTTTATGCAATACCTGAGCTTACAACTAAAGAGGGAGTTCATACTAATGCAGTATATGGATTTTTAAATATGCTTATTAAGCTTAAAGAAGATATAAATCCAGATTATATCGTTACTACATTTGATAAGTCGTCTAAAACATTTAGGCATGAAGAGTATGAGGAATATAAGGCTGGAAGAAAGAAAACACCACCAGAGCTTTCAATGCAATTTCCTATAATAAGAGAGATTCTTTGTAAGATGGGGATTAGTATATTTGAATTAGATGGTTATGAAGCAGATGATTTAATTGGAACTATATCTGTATTAGCCGAAAAAGATAATATGGAGGTTTATGTTGTAACTGGTGATAAAGATGCATTACAACTTGCCACAGATAATGTAAACATAGTTATCAATAAAAAGGGAATGAGTGAGAAAGAAATATATAATAGGGAAAGATTTGTTAATGATTTTGAAGTAACACCGAAACAGTACATAGATGTTAAAGGTCTTATGGGAGATAAATCAGATAATATTCCAGGAGTTCCAGGAGTGGGAGAAAAGACGGCTTTTAAACTTATTAAGGAATATGGAAGTATAGAAAATGTATTAATGAATATATCAAATATTAGTGGTAAGAAACTTAAGGAATCACTTGAAGAATATAGTGAACAAGCGATTTTTAGTAAGAAATTGGCTACTATTATAACCGAAGTACCAGTAGAAATTCCATTAGAACAGTTAAAAACTAAGGGTAGCTTCAATAATCATGAGGTTAGAGAAATGTGTTTAAAACTTCAACTTAAATCTATTCTTTCTAAATTACAAAACTTAGATGTAGATACTGATAGTGGTGTTATTCATGAAACTAAGAGGGAAGATGCTAAATTTGAACTCATAAAAGATTGTAGTTCACTAGAAAAAATTATTTCAAGTATAAAAGGTGACATGTTTGTTAAGTTTTATGTGGATAATACTAATAGTTTTGACGATATTTCCCTTGGAACAATAGGTATTTTGTCGCAGGGAACAATATATATAATTTCGTGTAAAAACCTTTTAGAAGAAAGTAAAGATAGATTTTTAATAAGTATAAAAAGTATATTTGAAAATTCTGATGTATACAAGATTAGCCACGGAGTGAAATATGGATATACATCACTACTTAAATTAGGGGTAGATTTGGATGAAGTGGATTTTGATTTAGAATTAGCGGCATACTTACTTGACTCATCTAAATCAGAGTATTCTATCAAAACGATAATAGAGGAAAAAACAGGAGAAGTAATAAGTGGAGAAGGTGATTCCTTTATAGCTAATGAGATTTTAGCGATGAAGGAAATATATCCAATTTTAAAGGATAAAATAGAGAGTTCAGATATGAATGAACTTCTATTTAATGTTGAACAACCACTTACAAAAGCAATATCATATATGGAATATGAGGGATTTAACATTGATAGAAGTGAACTTGATAAACTAGGAGATAAATTCAGTTTAGAAATATCTGAACTTACCACAAAAATATATGAACTTGCAGGGGAAGAATTTAATGTTAATTCTCCTAAACAACTGGGGAAGATATTATTTGAAAAGCTAGACCTTCCAGTAATTAAGAAGACAAAAACAGGGTATTCTACTAATGCAGAGGTTTTAGATGCGCTGAAGGATAAACATGAAATAATTAATAAGATTTTATACTTTAGGCAGATTACAAAGCTATATTCCACTTATATAGAAGGGTTAAAACATGTAATTGATGAGGATGGAAGAATACACTCTAACTTTACTCAGACAGTAACAACCACTGGAAGATTATCAAGCACAGAACCTAACCTTCAAAATATACCAATAAGAAGTGAAAATGGTAGGTCTATAAGAAAGGTGTTTATACCTCATAATGAGGAATCTATTATTCTTTCAGCGGACTACTCACAGATTGAATTAAGAGTTCTTGCTCATATTTCAGGGGATGAAAACATGATTAAAGCCTTTAATAGTAATATAGATATTCATACAGCAACGGCTTCAGAAGTGTTCAATGTGCCAATAGAAGAGGTAACGAAAACTATGAGAAGCAATGCAAAGGCAGTTAACTTTGGAATCGTTTATGGAATAGGTGATTTTAGTCTTGCTCAAGATTTAGGGATTACGAGAATAGAAGCTAAAAACTATATTGATACATATCTGCATAGATATGAAAATGTTAAAAAATATATGGATATGGTAATTGATGAGGCAGAAGAAAATTCTTATGTAACTACACTTTTAAATAGAAAAAGATATATACCAGAGATAAAATCTTCAAATAAAATGATTAAAGCGTTGGGGAAAAGATTAGCCATGAATGCTCCAATACAAGGTAGTGCTGCAGATATCATAAAAATTGCAATGGTAAATGTAGCAAAGGAACTTAAAAATAAGGGACTTAAAAGTAAATTAATACTTCAAGTCCATGATGAACTTATACTTAATGTGTATAAGAATGAAATGGAACAGGTTAAGGAATTGGTTAGAAATGAAATGGAAGGTGTTCTAGACCTTAAAGTATTACTGAAGGCTGATATTTCTATAGGGGATACTTGGTATGAAGCTAAATAAATCTATCTTAAAAGTTGGGTTAACTGGTGGAATAGGATGCGGAAAGAGCACTGTAAGTAATATTTTCAAGAACAATAATATACCGGTAATTGATGTGGATAATATAGCCAGGTCGGTGTTAATATCACATGATGAAATACTACAAAGTATTAGGAAAGTTTTTGGAAATGAATATTTTGATGAAGATGGAACATTTTTAAGACGTAAGATGGGTGCATTAATATTTTCTAATAGGGATAAAAAGAAAGAATATGAAGAAATATTAATGCCATACATAAAAGATGACATATTTAATGAAATTTGCGAATATGATGATGTAGGTGAAGATATTTGCATTATAGATGCACCAACTCTAATTGAAAATAATCTACATACATCAATGGATGTAATAATTGTAGTGATAGCTGACGAGGATTTACAAGTTAAAAGGGTTATGGAAAGAGATAATTATTCTAATGAAGAAGCTATTCTTAGGATAAATAACCAAATGTCTACAAGGGAAAAATGTGGTTTTGCAGATTTTATCATTGATAATAATGGCCATTTGAGTGAAACGCAACATCAGGTAAAAAAAATCATTAGTAATATAAGGATGACTAGGGGGCAAAATGGCACATAAAAGGAATGCAAAAAATAAAAGAATAATTTTAACACTATTTATTGTAGTTATCATTATTGTTAGTTTTAAAGGGATACTAAGAAATTTTTTTCCCCTTGAATATAAGGAGTATATAATTCAGTATAGTAAAGAATATGACCTTGATCCTAACTTAGTAGCTGCAGTAATAAATACAGAAAGTAAGTTTTCAGTTGAAGCAAAGTCATCAAAGGGAGCACTAGGATTAATGCAAATTATGCCGGATACAGGAATTTGGATTGGCGAAACTATGGGAATAGAGAATTTTAATGCAGATATGATTAATGATCCTCTAATCAATATAAAAATGGGATGTTGGTATTTAAATAAGTTAAGTAATGATTTTAGTGGTGAATATAATCTAATCTTAGCTGCCTATAATGCAGGGCCTGGTAATGTAACTAAATGGCTTAATGATGAAAAATACTCAGAAGATGGGAAAAGCCTTTTGGATATTCCGTTTAAGGAGACAAAAAACTACGTTAAAAAAGTTAGCTTTGGTGATAAAATGTATAGGTATTTATACAAATTAGAGTAACATAATGATTATATCAAGTGATTCTAATATCCAGATGGAGGTTCAATAAGATGAATATATTACTTCAACTGGATATTAGAAGTGCTTATCTAGAGTCATGTCCATGTATATATTACAATTAAAGGGTATAGGAACATTATAGTTGTTAGAGTACAGGTAAATAAAAATTAGTATGGGAATTCTAATATAAGTAAAACAATTCAATTAATCATTGAATTTGTAGGTATTCGGTGCTATAATATTTATATAAAATTAAGTTTTATGCAGATGTGGTGGAACGGCAGACACGCTATCTTGAGGGGGTAGTGAGAGAATTCTCGTGCGGGTTCAAATCCCGCCATCTGCACCAAAGAGTATTAAAGTAAACGCTTTGATACTCTTTTTTAGTTAGATATAAACATAATGTAAACGTTATTATAAATTGTTGAAAAATTCTAAAAATATTATATAATATATGTAAGGTGACAAATCGTAATATCATGGGGAGGGTATTATGAACAATATGTTAGAAATAGTTAAAAATATTAATGGGGTTATATGGAATTATTTACTTATTTTTTTACTTTGTGGTACAGGGATTTATTTTACATTTAAACTTAGATTTGTTCAGGTAACAAGATTTAAGGAAAGTTTTAAATTAGTTTTTGGGAAAATTAAGTTTGGTAAGAAAGCAGGGGCAGATGGTATGTCATCATTTCAAGCACTTGCAACATCTATAGCTGCATAGGTAGGAACAGGAAATTTAGCAGGAGCAGCTACTGCAATTGCCATGGGGGGACCAGGGGCAATATTTTGGATGTGGATTAGTGCATTCTTTGGAATGGGTACAATTTTTGCGGAGGCAACATTAGCACAAAAATATAAAACCGTAGTAAGTGGACAAGTTACAGGGGGTCCAGCATACTACATAAGAGACGGTTTAAAAAATAAGAAAATAGGTAAATGGTTATCCACATTCTTTGCAATAACTATAATACTTGCACTGGGATTCATTGGTAATATGGTTCAAGCTAATTCTATAGGTAGCGCATTTCAGCAATCCTTTGGAATTGACCCTAGAATAATAGGGGTAATAGTGGCAATTCTAGCAGGAATAATTTTTATCGGAGGGGTATCAAGTATTGCTTCGTTTACGGAAAAAGTTGTTCCACTAATGGCACTATTATATATTGTAGGTAGTCTAGGCATTATATTTGTAAACTATGCAAACATATTACCTGCTTTTAAGATGATTGTGGTTGGTGCATTTAAACCAACCGCTGTAGCAGGGGGATTAATTGGAGTTACGATTAAAGAAGCGGTAAGATATGGAGTAGCTAGAGGGTTATTCTCGAATGAAGCTGGTATGGGTTCAACACCACATGCTCATGCAATTGCTAAAGTTAATCATCCTTCAGAACAAGGATTAGTAGCGATGATGGGGGTGTTTATAGATACATTTATTATATTAACACTTACTGCTCTAGTTATATTAACAACAGGTGCTCTTGATAGTGGAGCATCAGGTATTGTATTAACTCAACAGGCATTTATAAATGGAATGGGAGGCAACTTAGGTGGTATCTTTATTTCAGTATCCTTATTTTTCTTTGCTTTTTCTACAATTGTAGGGTGGTACTTTTTTGGAGAGGCAAATATAAAGTTCTTGTTTGGCCAAAAAGGGATAACTCCATATAGAATATTAGTTATGCTATTTATATTTTTAGGATCATGTGTACATGTAGATTTAGTATGGGAACTAGCAGATACATTTAATGGATTAATGGTGTTTCCAAATTTAGTTGCACTTTTAGCGTTATCTAAAGTTGTCAAAAAAACTTTAGATGATTACATTGATAAAAAAGATAAAAATCTACTTTAGACTAATTATGAAATAGAATAGAGATTCATTTCTCTTATAAACTTTAGAATAAAACTATAAAATATGCGATTTGTTACCTTAAAAAGCTTATATAAAAACTTCCTAAATAACATAAAGTAGTTAGGAAGTTTTTTCAGTTTTCGCTATGTAAACACATGAGATTTTTGTGGTATACTTAGGAGTAGCAGTTGAAATTTATATTTAGAATTTAGGGACTGATTACCATAATTCTACAGGGAAAAGTTGAATTCATCAATATTAATTAAAGGAATGATAAAGTTGGAAAAAAATTATGATAATATTTCATTGTTTGATTTAGTTTCAGATAATGGTAGAGAAGAGAAATATAAAACAAATATAAATGAACCCTTAGCACAAAGGTTAAAACCAAGTACTCTAGAAGAGTTTGTAGGGCAAGAGCATATATTGGGCAAGGATAAATTATTATATAGAAGTATTAAAAGTGATAGAATAACATCTTTAATATTATATGGTCCTCCAGGGGTAGGGAAAACTAGTCTTGCAAAAATAATAGCAAAGACTACGTATTGTAATTACGTAGAGCTAAATGCGGTTACTTCAGGAATTAAGGATATTAAGGCTGTTGTAGATAAAGCATTAAATGAAAGATCTTTGAGTGGAAAGAAGACCATTTTGTTTATAGATGAAATACATAGATTTAATAAAACACAGCAAGATAGTTTGCTACCTCATGTGGAAAAGGGGGTAGTAACGCTAGTAGGAGCAACAACGGAAAATCCTTTTTTTGAAGTAAATAAAGCATTATTATCGAGGTCTATGATATTTAAATTAGAGGAACTAGGAAAAAAAGAAATTGGTAGGTTACTAAATAGAGCTCTTAATGATTCAGAACTAGGATTTGGGAAGGTAAATATAAAACTTTACAAAGATGCAGAGGAATTTATCTGCATGAATTCAGCTGGAGATGGTAGAAAAGCCTTAAATGCTTTAGAACTTGCAGTACTAACTACAAATAAAGATGAAAATGGAGTAATTAACATAACCACAGAAGTGGTTGAAGAATGTATGCAGAAAAGGAATGTTAGTTATGACAAATCAGGAGATTATCATTATGATGTGGTATCGGCATTTATTAAAAGTATTCGAGGTAGTGATCCAGATGCTGCAATTCACTATTTAGCTAGGATGTTATACGGAGGTGAAGATCCTGAGTTTATAGCCAGGAGACTTGTAATATCTGCATCAGAGGATGTGGGGAATGCAGATCCATATGCACTACTTGTGGCTAATGCGGCTTTAGATGTAGTAAAATCCATTGGAATGCCTGAAGCTAGGATAAGTTTGGCACAAGCTGTTACATATTTGGCAGGAGCGCCAAAATCTAATGCAGCATACAATGCCATTAATAAAGCTATGGCAGATATAGAAAGTGAAGATATTGGAGTAATACCACTACATCTTAGAGATAGTCATTATAGTGGAGCTAGGGTAATTAATAAGGGTGCAGATTATAAATATCCTCATGACTACGAAAATCATTATGTAAATCAACAATATATGCCAGATAAATTAATTAGTAAAACATACTATACACCTACAATATTAGGCTATGAAAAACGTATTAAAGACAGGTTAGCTATATTAAAAAATATAAAATAAATATAAAAGTATAAATAATTTTAGTAATTATGCACATCTTATATATATTAAAACTTATGGAGGTTATAAGATGGGCAATATTAATCAGTGTATAAAAGTTTCTGGAGAAGATGGAAAATCAGTTGAATTGGAATTTATTGATGTGGTAAAGGTGGGTTCTTCAGAGTATGTAATAGCTGGACCTAAGAATTCTGATGAAGCTTGTGCATATAAGGTTGTAAGTAGAGAAAATGGAATGGTAGAATATGCATCAGTAGGTGAAGGTAGAGAGTTTAATAAAGTTTTAACGGCTTATAATAATCAACAACATTAGTTAGTGAGAGCAAAAGAAATTAAAGTTGAAATCGCTTGATAAGTATGTACAAGAAGGGAGTATGATTTACTTGAGTAAATTTAAACAGAAAAATAAGAAACCAAAGAAAAATATCCATGATGGGATACAAGTTTTAAATAATAGTGTTAAGGATGCTCATCCAATTGAAACCCCAACCCTTGTAGATGGATTGTTTGGTATTGATATTAAAAACAATTTGATTGATCCAGATACAAAGTTTTATATTTAATGTTTGTGGAGGCTGTCTTAAAATTAATAGACAGTCTCATTCTTTATAGTTTTCGAAAATTTCATTGTAATATGAAAATGTATAATATATAATGAAAAGGGACTAAATTATAATACTCTAGGAGGAATATAAAAATGGAAGAAATGAATATAATAACTTTGACTGATTCAGAAACAATGGAAAAAGTTGAACTTCAGGTAGTGGAGGATCTTACTATAGATGGTAATCATTATGTGATTTTAGCTCCACTTGATGAAGAAGATGAAGCATATGTATACAAAGTAGTAGGAGAGGGAACAACAGCTTCTTATGAAATGGTAGAAGACGAAGATGAGTTTAATAAAGTAGTTGACGAATACGATAGAATTTTTGACGAAGAAATGAAATAAAAAATAACCTTGCAAATGCAAGGTTATTTTTAAATTATACAGCTTTATTATTGTTATTAATTACATTTGTGTTTTGTTTTTTTAACTTAACAGCTGGCTCTCTTGGTAATCCAAACTTAGGAATGAATCTATCAAAGCCTGTTAATGTAAGTAATAATATTGAGCTTACAGCAACAAATGCCATAACGTTGTATTTAATGATATCAGTTGCAATAAATTCATGCAGTGGATATACTGATGAAGCTATTCCAACGTAGAAACCAATGTACACATGCCAAGGAATCAATTGGGAACCAAAAACACCAAGTGCATCTCCAAAGGTTGCATTTCTAAGGTATAATTTGTATAAGTCTTCTTCGCTTCCTTCTACATTATTATCAACAAGTTCCTTGATAATAGGTCCTATAGTAACAATTTGTGCCATTTCATCAGAAAGAGCAGCGTTTCCACCTATACACAATATACCATTCCAGAACATTAATTGTCTTACGTTTCCAGAAATTTTTAATATGAAATTTGATAGTGGAGCAAAGGCATTCATTCTAGACATTATACCACCAAAGGCTCCAACCCACATCATCATTACAATAACCCAAGCACCAGCTTCGGAAAAACCACCTTCAACTAAGCTAAGGAAAGCAGTTAAACTTTCTACTGTTCCAGCAAAGCTACCTAATACGAATGAGCCCGCTAGACCTATGAATAAGCAAAGTAAGGTAGGAACACCAAGCACAGCAGCAATTATAACAAGTACTAGAGGAATTACCATATAGTAAGGTACGCCTTCCTTAACTTGGTTTAATAAATCAACAGCTGTAGGTCTAACTTCTTCTAAGCTTGTCCATACTTCAGCTGGGATAGCATCGATTGCAAGTGATGCATTTGCAACATCAGTTGGAAGCTTCATTGCTATACTGATTCCAAATATAATAATTGCAGTTACAACGAGACATGAAAGAGACCAAATTCCTTGGGTTCTAATTCTGTCAATAACTTCTACCTTTTGAATACCTGAACTTACAACTGTAGTGTCGGAAATAAGACCAATGTTATCTCCAAAACAAGCACCACCAGCTATAGATGCTGTAGTAAGTAATATATTTCCGCCAACTATATGGTTAAGCCATAGGAAGATTGGAGCACATGCTGCAAAAGTTCCCCAAGATGTACCAGTAGCAACGGAAAGTACAGCTGTTACTAAGAAACCGCAAACTGCAACAGTTCTTGCATTTAGTCCTAGTGAAAGTGCCATGTTAACGATAGAAGCACCAACACCTGTTGACATAAAGGCACTTGCCATTGCGTAGGCAAACATAAGTATAAAGAATACTAGTATGAGACCCTTTACATTATCTACCGCTGCATCGATAAGTTCATTAAATTTAACCTTTTCGGTTATATATGCTACGATGCATGCAAATATGGTTGCGATAGGTGCTGCAGTAAGAACATCAACCCCCATCATCATTAGTCCTGCCAATACGAAAATTGGAATGAACTTGAATAATCCTTTAAAAAAATTCATTTATATCCCCCCCATAAAAATAATTAGAGCAGAAAATAGTTAAAATTTTAACTACTATTTTCTATAAACATAGTTTAAAACTTTTTTTTATAAATATCAAGTATTTTTCTGAAAAAACACAAAAATTAAACAATTCACATTATAAAAAATGTAATAAAAATGAAAAAAAATACATTTATAAGAATATAATGTAATAAAAATGAAAAATTTGTAATAAAAAAAGAACTATTATAATCCTATTTAAAGCATTGTAATAGTTCTCTTTTTATTTATGCTGAAACTTTTTTGTCAGCTTCTATAGATGAATCTTCTTTTTTTAATTTAACTTGTGGCTCTCTTGGTAAACCAAAGTTAGGAATGAATCTATCCCAACCAGTTATAGTGAGTAATAGTAGGGAACCTACAGTTACAAATGCCATGACATTATATTTTATGATATCAATTGCATTGAATACATGTAAAGGATATACAGATGTAAGTATTCCTACATAGAATCCCATGTATACATGCCAAGGAATCAATTGAGAACCAAATACACCTAAGGCACTAGAGAAGGTTGCATTTCTCATACGAAGTTTGTAAAGATCTTCTTCGGTTCCGTCTACATTTTTGTCAACAAGTTCTTTAATCATAGGTCCTATAGTAACAATTTGTGCCATTTCATCAGAAAGGGCAGCATTTCCACCTATGGAAAGAATACCGTTCCAGAACATTAGTTGTCTTACATTATTAGAGATTTTTAATACAAAATTAGATAATGGTTCAAAAGCATTCATTTTTGACATTATTCCACTGAATGCACCAAACCACATCATCATTACGATAACCCAAGATCCTGCTTCGGAGAATCCATCTTCAACTAAAAGTATGAATGAACTTAATCCTGGTACAGTTCCAGCAAAGCTACCTAATATGAATGAAGCTATAAGTCCAATAAATAGGCAAAGTAAAGTTGGTAATCCAACTACAGCTGCAATTATAACAAGTATTAATGGAACTACCATGTAATAAGGTACGCCTTCTTTAACTTGATTTAATAACTCTACAGCAGATGGTCTTTCAGCTTCTAATGATGCCCAAGCTTCAGCAGGAATTGCATCAATTGCAAGAGCAGTATCAACAACTTCAGTTGGAAGTTTCATCGCAATACTTATTCCAAATATAATTATTGCAGAAACTACAAGACAACCAATAGACCAAATAACTTGAGATTTAACTCTATCAAGTACCTCTACTTTTTGGATACCAGAGCTTACAACGGTGGTATCAGAAATAAGCCCAATATTATCACCAAAACAAGCACCACCAGCTATTGAAGCCGTAGTAAGAAGAATGTTTCCGCCAAGAATGTGGTTTAACCATAGGAAAATTGGCGCGCATGCTGCAAAAGTTCCCCATGATGTACCTGTGGCTACTGAAAGGATTGCAGTTACTAGAAATCCACATACTGCAACGGTTCTTGCATTTACACCAAGAGATAGCGCTATATTAACTATAGATGCACCAACACCGGTAGACATGAAAGCGTTTGCCATTGCATAAGCAAACATTAGTATAAAGAACACTAATATAAGTTCTTTTACATTTTCGATTGAAGCATCAATTAGTTCATTGAATTTAATCTTTTCAGTTATGTATGCAACTACACAAGCAAAGATTGTTGCGATTGGAGCAGCGGTAAGAACGTCTACCCCCATCATGATAAGTCCAGCTAATACAAAAATTGGAACAAATTTAAAAAATCCCTTTAAAAAATTCATTTATGAATCCCCCCGTAAAATGATTGAAGTAGAAACTTTGGCAATTTTTCGAACCTTGTTTCTACATTCAATAGTTTAAAACGTTTTCGACAAAATATCAAGTATTATTCTGAAAAAACACATAAATTAAACAATTTTTTAATTAAATATTTTTAATATTATACTAATTGATTATAAAAAAGGGGAAAAAAGTAAAAAAATGCTAATATATTATTGTAATATATATATAAAATGATTAGCTATATATTATTACTTTGATGTAGAAATATTGAATTAATATATATAAATTTAATTAAAAAGGTACAAAGCATACAAGTTTAAATTTGAAAATTAATGGATTTATAAATAGTGAAATATATAAATTTTAATATAGGATATGTATGAAAATAATAGAAATACAATATTGAGGTGAAGATAAAAATATAAAAGCCCCCACAAATATTAGTTGTGGGAGCAGTACAATTTATTATAGAGAAGATACTTTAGAGTTTGGTATATTCATATTTCCCTTTTTTAATCTAACAGCAGGTTCTTTTGGTAAACCGAATTTAGGAATAAATCTATCCCATCCAGTAAGTGTTAATAATAATATTGAACCAACTGCGGTAAAGGCCATAAAGTTATATTTTATTATATCCATTGCGGCAAATTCATGTAGTGGATACACTGAGTTTGCTATTCCAACATAGAATCCAATGTATACATGCCATGGAATTAATTGAGAACCGAAAACTCCAAGAGCATCACCAAAGGTTGCATTTCTAAGATATAAGGTGTACATATCTTCTTTGCTTCCTTCTACGTTATTTTCAACAAGTTCTTTAATGATAGGTCCAATAGTTACGATTTGAGCCATTTCGTCAGAAAGAGCTGCGTTACCACCGATACAAAGTACACCGTTCCAGAACATTAATTGTCTTACATTACTAGATATTTTTAGGATAAATGTTGATAGAGGAGCGAAGGCATTCATTTTTGCCATTATACCACCAAAAGCACCAACCCACATCATCATTACGATAACCCATGAACCTGCATCAGCAAATCCAGTTTGAACTAACTCCATGAATGGTCCGATGCCTTCCACAGTTCCAGCAAAGCTACCGAATACAAAGGATGAACCAATTCCAAGGAAAAGACAAAGTAGTGTAGGAATACCTTTAACAGCGGCAACTATAACAAGTATTAGAGGAATTACCATATATAGAGGAACCCCATCTTTAACTTGATTTAGAAGATTTACAGCTTCAGGTCTTACAGCATCTAAAGATGTCCATACTTCAGCTGGGATAGCATCAATTGCTACCTTTGCATTAGTTAAATCGGTTGGAAGTTTCATTGCTAAACTTACAACGAATATAATGATTGCAGTTACGATAAGACAAGCAAGAGACCAGAACCCTTGAGTTCTAACCCTGTCTACAACTTCTACATTTTGGATACCAGAACTTACAACTGTAGTGTCTGAAATAAGTCCTATATTATCACCGAAACAAGCACCACCAGCAATAGCTGCAGTAGTAAGCATTATGTTTCCACCAACTATGTGGTTAAGCCATAAGAAAATTGGTGCACATGCAGCAAAAGTTCCCCAAGAAGTACCAGTAGCTACAGAAAGTATAGATGTTACTAAGAACCCTGATACTGCAACTGTTCTTGCATTTAAGCCAAGTGATAAGGAAACATTAACTATGGAAGCCCCAACTCCTGTAGACATGAATGCACTTGCCATAGCGTAGGCAAACATTAGTATAAAGAATACTAGTATTAAACCCTTTACATTGTCTACAGCTGCATCAATGAGATCGTTTAACTTTACCTTTTCGGTTATGTAGGCTACAGCACAAGCGAATAATGTTGCAATTGGTGCTGCTGTAAGAACATCAACTCCCATAATCATAAGACCGGCTAAAACAAAGATTGGAACAAATTTAAAAAGTCCTTTAAAAAAATTCATTTTAATTCCCCCTATAAAATAATTACAATAAAACGTTTTATTTATAATACAAGAATATACTATTTTCGACCAATTTCAATAGAAAATTCAGATAATTAACAAAATTAATATAGTTAACATGAAGTTAACATGAATAGACTATATTTTACATTAATGGACATGAAAAAAGAGAAATTTATGTAATAAATTTCCCTTTTTTAAAATTATAATTAATTAATAATCAGAATCAGAAGTTGATAAATTTTCAACTATAGATATTGATGCACTAGCACCTATTCGTGTTGCACCAGCATTAATAACGTTCATAGCATCTTCCGTAGTACGAACACCTCCAGATGCCTTAACGCCCATATTAGGGCCTACAATCCTTCTCATTAGGGTGATATCTTCAACGGTAGCCCCACCAGTACTAAATCCGGTAGATGTTTTTACGAAGTCAGCACCAGCCTCTTGAGATAATTCACAAGCTTTAATTTTTTCATCTTCAGTTAATAGACAGGTTTCTAATATAACTTTAACAATGGCTTTTCCTTTAGAGGTTTCAACAACTTCTTTTATATCGTTTTTTACAAAGTCATAATCTTTATCTTTTAAGGCACCAACATTTATTACCATGTCGATTTCATTAGATCCAAGTTCTATAGCCCTAGCAGTTTCAAAAGCTTTGGATTTAGTATCCATAGCGCCTAGAGGGAAGCCTACAACAGTGCAAACAAGAACGTCTGAATCTTTAAGTTCCTTTGCAACTAGTTCTGTATAACAAGAGTTTACACATACTGATTTAAAATTATATTCTTTAGCTTCATCGCAAATTTTAATAACCTCTAATTTTGTTGCTGATGATTTTAAAATAGTATGATCAATCATTGATCGAATATTCATATTTATACCTCCTAAAATATATAAAAATCCATTAATTATATATATTTTTAGTTTACCACAGTAAATTAAAAATATTACATTTGAAATTAAGTAAATTTACTTAATTTTTCTTATCATTTTGAATGTGTATTTATCCTCACCCTTATTTATTTTAGCGCTAATTTTATATGAAATAAGCATAGCAACTATAGCTGAAAAGGCTGAATACAATTCATAGTTGTTTAGATTAAATTTGCCAAACACATAAAGTGTTACCATAAGAGTAATTACAGTAATGATAGTAGGGAAGGCATAGGCCCAAAATGTCATATTTTTAAATACAGCATTATCCATAGAAACTAAAACTCTATCACCGGCAATAGCAGCTTTTGTATTTTCCAAATCTACCATTATAGTGTCTTTAGGACAACCGGATTTACAAGATGAACATCCGCCACCACATCCACCTTTTTTGGTAAAGGCCACTTTAGCAATATTACCATCAATTCTTTTTACAATACCTTCTTCTTCCATGAAATCACCTCCAAATAAATATAGAAGGCTAAAAGCCTTCTATATTATAACATAAAAATTAAGGTTATTATACGGTAGTATTGTTATTTTCAGCATCAGGAGTAGGCTCTGTAGTTTGTACAGAATCCTTCTTTAAAACTGGTTTTTTAAGATTTATGATAGAATTTTTAGGGCATTTGGTTGCACAAATTCCACAATTAATACATTTATCATAATCAAAAACTGGAATGTTATTAACCATTTCTATAGCATCTTTTGGGCAGTTCTTCATACAAATACTGCAACCAATGCAACCTACAGAACATGTATCCATAACGTCTTTACCCTTATTTTTGTTGTTGCAATCTATTCTAACTTTAGATTTCTTAGGTACAAGATGAATTATTGATTTAGGACATATAGCTATACATGCACTACATGAAACACATTTTTCTTCATCTACAACTGCAACTCCATTTATAATAGACAGAGCACCAAATTCACAAGCTTTTACACATGAACCAAGACCAAGACAACCATGCTCACATGATTTAGATCCACCACCAGGAGCAACAGCAGCCTGGTTACAATCTAAGATTCCAACATAGTTATATTTTTCCTTAGCTACGTCAGGTGTACCTTTACATTTAACAAAAGCCGTCATTGGTTCACCAACAGTAGCCTCAACTCCAAGAATATCAGAGATTTTTGATACACATTCAGCGCCACCAGGGCTACATTTATTTGTTGGAGCTGTACCCATAACTACAGCTTCAGCATAAGCATCACATCCAGCAAATCCACATCCACCACAGTTTGCACCAGGAAGACAATCTCTTACTAGAGGAATTCTTTCATCAACTTCTACTTTGAATTTACTGTTTGCATATCCGAGTAAGGCTCCAAATACTAGTCCAAGACTACCAAGGCTTACTACAGGAGCTACTAATTTTGATAATTCCATTAAATTTCCCTCCTTAAACTAAACCACTGAAGCCATAGAAAGCAATAGCCATTAACCCTGCTGTAATTAAAGAGATTGGTAATCCTCTAAAAGCAACAGGCATATCAGTGTTATCTTCCATTCTTTCTCTTAAGCCTGCAAGGATTACTATAGCAAGTACATATCCAAGAGCAGCACCAAGAGTGTTAGATAATGATTGAGCCAATCCATAATTTTTATCTATGTTTGTAACAGCAACACCAAGTACTGCACAGTTAGTTGTTATTAGGGGTAAGAATATACCAAGAGATCTGTAAAGACCAGGTTGAATTTTCTTAATAACTATTTCAACAAATTGAACTAGTGCCGCAATAACAAGGATAAAAGCAAGTGTTGATAAGTATCCTAAATCAAAAGGAACTAGGATAAGGTTGTTTACCACGAAGGTAATAAGAGTAGCTAGTATCATTACGAAGGTAACGGCTGCACCCATACCCTTAGCAGTCTCAGTTTTTTGAGAAACTCCAAGGAAGGAACATATACCTAGAAATTGCCCTAATATTACGTTGTTAACTAGAAGGGCGCCTATAAATATAGTAAATAATTCGCTCATTAAATTTCACCTTCCTTATTTTGTAGTTTCAGCTTTTTTAGCTTTAGAAATTTTATATTGGTTGAATCCAGCAAGAATCATACCAAGTGTCATAAATGCTCCTGGAGCTGATGTCATAACCATAGCTGGAACATAAGATTTTGGTAATACTTGAATTCCATAGAATGTTCCATTTCCTAGAACTTCTCTGAAAGTTGCAAGTAGAATTATAGCAAGACCAAATCCTAGACCCATACCTATAGCATCAAAAATAGAAGGTAATACCTTATTTTTAGATGCATAAGCTTCAGCTCTTCCTAAGATAACACAGTTAACAACTATAAGAGGTAAGAATATTCCAAGTGATTTGTATAAATCAGGAATATATGCTTCTAATAGGAACTGAATTAATGTAACGAAGGTAGCGATAACTACGATATAAGCTGGTATTCTAATTTTATCAGGAACAAGTTTTCTAATTAAAGAAATAACTGCGTTAGATCCAATTAATACTACGGTAGCAGCTAATGCCATACCAGCAGCATTTTGAACACTACTTGTAACAGCAAGAGTAGGACACATAGCTAGTACTTGAATAAATACTGGATTTTCGGTAATAATACCAACTTTTAATCTGTTAATTAACTCTTTCATTCTACTTTGCTCCTTTCAAGTTTGTGTTGTAATAGTTTATAGCAGTGTTGATACCAGAGGTAACTGCTTTTGAAGTAATGGTAGCACCTGTAATTGGTTGAACATCTGAACCAATTGCAAGTTCTTTTTCAGCTTTCATAGTTTTAAATTGATCAGTAAAACCAGGCTCTGTAGCTTTTGAACCAAGACCAGGAGTTTCTGATTGCTTTAGTATTGTAATTCCAGATATAGAACCATCATTTTTTATTCCAACCATAAGTTCGATATCTCCACCATAACCACCTTTAGCGATTACATTGAATACATGACCAGTAGTTTGTCCACCATTTTTAGCTTCAAATATTGCTTTTATGTTTTCAGCATTATCTGCTTTAAGTTCTTCAAATTCATCGGCAGCTAAAACAACCTTAAGAGCTATAGCTTGATTTTCTTTTGCTTTAGCTTCGATTGGTGCTCTAGTAATATCATAGGCAAAAGCAAGGATTAATCCAGCAATTGCTGTTATAACAAGTAAGGTTGCTCCTAATTTTAAATTTTCTATCATTATTTTGCACCTCCGAATACACGTGGAGTAGTCCATTTGTCAATCATTGGAACTAATAAGTTCATAAGAAGAATTGAATAAGATACACCTTCAGTATATCCGCCATAAAGACGAATTACAGTAGTTAAAACACCACAGCCTACACCGAAGATAATTTGTCCAGTTTTAGTCATTGGAGAAGTTGTGTAATCAGTTGCCATAAATAGTGCACCAATCATTAATCCACCAACAAATAATTCATAGAAACCTTGGCCAGTCATAAATCCATCTCTTCCAAGTACTGTTGTTATAATGAAAACTGTACCTAAATAAGCAGCTGGAATATGCCAAGTGATAACTTTTCTATATAGAAGGTATGCTCCACCAATAATTAAAGCGAGAGCAGAAACCTCTCCTATACATCCAGCAATATTAACTCCTAAAAATGCATCCATAATATCAGGTTGTAGTGCTCCACCGTTACGTAAAATAGCAAGTGGAGTAGCTTTAGTAACTCCGTCAATAGTCCAGTGGGTCATTTGGGTTGGATAGGCTGCGAGTAAGAACGCTCTACCAGCTAGGGCAGGGTTCATAATGTTTTGACCAAGTCCACCAAAGAAACATTTAACTACGATGATAGCAAATGCACTTCCGACAGCAACCATCCATAGAGGGATAGTTGGTGGCATGTTAAAAGCAAGTAATAACCCTGTTATTACGGCACTTAAATCTCTTAAAGTATTTGGTCTGTTAGTAATTTTATTAAATATAAATTCACTAAGCATTGCAGATGCAATAGCAGTTAAGATTACTAATGCGGCATCTAAACCAAAGAAGTATACCGCTGCAATAGTAGCAGGTATAAGTGCTATTAAAACATCTCTCATCACCGTTGAAACTGTCTCTTTTGATTTTATATGTGGCGATACGGATACGTTAAATAATTTTCCAGACATTATGTTCACCTCTACTTTTTCTTTCTATTAGTTAAGACTCTTTTTTTACCTTCTTTACATGTTTGAGTTAAGTTTCTCTTAGCAGGGCAAGAATAGCTACAAGCACCACACTCAATACAATTAAGACCACCGAACTGCTCAAAACTATCATAATCAGATCTCATAACTTGAGCATTAAGTTTATTAGGTAGTAAGAACATAGGACAAGCATTTACGCATTTGCCACATCTTATACAATTTGATTCAACTGTTGGAGTAGCTTCAGCACTTGTAAGACAAAGTAAGCCAGAAGTACCTTTAACTGCTGGTAAGTCCAATGTAAATAGAGCAGTACCCATCATAGGTCCACCACTAATGATTTTAATAGGTTCTTCAGTAAAACCATCACAGGCGTCTATAAGTTCTTGTAGGTTTGTACCAAATTTAACTCTAAGATTTTTTGGTGTTTTAACAGCACCACCAGTAACAGTTACGATTCTATCAGTAAGAGGTTTTCCAATTACGACAGCTTCTCTTATAGCTAAAATTGTTGCTACGTTTTGTACTATGCAACCAACATCAGCAGGTAACTTTCCACTTGGTACTTCTCTTTTAGTAACAGAATATATAAGTTGTTTTTCTGCACCTTGAGGATACTTAGTTTTAAGTTCTGATATTTGTACATTAGTCATAGGCTCTAAAACAGCCTTCATTATTGTTATAGCGTCATTTTTGTTATTTTCAATACCTACGAAGATTTTAGCTTCAGGGAACATCTTTGTAATAACTTGTAAACCTTCACCAATCTCTTTTGAGTATTGAAGCATTAATTGATGGTCACAAGTTAAATAAGGTTCGCACTCAGCCGCATTGATAATTATGCTATCAATTTTTGAGTCTTTAGGTGGTGAAAGTTTAACGTGAGTTGGGAAACATGCCCCACCTAGTCCAACAATACCAGCCTCATTAATAATTTGTAATAATTCTGCATTGGACAAATTTTCAAAATTCTTATGAGGCACTGCAGCAACCTCTTCGTAAGTATTATCATTCTCAATAATTACGCTCATCACTTTAGTACCACCAGAACTAAGCATAGGTGTTACATTTTTAACAATACCAGATACGCTTGAATAAATGTTAGATGAAACAAAACCTGTGCTTAATCCTATTTTTTGGCCAACTAGTACCTTGTCACCTTTTTTTACAATAGGTTCACATGGGGCACCTATATGCTGACTCATAGGGAAGACTAAATCACCTTTTGGGAGATAAGTTTCAATTTCTTTGTGCTCTGAGAAATGTTTTCCGTGAGGCGGATGAATGCCTCGTTTAAAAGTTAAAAGTCCCATAATATTCCTCCATTCCTATAGATAAACTACTCATATATATTAATGATTCCTATAGTACAAACCCTATTATAACTCGAAAATAGTCATCTTGCAATATATTCAAATTGTTATGTCATTTATAAATTAATATAATATAATTTAAGAAATAGTTAAAATATATAGAAAATTAAATTAATTATATTGTGGATATTGTATATAAAGGTTGAATTAATAAAAATCATTTTTACAAATTAGGGATTAAGAATTATATAAGAGTAAATATTAATATACGTATATATAATGTAAGAAAAAATAATTATTGCGCTAAAGATGCAAACATGATAATATTAAATAAAGAAGTGCTTATAGAGTAAAGAATTATTGAAAGGGAGATTGGCGTGACAAATAGAGAAGAAGAAGTATTAAACCTCATTAAAAGCAATCCCTTAATATCTCAAAATGAGTTATCTGATATTCTTAAAATAACAAGATCCTCTGTAGGGGTGCATATAGGCAACCTTATAAAAAAGGGATATATATCAGGTCGAGGATATGTTATGAATAAAGAAAAGTTTGTATCAATTATTGGTGGAACTAATATTGATATAGTTGGATTTTCAAATTCTGAATTACGGCTTGGAGACTCTAATCCTGGGAATATAAAATTTTCATTGGGTGGAGTAGGGCGAAATATAGGTGAGAATTTAGCTAGGCTTGAAGTAGAAACTAAATTGATTTCGGTTATAGGAAATGACATCTATGGTCGTAAGGTAATAGATGAAGGAAGAGAAATTGGATTAGATTTAGACCAAAGCTTGAAATTGGATGGAGAATCAACTTCAATTTACATGTCGGTTCTTGATAATTCAGGGGATATGAAAATTGCAATATCGTCTATGGATATATATGAAAAGATGTCAATAGACTTTATAAAAGGCAGACGGAATATTATAGAAAGTTCAAGGATTTGTGTGATTGATACTAATATACCGAAAGATGTAATAGAGTATGTGGTAAATAATTTTAAAAATACGAAATTCTTTCTAGATACAGTATCTTCGACAAAAGCAACTAAAGTAAAGGATATAATCCATAAATTCCACACTATTAAGCCAAATAAAATCGAAGCAGAAATTCTATCGGGTATGGAAATTAAAAATATGAAAGATGTTGAAAAAGTTAGTGAATATTTCCTTAATTTGGGAGTTGAGAATGTATTTATTAGTTTAGGTGAAGAAGGTGTATACTATAACAATGGTAAAAAACGCGGGTTATTTACAACACCTAAAATTAATGTTGTTAATGCAAATGGTGCAGGTGATGCATTTGTAGCAGGGCTCGTTTATTCAAGTATGAACGATTATAACATTCAACAGACATTAGAATTTGCGACTACGTGTTCCGCACTTGCTATATCACATAAAGATACAATTAATCCAAATATATCGTTGGAAAATATAAATAAAAAGATGAAGGAGAATAAATTATGTTAGAAAAGTATTTAAATATAAATCCAGAGGTTGAAAATGCATTAAAGGAAGGTAAACCGGTAGTTGCTTTAGAATCTACAATTATATCCCATGGAATGCCTTATCCTAAGAATGTAGAAACAGCATTAAAGGTTGAAAGTATAATAAGAGAGAATGGTGCAGTTCCAGCAACTATAGCTATTCTTGATGGAGTATTAAAAGTAGGATTGACTAAAGATGAAGTAGAATTTTTAGGGAAAACACCAGGAGTACTAAAAACTAGTAGAAGAGATATACCTTTTATAGTTGCAAATAAGTTACATGGAGCAACTACGGTTGCAACAACTATGATAATAGCGGCCCTTGCAGGAATTAAAGTATTTGCTACAGGTGGAATTGGTGGAGTTCATAGAGGTGCAGAGCATACTATGGATATATCAGCAGATTTAGAAGAGCTAGGTATGACAGATGTAGCGGTAATTTGTGCCGGATGTAAATCTATTCTGGACATAGGATTAACACGTGAGTACTTAGAGACTAAAGGTGTACCTGTAGTTGGATTCCAAACAGAGGAATTACCAGCGTTCTATACAAGAAAATCAGGATTTAAAGTAGATTATAAAGCTGATAATGAGGAAGTAATAGCTAGAGCATTAAAAAGCAAATGGGATTTAGGATTAAAAGGTGGAATGGTTGTTGCTAATCCAATTCCGGAAGAATTTGAAATGGATTATGACACAATTAATAATGCTATAGATGCTGCTGTAAAAGAAGCGGATGAAAAAGGAATAAAAGGTAAAGAGAGCACACCATTTTTACTTGGAAAAGTAAAAGAGATAACTGGTGGATCAAGTTTAGAATCAAATATACAATTAGTATTCAACAATGCTAAAGTTGGGGCTAGAATTGCTGTAGAATTAAGTAAGTTATAATAATTAACTGTATCATCTTAAAATATAACATAATGTCTAAAAATGAAGTATAATGTAATTATATGGGCTAGATATAGATTTAAAATTCAATATTGATAAATAAAAACTGTAAAAAAAGGTGTAAACTCTATAGAATTTACACCTTTTTTTGTTGTAATGAAATTTTAGCATTAATAACTTTCATAAGCTGATTTTACAATGAGAAATTTCATATAAATAAATTATTGTTTTAGGTTAAATGTTAAGGGAATTAAAGAAATTGTTAAATAAATATCATTTAATATAGCTTATGAGGGTACTGAAAATTAGATATACACCAATCAGTATAAATATAGTTGAAATAGTTAATTCCGTATTAATAACAGGTATGAATATCTTATAAAAGGGATAGAGAAAGATAATAATAGCAATAGAAATAAATAAAAATATAAAAGGTAATAGTATATAACTAGGATTTATAAAAATATAGTAGCTTAAAAGAGAAGTAGCAATAGCTAGAAAAAATATAGCAATAGAGCTATGTGTATCTATAAAATCAATATATAAGTTAAGGGTATACATGGCACCATAAACTAGGGAAAAACCGCTTATGATTACTAATGGTGACAACCTTAGCTCAAAGTATAAATACTGAAGAACCAAACTACAAATTAAAATGAGGATAGGCCATAGATTTAAAATTTTATTAAATAGTATAGGGTTAAAGTAGTATGTAAAATATGATAACCCTAAAATAAGAAAAGTTATACCAATATAGACATTTTTATCTTTCATGTAAAATACCACCTAACTACAAATTAAAATTGAACTAATACATTATATTTTAATAGTAGGGGATATATTCATTGTTATTTGAAAAAATGCAAGCGATAACATCATATTTAAATGAACTGTTCCATATCTATTTGACATGGAGCAGTTCATTTAATGATATATATTTAGAGTTAACTTTGATAATGGCTTAATCTAAGAATAGCTTAATAAAGAAGATACTATTATTTTAATTGTTAAATTAGATAGTCTTGCCATATACAACATCAATAATATCTTGGGTATATAGGGTTTCTTTCTCAAGAAGCTCTGTAGACAAGCTGTGTAGTAAATTTATGTTATCGTTAAGTATATTTTTAACCTCTTCATATAATTCATTTATTGTTGACCTACATTCACTTAATATTACAGTAGTATAGTGTTCTGTAGACACTCCCTGCATTTCTGATAGTCTTAAAAGTCCAATGGATTTACCCATTCCATACTCACATATCATATTATTTATCATATTAGTAGTTTTCTTAAGGTCGTTATAAGCTCCAGTAGTAATTTTATCTTTGCCAAAAATAATTTCCTCAGCAGCTCTACCTCCAAGTAATACCATGATTTTTCTTCTTAAGTAATCTAAGTTATGGTAAGTGTTATCTCCGCCGATGGTTAAAGTATAACCACCTGCACTTTTAGTGGTTGGAATTATAGTTACCTTTGAAATTTTCTCTTCGGGAAGCTTTAAATAAGAAATTAAGGCGTGTCCAATTTCATGGTATGCAGTAATTTTTAAATCATCTTTTTTCATCGAAGTCTTATCCAGCTTTTCATGTCCAGCTACAACTATAGAAAACGCCTTGTCCATATGATTGGCGGTAATGTAAGGAGCATTTTCCTTGCAAGCAATTATAGCGGCCTCATTGGCTAAGTTCTCAAGTTTTGCACCAGAAAAATAAGTAGTATTTTCAGCTATATTTCTTATATTTATGTCTTCAATAGGTTTGTTTTTGAGATGAAGCTTCAAGATTTTTTCTCTAGCATTAACATCTGGCAGCGATACTTCAATATGTCTATCAAATCTACCAGGTCTTAAAAGAGCTTCATCAAGTACGTCAAGCCTGTTTGTAGCCGCAATTACTACTATGCCATGACTTTCTTTAAATCCAGACATTTCAGTTAGTAAGGCATTTAGAGTTTGATCTTTTTCATCAGAGTTACCGGCTTTATTAGAGCCACGTTTTTTACCGATAGCATCTATCTCATCTATAAATATAACAGCACTACCTTGAGATTTAGCCTTTTTAAATAGATTTCGGATTCTGCTAGCTCCAACCCCTACATACATTTGAACAAAATCTGATCCAGAAACTGCATAAAAGGGAACATTTGCCTCTCCAGCGATTGCCTTAGCAAGAAGTGTTTTACCAGTTCCAGGGTCACCATAGAGAATTACACCTTTAGGCATCCTTGCACCATAGGCTGCATATTTCTCAGAATTTTTCAGGAAATCTACTATGTCATTTAAACTTTCTTTAGCTTCATCGTTTCCAGCAACGGATTTAAAGCTATACTTATCCTTTGAAATATCTTGTCCATCAACAGCATTTACAGAATTCATGCTGCTAGAAGAAGTTCTGCGCCTTATAACCATGAATATAGTAGTTATAGCCGAAAAAGCTAATATAATCACTGCTATACGTTGATTATTAGGAAGCGTAGCAGAGCTTTCAACAAGGATACCTTGTTTTAGTAAAGTTTCCTTTAATGTACTACTATTTGGATTATCAGTGACATATTTAATACCATCTTTATCTACAACCGTAATTTTAGGTGTTTGAGATATAGAAACTTTGAGGATATTATCATTTTCTACATCTACCATAAATTCATTATAACTTTTATGTAAAGATGTAGAAGTACTAATATTTAAAACTACCAAAGAAAGTGTTGATAACACTAAAAGGGTTAATGGGATTACGATTAAATTCTTTTTAATTTTATCTATCAATAAGATTACCTCCTAAAAATAAAAATATATAGAAAAAGCCAATAACTAATTAAATAACTATCTAAATAGATGCATCAAATTAGAAACTAGCAATAAATACGAATTTAGAAAACCAAGACTTCGTTAAGATAAAATAAAATTATCATATAATTATAAATAAATAATTAAGGGTGATAATTAGTATTATACAAAATATAAAAATAAAGTCCAGTGGTTATACTAGAAATTGGGAAATGTAAGTTATGGTAGATTTGTAAAGTTGAAAAAAGAAGCTGATTTGTTATATGTCTAAAATACAACAAATCAGCTTCAGGATAATAGGGGATTAGCCTATTATCAATATGAATTTATAGAGAGTCATATCATTCTGTTACCCGAAAATTTAAAATGGTGAGTTGAAGTGTTAGATAGTTAGATAAATTATTTTGATAAATCATTTTTTACAATTTCACCATTTATCATTACGAATTTAACAGTATTTCTAAGATCGAAGGGATGGCCATTATAAATTATAATATCAGCATCCTTACCAACTTCTATACTGCCAACTCTGTGAGCTACATTTATAGCATGGGCAGGATTTATAGTAATAGATCTTAAAGCTTCTTCTTCATTCATTCCCTCTCTAGCAGCTAATGCCGCACAAAGGGATATATATTGAAGAGGAATAACTGGATGATCTGTCATGATAGAAACTTTAATTCCAGCTTGATTTAAAATCATTGGGGTTTTAAATGTGAGGTTTTTAAGCTCTACCTTACTTCTATTAGAAAGAGAAGGTCCAATTATTATTGCCTTGATATGTTCATCTTTTAGATTTTGAGTTATTAAATGACCTTCAGTACAATGTTCAAGCGATAAATCTAAATCGAATTCTTTAGCTATTCTTATAGCAGTTAAAATATCATCAGCTCTATGAGCGTGAGCCTTAAGTGGAATCTCTTTTCTTAGTACTTTTCCTAATGCATCTAATTTCATATCAAAATCAGGGCCTTTTTCATTGTTCCTTTTGGAAGCTTCTTGTTTTTCAATATAGTTTTTAGCTTTAATAAGATTTTCACGTAGTATAGCAGCAGTAGCCATTCTTGTACTTGGGCTAGTTTTTTTACTATTATATACTCGTTTAGGATTCTCACCAAAGGCTACTTTCATGGCAGCACATGGATCTATTACCATATCGTCAACCGTTTTTCCATAGGTTTTCATAGTTAAAAAGGTTCCACCGATAACATTTGCACTTCCAGGGCCTGTAGCAACGGTAGTTATACCCGCTTCAAGGGATTCCTGAAAACATCTGTCTACTGGATTGATTGCATCTATGGCTCTTAGATGAGGTGTAACTGGATCGGTGGCTTCATTTCCGTCAGCACCTTCAAATCCAAGTCCATCTTCCCACATTCCAATATGGCAATGTGCATCAATAATACCAGGCATTAAGAAGCCTCCCATGCCATCTATTATTTTAGCTTCCTTAGGAATTATTGTGTTAGAACCAACATAGGTAATTTTATCATTCTCAATTAAAATAACACCGTTGTCAATAATCTCATTGTCAGTCATTGTGTGGATATTAATATTTTTAATAGCTATCATTTACAATCCCCCCATGATAAAAATTTAAGAGTATACTACTCTCCTAATTCTACCATATTAGTAAAGTGTTTTGGTGGTATTAATCCCATTTTTATTCCATGAATAACAGCTAAATAAGTACACGTAGTATCAAATCTAGCATCATGGTAGGCGGATGAGCCACCGAAGAGATTAGTACATTTTTCAGTTAAGTAATCATCTTTAAAATTTAAAAATTTAACTACTTCTCCAAGGGATGGATTTTTGGGCATACCCTTAGAGTTACTTAGTTTGCAGATGTTTTTATAGTAAGACATAGTGCAAAACACATGGTTAGGATTGAAGTGGACATCTAAGAATTCTAGTTCGCTTTTTAAAAATTTTATATCAAACTGTACGTTATGTCCAATAATTATATCGCTATGAAGAAAGTCTTCAATAAATTCCTCATAGGTATCTTCAAAGTATAAACCATTACTTAAATCATAGAGTTTCTCTAAAGAAAATCCGTGTACATCTTCAGCGCCTTGGCTCATTTCTTCAACAGTAAAGAAAAAGTTTTTACCTATAGTAGTTTGGGGTTTGGTGCTAGTATCTACTAGAATATAAGCTAGTTGGCATATATTCCCTGGTCTTATGCTTGTAGTTTCTGTGTCAAAAAAAAGTAATTTCATAGAATTTTTTCTCCTTAAATTTAAAATAAATGTAATCACATAATATTTTTCAAATTGCATAAATACATAGTTGATTTAAAAAATATTTAAACCAAATTAAGTTTATAATAATATATTAGTATAAATTAAGAAACTTTACATCAATAAATAGAAAACAATTAAATAAAATATTTTATTAAAGAATTATTTTATTTCTAATGAAAAGGTTTTAATATTTATGTAAAGGATTAAATGTAAACAAAGAATTAAAGAGTTACAAAAAGTTTTTAAAATGAGAGGAAAATACTTGTTATATTAACTTATTGTTAACAGAATTCATTATATCTAATGTTTTTATATTATGCTATAATTAATGCAAATTTGAAAAAATTCAAATTAAAGAAGGGGGCTTATAATATATGGATTTATTATATGTAATATCTACGAATAAACAGAATAAAGAGGAGTTGCTAAAAGTTCTCCAACAGCATCAAGAAATAAGATTCGTTTCTTTAGTTGGAATTGACTTTTTGGGAAATGACACTGATGAGAAAATTCCAGTAAAGAATTTTATAGAAGACATTGAAACTTTTTTACATGGTACAGCTGTTCAGACAGATGGTTCTTCTGTAATATTGCCAGGAATAGCTACCCTTAATAATGCAAAGGTAGATATGAAAGTAGATTTAACTTGTAACTGGTTTATAGATTATAATTATGATTACATAGATGAAAAAACAGGAAAACCAGTTGGAACTATTAGAATGCCATGTCATTTATATCATGAGGGCATTGCAGTAGATTCAAGATATATATTAAAAAATTCTGTAAATCATTTTAGAAATTCAATGATGAAACTATTTAAAGAAAATGAAGGATATCTATCAAATTTTAATATATCTTATGATGATATTGAAGATGTAAGTATTACGTCGGCTACAGAGCTGGAATTTTGGGTAAACACTCCCAATGAACTTGCAGAGATAGAAGAATTATCTACTTCGGAGGTTTTAAAAGAACAATATTGGAAGAGAACTAAAGGGCCAGTAAGAACAGCGCTAGAAAAATCTCTTGATTTACTAGAAAAGTATGGTTTAGTGCCGGAAATGGGGCATAAAGAAGTTGGAGGAGTTAAAGCTAAGCTTTCAAAAAGTGGAGACTTGACTCATATAATGGAACAATTAGAGGTCGATTGGAAGTTCTCTACAGCCCTTCAAACCTGTGATAATGAACTTCTAGTTAGAGGATTAATAAAGGAAACTTTCAGAAGGAATGGTCTTGAAGTTACATTTCAAGCTAAGCCTGTAGATGAAGCGGCTGGTAATGGGGAACATCTTCATGTTGGTATAATATTAAAACTTAAGAGTGGAAAAGTAATAAATTTATTTAATAACTATGAAGAAAAAGATTTTGTAAGTGAAATAGGGTACGGAGCATTAATGGGGATGCTAAAAAACTATGAAGTAGTAAATCCGTTTGTATCCTCAAGTACTGATGCACTACAAAGGTTAAAACCAGGGTTTGAAGCTCCAGTATGTATAGTTACATCACTGGGAACAGACAAAGAAAAACCTTCTAGAAATAGAACTGTGTTAATAGGATTAATAAGAGATGAAATAAATCCTATGGCTACTAGATTTGAATTAAGATCACCAAATCCAAATACAAACATTTATCTTGTTTTAGCTGCAACTATAATTTCTATGATAGATGGTATAAGCTATGTAGTTAAAAATAACAAGCATAAAGATGAACTTCTAAAAGAACTTTCTAAAAATTTTGGTGAAAAAGCTGATTACTTAGAAGAAAACAGGTGTTATAGAAGTGAAGAGGACGTATTCGAATTCTACACTGAAGAAGAGAGAGAATCATACTTCGGAAAAGCTCCAAGAACTGTATATGAAAACATATTAGCCTTTGATAACAATGAAAAGGTAAAAGTATTGACTGAAGGTAATGTTATGAGTGATAAGTTCATAAAAGGTTATAGCGAGGCAGTACTTGAAAGGTGGATCACAGAGCTAGAGCATAGAATAATTCCAAACTACTCAAATGAAATTAGAAGTATTAAAAGAGTAAATTGTGATGATTTAATGGAATATGATCTTGAAAAGTGGAGTGAAGTTAACAGACTTAGAGAGAAAATTATGAAGGATAACTATGTAAGTAAAAGTTTATTCACTCAAATGAGAGAAGCTATAAGCGATAAAAATTACAGTGAGTTATCTGAATTAGAAATTGCTTTAGATGTAAATATGAAGGAACTAAGAAAGTTAAATATGAACTATAGAAGAAATCTTATGGATATGTAAGTGATTAATAAAAGGAAGATTTAAAATATAAAAAAACATGGGGTTAAAAAAATCCCATGTTTTTTTAGGTTGTATTAAGTTCTATATACAATAGTAGGTTAGATTATTCAAAGCCGTAACATATCAGTGTTTTAGCGGTTTACTATATCTTTAAATTGAATTATTTAACACTACAAATATATCATGAAAGGGACAATTTCTAAAATTCGTCCTTGATTAATTATATTATTTGAGTAATTTAAGTGAGGTATGAAAGATTTATAATTTTCATTTGAATTAATATAGTTCCATAATAGTGTCATTACTAGGGGGTCACTATTTATTGCAGTTGAATTATCTATTCCATCATAACCAGTTACTTCGCCAACTATTGTAACGGGTTTACCTACATAACAATACATGTCAGTTAAAGAGTGCTTTGAACATAAAGAAATAACACCTGTAGTATCACTATTAAATAATGGCTCAGTAGAACATTTTAAAGCCTTGCTATCCAGTATTTCAGATATGTTTTTACTAATCCAATTAAGCATAGAAGTGTTGTCAATGCCAGTGGTTATTTGCTGAAATTCCATTAGGTCTTGAGTTTTTTTTAAGAATTCTAATGTAGTATCTGATTTTTCAATAGTACATTCTAGTTCAATTATGTCACCGGGTGAAATTGATTTAAAATCATTCGGAGATGAAATAGTTTTTATAGCTTTATTTTCACGTAGCAAACTCTCAAGGGTGATAAACACATTGATTGAGGACTTTTCAACTTCTTCAATATTTATTCGATTTATACTTTTAGTAAAAGTGATAGTTGCACTGCCTTGAAGAATTTTCCCACAGCTTAATTCAGAAAGTGGTACAGTGGCTTGTATTGTAGTGTCTTGTCTATTCCCATTTATTTCAATATTGGCATATCTATTAATAGCAATTTTAAACAAATGTCTTAAAGTTTCTTCATTCATGTAGTAAGGCATAAATATATTTTTCATGGCATAAACTCCTCAATTATTATTAATATATAACATATACATTAATAATATGATGAAATGTATGTATATATGAAAATTTCTATAAAAAACAGCTATTTTTTTCAACATTATGATTAGTTAATCAATATTGATATAATATTTGTTAACTTTATGTTATAATATCATCGAAAGGTGGGAGGATATATGAATATTTTAATAGCATTATTCTTAGGTGCAATAGTCGGATATTTCTTGAAATTAGGTGAGAAGGGTACAAGCATTAATGGTAAACTCCAACAGTTGGGAGTAATATTCTTATTATTTTCCATGGGAGCGTCTATGGGAGCAAATAAAGACATAATTAAAAATCTACCATCTATTGGGCTTAAAGCATTTTTATTTGCAATTTCAACAATAGGATTTAGTATAATAGTAATCTATGTTTTATCTCAGAAATTTATGGTAAAGAGTGAAAATGAAGTACATATTAGTGAAGAAGTTGAAACTTTAAAAGAAGTGCAACATGCAGGGGAGGGGAAATAGTATGACATACATAATAATAATATCAGTTTTAGCTGGGATAGGTTGTGGGTATCTTGTATTTCCACCTGAAGTAATGAGTATTATGGATACTGTATCATCCTTTTCATTATTTGCCCTTATATTTCTAGTTGGTATTGATATTGGGGGAAATAAGAAAATTTTTAAAGATCTTAAGAGAATGGGATTAAAAGTGTTGTTAATACCATTTGGTGGAATTATAGGAAGCTTATTTGGCGGACTAATAATAGGAATTATATTTAACATGGGAATCAATGAAGGATTAGCAATTGGAGCTGGATTCGGATGGTATAGCTTATCAGCGGTACTGTTAAAGGATTTAGGCGGTGAAATGTTAGGAGCTATTGCACTTTTAACAAATGTATTCCGTGAAATGTTAGCAGTTATTCTAATACCTATACTAGCTAAAAAGTTAAATGGGTATACTTCAATAGCACCAGCAGGTGCAACTTCAATGGATACCACACTGCCTCTTATATCAAAGGCTACAAATCCAGAGATAACAATAATTGCATTTATAAACGGATTTATTTTAAGTTTTTTAGTACCAGTACTTGTACCATTTTTGTATAACTTATGATTTTAGGATTTATATATTGTTAATGGGACTCAAATAATATTAGCGGTTAAAACAGATTGAGTGGTTTTGAAATCGTTTAGCAAAAATTAAAAGGTAATATGGCCTTATTATTAAAATAAATTTAAATAAAAACCTAATAAAGAAAAAGGCAGGAGATTGTAAATAGTTATTTATAATCTCCTATCCTTTTTAGTTAGATAATAATTATTTATTATCTTGCCTGTTTACATAGTGAGTATGAAGTAAATGATGGGATTTTTCACCGTTAGGCTTTCCAAGGAATTCTTCATAAAGTTTTATGATCTCAGGGTTTTCATGAGATTTTCTTATAACTTTATTTTTGTCTTCAGAGTATAGGGAATTCATTCTCTTTTCTATCAAAGAATATTGATTATTAGAATAAGGTTGTCCACCGCCATTAATACATCCACCAGGACATGCCATTATTTCGATGAAGTGATATTTTTTAGCTGTTTCTTCCATATTATCTAATAGGTATTTAGCATTTGAAAGACCACTTACTATAGCTATATTTATAGTATTTCCATCGATAACTAAAGAAGCTTCTTTTACACCCTCAAGTCCTCTTGCAACTTTAAAGTCTAAATTATCCAAAGTTGAGTTTGTAATCCATTCATATGCAGTACGTAGGGCAGCTTCCATAACTCCACCAGTAGCTCCGAAAATAACACCTGCACCTGTAGATTCACCCATGATAGTATCGAAATCACTTTCCTCAAGAGCATTGAAATCAAGACCTGCAAGTTTAACCATTCTAGCTAATTCTCTTGTAGTTATTACTATATCAATATCTTTTATACCATTTTCAGAAGTGAATTCATCTCTTTTAGCTTCAGATTTCTTCGCTAAACATGGCATTACTGATACTACAACTAGTTTTTCTACAGGAATATTAAGTTTATTTGCAAGGTATGATTTAGCTATAGCACCCCACATCTGTTGAGGTGACTTACAAGTTGAAGGTAGGTTTAAAAGGTTACCATAGCTCTTTTCTATGAAGGAAACCCAGCCAGGACAACAACTTGTAATCATAGGAAGGTTTTCACCACTTGTATATCTACTTAAAAATTCAGTTGCTTCCTCCATAATAGTTAAATCTGCTGCGAAGTCAGTATCATACACCTTATTAAATCCAAGTTCTCTAAGGGCAGAAACCATTTTACCAGTAACTGCTTTGTCATTAATTCCAAACTCTTCTCCAAGAGCAGCACGAACAGCAGGCGCAGTTTGAACTATTACATATTTATCTTTATCACCAATGGCATTTAAAACATCAAATGTGTTATCTTTTTCCATTAAAGCACCAGTAGGACATACATTTACACATTGACCGCAAAGTGTGCAAACGCTCTTATCTAAATCTTCAAAGAATGGAGTGCTTATTGTAGTATCGAAACCTCTATTAACTGGTCCTATTGCACCAACTTTTTGAACTTCGCTACAAGCAGTATCGCATCTTCTACATAAAATACATTTTGATGTATCTCTTACTATAGATGGATTTTTAGTTTCCTTCATAGCAATAGATTTTGCACCAGCATATTTTAAATTAGTAACTCCATAGTCACTTGCAAGGGCTTGAAGTTCACATTTTAAACTTTTTTGACAGGTTAAGCAATCATTAGGATGGTCAGAGAGAAGTAGTTCAATAATTGTTTTTCTAGCTGCAATTACTCTTGGAGTGCTAGTGTTTACAACCATATTAGGTGCAACAGTTGTACAACATGATGGAGCTAGATTTTTTCGCCCTTCTACTTCAACAATACAAATTCTACAAGAACCTGGTTTGTTTACAGTTTTATTATCATGAAGATTTAAATAACAAAGGGTAGGGATTTTTATATTAAGCTGACGTGCAGCATCAAGAATTGTAGTTCCTTGCTCCACTGTTATTTCTTTATTATTTATTTTAAGTGTAACTAAACTCAATATTTTCACCTCTTTAATAATTATTATACTAGATCTATTGCATCAACAGGACAGCAAGACTTACAAGCACCACATTTAATACATTTACTATGATCAACAGTATGCTTAGTTTTTACTTTTCCTTGTATGCAGCCAACTGGACATTGTCTTGCACATTTAGTACATCCAATACATCTATCTGAAATAATAAACTTCATAAGATCTTTACAAACTCCAGCAGGACATACCTTATCTACAACGTGACTTTTATATTCATCATAGAAATATTTCATTGTACTTAAAATTGGGTTTGGTGATGTTTGGCCAAGTGCGCATAGAGATGTATCTTTAATTGTATTGCTTAATTCAGTCAAAGTATCTAAATCGCTTAGTTCAGCTTGACCTTTTGAAATCTTTTCAAGGATTTCAAGAAGGCGAGTATTACCGATTCTACATGGAGTACACTTACCACAAGATTCTTCACGAGTAAATTCTAAATAGAATTTTGCGATATCTACCATACAGTTATCTTCATCCATTACAATCATTCCACCAGATCCCATCATAGAACCTATAGCACTTAAAGAATCAAAATCAATTGGAGTATCTAGGAATTCTTTTGGTATACATCCACCAGAAGGTCCACCAGTTTGAACTGCTTTAAATTCTTTATCAAATTTGATGCCACCGCCAATTTCAAAAAGAATTTCTCTAAGGGTAGTTCCCATAGGTACTTCAACAAGTCCAACGTTATTAATTTTACCAGCTAAAGCAAAAACTTTAGTACCAGTAGAAGTTTTTGTTCCGATAGAGCTAAACCATTCACCACCATTATTAATAATAGCAGGTATATTTGCTAGGGTTTCTACATTGTTAACACAGGTTGGCTTATTCCATAATCCTGACTCAGCAGGGAATGGAGGTTTGTTTGTAGGTTCACCACGATTACCCTCAATTGAGTGAATTAGAGCAGTTTCTTCCCCACATACAAAGGCACCAGCTCCGTATTTAATTTCGATGTCAAAATCAAAACCAGTATTTAAAATATTTTTACCTAGAAGACCACATTCTCTAGCTTGTTGTATAGCAGTTCTTAATCTTTGAATTGCTAGAGGATATTCAGCTCTAATATAAATACACCCAATTGAAGCACCAATTGCATAACCAGCAATAGCCATTGCTTCAAGAACACTATTTGGATCACCTTCAAGGATAGAACGATCCATGAAAGCGCCTGGATCACCTTCATCTGCATTACAAATTATATATTTTTGGTCTGCATTATAACCTTTTGCAAATTGCCACTTCTTACCGGTAGGGAAGCCACCGCCACCTCTGCCTCTTAGGCCAGATGTTAACATTATATTTATTACATCATCTTGGCTATACTCAGTTAAACATTTTCCAAGTGCCATATATCCTTTTTCAGCTATATATTCTTTAATATCTTCAGGATTTATTAATCCGCAATTTCTAAGAGCAATTCTTACTTGCTTTTTATAGAAGGACATTTCATCTTGGGTCTTAACCTTAGTTTTAACAGTTGGCTCTTCATAAAGTAATCTTTCTAAAATTTTACCACCAACTATATGTTCTTTTATAATTTCTTCAGCATCCTCTGGGGTAACATGAACATAAAAAACATCATCTGGAGTAATTTTTACAATTGGACCTTTTTCACAGAAACCAAAACAACCAGTTATGGAAACGTATACTTCATTTTCAAGGTTCAACTTTTTAATTTCCGCCTCTAAGTTAGCTTGAATTAAATCACTCTGTGCAGATTTACATCCAGTTCCACCACATATAAGAATTTCCTTTTTATGGTTATTTTTTTCACAAGAAAAGTCAGTAAGACCCGTAGCTTTTCTTATATCCAATATAGATTTATATTCCTGATAAATTTCATTTAATTCTTTAAAGGAATTTATTCTTTCCAAGTTATATACCTCCTAATTCTCTTCGTATTCAGCTAGAATTTTCTTTACTTGGTCTGTAGTACAATGACCATAAACCTTTTCGTTAATGGTTAAAACAGGAGCAAGACCACAAGCACCAACACATCTTAATGAACCTAAGGTGAATTTCATATCTTGGGTAGTTTGTCCAGATTTAATCCCCAACTCTTTTTCAAATTCTTTTAGTACATCTCCAGAGCCACGAACAAAACATGCAGTGCCCATGCATACATTTATTACATTTTTACCACGAGGTTCAGTGGCGAAAAATGAGTAAAAGGTTACAACTCCATAAACTTTAGACACAGGTAAATCTAATTTATTTGCTACAAAAACCTGAACTTCTTTAGGTAGATATCCAAAGATATGTTGAGCTCTATGTAAGACTTCTATTAAAGCTCCATCTTTGATAGGTAAGGAATCAATGAATTCACTTAATTCATTAAACATTTGATTTTTTTCTAAGTTACAGCACACTAAAAAAATACCCCCTTGCTACTAACATAGACAATACATAAATTAAATATTTAGTATATTCTCTATATTTAAAATAGTTAATTAAATCAATATCAGTATAATACTTTTTTAACTATTTGTATAGGGCATATAAACAAAATATGTATTTAATTTAATTTAATTGAATTATATGTATATATATGAAATTTTATAGGGGTAACATTAAATTGCAAGATTTATATACAAATAAACTAACAGTTTTTAAAAGAAAATTATGTTAGCAAATTATATTTGAGTTACATGAAAACAAAGGTTCATATAAGGGTTAAATTTAGAAATATCAATAGAAAAATACAGTGAAAAGATAAGAACTAAAAAGGTAAAACATAATAATATAATAGTGCAAAAAGATAAAAATACACTGAAACAGTTCCATTTTTGAAGTGGAAGAATATATTATTAATAAAGAAAGGAGTGATATTATGGATTTAACTAGATTCAAAAATTATGGATTATGGATTTCTATTTTTGCATTTATTCCTCTAGTATTAAAAGCATTCAATGTAGATGTATTACCTAGCAATTACACAGAAATTATTTCTAGTTTCTTGGGAATATTGGTTGTAGCAGGTATAATTAGTGACCCTACGACCACTTCAAAAGGATATCTAGATGACAAAGTAGAAAAAAGTGAAGATGCTATTGATAAGATTGAGGAATAGATAATCAATTAATAAATTTATCTGGTGAATTGGCTACCTAAAATTATGGATATATGCACTATGTTGAAAGTTAACTTTGATATAAATAATATTAAAGTTAACTTTTTATATTGTGGTAGAAATTTTAACATAAAATATAGAAAATAAAGTAAAAAAATGGTAGAGTTATTATATCTAAACTATAATGGAGTGATTTTATGAATTATTATGATTTGGCCATAATTAATGGGAATATCTATTCAGATGGACAATTTATCAAAGGAAATTTGTACATTAAGAAAGGTGTTATAGAGAGCATTTCTAAGGAATTAATTCCATCTAAAGAAATTTATGATGTTAAAGGTAATTATGTTTTACCAGGGTTTATAGACCCACATGTGCACTTTGATTTGAATGTAGGTAAAAACAAATCCTCGGCAGATGATTTTTATAATGGCTCAGTTACAGCAGCCTATGGTGGGGTTACTACATTTATAGATTTTCTAGACCCCGTTAGAAATGTGGAGGAGCTTCAAAGGGCATATAATAGTAGGATGGAAAAAGCAAAGATGTCTATCGTTGATTATGGATTTCATAGTACTATTGCAAATTTTGAAGAAGATGAAAATATATTTGTCCATGAAATTAAAAAAATGGGTATGTGTAGTATAAAATTTTTTACAACTTATAGTTCAACTAATAGAAAAACATCTCTTCAAGCTATAAAAAAGTTACTGAAAATTTCTAGAAATAAAGGAATCATGTTGCTATCCCATAGTGAAAATGAGGAACTTATACGTGAGGGGAAATTTAAGGTTACTACCCATGAGGAAAATAGACCTACTATAAGTGAAATAATTCAGGTTTTAACATTAAGTGAGTTAGCAAAAACAGAGGATGGACTTATGTATATAGTACATTTAAGCTCAGGTGAAACTTTAAAAAGACTTAAGGAAAATTATAACGACATATTGAATAAAAATATATTTATTGAAAGTTGTCCTCAATATTTTTACTTATCAAAGGAAAATTATAAGACGGAAGATGGATTTTTATATACATTAGCACCGCCACTCAGAGGAGAGGATGAAATCAAATTACTGAAAAATCATATAGATTATGTGAATACAATAGGAACAGATCATTGTCCATTTAAATCCTATGAAAAGTACAGAGAAACTTTAGATTTAATACCTATGGGAATTGGTGGAATAGAACACTCATTTAATTTAATGTATACACTATTTGGTGAAAATATTATTGATAAGTTTACAAAGAATCCAGCGAAGCTCCATGGATTATATCCTAAAAAAGGTATATTATCACCAGGGTCTGATGGTGATATAGTAATTTTTGATCCTAAGGAAGAATATATAATAACTGAATCACATTCCAAATGTGATTATGATTTATATGAAGGAATTAATGTAAAAGGGCGAATAATAAGCACTATTTTAAGAGGTAATTTTATTATTAAAGATGGAGAACTTGTATCAAACGAAAGTGGACAATACATCAAAAGAAAACTTAAGTAACACTCCAAATTTTATATTTGGCTAGTGGAACTTACTCATTAGAGCGAATGCGAAAATGAGTTACTGAAGATAATTCAAATTTTATATTTGGTAAGTGAAAGTACTCATTAGAGCGAATGCAAAAATAGACTACCCATACAATGAATAAAAGTGAAGGGAGGGATTCAATAAGAAATCTCAATAGGAAAATTTCTTGTTGAAGAATATTTATGAGTTATAAGGTCATAGGAACTAGCACTAAAAGATTAGATGCAGTGGCTAAGGTTACAGGAAAAGCAAAGTATGCTGATGATTATTTCGAAAGAGAAATGTTAGTAGGCAAGGTACTTAGAAGTCCATATGCCCATGCAAAGATAAAAAATATTAATACTACGAAGGCAAAGGAATTAGATGGTGTAGAAGCAGTTATAACCCATTTGGATTTACCGAAAACTAAATTTGCTACGGCGGGACATCCATGGACCTTTGATGAAGCACATAGGGATGTAGAGGATAGGTTGATTCTTACGGATAAGGCTAGATTTGTAGGTGATGCTGTAGCTGCGGTTGTGGCAAGGGATGAAATAACGGCACAGAAAGCGTTAAAGCTTATAGAGGTAGAATATGAGGTACTTCCATTTGTTATAGATCAAGAGGATGCAATAAAGGAAGGAGCCACCTTAATACATGAGGAAAAACCTAATAATATCATAAGTTCCTTTGGCAATAGCGTAGGAGATATAGAAAGAGAGTTAGGTTGTGCAGATAGGATTTTCACCGCAGAGTTTAATACTAGTACAGTTCAACACTGTCATATGGAAAATCATAGCGCTTATGCATATACTGAGGCAGATGGCAGGATAACAATAGTATCATCAACACAAATACCACACATTGTTAGAAGAATTGTAGGACAGGCATTAGGATTAAAATGGGGACGTATTAGGGTAATAAAACCTTACATTGGTGGGGGCTTTGGAAATAAGCAAGATGTAGTTATAGAACCATTAACGGCAGCTATGTGTCTGGCTGTTCAAGGTAGACCCGTACGTTATTCACTAACTAGAGAAGAGGGGTTTGTGGATACAAGAGTAAGGCATGCTATGAGGCTTAGGTTTAGAACTGGAGTTTCAAAGGAAGGAAAACTTCTTGCTATAGATATAGAAAATCTTGTGAATAATGGAGCTTATGCATCACATGGACATTCTGTAACTATGAGTTGTGGAAGTAAATTTAGACCTTTATATGATTTTAAGGCTATTAAGTATGCACCTAAAACCATATATACAAATATTCCAGTTGCAGGAGCAATGAGAGGGTATGGAGTACCTCAAATGATGTTTGCTCTTGAAAGCCACTTAGATGATATAGCAAAAGAATTAAATCAAGACCCAGTTGAATTTAGAAAACAAAATTTAATACAGCCAAATCATGTAGATCCATCATCTAAAAATGTAGCTCGTTCTTTTGGACTTTTAGAATGTATAGAAAAAGGTAAAGAACTAATAATGTGGGATGAAAAAAGGAGTTTATATAAAAATCAACGTGGGGATTTTAGACGAGGAGTTGGGATGGCATGTTTTAGCTATTTTTCTGGAACTTATCCAGTAGCCCTTGAGGCAGCGGGGGCAAGAATAGTGATGAACCAAGATGGATCAGTTCAAGTACAGGTAGGAGCTACAGAGATAGGCCAAGGTAGTGATACTGTATTTGCACAGATGACCGCAGAGGTTTTAGGGATTCCGGTAGATATGGTTCATGTAATTTCAATTCAGGATACAGATATTACACCATTTGATACAGGATCCTATGCTTCAAGACAAACCTTCGTAACGGGAGCTGCGGTAAAGAAAGCAGCCTTAGAGATAAAGAATAAAGTGCTTGAATTTGCTAGTAGAAAAAATGGATTAAACATAGATGTAATGACTATTGAGAATTGCAATATTGTTGAAATAAGAACAGGAATTTTAGTGTGCTCCCTTGAACAAATAGCCTTAGAGTCCTTTTATGACAGAGTATATAGTTGTCCTGTAACCAGTGATACATCTGTAAATATGAGAACAAATGCCATTGCATACGGAGTTACATTTGCAGAGGTTGAGGTGGATATAAAAACTGGAAAAATCAACATCTTAGAAATATATAATGTTCATGATTCAGGGACCATAATTAATCCAATGTTAGCGGAAGGTCAAGTTCATGGGGGGGTAAGTATGTCACTAGGATATGCATTATCAGAGCAGATGATTTTTGATGAAAATACTGGTAAAACCCTTAATGATAATTTACTTGATTATAAAATCCAGACAATTTTAGATACTCCAACTATTGGTTCAGCATTTGTAGAAATACCAGATGATGCGGGAAGCTTTGGACAAAAATCGCTAGGAGAAAATACTACTATTTCACCGGCACCAGCTATTAGAAATGCAGTGCTCCATGCTACAGGAGTTCCATTTAATAGAATACCCATGAATCCTCAGAGAGTATTTGAGAAGTTTAAGGAGGTGGGATTACTATAATGTTTGATATTAAGAGTATAGTAAAACCAGAAACCCTAGAGGAAGCACTTAAAATGTTAGAAAGCAATAGAGAATTAATGATTATATCAGGGGGTACTGATGTATTAATAAAACTACATCACGGAAATATTGAAGGAGTGGACTTAATAAGTTTAAAGAAGATTAAGGAATTAAATTTTATTAATCTATTAGAGGATGAAACTATAGAAATAGGAGCTACAACTTCCTTTGCAGATATATTTAGAGATGAAAATATAAAGGAGTACATTCCAGCATTAGGAGAGAGTTCGATTTCTATGGGAGGACCACAAATAAGAAATATGGCTACAATCGGAGGGAATATATGTAATGGAGCAGTTTCAGCGGATAGTGCGCCTAGCCTATTTGTCTTTAATGCAAAGTTGAAGATTAGAAGCTCCAAGGGTGAAAGAATAGTTCCTATAGTAGAATTTTATAAGGGACCTGGGAAGGTATATATAGATAAAGATGAAATCTTAGTTAGTGTATTAATTGAAAAAGAAAATTATAAGGGAACTAAGGGAACTTACATCAAGTATGCAAATAGAAAAGCTATGGATATAGCAATGTTAGGAGTATGCGTGGTTGCTTCAGTTGAGAAAAATAAGTTTAAGGATTTAAGAATTTCACTAGGAGTAGCGGCTCCAACCCCTATTAGGTGTATTTATGCTGAAGAATATGGAATGGGTATAGATGCAACAGATGAAAATATCCAAGAAATAGCTAAACTTGCGCTGAAATCAGCTAGAGCAAGGGATTCATGGAGAGCATCAAAGGATTACAGGGAACATTTAGTACAGGAACTAACAGAAAGAGCTATAAAAAAAGTGGTCAATGAATGTGAGGGAAAGTAAGATGAGTGATATAATTTTAAAAAGAATTTCTATGAGGGTAAATGGTAGAAATTATGATTTGGAAGTAGATATTAGAGAGTCTTTATTAGATGTATTAAGAAATAAACTTCAGTTTACAGGGGTAAAGCAAGGATGTTCTGTAGGGGAGTGTGGAGCTTGCACAGTATTAATTGATGGTACACCTATAGATTCATGTATATATATGGCTGTGTGGGCATATGGAAAAGAAATTATAACTATTGAGGGTATAGCTAATGAAGGAAATCTATCAAAGGTACAACAAGCTTTTGTAGATGAAGGAGCAATTCAATGTGGTTTTTGTACACCGGGTCTAGTACTTACAACTACAGCCCTTGTGAATAGTGGTAAAAACTATAATGATGATGAAATTAAAAGAGAGATATCTGGTCACTTATGTAGATGTACAGGATATCAAAAAATCTTCGATGCCACAAAGAAAGCTTTAGAAAAGTGATAAATAAGAAATACTCAAAGAGAATTCAATATGGAATTAATATTAAAATAACTTAAAAATAAACTAATGTAAAAGTATATTATGGAATATAGGTAAATATAACACAATATGGGTAAATAAAGTTGTGAAAAAACAACTTAATTAATTTACAATAATTGTAAAATATTATACAATCTAATTAACTAGTCAGTTAGTTAGATTGTTTTTTATTTTAATAGGTAGTTATTATTAAAATAAATTATTGAATTAAGGTGCTCAAAGTTTAAGGAGAATAATATTAAGGTTTTATCAACATTGGTTTAAAATATATCCCAAATTAAGGATTATAGATATTTTTTATAAATATGAAGGAGTGGTTTGTGTGGAAAATGTTAATGGGTTAATTGAAAAACTGGGAAAGCTTAATTATGAAGAAATGTACAATAAGGATTTTTTCCTTACCTGGGACAAGACTAATGATGAATTGGAAGCTGTATTTACCGTTGCTGATATTTTGCGTGGAATGAGGGAAAGAAATATTTCTACTAAGGTTTTTGATAGTGGACTTGGTATATCAATATTTAGGGACAATTCAACTAGAACTAGGTTTAGTTTTGCAAGTGCATGTAATTTATTAGGATTAGAGGTTCAGGATTTAGATGAAGGAAAATCACAAATAGCTCATGGGGAAACAGTTCGTGAAACTGCAAATATGATTTCATTTATGGCTGATGTAATTGGTATTAGAGATGATATGTTTATTGGCAAGGGTCATACCTATATGCAAGAGGTTTCAAAAGCTGTAGAGGAAGGGCATAAGGATGGAATTTTAGAGCAACGTCCAACTCTTGTAAATTTACAATGTGATATAGATCACCCAACCCAAAGTATGGCAGATTTATTACATTTAATTCATGAGTTTGGAGGGGTTGAGAATTTAAAGGGCAAGAAGATAGCAATGACATGGGCTTATTCGCCATCTTATGGAAAACCACTTTCAGTGCCACAAGGAGTAATAGGACTTATGACAAGAATGGGTATGGATGTAGTGCTAGCTCATCCACAGGGTTATGATGTACTTCCAGAAGTTGAGGCAATTGCTAGAGATAATGCAGAAAAAAATGGTGGGACATTTACAAAAACAAATTCTATGAAGGAAGCATTTATGGGAGCAGATATAGTATATCCAAAGAGTTGGGCACCTTTTGCAGCCATGGAAAAACGTACGGAACTCTATGAAAATAACGACAGACTTGGTATCGATGCATTAGAAAAAGAATTATTAGCAGAGAATGCTAAACATAAAGATTGGGAATGTACAGAAGAGATGATGGAGCTTACTAAGGAGGGAAAAGCATTATATCTTCATTGTTTACCAGCAGATATATCAGGTGTAAGTTGTAAGGAAGGTGAAGTAGCTGCCAGTGTATTTGATCGCTACCGTGAGCCATTATATCGAGAAGCAGGGTTTAAACCTTATATTATTGCAGCAATGATGTTTTTAAGTAAAGTTAAAAATCCAATGGAAACATTTGAAGAATTACTTGAGGCTGATAAGAAAAGATTTTCTGGTAAGTAGTCTTAATGAAATAAATATAGGGTTATTTCAATGAAAGTATGGCTTTGTGGTAACCCTAAAATATATTAGACAATTTATATAGAGTCGTGGCCACTGTTATTGCAGTTTAGAGAAAATGAGTGTTACGGTGACTAGACATTAGATAAAGAGTAATTAAGTGTTTTTGAATACAGCTAAAGTAATATGTGAAAAGGGGGAGTGAAGATGAGCGACAGGATGCATCCCATAAGTTTCGAGAAAATGGTAACTTGGATAATTGAAGAGTTTAACACTAAAAGTAGGGTTTTTGGAATCCATAAGAATAAATTTTATCGAAGTAAATCTCAAAACAATAGAGAATTTCTAGGAGAAAATTTAGGGGTTCCAATAGGTCCAGCGGCAGGACCAAACTCACAATTGGCACAAAATATTATAGCTTCATATCTAACAGGAAGTAGATTTATAGAGCTAAAGACAGTACAAATAATTGATGGAGAGGACTTACCAGTAGCAAAGCCTTGTATTAATGCGGAAGATGAATGTTACAATGTAGAATGGTCAACAGAGCTAAGGGTAGAAGAAGCCTATGAAGAGTATATTAAAGGGTGGTTTTTAATCCATATTATAATGGTGGAATTTGATATTAGTAAAGACAAAGATTTTATGTTCAACATTAGTGTTGGATATGATTTAGAGGGAATAAAATCCAAAAAAATAAATGAGTTTATAGAAAATATGAAGGATGCTTCAAATACCGAAATATGGCAACAGTGCATAAAAGTTTTAGAAAATAGTCTTGATAAATTTAATAACTTCACATTACAAGATTTAAATAATATTTCTCCAAAGATATGCTCTTCAATCACATTATCAACACTTCATGGATGTCCTCCAGCTGAAATTGAGAGGATAGCTACTTACCTACTAAAAGATAAAAATCTTCACACCTTTATAAAGATGAACCCTACACTTTTAGGTGAAGACTTTGTAGGAAATACCTTTGACGTAATGGGTTATAGCTATATACATCTAAATTCACACCATTTCAAAAATGATTTACAGTATAAAGATGCAATTATAATGGTAAAGAAATTAAGGGAAATAGCTAAGGGTAAAGACCTTGAGCTAGGAGTAAAGTTAACGAATACCTTGCCAGTTAAAATATTAAATAATGAGCTTCCAGGTGAAGAAATGTATATGTCAGGGAAAGCATTATACCCATTAACAATAGCTTTAGCAAGTAAGCTGTCTAAAGAGTTTAATGGAGAACTTTCTATATCTTACTCTGGTGGTGCTGATTTTTTCAACATAGATAAAATTTTTAATGTAGGAATATATCCAATAACATTTGCCACAACATTGTTAAAGCCAGGGGGATACCAGCGAATTACTCAAATAGCAAATAAAATTTCAGGTATGCCACACGATAAAAATAAGAAAATTAATACTATTTTATTAGAAACAATAGCTAAAGAAGCTATAAATAATCCACATCATGTTAAATCAGACAAAAGAGAAAGAAGCAGAAAGATTGAATCTAAACTTCCAATATATAATTGTGCAATTGCCCCTTGTAAAGTAGGATGTCCAATTAATCAGCGAATTCCAGAATATATAGCCTTAGTTAATGAAGAAAAATATGATGAAGCTTTCAGGGTTATTGCAAGAGACAATGCAGCTCCAGGAATAACAGGGACAATTTGTAACCATAATTGTCAAACTAAATGCACAAGACTTCACTATGATAGTTCTTTAGAAATTAGAAATATGAAAAAAATAGCAGTAAATCATGCTGAGAATAAATATATTAGTGAGATAAAGACTTGTGAAATTAAGAGTAATAATAAGGTTTGTATCATAGGAGCCGGTGCTGCGGGGCTCTCTACAGCGTTGTATCTTAGAAGAAATGCCATGGATGTCACCGTATTTGAAAAGAGAGAAAAACCTTATGGAATAATAAATTATGTAATTCCAGAATTTAGAATTGCAAAGGAAGTCATAAAAAATGACTTTAATATGGTAAAAGCCCATGGAGTTAAGTTTAATTTTAAAGCTGAAGAGAAAGTTAATCTAGCAGAGCTACAAAAGGAATTTAAATATATTATCCTTGCTACGGGAGCTTGGGAACCAGGAAAAGTTTCTATGAAAAGGGGTAATGAAAAAACTTTAAATGCTATTAGATTTTTAGAGGAATTTAAGTCAAGTTCTGAAGATATGAATCTAGGTACTAGTGTATGTGTCATTGGTGGTGGTGACGTTGCTATGGACGCAGCTAGGGCAGCTGAAAGAGTTAAGGGTGTAGAAAATGTTTCTGTTATATATAGAAGAACAAAGGAGTTTATGCCTGCTAGTTCGGAGGAAGTTCAATTAACACTTGAGGATGGAGTAAATATAAAAGAATTACTTGCGCCGGTGGAGTTTAAAAATAATAAACTAATATGTGAAGAGATGATATTAGGTGAAAAGGATAGTTCAGGTAGACAGATGCCAATACCTTCTGGAGCATTTATAAGTGTTGATGCAACTACTGTTATAGTTGCAGTGGGTGAAAGAGTTGATTCAGAATTCTTTAGGTCATTAGGACTAGAAGTAGATTCAAAAGGAATTCCAATAACAGATAATAATTGTAAAACTAGTATTGAGAATGTATATATTGGTGGAGATGCTAAAACTGGACCAGGAACTATTGTAAATGCAATGGCCCATGGAAAATCAATAGCTAAGGATATATTAAAAAGAGAAAATCTAAACTGTGATTTAAATGAAGAGGAAAAATTAAGAACTATATCTGAAAATTTAAAATATAAAAATATGGTCTATAAACGAAAAGGTGTGTTATGTAGTTCAACATTATCTAATGAGGATGGAAGCAGATGTCTTGGTTGTGACAGTGTATGTGAACTTTGCGTAGATGTATGTCCGAATAGAGCAAATGTAGTTATAGATTTAGGTTATAAAAGTGAAGTTATTCACATGGATGGCATGTGTAACGAATGTGGTAACTGCGGGGTATTCTGCCCGTATAAAGGAAATCCATATAAGGATAAGTTAACACTATTTTGGAATGATGAAGATTTTATAAATAGTAGCAATAAGGGCTTTTTTATAAAGGATGTATCTAAGGGAATTTGCAATATCAGAAGTGAAGATGGGAAGATTTTTCAAAGTAAATTAAATGAAAAAAATGAATCCTATGATAGGAATCTACTATCTAAAGAAATGAAGGATATTATTAAAGCCTGTATTACAGAATACGGATATCTACTCTAGGCATCTTTGACTTATTATTTATTTTCAGATGCCTTAGGTAGAAGAAAGGAGGAAAAATGTTACTTGTAGGTAATGGGAAAGTTATAACTAGGAATAATTCTACACCTATTATAGACAATGGTTGTGTGGCAATAAAGGATAAGAAAATTTTAGAAGTTGGAAATACAGAAGAGTTAAAGCAAAAGTATAAAGAATATAGATATATTGATGCTAATGGTAGGTTAATAATGCCAGGATTTATAAATACTCATATGCATTATTATAGTACCTTTGCTAGAGGTATGGAAAATAATAGTCCACCGGCTAAAAGATTTACAGATATTTTGAAGGGATTATGGTGGAGATTAGATAAAACTTTGACACTTGAAGATGTTTACTACAGTGCAATGGTTCCTATGATCGATCAGATTAAAAATGGTGTAACCACTTCCTTCGATCACCATGCAAGCCCATATGCTATAGAGGGAAGCTTATTTACAATTGCAGATGCAGCAAAGAAGGTTGGAATAAGAAGTAACCTTTGTTATGAAACCTCAGATAGAGATGGTAAAGAAATAATGAATCAAGGAATCCGTGAAAATGTAGAATTTATAAAACATTGTAATAAAAAAGATGACGATATGATAAGAGGTCTATTTGGGCTTCATGCATCTATGACCATTAGTGAAAATACTTTAGATAAATGTTTAGATTCTATAGACGGATTGAATACAGGGTTTCATGTTCATAGTGCTGAAGGTATTGAAGATTTGGAAGACTCTAGAGAGAAATATGGATTAGGAGTTATTGAGAGATGGTATAAGTCAGGTGTTCTTAAAGAAAAGACTATAGCTGTTCATTGTGTTCATGTCACTGAAGAAGAAATGGATATGTTAAGGGAAAAGGATGCAATAGTAGTAAATAATCCACAGTCAAATATGGGAAATGCTGTTGGTACATCTCCAGTGCTTAAAATGGTTAAAAAGAATATATTGCTAGGCCTTGGAACAGATGGATATACCTCAGATATTTTAGAATCATATAAGGTTGGTAATATAATTCAAAGACATGAAGCAAAGGATTCTACAGTGGCATGGGGAGAATTTCCAAAGATGCTCTTTGAAGGAAACAAAAGGATTACTGAAAGATTTATAAATAATCCAATAGGTGTAATAAAGCCAGGAGCACTAGCTGATATTATTGTTGTTAACTATGATTCGCCAACGGATATAAATGAGTTTAATATAAATTCTCATTTGTTATTTGGAATAAGTGGTAGGCATGTGGATACTACAATAATAAATGGAGAAGTGATAATGGAAGAAAGAAAACTAGTAAGCCTAGATGAAAAAGAAATCATGGCTAAAAGTAGAGAATTGGGAAGTGCTGTTTGGAAAAGATTTTAGTATTTGGGTTTTATGATTATAGATATAGATGGAGAGTGAAGTGAGGGTGATAACAAAGCTTTCAGAAATAATTAAAATCAGAAAAGGTGAGGTCATATCAATAGCAGGAGCGGGTGGTAAAACTACACTGATGTTCACATTGGCTAAAGAACTGAGAAGTAGAGGGAATGTTTTAGTGACAACTACAACAAAAATTTATCTTCCGCAGCATAAGGATTACGATGGCTTAATTATAAAAGATGGATTAAAAAATAATAGTGAGGTCAATAAAACTATCTTAACGACAAAACTAGGAATTCATGTTTATGGTAGTTCTATTAATGAAGAAGGCAAGTTATTAGGTATAGATGACAGGGATTTAATAAATGAGGGGTTAAATTATGATTATACCCTTATTGAAGCCGATGGAGCTAAGAGAAAGCAGGTAAAGGGTTGGAATAGTAATGAACCAGTAATAAGTGCATTAACCACTATAACTATAGGAGTGTTGTCTGGAGAAGCTCTTAAACTGCCAGCAAATTCCAGTAATGTTCATAGACTTAAGGAATTTGAAGAACTGACTTTAGCTAAAGAGGGTGACATTATAAATGAAGGTAATATAATATCACTTATATTTAATAAAAGCGGGCTCTTTAAAAATTCACAGGGGAAGAAAATTCTCTTTATAAATAAAATAGATGACAATAAGTTAGATGGAATAGAAGGCTTGTTAAAAAGAATCATAGATAAAAACAAGGAATGTAAATTGCTGGACGAAATAATCATAGGTAGTCTTTTGAAAAAGGAATATAAGAGTGTAACCCTAGGGAGGAATAAGGTTGATAAGTGGAATAATTATGGCCTCTGGACTTAGCGTAAGGATGGGTAAATGTAAATTGCTTTTAAAGTATAAGGAAAAATTTCTTATAGAATATGTACTAGATGCAGTTAAGGAAAGTAATTTTAATTATAAAACTGTAATTACAGGAAATGAGAAAATAATTGAATTAAGTGAAGCGCGAGAATTAAATGTAGTTATGAATAATAGTGGTTCATTGGGACAAAGTGAATCAATAAAGTTAGGCATATTAAATTCACCATCAGTTTCCGGATATGGATTTATAACTGCAGATCAACCATTTATCAGTGTAGATATCCTTAATAAGCTTATCGCAGAATTTGAGAATTATCCTAGTAATTTTATCGTGCCAATGTATAAAGGTAAGAGAGGCAGTCCAGTAATTTTTCCTGAAAGATATAAAGACGAGCTTCTTTGCCTTAGTGGAGACCTTGGAGGGAAAGTTATTTTAAAAAAATATGAAGATAACATTAGATTTGTTGAAATAAGTGATGGTTACCCATTATGGGACATAGATACAGAGGAAGATTATATAAAACTATTAAAATCAAATTATCCATAGATTATAGATACAGCATCTAAAAATAAATAATAAGTCAAATATCCGAGGATACTGACTTGCTTATTTTTGAAGATGCCTAAGGAGATAAATAGGTGAAAGATAATAGAATTGTTATTAGAGGTGGAGGAGATATAGCTTCTGGAACAATACAGAAGCTTCATAGAAGTGGATTTAAAGTCCTAATTCTTGAAGTAGAATCACCTTCAACAATTAGAAGAAATGTGTCCTTTAGTGAGGCTGTCTATGATGGCGAGACAATGGTAGAAGGAATAATTGGAATATTAGTTAAGGATATTGATGAGATTTTAGAGGCCTGGCACAAGGGAAATGTTCCAATAGTAGTTGATCCCAAGGGCAAACTCATCGAAGCTATTAAACCTATGGTTGTTGTAGATGCAATACTTGCAAAAAAAAATCTAGGTACAAATATGGACATGGCACCCTTGACAATTGCATTAGGTCCAGGGTTTGAAGCTGGAGTTGATGTAAATATAGTGGTAGAAACTAAGAGGGGTCACAATTTAGGAAGGTTGATTTTAAAGGGATATGCAGAAAAAAACACAGGAATACCAGGAATAATAGAAGGTTTTTCTAGAGAGAGAGTAATTTATAGTCCTTATGAAGGTGAAATAAGAACTATAAAGAAAATTGGAGATATAGTGGAGGTAAACGAAACTATTGCAGTTATAGAAGGTAGAGAAGTAAGAGCTACAATGAAGGGGTTACTAAGAGGAATTATCAGAGATAAGACTTATATCACTAAGGGGTTAAAGATAGCAGATATAGATCCAAGGGTTGAAGAATTTAAGAACTGTAATACAATCTCTGATAAAGCGAGAGCTATAGGTGGAGCGGTTTTAGAGGGAATACTTTATTTTAAGAGGGGGATTTAAAATGTCAAAGATCATATGTAAAGATGAAATTTTGAGGTTAGCTGAGTTTTATAAAGCAGATATGACTAAATTTCTAAGGGATATGATAGCTATTCCGAGCGAAAGTTGTGATGAAGAAAAAGTTGTGTTGAGAATAAAAGAAGAGATGGAGAAAGTTGGATTTGATAAAGTTGAAATAGATTCAATGGGAAATATACTTGGATATATAGGGCATGGAAAACACATTATTGCTATGGATGCTCATATTGATACCGTTGGTATTGGGGATATAAATAACTGGAAGTGTAATCCCTATGAAGGCTATGAAACAGATGAAGTTATATGTGGTAGAGGTGGTTCAGACCAAGAGGGTGGAATGGCATGTATGGTCTATGCTGGAAAGATAATAAAAGACTTAAAATTAGAAGATGATTATACACTGATAGTTACAGGTACAGTTCAGGAAGAGGACTGTGATGGGTTATGCTGGCAGTATATTATAAATGAAAGCAAAATCAAACCAGAATTTGTAGTTATCACAGAGCCTACCTCTCTTAACATATATAGAGGTCATAGAGGAAGAATGGAAATAAAGGTTACAACTAATGGAATAAGCTGTCATGGTTCAGCTCCAGAAAGAGGAGATAATGCAATTTTTAAGATGGCTCCAATACTAAATGAATTAAAGGAATTAAATGAAAGATTAATAGATGATTCATTCCTAGGAAAAGGAACGCTAACAGTTTCAGAAATATTTTTCTCATCACCATCTAGATGTGCAGTAGCTGATGGATGCTCAGTTTCAGTAGATAGAAGGCTTACTAACGGAGAGTCATGGGAATATGCATTAGATCAAATAAGAGCATTACCTTCAGTACAAGCAGCTAAAGCAAAGGTAGAAATGTATACCTATGAAAGGCCAGCTTACACAGGACTTGTTTATCCAACAGAATGTTACTTTCCTACTTGGGTTTTGGAAGAATCTCATCCAGCATGTACAACCTTAGTAGACTCATATAAAGAATTGTTTAATAAGGAGCCTCTAGTTGATAAATGGACATTTTCAACTAATGCTGTATCTATAATGGGTAGATATGGAATTCCATGTATTGGATTTGGACCAGGACATGAGGACCAGGCTCATGCTCCAAATGAGTTAACTTGGAAGGATGAACTTGTAAAATGTGCAGCAATGTATGCTATGATTCCGATAACCTATATGAAAAAAATATAAGGCGTGGTGAAATCATGGAAAAAATTAAACACCTAGTATGTTCTAAATGTGGAAAGCAGGTTGGAGAAGACGTTATGTATAACTGTCCAGATTGCGGCGGAGAGGGTACTTTAGATGTAATTTATAACATGGATTTAGTAAAGAAAGAATTAACTAAGGAATATTTAAAGTCTAGTGAAGATAAGAATGTTTGGAGATACATGCCAATACTTCCTTTAGAATCAAGGGAAGGTGCAGCTCCACTTCAAATAGGATGGACACCACTTTATAAAGCAAAGAGATTAGAAGAATTCTTTAATATAAAAAACCTATATGTAAAGGATGAGGGAAGAAATCCTACAGCATCCTTTAAGGACAGAGCTACAGCAGTAGGAGTTGCTAAGGCTATAGAATTAAAAAAAGATATAATTTGTGCAGCCTCCACGGGGAATGCAGCTTCTTCATTATCAGGATTTGCGGCTTGTATGGGGATTAAAAATTATATATTTGTACCCAAAAGTATACCAGAAGCAAAGTTAGCTCAACTTCTTGTGTTTGGAAGTGAAGTTATTCTTGTGGATGGAGATTATGATACAGCCTTTGATTTTTGTTTAGAAGCTGTAAATCATTTTGGGTGGTATAACAGAAGTTGTGCAATAAATCCTTATTTAGCGGAAGGAAAGAAAACAGCAGCCTTTGAAATCTGTGAACAGTTAGACTTTAAAGTACCAGATAAGGTAATCATGTCAGTGGGTGATGGATGTTCTATATCAAGTGTTTGGAAGGGATTTAAGGAATTCTATGAATTAGGATTAATAGATAAACTTCCAACTATGGTATCAGTACAAGCACAGGGATCAAATCCAGTTAATAGAGCCTATAGAAATAATAGCAGAGAATTTGATTATGTAAAACCTGTGACCATTGCAGATAGTATTTCTGTTGGTATACCAAGAAATGGGTATAAGGCCTTAAATGCGTTAAAAGAAAGTAATGGTATAACAGTGGATGTTACCGATGAAGAAATATTAAGTGCTATTACAACACTGGCAAGACAAACAGGAGTTTTTGGAGAACCAGCAGGAGTTGCTAGCTTTGCAGGTCTTAAAAAACTAGTAGAAGCTGGTACTATTGGTGAAAATGAAACTGTGGTAATTGTTGTATCTGGCAGCGGTCTTAAGGATGTAAAGTCAGCTCAAAAGGCTGTAACTAAACCAGATTTTGTGAAACCAGATTTAAATATATTAATTGATTATCTAAAAGGTTTATCTTAAGTAGTATTTTTTGATTACATTAAAAGCCTATATTTTAATTTTTAGGAGGATGTAAAATGCATAAATTAATAGATTTAGAAATTAATGAGGAACAAATTCTAAAAACAGCGGAAAGCGCAAAGGAAAGAAATATTATAATTCCTACAATTGAAGAAATGAAGGATCCAAATAAAATACCAGAGGAAGTAAAGGAAAGACTAAGTAAAGTTGGGCTTTGGGATATAGATCCAATAAATTTATTTAGAATATCTTGGTATAACGAGCCAGTTAAGGAAGGTGGACTTTATAATAAATTACCAAACTATGTGGAAATACCATCAGAAATTACTGGAGTAAAGGCAAGAATATTTGCTATGTCAGGGAAGTTCTTTCCAATAGGAGCTCATAAGGTTGGAGCTAGTTTTGCTTGCCTTGTACCAAGACTTGTAACAGGACAATTTGATCCAAAATTCCATGAAGCGGTATGGCCGTCTACTGGTAATTACTGTAGGGGGGGAGCATATAATTCTACATTACTTGGATGTAAGTCAATTGCAATTCTACCTGAAAATATGAGTAAGGAGCGTTTTGACTGGCTTAAAAATGTAGCAGGTGAAGTTATTGCAACCCCAGGTTGTGAAAGTAATGTAAAAGAAATTTATGATAAGACTTGGGAGCTTAGAAGAACTCGTGATAATGTAGTTATATTTAATCAATTTGGAGAACTTGGAAACCATCTATGGCATTATGAAGTAACGGGAGATGCTATGGCAAAGATTGTAGAACATGAGAAGGGTGAAAATGGCAGGGTTACAGGAGTATGCTTAACTTCAGGTTCAGCGGGAACCCTTGGAAGTGGAGACTATATTAAGGATAAATATATAGGAGCTAAACTTGCGGTAGGAGAAGCACTTCAATGTCCAACCCTTTTAAATAACGGTTTTGGAGATCATAGGATTGAAGGGATTGGAGATAAGCATGTGCCTTGGATTCATAATGTAAAGAATACAGACATGGTTATTGCTGTAGATGACAATGATAGTTTAGGTATGTTCAGATTATTTAATGAGCCAGCAGGGCAAGAATATTTAAGAACTATTGGGATTTCTGAAGAAATTATTGAAAAACTTAGTTGGGTAGGTATTTCAGGGGCTGCTAATATTATTTCGGCTATTAAGTTTGCCAAATATTATGAACTTACAGAGGAAGACATGGTATTAACAGTGCTTACAGATTCAGCAGAAATGTATAAATCAAGGTTAGAAGAAATGCAAGAAGAAAGAAATAGGAATTATGATGAGAGAGATGCAGTTGTAGACCATAATAGATGTGTTTTAGGTTTGAGAACAGATTCAATGGAAGAGCTAACCTATATTGCTAAGAAAAGAATTCATAACCTGAAATATTATACATGGATAGAGCAACAAGAATATGATTTAGATGAACTAAATGCTCAATGGTATGACTATGATAACTATTGGGGAAGATTGCATAAGATGGCACCACAGCTAGATAAATTGATAAAAGAGTTTAATGAAAAAAGCAAATAAGAATAAGGTCGGTAAAGATAACAAGGACCCTAGGTTTTAAATAAACTAAGGGGTCCTATTGACATATGAAGGAGTGGTAATTATGTACAACTTTCTATTAAATGGAGAGAAGGTGTTCTCTTCTAGAAATATAAATCTACTTGAATATTTAAGGGAAGAAGCTAATCTAACCTCTGTTAAAAATGGTTGTGCAGAAGGCGCTTGTGGAGCATGTATGGTACTTATCAACGGAGTTCCAGCAAGAGCATGCTTAAATACAATAGAAAAAATTAATGGGAAAGTTATAGAAACTGTAGAAGGGTTATCGGAATTTGAGAAGCGAGTTTTTACTTGGTCATTCTCGAAGGTTGGAGCCGTACAGTGTGGATTTTGTATTCCAGGAATGGTTATAAGTGCTAAGGGCCTGATAAACAAAAATATGAATCCTACAGATGAAGAAATAAGATTTGCAATAAGAGGTAACCTATGCAGGTGTACAGGTTATGTGAAAATCATAGAGGCTATTAAACTTGCTGCGAAAGCTATAAGTGAAGGAAAATTAAATTTGGAGTATGAGGAAGATGGGGCTATAGGGAAGCCATTACCAAGAATAGATGCAATGGATAAAATATTAGGAACTGGATTATATGTAGACGATATGAAGGTTCAGGAACTCGCTTATGGTTCAGCTTTAAGAACTAAATATCCAAGGGCATTAGTTCAGGCGATAAATATAGAAAAGGCGTTAAAGCACTCAGATACTTTAGGGATTTTAACTTCTAAGGATATTCCAGGGAACAGGTATATAGGACATCTTGCAAAGGATTGGCCAGCACTAATAGGCGTTGGAGAAGAGACAAGATATGTAGGTGATGCAATAGCACTAGTAGCATCAAAAAGTAAAGGCTCTTTAAAAGAAATTCTATCTTTAATAGAGGTTAAGTACAAAGAGCTAACACCAATTATAAGTCCATCTATGTCTATGGTTGAAGGGTCGCCAAAGATTCACCCAAATGGAAATATTCTAAAGATAGAAAAATTAAATAGAGGAAATGTAGAGGAAGCTTTAAAAAAATCTAAATATATTGTTACAAATACTTATTCTACGCCATTCACAGAACATGCATTTTTAGAGCCAGAGAGTGCATTGGCAATGCCAGATGGTGATGGAGTATTGATATATACTGGATCTCAAGGAGTTTATGATGAACAAAGAGAAATATCAGAGCTTTTAGGGTTAGAAAAAAAACAAGTAAGATGCATTAGTAAATACGTAGGTGGAGGATTTGGTGGTAAGGAAGATATGAGTGTACAGCATCATGCAGCCTTATTAGCCTTTATCATTAAAAAGCCTATTAAGATAACTTTAAGTCGTAAGGAAAGTATAATAGTTCATCCTAAGAGACATGCAATGGAAATTACTGTGACTACAGCCTGTGATGAAGTAGGAAATTTAACAGCCTTTGTAGCTGATATAGTTTCAGACACTGGAGCCTATGCTTCACTTGGAGGACCAGTATTACAAAGAGCGTGTACCCATGCCGCAGGACCATATAAATGTGAAAATGTTAGTATTAAAGGTACTGCAGTTTATACGAATAATCCACCAGGTGGAGCGTTTAGAGGCTTTGGAGTAACTCAATCTGCCTTTGCAGGAGAAAGCAATATGAATATGTTAGCAGAAAAGGTTGGAATATCACCTTGGGATATCAGATATAAAAATGCAGTAGAGCCTGGAGATGTACTACCCAATGGTCAAATAGCAGATTCAGGTACAGCGATAAAGGAAACTTTAATGGCAGTTAAAGATAAGTATGACAACAATGACATTGTAGGAATAGCCTGTTGTATAAAAAATAGTGGAGTTGGGGTTGGAATACCTGATACTGGTAGATGTAACCTTGTTGTAAAGGACGGAACTATAAGGGTTAGAACTAGCGCAGCCTGTATAGGACAGGGCTTAGGCACAATTATGACACAAATTATTTGTCAGGTTACGGGAGTGTCACCTAAAAAAATAGTGGTGGAAGCTCCAGATACCTTTACATCACCTAATTCAGGAACTACAACAGCCTCAAGACAGACGGTATTTACAGGTGAGGCAACTAGAATAGCAGCGTTAAAGTTGAAAGATAACTTAAAGGATAATGATGAAGATGCATTAAGAATTCTGGAAGGTCAGGAATTTTATGGTGAGTTTACATCTGTAACAGATCCAATTAATTCAGATAAAAAAAATCCCGTAAGTCATGTGGCCTATGGATATGCAACCCAGCTTGCGATACTTAATAAAAATGGTGAACTAAAGGAGATAGTTGCAGCTCATGACGTGGGAAGGGCAATAAATCCTATAAATGTACAGGGACAAATTGAAGGTGGAGTAGTTATGGGGCTAGGATATGCACTTACAGAGGATTATCCACTTAAAAATTGTATACCTACAGCAAAACTTGGGACATTAGGATTATTTAGGGCTCCAGCAGTACCAAAAATAACCTCAATTATCATAGAGAAAAATACTAGTGAATTAGTCTACGGTGCAAAGGGTGTGGGAGAAATAACTACGATACCTACAGCACCAGCAGTTCAAGGAGCTTATTATAGATTAGATAAAAGATTCAGAACATCACTTCCACTAAAGGATACCTACTATAAAAAATAGTCAAAATCTTAATAAAAAAGGCGATGAAGGATTTGAAAATAGTAAAAGGAAATATTATTTTCACTAAGGAATTTGGTGAATACCAAATTATAAATAATGGTTATATAGTTGTGGAGGGTGAAATAGTACAGGGAGTCTATGAAATACTTCCAGAGCAATATATAGGGTCAGAAGTTGAAGATTATGGAGATAATTTAATTATTCCAGGGTTTGTAGATCTTCACCTCCATGGGCCTCAATTCCCAAACTTAGGATTAGGGTTAGATAAGGAGCTAATGCCATGGTTACATGCATATACATTCCCAGAGGAAGCAAAGTACTCTGATGTAAAATATGCAGAGTCAGTGTACAAAGCATTGGTAAGGGAATTATGGAAAAATGGAACCACAAGAAGTTGTATTTTTGCTACAGTACATCTAGAAACTACAAAGCTGTTAATGGATATAGTAAATGAATCAGGCTTAGGAGCCTATGTAGGAAAGGTAAACATGGATAGAAATTGTCCAGAGTTTTTGGTGGAAGACACAGAAAAATCCATAGAGGAAACAGAAACACTAATAAAAGAATATGGAAATAAGTATGAAAGAGTAAAACCTATTATTACTCCAAGGTTTGTACCAACTTGTAGTACGGAGTTATTAAAAGCATTAGGTGAAATAGCAGAAAAATATAGGGTGCCTGTACAATCCCATTTAAGTGAGAATAAGTGTGAGATAGAATATGTAAAAGAGTTACATCCACAGTGTAAAAACTATGCAAGTATTTATGATGAAGCTAAACTCCTTGGTCAGCAACGAACAATTATGGCACACTGCGTATTACTAGAGGATGCGGAGATAGAACTTCTGGCTAAAAATGGTGTAATTATAGCTCATAGCCCAAATTCAAACTCAAATTTAGCAAGTGGTATAGCCCCAATTAGGAAGCTGATAAATAGAGGAATTACAGTAGGTCTTGCATCAGATATATCAGGAGGACATAGTCTATCCATGTGTAATGTTATGGTAGATACTGCCCAAGCATCAAATATTAAATGGCTTGAAAGTGGTAGAGAAGAGACTCCACTAAACACACCTGAATTGTTATATTTAGCAACTAAGGGAAGTGGGAAATTCTTTGGGAAGGTTGGAAGCTTTGAGGAGGGCTATGAATTTGACGCATTAGTAATAGATGATAGTTCTTTACTTGGATTAAAGCATTTGTCAATAGAAGAGAGGTTACAAAAATTTATATATACAGGTAATACTGAAAACATCATTAAAAGGTATGTAGCAGGTAAAATCATAAACAATCCAGATTTAATATTTAACACCTAAATATGGCTAGATGGGTAAGCTAGGAAAGAGGTTACAGCATGGAAAAAGATGTAGATAAAAAGATATTAGAAGCGGCATTAGAAGTGGTTTCAAAGGAAAAAATAAGTGGTACTCGTATGCATATAATAGCCAAAGAGGCTAAAATGAGCCAAGCTAATCTTCATTATCATTTTTCAACTAAGAATGACATTATGATAGCGCTATTAGGGAGTATACAAGAGAAGTTCTCTAGAAGTAGGACAAATTACATTAATGGTAAGGAGAAAAATTTAAATGAAAATATTAAAGGATTTTTCAACCAAAAAAAAGATGATATTCTATTAAATAAAAAAATGGAATATGCTCAAATAGATTATTGGGTTCAAGGTACAGTGAATGAAGAAATAAAAGCTATATTCCAAAATACCTTTAATATTTGGAGGGAAAGTATAGATGAGATATTACCACAGGCTGGAAGTGGGGATTTAGATGAAAAAACCATGAATAATATGCCATATATAATGGTGTCCTTAATGCTAGGAGCATCTCTTCAATATCTCATAGATGAAGAAAAATTTAATTTAGATGATTACTTTCAAGTAGCACAGCAAATGGTATTAAGTCAGTTTATGGAAACGTAAAAAGTAAAGATTTTCTATAGAAATATAGAAGCTTTTTTATAAAAATTACAAGTAAAAATCTTTAATATATTTAGTGAAATGAAAGGAAAGGAGGCAGGTTATGGATGAATTAAACTTTTTACAGCCACAGACCTTGGCTGAGGCTAAGTCTTTAATTAGGAAAGAATCACAATGGAAGCTATTAGCTGGGGGAACAGATTTAGTATTGAACATTAGAAAAAGTTATGAAACTAATAATTCTATTGTGTCCTTAGGTAAAATTTTAGAACTTAAAACTATAAAAGAATCTGAAGGGAAAGTTATCATTGGAGCTATGGTGACCTTTAATGATTTAATTGAGAGTAAGGTTATAAAAAATAACTATAACTCACTTTTAAGAAGTAGTTTAACCATGGGATCACCTCAGATTAGAAATGTGGCAACTATAGGTGGAAATATTGTAAATGCAGGCTCTGCAGCAGATGCAATTCCATGCATAATTAGTCTTGAAGGAGTTCTAGTTATAGAATCTTTAGAAAAGACTAGGTGTATAAGCTGTGAGGATTATTTTAAGAGATATCATGAGGAAAAAGTTAAACCTAATGAGATTCTTACTAAAATAATATTGTCAAAGAAGAAATGTGACAGTGGATATTATAAGTTAAGTAAAAGAAATTCTTTAGCTATAGCAAGGTTAAGCGCTGCATTAACAATTAGGGTAGAGGAAGATAAAATTAAAAGTCTTAATATTTGCCTTGGAGCAGTGGGTAAATATCCATTCAGGGCGAAAGAATTAGAGGAACAAGGATTAAATAAACAGGTTAACTGGTTATATTCAGAGGAAGCATCTAAATTGTTAAGTGATGCAGTAGAAAAAAGCATAGGTGGAAGAAAGACAATGCCTTTTAAACGAGAGGCAATAAAGGGTGTATTCAAAGAGGCTTTGAATATTGCTCTCGATAAACAAGATTCCTTGGGTAATGGGGGGGATTTATCATAGAAATAAATATAAATATAAATATCAATGGGGTAGATTATAGAAGAGAAGTAAATCCTATGATGAGGTTAATAGACTTCTTAAGGGATGAAATGAAGCTAAAGGGTACAAAAGAAGGATGTGGAGAAGGGGAATGTGGAGCCTGTACTGTAATTTTAAATGGAAATACAGTAAACTCCTGTCTAATATTAGTTGGAACTATAGATGATGGGGAAATTCTAACGATAGAAGGTGTAGGGAAAAATGGTATTAATCCTATTCAAGAAGCCTTCATGGAAGTAGGTGCTTCCCAATGTGGTTATTGCACACCAGGAATGGTACTCAGTGCAAAATCATTGTTAGATAAAAATATAGATTCAACCGAAGCAGAAATAAGAGAAGGTATATCTGGAAATTTATGTAGATGCACAGGATATGAAAAAATTGTACAAGGTGTTATTTTAGCTCAAAAGAAGCTTAAATAATAAGATAAGGATTAAAATAATTGATGTCTTAAAAGTGAATATTGATTTAGAAAATTAATTTTGAATATTGGAGGTGAAGCCATGGAGGTAGTTGGAAAAGGATTTATTAGACCAGATGTATATGATAAAGTCTTAGGTAAAACAATTTATCCAGATGATATAGAGTTTGATGGAATGTTATATGCAGGAGTGAAAAGAAGTACAATTCCTTATGGTAGAGTAAAATCTATTAATATTGAAGAGGTAAAAGCCTTGCCAGGAGTGGTAAGTGTTATAGACTATACTATGATTCCAGGAGCTATATCTAATGGGGTGGTTTTCAAGGATATACCAACCTTGGTAAAGGATATAGTAAAAAGAGTTGGCGATGCAATATTGTTAGTGGTGGCTAAGGACAAGGAAACTTTAAGGAATGCTCTCAATAAAGTAAAAATTGATTATGAAGAGTATGAAGGGATTTTCACAGTGGAGGATGCATTGAAGGAAGGGGCACCAATTTTAGGAGATGGCAGTAACATACTATATGATCTTAGGATCAAAAAGGGAGATATAGATAAGGGTTTTGCAGAAGCAAGATTTGTAGTAGAGGATTGGTACCATACACCTATGGTAGAGCATGCATTTCTTCAACCAGAGGCTGCTGTAGCAAGGCTTGATAATGAAGGGGTAATTGAAATATATGTAGCTACCCAGTATCCTCATTATGATAGAGAAGAGGTTGCTAATTGTTTGAATATTAGTGAGGATAAGGTAAGGGTTAGGAATATGGCAATAGGAGGAGCCTTTGGAGCTAGAGAGGATATAAATCCTCAATGTCATGCAGCACTAGCAGCATATATAACAAAGCAGCCTGTTAAGATAATTTATACCAGAGAGGAGTCCACAATTTCTCATAGTAAAAGACATCCCATGAAGATTTACATGAAAATGGGAGTAAAAGAAGATGGAAGACTTTGTGCTCTAAAATCTAGGATTTATGGGGATACAGGAGCCTATGCATCATGGGGTATGAATGTTTTAAGAAAGGCAGGAGTACATGCAACAGGACCCTACAACATAGAAAATGTAGACATTAGAACCAGAGCAATATATACGAACAACCCTTATAGTGGTGCCATGCGAGGCTTTGGGGCAACACAGATTCCTATTGCTACAGAAAGTCTTATAGATGTATTGGCAGAGAAATTAGGAATTCATCCACTAAGATTTAGACATATGAATGCCTTTCAAGTTGGAGATACCACAGCTACAGGACAGGTATTAAAAAGCAGTATAGGGATTAAAAAATGTATAGAAAAAATTGCAGATATTGATAGGGTGAAGCTATAAATATTTCAAGTCAGGTAAGGGGGATTAGCTTTGAAAAAACGGGGTGTGGGTTATGCCAGTATATTTTATGGCACTGGATATGGCAATGGATTTCCAGACGAATCTAGGGCTATATCAGAGCTAACTAAGGATGGGACAGTTAATATTTATGTAGAGGTTTCAGATGTAGGTTCGGGAGGAATCAGTGTAATGTGGCAGATTGCTGCTGAGACTTTAGGTATAAGTAAGGAATTTGTAAAGGTTGTATGTAGTAACACTGAATTGATGAAGGATAGTGGTACAGCTGCGGCTAGTAGACAAACTTACAATACGGGGAATGCAGTTTATGATGCTACAAAAAAGCTAAAGGAAAATATGAATTTGGCTTATAGTTGCAATAAGAATTCTAATTTAGAGATAAGATTGAATTCAGATGTAAAATTAAAAGAACTATATAGTATCATGGATAAAAATTCAATTCCACATAAAACAGAGGGGTACTTTAAGGCAGAAACCTCTAAGCTTAATATGGAAACAGGCCAGGGAAATCCTTATTGGCCATATACCTTTGGAGCACAAAGGGTAACGGTTCAGGTAGATGATGAAACAGGAAAGATTGATGTGGTAGAAGTAATAGCAGTAAATGATGCTGGCAGAATAATTAATCCTGTCTCAGCACAGGGTCAATCCGAGGGTGGAGTTGCAATGGGAATCGGTTATGCACTTATGGAAGAAATTGAGATAGATAGAGGAACTATAAAAAATAAGAACTTTTCAGATTATATAATTCCAACAAGTAAGGATATACCGCATATAGAAACACATTTCATAGAGGAAATAGAGGAAACAGGCCCTTATGGTGCAAAGGGTATTGGAGAACCAGTAATGATTCCCACAGCTCCATCTATATTAAATGCCATCTATGATGCAGTAGGAGTAAGGATGACTTCGGTTCCAGTTACCTGCGATAAACTGCTTTTAGCCCTAAAAAAGAAGGATAATAAATGAAATTGACATGGGATAATATCTTAAATTTGGATATTGTCTCATTTGCTATTTACAGATGAAAAGAAATACTGTATACTGGTGTATATACAGTAAGGAATTAGGGGGAAAATAATATGAAAACTAATATTAGAAAAATGACAATAAGTGCACTATTAATATCACTATCAATATTAATACCTTTAGTATTTGGAAACACACCACTTAAAATCTACATACCACCAGCATTTTCGGCTACACTAGGTTCACATGTACCTATGTTTATAGGAATGTTTTTAGGACCATTTGAAGCGGTGGTAATAGGAATAGGATCTGCTATCGGGTTTATGTTAGCCATGGGAAATCCAATAATTGCGTTAAGGGCAGCATCTCATATTATAGTTGGTTATGTAGCAGCAAAAATGATACTAAAGAAAATGTCATATACTAAAGCAGTAGCTTTTACAGCACCAATTCATGGAATTCTAGAAGGATTAGTAGTACTTATACTAGCTCCAAGTTCAGGATTATCCTTTGTATGGATAACAGCTATAGGAACTATATGTCACCATATTGTGGATGCAACAATTTCTATGCCAATTATTAAAGGGATACAAAGGGGAACAGGAATTGATTTAGCAACTATTGGTGAGAAGAAAAAGGAAAAAATATCAGCATAGACTAATAATTAAACTAAAGCCTTTAGGTAAAATATTGCCTAAAGGTTTTTATTTTTGCTTCAATTAGGTATAATGTCCCTAGGGATTTTAAATTGAGAAGTAAAAATTGAAAACAGGTTGGAAATTACAGGTCAAAAGTTAGAAATTATAAATAATAATTAATATAGAAATTGAGGATGGTACATATGAATTTAATTACACTTGAAAATATATATAAGAGCTTTAGCGAGAAGCCTTTACTTGAGGATATCAAATTAACTATAACTTCAGAGGATAAGATAGGAATAATTGGGGTTAATGGAACAGGAAAGTCTACATTACTAAAGATAATTGCTGGGGTAGAACAATCTGATAGGGGAACAATAACAACTATGAATGGACTTAGAATATCATATCTTCCACAGCAGATTAATTTTAACCCAGAGGATACGGTACTAGACCATGTGTTTAATGGTGCTGGGGAAATCATGGAGGTATTAAGAGCATATGAGCATGTTTTAAACCAAATGAAAACTAATGGTGAGGATACTAAGCTTCAAGATAAGCTTTTTAAGTTATCAGGAAAAATTGATGCTCTTAATGGATGGCAGATTGAAAGTGATGCAAAGGCTTTACTTACTAAGCTAGGAATTTCAGATTTTGAAGCTGAAATGGGTTCACTTTCAGGTGGACAAAGAAAAAGAGTTGGTCTTTGTAATGTGTTAGTAACGCCATGTGATCTTTTGATTCTTGATGAGCCTACAAACCATATGGATAATGAAATAATTGACTATATGGAGGATATGTTAAAGAGAAGAAAAGGTGGAGTTATTATGATAACCCACGATAGATACTTCTTAGATAGAATTGCAAATAGAATATTTGAATTAGATGGAGGAAGTCTATACTCTTATCAAGGAAATTACTCAGTATTCCTAGAAAAAAAGGATGAGAGAATGCAGATGATGGATGCCCTTGAAAGTAAGAGGCAGAATCTTTATAGAAAAGAGTTAGCATGGATAAGAAGAGGTGCAAAGGCTAGAACTACAAAGCAAAAAGCAAGAATAGACAGATTTGAAACCTTAAGAGATACTTCTTATCAGGTAAGTGATGAAAAAGTAGAAATGAACACTGCTGGCTCAAGACTTGGAAAGAAAATTCTTGAGGTTAGTAATATAAATAAGTCATTTGGAGACAAATTACTGATAAAGGATTTTAGTCATATTTTCACAAAGGAAGAGAGAGTAGGAATAATCGGAAATAATGGAATGGGAAAATCTACTCTTTTAAATATAATAAGTGAAAATCTTCAGCCAGACTCAGGAGAAGTAGTAAGAGGAGAAACTGTAAACCTAGGATACTTCACCCAGGAAAACATTGAAATGGATGGAACCTTAAGAGTTCTTGAATATATAAAGGAAATAGCAGAGTATATCACGACCAATGATGGTACTAAAATTACTGCATCTCAAATGCTAGAAAACTTCTTATTTGATGGAACTATACAACATAGTTTAATATCTAAATTATCAGGAGGAGAAAAGAGAAGATTATACCTTTTAAAGGTTCTAATGGATGCACCTAATGTATTATTTCTAGACGAGCCAACAAATGATTTGGATATACAGACCTTAACAATCCTAGAAGATTATTTAGATAAATTTAATGGAACGGTTATAGCAATCTCCCACGATAGATACTTCTTAGATAGAATTGCAAATAGAATCTTTAGTTTTGAAGGTCAAGGTGAGGTAAGGGAAATCGTAGGAAATTATAGTGATTACAAGGATTATAAGGAAGCCTTAACAGAGGAAGAAGTGGCAGTAGAGGCTAGTAAAACAAAGGAAAAGAAAGCTGAGGATACAAAACCTAAAAAAGAAAAGCAGGCTAAAATCAAATTCACCTTCAAGGAACAAAAAGAATTTGATACCATTGATGAAGATATTGAAAAAAAGGAAGAAGAAATTTCTACAGTGGAATTTAAAATTAACGGTTGTGGAAGTGATTTTGTAAAGCTTCAAGAGCTTACCGGGAAGCAGACCAAATTAAAAGAAGAGCTAGAGTCCTTAATGGAGAGATGGGAATACTTAAACGAGATATTTGAAGAGATGGAAAGTCAAAAAAGTAAATAGAAAAGAAGAGATATGATGATAGAAAACAATATGAGAATATCAGTAAGAAACTTAATAGAGTTTATTTATAGGCAGGGTGACATTGATGATAGGATAGGTGGAATGTCCTCTGCGCATGAAGGTACTAGACTTCATAAGGTGATCCAGAAGGAACTTAAGGAGCAGTGTGATAAAAATCATAATGAAACCTATATAAACGAAATGTATCTCTCAAGGGAGCTCTCCTATGAGGGAACTACTATAACATTAGAGGGTAGAGCAGATGGAGTTATAATTACTGAAGATCATGAAGAAACAAATTATAAAAAAGTAAAAATTATCGAGATCAAAACAACGATGAAAGACTTATTAACATTAGAGGAAGATGGAAACTTTCTTCATTGGGCTCAAGGAAAACTATATGGACATATCTATTGCGAGAAAGAAAATCTGGAATTCATTGATTTAGATTTAATCTATTGCCATAGGGAAAATCTTCACACTAAGACTTTCTCTAAGACATTCACTAGAGAGAATCTTAAAGAATTTTTTAATGAAGTAATGGCTAGATATGTAAGGTGGATAGAGCTTCAAAGTAAATGGATAGTAGAACGGAATACTTCCATTGAAAACCTAAATTTTCCCTTTGAAAAATATAGAAAAGGGCAAAGGGAACTAGCAGTAAATGTGTATAGGACTATTAAGGAAAAAAGAGATATATATGTAGAGGCTCCAACTGGAATAGGTAAAACTATATCTACTTTATTTCCAGCAATAAAGGCTATTAACTTAAATGAATCCACTAAACTTGTATATCTTACAGCAAAGAATATAACGAAAGTAGTAGCTCAGGATACCTTAGATTTACTTAGAGGCTCCAGATTAAAGCTAAGAACATTAACCATGACTGCAAAGGATAGAATATGCTTTCTAGAGGAAAGAATTTGTAATGGTGATGCATGTATATATGCAAGAGGTCATTTTGATAGAGTAAATGATGCAATATTAGATATGCTCGGAACAAATGAAGTCTTCAATCAAGAAATTATTGAGAGCTACAGTAAAAAGCATAGTGTTTGTCCCTTTGAATTATCCTTAGATTTAATTGCTTGGTGCGATGTTATAATAGCAGATTATAACTACTTCTTTGACCCAAAGGCAATGATAAAAAGAGTGGCATTTGATGATACACCTTATATTTTTCTCATAGATGAGGCTCATAACCTGGTAGATAGAGGCAGAGATATGTACTCAGCTGAGATAAAAACCAGTGATCTAAAGGAGCTTAAGGTAGAATTTAAGTATAAGAGTAAGAAACTAGTGGGGATGCTAAATAAAATAATAAAGGCATTGAAGGAATACATTGTGGGAGAAAATGGCAATGTGATAATTAAGGAAGGACCGGCAGATATCTTAGGACTTCTAAGAGTATTTACAACAGAAGGGGAAACCTACTTAAAGGAACATAGTGGTGATAATATAGATGAAATATTTCTTAATGTATACTTTAGTTTTCTAGATTTTATAAGGATAGGTGAGCTATTCTCAGAGGATTTTATACTTTATTGTAATAATGAAGATAAAGATATAACTATAAAGATATTTTGTTTAAATCCTAGCAATGTAATAAAGGAATGTATAAAAGGTAATATCAGTACAATATTTTTTTCAGCAACACTATCTCCAATGAATTACTTTAAGAAGCTACTAGGGGGAAGTGAAGAAAGCTATGGAATAAAGCTAGAGTCACCCTTCCCAAGAGAAAATAGAGAACTTATTATTAAAACAGATGTGGATACTAGATATAAATATAGGGAAAAGAGTTATTATCCAATTTGTAAATATATAAACTCCACATTAGAAAAACATGGAGGAAATTTTTTGATATTCTTTCCATCCTTTGAATATATGAGGAAGGTTTATGAAGTTTACTGTGAGAACTTTCAGGAAGAAAATATATATGTTCAGGATAACATAATGACAGATGGGCAAAGGCAGGAGTTTATAGATAGATTTTTAGTTAAAAAAATTACAACAGTAGAAGAAATTAGAGCGGTAGAAAACCAAGTGAATAGCAAGGTTGAAAATATAACTACCACAGAAATAGGGAAAGAAAAAGAATCGAAAAATGAAAGAACTATTGGTTTTGCAGTACTAGGTGGTGTATTTTCAGAAGGTATAGACTTAACAGGAGAAAGTCTTGTAGGAGCTATAATAGTTGGAGTAGGATTACCAAAGATATCCTTTGAAAAAAAGCTTATAGAGGAATACTTTAATAAAAAAGGAGAAGAAGGATTTCATTATGCTTATACTTTTCCAGGAATAAATAAAGTCGTTCAAGCTATGGGGAGAGTTATTAGAACAGAAAATGACAAAGGTACAATATTACTTTTAGATAGTAGGTATGGCACAGATATTTATAAACAGCTGATGCCAAAGTAAAATTTTAGAACCTTGCAAATGGTATTAAACACAGATAATGGTGAAGCACAATTTAGATAATTCTTTAAAAACAAATTGGATATAAGATATTTAATTAAAATAGTAAAGAGTTAAAAGTTCATCTCAGAAATGGGATGGACTTTTTTGCGTGTTTTTATATTTTTATGTTCTTAGTAATAATGGAGATTAATTTACCGAGGAAACAACATTAAATTACACCAATATAGTTAAAACAAAAACAATTGGAAATTAATGCAGAACATTGATGGAAAAAGATGGAATAAACCATGACAAAAAAATGTAAATAAGTGGTAGAATAAATATATGGTAAGGAACTATGGTAATTTTAGCAGTAATAAAAAAGAGGTGACCTTTAATCTTGGAGAATATGAAAAATAACCAAGGGGCAATAAAAGCAATAGAGTTGGAAGAACTAAAGTTAAATGATAAGAATTTTATTGAAATTGATACTAAAGCATGCAAAAAAGATAAACCAGGTAAAAGAATATTTCTTTCATCACCCCATATGGGTAAGGAGGAAATGAAGTATATACAAGAGGCTTTTGATACGAATTGGATAGCACCATTAGGTCCTAACGTGGAAAATTTTGAGAGGGAAATGGCTAGTTATGTAGGGGTAGATGGAGGTTTAGCCTTGGTTTCGGGAACAGCAGCTATTCATATGGCATTAAAGCTTTTAGGCGTAGAACCAGGAGATTTGGTATTTTGTTCTTCACTTACCTTCGTGGCAAGTTGTAATCCAATAATATACGAAGGGGCAAAACCGGTATTTATTGATTCAGAAGAACAAAGTTTAAATATGTCTCCAAAGGCTTTAGAAAGAGCATTCCAATATTATAAGGAGAGAGAACTAAAACCTAAGGCAGTAATTGTTGTTCATCTTTATGGGCAAAGTGCAGATATGGATAAAATATTAGAAATTTGTAATAGATATAAGGTTCCAGTAATTGAAGATGCGGCTGAATCTTTAGGAGCAACTTATAAAGGGAAACAGACAGGAACCATGGGTGACTTTGGCGTATTCTCTTTCAATGGAAATAAAATAATAACTACATCAGGTGGTGGAATGCTTGTATCAAACCACATAAAAGGTTTGCAAAAAGCACAATTTTGGGCTACACAAGCAAGGGATGAGGCACGGCATTATCAACATTCAGAGCTTGGATACAACTATAGGATGAGTAACGTAATAGCTGGAATCGGAAGAGGTCAGTTAAAGGTTCTTAATGGAAGAATAGCAAAAAAGAAGAGTATTTATGAAAAATATAAGAAGGCTTTCAAAAATATAGGAAACATAGAAATGGAAGATATATGTAGTTACGGCAAATCAAATCACTGGCTAAGTGTAATAACATTAGACAAAAAATCAGCAGTAAAACCAATAGATATAATAATAGCCTTAGAGGAAGAGAATATAGAATCAAGGCCTATATGGAAACCAATACATCTTCAACCATATTATGAAAGATATAAATTTTTTAGCCACAATGACATAGGGTTAAGTGTATCAGAAGATGTGTTCCAAAGAGGTGTATGCCTTCCGTCAGATACAAATATGACAGAAAAAGAACAAGAAAAAGTTATAAAAATTATTAAGGACTTATTTTGATATACATTGAAGCTTTAAGTTAGATTAGAAGTTTACATTTTATAAGTAAAATTTATCCATAGTTTGATTTGTCATTGAGATTTAGTCATTAGAAGAAAGAAAAGATAAGTTTCTATAGAAGAAAAGATAGGGGATATATAGTATTGAAAAGATTATTTGATATAACTGTTTCAACAATAGGAATTATTATTTTATTACCAATATTAATATTTATATCATTACTAGTGAGAACTAAACTTGGAAGTCCTATTTTCTTCGTACAGAAGAGAGTAGGTAAGGATAATAAGGTTTTTAACATGATAAAATTTAGAACTATGTTAGAGGTAAAGGATAAAGATGGAAAAGAACTTCCGGACAGCGAAAGGTTAACTAAGCTAGGAAGGATACTAAGAGCTCTTAGCATAGATGAAATGCCAGAACTTATTAATGTTATAAAGGGAGATATGAGTTTAGTAGGACCAAGACCATTACTGGTGGAGTACTTAGAGAAATATTCTAAAGGACAACTAAGAAGACATAATGTTTTACCAGGGATTACAGGGTGGGCTCAGATTAATGGAAGAAATGCTATTTCTTGGACAGAGAAATTTAGATTGGATCTTTGGTACATAGACAATTGGTCATTACATTTAGACTTTAAAATTATATTGTTAACTATATATAAGGTAATTAAAAGAGATGGAATAAACCAAGATGATAAGGTCACAATGGAATATTTTAATGGAAGCAACTGAAGTTAAGGTTAGGTTAACTTATCACGGATAGTAGTTATGATTAGCATACACTTATATAAAAAGGGGTTTAGAAAAGATAAAGAATATTGGTTTAACTAAGAGAAGAAGGGTGAGGAATTAATGGAGGAAAAATTAATAAATTTTGATGAAATTATATATTTGTTTAAAAAAAAGTTTTGGATAATTATAGTTGTAACTGTACTCGCAACAGGATTTGGGTCATATAAGGCTTCGCTTATGACACCAAGCTATAAAGCATCGGCAAAAATATTTGTAGGTAAGAGTGATGTGCTTATGGACTACTATTCAAAGCAGGAAATACAATATTATAGCGAGTTCATGAATACCTTCAAAGAAATAATTAAACTAGATGATTTTTTAAATGAAACTCTAAAAAAGCGTAACATCTCAAAATCATCTTTTGAGGTTAAAAACTCATTAGGGTTCACAGCATCAGAAAATACACCAATATTTACAGTTACCTATACTAGTGGAAATGAAGAGGGAGCTGCGGAGGTATTAACTGCAATTTGTGAGGAATTTAATGAGCAGGCAAAGAGTATCCTTCCAGGTGTAAAGCCAAGGATTATAGACAGCGCTAAGGTATATCCAATATTTCCAAATAAAAACAGAGTAGTGACTATGTTCTTCGGAATAGGTGTAATCCTATCAATTGGAATAATAATTGTATTGGATTATTTAGATGACACTGTTAAAACTAGAGGGAAACTAGAAAAACTATTGCCAATACCAGTATTAGGAGATATACCAAATCACGAAAGAAGCTTTAGGAAGGAGAAGAGCTAATGTTTATTTATGCGAGAATGCCACATTCCATATCAGCAGAATCCTATAAATCAATAAGAACAAGTGTTAAGTATGCATCTATAGATAAGCCAATTAAGATATTACAAATAACTAGTGCCTTGCAAGGGGAAGGTAAATCTACAGTAGCAGGGAATCTAGCTATTTCATTTAGTGAAACGGGACATAAAGTACTTGTAATAGACTGTGATCTTAGAAGACCATCGCTACATAGAAAATTTGGGGTTTCAAATTCACTTGGTCTTACAGATTGTTTAATGGATAGAACTAAGACAGCTGAGGCTATTCAATTTTATAGTCCAAGACTTTCAGTTATTGCATCTGGAACAATACCGCCAAATCCAGCTGAAATTTTAGGATCAAGAACCTTTGAAAAATTCCTGAAGGATATAAGTGCAGATTATGATTATGTGATTTTAGACACACCACCATTATTAGCAGTAACAGATTCACAACTTTTAGCAGGCAAGGCAGATGGAGCCATACTGGTGGTGAGATATGGAAAAACAAGAGAAAGACATATTAACAATGCCTACAAGGAATTAGTTAAGGTTAGAGCCAATGTTATAGGAAGTATATTAAATGGTTGTGATATGAATAGAAGAGATACCTATTACAGATATTATGGGGAAAGTAAAAAGACATTTTTCAAGAGAAATAAGAAAAAAAAAAAGAGATACAGAAGTATAGATATTCAATAAATGAAAGTATTTAAAAGTAAAGAGAATTATAGAAGTTAAAACAGTAATGTGAATCTAAAAATAAAATAACTAGATAGCACAGAAAGTGAGAGTGAAAAGAAAATTTATTAACGTAAATAGCGAATAGAGATATTAGAGGTGTAGAAAGTGAAGGATATAGTCATTATAGGATCAGGAGGAGTTGGAAGAGAAGCTTCATTAATAATTCAGCAAATAAATGATTTTAAACCAACTTGGAATGTAATTGGATTTCTAGATGACAATCCTAATAATTTAGGCAAAGTTTTAAATGGATATGAAGTTATAGGGGATGTTAATTCAATAAAATTCATTGATGAAAATACCTATGTTATTATAGCTATTTCAAACTATAAGGTAAAGAAAAATATAGTTTCTAAATTGAATGGAAGATTTAGATTTGCAACGCTAATTCATCCAAGGGTATTAATTCATGATTTTATGACAGTTGGGTATGGAACAATAATATATGAAGGGGCCATTTTAACTATAGATATTAATATTGGTGAACATGTGATAATAAGTCCTAAGTGTGGAATAGGACATGATTCCATTATTAGAGATTATGTTTCCCTTCTATGGAATGTAAATATTTCTGGAGCAGATATTATTGAAGAGGGAGTATTAATAGGATCTGGGGCCACTGTGATTCAAAATCTAACAGTAGGAAGAGAATCAATAATAGGTGCGGGTTCTGTAGTTGTAAAAAATGTACCAGCCTACTCTACAGCAGTAGGTATTCCAGCAAAAATAATAAGAAAAGGTGACATTGATGAAAAGGATATTATATGTAACAACTCTTAGTAGAACAATTAATGCTTTTTTAATACCACATATAGAAATGTTAAAGAAAGATGGCTACAAAGTGGATTGTGCATGTTGCATAGACAAGCCGTTAGACAAGTTCTTTATGAATAGTGGGATAACGGTGCACGATATACCCTTTAATAGGAATCCTTTAAGCATGAAAAATTTCAGTGCTTTCAGCCGATTAAAATATATGCAGAGGATTAATGAGTATGATATTGTCCATGTGCATACTCCGGTAGCAGCTATATATGTAAGGCTTTTGAAACTAAGGTTTCCTAGGCTGAAAGTTATATATACAGCCCACGGATATCATTTTCGTAAGGGTGGCTCGAAGCTAGGATGGTTAATTTATTATCCGCTTGAGAAGCTTATGGCAAAGCTTACAAATGTGACAATAAATATTAATAAAGAAGATTATGAAATAACTAAGAAAAAATTAAAGCCAAAGAAGTGTTATCAAGTAAATGGTGTGGGACTTGATTTGAAAAATTATAGGAAGTTGTCAACACAAGAGATATCAGTAAAGAAACAGGACATTGGCTTGAAGGATGGGGATTTTGTAGTATTAATGATTGCTGAATTTAATAAAAATAAAAATCAAATACAATTAATAAATACAATGGAGATGCTTAAGGATAAGTATCCAATGATAAAAGCTATATGTGTGGGTGATGGAGATAAGCTTCAAGACTTAAAGTATCAGGCAAGTAAAGCAGGTGTTGAACACAATATTATTTTCTTAGGATTCAGGGATGATATTAATGAAATTATTAATATAGCTGATATGGGAGTGCTGTTATCATATAGGGAAGGTCTACCAAGAAATATAATGGAACTTATGGCAAGTGGAAGGAAGGTTATTGCAACTGATATAAGGGGCAGTAGAGATATTGTTTGTAATGAAAGTGTTGGGACATTGGTTAAGATTGGAGATGTGAAGGCAACAGCAGATGCTATTGTAAAGTATTATTTGGATGGAGATAAAGAGTTTAAGATTAGTGATGAGATAGAGAAGTATGATGTTGAAAATATAAAGAGTGAGTTGTTAGAGATTTACAAAGGATTAGAGGGAGGTGGATTTTTTCATGAAAAAAGTATTGCATATATTGCCAATGAATAAGCTTAGTGGTGCTGAGAGGATGGCATTGATTATGTGTAAAAATATGAAGGTGTATGAACCAGTAGTTGTATGTGGCGGGGAAATACTTGAGAGTATTTTTAAAAAGAATGGAATTAAGAGCTATTCCTTAAAATTTTCAAGTAAGAGTATAATAACTACTATTATAGGACTTAGAAGAATTATTAAGGAAAATAAAATAAGGATAATTCATGCACATGATAATATGGCTTCTTTAGTGGGATATTTAACTAAGCAAATATTTGGTTTAGATGTGAAGGTTATTTCTCATATACATAACTGTTATCCATGGATTAAAGAAGGTGGATTTAATAAGAAAATAGATTCATTTATAAGGCCAAAATATGATTATAACATAACATGTGGAAGTGTAGTTTATGACTTTTACAAGAAAAACACAAATTACTTTAACACTTACAATAGTACTATATTATCAAATTCCATGGATATAGAAGAGATAACTGGTGTTGATTCAAGTAAAAGTGAAGAAATTATAAAGAAGTATAATATTCCGAAAGATAAAAATATATTAGGCTTTATTGGAAGGGTATCAGAGCAAAAGGGGATTCTGCCATTTATTAATGAATTTGTAGGGTATAAAGAAAACTTTAGGGATTCTATAATATTATTAATTGGAAGTGGAGAACAAGATGTACAGGTTAAAAATCTAATAAAGAAATTAGGATTAGAAGAATTATTCATTTTAACTGGAAATCAAGAGGATGTGTATAAATTTTATCCTATTATAGATGTATTCTTCTTACCATCAACATATGAAGGATTACCTATGGTTATATTAGAAGCTATGGCTTTTAAGAAACCAGTTATTTCAATGAACGTAGGTAGTATAAGTGAGGTAGTTAATAAAGAAACTGGAGTATTGATTGAAAAAGGAGATTATAAAACCTTTGTAAGTGAACTTAGAAAGATAAAAGACGATAAGAATTTAATTAGTGCCTATGGAAATAGTGGATATAAGTTTATCAATAAAAATTATAATATAAAGGATTATGTGAATAAGGTTGAAAATCAATATGATAAGTTAGATATTGAATGTTAAGGAGGAATTATGAAACCGTTATTAACAATATTTACTCCCACCTATAATCGACAAGACTTGTTAGCGAGATGCTATGAAAGCTATAAAAGGCAGATTAGTGATGATTTTATTTGGATGATAATAGATGACGGATCCACAGATAATACAAGCGGGCTAGTGGATGATTGGATTAAAGAAGATAAAGTGAGAATTAAATACATTTATCAAGAAAATCAAGGAATGCATGGAGCACATAATACAGCCTATGAGAATATTGACACTGAATTAAATACCTGCATCGATTCTGATGATTATATGCCTGAAGATGGTGTAGAAAAAATATGTAGTTTTTGGAGGGTAAATGGTTCAGATAAGTACGCAGGGATAGCAGCGTTAGATGCCTTTGAAAACGGACAAGTTATAGGGACCAAGTTTCCACAACGGTTAACTACTTCTACAGTATTTGGAATGTATCATAAAGAGGGTATAGTTGGAGATAAAAAACTAATTTATAGAAGTGACTTAACTAGAAAGTATCCTTATCCAATATTTCAAGGGGAAAGGTATGTTGGCCTAGCTTATAAGTATTATAAGTTAGATCAAGAATATGAAGTTTTATTAATGAATGAAGTTGTTTGTATTGTAGAGTATCAAGAGGATGGTTCTAGTATGAATATGTTAAGGCAATATAAAAGAAACCCAAGGGGATTTGCTTTTTACAGGATAGAAAATATGAAAAATCCAATGGGGTCATTAAAATACAGATTTAAAGAATGTATACATTATACGTCAAGTAGTCTTATGTCAAGGAATAAGAAGTTTTTAAAGGAAACACCATGTAAGTTGTTAACATTCTTAGCTATACCATTTGGAGTAGCATTATATTTTTATATAAATAAGAAAGTATCAATAATATAGAAAGGAGAAAACATGAAGGTTTTTTATTTAACATTAATATCAACGTACATATTTTCATTATTAGCACGTATAGGTAGAAAGAGAAGTGAAAAAGCTGGATTGTTTTTCGTGATAATAATTATTGCTATACTATCACTAGTTTCTGGACTAAGAAGTGGTATAGGGGATACAGGTATGTATAAACATTTATACACTTTAATAGGGCCAGGTTATGATGCAAAGGGAGGCTATGAACCTGGGTTTATATTGTTCTTAAAAATACTTAAAGGAATTTCATCAGATCCTCAATTTATGCTTATGGTTACATCCATAATTATAAACGTATTAAATATTAATACAATTTATAATTATAGCAAAGATAGCTATTTTGAATTAGGAATATTTATGTATATAACATCAGGGTATTATATAGTGACAATGAATGGAATAAGGCAGAGTTTAGCGGCAGCAATAATATTTTGGGGAACAAAATATATCATTAATGGCGATTTTAAAAGATTTCTGATATTAATTTTACTTATGAGTACAATACATAATTCGGCATTAATTTATATTCCAATATATTTTGTTGTAAGAGCAAAAGCATGGGAAAGAGCAACTAATATATTATTTGGGTTAACTTTAGTTGGATTATTTTTATATCAACCAGTTATGACCATTGGCATGAAATTGTTAGGAAGCACAAGATATGCTGATTATGCTTCATTTAATGAAGGTGGAGCTAATATCTTGAGGATTGCTATATTTATTGTACCTGTACTCTTAGCATATTTAAAAAGAGATGTAATTAAAGAAAAATGGGAATATGGTGATGTGTTTGTAAACATGAATATTATTTGTTTGATTATAATGTTATTTTCATCATTTAACTGGATATTTGCAAGATTTACAATGTATTTTCAATTATATAGTTTTATTTTGTTACCATATATAATAAAAAACTGTTTAGTTGGAAAAGAAAGAAGATTAATATATTTGGGATTAATTGGTGGATATTTTATATTCTTTTATTATGATCAAGTTATTACTATGAATATGGTCTATAAAGGAGTATTTAAATGGGAAGATTTCTTTTACGATAATAAAGAATTATCAATAATATGGGGGGGATAATGTGAAGAAGAAAATATTACATGTAACAGGTGCAATGAATATGGGTGGAACTGAGACAATGTTAATAAACTTATACAGAAAAGTTAATAATGATATAATCTTCGACTTTATCTCTTACTCACAAACGGAATCTTATTATGATAAGGAGATAAAGGCTCTTGGTGGAAACGTAATTAGACTAGAGGAGCCTAATAAATCAGGATTCTTTAAATCAATAAATGACCTAAGAAAGATTATAAAAAATAATGGACACTATGATGCAGTGCATACTCATATGTTGTTTAACTCTGGAATAGCTATGGTGGCGGCATTTTTGTCAGGAGTAAAGGTTAGAGTTTCACATGCCCATACTACCAGTGATAATAGTATTACATGGATTAGAAAGATATATATTACGGTTATGAGAATTTTAATAAGAATATTCTCTACTAATTTGCTAGCCTGCAGTGGTGCAGCAGGAAAATACTTATTTGGACATAGAATTGTGAGAACTAAAAGATGTAGTATCATTCCTAATTGTATAGATTATGAAAAATTTATTGATTATGAGGATAGAGATAGATCTATAAGAGGAGAGTTAGGGATAGCTAAAAATGACATTGTAATAGGACATATAGGAAGATTCATACCAGCGAAGAATCATAGTTTTCTACTTGAAATAATAGCAGATTTAGTTGGAAGAAATCCTAGGGTTAAGTGCATTTTAGTTGGAGATGGGGATTTAAGAGAAAGTATAGAATCAGGTATTAAGAGGTATAATCTTGAGAATAATGTGTATTTACTTGGAATAAGAAATGATGTTGAGAGAATTTTTAAATCTATGGATGTATTTGTTCTTCCATCCACATATGAAGGTCTTGGATTAGTATTATTAGAAGCACAAGCCTCAGGAATACCATGTATAACATCTCAAGCAATTCAGCCTGAGGCAGATTTGGGTATAGGCTTAATAAAAAAGCTAAATCTTCAAGCAAATATTGAGATTTGGAGCAAAAGTATCCTAAAAGTAGTAAATCATAAAAAGCGAGATAAGGCGCAGATAAGAGATGCCTTTGAAAATAAAGGATATACCATAGGAGCTATAAAAAATACACTCTATTCAATTTATAGTTTAAATGGAGAGATAGAGGAAATGGGTGAAAGTAGTGAAAAATATATTGATAACATCCTTTGATATGGAAGTTGGAGGAGTAGAGAGAAGCTTAATAAATATGTTAGAAAACTTTGACTACGATAATTATAAAGTTGATTTAATGCTTTATAAACATAGTGGAGATTTCATGAAGTTTTTAAAGGGGAGATTTAATTTATTAAAAGAAATTCCAGAGTATGCTTCCTTCAGAAAATCAATAGTACAGCTTTTAAAGGAAGGATACTTTAAACTAGCTTATGCTAGATTAAAGGCTAAAAGGAATGCCGGAAAATATGATGAAAAGTTTAATCCACAAGAAGAAAGTTGCGTTCAAATGCAGAGAATGTGGCAATATTCACTTAAATATTTGCCTTCTTTGGAAAAGGAATATGATGTGGCAATAAGTTATTTGTGGCCTCATTATTTTATAGCTGATAAGGTAAAGGCTAATAAGAAAATTGCCTGGATCCATACAGATTATTCTAAAATACATACGGATACTGAAGAAGATCTATCTATGTGGCACAAGTTTGATTATATTATAGCGGTATCAGAAGAATGTAAGAATGCTTTTTTAAAAAAGTATCCAACACTTTATAAAAAAGCAAGGGTAATGGAAAATATAGTTTCACCAGAGTTTATAAGAACTATGGCAGAAGAACCAATAGAAAAGCAATTTAAAGAAGATAAGTCCTTTAAGTTAATGACAGTTGCAAGGCTATCTACAGCAAAAGGAATAGACAATGCAGTTAAGGCTTTAAAAATTCTTCATGATAGGGGAAATACTGATATCCGTTGGTATGTAGTTGGCTATGGTGGTGATGAAGAAATGATTAGAAATCTAATTAAAGAGAGCAAGTTAGAAAATGACTTCATTCTTCTTGGAAAGAAGGTAAATCCTTATCCATATATGAAAGCCTGTGATATTTACGTACAACCTTCAAGGTATGAAGGAAGGGCTGTTACAGTTACGGAAGCACAGATACTAGGGAAAGCTGTAGTAATAACAAATTATACAACAGCCAGCAGTCAATTAAAAAATGGCTTAGATGGATATATATGTGAGCTTTCTATAGAGGGAATAACAGACGGCATAGAAATTATTTACAAAAATATACATAAAAAGAAGGATTTGGAGGAGGGTTGTAGAAATAGTAATTATGGAAATATGGAAGAAATGAGTAAAATATATAAATTGATGTGATAAAATTTTGATTAATATTTATGGTATGGGTGATAATATGACGGTTTCAGTAATAGTACCAGTTTACAATGGCGAAAGATATATTGATAAATGTATTGATAGTATTTTAAGTCAAAGTTATTCCAGTTTGGAAATAATAATAATTAATGATGGATCCAATGATAAAACGGATGAAATTATTAAGAGTTATTTAGAAAAAGACTTTAGAATTAAATATATTACTCAAAATAATAGAGGGGTATCATATTCGAGAAATCAGGGAATAGAAATTTCATATGGGGAGTATGTAACCTTTGTAGATTCGGATGATACTGTTGAATCTGAATATATAAATTATTTAGTGAAATCAGTAACTGAAAATGATTCGGATATAGCAGTATGTGGATATATAGATATATCTGAATATGGAGTTATTAACCTAAATGATTTTTATAATGGGAGTTCTATCTTACAAAAGGATGAATTCATAAGTAGAATATTTAAAGGGGTTGGTGGAACTCTTTGGGGAAAGATATTTAGAAATGACATTATAAAAGCAAATAATATAAAAATGAATCCAGATATATATATGTGTGAAGACATGCTGTTTGTCCTTGAATATGTGATGAAATGTAGGGGATTTGGAACTATAGAAGAAAGCTTATACAATTACAATAGAACCAATGAGAGCAGTATTTCATCAAGAATAAACTTTAATTATTTCAATAACATGATTGAAGTTATGAATGAGATAAAAAGCATACTTATTTTTAATGGATATAGTGAAGGGTATATAGATTCAATTTTGTGTGAAAGAACAAAAAACTTGGTGTTTTCTTTTTCTATAATGCAGCATAATAGAAAACATGGATATAGAAGGCAAGAAAAAATAAGAAATTTTAAGTACATGTTTAGTGAAAATTATTTTAAAAAGTATAAAGGAATGTTTCAAACCAATAATATGAATGAAAAAATACTAAAGTATCTGTTGAATAGTGAAAATATTAAGATGGTTTGTGGATTTTCTCACTGTATATATGGGATAAACAAGCTGAAATACAATATTAAGAAAAGACTGAATTTGATAGGAGGGTAACATGAAGCTTAAGAAACACGTAAAGGATTTTTCTAAAATATTCATTGGTTATATATCATCAAAATTTATGAAATTAAAGAAAGAAAATAGAGATATTTGGTTAATTTCTGAGAGAAGAGATGAAGCAGAGGATAATGGATACCATCTATACAAGTACATAAGAGAGAATTATCCAGAAAAAAAAGTATACTACATTATTGATAAGACTTCCAAATCATATGAAAAGATTAAAAAGTATGAGACCGTTATTCACCATAATTCTTTAAAACACTATATATATTACTTTTTATCGGACAAGCATATTTCAGCTTTTCAGTTTTTTGGAGTTCCAGAAGCGCCGATACTTTGGTGGTTAGAGAAAAAAAGGTTTATAAAGAAGAAAAAGGTGTTTTTGCAACATGGGATAACAAAGGAAATGCTTCCATTTTTAAAATATGAAAACACTAACTACAGAAATTTTATTTGTGGAGCTAAACCGGAATATGAGTATATTAAACAATATTATGGATATCCAGATGAAAATGTGAAATATTTAGGGTTTTGCAGGTTTGATAATTTACATAATAATAATGAAAAAAATCAAATATTAGTAATGCCAACTTGGAGACAATGGTTAGGAATGACTAATGAAGAGAATGATGTTTTAAAAGACGAAGCGCAGTTTTGTGAATCAGAGTACTTTAAAACTTATAATTCCTTAATAAATAATTCTAGATTGAATAAATCGTTAAAAGAATACAACATAAAATTAATCTTTTACCCGCATCCTGAAATGCAAAGATTTATAAAATTATTCAAAGTTAATTCAGATAACATTAAAATTGTAAGTAGAAAAAACAGTAATCTTCAAGAATTGTTAAAAACATCTAAAATATTGATCACAGATTATTCTAGTATTGCTTTTGATTTTGCATACATGAGAAAACCTTTGATATATTATCAATTTGATCAAGAAAAATATTATGGTAAACACTTTGAAAAGGGGTACTTTGATTGTAGTAGAGATGGATTTGGAAAAGTAATAAAGGATGAAGAGAGATTGATAAGTGAAATTGAGACCTTGATAAATTTAAAAACAGATGAAAAATATATTAAAAGGGCTAAAGAATTTTTTTCTTTATATGATAAAGAAAACTGCAAGCGTACTTATGAAGCTATTTGTGATATGTAGAAATATATATTAGAAGGAGAGAAATAGAATGAAACCAAAAATAAGTGTAATAGTTCCCATATATAATGTTGAACAATATTTAAGTAAATGTATTGATTCATTAATAAATCAATCTTTAAAATGTATTGAAATTATACTAATAGATGATGGATCTACCGATGAAAGTGGTGTAATAGCCGATGAGTATTCTCGTATTGATAATAGAATTGTAGTTATTCATCAAGAAAATTCAGGACAAGGAGTTGCAAGAAATAAGGGGATAGATATTGCAGCAGGTGAATATATTGGATTTGTAGATTCAGATGATTGGATAGATAGTGATATGTATGAAAAACTGTATTATTTAGCTATTTCAAATTGTGCAGATATAGGAGTATGTAGTAGAAAAATTTATGATGAGAATGGGGTGATTGGAAGCATAAGATATGTTGAGGAAGAAGAAGTTATTGAGATAAGTTCTGATTTTGTTTCTTATACCATTAATCACTTATTTTATCCACACACAGTATCATCCTGCAATAAGATATACAACCGCAGTTTAATTGAAAATAGTAAAATTAGATTTAAAAATGTTAAAGAAGTAGGGAGTGAAGATGCACTTTTTAATTATTGTATACTTTTAAATTCTAATAAAATTATAACAGTTAAAAATGTATTTTATAATGGATTAGAAAGAGTTGGTTCAACAACAAGAGAATATAAAGAGGGAGCAATGAAGCGTACTGCAAATTTAATTAAATATATTTATCAATATTCTAATAAAGTTAATAAAAAAGAAGTTGCTTATTATACTGCACCTCTTATGTTATTATTTTTTCAACAATGGAACTATAACTATATAAAAACATTTGGTTCTAATTCGCTACGAGAAAATATTATAAAGGAACATAAGATGCTACGTGATGAAAAATATTTTAAATATGCAGAAAAAGAATTGGTGATTAACAGAAAACTTAAAAGATATTTGAAAATGATGGGGTATAGCTGGAAGGGAATAATGTTTATAAAATTATATATGATATTTAGCTATTTAAACATTTATAGTTTTGCAGCTAAAATAAGAACTGCGATATAGGGATTCTTAGTAGGAGGATATAAGTGAAAAAAGTATTATTTGTAATAAATTCATTGACTATTGGTGGCTCAGAAAAAAGTTTGGTTTCACTCTTAAATCTATTAAATTATAGCAAATATGAAGTTGATTTGTTAATGATTAGAAAAGGCGGGGAATTTGAAAAATATATACCTTGTCAAGTAAATATATTAAAAGAATTGGATTATTATAGATATTTAGTTAATCATAAAGATAGTGAAGGATTTATAAAAAAATCGAAATTTAAATTTTTTAGAATTAAAACTTCAATTAATCTAAGAAAAAATATAAGGCAAGCAAAGCCTCTTCACACTGAACAGATTTTGTATAAAAGCCATAGCTCTTTGCTAGAGAATATGAGAAAGGAATATGATATAGCAATAGCATATAGTCAAGGGTTACCAACATATTTTGTAGCTGATAAAGTTAAGGCGAAGAAAAAGTATGCATGGATAAATTGTGATTATGAAACAACAATGTATGATAAACAATATGATGAACAGTATTATGCTAAGTATGACAAGGTAGTGGTTGTTTCTAACAGTATAAAAGAATCAATAATACGTATAAAGCCAAATTATGAATCTAAATTAGAGGTAATTTTGGATGTAGTAGATTCAAAATTAATACAAACTATGGCAGAAGAGAAGAAGCCTTTTGAAGATAAAACTTCAATAAATATACTGACAGTTGCAAGATTAGTGATTGTGCATAAAGGATATGATACGGCAATAAAAGCTGCAAAACTATTAAAGGATAATGAATGCAATTTTAAGTGGTTTGTTATTGGAGATGGTCCCGATAAAGAAAAGATGAACAAAATTATATTAGAGAATGGATTAGAAAATCATTTTATCCTATTAGGAGAGAAAGCTAATCCATATCCATATATGAAAAATTGTGATATCTATGTTCAGCCTTCAAAGAAAGAAGGATTTGGATTAACTGTTGTAGAGGCTAAAATATTGAAACGACCTATAGTGTGTACAAATTTTAACACAGCTAAAGAAATTATAAAAAATGAAGTTGATGGATTAGTAGTAGACCAAACACCAAAAGCTCTTTTTACTGGAATACAAAGGTATTTAAAGGATAAAACATGTATTAACTTAATATTAACTAATCTAAATTTAATTGGTACTTATAACTCTATTAGTGAAATAGAGAAAATAAATATATTGCTTAAACAGTGAAATTTAATCTAATTAGTATTATTAATTACTTAATGTGGAGGAGTTATGAGTATCTCAATATTATTTGTAATAGATTCACTGCATTGTGCGGGAGCTGAAAAGAGCCTTACAACCCTACTAAATTTATTAGATTACTCAAATTATGAAGTGGATTTACAACTGCTAGGTTATGGTGGGGATTTGGAAAAGTTATTACCAAACAAAGTGAATTTACTAGAGCCATTACCATACACAAATTTTTCAAACTTGGGTATTAAAACAGCAATATTAAGGTCAGTATTTAAACTTGATATTACAAAGTTACACTCCAGAATTTTATATTCATATAAAATTAGAAAAGCAAATTATACAGTTGCTCAGAAGGCAAGGATATTTTGGGAGTGCGCTTCAAAATCAATAAAACAATCTAAGAAAAAATACGATATAGCCATAAGTTATGCGCAAGGAGTTCCAACCTTTTATGTAGCTGATAAGATAAAAGCAAATAAAAAGTATGCTTGGGTTAATGTGAGTTATAGATTACAAGATGAGGAACATAAATTTCAGAAAAAATACTATGACTGTTTTAATAATATAGTTGCAGTATCTGAATCTACTAAAGAAATATTTATAGAGAATTATCCAGAATATGAAAATAAGATGAAGGTAATTTTAGATATTAATGATTATAAAATTATTAATAATATGTCTACTACAGGTGAAAGGTATAAAGATAATTTTGAAGGATTAAGGATATTAACAATAGGAAGACTTGCTTATCAAAAGGGGTATGATATAGCAGTCGAAGCATGCAGAAGATTAAAGGAGAATAAAGTGGATTTCAGATGGTATGTACTTGGAAAGGGTTATCAAGAACAAGAGATAAAAAAGTGGATTAAAGAGATGAAAATTGAAGATAACTTTAAATTGATCGGAGTAAAGTCTAATCCGTATCCATTTATAGATGACTGTGATATTTATGTTCAAACCTCGAAATTTGAAGGCTTTGGAATTGCTATAGCAGAAGCCAGAATGTTGAATAAACCAGTAGTAACCACAAGATTTGATGCTGTGTTTACTCAAATGCTTCATGAGAAAAATGGGCTAGTAGTAGATATGAATGGACAGGCTGTTTGTGATGGAATATTAAGATTAATTAATGATAAAGAGTTAACTAATTCAATTATAGAATACTTGGAAAACGAGAAAAAGGGAAATACAGAAGAAATTGAAAAGTTTTATGAACTTATAGAAACAACCTAAAGAAAGGCTGATATTTTATGAAGAATAAAATCATATTCATGGTTATTAATATGAATATAGGGGGAACGGAAAAAGCACTTCTTTCTATGATAGATGAAATAGATAAGGCGGGATGGGATGTCACTATTCTTATGTTAGAGAAATTTGGTGGTTTCCTTGATGAAATACCAGCTTGGGTTAATGTTAAATATGTGGATGAATATAGTGAGGTGAAACCTTATGTTAGTAATCCGCCTCTAGTAATGATAAAGAAGCTTATGAAAGAAAGGGAATATGCTAAAGCTTTAGCAATGACTTATCATTATGGAATAAGCAAGATTTCTAATAACTCATTGTATTTAAATAAGTATATTTTAAGAAATGTTGAAGTTTTAAATGAAGAATATGATGTTGCAGTGGCTTATGCTGGTCCTATGGATTTTATAACATATTTTGTACATGAAAAAATATCAGCTAAGAGAAAAGTTCAATGGATTCATTTTGATGTTACTAAGGTTGGATTTAATGAAAAGTTAGTTAAGACTCTTTATCCCAAGTTTGATAAAGCCTTTGTGGTTTCTGAAGAGGGAAGAAGGAAGCTAATTAACAAGTTTCCAGAGCTGAAAAATAGCACTGAGGTATTTCATAATATTGTATCAAAGAAAAAGATAATAGAGTTAGCCAATAAAGGAGTATCATATGAGGATAACTTTCATGGAATTAGAATTCTTACAGTAGGAAGGTTAAGTAAAGAAAAAGGACAGGATTTAATAATACCAGCTTTAGCAAATTTAAAAGCTGAAGGATATAAGGTTAGATGGTATTGCATAGGTGAAGGAAATTATAGAAAAGAATGTGAAGAGCTAATAAAAGAATACAAAGTAGAAAAAGACTTTATACTGTTAGGAAGTAAGAAGAATCCTTATCCGTATATGAAAGACTGTGATATCTATGTACAACCTTCAAGGCATGAGGGGTATTGCATTACATTAGCAGAAGCTAAATGTTTTAACAATCAAATAGTTGCTACAGATTTTACTGGAGCTAGAGAGCAGATACAACATAAGAAGACTGGGTTAGTGTGTAAAGTGACTAAAGAAAGCATCTATGAAAGTGTAAAAAGATTATTGGATGATAAAGAGTTATTTAAATATATAACAGCTAATGTAGAAGCTTTGGAGATCAATAACTATAGTGACATAGCAAAGTTGATGAAATTAACTAATAAATAGTAAGGAGCATAAGTGCATTGAAGAGGAAAATTTTATTTATGGTAAGTAGCATGAATATTGGTGGAGTTGAGAAATCCTTATTATCATTATTAGATAACATTCCAAAGGATAAGTATGATATAACAATTTTGATGCTTAATAAATGGGGAGGATTTTTAGAGTATATTCCAGCTCATATTAAAGTAGAAGAGGCACAGTGGTTTAAGGATATTAAACTAATAATAATGGGATCTCCTTATGATAGTATAAAAAGATATTTAAGAAAAGGAAAACTACGGAAAATACCAGCTTTTGTTTATGCATACTATCGAGCTAAAGCATTAGATGATAGATATTATTACTACAAACATATTATTAAAGAAATACCATTTAATAAAGAGGAATATGATGTAGCTATTTCCTATGCAGGCCCAACGGAAATTATTGACACATATATAAGTCATAAGGTAAAAGCAAAGAAAAAGGTTGCATGGGTACATTTCGATATATCAAAGCATCGTGTTAATGAAAAGTTATATGAAGAACTATATGCTCTTTATGATAAAGTTTTTGTTGTTTCACAGGAAGCAAAAGTAAGACTAGATGAAATAATACCAGGTGTAAGTGGTAAATCGGAAGTTATGTTAAATGTAATATCATATGAAACAATTAGAAAAATGGCTTTAGAAAAGTGCAATTTAGATAATGATTATGAAGGAACAAAAATTATAACTGTGGGAAGATTATCGAAAGAAAAGGGACAAGATATGGCCATAAAAACTTTATTAAAATTGAAAAGTGAGGGTTATAAGGCAAGATGGTATTGTATAGGTGAGGGTAACTTTAGATGTGAATGTGAAGATTTAATTAAAAAGTATAAGTTAGAAGATGATTTCATTTTGTTAGGTACAAAACTAAATCCTTATAAATATATGAATGCTGCTGATATATATGTCCAAACTTCAAGACATGAAGGATATTGCTTAACATTGGCAGAGGTTAAGTGTTTGTATAAGCCTATTATAACCACTAATTTTACGGGGGCTAGAGAGCAGATAGATAACAATATAACAGGATATATTGTAAGTGAGGAAATTGAGTTATGTGAAAAAATTAAATACCTCATAAATTATCCAACCAATAAAAAGCGAATAGTTGAGAATTTAAAAAGAGTAAGTTTATTAAATAGTAATAACACAATGGAGAAATTAATTAAATTTCTAAACATTATTACTAAATAAAACTTAGTGATTTATATATTATAGGAGTATATTATGAAAAAAATAGCAATTGTTACAACTAAACTCAATCTTGGAGGTTGTGAAAAAGCACTTTTTGCTATGCTAAATCTTGTTGATTTAACAAAGTATGAAGTAACTATTTATCTAAAAGAAAAGGGTGGTAAGTTATATAATTATGTTCCAAATGGCGTTAATGTTATATGTATAGAAGAAGGAGAAATGAGCTTTAAACAATTAGTCTTAAAACGTATAGAGCAGAAAAATATAATAAAAGCAATAATCACTGTATATTATTTATTTTTAATGAGATTTAGTAAAAATAGAAACAAGCAAATGTACTATCATTCAAAGGCATTATCTGATATAGCAGTAAAGTATGATTTAGCTATATCCTATTTCATGCCACCTAGCTTTACAGACTGGTATACGCTAAATCATATACAAGCTACTAAAAAAGCCATATGGATACACAGTGATGTAAAAAATATAACTGGAATACATAATAAAATGCATGAAAAAATGTATTTTTCCTATGATAAAATATTTTGCGTCGGCAAGGATTTACTAAACAATTTTATTGAATGTTTTCCAAGTTGCAAAGATAAGGTTGAAGTTTTTTACAACATTATTAACAAATATGAAATTATAAACAAAACATGTGAAATGATGGGATTTATTGATGTGTTTGATGGAATAAGAATTCTTACAGTAGGTAGATTGTCTTATGAAAAGGGACAGTTATTAATTCCTGATATATTAGTTAATCTTAAGAGGCTATGCTTAAATATTAGATGGTATTGTATAGGAGATGGAATGCTGTATAGTAAGTTAGTGGAAGAAATTAGGCTAAAAGGACTAGAGAGTAATTTAATTCTTATGGGTACTATTCAAAATCCCTATCCATACATGAAAAGCTGCGATATATATGTTCAAACATCTGAATATGAGGGGTATTGTACAACTGTAACAGAAGCAAAATGTTTTAACAAACCTATAGTTGTAACGGATGTTGTAGGTACAAGAGAGCAGATATGTGAGGGGAAAACTGGATTTATAGTTAATGGTTCAGTAAGTGAGTTAAGTAATGCTATTGAAACTATTATTAAAAATAAAGAAATAGTAGAAAAATTTGAAGAAAATTTGAAGAAAGAGAATATTAATACTACTTCGGAGATTACTAAACTATATGAAATGATAGATTAAGTATAATATAAATGAGGCGAAATGATGAGAATAAAATATGCAATAAAAAATATGGCTATTAATATGTTATCGCAAGTAGTTATACTGCTTTTGGCATTTGTTTCAAGAAAGGTATTTATAGATAGTTTAGGAACAGAATATTTGGGGATTAATGGATTACTAACAAATGTAATATCAATGTTAAGCTTGGCTGAAAGTGGTATAGGTCTTAGTATAGTTTATAATTTGTACAAACCATTAGCGGAAGATGATAGAGAAAAAATAATAGCATTGATTCAATTGTATAAAAAAGCCTATGGAGTACTTGCAGTAATAATTTTAATATTAAGTTTAGCTATATATCCATTTATGAACAATTTAATGAAGGGTGCAGAGAATATTAAATTTATTTCTCTAGTATATTTTATTTTTGTAGCTAGAAATGTAATTTCATATTTGAATGCACATAAATGGAGTTTAATAAACGCCGATCAGAAGGGATATGTACTAGCTAAATTCAATTTAATGTTTCAAGTAATAACAATATTAGGAAAGATAATAATTTTAGTGTTAACAAAAAACTATGTATTATATTTGACTCTAGAACTAGGATTGTTTGTATTTCAGAATATATTTAATGGAAAAATTGTTGATAAGAGATATAGCTATATTAAAACTAAAAAGAAGTATTCAATAGATTTAAATACTAAAAAGAATATCATTAAAAATGTAAAAGCTATGTTTCTTCATAGTATTGGTGGATTTTGTGTAAATGGTACAGATAATATTTTAATATCATCATTTATAAGTATAAAAGCAGTAGGTTTATACTCTAACTATTCTATGGTTATTGGGCAGTTAGCTGTGTTATTAGGACCTGTATTATCAGGGATTAGTGTGGGTGTAGGTAATTTAATTGCAACAGAAAGTGAAGAAAAAAGATATGAGGTTTTTAAGGTTTCGTATTTTATAACATTTTGGATGTATTCTTTTTGCGTGATTTTTCTATATAATCTATTAGAGCCATTTATAAACTTGTGGATTGGTGAAGGATTCTTATTGGATAAGAGAACCTTCTTGATAATATTACTTAACTTTTATCTAGTGGGATTAAGAAGTGTAGTTTTATCATTTAAAATGAAGAGCGGATTATTTACACAAGATAAATATGTTCCGTTAATAGAAGGTGGAGTTAATTTAATAGCATCATTAATTTTGATACCATATTTGGGGTTATCGGGGGTGTTTTTAGGAACTACTATAAGTACACTAAGCATAGTGTTTTGGAATCAACCCAGAATTGTTTATAAATATGTATTCAAGAAGCCGGTAATTGCATATTTTATAAAATATGCATCATATATAGTTATAATGATGGTTACTGGAGCAATAACAACTTTTATGTGTAAGTTTCTTGTGAATGGATATAGTTTTATATCATTGTGTGTTAAAGGAACTCTATGTGTGGGTATAGTTAATGGAATTTATTTGGCTATGTTTTATAGGGCTGATGAATTTAAGTATTTATTGGGAGTGTTAAAGAGCCAAGCACCAGGTAAATATAGGCATAAAAGATTATCAGGAGTTATTTAATAATAAGAGATGTGAGTAATTATTAAAGCATAGGGTAATTAAAAGAATGAGGGTTTATAACTAGGAGGGGTTATGGAACTAACACAGCAACAAATAAAAACCGCTAAAGGAATAGCAATACTCTTTATGTTACGATTGCATCTGTTTTGTACTAAAGAGTATCAAGGATTATTTACGCCAATTATTCTTATATGACAAGTTACTTTAGTTTATTATTTAGCTCTATTTGGTGTTTGTGGTGTAGTAATTAACTGCTTCTGCAGTGGATATGGGCTATATAGTAGTTACAAAACTAATGGGCAGCAATATAAGAGGAATAATTATAAAAGAATCTTAAAACTGTATATTAACTCATGGATAATACTAGCTATTTTTGTGGTTATTATAGGGAGTTTAACAGGAATGTTTAATATATTAAATGAAGGAATAAATGTAATTGTAAGTTGTTAATTGTAATGTCATTGTTAAATATAAGATTGATACTTTACTATATAACAGAGTTAATAACATTAGAGGTAAGAATATTTTAGGAAGTTTAACAATAGTAGCTATGATTATTCTTCATGGAATTGTGCAAACACTCTTTGTGGCAGTGTTTACAGGTATTGTATTTATTTGTGTATCCAATTTAATGGATAAGCCAAGATGGGTTAAATTATTTATCAAAGTATTCTACTAATATGTGGTTGATACATATGTATATTTACATGATATATCTAAAAGATATGGTGTATATGCCAAAGTATCCGATACTAATATATCCATGGCTTGTAGTATTGTGTTTGGGATGCTCTTATGTAATTAACTTTACTTACAAGCCTATAGAAAAGAGGTTAAATTAAACTTAAAATTTGGAGGTGAATTAATTAAATTTGAAAAAAAATAATTTGAAAAAAATAATCATTAGTTTAGCAAGTATTTTAGTTATATTGGTATTTATAAAAAGTTTAATGATTTCAATAGAGGTCTTTAAATCTAATAACAAAAGTGAACAGATATGGTCAATAGGAATTTATGAGGGTGATGACATTTTAAATTTAAATGATAAAAAAGATATAGTTAATCCTATTATAACAGCTAATGATGTGACAGATATATCAGCTAAGTTTGTTGCAGATCCATTTTTAATTAATGATGGACAAAAGAATTATTTATTCTTTGAAGTATTGGATAATTCAATGAATAAAGGGGTTATCGGGTTAGCTACTAGTGATGATTTAAATAATTGGACATATGATAAAGTGGTATTAGAGGAAGAGTTTCATTTATCATATCCATATGTATTTGAATACAATAATGAATTTTATATGTTACCTGAAGGTGGTAATAGTGGATATCTAAATTTGTATAAATCTAAAAATTTTCCCTATGAATGGGAAAAAATCAGTAGTTTATTGAGGGGAAACTATCCAGATGCTTCAATATTTCAATATGATGATAAGTGGTGGATTTTAAGTACTAAAAGAGAAAAAAATGGCGGAACGCATTTTGATAATCTTCACTTGTATTATTCTGATAATTTGACGGAGGGGTGGAAAGAGCATATTAAGAGTCCAATTATAACTAATGATGCATCCATTTCACGACCAGCAGGAAAAGTACTTGTAGATAATAATAAAATTATAAGATTTGCTCAAAAAGATGAGGCTAGATATGGAGAGGGTGTTAGTGCATTTGAGATAACTAAGTTAACAGAGAGTGAATATGAGGAAAAGTTAATTGGAGAAGTAGTTTCAGGGAGTGGAATTAAAGGTAGTTGGAATGAAGGTGGCATGCACCAAAGTGATGTTCACAAAAATGAAGATGGAAAATATATTGTAGTAGTGGATGGTGATTATACCAATAAATATAATGTGATTTTTAAAAATTATATAGATAAAATAAAAAGGTTTATAGGATTAAAGTAAAAGATTATAATTATTAGAATCTTTTAAGAGAGTAATCTAGATTTTTTTATAAGTAGGTGTTTTTATGATTAAGTCATTAAAGGGGCTAAGAGCATTAGCCATGATAGGTATATTTTTATTTCATTCAGGGCTCTTGTTAAAGGGTACATTTCTAGTAACATTTTTCTTTATTTTATCTGGGTTCATGGCCTATTATACATTATATAATAGGTCTGATATGGATTCTAATAGAAAGAAAGTTAAGTGGTTTATTAATAAAGTTATTAAATTTTATCCTATTCATATAATAACCTTTGGTATGAGTATATTTATAAGATGGGATTATGTATTGAAGTTGAAAGAAAACAATGAATTGATAATTAGGGGATTTTTGAATCTAACATTATTACAAAGTTTCTTTGAAAAATATGCCATGAGTTTTAATGGGCTTTCATGGTTTCTATCAACTACAATTATAATTTATATGGTATCGTTTATGTTATTAAAAATGGTGAAAAAAGTAAGAGTGGTTAATTGTAAATATTTTATAGTAGTTATAGTCATTCTACAAAGTATATCTAATTATATAAGCTATTTTGGGATATATAGTTTATATATGTATTGCAATCCTTTTTATAGAGTTTTTGATTTCTTAATTGGAATGTTAACTGCAAGGATTGTTGTAAGTAACAAAGAGAGTAATATATTTAGAAATATGATTGATAATAATAGTTCCATTATTGAAGTAGGAATAATTATTATTTTTATAATGCAGTATATATTGTCATTTAAACTACCAGATAATATGGCTTACTATTCTATTATATTTAGTTTTGCATTATATATTTATTATAGACAGGGAGGCATAGTATCAAAGTATATATTATCCTCAGAGATTTTACAGAAGTTAGCTAATATAAGTTTTGAATTTTATATGATTCATGAATTAATTTTAATAGTATTTAGAAAATTATTCTTTAATTTAGAAATGTATTGGGTTTTAAAATGTAGTGTTATTGCAATACCATCATTTATTATATCATTAGGACTTGCAATATTGGTTCATAAATTTATTACTAAAAAAATAAGCAAAGTTAATATTAAATCTATAGCGTTAAAGCAGTTTAAGGTAAAGGTATAAATAGAGATTATAAAGGCAAAGACTCGAAAGAAATTATTCTCTCAAGTCTTTATTAATTTTATTCTAGTTAAATATACAATTATTAAATTGACTATTGATTTGACCACTATTTTTAAATATTCGAGTGCCTATAAAGGTACAATTGTTGAATTGAACATTAGAGTTGATTCCAAGGTCTATGGTTACATCCTTATTAAAAGTGCAATTAGTAAAGCTAATATCGCCTATATTATTAATTTGGTCAGTACTCATTAAGAGGCTATCATTAAATGAGCAATCATTCCAGATTCCACTATTAAAATAATTATGATTTACAAATTGACAAGGACATTGATAGATGCAATTCGTATATAGTCTACTAACATTCAAGGCATTAAAGGAAAATTTAGAATAGGTTTCTCCAAGGGTTAGCTTAAAGGTACAGTTTTCAACATATACATCACCACTAATATAACTTGTAGTACCTTTAACATATATAGTTCCATTTATCATATTGTACTTAGAATTGGAACCGTTCATAGTTACAATATTATTATCAAAGGAATAGAATTCTTTTCCTCTGTCAATATAGTTTATGGTTGCAGTATTATTTTTAATTTTAACCTTGGTTTTTTCATAATTAAAGAATTGCAATTCAGTTTGACCTAATCTTACTGAATTTATATTATTGTCATATATTTTTATAGTATTTCCAGTCATCCACCCGATTGTACTATCTATACCAATATTTTCATTGTTTCTAACTATGATACCATTAATTCTGTACCTATATAATATACTCATACTCTTGCAGTTTTCCACTACATGGTTTATCCCAGCATTAGCTATAATATCAGCAGTTCCGACATTTTTAAAAATTTCACAGCCTCTTATAAATAAGTCTTGGGCTTGTTCCCATCCATCTTCTACATCTATTTCACAAGGTGTTATGCTTTGACCACTTCTTGTGAATTTACAGTTATTATAGGCTAGGTGTTGGAATTGGAAAGGTGCAGAGCAGGTTCTATTGTCTATCCAGTTACAATTATTTATTGAAGAATACCTTGTAGACTTCATGTGATGAAGTGATAAATTAGTTACATCTGTAGCGGCACCTCTAAAGGTCATTCTTAGAGTTTTTGCATTTGATGGGATTCTACATCTAGTGAACTGATATACCTTAATTGTTTCTATAAACTTATTATTTACATCGTAGAAATGGAAATTCATATCCCAATAAAGACCATTTAATCCGCCATAACCAAGCCATATACTAGCTACCACATATTTATTGGCAAGCATACTATCATCCATAGTACAGTAACTGCAAGTTGTATATCCAGTTTCGCTTACTTCAACACCGTTTTCTATGGAAAGTCCATCTGTCCATGAGCCTATTTTACCCCAACCATAGCTTCCGTCTTGTCCAGCACATACATTGTAGCCAGTTACTTGTTTTATAGTTATATTAGTTAAGGTAGAGAATTCAGCGCCATACATATATACTCCATTACTTTGTTCACCATTACTTCCAGATATTGCATTGGAACCATCGGTCCATATCAAGTTTTGTCTTTCAAAGAAGTCTCCTTCAATAGTTCCATTGATTAAATGAGAATCTTTACAACTACTCATTCTAACTATTAAATTTTCAACCTGAGCTAGGGTTCCATATTGTCTGTCATCGTAAGGGTGAAGCTTAAAGGTAGCGCCATTCATATCAACAGTTAAATTGCTAGGAATAATGATAGGGCAGGTTTTAGCTGCAATAGTTCCTTGTCTTAAGCATCTGTTAACTCGATAAATCCCAAGAGGTAATATTACTTTTCTTATACCTTTTGCTCTTAAATCAACAAATAACTGTGATAGTCCAACTCTATTATTTATCATGTCAGTTTCAACTTGACTATTATTCTTATTTATCTTATAAGTTGCTAAATCAGCATCAATAATAGTATAAATTTCGGTAGGCTTAATAGTGTAGTTAGCTTCATTTATAACCCATAAATCATTGAAGATTCTTCTGGATACTCTTCCGTATACATCAATAACTTGAGCGCTGTACCAGTGCATTCCTTCTGTTAATGAGCCTAAATTCAAATTGTAGTCTCCTGCTGGTAGATTATTAATATAATTTACAACTCCATCAACTTCATATCTTAGATTGAACCGAAGGGATGTATCTCCATCATAGTATTCTTTTTGATAGAAATCAGTGAAGTATAGAGGGATTATAACTTGTTCAGCATCCGTTGGTTTAGGATTATAATAGTAGATTGAGATATAAGGGAGTTCAGTTTCATCTATAGTAGCTGTGGTAACATAGTAAAACATAACTACTTGATCTTTATTTATCTCAGTTAAGGTTACAGTTGCGTTACTCTCACTAACACAGATATATCCATCAAAGTTCTTAGCACTATAAGTGTATACTCCTAAAGTTAAATCAGTATAAATATCATTATCTGCTAATTTCAAATTTGTATCCTCATCTATATAACTAACAGTAACGCTTCCTTTTACTATTTTCTTATAATAGAAGATGATTACCTTATCTCTTTCACTAGATGTTAAAGTAACAGTCTGACTACTATCTCCAATTAAGGTGTATCCATCAAAGGATTTAGCATTATAGGTGTATGATCCTAAACTCAAATTAGTATATATATCATTTGGGGCAATATTAACGTTATTCTCTTGATCTATATAAGCAATTCCAATACTTCCAATTGCTTTATAGTAAAAAATTATGACCTTATCTTTTTCTGTAGCTGTTAAGGTTACACTTTGAGTAGTATTTCCAATTAACGCATAGCCATTAAATTCTTTAGCAGTATAGGTGTATTGGGTTAATGGTAAGTTAGTATATATATCACTTGTTGTTATTTTTATATTAGCATCTTGATCTATATAAGCTATAGTAACGCTTCCTAAAATCACATTCTTTTTATATTTAAAAACTATAGTGGCTGTTAAATTACTTTTAGATAAAGTAACACTTTGTGGACTTTCACTTGTGAGAGTATAGTCAGGAATTGTTATGGCGGAATAAGTGTAGGTTCTTAAAGTAAGGTTACTATAGACCTTAGCTGGGGAGATGGTAACCTTATTCTCATCTACATAATTAATGCTTATGGAACCAGTAACTAACTGTAATTTTGAACTTTGAATACATCCAATTTTACTATTATATATGCAGTTTGACCATCCATTTGAAGTGCTTACCACATCAATAAAGGTATCTTTTGAAAGAATAGCCACCACACCACTAAGAATTGAATTCTTTTTATACATAATAGTTAAGGAAGAAGTGGTTTTATAAACTGTTGTAGCCATATTTTATTCGCTCCTTTTAAATTTTAATGAAGATATTATAGGCCTAATATAGTTTATTAAAATAACAATTATATGTTCGTGAAATATTTTCAATTAATTGAACATATTCATATAATAATTAGGAATCCAAGTTATAGAGAGTAGGTAGTTTTATGAAAAGGTATGAGAATAGTTTTAAATCGGATATACAAATGGGGAAAAATATAATAAAATTATTAACCATTATTTTAATAGGGATAATCATGTATTTAGGATCAGGAATTATTAAACAGAAAAGGATGTTGAAAGCTGAGTCAATTAGAGCAAGTTCTGAAGTTAAGCTTAATAAGTTAAATGAACAATTTCCAACTACAAACTATGTTAATGTAGATAAGGTTACAGGCGTTATGGAGTATGGTTCTCCCACAATGATGATTACTATAGATCCTATAGTTAAAACTAAGCCTAATTTAAGGATATGGGTTTCTAATATAAGGGTTAAAGAGGCAAGTCAAATAAAATCAGCCTTTGCTGGAGAGGAATTTTCCTTGAAAAATAGAGAAAAAACCTCTGAAATGGCAGCAGAACATGGAGCAGTTTTTGCAGTAAATGGAGCTGCATATGGCTTTAATGAAAAAAGTTTTGTTATTAGAGATGGAATACTTTATAGAGAAACAAGTTTAGATTGTGCTCCTCTTATAATAAAGAACAATGGAGACTTTGAAATCTTTAATTATGGAGAAAAAACTGGAGAAGAAATTATAGCTATGGGTGGTATGCACACCTATGATTTTGGACCAGACTTAATAAAGGATGGAAAAATAGTAGATTACGGAAATGGTTGGTATAAGGAGGATAAAAATCCTAGAACAGCTATAGGGCAGAAAGGACCACTTGAGTACGTGGTAATAGTTGCGGATGGGAGAAATAAGGAATCGGAAGGGGTAACATTTTATGATTTAGCATTGGAGTTCCAAAGACTAGGTTGTAAGTGGGCATATGCCTTAGATGGAGGTGGATCTACTACACTTTATTTTAATGGTAATGTTATAAATACTCCTTCTGACTGGAATGGAGAAAGGGAAGTGTCGGATATATTGTATTTTGGGAATTGAATGAGTTCATAGATTGATGTAAAATAATGAAAGAAAATTTTTGATGAGGAATCTTTAAGTTTAATGAAACATATTAATCTTTAGACCATGTTTAAAGGGGAACAATTTTGCATATTTTTTATGGACGGGATTGTAAAGTTCATATAACTTAGCAGAAATTTAAAATGAAGGGAGGGAAAAAATGAAAAAAGTATGGAATAATCCAGAAGTTCAAAACTTGGGATTAGGTAATACTATGACACTAGATTGTCTAACAAGAGATCCAGGGCATAATATGCCAGGGCCTCACCTTCATCATTGTGATGATTGTTCTAAGAAGTTTGAAAATTGGCAACAAGCTATAGAGCATGCACAAAATAATAAGAGACCAGATGGTACAGGTCACCATGTTTCATGTGATCTAATATCATAATTAGTTATTTAATCACAAAGTCAGCAAATTTTCCTTAAAGCTCCAAGACTAATTCATTAAGAGTGAAGTTTTGGGGCTTTATTTTTTTTCATTAAAGAAATGAACATGGCAAGTACTAAAAGAAGAAATGAAGATATTTTTGGAGAGATAACAATTTACATATTAATCCATAACAAAATATGGTAATATGTAGATGAGGATATATATTTTACATGGATTTTAATATTAACAATGATATATGAGGTGGATTATGGAAGATAAACATAAATATTTTTATACCGTTTATGGTATTAATTTAGATTCAGACATAGAGGTTGTGGAGTTTGTTACACGGCATAGGATTAGTGAGGAAAAGAACAGGGTAATATTGGGGTACGGACAATTATCAGAGGAAATAAAGAACAACATAGGTAAGGGTTCAAGGATTGAGGTTTCTAAGGGAAATACATGGTTTTATATAGAGGGAGTTGCTACCTACTGGATTGAAAATGGAACTTCTATTATTGTGGAGCCTTGTGAACATTGTGATAGGAACCTTATGAAGATATATATCATGGGAAGTGTTTTGGGATTTTTACTTCTTCAGAGACAGGTTTTAGCTATTCATGGAGGTACAGTTGTGATGGATGGCCAAGGGATTATATTTACTGGGAATAGGGGAGCGGGTAAGTCTACATTAACTACAGCCCTTGGACAAAAGGGTTATTCCTTTGTATCTGATGATGTGGCAACCATTAATATTGAGAGTAAAACCTCTGTTGAACCAGGGTTTCCATTTCATAAGCTCTGCGTGGATGCACTGGAAAGCATGAATTATGATAAAGAGAAGTGCATTGATTTCAAAGGGGATGGAAAGATTAAGTATTTAGTCATTGATATGGAAGGATTCCATGGAGAGAAAGCCTCCCTTTCAGCTATCTGTGAAATTGCCATTGGGGATGTTGAAAAGGTTGAAATAGAAGAGGTTTTAGGCCGTGAGAAGTTTAATAAGATAATTAAAAATATATATAGGACTGAATACATAAGCAGAATGGATGGAATGAAACCCAGCTACTTTAAACAGTGTGTGAAAGTAGCTAAAGATATTAAGTTCTTTAAGATAACAAGACCTAGAGATAAATATACAGTAGATGAACAAATTCAAATTATTGAAAAAGTATTTGGGGCAGATAAATCCCAAAGAGCTATGGGAGGAGGATATTTATGAACAAAATAGAAAAACAATTGATAGATTTACTTAATAAAGCTATCCATGGTGAAAGGGTTGATACAGCTGAAATTGTAGATACTGATTGGGAAAAACTCCTTTATGAAGCAAAGGAGCATCATGTAGAGACCTTAGTGTATTCTGCAATAAATAGGAAAGAAGCAGAAAAATATATTGATAGTGAGAAGTTTAAACAATGGAAAAAGGAAGTATTTTATTCAGGGATAAATCAGCAAAATCACATTCAAAAGGTTGGAGAGATATTAAACAAGTTCAACGAAAATAATAAACCAGTTATAGTGCTAAAGGGATTAGTGGTTAGAGAGTATTTTCCAATGCCACAGCTAAGGACTATGAGTGATGCAGATGTTCTTGTTCATAAAGAGGATTTGGGGAGAGTTTCTTCAATGATGATAGGGTTAGGTTTTACTCAAACCAAGAATGAAGATGACCATGGAGCTCATATTGTTTTTAGCAAACCAGGCCAACCGTTAATAGAGGTTCATTGGACATTAGCTAACAAAGATTTCTTTAAAGGAGATACAAGTTGGGAAGACGGACTATGGAATGATACAATATCGGTTCAAGTTGGAGGAGTTGATACCTTATCTCTAGGGTTAGAAGATTTAGCTGTTCACCTCTGTATACATATGGCAGTTCATCTAGCTTATACAGGGTTTGGGGTGAGACAGTTATTGGATTTAGTTCTTTTAGTAGAAAAAAAGGGTGAGGAGATAAAGTGGTTTAGCTTTTTTGAAAAAGCTAAACGATGTGGGATATATAAATTTGCATTAGCTATCTTAAATGTGTGTAATAGACTCTTTGATATGGAACTACCTATAGAAATGAAGAAATTCAATGGAGTTAGTAATATTAGTAATAAATATTTAGAACTTTTGATAGAGGATATTTTTGCTAGTGGAGTACATGGTAATAAAGATGAAACAAGAATTTTTGCCAGTGAATTTGCATTTGATCAATGTGAAGGTGCTACAAAAGGAAATAAAAGCATAGTAAAGAAGTTTTTTAAATTATTGTTCCCACCAATAAGCTTAATGAGTAATAAATATAGCTATGCTAAAAAGTTTATAATATTAGCACCAATAGCATGGATACATCATTTGATAATGGGGTTATTTAACAAAGACTATAAATTGAGCAACAAGGTAAAAATGGCAACATCAACTATGACAGTTGCAAATAAAAGAAATCAATTATTGAAAGAATTAGAACTTTAAATAGTGGTTACAAGGAATTTCAATGCAAATATGATGATAATTAACAAATAACCTGAAGAAAATCAAAAAAATACTAAGAATAATAGATATTTATAAATATTTTTAGCATACGAATTTAAAAATGGCATAAAAAAATCATTGCACCATTTACAATATATGGTAAAATATAATTAACGGTTGAATAACTGTTCGAATAATCTTACTAAATATTCTAAGCGCTGAGATTAAGTAGAAAGATTAATAAGAAATTATTTTAATGTGAAAGGAGTGAAATAAATGAAAAAAGATTGGAAAAATCCAGAATTAAAGAATTTGTCAGTAGGGAATACTGAACAAGGTCCTACACCATATTATTGGAATCCAAAATATCCAGAATGTGATGAACCAACAAATACTACTGGAGGTTATGAAATTTGCAGTAATCATAAGAGACCATGTAAATACTTTGGTATATTAGGTGGTGGCTGTCCTGGTGAGTGTAACGCACCAAGTAAGGTAAATCCAAACAAACCATCATAAAATTGGTAATAAGATTAATAGAAAACTACTTTTATAAGTAGTTTTCTATTAACTTAACAAAAAATTCATAAATTTAATTATACCTGTAATTTAATGAGTATAGGAGAATAAATATGGAAAAAATAAAAAATGTGTATAAATATGGTGTTTATGGATTAAATATCGAATCAGAAATATATATTCCACAGTTTATAAATAATGAATTTAATGATGAAGTAGATATTATCACAATAAAATATGGAATAGTTCCTACTGAAGTTAAAAAGAATATAGATAGTGGTAGACATATGAAGGTTACTTCAAAAGAAGTATGGTTAGATGTGGAAAACATTGCTATATTTTACATAACAAATGGAGCTGAGATAATAGTAGAGCCGTGTAGAAATGCAGATATAAATGATATTAACATATATTTAATGTGCAGTTGCTTAGGTTTTATAATGCTACAACGTGGGAAAATAGCACTTCATGGTGGGGCTGTGGTAATCAATAATAATGGAGTAATAATTGCAGGGGATAGAGGTGCCGGTAAATCAACTCTAACAACTGCTTTAAGAAATAAAGGTTATAAATTTATAACTGACGATGTTTCGGCTATACATATAAATAAAGCTCCATATATAGAATATGGATTTCCATATCAAAAGCTATGTGAAGATAGTATGTTAAGTTTTAATTGTGAAAAATTAAAAGAAATGGCATTTAAAAGTGGAGATAAGATTAAATATATGGTACCAGTGTATGAACAATTTCTTATGGAGCAAACACCTTTGACTAATATTTTCGAAATAATAGTTGGAGATGTTAAAGAGGTTATGATAGAAGAATTTTATGGGGAGAAAAAATTACAAAAAATCTCTAATAATGTATATAGAGGTGAATATATTAGAGATATGGGAAATATAAGCACAAAGTATTTTAAACAATGCATTGAAATAGCTAAGAATTCACGTTACTTTCAGATTACTAGACCAAAACAAGGGTTTACAGTAAATGAGCAGATTGAACTTATAGAAAAAGAGATTTTAAAAGAAAATATAGCTTAACATTTATAATTAATGTTAAGCTTTTTTAAATCTGTTAAATTATCCAAAATGCATTAAAATAAATGACGAATTATAAAATACTAATAAGTAAATTGACTATTGATACAAGTGTAACTATATGTAACTATATGGTAAAATATAACTATGAAATTATATTAATAGGTGAATTTACATAAGACGGCAGATGAAAGACCTATTAATTAACAGGAGGGAATAAAGTGGATATTAAAAAGTTAAATGAAAAATTTAAAAATGCAAAGCTTATTAAAGAATTAGGGATAAACTTGGAGGCTACAATTGCAAGAAATCTAGAAATTGATGCAACAGATTTAGATGGTGAAGTTGTTATGATGAATATGGAGAAGGGTGAATATTTTATGATGAATGAAGTTGGAAGCAGGATTTGGGGGATTATTGAGGAACCAAGAACAGTTACTTCAGTTATTAATATTTTGCTTAGTGAATTTGAAGTTGAAGAAAAAGATTGTAAGGAAACCGTTATAGAATTTTTAACTAATCTTAAAGGAGCTGAGCTTATAAGTGTTAATTAGAAAGCTTAAAACTTTTGCCAATATAAGTCATGGTAGAAGATTGAGATTTATTGAAGCATTTATATACACAGGGATTTTTAGAGCCTTTATACTTTTTGTGCCATTTAATAAATTGAAAAAACGTATGGGTAAACATAATAATGAGTCTCAAAAGGAAGTAGATATTAAATCTCACAAGATAGCGAGAGAAGTAACCTGGGCTATAACACAGGCAGCAAGGCATACATTGTGGGAAAGTAAGTGTCTTGTACAAGCGCTTACTGCTCAGAAAATGATGAAACATAGAAAGATATCTACAACTATATATCTTGGGGTTAAAAAAAATGAAAAAGATGAAATGATAGCTCATGCATGGGTTCGATGTGGTTCTTATTATATTACAGGTGGAACTAATAAGGAAGGCTATGCTGTAGTTGCTAAGTTTGCAAGCTAATTAAAAGTAATAAATATGAAATGAGGATACAGTTAAAAGGAAATACTTGAAGTGATTTTACAGCTAAAGTTTTAAGATATAATTATGTTTAAAACATAAAGTAATAGTAAAATGGTGGATGTAGAATGGAAAAAGTTGTGATAAGTAGCAACTTAAATGAATATGTTTCATTATAAATACTTCATTAGTATTTGCAATTAATCTAAATTGATAAAAAACTAGGAGATGAAAAATATGAAAAAGTGGAATGAACCAAAACTTTGGAATCTTGGAATTGAAATGACTGAATCTAAGCTAGAGATTAAGTGTACAAATAATAATGGCAACTCTGAAAAATGTACAAGAAATCCTAATAATGAATGAACATTTAATGGACCGATGTTCGAATGTGGATATTATGGGAAACAAGGTCACTTGTGTAATAGCCCGAACATAGGTATAAGTCCATCTTAAAATATAGGTAAAGCGAAAACGCTGTAGCAAATTATATTAATTACTACAACGTTTTTTTGATAAATTAAATAGATTTACCATTTTATATTTTCACCTCAAAATTTATCTTGCATGTTTTTTTCACACTTTCGTAAAAATATGGAAACATTTTCATGGCTCCCAAATTCCATGTTTTTGAAATTATTATATATATTGGAGGAATGTGGGTGATTTCGAGTGAATAAAAAGAATCACTAAGGGGTTAGCTAGTTCTAGTTTATGTAATGTTCAAATATTACCACATATCAATATTGATAAGATTATAGCTAATGCCTTGAATAATTAAATTGTAGGTCAAATTCTTAAAAGTGAGTTCACTCAACGGCTAATTACAAGAACAGTGCAATATTCTGTTACTGATGTGGTAAATGAGAAGATTGAAGATATTAACGTTGAAATTTATACAGCTATTCAAAATGTGATTGCTTATATAATAACAGAAGATGAGAAAGCTATACAACAAGCTAACAATGATACAATTAATAGTATTAAAAATAACCTTTCTAAATTTTGATGGAGATAAGATAGCTAATCATTAATGATGTTAAATCTGTAAAATATTAAATGGGGATAAAGAAGATTACTTAAAAGTAAAGTTCTTTATCCAACTTATTATTAGAATAGACTTACTTACACCAATTCACTAGCAACTTCATAGATACTTTCCTTACTAACCTCTCTGATACTTCCTTTTTCCAGCCTTATTATTCTATTACAAATGCTTAGGGCTGAAGGTCTGTGAGTGATAATTATGCAGGTTGGTTTAGCTTTCAGTGATTTTATTGATTTTAATACCTTTACCTCTGTTTCAGGATCTAATGATGAGGTTGCTTCATCTAGGATTAAGATTGGTCTTTCTCTTAGGAAGGATCTTGCAATGGCGATTCTTTGAGCTTGCCCTTCTGATATTCCAACACCTCTTTCACCAAGAGCAGTATCTAGGCCATCTGGTAATTCTTCAACAAAGTCTAGAGCACAGGCGCTTTCTAAAGCTACATTTATTGTCTCATCATTGGTTTCTGGGTTCCCATATTTAAGGTTGTCTCTTATGGTTCCTGAGAACAAGGTATTGCCTTGAGGCACATAGGAGATAAGTTCTCTATGGTCTCTAGTTAATTCAGCTGTTAAATCATTTTCTTTAAGGATAACCTGCCCTTCATTGGCATTGATAAGAGATAGTATTAGTCTTATAATAGTTGTTTTACCTTCTCCAGAAGAGCCAACAAAGGCAATAGTCTCTCCGCTAGGAATTGTTAAATCTAAGTTGGTTAAGATATTATTATATTCTTTATAGGCAAAAGTTATATTGGTGAGTTTTATATCAGGTCTTGTAAATTCCATGCTATTTTTAGAGGAACCTATTTTTTCTAGTGGTAAAGCTTCAATTTCCATAAGTCTTTCAGCTGCAGCAATGGTGCCAATAAGTCCAGGAATCATGCTTGCTAAAGAGGAAAATGGACCTTGTACCTTTCCATATAACTGAAGCATTCCTGTGAAGGTTCCGTAGGTGGCAGTGCCCTTAGCAATGTTTAGAACTCCCCAGCTAAAGATTGTGAAATAAGCTAAGCTTGAGCAAAAGCTCATGGACATGGAGGTCATTACCGACAGCTTAGTACTTTTCATAGCTATATGATATTTATTTTCTTGAATTTCTTCTAATCTCTTCATATTTATTTTTTCCATACAGAAGGTCTTAATTATCATTATGTTTTGCATGGACTCCTGCATGAAAGAGCGATATTTTACATCTTCTTCTTGAGCTTCCTTATAGATATTCTTTAACTTCTTGCTAAAGATTCTACCAATTATCACAAGAAATGGACCTATAAATACAGCTACGAAAGCAATTGAAGGTGCCCACTTGATAAGAGTATAAAAGGAACCTACCAGTGTAACTATTAAGGATACAAGACTTGGAATTGTACCAAGGATGGTGGAGCTTATATTTCCAACATCGGAGGTTATCCTGGTTAGTAAACTAACCGAGTGAATTTTACTTTGTTCTAGCCAAGAGCTATATTCTATATGTTTATATATTTTTCTTTGAATAGATTGACTAAGCTTTGTGGAGGAGTGGGTGCTTAGGAATGAAGTTGCAGGACTAATCACCATGCTGAAAATTGAGATACCGATCATTATGGTTAGCCATTTAATTACATCGCTAGAACTTCCACTTATTGCTGAATCTATTAAGGATTTAGACACTACAACATTGTAAATACCTATCAATGCAAAGATTACATTCAAAGTTATGCTAAATATCAAGTATGGTATTACAGGCTTTGAATGGGAGAATATCCACCTTATCTTTATCATCAAAGCTTTAAAATCATCCTTATTCTCTAGTTTTATGTATGGGTTTTCTAGTAATTTCTTTTTCAGTGTTTTTTTTAGTTTAATTCTTTTGTTACTATTGAGACTTGGATTATTTTCTACATCTATTTTCATAGTTCCCTCCTGGATCTTATTAGTATTCATGTTTATATAAGTTTAGATATATATTTTTTTAGATTTTTTATGATTTATAATATTTTTTTAGTTATTGTTATAATTTTTATGTTCTTTAAATTTTTCATATGAAGTTAGGTTTATACCTGCTTTTATATAAGTTTATTTTTATACACATGTTTTTATAAGGTTCCATTCATACGGCATGTATAAAACTATATTTAATGTAATTTAATGGTAACACATAGCAAGAAAAGATTCAATAAATTGAGGTATTTATCATTAAGTATTAAAAAGCAAAAGTGAAATTGAATGTAAATTCTGAAAATAACCTTTAAATTGTAGAAATATGATTTAAAGAAAGGTATAATACAAATGATGGAATATTATAAAGCGGTTGAGGAAAACTAATATGCTATTATAATAAGTATTAATTTTTAATAATAATAATAGGGGGAGAAAGTTAATGAAAAAAGGGGATTATTTATGGGGAGCATTACTACTACCATGGGCTTTAGTATTAGGAATTAAAGTTTCAAGAGAAGCATTTATGAGTATTACAGGTTCATATCCTTATATTAGTGGTTTTTTTAAGTTTTTTATTCTTGCAAGTATGGGGGACATGCTTGGTGCTAGAGTATTAACTGGAAAATGGACTAAACCTAAGGGCTTTATTTATAAGGCAGCAGTGTGGGGAGTTATAGGGATGATGGTTACTCTCACCTTTACTTTATATTCAGAGGGGGTTGCAGCAGCACAAACGGTAGGGAAGTTACCTTTTAAAGGATCTTTATTTGCCCATGCTTTATTTACTAGTGCAATTATGAATATAACATTTGCACCATTTATGTTTATGTTTCACAAGTTTGCAGACTTATACATTGAAACTAAATATAGTAGAAAGGGTAAAGTTACAATGACAGAGCTAATTCAGAAGGTGGATTTTAATACTTTAATAGGGTTTAGCATGATAAAGACAATTCCATTCTTTTGGATTCCATGTCATACTGTAGTATTTTTAATGCCGGCTCAATATCGTGTAGTGGTTTCTGCATTTTTATCAATAGCATTAGGGTTACTTTTAGCTATTTCAAAGAAATCACAAATGGCATCTAAAGTAGCATAGATAAATAATGTATAATGGAGTTTGGTGAAAAGGATAAAAGGAGGAAGAGCAATGGCAACGTGGGTGGCACACTTAAGGGTGGCTGAAAAAGTATTGAATAGTGTTGAAGGCTTAGATGAAATTCCTTTTGTTGTTGGGAATATTGGTCCTGATTCAGGAATTCCAAATGAAGATTGGAGCAATTTTGATCCTCCTAAAAAGATTACTCATTGGTTAGATGAATTAAATAAAACTAATGCTGAAAATTTCTTTAAGAGTTATATTAAAGATAATAAAAATATATTTGACAGTAATAGTAATAATAATAGTTTAATTAACATAATTAAAAGTGAGGAGTCTTATTCATTTAAACTAGGTTACTATGTACATTTACTTACAGACATGGAGTGGTCTAAGATGATTAATGCTGGAGATTACCCATATAAGGAAGTTTTGAAGAAGGAGCCTGGATTTATTTGGACTATTAAAAAGGATTGGTATGGATTAGACTTTTTGTATCTGGAAAAACATCCTAAATTTATTTTTAATACAATCTTTAAGGAGATAAATGATGTTCCAAATTATTTGGATTATTTCCCAAAGGATGCTTTTACTAAGCAGGTTAAGTATATAACTTCATATTACCTTGGTAAAAATGAAGAAACTAAAGAGAATTTTAAATATCTTACTGAGGTAGAGATGAATGAGTTCATAGATAAAACATCAATGAAAATAATAGAAAAACTACTAAATGTAACAGAATTAAAGAAAAAAAAGAATAAATAAAAAAGTAATAAACAAAAGTGAAAAGGACAAACCCGCTATTGAACATTTGGGTTTAAGAATTGAATCGTTTGTTTTCAAGAAAATAGTAGCTTATAAAATCCTTAGATTATCTAGGGATTTTTTTATTGCATATAGCTTGAATATAAATTATAATATAAATATACTTTGATAGTCAAAACATTTGATTATCAAAGTATATTCAGTGTAATCTTGAAAGGATATGATTTATATGAATATAAAAAGTTTGAAGATCGGCAATTTGGTAGCTAGACTTCCAATAATTCAAGGCGGTATGGGAATAGGAGTGTCTCGTTCTAAACTTGCTGCTGCGGTTACAAATGCAGGTGGAATTGGAATTATTTCTGCAGCTCAGGTTGGATATGATGAGGAAGATTTTGAATATAATAATCTGGAGGCTAATATAAGAGCACTTAAAAAGCATATAACTATTGCAAAACAGAAAACCATGGGTGGTGTAATTGGAGTAAATATAATGGTAGCTATGAATAACTATGCAGAACATGTAAAAGCGGCTATAGAGAGTGGGGCTGATATTATAATATCAGGAGCAGGAATGCCAATATCACTTCCAAAGCTTGTGAAGGGTTATGATATAAAAATTGCACCTATAGTATCATCTTTGAAATCCGCTAGAGTTATTATGAAGCTATGGGATAGGCATGACAAAATTGCACCGGATATGATAGTAATAGAAGGACCTAGAGCGGGAGGACATCTTGGATTTAAAAAAGATGATTTAGAAAAGTGTAGTGAGAATTTTTCTAATGAGGTAATAAGTATTATTGAAGAAACAAAGATATATGCTGATAAGTATAATAAGCACATTCCAGTTATAGTTGCAGGGGGTGTCTATAATGGTGAGGATATCGCAGTATATTTAAACCTGGGGGCAGATGGAGTTCAAATGGCTACTAGATTTGTAGCCACTGAGGAATGTGATGCTTCAGAAGAGTTCAAAAAAGCATATATAAATTCTAAGAAGGAAGATATAGTTATTGTAAGCAGCCCAGTTGGAATGCCTGGACGAGCACTATTAAATACCTTTGTTGAAAAAACTTTCAAAGGCAATATTAAGGTAAATAAGTGTTATAAATGTATTTCACATTGTAATCCGTCGGAAACTCCTTATTGCATAAGTAAAGCTTTGATAAACGGAGTAACGGGAGATTTAGATAATGCATTAATCTTTTGTGGTGATAATGCTTATAGAATTAAGGAAATAGTTACTGTTAGCCAACTTATGAAAGAGCTAGAGTCTGAGATATTAAAAATTTAAAAATATCATTATAATATATTACAACAAGAGAATACAAAATCAATGAACTTAGAATGAGTGAAGAACATTCTAAGTTCAAAATTTTTAATAATAAAATGTAATCAATAATACAATGCAATGAGTTACAAATTCATTTACTTATTACGATAATGATTATTTGAATATAAATTAATTAAAATAGAAAACATAATAAAAACTTATTAAAAGATAAAAAAAAAAAATTATAGTTTTACTATGAAGTGAAATTGTGTAATAATAAAATATATGTTTTATTATAGGATGAGGTGTAAAAATGAAAATAGGATTTGATCATGAAAAATATCTTGAAGAACAGTCAAAGTACATTTTAGAAAGAGTTAACAATTATGATAAGTTGTACTTAGAATTTGGTGGAAAACTTTTATTTGACTTACATGCTAAAAGGGTTTTACCTGGATTTGATGAAAACGCTAAAATAAAATTGCTACATAAGCTTAGAGAAAAGGCTGAAATCATTATCTGTGTATACGCAGGTGATATTGAAAGAAATAAAATAAGAGGCGATTTTGGAATTACATACGATATGGATGTGCTAAGGTTAATTGATGATCTTAGAGGTTATGACCTTCAGGTAAATAGTGTTGTTATTACTAGATACAGTGGTCAACCATCTACTAATATCTTCATTAACAAATTAGAGCGTAGAGGAATAAAGGTTTATAAACATGAAGCAACTAAGGGTTATCCTACAGAGGTTGATACTATAGTTAGTGATGAAGGTTATGGTAAAAATCCATATATTGAAACAACTAAACCTATTGTGGTTGTTACAGCGCCAGGACCAGGTAGTGGAAAGCTTGCTACTTGTCTTAGTCAGTTATATCATGAGAATAAAAGAGGAAATGCGGCTGGATACTCAAAATTTGAAACTTTTCCTGTGTGGAATGTTCCACTAAAGCATCCTTTAAATATTGCTTATGAAGCGGCAACAGTAGATCTTAAAGATGTTAATATGATAGATTCATTCCACTTCGATGCATATAATGAAGTGGCTATAAATTACAATAGAGATATTGAAATGTTCCCAGTTATAAAGAGAATAATTGAAAAGATTACAGGAAAAGAGTCAGTTTATAAGTCTCCAACAGATATGGGAGTTAATAGAGTTGGTTTTGGAATTACCGATGATGATATAGTTAGAGAAGCATCAATACAAGAGATAATTCGTAGATATTTTAAGACTAGTGTAGAGTATAAAAAAGGATATGTAGATTTAGAGACCTTCCAAAGAATTAAGATTATCATGGAAAGCTTAAATCTTAAACCAGAGGATAGACATGTTGTTATACCTGCAAGGGAATATTCTTCAAAACTTAAGCTTGAAGCTGGTAAAAATGATATATGCCCAGTAGTTGCTTTAGAACTAGAAGATGGAAAAATGTTAACAGGCAGAAGCTCAAACTTAATGGATGCATCAGCAGCTGCTATACTAAATGCTGTAAAGTACCTAGCTAATATATCAGATGAGATACACCTTATATCTCCAGTAATTTTAGAGCCTATTATAAACTTAAAATCTAAGACGCTATCAAGTAATAATACTGCTTTAAATTCAGAGGAGATTTTGATCGCACTTAGTATATGTGCTGCAACAAACCCTACAGCACAGGTTGCATTAGATAAGCTTGCTAAACTTAAAGGGTGTCAAGTGCATTCAACAACAATACTAAGTTTAAGTGAAGAGCAAATCTTTAGAAAACTAGGAATAGATGTTACTTGTGATCCAGAATATCCATCAGAAAATTTGTTTTATAATATGTAAATTATATATTTGCTTATATTAGCCCCATTGTTATTAGTGACAATGGGGCTAATTTTTGACTGTTGGTAAAAGAAACTTAAAATCTGATTGAAGTGAGTTAGAGTGGGTTTAAAATTGGTTTGAAGTGATTATTATAAAGTAATCTTTGAAAGTTAAATTATGAATATTTTCATAAAGAATTTATAGGCCTTAATTATATAATATTTCGGAAAAAATATATTTCGATATCCTAAATTGTTATAGAAATTTATATGTTAAATGGTATATAATATATATTGTTATAAGATTTTACAAAGGGTTTATGAGATTGGGGGATATGGATATGATGAAAGATAAAAGATGCTTCATTTTAGAAGGAAATTTGTACAAGGTTATTGGGGTGTTAGCACTGCCTATAATGATTAATAATTTAATTCAGACCTTATATAATCTAGTTGATGGATTATGGGTAAGTAAGATTGGATCTGTTGAATTTGCGGCAACAGCATTTGTATGGCCGGTGAATTTTCTGTTCATATCCATTGGAATAGGACTTTCTATTGCAGGAACATCAATTATATCCCAATTTATTGGGGCTAATAGATATGATGAGGCTAAAAAGTATGCCAGTCAGTTAATTGTAATATCTTTTTTAACTTCACTAGTATTTATGGTAGTAGGTTATTTTTTAACTCCATTTATTGTGAGGGTTATGGGTGGTACAGGAGACTTAGCAAAATTTAGCACCATATATTTAAGAATTAACTTTTTAGATCTGCCATTTATGTTTTTGTTTTTTAATTTTAACTCTATAATGAATGCTCAAGGAAATACGGTGCTGCCAACAGCTCTTAGTGGAATAAGCGCCATAATAAATATAGTTTTAGATCCTATATTTATTTTCACCTTTAATATGGGAATTGCAGGGGCAGCTATCGCAACATTATTAGCTAAGGCTATTCTTGCAATGGCGGGATTATATATTTTAATGAAAAAGTCTTCAAAAATAAGACCTGCCTTTAGGAATTTTAAGTTTAACAAGGTTGTAATAAAAAGGATTCTAAGCATTGCAATACCATCATCTATAGGTCAATCAGGGGCAGCTTTAGGATTTATGGTTTTAAATGGGTTTATAGTTTCTTATGGGACAGCAACTTTGGCAGCTTTTGCAATGGTTAATAGAATTACAGCCCTTATAATGCAGCCAGCAATGGGGGTCGGTTCTGCCCTTACATCAATTGTAGGTCAAAATTTAGGTTGCAATAAACTTGCTAGGGCAAAGGATGCATTTATAGCATCTATGAAACTTACAATAGGGTTTTCAGCAGTGGGCGTTTTCATATTATTAGCTTTTGATAATCAGATTATAAACTTTTTTATGCAATCAAAGGATGATATGGGAGTTATTTCACAGGCACTTACATTCCTTCAATATATATCTTGGTCTATGCCACTTATGGGTATATTCAGTGTGTTACAAGGTGTATTTCAAGGATCAGGACATACTAGATATTCTATGGAGATGGAGATTGGAAGACTATGGTTTGTTAGACTTCCTATGATATTAATATTTAAAAACTTTACTCAAATTGGTGAGGTTGGAATATGGTTTTCTATGAGTTTTAGTAATTTAATAATTTGTATCTTCGGATATATGTTATATAGAAAAGGTGCATGGGAAAAAAGTCTTATCCATAATGAATGTTGTACGGAAGTAGAAGGGGATTCAGTGAATTAACACAAAATTGTGTTATATTACAAAATGTAGTGGTAAAATATACACATAGGATAGATTAATATTTATCTTATGTGTATTTTTGTTACAGGGTAATATCAAATAATAAATGAGATATAAGATTAGATAATAGGAGGGTGTTAGTATGGAGGAGATTTTAGTTGAAGAATATAGAGGGGATTTAGTAGAGTGTGTACATAGAGGGTATATCTGTTGCGTTGGAGATGATGGACAGGTTATCTACTCAGTTGGGAATCCAGACTTTGTAACTTATATGAGGTCATCGGCAAAACCAATACAAGCTATCCCATTAATAAAAAGAGGTCTTGAAAAGAAATATGGATTTAAAGATAAGGAAATAACTGTTCTTACAGGTTCACATAGAGCTGAAAAGTTTCATGTTAATGCTATAGAATCTTTATTGGAGAAAGTTCATATTGATGAAGATGAGCTAATTTGCCTTCCAACATATCCATTGTCGGTTAATGAGAAGGAAGAAATTTTAAGAAATGGTGGAGAAAAAAGACGTGTTTATCATAATTGTTCTGGTAAGCATGTTGGGATTTTAACATTATGTACAGCTATGGGATGTGATAGGAAGGAATATTGGGATATAAATAGTCCAGCCCAGCAGGAAATTCTTTCTCATATATCAATGATATCAGGTTATCCAAGAGAAGATATTCACATTGGAACTGATGGATGTGGCGTTCCTGTATTTGGTATGCCAATGAAGTATCTTGCAAGGAGTTATATGACAATGGCGTGTCCTGATACTATAGCTGATGAAGCTACTAGAGATGCGGTCATAAAGATAACAGGTCTAATGAATGAAAATTATGAAATGGTTTCAGGTACAAATCTAATTTGCTCACTACTACTTATGGATAAGAACATAGTAGCTAAAGGTGGGGCTAAAGGTGTGTATTGTTTTGGACTTAAGGAAGAAAGATTAGGATTTTCAATTAAAATAATTGATGGTTCAGAGGAAGAGTGGCCAATAATCATTGCATCTATTTTAGAGCAAATTAACTATAAAAATAAGGATACTATTGAGAGATTAAGAAAAGTCTTTCCAAGTATTATTGTTAATGATAATAATAAAGTAATTGGCGAGAGTATAGTTAAATTTAAATTTAGGGATGAGTTATAGTTTAACGATGAAAATAGAATGAAGTTAAATTTAAGATATATTCTAATTCATTAGTGAAAATAGAGTAGATTTAAGGATAAGTTCTAATTCATTGGTGAGAGTAGAGTATATTTAGGGATAAGATTTAATTAATTGATAAGAGTAGAGTGAAATTAATATTTAAAAATAGTAAATAATGCTTAGATATATAAAGGAGATTAGTTATGACGAAGAAGGTATTAGTTGAGATATGTTGTGGTTCATTAGAGGATGTAATAATTGCAAAAAGCGCGGGAGCTCATAGGGTTGAATTAAATTCTAATATGTTTTTAGGTGGAATCACACCTTCTATTGGAACAATTATAGAGGCAAAAAAAGCTGTCGATATACCTATTATGGTAATGATTAGACCTAGAGGTAGCGGATTTTGTTATTTAGATTATGAAATTAAAACTATGGAAACTGATATGAAGGCGGCTATTAATGCAGGTGCAGATGGTATTGTATTTGGAGTACTGCATGAAGATGGCACTATAGATGTGGAGCGTTGCAAAAAGTTTATGGAGATTATTGGTGATAAAGAGGCTGTATTCCATCGTGCTTTTGATGTGGTTAAGGATCCCTTTGAGGCTATAGATATCTTAGTAGATTTAGGGGTTAAACGAATTTTAACAAAAGGACAAAAAAACACTATTGAAGATGGTGCAGACCTTTTAAGTGAACTTGTTAAATATGCAAATGGAAGAATAGAAATACTTCCGGGAGGGGTACGACCTCATAATGTAAAGTGGATGATTGAAGACCTTAAATTTAATCAATTACATGTAGCATCATTTACAAAAAGAAATGATTATTCTACGTCAGCACATCCAGAAGTATATTTTGGAAGTCCTCTGAATCCTAAAGAAATTAACTATGATATTGCAAATTATGAATATTTGCGAGAAATGTGCGATAACATTAAAATTATAACAAAAGCTAACTGTATCAAAAGTATATAGAGAGATTAAAAAACTACTTGTATTTTATTCATTAAAATACAAGTAGTTTTTGTTAATTTATCCTTTTAAATTATAGTATAGGTTCATTATTAACAAGGAAACCTATTATTAAAGGAATGATTTCTTTATAGGAGGGTTAAAGGTGAAAAAGTTAAAAAGCATTACAATAATTGTGATTATAATAATGATTTCAACATACACATTAGTTTTTGCGGATGATAACAGTGATAAATTGAGTGTAGAGAATAAGGAGAAGGTAGTATATTTAACTTTCGATGATGGTCCAACAAAAAATACCTTAGAAATACTAAAAGTTTTAGAAGCGGAAGGTATTAAGGCTACGTTCTTTGTTATAGGGGAGCTTGCAGAGCAAAACCCTAACATTCTCAAAGCAGTTCAAGATAAAGGACATGAAGTGTGCGTGCATACTTATAATCATAAGAAGAGTAATTATGCTAGTAAAAGTGAATACCTAGAGGATTATAATAAAGCATTTAAAGCAATTACGAATGTTCTTGGACATGAACCTTCTAAGTTTATGAGAATGCCTGGTGGTTCTAGTACAACGGTGGGAGATAAAACCACATTAAGAGAAATAAGAAATGAATTATGTGAGGAAGGTTTATATTATGTGGATTGGAACATTTCAATAGAAGATGCATCAACCACAAAGGTTCCAGTTGAAAAGCTTCTTGCAACTTTTAGAAGAGAGCTTAAGAAAACATATATAGATCCTAATACAGCTATAGTTTTAATGCATGATGGAGGGTCTAATACAACTACACCTAAAGCATTGCCAATCATAATCAAATATTTTAAGGATAATAATTATGAGTTTAAAAACTTTGGAGATATTTCTGAAAATGAACTTAATAAATTATTAAACCAAAGACAAGTAAATAAGTATAATAAGTCAAAGTGATTTTATAATAAAATTGAGTTTAGAGGATAATATATTTATGAGAATAGCGTAAAAAATACGATTATTCTCATAAATTCCATGTGGACAAACTATCATTTTAATCATTATTGATGACTCATTGGAGTCTCACAGTTTTGGTGAAAAAAATTAATGCTAAACATTTCATATAAAAATAAAACATTTATTATTAGAATAATAGTTTGACAAATTCAAAGAAGTATGTAATTATTTATAATAAATGCAATGGTGAGTTTGAAACTATTAAAGAATTTTAATAGTTTGTAGATATATAATATTATGGTTTGATATGTGGTAATTTGTGAAGTGAAGAATTTATGCCGAAGATAAAATGATTAATTGTGTTAAGGATGTTGGTAATTATGAATAGTATTTTTAAAAAAATGGATGAAATGGATGAATGTGAAGGAATATCTATCAGAGAAATAATTCTTAGACAACTAAGAAATGCCATATTTTCAAATCTGATAAAGCCCGGAGAAAGATTAATTGAGAATAGTATAGCACAGGCAATGGGAGTCAGTAGAACTCCAGTTAGAGAAGCTTTACGTCAGCTTGAAAGTGAGGGACTAGCTACTAATATCCCTAGAAAAGGTGCAGTTGTTAAGGGGATATGTTGTGAAGATGCTATGGATATTTACGATATTAGGGAAGTGCTAGAGGGGTTAGCAGCAAGAGGAGCTTGTCTGCATATTTCGAGAATTGAGATAAGGGAACTAAGAGAAATCATTGCTATGATGGAGATTTGTATAAAGAATAATGAAGAAGAAGAATATGTGAAATGCCATGATAGATTTAATAAGATAATATTAAACTCATGTAAAAATAAGAGATTGGTAGTAGACATGGAATATATATACGAGTACTTGAAAAGTCTTAGAAAAGTAAGTTTGTTAACATCTGAGAGACGGATAAGTGCATTGAAGGAACATACTGAAATTGTTGATGCTATCGAAGTTGGAGATGACAAATTGGCAGAAACAATAACTCGTGAGCATATTAGAAATGCAAAAATATCATTTGAAAAGGCTATGAAGATTTAGTTGTAAATTATGTTATAAAACCAATGAAAAAAATATTTGTACTATAAAAACTGATGCGGGTAGTAGCATCAGTTTTTTATTTGCCTATTATTAAGTAAAATTTCAAGAAAATTATAAATATGCTTGATTTTTAATAAATAATTGTATACAATAAAAACAACTTGTATACAATATAAAAAAACTGCATACAATTTTGATGATTTATATGCAAACGGATACAGGTTATAATAAACTAAATTTTATATCAGGAGGCGTGGATATGGAACTTAAAGTAGTAGCTAGTGCTGGTACATTAGAATCAAGTGATATTCAGATTATAATTGAACCATCAACAGCTGGAATTGAAATTACTCTAGAAAGTACAGTTATGGCACAGTTTGGAGAGGAAATTGAGTTAGTAATCAAAGAAACTCTTAATTCCTTAGGCGTACTGAATGGAAAAGTATTTGCAAATGACAAAGGTGCAATAAATCCAGTAATAAAAAGCAGAGTTCAAACGGCAGTATACAGATCAGCCCAAAATAACGATTATAAATGGATGTAAGGGGAGAGTAAAATGAAACTTAGACGTTCTATGTTATTTGTTCCAGGGAATAACCCAGGAATTATAAGAGATGTACACATATACAAACCTGATTCAGTAATGTTTGATTTAGAAGATGCGATAGCAATGACAGAAAAAGATTCTGCTAGATTCTTAGTACATAACATGCTACAGAATCTTGGAGATTACTATAAAGAGTTAGAAATTGAAACAGTAGTTCGTATTAATGGACTAGCTACAGAATTTTGGAAGAGTGACCTTGAAGCTGTAGTAACTGGTGGGGTAGAGGTTATTAGAATACCTATGACTGAAACAGCAGAAGATGTTATGATAGTTGATGCTGAAATAGAGAGAATAGAAAAAGCATGTGGAAGAGAAGTTGGTTCTACTAAAATAATGGTAGCTATAGAAACTGCTTTAGGAGTTATGAATTCATTCTCTATAGCAAAAGCACCTAGCAAGAGATTGATAGGTATGGCTATAAGTGGAGAGGATTTTGTAACAAGCATGAAGACTACAAGAACTCCAGAAGGGGACGAGCTTTATGTAGCTAGAGGAATGGTAGCTATGGCTGGTAGAGCTTGTGGACTTGAAGTTTTAGATACAGTTTATGCTGATGTAAATAATGATGAAGGATTCTTAAATGAAGCAAACTTAATTAAGAGAATGGGCTTTGGTGGTAAGTCGCTAATTCACCCAAGACAAGTTGAGTTAGTGCATGACGTATTTACACCAACAGAAAATGAAATAGCGAAAGCTAAGAAAATTGTAGATGCTACAGCAGAAGCTTTACGTGAGAATAGAGGAGTATTTACAGTGGATGGGAAAATGGTTGATAAGCCAATTATAGAAAGAGCTCAAAGAGTTCTAGAACTTGCAAAAGCTGCAGGGGTTTTAGTTGGAGGTGAATGTAATGAGTAATACAAATAGAATAGATAAGAATTTATTAAATAGTATTAAAGGTTATGAAAATAGAAGTTCATATGTTTCACCATTTGCTAATCAATGTGCAGATAGAATGGTTGAAAGTGATAGTGAAAATTTAAAGGAGCAAATTAAAAGAGATAAAATAGTTGGTTCTTTAAAGGAAGCTATTGAAAAATGTGAAATCAAAGATGGAATGACAATATCTTTCCACCATCACTTTAGAGCAGGTGATAAGCTTGTAATGATGGTTGTTGATATGTTAGCTGAAATGGGAATTAAAAACTTAAGGGTTGCAGCAAGTTCTCTTGCTGGAGTTCATAGTGGACTTGTAGCACATATTAAAAATGGTGTGGTAGATAGAATAGAGACTAGTGGACTTAGAGGAAAATTAGCAGTGGCTATTTCAGAAGGTGTTTTAGGAGAAAATCCAGCAGTTGTACGTTCTCATGGTGGAAGAGCTAGAGCTATAACATCTGGTGATCTTAAGATAGATGTAGCTTTCTTAGCAGCATCATCTGCAGACTGCATGGGTAATGCTAATGGAGTGGTAGGAAAGTCAATATGCGGTTCATTAGGATACGCAATGGTTGATGCTCAATATGCTAATAAGGTAGTAGTTGTAACAGATACTATAGTTCCTTACCCTAACTTCCCACAGAGCATACCTCAAACTCAAGTTGATTATGTAGCTGTAGTAGAGGAGATTGGGGATTCATCTGGAATCATGTCAGGTGCTACTAGATTTACATCAAACCCTAAAGAATTATTAATGGCTAAGAGAGTTTTAAATGTAATGACAGCTTCAGGATTATTTGTAGATGGATTCTCTATGCAAACAGGTAGTGGTGGAGCATCACTAGCAGTTACAAGATTTGTAAAAGAAGAAATCAAGAAAAGAGATATAAAATTAAGCTATGCATTAGGTGGAATTACAGCACCAATGGTAGACTTATTAGAAGAAGGACTTGTAGATACACTATTTGATGTTCAATGTTTTGATTTATCTGCAGCAGAATCAATTGGTAGAAATGAGAAGCATGTTGAAGTAAGTTCAGATTTCTATGCAAGCATAGGAAACAAATCATCAGCAGTTAATAAATTAGATTTTGTTATATTAAGTGCTCTTGAGATAGATACAGATTTTAATGTTAATGTTATATCTGGTTCTGATGGGGTTATAAGAGCTGCATCAGGTGGTCATAGTGATACAGCAGCTATGGCGAAAATATCAATATTAGTTGCGCCGCTTACTCGTGGAAGAATAGCAACGATAATAGATAAAGTAACTACAATAGTTACTCCAGGAAGCACTGTAGATGTAGTTGTTACAGATTATGGTGTAACTGTAAATCCAAGACGTCAAGATTTAATTGAGAAATTCAAGAAAGCAGGTCTTCCACTTATAACTATGGAAGAATTAAGAAGAATTGCTGTTAGACTTATTGGTGTTCCAAAAGAATTAGAGTTTACAGATGAAGTTATAGCCGCTATTGAATACAGAGACGGAAGCATCATAGATGTAGTTAAAAAACTAAAGAAGTAGATTTGAATTTTTAGTTCATTTGAAAAAAATATACATAAAAAGAGTGTTGATGCCAACACTCTTTTTATATTATGATATAATTTGAGTGAAAACATCTACGGTAATAGCAATTATAATGGAGTGCAGGATATAGAGCGAGAATAGAAAAAAACTGAATAGACCTTCATTATAATATAATTGTAGTAAGGGGTTAAATTTAAGATATAGAAATTTAAATTAATATGAGGTGAAAATATGTATTATAACACTCAAAGAATAAATCTTAAATCAAAGAGAGAAGTAAGTAGAGTTGAAGAGTTTTTAAAGGGATTTGAGCTAAAATATGAGGATGTAGATTATACTTTAATAATAGAAGATTCTGGAGATATAATTGCTACATGTTCTAAAAAAAATAATATAGTTAAGTGTTTTGCTATAAATGAGAACTATCAAGGGCAAGGAATTTCTAATACCCTTATAACAGATATTACAAACAAACTATTTGAAGAAGGGATATACCATAACTTTATCTTTACAAAACCAACTAATAATTTTCTTTTTGAAGGTCTTGGATATAAAGTAATAGTTGATACAGATAAAGTTAGCCTACTAGAAACAGGTAATAAAAATATAAATAGTGTTTTAAGAAAAATGAAGAATGATTTTAATATTAAAGACGATGAAAAGTATTCAGTTATAATTATGAATTGTAATCCTTTTACACTTGGACATAAATATATTGTAGAGAAAGCTGCAAAAAATAGTGAAAATGTAATTATCTTTGTAGTGGAAGAAGATAAATCGTCTTTCCCTTTTAAGACAAGATTTGAACTAATAAAAGAAGGCGTAAAAGAACTAGAAAATGTAAAAGTGATTCCAGGGGGTAATTATATAATATCTTCAGCGACTTTCCCGAATTATTTTTTGAGGAAAGATGATGATATTTTAAAAGAATACACAAAAATTGATGGAAATGTATTTGGAAAGTATTTTTGTAGCGCTCTAAATATTGTAAGACGTTATGTAGGAAGTGAACCTTATTGTAAAGTTACAAATACTTATAATGAGACGCTAAAAGAAGTTTTACCTAAGTATGGGGTTGAGGTAAAGGTAATTGAACGATGTGAATTTATGGATGAAGCTATAAGTGCATCTAGAGTGAGAGAATTGCTTAAAGAGGGGAATATTGAAGCAATAAGGAAATTAGTTCCTGACACCACCTTTGAATTTTTAAATAGTGAAAAAGGAAGAGAAATAATAACAAAGTTGAAGGGTACAAATTTACCGCATTAATTATAAATTTAAAGTTTGAAATTAACTACCCTTAATCCTGAGTTTTGAATTTAAAGCAAGTGAGGTGACTGGTAATTTGAAATAAATTTCATAATTACTAAATTAGTATGAATATAAGTGAAATAGATGAATTCTTAGATCATAGAGAAAAACGTGTTATTCACCAAGAACGGTTACTAAAAAATAGCAATGGAAACACACTTGCTACAGTACGTGTAAACTATCCAGGCCTTGAGAAATCAAATTTTATTACAGATAATATTGTAAGGGTAATATATAATGATATATTATCATTTCAAGAAAAAAATATTATCTATAAAGAAATATACAAAAATAAAGAGGGATTAATTGGACATTTTATATTTAGGACAGACTATATTACAATAAAAAAGTTTTTGGTATATGTAGAAGAAAATCATCCCCTTGGAAGATGTGTAGATTTAGATGTGTATTATATAGATAAGAATCAAGAGGATAAAAATAATAATATAGTAGGAAGTTCTAGAAGTGAATTGGGATTAAGTCAACGAAGATGTTTTTTATGCCATGAAGATGCTAGGGTATGTTCTAGAGCTGTAACCCATAGTATTGATGAAATAAAAAAGTACTTTAACGATAAATATGAAGAGTATTTACTGTATATTAAAAATAGAGAACTCATTAGCTATAATATATCCCAAATTGCATTGGAAAGTATTATTTCAGAGGTATCTACTATGCCATCCTTTGGGTTGGTATCTCCAAGTACAATGGGATCTCATAAGGATATGGACTATTATACATTTATTAAAAGCAGTTTTGCAATAATACCATATATTAAAGATATGGTTAGTGTTGGATATTGCTATGAGACACCGAAAAATATCTTTAAGGCTATAAGAACTATAGGAATTCAATGTGAAAATAGGATGTTTGAAGCTACAGATGGAGTTAATACTCATAAGGGAATGATATTTTTAATTGGGGTAATATCTGCGGCTGTAGGGAAAGCAATCTATGAAAAAACACAATTTCAAGAAATTAAAGATATAATTAAAAATATGTGCGAGGATATTTTAGAGGATTTTAAAGATGTATATAAAAAAGAAAACTTAACCCACGGAGAAAAGTTATATTTAAAACATAATTTTACTGGAATTCGAGGTGAGGTAAAAGGTGGACTTGAAAAGATATTTAATGATATTTTACCTGAATATATGAAATCAGAACTTAAAGGGAATAACCTATATGCAAATACATTATTAAACTTAATGAGACAGATAGAAGATAGTACTATCGTATATAGGCATAACATAGATAAGCTTCATGAAGTTCAACAGGAATCTCAACGAATATTAGATTTGGGAGGGTTCAGTAGTGTAGAAGGAAGTAGAGCTGCTATGGAATTTGAAACTCAGTGTATTAAGGATAATATTAGTCCAGGAGGCTCAGCAGATTTATTGGCAGCTATAATATTTCTAGATGGGGTAAGTAGTTTTTTTGACAAAGTTTAGAATAAATTACAAAATATTATGAAAGAATATAAGTAACATCATAGAATAAGTGAAGAAATTAATTAAATAGTTAATATAAAAACAAATAAAGAAAGTAAATTAAGTATAAATAAGAAATAAGTTAAAAAATAATAATCATGATAAAGTGGATATTTTATCATGATTTTAACTATTTTAAGACATATATATCATAATATATGGACTATATAAATGCATAAGAAAGTATCTAAAACTGTATTAGTGACGCAAATTAGATTATTCTGAAAATTAAATGGAATAATTCATATTTTATGTTGAATTACTTAATTATATAGTATAAAATATTATCATGATAATAAATTAACAAATATTTCAAGGGGGAAAATCATGGACACACAATTTGACTACAGTAAATTAGATTATATTTTGCAAAATCATGAATATAAGGCTAGCAATATTATTGCTATATTGCAAGATACACAGGATGAATATAGATATTTGCCTGAAAACATTTTTTCTTACTTCTCACAAAAATTAGGGGTTAGCGAAGCTAAAATCTATAGTGTAGCTACATTCTATGAAAATTTTTCTTTAGAACCAAAGGGAAAATACATAATAAAGATATGCGATGGAACTGCATGCCATGTTAGAAAATCAATTCCTATTCTTGATAAGTTAAGAAAAGAATTAGGACTTTCAGAGGAAAAAGTTACTAGTGATGACTTGAACTTTACGGTGGAAACGGTTTCATGTCTTGGAGCATGCGGATTAGCACCAGCTATAACAGTAAATGAAAAAGTATATGGTGCTATGACTCCAGAGAAGGCTTTGGAACTTTTAAATACACTTAGGGAGGAAAAATAGAATGCTTCTTAATAGAAAAGATTTAATAGATATAAGAGCGGATTATAAGAATAGCTTAGATAATCAAAAGATAAAGATTCTTGTATGTTCAGGTACCGGCTGTATTGCAGGTGGAGCATTAGATATTTATGATAAGTTTACAAAGATTATGGGACAAAGTAATATAAATTGCGAAGTAAGGCTTGAGAAGGAACCTCATGATGAATCTGTTGGAATTAAAAAAAGTGGGTGCCATGGATTTTGTGAAATGGGTCCTCTTGTAAGGATAGAGCCTTGGGGATACTTATATATAAAAGTAAAGGCTGAGGATTGTGAGGAAATTATTGAAAAAACTATACTTAATGGGCAGTGTGTAGAAAGACTTGCATATACTAAAAATGGGGAAGTATATAAATCACAAGAAGAAATACCTTTTTACAAAAAACAGACAAGGCTTGCATTAGAGCACTGTGGACATATTGATTCTACTTCAATTGAGGAATATTTTGCTACTGGTGGATATTCAGCATTGGAAAAGGTATTATTTGATATGAATGCAGATGATGTTATTAGAGAGGTTGAAGAATCTAACTTAAGAGGCCGTGGTGGCGGTGGATTTCCAACAGGTAGAAAATGGGGTCAAGTAAAGCGTCAATCAGCTACTGAAAAATATATTGTGTGTAATGGCGACGAAGGTGATCCAGGTGCATTTATGGATAGAAGTATAATGGAGGGCGATCCTCATAGAGTAATTGAAGGTATGATGATTGCAGCAGCAGTTTGTGGGGCCGAAGAAGGTTATATTTATGTGCGTGCAGAATATCCACTTGCAGTAAGTAGACTAAAAAATGCCATCGAAGAAGCGAGAAAATACGGAATATTAGGGAAAAATATTTTAGGTACTGGCTTTAATATGGATATGAAAATAAATAGAGGAGCTGGAGCCTTTGTATGTGGAGAGGGTAGTGCACTTACAGCTTCTATTGAAGGAAAAAGAGGTATGCCAAGGGTTAAGCCTCCAAGAACTGTAGAGCAAGGACTTTTTGGGAAACCAACAGTATTAAACAATGTTGAAACCTTTGCGAATGTTCCGATAGTTATTTCTAAAGGGGCACAGTGGTATAAATCTATAGGTCCTGAAAAAAGTCCAGGAACAAAGGCTTTTGCATTAACAGGGAATATTGAAAACACAGGTCTTATTGAGGTTCCAATGGGAACTACATTAAGAGAAATAATTTTCGAGATAGGTGGAGGTATAAGAGACGGTGCAGACTTTAAGGCTGTACAAATTGGAGGTCCATCTGGAGGGTGTCTTACAAAAGAACATTTAGATTTACCATTAGACTTTGATTCACTGAAGAAAGCAGGAGCAATGATTGGATCAGGTGGTCTTGTTGTTATGGATGATAATACATGTATGGTAGAGGTAGCTAGATTCTTTATGAACTTTACTCAAAATGAATCTTGTGGAAAATGTATTCCTTGTCGTGAGGGTACTAAGAGAATGCTTGAAATTCTTGAAAGAATTGTTTCAGGACAAGGCGTAATGGAAGATTTAGATTTGTTATTAGATCTTGCTGATACTATATCTTCAACGGCACTTTGTGGACTAGGAAAGACTGCTGCATTCCCAGTAGTTAGTACTATAAGTAATTTCCGCGAAGAATATGAGGCTCATATAGTTGACAAAAAATGCCCGACTAAAACTTGTCAAAAATTAAAAACAATATTTATTGAAGAGGATCTTTGTAAAGGTTGCTCTAAGTGTTCAAGAATTTGTCCAGTTGGAGCAATTTCAGGTAAAGTAAAAGAGCCATTTACAATTGACCAAAATAAATGTATTAAATGTAGTGCTTGTATTGAAAGTTGTGCATTTAAAGCGATAAAGGAGGATTAATATAATGAATGAACAGTTTATGATTATAGATAATATCCCTGTAGAAATTAATGGGGAAAAAAATATTCTCGAATTAATTAGAAAAGCTGGAATTGATTTGCCTACCTTTTGCTATTATTCGGAGCTTTCAGTATATGGTGCATGCCGTATGTGTATGTTTGAAAATAAGTGGGGTGGAATCGAAGCAGCATGTTCAACTCCACCCAAAGCAGGTATGGAGATATATACGAACACTGTAAGACTTAGAAAATATAGAAAAAATATTCTAGAGTTATTGCTAGCAAATCACTGTAGGGATTGTACAACTTGCGAAAAAAATACTCACTGCAAACTTCAAGAGTTAGCACAACGATTTGGAATTAAAGAAATTAGATTCGAAAATACGGCTAAAGAAAATGAAATAGATAATTCATCATTATCTATAGTAAGAGATAATAGCAAATGCATTTTATGTGGTGATTGCGTAAGAATGTGTGATGAAGTTCAAAATGTAGGGGCAATTGACTTTATTAAAAGAGGATCTAAAATGAGTGTTGGTACCGTATTTGATAAACCTATATCAGAATCAAATTGTGTAGGTTGTGGACAATGTGCTGCGGTATGTCCTACAGGTGCTATAGTAGTTAAAAATGACACTGCTAATCTATGGAAAGATCTTAGTGATAAGGACACAAAAGTAGTAGTTCAAATTGCCCCAGCTGTAAGAGTGGGAATAAGTGAAGAATTAGGTCAAAAAGATGGAGAAAATGTAATGGGGAAACTAGTAAGTGCCCTTAGAAGAATGGGATTTGATGAAGTTTTCGATACATCTACGGGAGCGGATCTTACAGTTTTAGAGGAAACTAATGAATTCATTTCAAGACTTGAAGAGGGTGAGAAGCTTCCGCTATTCACATCTTGTTGTCCAGCGTGGGTTAGCTATGCAGAAAAAAATTATCCAGAGTTAATGAATAATGTATCTAGTTGCAAATCACCTATGCAAATGTTTGCTTCAGTGCTTAAAGAACATTATAGTCATTCAAATAAGAGAATTGTCAATGTAGCAATTATGCCATGTACAGCAAAGAAATTTGAAGCTAAAAGAGATGAATTTAAAACAGATGGTGTTAATGATGTAGACTATGTTATAACAACACAAGAAGTTATTAAAATGATAAAAGAATCTGGCATTATATTCTCTCAAATTGAACCAGAAGCTGTGGATATGCCATTTGGGGCTAGTAGTGGTGCAGGAGTTATATTTGGTGTAACTGGTGGAGTTACTGAAGCTGTTATTCGTAGAGTTTTAGATGATAAATCAATTACAACTTTGCGTACAATTGCATTTAACGGAGTAAGAGGAATGGATGGCATTAAAGAAACATCTATTGATGTTGATGGAAAAGAAATTAAGATTGCTATAGTAAGTGGTCTTAAAAATGCAGATGATCTAATACAGCGGATTAAATCAGGAGAGTCACATTATGATTTCATTGAGGTAATGGCATGTCCAGGAGGATGTGTAGGTGGTGCAGGACAACCATTTGCAATGGAAGAAGGAAAACAAAAACGTGGTGAAGGATTATATACAGTGGATAAGATGAGTAGCTTGAAACGTTCAGAAGAAAATCCAGTAATGGTTTCATTGTACTCAGGACTACTTAAAGGGAAAGTTCATAAGTTGTTACATGTAAATTATAAGAAAAAGGAGTAACGAATATGGTAAATTTGAGTGTTTGTATAGGTAGTGCATGTCATGTTAAAGGTTCTTACAATGTTATAAATTCCTTTCAACAAAGTATTGAGGAATATAATCTTTTTGATAAAGTGGAAATCAAGGCAGTATTTTGTTTAGGTCATTGCTGTGATGCCGTATCTGTAAAAATTGATGATGGAGAAATATTTAGTGTTTCAGGATTAACGGCTAAAAGTTTCTTTAAAAATGAAGTTTTACCGAGAGTGAGCTAATAAATTTTATTTAAGTAAAAGCTTCTGTTTAATTACAGAGGCTTTTTTAATTAACTATTTTATTTTTGTCTTTAATGGATTATAATCATATAGATAATGTAATAAACAATAGGAGTGATTATATATGTACGTTTTATTTGGTGAAAAAGTAATGGATAATAATGAAATGAAGGATATAATAGAAAGCAAAACTGATTTTAAGGTTATAAAAGATATGACTAAAGGAACAAAAAGAGAAGATATGTTAGCATTTTGTTTAAGTGTACCAGTTTCAACATTAAATGAAATAATATCAGAGGAGTATGATGATTTTAATGTAAATGAAATCGAAGAAGATGAACTATTTGATGAATATCTTAGTTTGGCAGAAGAGATGGCTCTTGATATGGAGGAGTTCATACCAGAAGAAGGAATTATAGATGCTAAATCATATAAATGGGATCAGTCAGATAGTGACATAAAAACAATTGTCATAATTGCAAACAATGAAGTTGAAGAGAAAAAATTAAGAGATGTAATGAAAAAATTATTAACTCAAGCTGAATAAAACAAATGGTGAAATTTACACAAAATTTACAATATACTCTTTATTTTATAACAGATTAGGTATAAAATGTTTTATAGGTTCAATATAATGACTAAGTGGTCAAATATATGGTTATTTAGATAATGATAAACAAAAATATTGGTATCTAAATAAATTTCATGAAAAAAGAACCTAGGTAAATTATAATAAATGGAGGGAATATATATGCTTAAAGAGAATGGAAACATTTCAATTCACACAGAGAATATTATGCCTATAATAAAAAAATGGTTATATTCTGATAAGGATATATTTGTGAGGGAACTTGTTAGCAATGGTTGTGATGCCATAAACAAACTTGATAGGTTAGTATCATTTGGAGAAGCTAATGTAAGTGAGGATAACAAGTACGAAGTAGCTGTTTCAGTAAATAAAGAAGAGGGTATTTTAAAATTTATTGATAATGGTATAGGAATGACAGATGAAGAAGTTAAAAAATATATAAATCAGGTTGCTTTTTCAGGAGCTGAGGATTTTCTATCTAAATACAAAGATAAGATGGATGAAGGTAAAAATATAATAGGACACTTTGGATTAGGATTCTATTCTGCATTTATGGTATCAGAGAAAGTTGAGATTGATACGCTTTCGTACAAAGATGGAGCAGAAGCAGTTAAATGGGTTTGTACAGGTGGTACTGAGTATGAGCTAACTTCCTCTGAAAGGGGTACTAGGGGAACTACAATTACACTTCATATAAGTGAAGATAGTAAAGAGTTCTTAGACTATTATAAGATAAGACAAATAATTAAAAAACATTGTAATTTTTTCCCTATAGAGATTTATTTAGTTGATGAAAATGAAAAGGTTGAGGAAAAAGATAATGAAGAAAATAATGAGATAAAAGAAAGAACACCGTTAAATGATACTAAACCTTTATGGATGAAAGCACCAAAGGATTGTACTGATGAAGAATATAAAGCTTTCTACAGAACAGTATTCAATGAGTATAGTGATCCTTTATTTTGGATACACATGAATGTAGAATATCCTTTTAATCTTAAAGGGATATTGTACTTCCCTAAATTAAAGCATGAATTTGAGGCTGTTGAAGGCGAAGTAAAACTATATAATAACCAAGTTTTTGTAGCTGATAATATTAAAGAAGTTATTCCGGAATTTTTACTTCTATTAAAAGGTGTTATAGATTGTGAAGATATTCCACTTAACGTATCCAGAAGTTTTCTTCAAAAGGATAGCAATGTAACGAAAATATCTAGACATATAGTAAATAAAGTTGCAGATAAGCTTACTTCCTTATTTAAAAATAGTAGAGAAGAATACAACAACTTTTGGAAAGATATAAACATATTTATTAAATATGGATGTCTTAGAGATGAAAAATTCTATGATAAGGTTAAAGATATAATTATATTTAAAACTACAAATGATGAATATGTGACTTTAAATAAATATTTAGAGGGTAACAATGAGAGTAATGATAAAAAAGTTATTTATGTAAATGATGAAAAGCAACAATCACAGTATATAAAATTATTGAAGGAAAATGGCCTTCAAGCAGTTATATTAAATACTACAATTGATAGTCATTTTATAACTTTAATGGAAAGTAAAGAAGAGGGTGTACAGTTTACTAGAATTGATTCGGATTTAACTGATATGCTTAAAGTAGAGGATAAAGAAACAGATATTGATGAAGCTACTAACCTTGAAGAGTTATTTAAAGAGGTAATTAATAAAGAAACTGTAAAAGTAGAAGTAAAACCTATAAAATCTGAACAAGTACCAGCTGTGATTCAGTTATCAGAGCAATCAAGAAGGATGGCTGAGATGAGTGTTATGTTCGGTGGTGGAGACATGTCTATGTTCCCTAAGGAAGAAACTTTAGTTATTAATAAAACCAACAAATTAATTAAAAAATTAGCTAAAATATCCAACGATGAAAATAAAAAAGATTTAGCTAAAGATATATGTAGTCATGTATATGACTTAGCAATGATAAGCTATGGACAGATGGAAGCTGATGAAATGGCAGCTTTCATAGAGAGAAGTAATGGTTTGTTAGAAAAATTAATGGATTAGGATTAGATTTATTTTAAAAAAATAATAGGTGAAGTCATAAAAAATTCATACAAAACAAATGGCAAATATCCGATGGGATATTTGCCATTTGTTTTGTAATATTACCTATATAATTCAATTATAGTTATGTGGAAATGCCTAAGTACAGGTAAACTAAAAATTTCTATGAAATATTTTAGTTTTCTCTTCATCTTTATAATCTTCGATAGTGAATATTCCTAAAGCATCTAACATTCCATTCATTATTGCACTGTCATAGGCAACTTTAATTTTAGACTCATCAGCAAAGTCGTTTAAAAGCTTTGTTGAAGTTTCCTTTGGAACAATAGATTTAGGACCACCAACACATCCGCCAGCACAACCCATTCCTTCTATAAAATTTCCATCTCTAATATCATTCTGAAGATTGCCTAAGATAACCTTACATTCTTTAATTCCATTGCCTTGAACAGTTTTTAGGGATTTATGCTTTATCGGAAACATTCTTTCAATACATTCTCCAATAGCTATAGAAACTCCACCTGTACGCCCATAAAGCCTGCCACCACGTGAGGCATATTCAAGGGAGGGAGTACCATCTAATACTTCAGGAACTACATTGAAAGCATCAAAGATGTCTTTTAGCTCTGCAAAAGTTAGAACAAAGTCAATATCACCTATTAAATCAGGTTCTTTTACTTCAGCTTTCTTTGCTACACAAGGCCCTATAAATACAACTTTAACGTTAGGATTAAGCTTTTTCAGAACTCTACCAGCTGCAATCATAGGAGATACAGTAGGAGATACATGGGTAACTAAATTTTTGTAAACTTTTTTAACCATTGCAACCCATATTGGACAACAACAAGAAGTTATCATGAAATCATTGCTGGTTTTAACATGAGCATCAAATTCAATAGTTTCTTTTAATGTGAGCATATCTGCAAAGAATGCAACTTCAACCATATCTGTAAAGCCTATAGATTTAAATGCTGTTCTTAACTGATCCATTGTTGTGCTATTACCAAATTGGCCCATTATGGCAGGAGCTACAGCTGCGATAACTGTAGTATCATCATTTAAGAGATTAGCTAAAGGTAAAAATTCAACAGTATCTAATATACTACCGTTTGGACACATATCCACACAAATGCCACAATCAGTACATTTAGTATTATCAATATATGTTGTATTGTTATCTTCACTATATAATATAGCATCGAAGGGACAGCTTTCTTGGCATTTAGTTTTACTATTTTCATGTACTTTACAATCTAATTTGCATTTCCTTACTTTATTAACAATTTTGTGGTTGGTTTTATATCTAAGAATGGCTTCATTTAACTCATTTATGTAATTGTCACTAAAATCTATATTAACACCACATAGAGCTGATATTTCTGAAGCTAACATGCTAGAGTCTATTGTTTCATTTTTAAGTAAGATTTCAATAGTTTCATTTAAGGTATTGTTACTATGGGCTTTTATTAATTGTTTAAAAAGTTCGCTATGAGAGTTATTCACAAAAACACATCCAATCTCAATTTAAATATGATTATACTTTCCAGAAGGTATAATCATATTTATTATTATTTTTTACGTTAACTATTACAGTAAGTACATCAATATAGATTAATATTGATTACAACAACTTAGGCGTATATAGAAATTAGGTCAATTTATTATTACAATTTGCCATAATAAAAATTATTCATAAATCTCAAAGAAGTCTTCACCCCAGTATTTGCTTATGAACTCATCTCTTCCAGATTTGCTTCTATCTTTTTTGTATTCACGGGGATTAGATTTATAGAAGTTTTGGTGATATTCCTCAGCATCATAAAAGTGTGTTGCTGGAAGTATTCGAGTTACTACTGGAAGTGGAAATCTTCCTGATTCATTAAGGATTTTTTTTGATAGCTCTGCTTTAGTTTTTTCTTCTTCATTACAATAAAAAATAGCAGCTATATAAGATGGACCCCTATCTTGAAATTGGCCTTCATCATCAGTAGGATCTATTTGCCTCCAAAATGCATCTAGTATTTTATCATATGAAATTAATGTATCATCATAAGTAATTTTAATGGCTTCGTAATGACCAGTTTCTTGAGATTTTACATCCTTATATGTTGGGTTTTTAGAATTACCACCGATGTATCCGGAAGTTACGCTTACTATACCATCTAAAACGTCAAAGGGTGACACCATGCACCAAAAGCAACCACCAGCAAAAATTGCAGTTTTATAATTTTGAATAGTAGAATTAGTAATCATTATTAATCTCCTTTTCCAATTAAATTTACAATTTTATATTAGCATATATTGATATGTTTTGGATAAGTTTAATGAGAATAAAATGAAAATTAAGATTAATTAACCGGTGAAATAAATTAATAGATTTTATTTTGAATCTGTTTACAACTTTAAAGGATGGTTCTTAAGAATTTATTACAAAAACATAATTTAGTTGCAATAAATAATTACATATTGTATGATAATCAATATGTAATGAGAATTTAATTGAAAAAAATCACTTTGCAATATATAAAGCTTATACGTTGTAATTTTATTACAATGGGTTTTAAGGTGCTGATAGCACATTTTTTTATGTAATAATTTAGCACAATAATAGAATGTTTATTATATGCATATATAATTTCAACTAAGAATGAAGACTTTATATAAAAATGCATTTAATAGCAGAAGAAGGTGAAAATGATGTTTAATTTAATATTATTATTAGTTATATCTCCATACACAGCACTATTTGCAGGAATCTATGCCACTTATAATATGATAAAAATGAAAGATGAGATACATAAAAATTCTTTGAATTTAGGATTATTATTATTGTTTGGGTGGTCTTTTATTGTTGGTATTTTCAATAAAAGCATTATGTCTATGGGTGCTTCATTTATATTCTTTTTATATTTTGCTATAAGTAATTATATTGAAAATTATTGTAAGAGTGAACAAAAGATAGAAAAAATAGCTGAATATCTTATTAAACTATCAATTTGTTCAGGTATAATAGGGGTTATAGAGAAGGTTACATTTATGTATTTTCCAATGAAGCTATGGAAAAAAGTTCTAGGAGTACCATTAGAAGTTTCAAGTGGCCACAGGATTTTTAGTACATTTGGAAATCCGAATGTGGCAGGCGATTGGTTTGCAATTATGATTATAATTGCATTATATTATGGTAGTATAGCTAAAGATAAAAAATGTAAAGCGATTTATTATGGATCTACTGTTCTATTTTTATTAAATGTATGTTTAACAGGTTCAAGAGGTGCATTTATAGGATTAGTATTTGGGTTAGCATCCTTATACTTATTAAAAACTAACAAGAGTGATAGAGTTGTTTTTTGTGCCATCGCTTTAATAGTATTTGTAGTTGGATTCACACCTGAAAAAATATCTGATATATCACAAGATTTGACAGGGCATGAAATAGAGAGATCATTTGATACTAGAGAAGAAATTTGGATGGGTTCACTTAAAATGGTGGATGAAAAACCTGTAACAGGGTGGGGACTTACGGGAACTATAGAAGTTGGAAATCAATATTCTAGATATAGGGGAGTTATAAATCATTCTCATAATATTTGGTTATCGTTATTAACATCTATAGGAATTATTGGACTTTCAATTTACTTATTTATAAGAGCAAATGTATTTAAGAGTCTAATATATCTGTATAAAGAAAATTATAATAGTGTATCACTACTACTTTCAATTCAAGTGATTATTTTAGTTCATGGAGTTATAGACTTTACAGTTATTACTCCACAGATAGGAATGTTATTTATAGGTACGTCAGCAATAATTACTACATTTGCAAAAGAAGACGTAGGTGTTATAGAAAAGAGAAGCAGTATACCAGTGTAAGTAATATTATTATAATGAGTGTAGGATTTGCTATTATTAAAATAGCAAATCCTATTTTTGCATAAAACATATGAATGTTTTTAGGAGGTATCTATAGTGAATATAAAATGGAGACCTGATAAGGGGGATACAAAGCCTATATATCTACAGATTGTTGAATATTTTAAATCAAAAATAGTTAGTGGAGAATGGCAGATAGGGTTTATGATTCCAACACAGAGGGAATTAGCAAGAATTTTTGATGTGAATAGAAGTACAATCGTTTCTGCACTTGATGAATTAAAATCAGAAGGTATACTGGAGGGGAATGGAAAAGGTGGTACAAAAATTGTTAATAATGTGTCACCATTACTTTCAAATATTCAGCCAGATTGGAAAACATATATCACAGAAGGAATACATATGCCTAACTTTAAAACTATTAAACAAATTAATACTCTTGAATTTGAAGGTGAGTATATTAGATTAAGCACCGGAGAACCGTCAAGTGAGTTATTTCCGAGAGAGTCTATGAAGAAAGTTCTTAGGGAGGTTTCTGATGATATGACCAATCTGGGATATGAAAGTCCTAATGGGTTGCAATGCCTAAGAGAAGAAGTGAGTAAATATATAAAGTCTTATGGTATAAACGCATCGCCTTCTTCGGTACTTATTGTGTCTGGAGCGCTGCAAGCTATACAGTTAATATCTATGGGATTGTTACAAAGAGGATCTACTGTTCTTCTAGAAAATCCATCATATATGTATTCATTACAAATATTTCAATCGTTGGGAATGAGGAGAAGTGGAATACCAATGGATGAACAAGGCATTCAAGCGGAACTGATTCCAGATTATATTAAAAAACATGTTCCATCTATGTTATATACAATACCTAACTTTCAAAATCCAACGTCAATAGTAATGTCAGAGAAAAGGCGTAGTGAGTTAATAAATATTTGTCAAAGAGAAAAGCTACCTATAATTGAGGATGATGTATATAGGGAGTTATGGATAGATTCACCGCCACCAAGACCTATAAAAAGTATAGATATCAATGGCTTAGTGCTATATGTTGGGAGTGTATCGAAGGCATTATGCCCTGGACTTCGAATAGGTTGGATAGTTGGACCAGAACCTGTGATTGAGAGATTAGGTGATATTAAAATGCAAACAGATTACGGGTCTAGCTCTTTATCTCAATTAACAGTAGCAAAATGGATGAAAACTGGGCTTTATGATGAACATTTAGATAATTTAAGAAAACAGCTATATATTAGAAGAGCAGTTACAATAGATGCTCTTGGAAAATATTTTTCGGATATTGCTACATGGAATATTCCTACTGGAGGATATTATGTGTGGGTTACACTAAAATATAAAATAGGTATGTATAAGCTTTTTGATGAAGCTTGTAAAATAGGTATTTTACTATATCCAGGATACATTTATGATGCAAATTTGAACTATTCATTAAGAATATCATTTTCATATGCTCCAATTAATGAAATTAGATTAGGTCTAAAGAAGCTTTCGATACTGATTAAAGATTTATACAGAAATAGTATCTAAATTATGGTTGGCTATTTAAACTAATTATATTAATTGGTATATGTACTAAAATATAAAGAAATCAATAAACTCCTATAATGTTAAACTCATTAACTAATTTATATTAGTTAATGAGTTTTTTTTTGGTTGGGTTTATTTTAATCAATATGGATGGAGAAAAATTAATTGAATTTTCGTATAATGAATTTATAAGAGTGAAAAACTCATTTATTACACAGAATGATAAAGTTTAAGGGGGATTTTAAATGGCACAAAGTATTTTAAAGAATGAGATTCAAATCAAAGATGTAGAGGGTGAAATTGAGTTTCCGCTATTGGAAATAAATCTAAAAAAAATATATGAAAATACTAAGTATGTAGTTGATTTATGTAATCAGCATAATATATCAGTTTCAGGGGTTGTTAAGGTGGTTCAAAGTATGCCACAGGTAGTTAATGAAATGGATAAAGCAGGGTGCAAATATTTGGCTACATCTAGACTTAACCAAGTTATAGATATGAAAAACCAAGGTGTAACAAAACCTATTATGCTTATTAGATTACCAATGTTTAATGAAATAAGTGAATTAGTAAGATATGCAGATATAAGTTTAAACTCAGAGAAAGAAACTTTAACTAGAATAAATAAGGAATGTAGATTACAAGGGAAAAAACATAAGGTGGTACTTATGGTTGATTTGGGGGATTTAAGAGAGGGCGTTATGGATGAAGAAGAATTAATTCAGTTAGCTCTTTATGTGGAAAATGAGTTAGAATGTGTTGAATTATATGGGATTGGAACAAACTTAGGATGTTTTGGATCAATTAAACCTACTGAAGATAATTTGGGAAAACTTTGTAATATAGCCGAGAGAATTGAGGATTTAATACATAGAGAATTAGACATGATATCTGGTGGAGCAACTTCATCTTTAACTTTATTATGGGATGGAAAAATGCCTAGCAAAATAAACAATTTGAGGATTGGCGAAGGTATACTAGTTGCGAAGGATTTAGATGTTTTTTGGAAGTATGATATGTCAATGTTACATCAAGATGCATTTGTTCTCAAAGCACAGGTTGTAGAAGTGAAAAGTAAACCTTCTCATCCTGTAGGTGAAAGATTCATAGATGCTTTTGGTAATGTTCCAACTTATGAAGATAGAGGAACAAGAAAAAGAGCTTTACTTGCAATAGGTAAACAGGACTTTGTTTCGATAGATACTTTAGTACCAGTAGATGATGGGATAGAATTAATAGGTGGCAGTAGTGATCATTTAATTATAGATATTGAAAATTCTAAAGAAGACTATAATGTTGGTGACGTTTTAGAGTTTGGTATATTTTACCCTCACTTACTTTATCTCATTGGTTCTAATGATGTTAAAAAGAAGTTTATTATATAATAACATACATAAAGAGAGTTTTGTTTTTATAGATATTTTAATGTCTTTAAATAGGGATATACACCTTATAGGTGAAGAAGTGATTAATTATTAAAACCTATGGTAACAACAAAGTATACTATATATTATTTAACACATAATAAGTACTGAAAAATACTTTTTAGAAAAGGAGCTTATTATGAAAAAACACAATAAAAAAGAATTCAACAGAGAAAATTATATTCAAAATGGAACTAAGACACAAGGTCAATATGCTCAAAGTAGTTTTAATACTACAATAGAGGAGCCAGGTACTAATGAAAGTGGTATTGTAGCAAAGAAAAAAGGATTCTAGTGTATAGTTAAATTTATTAAAGCCTTCATCCAATAATTTTAGGATGAAGGCTTTAATTTTTAAAACAATACAAAATCAATTACCTATGAAATTAACTCATTTAATTCCTCATATGCTATAATAAATTGTACAATAATACATAATTACAAGGAGTACTAAGTCATGGATAAAAATAAAGTTAAAGCATTTTCAACCTGGGCGAGAAATAATCTTATTGAGGGTGTTAAAGATAGAGCATATAAAATTGGAATAGAGAATAACAACATCAAAAATATAGAGGAAGTTCAAGGTGGGTTTAAAGTAGAAGGTAAAGAAGAGATATTTAATATTTCTCCTGACTATAGAAGAACATTAGTTGAAGAAATAGAAAAAAAGGGTTTTGAACAGGTTATGGAAGAGTGTGCTTACACTTGGTTTAATAGACTAATAGCCCTAAGATATATGGAAGTTAATGATTATATGCCAACAGGGATAAGAATAGTCTCATCTCAAATAAGTGGGAAATTAGAGCCGGACATTTTATCAAGAGTTGGTGAAGTTATATTAGATCTTAATCTTGACTCAACCTATGTATATGAACTATTAGATAGTGACAAAAATGCAGATAGGGAGAAATTGTATAAGTATATTTTAGTAAAGCAATGTAATGAGCTCGGGAAAATTATTCCCGGTTTATTTGAAAAAATAACAGATTACACAGAACTACTACTGCCAGATAATCTTTTGATGGATGGATCAATAATCTCAACTATGTCTAGTTCTATATCTGAAGCTGATTGGAAGGAAGAAGTAGAAATAATAGGGTGGATATATCAATACTACATTTCAGAAAAGAAGGATATGGTATTTGATGGGTTAAAGAAGAATGTTAAGATAACTAAAGAGAACATACCAGCAGCGACTCAATTATTTACGCCAAAATGGATAGTAAAATATTTGGTTGAAAACTCTATAGGATCATTATGGTTACAAGGTCACCCTAATGAAGAGATTGAAAGAAAATTAGAATATTATATAAAAGGAATAGCTCAAGAGACTGAAGTGGATGAGGTGCTGAAAAGTATAAGTAAACAACGTAGTACACTTAGTCCAGAGGATATAAAGATACTAGATCCATGTATGGGGTCGGGTCATATATTAATCTATGCTTTCGATGTATTATATGAAATATATAAGGTTTCTGGTTATTCAGAAAGGGAAATACCAAGAAAAATACTAGAGAACAATATATTTGGTTTAGATATTGATGATAGAGCAAGTCAGTTAGCAGGGTTTGCTTTAATTATGAAAGCTAGAGGCTATAATAAAAGGTTATTTAGAGAGCTAGAGAAAAAACCATTGTGCCTTAATATAGCATCAATTGAAGATAGTAATAGCATAACTTATGATATGATTGAGTATTTTGCAAAGGGCAATGAGGAATTGAGGGAAGCTATAGTACTTTTAATAAATAATTTCAAAGATGGAAAAGAGTATGGATCAATTCTTAAGATACCCAATATTAATTTAAAGATATTAAGCGAAAGGTTAGAAGAGATAGAAAGTGAGATAAATTTAACCTTTAGTGATTATAAAACCGTATTAATAGATAAGTTACCAGCCTTAATAAAACAGGGTGAAATAATGAGTGTAGAGTACGATATATGCATAACAAATCCTCCATATATGGGACTTAGAGGAGCTAATGATACCCTTGCTAAATATCTATCAGATTATTACCCACATTCAAAGCATGATTTATTTTCAGTTTATATGGAAGTGTGTAATAGCTATATAAAAGAAAATGGTCTTTATGCAATGGTAAATCAACATTCATGGATGTTTTTAAGTAGTTTCTTGGAGCTTAGAAAGAAGCTTGTATATGAAACTACATTTATAAACATGGTTCATTTAGGGCCAAGAGCTTTTGAAGACAATGTTGGAACTATAGTACAAAATGTTGCATTTGTAAACCAAAAGAGTAAAATTTCAAAGTATAAAACTAGGTTTATAGATGTTACTAAAGAGATGAATGGGAATGAAAAAGATAAAAAGATTAAGGGTGTTTGCTCGGGAATAAATAAAGAGATAGTTCATGATATATGGATTGAGAAGTTGATGACAATTCCAACGAAACCCTTTGCATATTGGGTAAGTGATAATATATTAAAATTGTTTTCGAGTTTAGATAAATTTGAAAATATGGCAAAGCCAAGGCAAGGGATGGCAACATCAGACAATAAAAGATTTTTAAGAGAGTGGTATGAGGTTGATATAAATAGAATTAAATTTATGGCTACGGATAGTGAGGATGCCTTTGATAGTAAGAAAAAATGGTTTCCTTACAATAAGGGTGGAGAATTTAGAAAGTGGTTTGGAAATAATAGATTCATTATCAACTGGGAAAATAACGGAGCAGAGGTAAAGGAATATGCAGCAAAGCTGTATAAGTCATATAGTAGAACAGTAAAAAATGAAGAATTCTATTTTAAGAGTGGGCTTACATATACATTTATTTCAGAGGACATGGGTGTGAGATATTCTCCACAAGGATTTATATTTGATGTGGCTGGTTCATCTATATTTTTTAATGATGTAGGTACAGAAAAAGTTATTTTAGCACTTTTATGTAGTAAAGTTGCAAATATGTTTTTAGATATAATGAATCCAACTTACAATATTCAAGTAGGTGACCTTAAAAATATTCCAATTAACAATGAAATATTTGAGGAAAAAACTAAGAAAGTAATTGATGAAATAGTAGGAGAAAATATAGAAATTAGCAAGAGAGAATGGGATTCATTTGAAACCTCATGGGATTTTAATGTACACCCGTTAATAAATAATATTTCTACAATCAATGAGGTGCCAATACTGATTAGGGATAAATTTAAGCAATGGGATGAAGAAAATTTAGAAGCTATTGCGAGACTAAAAGCTAATGAAGAAAAATTGAATAAAATATTTATTGATATCTATGGACTTAACAATGAATTAAGTCCAGAGGTAAATGAAAAAGATATTACACTACGTAAGGCTGATGTAGAAAAAGAGATGAAATCATTTGTATCCTATGCAGTTGGATGCATTATGGGTAGATACTCTATAGATGTTTATGGCTTAGTTTATGGTGGTGGAGATTTCAAAGACAAGTGGGATATTGATCAAAAGCAGGTTAAAAATATAGTGAAAAATTTAGATGCAGATATAGTGTCAGAAACATATGTAGATACAAGATTCATTCCTAAGTTAGATAATATTGTGCCTATTACTGAGGAGGAGTACTTTGAAGAGGACATTGTATCTAAATTTATTGAATTTGTAGAGAAAGTTTATGGGAATGCAACCCTAGAAGAAAATCTGGATTATATTACACTGGCATTAGGACGAAAAGAAAATGAAACTTCAAGGCAATGTATAAGAAGATATTTTGTAAAGGATTTTTACAAGGACCATCTTAAAATATATTCAAAAAAACCTATATATTGGTTATTTGATTCGGGAAAGAATGATGGATTTAAGGCTTTGATTTACGTTCATAGATATGATGAATCAACTATAGCTAGGGTAAGAACAGAATATTTACATCCAACTCAACGTAAATATGACGGTGAATTAAATAGACTTACTTTAATTGTAGAATCTAATGAATATAGTGTAAAAGAAAAGACATTAGCTAAGAAGAAAAGTGATAGGATTAAAAAACAGATAGAGGAACTTATGCAATATGATCAGATAGTTTCACATATAGCTAATGAAAAGATGATTATTAATTTAGACAATGGTATTAAGGATAATTATGATAAGTTTCAAAATAAGAAAATACCTAATAGGAATGGCAAACAGAGTAATATGAATTTATTTTTCAAGGTGTAGAGAAATTATGGAATTAAAATATGTAGGTAGCCTTGCGTTATAATTAATATTAGAATAAAGTTAATTTAAAATTGTAATGCGAGAATAAAAATGACAAGGGGGATAGATTTAGTGGGGATTATATATTGATATAATAATCCCTCGCTAAAGATGAAAATGAACAAAGAGGGTTTAAATATTGACTGTAAAAATTGTGATGAATTATATATGGATAAATCTAATTATAGATATATAATTAGTCAGATAGAAAAGGTTAAATACAATGTTGAAAAAAGGAAATATAATAGTGGGTTAGAACTATATAAAGCTATAGAAACTATTAGTGAAAATTTATGGATGGATATTGAAAGTATTGAAACTTCAAATTTGAGTAACTTATCTAAGGTTCATGAGTTTTTAATTGATGAGGTATGTAAAATATACAATGCAGAAGAAAGCGAAATTAATAATAAGCTTATAGCTGAAAATATAAATTTTAAAAGCATCTGTAATGATATAGAAGATGGGAAAAGTTCTTCGCGAATATATCTGTTTAATGACGATGGGTATGAATATTACTTTATTGGAGATATACATTCCGATGATTTAATCATAGATAAGATACTAGATTCAATTAACTTTTTTGAGAGTATGGTTAATGGGGAAAAGGTTAGGTTAATATTTTTAGGAGACTATGTTGATAGGGGAAAGTCTCATCTTAAATTAATTGAAAAAATACTTACTTTAAAGTTTATTTTCCCAGGAAATATATTCCAATTACAAGGGAATCACGACTGCGGCATTATAGAAAATGATGTGATAAAACTTTGTATTGGAAAGCCAGTAGAAGATAAGGATGAAGATTATTTCTTATTATATTTAGATAATTTATCTAAAATAAATGGAAGTTTTTCTAGGAAGTTGATAGCTGGGTATTTAAGTGTATTTTATAGTATGGCTATTATCGCTATAGTAAACATTAAGGAACAAACAATTTTGGGAGTTCATGGAGGGTTACCAAGGCCTGACAGAAATGAAGAAAATATATATGGCTATATTTCTAATATTAAAGATCTCACCGATGAAACCATCGTTGATGCAATAAATAGAACTATAGTGCATAATATGCTCTGGAGTGACCCTTTGAGAGGGGATTATAGCCTGCGTGAGGACTCGGGAAGATTTAGATTTAAAGAAGAAGAATTTTCTAGTTTTGCTAAGTTAATAGGAATCGACCTGTTAATTAGAGGTCATGAAGCTCATGAAAATGGTTGTGAGAAATATTTTAATGATAAGTTATACAGTGTTTTCTCATCAGGTGTTATCATAAAAGACAATGAAAATGTAAATTTAGTCACAGCTTATAAAGAGGTTAATCCTAAGATTATTAATGTAAATGTAAATAAAGAAGTTAGCTTAATTGAAGTAAAATAGGTAAATAATAAATACTATATTTACAATATTAATTCTTAAAGTTATAATCAAAGTTGTGTTTATAAGGTTTTAATAGATAAGATAAGGTAAGGTGAAGGTAATGAATTATGAATTATTAGCAAATAAAATTTTCTGGGATATTGATAAAGAACCTCAATATTATATGGATAAGTATACTAAAAGAAATCTTAAAGCAGATCAAAAAGTTACTAGATATGCTCCAAGTCCAACAGGATTCCAACATATAGGGGGAGTATTCTCTGCTTTAATTGATGAAAGAATAGCTACTCAAAGTGGCGGAGTTTTCTACTTAAGAATTGAAGATACTGACCAAAAGAGAGAAGTAGCAGGTGCTATAGAAGATACAATAAATACAATGCATAAATTTGGATTAGATTTCACTGAGGGCATGACAGGTGATAACACTTCTAAAGGTGAATATGGGCCATATAGACAAAGTGAGAGAGCGGAAATATATAAGACTTTTGCAAAGAGTTTAATAAAAAGAGGATTAGCATACCCTTGCTTCTGTACTTCAGAAGATTTAGAGAAGTTAAGAGAAAATCAAATTAATGAAAAGCTAACTCCAGGATATTATGGAGAATATGCAAGTTGTAGAAACCTATCAGCTGAAGAGGCTTTAGTTAGAGTAAATAATGGTGAGAAGTATATAATAAGATTAAAATCACCAGGTAACTCTGAAAATAGAGTTGAGTTTCATGATTTAGTAAAGGGAGATATATCATTCCCTGAAAGTAATCAAGATATAGTAATAGTTAAATCTGATGGACTTCCGACTTATCATTTTGCCCATGTTATTGATGATGCTTTAATGGGAACTACTACAGTAATTAGGGGAGAAGAGTGGTTGTCATCACTTCCAATCCATGTTCAGCTATTTGATATTCTTGGATTTGATAGACCAGACTATTCTCATACTCCAACAATAATGAAATTAGATGGTGGATCTAAGCGAAAGCTTTCTAAAAGAAAAGATCCAGAAAGTGCAGTAAGCTACTATGATGAAGAAGGTTATCCAATGATTTCGGTTATAGAATATCTTCTTAACATAATAAACTCTGCATTTGAAGAATGGAGAGAAGAAAATACAAACTTAGACTATCGTGAATTTAAGGTATCCTTAGATAAAATGAGTAAGAGTGGAGCATTATTTGATATAATTAAATTAAATGATGTAAGTAAAAATGTTATTTGTAAATTAAAAGCTGATGAGGTTTATGATTACTATACTAAATGGGCTAAAGAGTACGATGAGGAAATGTATCATTTAACAACCTGCAATGAAAATATTACCAAGGAAATATTTGGAATAGACAAAGAAGGTCCAAAACCTAGAAAAGACTTTGGTAAATGGAGTGATGTTAAGGAAAAAGTTTTCTTCTTCTTTGACGAGTTATTTGTTAATACTAATGTTGATGAAATTGAGTTTCCGAAGAATATAGATTTAACAGAAGCTAAGAGGGTTATAGAAGCTTATGCTAAAGCGTACAACTTTAATACTGATAAAGATACATGGTTTGAAGACTTAAAGGGTGTAGCAGTGGAACTTGGTTATGCTACAGATCGAAAGGCCTTTAAGAAGGAACCAGAAAGCTTTAAAGGAATGGTTTCTGATGTAGCTGGATGTGTAAGAACAGCGCTAACCCATAGAAGTAATACTCCAGATCTTTATACTATTATGCAAATAATGGGTGAAGAAAGAGTTAGAGAAAGATTTAATAAGTTTTTAAGCCTATAAATATATTACTTGTAAATGACCTAATAATGATATGAATTTTTAAAAAAGCACTCTTTCCATTTATGGTAAGGGTGCTTTCTTAGAGAGTATAGAAACATATTTATTATCCTTAATATAATATCTCCATAAAAAATCTATGGCATCTTCTGCATAATCAATACCTATTCGTTTAGCATAAATAGTGTCAAATTTTCTAAACCCATCATCAGATATAAATAACTCTTCACTAAAAATTGAGTGTGTATTTAAAGTTTTATCGATATTTAATGCAATACATAGTTTTCCTGGACCGGAAGTAAGGTTTAATACTTCTTTGAGCTTTAGCTGTGAGAAAGATTTTTTAAATCTATTTTCACTCATGATTTCTAGTCCTTCAATTGGCTCTACGGCTCTTATTAGAACTCCCTGAGGGTCTCCTTTTTCACCAGTTATTACATTCATACAGTTATACATTCCATAGATTATATAAACATAAGCTATTCCAGAAGCTTCATAAAGTGGCATTACTCTAGGCGTTTTTTTATTGCCATAAGCATGACATGCTTTGTCTATAGTTCCTATGTAGGCTTCGGTTTCTACAATTCTTCCTATAAGGGTATTACCACTATAATTTCTAACCAAAAGCTTGCCAAGTAGCTCTTCACTAACGATTCTGGCATCTCTTTTGAAAAATTCAGGGCTGATAGGTGTTAAATCCATAACTATTCCTCCATATTATTAAGTTTTGAATTGTATATGATTTACTCATATAGAATTTTAAAAAATAAAAATACTAAAACCATATATGAGTAGTAAAAAAACTAATAGATCTATTTATTAATTATTTATATGCAAATATATTAATGTTTAAAATGATTGGTGCTATAATTTATATATCAATATATAAGGATTATATCAAAGATTTATGTTGACATAATGATAAATCACATAAATTTTCAAAAAATTTATCATCATAAATAAAATGACTAATTTATTATACGATGATAAATTAGTATGGTATACTAAATATTTAATATGCGAAATATAAAGGAGTTGAATTCTATAAATAATAAAGAAAAATGGGTATTGATAACAGGAGCATCTTCAGGTATTGGATATGAATTTAGTAAAATTTTTGCCCAAAATAATTATAATCTTATCCTAGTTGCACGTAGAGTAAATTTGCTTAATGCTATTAAAGATGAACTTACTAAGTCATATAAAATTAAGATTAATTTAATAGAAAAAGATTTGTTTCAAATTAATAGTTGTAAAGAGATAATGAATGAAGTTAAGAGGTTAAATGTTAAGGTAGAAACTCTTATTAATAATGCTGGAATAGGAAATTGTGGGCTGTTTCATGAAATTTCAATAGAAGATCATAGAAGAGTAATCGATTTAAATATAAAAGCGCTAACAGAACTTTCGCATTTAGTTTCTAATGAGATGATAAAAAATGGTGGAGGTAAAATATTAAATGTTGTTTCTACAGGGGCGTATCAACCTGGACCATTTATTGCAGTTTATTACGCATCTAAATCATATGTTTTGTCTTTTACTGAAGCCTTAAGAGTTGAATTAAAGCCATTTAATATTATAGTTAGTGCTCTTTGTCCAGGGAATACTATGACAGAATTTCATGTTAATGCAGGAAAAGGAGAACTTAACAATTCTATGAGTGCAAAAAAAGTTGCCGTTATAGGATATAAAGGAATTATTAGAGGAAAAAAGATAATTATTCCAGGTATTAAAAACAAAATTGCTATAGGAATGTCTATTATTTTACCAAGGTCAATATTAGGGAATATAGTATGTAAAATACAACAAAAGGCAATAAGTTTTAAAAATAAATATATATAAAAAAGTGCTATCTTACTAAAATGGACCCCTTGTCAAGGACACAATAAAAAAAGGGGTTAAGCAACACTT
>NZ_JAVXAO010000009.1:0-198552 GCF_036660475.1 Clostridium sp. | reverse complement strand
AAATTATGTGCAGAAATTTTGATATTATACATAAATAGGTATAAGTAAATTTAAAGCTTAGAATATACTTAAAATCCTAGGCCCTAATATGCTTTTTATAAACTTTTATGCAGTCATTAATGTATTCCTCGAGTTCTTTATTAGCTTTAAAGTTTTCTTTTATGGATGTTTGTCCAAATAGATAATCGATTGATACGTTATAAAAATTAGCTAACTCTATTATATTTTGCATGCTAGGTTCTCTTAGTCCACTTTCCCAATTAGCTATTGCTTGTCTAGATATATTAAATTTAATAGCAATATCTTCTTGTGTAAGTTTCATTTCAACTCTTAAATCCTTAATTCTATCACCGAACATAAAAAACACCTCAGTAATATTTTACCAAGAAGAATTATTTTGTCATCTTTTGCAACAAAATGTATAATTATATTAGAAAAAGCAACATACAGTTGCTAAAAGCTAGTTTGCATAGCGAACAAATGTTTGTTATAATGGGTTTGTTCTTAAAAAGTTAATTAAGATGGGGATGGTTTAATTGTTAATTGTTATTAGTAAGGATAAGGGGAAACGTAAAGTTAAAATAATAAAAAGAAAGAAGAAGTAGGTATTAAAAATGCTACTTCCTTCCTTCTTTATATTCATTTATACGAGTTGTTAGTTTTGTATTTATTTTTTCATAGTTTATATGTTTAGAGCAGCAGTCATCTATAGCGCCGTTATATAATTCAAGTAGAGCATCTAATTGTTTGTTATTTCTAAACCCATAGTAAGCTTTAAGTGTTTCAATTTTGTCTTTAAGCGTTTTGGTTGGAAGAGAAGAATAGTTCAAAAATGAGTATGAATCAACTTTAAAGTGTCTACAATATAAAAAATAATAATAAAATGATAATTTATATTTGCCTTTTTCAATATTTCTAAGCGTGTTTTCAGATAACTTTAAGGCTATTGATAATTCTCTTAAAGTTGTGTTGTTGTTAAGTCTTAAATTAGTTATAAGGTGGCACCTGTTAATATCAACTTTTTCCCCTATATAATTAGAAGGAATTTTTTCAATATACTTCCGACTTAACATTTGCATCTTTGCCCTTGTGGTAAATATGGAGGTGTTTTAAATAATTGTAAGTGTACGGACCATGAAATTAATAGATATTTAGCTCGATTATCTGGACCATTGCTAGATAGGATCGATATATTTACATCGGTAAATCCAGTGTCATATGGTGAGATAAATAGTAATAAGGTCGAAGAAACATCTGAAGCTATAAGGAGAAGAATAATAAATGCTAGAGGAATACAGAGCAATAGATTTGAAAGTGATGGGATAAAGTGCAATAGCGAAATGACTTCAAAACACATAAAATCATATTGCAAATTAAGTGAAAATTGCGCTAAAATTCTTGAATATGCTTATAATAGATATGGATTAAGTACGAGGGTGTACAATAGAATACTGAAAGTGGCTAGAACTATTGCTGATCTGGATTCGAATGTAAATATTGAAGAAAATCATATCATTGAAGCACTACAATATAGAAAGTATGTAAGACAAGAAATAATTTAATGATGAATCATGAGGAGAGAATTATGGATAAGTTGTTGAAGGTATGGTTAATGACTACAGAAATATCTAATGAGAACAAGAAAAAAATTTTTAGTGAATTTTCTAGTGGAGAAGCTTTGAAAAATATAGTGTTTTTGAGGGAGTCTGATATTTTAGAGGGGAAAGTTATTAAGAAATTGTTAAATTCATACGAGATTATTAATGAAAATAATATTTTTGAACATATGGAAAGAAGTAATATACATGTAACAACAATATATGATGAAGAATATCCAAGTAGTTTGAAGTTGTATAAAGATTCTCCTTTTGGGATGTTTTATAAGGGTGATATAACTAATATAAACAAGTCGAAAAGTATATCCATAGTAGGATCTAGGCGGTGTAGTAGGTATGGCATTGATGTTACAAATAGCATTATAAATGAATTATCAGGTTATGACATAAATATTATAAGTGGAATGGCTAGAGGTGTAGACTCTATTGCACACAGAGCTGCTATAGAAAACAATATTAATACTGTAGCGGTGTTAGGTAGTGGAATTGATGTCATATACCCAAGAGAAAATATAAGGTTATATAATGATATCATTGAAAGTGGTGGGTGCATTTTGAGTGAATTTCCATTGGGAACAGAGCCTTTTAGTAGAAATTTTCCAATGAGGAATAGAATAATAAGTGGTATAAGTGATTTGTTAGTTGTAACAGAGGGTGGAGAGCGAAGTGGCACATTAATAACAGCCGGAAATGCATTAGAGCAGGGGAAAGATATTATTGTGGTTCCGGGAAGTGTATTTTCAAATGAAAGCAAAGGAACTAATAAACTTATAAGGGATGGGGCATATGTTTTTACTGAAATAGAAGATATTTTAAATTTATTGAATATTTCTAGAATTAGTATGAATAATAATATAGAAACCCTTATAAAGAGTGCATTGGAAGAAAAAATATATAATTTAATTGATGATAATCCGATACATATTGATAGTATAATTAAATCAGCAGATATTGACATAAATCAATTATATAAGTTATTATTTGAGTTGCAAGCAAAAGAGGAGATTTTATGTTTAAGTGGAAACTTCTATGTTAGAATTAATAGAATTGCCAATACTAGATAAGATTAATAATGGAGTATAGATTTTAGTAGCTTAGAGAGATGGTAAATATTGTATATTTAGAATGTCTGTTTCGTAAAACATAAAAATTTTAAATGTGTTATGTAGGTTTAGATGATGGATGAAATTAATTATAAAAAATGCTTATAGTATTTGAAAAGGTTTTAAATTATAAGCTACAATGGAGGGGTTAAAATGGGGCAACGATTAGTTATAGTTGAATCGCCAGCGAAAGCAAAAACTATCAAAAAATATTTAGGTAAAAATTATGTAGTAGAAGCATCGATGGGACATATAAGAGATTTACCGAAGAGTCAATTAGGAGTAGATATAGAAAATAATTATGAGCCTAAGTACATAACAATTAGAGGAAAAGGTGAATTGTTAGATAAAATTAAAAAGCAAGCTAAGAAAAGTGAAAAAATATATTTAGCAACTGACCCTGATAGAGAGGGAGAGGCTATATCATGGCACCTTGCTAAGGTTTTGAAGATAGACACCAATGAAGCATGTAGAATAGAATTTAATGAGGTAACTAAAACTGCGGTAAAAAATGCAATTAAATCTCCAAGAAAAATAAATCCAAATGTATTTGATGCCCAACAAGCTAGAAGAGTTTTAGATAGATTGGTTGGATATGAAATAAGCCCTATACTTTGGAGAAAGATAAAATGGGGACTGAGTGCAGGTCGAGTTCAATCAGTATCACTTAGAATAATATGTGATAGAGAGAAGGAAGTATTAAAGTTTATACCGGAAGAGTACTGGACCGTTGAGGGGAAAGTATCTAAGAAATCAGATACGAAAACATTTACAATTAAGCTCCAAAATAAAATGGGTAAAAAAATAGTTATAAATAATGAAGAAGAAGCTAATAATATAATAAATGATATAGAAAAAGGTGAATTTGTAGTTAGTGATGTTAAAGAAACATCTAAGTTAAAGAATCCTCTTCCACCATTTACTACAAGTACACTTCAACAAGATGCTTATAGAAAAATAAATTTTTCAACTAAGAAAACAATGTCAGTAGCTCAACAATTATATGAGGGTATTGATGTTAAAGGATATGGAACAGTTGGTTTAATAACTTATATGAGAACAGATTCAGTAAGGATATCTGATGAGGCGCAAATTTCAACAGTTGATTTTATAAAAAATAATTATGGTGAGGAATATGTACCTAAGATTAAAAAAGTTTATAAAGGAAAAAAAGGTTCACAAGATGCCCATGAAGCAGTGAGACCTACAGATGTAGAAATTAGTCCGGCAATAGCAAAAGAATCACTTAGTAATGATCAATTTAAGTTATACAATCTCATCTGGAATAGATTTGTAGCAAGTCAAATGGAAGCGGCTATTATTGATACTACATCAATAAGTATAAATAATGGGGATTATAACTTTAGAACTTCGGGATTCAAAGTTAAATTTGATGGATTTACAAGAATATATTTAACTGAAAATGAAGAAGAAAATGAAAATTTAAAATTACCTAATTTAGAAGTTGGAGAAAATCTTAAAAATAGGACGTTAGAGCAGAAACAGCACTTTACACAACCACCTGCAAGATTTTCAGAGGCTACATTAGTGAAAACTTTAGAAGAAAATGGGATAGGAAGACCTAGTACTTACGCTCCAACTATATCAACATTGTTAGGCAGGCAATATGTAGAAAGAGATAAAAAGGTTTTAGTTCCAACTGAACTTGGTTTTATTGTGAATAATTTAATGAGTGAATACTTTAAACAGATTGTGGATGTTGAATTTACAGCTGAAATGGAAAATAAGCTGGATAGAATTGAAGAGGGCGAAACTCATTGGAAAGATGTTGTTGCGGAATTCTTTAATCCATTAAAGGAAGCAATTGATATAGCTGAAAAAGAAATAGCTAAAATTACAATTGAGGATAAAGTTTCAGATATACCGTGTGACAAATGTGGTAAATTAATGGTTATAAAAAAGGGGAGATTTGGTGATTTTCTGGCATGTCCAGGGTATCCAGAATGCAAAAACACTAAGACTATGGCTAGAGAATTAGATGTTCCATGTCCAAAATGTGGAGGAAAAATTCTTGAAAAACGAAGTAAAAAAGGAAAGTTGTTTTATGGGTGTGGGAGTTATCCGGAATGTGATTTTGTAAGTTGGCATGAACCTACTGCCGAAAAATGTCCAGAGTGTGGAAGTGTAATGGCTAAAAGGTATAGCAAGGCAAAAGGTGATTACTTAGAATGTATAAACACAGAATGTAAACATAAGGAAATAGTAAATAAACAGTAAAAAAAAGATGATAAATCAAGCTGGATTAAATTTAAAAATAAAAAATGTCGAAACTTGAGAAAAGAACTTGATGTACCAAGTGCTATGTGGTATGATGTGAGAGAAACAATTCGAAGATTTGGAAATATACAAAATATTTCGAAACTTGATTAAGGAAAAAATACTTTATGTCATTGAAGTTATGGCAATACACAAGGAGGAATAAAAAGTGTCATTATTAGACAAAACAAGAAAATTAAATAAAATACTACAGAAATCAGGTTCAGAACCAGTGGTTTTTGATGATATATGCGAAATTTTAAGCGAAGTATTAGATTGCAATGTATATATAATCAGTAGAAAAGGAAAAGTTTTGGGGTATAATTTATCCCATGGATTTGAATGTGAAAATGTAAAGAAAAAAGTTGTTGAAGAAAAAAGGTTCCCAGAAGCATATAACAATAAATTGCTAAATATTGAGGCAACTAGAGCAAACATGGCAAGTAAAGGTATTTGTGTTTTTGAGGGCGATGTTAAATGTAACTTTGAAGATATGAAATCTACAATTGTTCCAATTAACGGAAATAGAGAGAGATTAGGTACTTTACTATTATCTAGATTTGGAAGAGAGTTTACAGAAGAGGATTTGGTTATAGCTGAGTATAGCGGGACTATCGTAGGTATGGAAGTACTGAGAGCTAAAACAGTTCAAATTGAAGAAGAAGCTAGAAAAAAAGCTATAGTTCAATTAGCTATAGGAACTCTATCTTATTCAGAATTAGAAGCCGTAGAGCACATATTTAATGAACTTGATGGAAGCGAAGGTTTATTAGTTGCTTCTAAGATAGCAGATAAAGTTGGAATAACTAGATCTGTAATAGTAAATGCACTAAGAAAGTTTGAAAGTGCAGGAGTTATAGAATCAAGATCATTAGGAATGAAAGGTACTCATATCAAAATCCTTAATGATAAGTTGATGGATGAACTTAACAAACTTAAGTAAAAAATAAAAATCCCTATTTGGGATTTTTATTTTTACATAAATATCTTAATTAACCTTGTGGACTTAATTCTTTGCAAATTTTACAGTTTTATATTTAATTTAAAATTTTTGATTATAAACTCTAAATTTATAAGCAAAAATCATTGAAAATAAAATTTGAATATGGTACAATACACAAGGTAAGAAAATACACACACTACTTTATTTATTAAAAGGTGCCTTTAAGGTCTTTAATAAAAATGATGGTAGTGGAGGAAAAAAACCAGGAGGTATATTAAAATGGCAGTTATTTCAATGAAACAATTATTAGAAGCAGGTGTTCACTTTGGACATCAAACGAGAAGATGGAATCCTAAAATGGCTCGTTACATCTTCACTGAGAGAAATGGTATATACATCATCGACTTACAAAAAACAGTTAAGAAAATTGATGAAGCTTACGATTTCATAAAATCAGTATCAGCAGAAGGAAAAGATATACTATTTGTTGGAACTAAAAAACAAGCGCAAGAAGCTATCCAAGAGGAAGCTATAAGATCAAACATGCACTTTGTAAACAACAGATGGTTAGGTGGAATGTTAACTAACTTCAGAACTATCAAAACAAGAATTGGTAGATTGGAAGCGTTAGACAAAATGGAAGAAGATGGAACTTTTGAAGTTCTTCCTAAGAAAGAGGTTATAAACCTTAGAAATGAAAGAGAAAAACTTGAAAAAAACCTTGGCGGAATTAGAAGTATGGAAGCTAGCAATATAGGTGCATTATTCATAGTTGATCCAAGAAAAGAGAAAAATGCTATACTAGAAGCTAAGACATTAGGAATTCCGGTAATAGCTATAGTAGATACAAACTGTGATCCTGATGATGTTGATTATGTAATCCCAGGAAATGATGATGCTATAAGAGCAGTTAAATTAATAACAGAAAGATTAGCAGATGCTATAATCGAAGCTAGACAAGGCGAAGAAATAGCTGAATAATATATAAAATCTTTTAAACTTAATTTTAAACAGCCTCATCTATGGTTGTAAAACATAGGAAATTTCAAAGGTAGATGAGAGAGAAATCTTTCATTTACCTTTTTATTAGGAAAATATAGGGAGGAATAAATATGATAACAGCAGCAATGGTAAAAGAGTTAAGAGAGAGAACAGGATCAGGAATGATGGACTGTAAGAAAGCTCTAAGTGAAACAAACGGAGATATGGATAAAGCAATCGAAGTTTTAAGAGAAAAAGGATTAGCAGCAGCAACTAAAAAAGCTGGAAGAATAGCAGCAGAAGGTATAGTTACAACATACATATCTGAAGATATGAAAGTTGCTTCAGTAGTAGAAGTTAACTGTGAAACAGACTTCGTTGCAGCAAATGAAGATTTTAAAGCATTAGCAGATAATGTAGCAAAAATGGCAGCAGCTACTAGTGCTACAACTGTAGAAGAATTATTAGCAGAAAAATATATAGCAGATGAAAGTATTGTATTACAAGATGCGGTTACAGCTTTAATTGCAAAATTAGGCGAGAACATGTCTGTAAGAAGATTTGAGAAATTTGTAGCTAATAACGGAGTAATTCAAAGTTATATCCATGGTAATGGGAAAATAGCTGTTTTAGTTCAATTAGGATGCGAAAAAGAAGCGGAAGTATTACAAGTTGTGGGTAAAGATTTAGCAATGCAAGTAGCAGCAGCTAACCCATTATTCTTAAATAAAGATCAAGTAGATAATGAATCTTTAGAAAAAGAAAAAGAAATATATAGAGTTCAAGCTCTTAACGAAGGTAAACCAGCAAATATCGTTGAGAAAATGGTAATGGGAAGAGTAAGTAAATATTATAAAGAAGTTTGTTTAGTAGAGCAAGTATGGGTTAAAAATGGCGATTACACTATAAACAAATATGTTCAAGAAGAAGGAAAGAAAATTGGAGCAACTATAGAGGTTGTTAAATTTGCTAGATTTGAAAGAGGCGAAGGAATCGAAAAAGCTGAAGAAAACTTTGCTGAAGAAGTTCAAAGACAAGTTCAAGGTAAATAATACAATATAATAAAAGAGAACCTAGGTTCTCTTTTTTTAAAATCTACATGTAGGTATAATTGGTATTAAAGCGATTTTGTATTAGTAAATAGGCAGAAATTCTAGTTACATTTAATGGAATTAAGCTTACTAAGGTGCAAATATATTGAGTTGGAGGTATAATGTATATATGGAAACTGCGAAATATAAGAGAGTCATGCTTAAACTTTCAGGAGAAGCATTAGCAGCAGAAAAAGGGTATGGCATAGATTTTGATACAGCTAACACTATTGCGGTACAGATTAAGAAATTAGTAGATATGGGTGTTGAAGTTGGTGCGGTTGTTGGTGGCGGAAACATATGGAGAGGCAGAAGTGGGGAAGGTATGGATAGAACTACTGCTGATTATATGGGAATGCTTGCTACGTGTATCAATGCTTTGGCATTACAAGATTCATTAGAAGCTATAGGGGTTAATACTAGAGTTCAAACAGCTATTGAAATGAAAGAAATAGCAGAACCTTATATCAGAAGAAGAGCAATGAGACACCTTGAAAAAGGGAGAGTTGTAATATTTGCAGCAGGAACAGGAAATCCATATTTCTCCACGGATACTACTGCGGCTTTAAGAGCGGCAGAAATAGAGGCGGAAGTTATTCTATTAGCTAAAAAAGTTGATGGAGTATATGACAAGGATCCTCACAAATTTGAGGATGCTATTAAATTTGAAAATTTATCTTATATCGAGGTTTTGGAAAAAGGATTGCAAGTTATGGATTCTACAGCGACTTCATTATGTATGGATAACAATATTCCAATACTTGTATTTGGTTTAGACAAACCGGAGAATATTATAAGAGCAGTAAATGGTGAAGATATTGGTACGTTAGTATCATCTAATATAAATAAATAGTGGAGGTAATTTTATGGTAAAAGATATCATTAAAAATGCTGATGACAAAATGAACAAAACTATTCTAAGTTTAAAAAACGAATTTTTAACATTAAAGGCTGGTAGAGCTAATCCTACTATGTTAGATAGGATTCAAGTAGAATCTTATGGATCTATGGTGCCTTTAAATCAGGTTGGAAGTGTATCTGCACCAGAACCTAGGGTACTTGTAATTCAACCTTGGGATAAAAGTACTTTAAAAGATATAGAAAAAGCTATATTGAAATCAGATTTAGGAATTAATCCTAGTAGCGATGGTCAAGTAATAAGACTTATAGTACCTGAGTTAACAGAGGAAACTAGAAAAAATTTAGTTAAAGCAGTTAAAAAATTTGGCGAAGATGCTAAAGTTGCAATAAGATCTATAAGACGTGATGCTAATGATAAAATTAAAACATTAAAGAAAAATAGTGAAATAAGTGAAGATGAATGTAAAAAAGCTGAAGACACTATTCAAAAAGAAACAGATAAATTTATCAAATTAGTTGATAAAGAAGTAGAAACTAAAGAAAAATCAATAATGTCAGTATAGATAAGGCGTTGAAGATGACTAAAATAAAACCTGCAAATATTGCAGGTTTTATTACTAAGTATTTATGTTATAATAACACCATAAATATTTGGAATGGAGAGGTAAAATTTGGATATATTTAATCGAAAAAAGAGTACTGGTAGTAAAGAAATAATAAAACTAGATATGGATAGAATTCCTGCTCATATTGCTATAATAATGGATGGTAATGGTAGGTGGGCAAAAGAAAGAAAACTTCCAAGAACTATGGGACATAGGGCTGGGATGAAGAATATAAAAATGGTGGTTCAAGAAGCTAGTGAATTAGGAGTAAGGTATCTTACATTATATGCATTCTCTACTGAAAATTGGAAAAGGCCTCAAGATGAGGTTGGTGCATTGATGAATTTGGTAGTTGAATTTATAGATAAAGAATTTGATGAATTACATAAAAACAATGTAAGGCTTAATTCTATAGGTGATATTAGTAAACTTCCGGAAAAATCAAGGAAATCTATAGACAATGCAAAAGAGAAAACGAAGGAAAATACGGGATTAACCCTTAATATAGCACTAAATTATGGTGGAAGAGATGAAATTATAAAAGGTGTAAAAGAGATAGCTGAACTAATACTAAAGAAAGATATGAATATAGAAGATATTGATGAAAATTCGATATCGGAGCATTTATATACAAAGGGTATGCCGGATCCAGATATTATAATAAGACCAAGTGGTGAGTTAAGATTAAGTAATTACTTGTTATGGCAAAGTGCATATTCTGAATTTTGGTTCTCGAATATAAACTGGCCTGATTTCACTAAGGAAGATTTAAAAAGGGCTATTTTTGACTTTCAAAAGAGGGACAGGAGATATGGTGGAGTATAATTAAGAGGTGAAGGAAATGAATCAACGATATGTAGGAGCTTTAGTGTTAGCGCCATTATTACTATTAATTTTTTTGGGAGGATACTATCTAAAAATATCCGTAGTACTATTATCGCTTGGAGGTATGTATGAGTTTTATAGGGTAAGTAGAATTAGTGGATATAAACCGGTTGCAACTGTTGGATATATATTGTGTTTAGCATATTATATGTATATAGGAAATGGGTTTAATTTAGCAATTGCAGTGAATGTATTTATTTTAGTGGTATTCTTACTTATGATCCTTCCGGTAATTAATACGGAAAGAAATTTTATTGATATAGGACTTACAATTCTTCCTTGCTTTTATGTGGCTGTTTTCTTTAGTTTTATATTATTGCTTAGCATGGAGAAGAATGGAAACTATTTTGTGTGGCTTATATTTATATCTTCATGGTGTTGTGATACAATGGCATATTACTTTGGAAGATATCTTGGAAAGCGGAAATTGGTACCAAAAGTTAGTCCTAAGAAGACTGTAGCTGGTGGTATAGGTGGATTATTAGGAAGTGTGTTAGGATGTACTATTTTTGGATATATAATAAGTAGGTATGGTATTAATGTACAATTGTATCATTATGTGTGGATAGGTGTTTTAGGCGGTGTATTTGGACAATGTGGAGATTTTGTGGCTTCATCGATAAAAAGGCACACTGGTGTTAAAGATTACTCTAATTTAATACCTGGTCACGGAGGAATTTTAGATAGGTTTGATAGCATACTGCTTGTATCGGTAGTTGTTTATTACTATATAAATATTTTTGTTTTAGTTTAGATGATATTTATAAAATCGTATTATATTATAATTTTATAAATAATATGTATTTTATCATTATTATTCAAAATATAATATTAATTTCAAGTAAGCTAGCATGTGGTATGAAACTACGAGCTAGCTTTTATTAGTATTTAGAAATTTAATAAAAATTAAATATTAAGATTTTGTATTCCTGGCTGTTATAAGGTATAATATTTGTATATTTAGCTAGAAAGTATTAAAAAAATTTGCTTATCATTTTGGTCAATTGGAATAATATAGATATAACAATTAAGGATTCAATGGAGTTGGTATAGATTCTTTTGTAGTGAAAAATGTTATAGGTGATTCGGATTATTGATTTGGAACCTGGCTAATGATGAATAGAGGTTAAACTTAAAGGAGAGATACTAATGAAGAATATAAGTATACTTGGAGTTACGGGGTCTATAGGAACACAGGCCTTGGATGTAATAAGAGATGATCGAAATGAAATAAAGTTAGTAGGTGTAACGGCACATAGGAATTTTCAAAGGTTAGTGGATATTATAGATGAGTTTAGTCCAAAATATATAGGAGTTACAGATGATGAATGTTATAAAAAAATTAAAAAATACTGTGAAGAGACTAATAAATTAGTAGAGATATTTCAAGGCGAGGAAGCTCTAGAAAAGATAGCTACATTGAGTGAAATAGATACTGTACTAACTTCGGTAGTTGGAATTGCAGGATTAAAACCAACTATAAAAGCTATAAGAGCAAAAAAAAATATAGCTCTTGCAAATAAGGAAACTTTGGTAGTTGCAGGTGAAATAGTTATGAGAGAAGCGAAGGAGAATGGAGTTGAAATACTTCCAGTAGATTCTGAACATGGAGCTATATTTCAATGTATGGAAGGAAATGAAAAAAAGCATGTAAGTAAAATAATACTTACCGCTTCAGGGGGGCCCTTTAGAGGACGAACTAGAGAAGAGCTTGTTGGTATAATGCCAAGTGAGGCGCTGAAACACCCAAAGTGGAATATGGGTAAAAAGATTTCAATAGATTCATCTACATTGGTAAACAAAGGGCTTGAAGTAATAGAAGCTCATTTTCTGTTTGGAATTGCATATGAGGATATTGAGGTTATAGTACACCCACAAAGCATTGTACATTCAATGGTGGAGTATATAGATGGGTCTATTATTGCCCAGCTTGGAAGTACGGATATGAGACTTCCAATTCAATATGCATTAAATTATCCAAAGCGTAAAAATGCTGTAGCAGCTAAACTTGACTTTACACAGGTATCAAATCTTACTTTTGAGCAGGCGGATACAAAGACATTTAGATGTCTAGAGTTAGCTTTTAAAGCGGGTAAAATTGGTGGTAATATGCCAGCAATATATAATGGTGCTAATGAAATAGCTGTAGAATTATTTTTAGATGAGAAGATAGAGTATTTACAGATTGAGGAAATAATAGAAGAATCAATGAATGAATTTTCTTATGTAAAAAACCCATCTTTGAATGAAGTTTTAGACATAGATAAGAAAGTAAGAGAATATGTTTTAAGGAAGTACGTATAGTAGTATGTAGTGAAGGGGAGAAGTATGTTGCAAAGTATAATAACAAATATACCATATATTCTAATGGCGTTATTGGCATTTAGTTTACTTATTATTGGTCATGAATTTGGACACTTTATAATGGCTAGGGCTAATGGGGTAAAGGTTCTAGAATTTTCATTAGGCATGGGACCAAAACTATTTTCTATAAAAGGTAAAGAGACGGAATACCTTATAAAAGCGCTACCGATAGGTGGATATGTAAGAATGTATGGAGAAGAGGATGATGTCAATGTAGTTGATAGTAGAGCATTTTCTAATAAGACATCTTTTCAAAAGCTAACAATAGTATCTGCAGGTCCTATTATGAACTTTATAATAGCAATACTATTATTTAGTGTTGTAGGTGGTTTTCAAGGTCATAGAACCAATATAATCGAAAGCATTGTAGAAAACTCTCCCGCTATGGAAGTTGGTCTACAGGCTGGAGATAAAATAACAGAAGCTAATGGGAAAATGGTGACAACCTGGGAAGATTTTCTTAATGAAGTTATAACTCAAGAAGGAAATACACTTAACATGAAAGTTGATAGAAGTGGTGAAAAGTTAGAATTTAAGTTAACACCTGAATTAAATCAAGAAGAAAATAGATATATGATAGGTATATATTCACAAGTAAAAGACCCTAATTTTATAGAATCTGTAGGGTATGGAATTAATCAAACAGGAAGTACTATAAGACAAACCTTTGGATTCTTTGGACAATTATTTAAAGGGAAAATCTCATCAGATGATGTAGGCGGGCCTATAAGCATAATTAAAATTTCAGGAAGGGCGGCACAACAAGGAGTACTTACTTTATTAAATTTCATGTCTTACCTAAGTGTTCAACTTGCTATATTTAATATAATACCGTTCCCTGCGCTAGATGGAGGATGGATATTCTTATTACTATTCCAAATTATAACAGGTAAGGAAGTAGATAAAGAAAAGGTAGCGACAATAAATTATTATGGATTTTTAGCGTTAATGGGACTTATGGTATTTGTATTAATAAAAGATATTGTAAATCCTATTCAGTTTTAGGAGGATGCCATGAAAAGACGAGAAACTAAAAAGATTAAAGTGGGCAATATATATATAGGAGGAGACTCTAATATATCAGTGCAGTCCATGACCAACACGGATACAAGGGATGTAGTTGCTACTGTAAATCAAATCAAGGAACTGGAGCGATGTGGCTGTGATATTGTAAGATGTGCTGTGCCGGACATGGAAGCAGCAGAAGCAATAAAGCATATAGTGAAGCAAATAAATATTCCATTAGTTGCAGATATACATTTTGACTATAAATTAGCTTTAAAGTCTATGGAGAATGGTATTTCAAAATTAAGGATAAATCCAGGAAATATTGGAGATATAAGTAGAGTTGAGATGGTTGCTAAGATGGCAAAGGAAAAAAATATTCCTATTAGAATAGGTGTTAACTCAGGATCTCTAGAAAAGGATATATTGAATAAATATGGTAGAGTATGCAGTGAAGCCCTTGCAGAAAGTGCTCTTAATCATGTTAAGATTTTAGAAGCTGTTAACTTTGAGGATATAATTATATCTATAAAATCATCAGATGTAGTACAGATGATAGAGGCTTATAATATAGTATCACAAAAAACAAACTATCCATTGCATATAGGTGTAACAGAAGCGGGAACTATATGGCGTGGGTCTATTAAATCAAGTGTAGGAATTGGAGCTCTGCTAGCTCAAGGAATAGGGGATACCCTTAGAGTATCTCTTACAGGAGATGTTAAAGAAGAAGTTAAGGTTGGAAAAGAAATATTAAAGTCTCTTGGACTAATCAGCGGTGGAATTAAGTTTGTATCTTGCCCAACCTGTGGAAGGACACAAATAAACTTAATAAAAATTGCTGAAGAAGCAGAACTAAGACTAGGTCATATTGATAAGGATATTAAGGTAGCTATAATGGGCTGTATTGTTAATGGGCCAGGGGAAGCTAGAGAAGCTGATCTTGGGATAGCTGGTGGAAATGGTGAAGGTCTTATCTTCAAAAAGGGTGAAATTATAAGAAAAGTTAAGGAAGAACATTTATTAGATGAGCTAATAAAAGAAGTGGAGAATCTATAAAATAGGAGGTGCTGCAATGACTTTATCAGAACTTCTAGGATATGATAGTAGATTTCCTATTTATGAGGATATCATAATATATAAGGTTCAATACCTAAAACAGAGTGAAAGAGTAAAGGTAGTATTAAAACATAAAAACTCTTTAAATGATGCAGTTAAAGAAGATATAAGTGTTGTGGTACAAAATAAACTTAGTGATTTAGGAATCATAGAAACTTTATGGTATAAAGATGTGCAAAATGTAGCTATAGAAGATGTGGTAGGGGAGTATTGGATAGATGTAGTTAACTCTCTTGCCTCATCTTTTCCATCTTCAAAAACTAGTTTGCTTAAGGCTGTAAAAACATTGGAGGAAGATAAGATTAGAGTTGGTATTTCCAATGAATTTATTTCTAAAATGTTGAATAGTAAAGGTCTAGATAGGCTATTGAAAATGGAAATATACAATATGTTCAATGTAAAGGTAAGTGTGGAAATATACTATGATGAATCTGCGGTAGAGGATAATTATATACTAGAGAAGGAAATTGAAGAGAAGAGAATAGTAAGCGATATAATGACAAGTAGTCCTAATTTGGCTAATAAATCTAATGAAAAAATTAAGGAAAAACCAAAAGAAAATAAAGGTGAGAAGAAAAACAATCCATGGAAAGAAAATTACAAAGGGAAAAGCAAGGAACCTTTAGATGCAAATGTAGTATATGGAAATCGTAATATAAATGAAGAAGTAACGGAAATTAAAGAGTTAAATATGGGATCAGGTAAAGTTGCTATATCTGGTGATATATTTAAGGTTAATGTATTTGAAGCGAGAAGTGGTAAAATTTATCCATCTATATATGTGACAGATTATACTAGCTCTATAACAGTTAAAATATATCCCAAAAATAATGAGGAAGTAGAAAAACTCTTAGAAGAACTTAAGGTAGGAGTATGTTGCAAAGTTTATGGAGAAGTTGAAATTGATAGATTTTCTAAGGATTTAGTACTAAATGCAAAATCAATAGTTAAGCTTAAAGCTAGTGAAAGAATGGACGGTAGTGAGGATAAAAGAATAGAACTCCATGCACATACCACAATGAGTTCCATGGATGGGATAGTATCAGCATCTAAACTTATTGCTAAGGCTGCAAAATGGGGGCATAAAGCAATAGCCATAACTGATCATGGAGTAGCTCAGGCATTTCCAGAAGCTATGGATGCTGGTAAAAAACATAATATAAAAATAATATATGGAATAGAAGGGTATTTAGTGAATGATGGCGTTGCCATTGGCACTGGCTGCAAGGGGAAAAACTTTCAGGATACATATGTGGTATTTGATATAGAAACTACAGGCTTTTCAAGTAGTCAAGACAGTATCATAGAGATAGGTGCTGTTAAGATAGAAGGTGGACAGATTGTTGATAGTTTTAATGAACTTATAAATCCGAAAATACCTATTCCGTATAAAATAACTGAGCTTACAGGGATTAATAATAATATGGTGAAGGATTCTAGAACTATAAATGAAGTTCTTCCAAGCTTTTTAGATTTTGTTCAAAATGCTGTAGTGGTAGCTCACAATGCGGAGTTTGATACAGGGTTTATTAAAACGAATTGCAGAAGACTTGGATTAACATTTAAAAATGGAGTTATAGACACTTTACCATTGGCGAGATTTTTATTTCCTCAGTTGAAGAAGCATAAATTGAATGTTATATGTGATCATTTAAATATATCCTTGGAGAATCATCATAGAGCAGTAGATGATGCTAAGGCTACAGGCGATATTCTATTAAAGTGCTTTGAACTGTTAGGTGAGATGGAATTAACAAATATGGATTTAGTTAATAAGGAGTATTTAAAATCCTTTGACATAAAGAAAGCTCAAACTAATCATGTAATAATTCTAGCTAAGAACCAGTGTGGGTTGAAAAACTTATATAAGCTAATTTCTAATTCAAATCTGGATTATTATTATAGAAGACCGAGGCTTCCAAAGAGTGTCATAGAGGAATATAGAGATGGGCTTATTATAGGGTCAGCATGTGAAGCTGGAGAAGTCTTTAAAGGTATCCTAGGAGGGAAAAGCTTTGAAGACATGGAGCATATTGTTGAGTTTTATGACTACTTGGAAATACAACCTGTTGGGAACAATGAATTTCTTATTAGAAAGAATATGGTCAAGGATGAAGAGGGCCTTAGAGAGCTAAATAGAAAGATATGTGAACTAGGTGATTTTTATAATAAAAAAGTTGTAGCTACTGGAGATGTGCACTTTTTAGATCCTAAAGATGAAGTTTATAGAAGAATTTTAATGGCTGGTAAAGGCTTTGATGATGCAGATTCACAACCACCATTATATCTTAAAACTACCACGGAAATGTTAAGGGAGTTCGCTTATTTAGGAGATAGGAAAGCTATGGAGGTAGTTGTTACAAATCCTCAATATATTGAATCTCAGGTGGAAGTTGTTAAACCTATACCGGACGAAACTTATGCACCTAAAATTGAAGGGGCAGAGGATGAAATTCGAAATATGACATTAAATAAAGTAAGGTCAATATATGGGGATAATTTGCCAGAAGTAATACAAAAAAGACTTGATAAGGAACTAAACTCGATAATAAATAATGGATATGCAGTTCTTTATCTGATTGCACAGAAGTTGGTAGCGAAGTCTATTAGTGATGGATATATAGTTGGGTCTAGGGGGTCGGTTGGATCCTCATTTGTAGCAACCATGACGGATATTACAGAGGTTAATGGGTTACCGCCTCACTATGTATGTCCAGAGTGTAAACATAGTGAATTTATTTTAGATGGATCTGTAGCTTCTGGAGTAGACTTGCCAGATAAAAATTGTGAAAAATGTGGTGCTAAATATATTAAGGAAGGTCACGATATCCCTTTTGAAACATTCTTAGGATTTGAAGGTGATAAAGAACCTGATATAGATCTTAATTTTTCAGGGGATAATCAGGCTGATATTCATAGATATACAGAAGTTCTATTTGGAAAAGGTCATACATTTAAAGCAGGAACTATAGGTACTATTGCGGATAAGACGGCCTATGGATATGTTAAAAAATACTTGGATGAGAGATCTATTGATACTACGAATGCAGAAATTGAAAGGCTTACAATTGGGTGTACAGGTGTAAAGAGAACATCAGGTCAACACCCAGGTGGAATCATGGTTGTACCTGCAGATAATGAGATATTTAATTTTTGTCCAATACAACATCCCGCAGATGATCCGACTTCGGATATAATTACAACACACTTTGACTATCATTCTATAAGTGGTAGACTTCTAAAGTTAGATATCCTTGGTCATGATGATCCAACGATGCTTAGAATGCTTCAGGATTTAACCGGAATTAAGCCCCAGAGCGTACCATTATCGGATCCGAAGGTATTAAGCTTGTTTACAGGCACAGCAGGTCTTGGAATAACTCAAGAACAGCTTGGGTGTGAAGTAGGTTGTTATGGTATTCCGGAGTTTGGTACTAAATTCGTAAGGCAAATGCTGTTAGATACGAAGCCTAAGACATTTTCAGACTTGGTGAGGATTTCCGGACTTTCCCATGGTACTGATGTTTGGCTGAATAATGCCCAGTATTATATAAAGGAAGGATATACTACTCTGAAGGATTGTATATCTACGAGAGATGATATAATGGTTTATCTTATATACAAGGATCTGCCACCCAAAACTGCCTTTAACATAATGGAAAAAGTTAGAAAAGGTAAAGGGGTGTCGGAGGAATATGAAGCTATAATGAGAGACCACAATGTTCCGGATTGGTATATTGAATCTTGTAAAAAGATTAAATATATGTTTCCTAAAGGTCATGCTGTGGCATATGTAATGATGGCTATACGAATAGCTTACTTCAAAGTTCATCATCCTAAGGCTTACTATGCAACTTATTTTACGGTTAGAGCTGATGATTTTGATGGAGATATAGTAGTTAAAGGTGAAGAAGCTATGAAGTATACAATGGATGAATTAAACGCATTGGGGAATACTATTGGAACAAAGGAGAAAGGACTTCTTACTACATTGGAGTTATGTTATGAGATGTATAAGAGAGGTATTAAATTTTTATCAGTGGATGTATATAAATCTGACCCTGTAAAATTTACCATTGAGGGAGATAATATTAGGATTCCAATGAGTGGGCTTGTGGGAGTTGGAGTAAATGCAGCTAAGGCTATTGGCGAAGCGAGAAAAGATGGAGAATTTATTTCAAAAGAAGATTTGAGGATTAGGAGCAAGGCGACAAAAACTGTAATAGAGGCACTAGCAAATCATGGAGCCATAGGAAATCTTCCAGAAACGAATCAATTAAGTCTTTTTTAACATTGTGGATATTAAAAATGTTAAATTGGAAATTAAAATTTTATGTGAAGGAAGAAATTTTTTCAGAATTTCTTTGTTTATTTGAAATACACAATTCTAACCTTAAACCTAAACCTTTGAATTTTGAATTCAAATCCCATATATAGTGTGAAAGTCTTAAAAACATTGCATAATGAATATACCTATGTTATAATCATAGGTAATCAAGGAAGTTACAATAATAAGTTTTTGAGGAGAGTAGGATTTATGCCTACTCTCTATTTATTAAGACGAAAAAAAGTTATGTTTTAATTATAAATAATAGGATTAATATTGTGACTTTAAAGGAAATATAATAAGGAGGAGGGAGTATATTATGAAAAGTAATGGCGTTGTGGAAAAACTCAATGGCAAGATAAGTAATATAGTAGAAAAACTCGGCTTTGAACTTTATCACCTAGAGTATGTATGCGAAGGTGGACATAATATTTTAAGAGTTTTTATAGATAGTGAAAATGGTGTTGCTTTAGACAAATGTATATTAGTAAGTAAAGCGGTAAGTGAGATGTTGGATTTAGATGACCCTATAGTTGAAGAATATAATCTAGAAGTTTCATCTCCAGGTATATTTAGAACTTTATTTACAAAAAAGCATTTTGATAAATATATAGATTGTGACGTAGCTGTAAAGCTTTCAGCATTAGTTGATGGTAATAAGAAATATGAAGGGGTATTAAAGGGGTTTGATGGAAAAGATTTAACACTAGAAATCGATAACAATGAGATTGTTTTACCGATGTTAAAGGTTTCTATAGTTACATTAAACCCGACTTTATAAAAGGAGGATATAAAATGAGCACCGGATTTAAGGAAGAATTTATAGAAGCTGCAAAGCAATTAGTTGTAGAGAAGGGCATAAGTGAGGAAATGCTTTTTAGCACTATAGAGGATGCGTTGGTTGCAGCATATAAGAAAAACTTTGCAAAGTCTCATGCAAAGGAGCAAAATGTAAGAGTGTGGGTGAATAGAGAAACAGGAGAAACTCATGTATTTTCATTAAAAGAAGTAGTTGAAGAAGTATTTGATGATGTAATAGAAATTTCAATAGAAGATGCTAGGGATATTAGCCCGAGATATGCATTGGAAGATATTGCAGAAATCGAAATTACACCAAGAGATTTTGGAAGAGTTGCAGCTCAAGCAGCTAAGCAAGTAGTTATTCAAAGAATAAAAGAAGCGGAAAGAACGATGATATACAATGAATTCATAACTAAAGAATTTGATATCATTACAGGTATTGTGCTAAGAAAAGACAGAGGAAATGTATTTATTGATTTAGGTAAATTAGAAGCTGTTCTTGGACCAAATGAGCAAATGCCAGGAGAGGCTTATATATTTAATGAGAAACTAAAGTTATACATTGTAGAAGTTAAGAAGAGTTCGAAAGGACCTCAAATAGTTGTTTCAAGAACCCATCCAGGACTTGTAAAAAGATTATTCGAACTAGAGGTACCGGAAATATACAGTGGAATAGTAGAAATAAAGAATATTGCTAGAGAAGCAGGTTCAAGAAGTAAGATTGCTGTATGGTCTAAGGATGAAGATGTAGACCCAATGGGATCATGCGTAGGACCTAAAGGAGTAAGAGTTCAGAACATAGTTAATGAACTTAAAAATGAGAAGATAGACATAATCAAATGGAGTAAATTACCAGAAGAGTATATAGCTCAAGCATTAAGTCCGGCTAAAGTTTTATCAGTAGATGTGGATGAAAATGTAAAAAGCGCTAAGGTTGTAGTAGATGATAATCAATTATCTTTAGCTATTGGTAAAGAAGGACAGAATGTTAGATTAGCAGCAAGACTTACTGGATGGAAAATAGATATTAAAAGTAAAACACAAGCTGAAAATCTTAAAAATGAAGAAAATACCTTTTAAGGGTAGGTGATTATTTTATGAAAGTAAAAAAGATACCTCAAAGAATGTGCACAGGGTGCATGGAAATGAAACCTAAAAAGGAACTTATAAGAGTTGTAAAGAATAAAGAAAATGAAATATCTATAGATCTACATGGCAAAAAGCCAGGAAGAGGGGCATATATATGCAAAGATATATGCTGTTTGGAAAAGGCTGTGAAAACAAAAAGATTAGAAAGAAATCTAGAAAGCAAAATAAATGATGAAATATATGATAAACTAAAGGAAGAGATAGTTAATGCAGAATAAATTCTTGAATTTTTTAGGAATTGCAAAAAAATCTAGAAATTTAGTAGAAGGATACAATGCCTGTGAAGATGAAATCAAAAGGCGTAAAATTAGGTTATGTATTTTATCCGCGGAATGTTCAGATAATACAAAGAGCAAGTTCCAAAAATATTGTAACGACCATAATATACCGATAATAGATGGAATTTCAAGTGATGAACTAGGTCCTTCCATCGGAAGAGCGGAAATTAATGTGTTGGCAGTAAAAGATGAACTAATGAGTAAAAATTTAATAAAGTTATGGAAAGAGAATTACAAAATGTAAATTCGGGGGTGAAAATTTTGGCGAAAGTAAGAATATATGAATTGGCAAAAGAGTTAGAAGTTTCAAGTAAGGAGCTTATAACAGTATTAATGGATGAGTTTGGTGTTGAAGCTAAAAATCACATGAGTGTTATTGAGGAAGAAGACGCAAATCTTATAAAAGAATTATATGAAGAACAGAAAAAAGAAGAAGCTGAAAAAAAAGAGATCGTTGAAGAGTATGAAACAAAAATAAATGACGATATCAATAAGCAGCAGAGAAAAAACAGTAAACAAAGAAGAGTAGCAAATAAAAAGTCAGAAGAAAAAGAAGAAGAGACTCCAGATGAAGTTATTGAAATGGAAGCTACTATAGTTGTAAAAGATTTAGCAGATAAGCTAAAAAAACCAGTAGTTGAAGTTATAAGAGCTTTAATATTCCAAGGAGTTATGGCTGGAGTAAATCAAGAAATCGATTTTAAAACAGCTGAAAAACTTGTGGAGGAATTTGGTTCTACTGCAGTATTAAAAGCAGGTAATGTTGGTGATGTTGCTGAAGAACAAGAAGATGAGGCAGATGACACAGATTTAACAGAAACAGAAGAGGATAAATCAAAGAGACCTCCAATAGTTACAGTTATGGGTCACGTTGACCACGGTAAAACATCTTTATTAGATGCTATAAAAAAATCTAAAGTTACAGCAACAGAAGCTGGTGGAATAACTCAACATATTGGAGCCTACACAGTAGATGTAAATGGAGAGAAAATAACTTTCCTTGATACTCCAGGACATGAAGCTTTCACATCAATGAGAGCAAGAGGAGCACAAGTTACAGATATAGTTATTTTAGTAGTAGCTGCTGATGATGGAATAATGCCACAGACAGTAGAGGCAATAAACCATTGTAAAGCTGCTGGAGTTCCAATGATTATAGCTATAAATAAGATGGATAAAGAAGGTGCTAACCCAGATAAAGTTAAGCAAGAATTAACAGAGTTTGGATTAGTATCAGAAGATTGGGGTGGAGATACTATTTGTGTACCTGTATCTGCTCACACTAAAGAAGGTTTAGATACATTACTAGAAATGGTAGTAATAAACGCTGAAATGTTAGAATTAAAAGCAAATGTTAATAGAAAAGCTAAAGGTACTGTTATCGAAGCAAAACTTGATAAGGGTAGAGGACCAGTTGCTAGTGTTTTAGTTCAAAATGGAACTTTAAGATCAGGAGACTCTATAATAGTAGGAACTACCTATGGAAGAATTAGAGCTATGATAGATGATAAAGGTCAAAAAATTAAAACAGCAGGACCATCTATACCAGTTGAGATATTAGGACTTTCAGAAGTTCCAGCAGCTGGAGACAGATTCACAGTAGTTAAAGATGAGAAAACTGCTAGAATAATGGCTGATGCAAGAAAAGAAAAATTGAGAGAAGAACACTTCCAAACATCTAATAGAGTTTCTATGGAAAATCTGTATAACCAAATCCAAGAAGGTAAGGTTAAAGAGTTAAGTGTAATTGTTAAAGCTGATGTTCAAGGTTCAGCTGAAGCTGTTAAACAATCTATAGAAAAACTTTCTGCTGAGACTGTAAAAGTAAGAGTTATCCATACAGCAGTTGGAGCAATTACAGAAACAGATGTATCACTAGCATATGCGTCTAGTGCAATTATTATTGGATTTAACGTTAGACCTGATAATAATGCAATGGTAATAGCAGATAGAGATAATGTAGAAATTAAAACTTATAGAATAATATACGATGCTTTAGATGATATTAGATCAGCTATGATTGGTATGCTTGAGCCAGAGTATAAAGAACTTGTAATTGGAAGATGTGAAGCAAGATTAGTATATAAAATATCTAATGTTGGAACTATAGCGGGATGTTACGTTCTAAATGGTAAAATAACGAGAGGATGTAAAGTTAGAGTTCTAAGAGATGGAATAGTTATGACTGACTCTACATTAGGATCTTTAAAGAGATTTAAAGATGATGTTAAAGAAGCAGCAGCAGGATATGAATGTGGACTTAGTGTTGATAGATTTAATGATATAAGAGAAGGCGATATCATCGAAGCTTATATCATGGAAGAAATTAAACCAAAAGGTCTATAATAGAAAGGGATGAAATCCATGGCTAACTACAGAGGCGGACGAATTAATGAAGAAATTAAAAAAGATGTTAGCAATACCATTCAAAACAAAATAAAAGATCCTAGACTTAGCGCAATGGTAAGTGTAACAGATGTAGAGGTAACAAGAGATTTAAGCTATGCTAAGGTTTTTGTTAGTATTTTTGGAACTGAAGAACAAAAGCAAGAGACTCTTAAAATACTTAAAAGTTCTACAGGGTTCATAAGAAAAGAAATAGGTAAAAATGTTAAATTGAGACATGTGCCAGAGGTTCTTATAGAGCTTGATACTACCTTAGATAAGGCGAGTCATCTTGAATCATTATTCAGAAAAATAAAGGAGAATGATTCAAATGATAACTAAGGATATATTAGATATCATAGGAAAAAGTAAAAATGTTGGAATTACTTTTCATCAATCACCAGATGGAGATTCTTTAGGAAGTGCCACAGCCCTACTTCAAGGGCTGAGGGCACTTGGTAAAGAGGCTTATATTCTTTCAAAGGAATGTATACCGAGTACTTTTGAGTACTTACCGTGTAGTGATGAAATTACAGGTTTGATAGAGGATGTTAAAAGTGGTACAGACGTTGTAATAGTCCTTGATTGTGGAGATTTTAAAAGAATAAATGCAAATTTGGATATAGATAATAAAAAATATACTCTTATAAATATAGATCACCATATGAGCAATGAGAAATATGGTGATTTAAATTACGTTGATATTAAATCAGCGGCAGTAGGAGAAATTGTTTTTGATATACTTAAGTTACTTGATGTTAAAATAACTAAAGGGATAGGTGAGTCGATTTATACTTCAATACTTACCGATACAAGCTCCTTTAGACATTCAAACACAACGAGCAAAACCCATGAAGTTGCGGGCGAAGTAGTAAAGGCAGGAATTAATTTTAATAGAATTCAAAGAACAGTATTTGAAAATAAAGATTTTGATAAAGTTAAATTTTTTGGAAAAGTCATAGATACCTTGTCATTAGAAATTAGGGGCAAAGTTGCATTTATGGAGATTACAGATGATATGTTAAAAAAATCGAATCTTGAAAGCATGGATTCAGGTGAGGTAATACATTTTGGAACTATGATAAATGGAGTAGAGGTAGTTGCTCTATTTAAAGAGAGTAAGGGTGGAATTAAGACAAGTCTTAGATCTAAGGAAATGGTAGATGTAAGTAAGATTGCAGAAACTTTTAATGGTGGAGGCCATGTGAGAGCAGCGGGCTTTTTCTATGAAGGTAAAATGCCTTCTTTAAAGATTAAATTGAGGAAAATATTAGAAAAAGAGTTGATGTAGTTATGACTGATAACAAACCAAAGATTTGTGGAGTTTTAAATATAAATAAGCCACTTGGAATAACATCATTTGATGTGGTAAGAAAGATAAAGAAGCTTGCTAAAGAAAAAAAAGTTGGACACGGTGGGACATTAGACCCGGAAGCTAGTGGAGTACTTCCTATATGTATGGGGAGGGCAACAAAAGCTATTGAATTTATAATGGAAGATGCAAAGGAATACATAGCTGAAGTTAAGCTTGGAGTAGTTACTGATACCTACGATAGGGAAGGTAAAGTGCTGAGAGAGGGAGTTGTTGACTTTACGGATGAAGATATAACTAAGGTTATAAGTAAGTTCCTAGGAAATATACAGCAAGTTCCACCTATGTATTCTGCACTTAAACAAAATGGTAAAAAGCTTTATGAATTAGCTAGAGAAGGTAAAGAAGTATATAGAGAACCCAGAAGTATAACTATCCATAGTATAGACATACTTAGAATAGAAAGTCCCATAGTTGAAATAAAAGTAAAGTGTTCAAAAGGTACCTATATCAGAAGTCTATGTTATGACATCGGGGAAGAACTAGGTTGTGGAGCTATGATGTGGAATCTTAAAAGAAGTTCAACAGGCCCATTTAACTTAGAGAGTAGTGTGAATTTAGAAGATTTAACTGAAGATAATATATTACAGCATATAATTTCTCTAGAGGAAGTATTTAGCAAATTCCCTAAACTCGTTGTGAACGAAAAATTTGAGAAATTAATATTAAATGGAGTTACTATAAATGATAAAACACTTTTAAGTAAAGTGGAAAAGTTTTGCAACTATACTATATATAATAATTCTAATAAGCTGTTAGGAATTGGATCAGAGACAGAAGTCGGCTTTAAATTAATAAAACTGTTTATTTAGGGGATGTACTTATGAGAGTTATTAGAGATAATTTTACTAAAATTATTAAAACGCCAACAGTAATAGTGCTAGGAAGCTTTGATGGGATACATATGGGACATAGAGCTTTAATTGCAAATGCTAAAAAGCTGGCAGAACAAATTAAAAAGAATGAAAATGTTGAAGATGTAAAGGTAATGGTATGTACGTTTAGCAACCATCCATTATCTGTGATAAATAAAGGGATTTGTCCAAAACTTATAATGAGCAATAAAGAAAAGCGCAACTTGTTTAAAAAACTTGGGGTAGATATATTGAACTTCATGGGATTTAATAAAGATTTAATGTCTATATCACCAGATAGATTTATTGAAAGCTTAAAAAATTGTTATAATGCAAAAGGTATAGTTGTTGGATTTAATTATAGATTTGGATATAAAAACCTTGGAGATGTAGACTTTTTAAAAAAATGCAGTGAAACTTTAGAATATGAACTTTTAGTTGTTGATCCAGTTAAAGTTGAAGATGAAGTTTCAAGCAGTTCTGCAATTAGACATAATATTCAAGAGGGTAATATCGAGAAGGCAAATAGGTTTTTAACTAGACCATTTATGATAAGTGGTAAAATAATTACTGGAAAGCAGATTGGGAGAACTATCGAATTTCCAACTGTAAATCTCAATTATGATAAAAAATATGTTATTCCTAAGGGTGGAGTGTATGGGACATTTGTAGAATATAATGGTGTTCTTTACAAAGGTATAACGAATGTGGGATATAATCCGACTATACAAGGGAAGAAATTAAGCATTGAAACACATATATTGAATTTCAACAAAACTATATATGGTGAAGAAATAAAATTATATTTTATAGAAAAAATAAGAGAAGAAAAGAAATTTATTGATATTGAAAATTTAAAAAGTCAGCTAATCCTAGATAAAAACTATATTTACAACCAAAATTATAGTGATTACGAAGAAAATATTCTACTTTAGATACTTTTTTACAAATAATAGGATTAAAAAAACTTTTCCTATTTACAAATCAAATATTATTTGATATAATTTCATAGGAACCTTATGCTAGGTATTTCGAATGCCAACGGAATACATGGCATATGGCGATTTAACTATTGGAGGTGCATACAAATGGATAAGGCAACAAAACAAGAATTAATGCAAACATATGCAAGAACAGAAGGAGATACAGGTTCTCCAGAGGTGCAAATAGCATTATTAACAGGAAGAATTAAAGAATTAACTGAACACTTAAAAGTTCACAAAAAAGATCACCATTCTAGAAGAGGTCTTCTAATGATGGTTGGACAAAGAAAAGGACTTTTAGGCTACTTAAAGAAGCAAGATATCGAAAGATACCGTACTATAATTGCTAAATTAGGAATTAGAAAATAATTAAGAGCGGCAAAGCCGCTCTATTATTTTAATTAAATAAGAAAATAATATTTTTTAATATATATTTTAAGAATCGAAGGGAGGAAAAACAATGATAAACACATTAACTACATCTGTAGCAGGTAGAGAAATGAAAATAGAGCTTGGTAAAGTTGGTAAGTTATCTGATTGTGCAATGTTTATTAGTTATGGAGAAACTGTAATACTTGTAAATGTAAATGCATCAGAAAAGCCAAGACAAGGAATAGACTTTTTCCCATTAAGTGTAGAATATGAAGAGAGATTATACGCAGTAGGTAAAATTCCAGGAGGGTTCCTTAAAAGAGAGGGAAGACCATCTGAGAAGGCTATACTTAACTGTAGAGCTATAGATAGACCAATAAGACCACTATTCCCAAAAGGATATAGAAATGACGTTCAAGTTGTTTGTACAGTGGTATCTGTAGATCAAGATAATTCACCAGAAATATTAGCTATGAATGCTGCTTCGATAGCATTACTTTTATCAAGTATTCCATATAAAGATGCAGTAGCTACAGTATCAATTGGCTTAATTGATGGAAAATTCGTTGTAAATCCTATATCTAAAGATAGAGAACTAAGTGCTATGCAATTAACTGTATGTGCAACAAAAGATAGAGTTATGATGATAGAAGCTGGTGGAGACGAAATTCCAGAAGAAACTATGATCGAAGCTATAGATTTTGCATTTAATGAATGTCAAAGTATCATAGCCTTCCAAGAAGAAGCGAGAGCTAAATTTGGAAAAGAAAAACCAGAACCACTTCTATATAAAGTGGATGCTGAATTAGAAGCTGATATAAGAAACTTTTCTTATGATATGCTAAAAGAAGCTATGTATATCATTGATAAAGATGTAAGAAATGTTAAAGTTAATGAAATTAAATCTAAAATAGATGCAGAATTTGCAGAAAAGTATGCAGATAAAGGTAGCGATATAGGTGAAACTGTATATAATATCCAAAAAGATATAGTAAGAAATATGCTACTTGAAGATAAGAGAAGACCAGATGGTAGAGGCTTTAGTGAAATTAGAAACATAGAGTGTGAAACTGATTTACTTCCAAGAACTCATGGAACTGGATTATTTACAAGAGGATTAACTCAAGTAATGACAGTTGCAACACTTGGAGCATTAGGTGATGTTCAAATCATCGATGGTATTGGAGAAGAAGATTTCAAAAGATATATGCATCACTATAATTTCCCTGCATACAGCGTAGGAGAAGTTAGACCACTAAGAGGACCAGGTAGAAGAGAAATTGGTCATGGAGCTTTAGCAGAAAGAGCTTTAGAACCATTATTACCTTCAATAGAAGAGTTTCCTTATGCTATAAGACTTGTTTCAGAGGTTTTAAGTTCTAATGGATCTACGTCACAAGCAAGTGTATGCGGAAGTACTTTAGCATTACTAGACGCAGGTGTTCCGTTAAAGAGACCAGCTGCAGGTATTGCAATGGGATTAATAACTAGTGAAGATTTAAGCGATGAAGCTGTAATCACAGATATTCAAGGAATTGAAGATTTCTTTGGAGATATGGACTTTAAAGTAGCAGGTACTGAAAAGGGTATAACTTCAATCCAAGTTGATACAAAAATCAAGGGATTATCTAAGTACTGCATAAGAACAGCTATAGAAGATGCTAGGACTGCAAGAATGCATATTTTAGGTAAAATGAATGAATGTATATCAGCTCCTAGAGCAGAATTATCAGAATATGCTCCAAGGATGTATGTTATAAATATAAAACCAGATAAAATTAGAGATATTATAGGACCTGGTGGAAAAACTATTAAGAAAATTATAGCTGATACAGGTGTTAAAATTGATACTAATGATGATGGTAAAATAGTAATAATGTCTAATGATAGTGTGAGTGCTAATAAGGCTCTACAAATTATTAAAGACATTACTAAAGAAGTAGAGGTTGGCGAAATATACTTAGGTAAGGTTACTAAGATTATGGCTTTTGGTGCTTTTGTAGAAGTAATACCAGGAAAAGAAGGCTTAGTACACATATCTAAATTAGCTAACGAAAGAGTTAACAAAGTTGAAGATGTAGTATCTATCGGAGATGAAATACTTGTAAAAGTAACTGAGATTGACGGTCAAGGAAGAGTAAATCTTTCAAGAAAAGATGCGTTACAAGATAGTGAAGAAACTAAGACAGAAGAATAATATATTAAAATAAAAAGGTAGATACCTTTTTATTTTTTTGCTATTTTCCAGTGAAAATATACTATTATATGGACTATGAAAAACTAGTGCTAAGACACTATAGGAAGTAGGTAAAGACGATTATAAAGTGGATTATGAAATTTAAAAAGCTATTTATTGCATAAATATAATCACATACTAGTGTATATTTTCATAAGTTGTATTATAATTGAACTAAGTTTTGTTTATTACTCATAATTCTAAACTACTAAACATATTAATCATAGTAATTTAAAAATTATTATTATGGGGTGGTATGTATGGAAGAAAAGTATAGATATTTAAGTGAAATGGAACGTTATGAGATTATAAATATTAATGACGGAGATAAATATAGTGTTCTTGGAAATAATGATATAGTGGTAGATGAAAACGGTGAACTAAAGCTATTATTGCTTTCGGATAGTAAATCTAGCAAGATGTTTTTCAAAAGTAATGACATGCTTGAAGTTTCTTGGGATTATGTAAAAAAAATCGGATCTAAGACTATAATCATTGATGTGGATGGTGAGACACTAAGAAAATCTCATATATAACATGGAGGGTAAATATGGATATAGTCGTTCAGAAATTTGGTGGTACATCAGTATCTAGTGATGAAAATAGAAAATTGGTTGTAAAAAAGATAAAATGTTCTATAGATGAAGGTTACAATACGGTTGTGGTAGTATCTGCAATGGGTAGAAAAGGTTCTCCATATGCAACGGACACATTACTTTCTTTGGTTGAGGATGAGTTTAAATTAAATAATCCTAGAGGATTAGATTTACTTATGTCTTGTGGGGAAACTCTAAGTACAGTTGTAATGTGTAATAATTTATTGAAGGAAGGTATTCAGGCGGTTCCATTAATGGGTGGAGAGGCAGGAATAAAAACCGATGATAATTTTAATAATGCGTCTATACTAGAAGTGGATACTAAAAATATTTTAAAGATATTAGCTGATGGCAAAGTTCCAGTGGTAGCAGGGTTTCAAGGAATAAGCACTAGTGGTAGTATAACAACTATTGGTAGAGGTGGAAGTGATGTTACGGGTGCTATATTAGGTGCTGCGCTAAAGGCTAGAGAGGTTCAAATATATACTGATGTAGATGGAATTATGACTGCTGATCCAAGAATAGTTTCAGATGCTTCTTTAATTGAGAATATTAGTTATGATGAGGTATTTCAATTTGCAGACCAGGGTGCTAAGGTAATACATCCTAGAGCAGTAGAAATTTCAAGAAAGTACAATATACCACTAGTTATAAAGAATACTTTAAGTGATTGTGACGGAACTACGATTTCTATTAGTGGAGATGAAAATTCAAGAATTATAACGGGGATAACCCATATTGATGATAGAGTTCAAATAAAAATCAGTAGTGACTCAAATAAACATTGCAATAAGGTTCTCCATACTTTGGCTGAAGAAGGCATAAGTATTGACTTAATAAGTGTTTTTATTAAAGACCAGATTTTTACTATTAGCAAGTATGATTTGGAAAAGTTTAAAAACATAGTATCTAAGTTAGATATTAAATGTGAGTACACAGAAAACTGTAGTAAAATTTCGATAATTGGATCAAAGATGAGAGGCATTCCAGGGGTGATGTCCAGGATTTTAAAAGCACTAGAAGATGGCCATGTAGATGTACTTCAAACTGCAGACTCACATACAACAATTTGGTGTCTTGTAGAAAGTGACAAGGTAAAGAGTGCCATTAACCTTTTACACAATGAATTTAATTTAGGATAGTATATTAACACCTTCTAATGCACAAAATAAAGTGAATTGGGAGGTGTTGTTTTATGGCAAAAGTACAAAAAAAAAATAAAGATAGAAATAAGAAAGATAAAGAAAGTAAAGAAAAAATTATTATAAATGAAGATGTAGAAGATGATAAAGAAGATGATGAAAATTCGGAAGGTGCAAGCGAAGAGGTTGCAAATCTCAAAGAAATAGGTGTAATGTCTGTAGCTAAGGCTGACGATAGAATACAGGTAATACCAATAATAGGGCAAATAGAAGGGCATAATATATCGAACAATCAAACAAAATCTACTAAATATGAGTTGATTATTCCACAGCTTATAGCTATAGAAAGAGATGATAAGGTAAAGGGTGTACTAATAATATTGAATACTGCAGGAGGGGATGTAGAGGCTGGTCTTGCCATTGCAGAAATGATAACAAGTCTTAGCAAACCTACAGTATCTATTGTTATAGGAGGAGGGCATTCTATTGGAGTACCGTTGGCAACTTCATCGGATTACTCATTCATAACTCCATCTGCAACTATGATAGTTCATCCAATAAGAATGAATGGTTTTGTTATTGGTGTATCTCAGACTTTCGAATATTTCAAGAAAATGCAAGAAAGAATTGTGGAGTTTGTAGTTAGAACCTCCAAGATAGATGCAGAACAGTTTAGAAAATTAATGAGTCAAACAGATGAGCTATTAAATGATATAGGTACCATATTAATAGGTGATCAGGCGGTAGAATGTGGACTTATTGATGAAATAGGTGGTATTAGAGAAGCTTTAGATAAATTGGAAGAGTTAATAAAAGAAAATTCAGATGAAGATGTAGAAATTAAGGGTGGAAAAAAATAGTAACATAATACTGAGTTATAACTGTGAACATGAATTTCGTGTTCACAGTTTTTATTTGTTATACTTAATATAAGTCTAATTAGATGATTAGTATTTATAAGCTATTTAAAATTTAAAGTCTAAATTTGAATTTTAAACCTTAAATTTTAAACCTTAAATTTTGAATTCTAAATTTAAACAAATAAATGAAAAATAATTTGAAATATAGGTTCATTTCAATGTACAATATAGAGTGATGACTAAAATATATGTTTTGAGGGTTAAGAATTAATTGGAGGAGATGGAATGGCGATAGATAAAAAGGGTTTAAAGAATAAAAAGACTACTAAATCAAACTCTAAGAATAAAATTGATAAATCTAAAGTTTCGGGGAAAGATAAATTATTTGATTTTACAGGAATTATACTTATAACATTAGGTGTGTTAATATTTTTGGCGTTATTATCAGTACTAGTTTCAGATCCTACATCAGTTTCAGGGGATATGGGCGTATTTTTAAATAAAACATTCATTGGATTATTTGGGATAGGGGCGTATGTATTACCTTTTATTCTGATATTTATGGGTATAAACTATATAAAATCAAGTAGATATCTTGAGTTGAATAAAAGAACTATAGGTGTTATTATTTTTCTTATTACAACTATGCTATTTTTAGAGATGGTTGTCCTTCCTTTGTATTATGAAAAAGGGTATATGGCAAGTGCAATTATTGCGCAATTTAAAAGTGATTCTATAGTTCATGGGGGAATTATAGCATTAGTTTTTACAGTGCCTCTTTATTTGTTTCTTGGTAAAATAGGAAGTTATATTATATTTTTATCTTTATATATAATTTCGTTAGTTTTAATTAATAATATTACTATAAAAGAATTATTTACCTTTGAAAAAATTAAAGATAAGGATAGGAAACATAGTAAGAATGAAAAAAACATTACAATTGATGAGTCTGCTACACTGGTTTCAGTGGATGCGCTTTCAATGGAAGATGTGAAAAATAATGAATCCAAAATAAAAATAATTGACTTTATGAAGTTGGATGAAGATGAGGGTGTTAAAGAATCAGAGAGTAAAAAAAGTCCAGATAGAAATAGCAAGAAAACCAATGTTCAGGAGAATATAATTAATATTGATATTCCGATTGGAGATAATGGTAAAATATATACTTATGAACATCCAACTCCTGAATTGCTTCATAAAAATGTTAATAATGTTTCAAAAAGTGGAGATAAAAAGGAGTTACTTAACAGTGCAAATAAGCTTCAAGAAACACTAGGGAGTTTTGGGGTAGAGGCTAATGTAATACAAGTTACGAAGGGGCCATCTGTTACGAGATTTGAACTTCAACCAAGTGTAGGAGTTAAGGTTAGTAAGATAGTAAATTTAGCAGATGATATTGCGCTAAATTTAGCGGCTTCAGGTGTTAGGATAGAAGCACCTATACCTGGTAAGGCTGCGGTAGGGATTGAGGTTCCTAATAAGGAATTATCTGCAGTATTTTTAAGAGAAGTTATAGAAAGTGAAGAGTTTTCAGCTAGTAAGAAAAATTTAGCGTTTTCACTTGGAAAAGATATTGCAGGAAATTGTGTTGTAGGGGATTTAACAAAGATGCCACACTTATTAATAGCAGGAGCCACGGGATCGGGTAAAAGTGTGTGTATAAATACCCTTTTAATGAGTCTGCTATATAAGTATACACCTCAACAGGTTAAGTTACTATTAATAGATCCTAAAGTGGTAGAGCTTAATATTTATAATGGGATACCACATCTTTTAATTCCGGTAGTTACAGATCCAAAGAAGGCTGCTGGAGCTTTAAATTGGGCAGTTAATGAAATGACAAGAAGATATAAGCTGTTTGCAGATAATAATGTGAGAAATATAGAAGGCTATAATGATTTTGCAGATAAGGGGATAATAGATGAAAAACTTCCGTGGATAGTAATAATAATTGATGAGCTTGCTGATTTAATGATGGTGTGTGCAAATGAAGTAGAAGAGTATATAGGTAGACTTGCGCAAATGGCAAGAGCAGCTGGAATGCATTTAGTAATTGCAACTCAAAGACCTTCTGTAGATGTAATTACAGGGGTGATTAAAGCTAACATACCATCTAGGATATCATTTGCAGTTTCAAGTCAGATAGATTCAAGGACAATTTTGGATTCATCAGGTGCAGAAAAGTTATTAGGGAAAGGTGATATGTTATATTATCCAGTTGGTGAATCTAAGCCATTGAGAATCCAAGGGGCATTTGTATCTGAGGAGGAAGTTGAGCGTGTTGTTGAATTTGTTCGTAACGGAACTAAAGAAATTCATTACAGAACAGAGATAATTGAAGAAATAGAAAACAGTGTAACAAAGTCTAAAGGTAGTGATGGATGTGATGAACTCATAGATGAAGCTATACAAATAGTTCAAGAGTCGGGTCAAGCTTCAACATCACTGTTGCAGAGAAGGCTTAAAATAGGTTATAATAGAGCGGCTAGAATTATAGACGAAATGGAAGCAGAAGGAATTGTATCAGCAAAAAATGGTAGTAAGCCAAGACAAGTTCTTGGAAGAGAGGACTCAAGCAGATAATGGGTGGCATGGTAAATGCTACAATAACAAATTTAGGAAGTAGTAAGTGCATATTATGTAGTTACTAAGACAACATAGGAGGATAATTAGTGGAAAAGTTAAAATTTGGTGTGATAAATTTAGGTTGTGACAAGAATAGAATCGATGCAGAAATAATAATAGATAGTTTGAAAAGAAAGTATGAAGTTGTTAGTGATGAAAACAATGCAGATATATTACTTATAAATACATGTGGATTTATAGAAACTTCTAAGCAAGAATCTATAGATACTATACTTGAAATGTCAAAATATAAAGAAGGAAAATGTAAAGTGTTGATAGCTACGGGTTGTTTAACTCAAAGGTATGGAAGTGATCTTTTAGAACTTATACCTGAACTTGATATAATTTTAGGTGTTAATGACTATGATAAATTACATCAATGTATTGAGAAGTCATTAGAATTTGGAGAAAAGAGTTGTATAACGAGCTATAGTGATACCAATATAAATATAGGGAAAAGAGAAGTTACCACAGGTGGGACTACTGCATATTTAAGGATATCGGAAGGTTGCAATAATGTATGTGCATATTGTGCCATACCTAAGATTAGAGGTAGATATAGAAGTAGGGAGATGGAAGACATTCTAAAGGAAGCTAAGGAGCTTGCTTTAAATGGATATAAAGAAATAATAATAGTAGCACAAGATACAACTAATTATGGAGTAGATTTATATGGTGAGAAGACTTTGCATATACTCCTAAAGGAATTAGGTAAGATTAATAGTATAAAATGGATAAGACTTCTTTATTGTTATGCAGAAGAGTTAACGGATGCAGTTATTAATGAAATGGCTAACAATGACAAGGTGTGTAAATATATAGATATTCCGATTCAACATATTAGTGATGATGTGTTAAAGTCGATGAGAAGAAAAGGTAGAAAAAAAGTAATAGTTGAAAATATAAAGAAACTTAGAGCGGCAATGCCAAACATAACAATAAGAACAACTTTAATTGTCGGGTTTCCTGGTGAAACAGAAGAAGACTTCAACGAGTTATTGGATTTTGTAAAAGATACTAAATTTGATAAACTAGGTGTATTTACTTATTCTCAAGAAGACGGAACAGTAGCAGCTGAGATGGAATCACAAATAGATGAGGACGTTAAAGTGCAAAGACGTGATACAATAATGATGGTACAGCAAAATATATCGGCTGAAATAAATAAAAGAAAAATAGGAAAAATTTACGATATATTAGTTGAGAGTAAAGAAAAAAGTGTTTATTGTGGAAGAAGTTATGAAATGGCACCAGAAATTGATGGTGAAATTTATGTTAAATGTGATAATATAAGAATAGGAAGTTTTATTACTGTTAAAATAACAGATTCCTTAGAATATGACCTAAAAGCTACTGTTGTTAAGTAGTAGTTTAAGGTAAAATTAATTAAGACGCTTAATAAAATTTCTATATCCATAATTACTACAATGTAGTAAAAATTCGAGAATGGGAGATGTTAAGGATGAATCTTGCAAATAAACTTACTGTACTAAGAATGATATTAGTTCCAGTGTTTTTAATCAGTGCTATGATAAATACAGTTCCTGCAGATGTTATTGCATTAATAATATTTATAGTAGCTTCAATAACTGATAAATTAGATGGATATATAGCAAGAAGTAAAAATCAGATAACTAACTTTGGGAAGTTTATGGACCCTTTAGCAGATAAACTTTTGGTAACTTGTGCACTTGTTCTGCTTGTAGAAAAAGGAATAATACCGGCTTGGGTTGTAGTGATAATTATTTCTAGAGAATTTGTAGTTTCTGGACTGAGAACATTAGCGGCATCTCAAGGAGTTGTAATAGCTGCTAGTAATTGGGGGAAGCTAAAAACTGCTATTCAAATGGTAGCAATAATTATGGGGTTATTACTTAGTGTATACAGCCCAGAGTGGTTGAAAATTGTTACTAATATTGCAATATACTTATCTGCTGTTATTACAGTGATATCGGGAATAGATTATTTTGTGAAGAGTAAAAATGTTATAAATGTTAAAGAATAGTGTTTAGAAACTGTAAATATGTTAAAAATGGTAAAGAGTTCCTTAAAAAGAAATTTAAAGGGGCTCTTTGCTATAACACTTGACCAAATAGAATAATTCATATATAATAAAAGAATAAGAACTGTTGTTCGTGGTGGAAGGATGTGAACCCTTAAGGGGAGTTATGAATAATGATAAATTAAAAGCATTGGAAGCGGCTATGAGTCAAATCGAAAAGCAATTTGGTAAAGGGTCAGTAATGAAATTGGGTGAAGAAAGTAAATTAAACATAGACTGTATTTCTACAGGATGTTTAGGGCTTGATATTGGACTTGGTATAGGTGGTGTTCCAAAAGGTAGAATAGTTGAGATTTATGGACCAGAATCATCAGGTAAAAGTACCGTTGCATTACATATGGTGGCTGAAGCTCAAAAAAGAGGCGGATGTGCAGCGTATATAGATGCAGAGCATGCTCTTGACCCAATATATGCAAAGGCATTAGGGGTAGATATAGATAATTTAATAGTGTCTCAACCGGATACTGGAGAGCAAGGACTTGAGATAACTGAAGCACTAGTTAGATCAGGAGCTGTTGATATAGTTGTTATTGACTCAGTAGCAGCACTAGTACCAAAGGCTGAAATTGAAGGTGAAATGGGAGACTCTCATGTAGGTCTTCAAGCAAGACTTATGTCTCAAGCACTTAGAAAACTTACAGGAGCTATAAATAAATCGCATTGTTCCACAATATTTATTAATCAGTTAAGAGAAAAAGTTGGAATTATGTTTGGAAATCCAGAAACTACTCCAGGTGGAAGAGCTTTAAAATTCTACGCTTCAGTAAGAATGGATGTAAGGAAAATTGATACAATTAAACAAGGTGATACTTTCCTAGGAAATAGAACAAGAGTAAAAATAACTAAAAATAAAGTTGCACCTCCATTTAAACAAGCAGAATTTGATATTATGTACGGAGAAGGAATATCAAAAGAAGGTGACATTCTAGATATAGCGGTTAAAGAGGAAATTGTTCAAAAAAGTGGAGCTTGGTTTGCTTATGGAGATGTAAGATTAGGCCAAGGTAGAGAAAATGCTAAAAACTTCTTTAAGGAAAACACAGAAATAAGAGATGAAATAGAAACTAAAATAAGAGAAAAATATAATCTTCCAATTTATGCCAATAAAAAGGTTAAGGAAGAAGTTAAGGAAAAGTAAAAAACTTATATGTGGACGCTGAATCTTAATAATTAGTTAATTTATTTAAAGTATGGTCTAGAAACATAAAAAAAGTTAGAAAAAGATAAATGATACTTCTATATTGAAGGATTATTTATCTTTTTTTATTTCATAATTAATGGGAAAAGTCGAATGGTGCACGTATTATAAATATATAACACAATATGTATAAAAATGTTTAATTAAACTGCATATATTATATGAAAATGTGGCAAAATACAAAAGAAAACTATAAAAATATCAATGTAAAGGGAAATTGTAGTATTTAGCAATAAACTTGACAATGATGATAAATTAATATAAAATGAATACAAATACTGGTTTAATATAATGAATAGGAATTGAATAGAATATGCACCTTTTCAAGCTTTCATTTTACTGCAAATAAATGTCATAAAAAAAGCAAAGGAGGTGTTGGTAATGCCTAATATAGGTCAAATTATTTTAATTATTGCGGTTGCTTTAATTATCTGTCTAGCGGGTATTTTTGTTTTAATTTATACGAGAAAAAACATATCTTTAGCCAATGTATCTAAGTCTGAGGAAGAAGCTAAAAAGATCATGGAGGAGGCTCAAAAAGAAGCTGAATCTAAGAAAAAAGAAGCTGTTCTTGAGGCTAAAGAAGAAGTTCATAGATTAAGAACTGATTTTGATAAAGAATCAAGAGAAAGAAGAAGTGAAGTTCAAAGATTGGAAAGAAGAGTTCTTCAGAAAGAAGAAACTTTAGATAAGAAGACACTTGCTATAGAGAAAAAAGAAGAAACACTGTCTAAAAAGCAACAAGATGTAGAAACCTTAGAAGCTGGAATACAAGATTTGTACAACGGTGTGAGGCTAGAGTTACAAAGAGTTGCTGGATTAACTTCAGATGAAGCTAAACAAATACTATTAGATGAAGTTAAAAGAGAAATTAAGCATGAAACTGCTATTATGATTAAAGACGTAGAGTCAAAAGCAAAAGAAGAGGCTGATAAAAAGGCTAGGGAAATAATAACATATGCTATACAGAGATGTGCAGCAGATCATGTGGCTGAATCGACAGTACACGTGGTATCTCTTCCTAATGATGAAATGAAGGGAAGAATAATAGGGCGTGAAGGTAGAAATATCAGAGCACTTGAAACGTTAACAGGAGTAGATTTAATTATAGATGATACTCCAGAAGCAGTAATTCTTTCAGCATTTGATCCTATTAGAAGAGAGGTAGCTAAAATTGCCTTAGAAAAACTAATAGTTGATGGAAGAATACATCCAGCAAGAATTGAAGAAATGGTTGAAAAAGCAAAAAAAGATGTTGAAAATGACATAAGGGAAGAAGGGGAACAGGCCACTTTTGAAACTGGTATTCACGGATTACATGTGGAGATAATCAGGCTTTTAGGTAGGCTGAAATATAGAACTAGTTATGGTCAAAATGTACTAAAACATTCTATAGAAGTTTCTTATTTAGCGGGAGTTATGGCATCAGAGCTTGGGATAGATCCAACACTTGCAAAAAGATGTGGATTGTTACATGATATTGGAAAAGCTGTAGATCATGAAGTCGAAGGACCTCATGCACTTATTGGTGCAGAAATAGCTAAAAAATGTCATGAATCTTCAATAGTAGTAAATGCTATAGGGGCTCATCATGGCGATATGGAGTATGGATCACTAGAGGCAATACTTGTTCAAGCGGCAGATGCAATATCAGCAGCTAGACCGGGTGCTAGAAGAGAAACTCTTGAAGCTTACATTAAAAGGTTAGAAAAGTTAGAAGAAATCGCAAATTCTTATGAATGTGTAGAAAAGTCATATGCAATTCAAGCCGGAAGAGAAATTAGAATTATGATTAAACCAGAAGATATTAATGATGCAGGAGCAGTTGAAGTAGCGAGGGATATTGTTAAGAGAATCGAAGATGAACTTGAATATCCGGGTCAAATAAAGGTTAATGTTATCAGAGAAACGAGAGCAGTGGAATACGCAAAGTAAAATTAGGTAATTAAAAAGTAAGCCTCCTATTGAAATAGGAGGCTTTATTAGTGCGTAAATATTAATAAATATGGTTTAGGATTTATTCTAACTTAAAATATAAAGTGAGAATAAAAGGAATTTTTTTAAAAATGTAGAAATATATATTGGTAACCATGGATAAGAAGTTAAAGTGTAAATAACTAATAGTAGTAGTAGGAGGGGTAATATGGAAGTATTAAAAGTTTCAGCAAAATCTAATCCAAATTCTGTAGCGGGAGCATTGGCAGGAGTTTTAAGACAAAATGGAGGAGCAGAAATTCAAGCAATAGGCGCAGGTGCTATAAATCAAGCGGTAAAAGCTGTAGCTATTGCAAGGGGGTTTGTAGCGCCAAGTGGAGTAGATTTGGTATGTATACCAGCTTTTACTGATGTAATGATTGATGGTGAAGAAAGAACAGCTATTAAGTTAATAGTTCAACCTAAATAACTAAATATTAAGAGGTAAAGGAAATATAAATCCTTTACCTCTTAATATTTAGTTAGGTACTGTGAGATGAAATCATTATAAGCTGTGTAGATTATAATGATATGATAAAATTACCATAAAATCTTTACACCGTTTACAATAAATGATATGATTTAATTATGAAACTTATCTTTCATAGATATCTGAAGTGAATCTTAAAATTCATTAAGATATGAGGAAGGGAAGATAAGTTGTAGTAGAATTGAAATTTCATATACTAGAAACGGGTGTTTTGAGGTATAAATAAAGAAATATTATTAGGGGGTATTTGTAATGATACTATCAGAAAAAGCAACAAAAATTGCACCGTCACTGACATTAGCTATTACAGCAAAAGCTAAAAAAATGAGATCCGAGGGTATTGATGTAATAGGATTTGGAGCCGGTGAACCGGATTTTAACACTCCAAAGAACATTCAGCAAGCAGCAATAAAAGCTATGGAGGCAGGTCAAACAAGATACACACCAGCTTCAGGAATAATTGAATTAAAAGAAGCAATTGTGAAGAAGTTTAAAAATGATAACAATTTAACTTATAAAACATCTCAAATAGTGATTTCAACAGGGGCAAAACAGTGTTTATCTAATATTTTTCAGGCTATATTGAACCCAGGTGATGAAGTATTAATTGGAGCACCATATTGGGTTAGCTATCCTGAACTTGTTCAATTAGCTGACGGAATTCCTACTTTTGTTGATACGGAGGAAAGTAATTCATTTAAATTAACTGTGGAAGCTTTAGAAAAGGCGGTTAATAAAAATACTAAGGCTATGATTTTGAATAGTCCTAATAATCCTACTGGTACAGCGTATACTAGAGAAGAATTAGAAAAAATTGCAGAGTTTGCTAAGAAAAATGATATAATAATAATATCTGATGAAATATATGAAAAACTTTTATATGGAGAAAATCTTCATATCTCTATAGCAAGTTTGTCAGAAGATGCTTATAATAGAACTGTAGTAATAAATGGAGTTTCAAAAGCTTATGCTATGACTGGTTGGAGAATTGGATACATAGCAGCTAGCGAAAAAATAACTGCATTAATGTCAAATATACAAAGCCATACTACATCAAATCCATGTTCTATATCTCAATATGCATCTGTAGAAGCATTAAATGGAGATCAAAGTGAAGTAGAAAAAATGAAAGTAGAGTTTGGTAAGAGAAGAGACTTTATGGTAGATAGAATTAACTCAATAAATAACTTATCATGTGTAAAGCCAGAAGGTGCATTCTATGTTATGGTTAATATATCTAAACTTATAAATAAAGAAGTTAATGGTAATGTAATTAAAGATTCTCTTGTATTTAGCGATTTGCTTTTAGAACAGGAAAAGGTCGCAGTAATACCAGGTATTGCTTTTGGGGTAAATGACTTTATTAGACTTTCATATGCTACATCTATAGATAACATAAAGAACGGATTAGACAGAATAGAAAGCTTTGTTAATGGCATAAAATAATATTCTCGTAAATGAGGTGAATAATATGCTAACAAAGGAATTAATTATTAACAATCCACAGGGACTTCATGCAAGGCCAGCCACATTGCTAGTACAAAAAGCTACAAATTTCAAATGCGAAGTAAATATAGAATGCAATGGTAAGTGTGCCAATGCAAAAAGCCTTATAGGAGTATTATCTTTAGGGGTTAACAAGGGATATACAGTAAAGTTAACAACAAATGGAACTGATGAAGAACTTGCACTTGAAGAGATAATGACTATAGTGGAAGGGTTATAATTGAAATAAAAGAGCTGCTTTTAGCAGTTCTTTTATTATATGGAGGAAAAGTATGAATGAAATATTGGTTTATGATAAAAAAGATATTTATATAGGTGGACAAAAGCATTTTATAGAATGTTTTTTAGAAATAAAGGGAGGTAAAAGTAAATATACATCAATTGGGTATGCGAGAGATATAAAAGATTTTTTCGGGACGGAAAATTTGTCTGATATAAGTTTAGAACATGTTAGAAGAGTAAACATATTTCATGTTCAAAAATTTATAATGGATTTACAAGCTATGGAGTTGTCGTCGGCAACTATAAATCGGAAGATATCTTCTCTCAGTGCTCTTTATAAATGGCTTATGAAGTACGAGGATAATTACAGCGACAAAAGAATAATAAAATTCAATCCTTTTGCAAATGTGAAAGAAGAAAAACCATCAATTACGAATAAAGTAACAGAGTTTTTAACTGAGGATGAGTGTAGAGAATTGTTAAGTAGCATAGATACTAGCACAATCTTGGGTTTGAGGAATAAAGCAATTATGGCATTAGCTTTAACTACTGCATTAAGAAAGTCAGAAATGATAAATATAAAAATTGGAAATATAAAAAAGTATGGAGAGTATGACATAATAGAGGTCACAAGAAAAGGGAATAAAGGAGATATGGTCAAGCTTCAACCGAAGGTGAAAATGCTAATAGAGGAATATATAGAAAGTACAAATAGAAGTGGCAAAGGTCATGATGATGAATATTTATTTATAGGTCATTCCACTAACAACAGAAATGGTGAAAAATTAAATCCGAGTACATTGAATTATATGATTAAAAAGGTGTGCAAGCAGTGTAACTTTGATAAAGTCCTTAAAGTGCATTCAACTAGACACACGGCGATAACTATAGCAATTACTCAGGGGGCTACAATAGAAAAGGTGAGGGAATTTGCAGCCCATAGAAGTATTGCTACAACTAATAGATATATACATTCAATAGATAAGCTTAAAGAAAATCCTGGAGATAATATAGACATTATTTGATTTTTAGTAATTTATTATAGTATAGGGGCATACATTTTATTGTAATATAAAAATGGGGGTATGTTCATGGCTTTTGATAATGAATACGAATTTGTACCATTAGCACCTATGACACATGAGTCTTTACCTAATGAAATGAAAGAGTTTATATCTATGTGTGGGATGATGGGAATAATGCCGAGAAATAATTTCGCCAATCCAATTGGAAGAGAGTTGGGAACATTTGTAGATGAAAAGTCTAGAAATGAAGAATCTTCCAAGGAAATATATGTAGACGAACAATATGAAGACGATGTTCAAAAATATATAGATGAGAGCGAAAAAATTATAACTAGAGAATCTAGAGAGAGTGGTGATGTGACAAACTCTTCTATGAGACAGAAGGAAGATGACTATATAAAAATAGATAGGGTATTAAGATCTATTGAAAGTAACAATTTAGGAATATTCAAATTTTTGGAGATTAATGGCATGCCTTATGATAAAGCTAGAAAGTTCATAAGAAGAATAGTCAGATTATCAGTTAAATATAGTGAATAAATTAGCTTTAATTTCAAGATAAATAGTTGTAAATTATAAGTGAAGACATTTGTCTTAGAAAACTAAAAATCGGCATGTTGTGTCGATTTTTTTTTGTATGCAAATACTTTGAAAAGGTAATATTTTGAGTGGTATATATATATAAATTAATAGGGGACTTCAACTTATAATTAAATAGATGTGGAAGTCGGTATTATTAAGGGGGGATAAAGTGAAGTACACAAGATACAATATAAAACCTAAGAAAAATAATGGTAATAATTTTCTCTTTTGTCTAGCAATAACCTTATTAATTGCATTATTATTAGGTACGTTTGTAGCTAAGGTTATATTGAAAAATTCTGGTAATTTTGGATTTGAGACGCCTAGTGATGAAGGACAAGTGGTTGGTGAACCATCTAAAAACAATAGCGATGGAGACGTTAGTAAGGGTGATAATCCTACAGCAGGTGAAGTGTCAATTTCGTCTTATGATTTTTATATATTGCAATGCGGAGTTTTTAAGGTTAAGGAAAATGCTTCGGAGCTTATGTCTAAGTTAGATGATATTGGAACACCATTTATAGGCGAAGAGGGAGAACTTTCGAAGGTTTGTTTTGGAATATATTCCAGTGGTAATATTGAAGGTGGAGTGGGGCTTTTAAAAGAAAAAAGTGTAAATAATACTAAGGTTACAATAAATATTCCACTAGAAGATGGATCAACGACTCAATTGTGTGAAATTATCGAAGGTCTTTTACAAATTGTAAATAAGGCTTCAGATAGTGGAGTTAAATCTATAAATACGGCAGATCTTAAAAAATGGACCTTAGAATTAAATGCTATTGAACCAACTATGAAAGAATATTCTTCTGTAACAGAAATGAAAGAATATATTAATACACTTTCGGATCAAGTTGATAAATCTAAAATACAAGATATATATAAGTTCGTTTATGGTAAGTTGATAAAATTTAAGAAATAAATTAGGATATAAAATATATATTTCTATAAAAGAATAAAATTATAAGGCTATTTGTGAACAATGAGTTACAAATAGCCTTAATTTATAAAAAAAGCTTAAAAAGTTTGTTATAGCCTTGTGTAAAAAAATATTAAATGTTAAACTATATTAGATATAAAATATAAGCATGAATGTTATGGTATATTGGAGATTTTGAATATACTGGGGGATATTTTTATGGGAAAAGTGTATAAAAGTGCTAAGGAATATGTGTTTATAATACTACTTGGCGCCATTTCCGGAAGTTTTATAGGCGAATTTTTAGGTAATACCTTTAATGGCTTAGAAATTTTAGGTAAGACATATTTTATAGGCTTAAAAAACCCTTTAGTTATTGATTTGAAGGTTTTAGAATTAACCTTTGGATTAGGGTTTGGGTTAAACTTAATGGCTATCATAGGAATAGTTTTAGCAATAGTATTATACAAAAAATTCTAGGAGGAAACTATGAAAATTGTGTTGGCATCGGCATCACCAAGAAGACAGGAACTATTAAAAAGAATTACGGAAAACTTTGAAATTAAAGTTAGTAATTTTGATGAAGATTCTTTAGAGTTTAATGGTGATATAGAGGATTATGTTTGTACCTTAGCAAAAGGAAAAGCTGAAAATGTATTGTTTGATAAAACTAATGATGAAAATATTATCATGGGATGTGACACTGTAGTATATTTAAAAGGTAAGATTTTTGGTAAACCTACAGATGATAAAGATGCCTTTGAAATGCTAAAAAAGCTTAGTGGGAATATACATAAAGTTTATTCTGGAATAGCTTTATTAAATAGCAAAACAAAGAAATGTGTTACCAAGAGTGTTTGTACTGAAGTTAAATTTATGGAAATCAGTGATGATATGATAATAAAGTATGTAAAATCAGGTCAATGTAATGGTAAGGCTGGAGCCTACGGAATACAGGATGATGCAGCAGTTTTTGTAGAGAAAATAGATGGTTGTTATTATAATGTAGTGGGATTACCTTTGAATACTGTATTTTTGTTATTGAGGGAGATGGGGGTAAATCTATAAAGGAGTTAGTTATGGAATACAAACTAAGAGTTAAAGATTTACCTAAAAATGAAAGACCCAGAGAAAAAATTCTCAGGTATGGAGCAGAATATCTGTCAAATTCAGAACTGTTAGCTTTAATATTAAGAACGGGCACGCGAGAAGATAATGTTCTAACCCTATGTGATAAATTGATATCCCATTGTGGTGGAATTAATGGACTTGCAAATCCTTCTATTACAGAGCTAAAAGTCGTGAAGGGTATCGGAGAAGCTAAAGCTACTCAGATTTTGGCGTTGGTGGAATTATCAACCAGATTTAATTCTTTTAAATCTGGGGAAGAATATAAAGTAACTAGCCCTAAGGATGCTGCCTTTTATATGATGGGTCAAATGAAAAGTTTAAAAAAAGAATATTTTAAGCTAATTATGCTAAATACTAAAAATGTAATTATATCAGTTAAGGATATTTCAATAGGAAACTTAAATAGTTCTATTGTTCATCCAAGAGAAGTTTTTATAGAGGCTATAAAACAAAGTAGTGCATCTGTAATACTATGTCATAATCATCCATCTGGAGACCCCACACCTAGCAATGAGGACATACTAATAACTAAAAGGTTAAAGGAATGTGGAACCATGCTTGGTATAGAGGTTTTGGATCATTTAATAATTGGAAATGAAGCTTATGTGAGTTTAAAAGAAAAAGGAATTGTATAGATTGAAAGGAGATGTTTTTTATGGGTTTATTCGGAAAAGCAAGAGACATGGGAATAGATTTAGGAACAGCAAATACATTAGTATATATTAAAGGTAAGGGTATCGTTTTAAGAGAGCCATCAGTTGTGGCTATAAATAAAAATACTGGTAAAGTTTTAGCGGTAGGTAACGAAGCTAAAAAAATGATTGGTAGAACACCAGGAAACATAGTAGCAATTAGACCAATGAAAGACGGAGTAATTGCAGATTTTGATGTTACAGAAAAAATGCTTAGACATTTTATAGAAAAAGTTGGAGCTAAAAATTCTTTCAAAAGTCCTAGAATAGTAGTTTGTTTCCCATCAGGAGTAACTGAAGTTGAGAAGAGAGCTATATACGAGGCTACTAAAAGTGCTGGAGCTAGAGAAGCGTATTTAATGGAAGAGCCAATGGCAGCAGCTATAGGTGCTGGGCTTCCAGTTAATGAACCTACTGGAAGTATGGTTGTAGACATCGGTGGAGGAACTACTGAAGTTGCAATTATATCTTTAGGTGGTATAGTTACAAGTATGTCATTAAGAGTTGCAGGGGATGAGTTAGATCAGGCAATAATAGCGTACATAAAAAAACAATATAATTTAATGATTGGTGAAAGAACTGCAGAAAATATAAAAATTGAACTAGGATCAGCTTATGATTTAGGTGAAGAGTCAGAAGTTATGCAAATCAGAGGAAGAGATTTAATAAGTGGACTTCCAAAGGTTGTTGAAATAAATGAAGCTGAAGTAAGAGAAGCATTAAAAGAACCTGTATACTCTATTATAGAATCAATTAAAACTACCCTAGAGAAAACACCACCAGAACTTGCAGCAGATATCATGGATAAAGGTATAATGCTTACAGGTGGAGGAGCTTTATTAAAGGGAATAGATGAACTAATAACCCACGAAACTCATATGCCGGTAAACATAGCAGAGATACCACTTGATTGTGTTGCTATTGGAGCTGGAAAAGCATTAGATAATGTAGATATTATTAGTAGAAGATAAATATGAAGATATTAAAAAATAAGCTGGCAGTAATAGTTATACTACTGTCAGTATGCTTTTTGGGGCTAATTGGTTATTCAGTTCAAAAAGACAAGATGTCCGTGGTGGGAGATAGTGTAGGTAGTGTGATAAACTCAGTTCAAGGAACGGTTTATAAATTGGGTAATAAGATAAAGGATTCTTTTGGGTTTATATTGAATATAAGTAATTTAAAAGAAGAAAATGATAATTTAAAAGAAGAAAATGAAAAATTGAAAATGAATAGTACTCAAAATGAACTTCTAAGAAAAGAAAATGACAGACTAAGAGATATGCTAAGTTTCGCTCAGATTAATAATGAGTACAATTATATAGGAACAGATATAGTTAGTGTAAGTGGAAATAATTTTCTGGATGGGTATGTAGTTAATAAGGGTGAAGATGATGGAATAAAAAAAGGTATGATTGCAATCGAGGGTGATGGTCTAGTTGGTCAGGTTACCAGTGTTGGTAGCAATTGGAGCATTGTTCAATCCCTTTGTAATGAAAATATTGCTGTAGCAGGATATGTGCTAAGTACTGAGGAAAGCAATGGCATAGTAAAAGGATACAAGGGAAATCAAGATAAATTTTTAGCTCAGATTATGGGTCTTTCTCTAACTTCGGAGATTAAAAAGGGAGATATGATTTTAACTTCTGGATTAGGAGGAATTTATCCAAAGGGAATAAAAATAGGTGAAGTTCTTGAGGTATCTGAGGATAGGGCCAAGGCCACTAAGAGTGCAATAGTAAAACCCATGGTAGACTTTAATAAAGTTGAACAGCTTATTATTATAGCACCAAAGGAAGATAGAGATGTTAAATATTGATATTAAAGCAAAGAAGGTAATATATTTATTCTTAATAATAATCACCCTTTTTATTTTGGATAACTCAATAGTGCCTTTTTTTGCAATAAATAATATATATCCAAGTAGTCTATTTGTATTTATGATTTGTTATTCCATTATAAATGGATATACAGAAGCTGTTATAGTTGGAGTATTTGTAGGGGCGTTACAGGATGTGTATTTTCTGAATGTAATAGGTATAAACATGCTAACAAACATGTTTATTTGTTTAATTGCAGCTAAAATTGGTAAAAATATTTTCAAAGAAAAATCTATTATTCCTATTGTCTCCACATTCCTATTAAGTATAATAAAGAGTATTGGAGTTTTTGGAATACTAATACTGTTAAATATTAGTAATAACTTTTTGAGTATAATTTTTTATAAAGCTATTTATGAGATGGTTATAGCCTTATTTATATATAAGATGATACTTAAATTTAGTGAGACGAAAACTATAAAAAAGGAATGGAGATTCTAATATGAGTACAAGGAAGCGTAATATAAGGAAAAATAGTGTAAGAAAAAGTAATAAAGATAAAGGAAGTCTTGAGCGATATAACATATTCTATGTGGGGATGGGAGTAATCTTTTTTATTATTTTAGGAAGATTACTTTATCTACAAGTAGTAATGGCTGAGGACTATAGAGAACAGGCAAATAGTAAAAACTATAAAAATGTGGCTAAGACTGCAGCTAGAGGTAATATTTTAGATAAAGATGGAAGTATATTAGCTACTAGTAAACAAAATTATGTTTTGCAGTTTAGTGAAACCACAGAAAGTAAGAAATACTTCTTTAAAACTATCACTAGGGCTTTAGATATATTGGATGAAAAAAATATACCTATGGTTGATGACTTTCCCATTATAGTAAATAGTAAGGGAGAGCTAGAATATAATTTTAAATCTGCAGATGAGGCTAATAGAAGGTGGCTAGAGTTAAGATTTAAAAGAGATAGAGGCTTTGATGAAGCTATAGTAAGAGAACAATTCGGAGAAGATAAAAAGGTTTCACAAATAAATCCTGAAGAAGCAAAGGTAGTGGATGAGTTACTTCTTCAAATTACTCCAGAAGAGGCATTTAGAACGTTGGAAAAAAATTATGATATAGTTAGGTACTATGAATTAGACCTAAAAGAAGAAAGAAAACTTATAGTGATTAAGGATGCTATAAAAATGCAAAGCTTTACTGGATATAGTCCAGTAGTTATAGCAAATACCCTTGATCAAGAAACTGCATTTATATTTGAACAATTACAGCCAGAATTGCCAGGAATAATTATAGATACCCAACCTATCAGATATTATCCAGAAGGTGAGCTAGGATCAGCATTTTTGGGATATATGTCTAAGATTAATCCGTGGGAACAGGCAAGATATGAAGAAAAAGGTTATGATATAAGTACAGATCAAGTAGGTAGTACAGGAATAGAAGGGGCTTATGAAAAGTATCTTAAAGGTTCTAAGGGGCAAGAAAGTATACAGATAAATAAGCAAGGGCGTAGGGTTAAAACCTTAGGTCAGGTTGAAGCTTATGCAGGGAATACAGTTAAACTAAATATTGACATGGATATACAGAGAGCAGCAGAACAAGCTTTAGATGATGCTTTAAAGGAACTTCAGAAGCTTGGTACGGCGTCAAATGATGCAGATACCACTAATGCTACCAGGGGAGCAGCAATAGCTATAAGAAACACTGGAGAGGTTTTAGCCTTGGCGAGTAAGCCTGGATTTGACCCTAATGTGTTTACGATTCCTGGTAAATTAACTCCGGAATTGTCAGAGGAGTATTTTAGTCCAAATTTAGAAATTAAAGGAAGAGAATATATTGACAAAAGAGGCTTAGCTAATAAATCAGGTATTTTAACTGATGAGGAGTTAAGAACATTAGGGTTAGATGAAAGAAAAGAAATACTTTTAAATAGGATATTTCCAATAGACCAAAGTATAGAAGGAAATACGACCATAAGACAAGATCTATATGATATATTCCCAAAACCATTCTATAATTATGGAACGTTATCGCTAGTACCTCCAGGTTCAACTTTTAAAGCAGTTACATCCCTTGCAGGACTTGAAGAAGGTGTTATTGATAAAAATACCTTAATAAATGATGTAGGTCAATATAAGAAAAATAACTATTCAGGTAATTGTTGGATATATAATATGTATCATGGTTCCCATGGTGCAATAAATGTTTCAAAGGCACTAGAGGTATCATGTAACTATTTCTTTTATGAAGTAGCGGATAGATTATATGAAAAAACTGGTGGAGATATAAATACTCTTGATTTTATTGCAGAGTACGGATGGAAGTTAGGCCTTGGAGTACCATCAGGTAGTGATTTAGCAGCAGCTACAGGTATAGAAATTCAGGAAAATTTCGGTCAAGTATATAACTATGAATCAAGTAAAAGTACTTTAGCAAGTGTATATATAAATAAATTAGTAAATTTTTTAGAGCAAGGAGTAAGCTCAAGGGCTGGACTTGCATCATATAAGCCGTTTGATATAGTACAACAAAAAGAAACGGGTAAGGGAAAAGAGTTAGACCAAATCAAATTAACAAATACAAAGAAAAAAGCCTTGGTGGATGCTATAAAGGAAGAAATTAAGAAAGACGAAAAATCTAGAGATGATGAAAATCTTGAAAGATTTACTTTCTTGGTTGAAGACATAATAAATACAAACCCTGAACTAAGTAATAGTGGGTATACAAAACAAGATATCAGTAGTATCGCTCAAGAGGCGCTTTATTGTGTTATTGATGGTTACAGTGATATTAATACACCTGCAAATGCCTATAATGCGTCTATTGGTCAGGGTATGAACCAGTTTACACCATTACAACTTGCAAGTTATGTTGCTACACTTTTAAATGGTGGAGATAGATATGAACTTAAATTGGTTGATGAAATAATAGATGGAGAAACAGGAGAGATAATTGAGGATGTTGAGCCTAAACTTATTAGTCAAGCTGAATTTAAGAAAGAAAATATAGAAATAATAAAACAAGGTATGAAAGAGGTTACAGGGGGAGAAAGTGGTACTGCTGCAGCTATCCTTAAAGATTTTCCAATCACTAATGGAGGAAAAACAGGAACCTCAAACATAATTGATGCTAAGAAACAGGGAGCGGTAGGAAGAGATGCTGCCGGTGTATATGTAGGATTTGCACCTTATGATAATCCGGAAATAATAGTGGTTTCAATTATTTATGATGGAGGACATGGTAAAGGTAATATTGCTAAAGCTATGTTTGAAGCTTATTTTAAAGAAGAGATATTAAAAATTAATCCTAGCTATGACTTTAAATATAAGTAATAAAAAATTAGGTTAATATTTTAAAAAGATAACAGGTGGGTTCGTTCCGTCTGTTATCTTTTTTAAAATATTTAAAGGAAAAGGTCATAAGACTTGAAAATATTTAGGTATTTCAACAAGAAACTTTAATTTTTAAGATATAAAGAAGGAATTTGGCTAGTGAATGTTGAAATAGTAAAAATATCTCGATATGTGGAGGTTGCATATGCAGGATGAAGGAATAAAATTAAAAGGTGAAAAAGATGGTCTTAATTTAAATGTAGATATTAAGAGATTTAGTTCTATGGATCACTTAATTGCAACTTTGAGAGGGAAATTAGATACCAGAAGGAAGTTTTTAAGTAATTCAAGCATAAAAATGACTATCGAATTAGCATATTTGGATGCTAGAGATTTAAGAACTATAAGAAGTTTTTTATATGATGAATTTACTATAAAGGATTGTACATTCGTTGATACTAGAGAAGTTAAGCTAAAAACTTTCAATGGTGTAATAGAGGGTAAAACTAAATTTGTTAAGAAAACAATAAGAAGTGGACAACGGTTTGAATACTCAGGGAATGTTGTAATTGTAGGAGATATAAATTCTGGAGCTGAGGTATATGCAGAAGGAAATATTATAGTTCTTGGAGTTATAAAAGGTTGTGTATATGCGGGTTCAACTGGAAATAATAATGCAATAATTGCAGCATTTGAACTAACGCCACAGATAATGAAGATATCTAATGTAATAACTAGGTCACCGGAGGATATTGGGAAGCCGAAATACCCGGAAGTAGCTAAAATAAAAAATGGAAATATTGTTGTAGAGCCATATTTGGTGAATAAATACATATAAGTGGAGGTATTGTTAAATGGGAGAAGCTATCGTAATAACATCTGGTAAGGGTGGAGTAGGTAAAACTACGACTACGGCAAATATAGGAACGGCTTTAGCATCGATGGACAAAAAAGTAGTTGTAATTGATGGAGATACAGGACTTAGGAATTTGGATGTGCTTATGGGACTTGAGAATAGAGTTGTATTTACACTTCTTGATGTTATAGAAGAAAAATGTAGATTAAAGCAAGCGTTAATAAAGGACAAAAGGTTTAGCAATTTATTTCTTTTGCCAACAGCTCAGACTAGGGATAAAAATGATGTAGACATAAATGAAATGCTAAGAATTGTAACGGAGTTAAAAGAGGAATTTGACTATGTAATCCTAGATTGTCCTGCTGGTATTGAACAAGGTTTTGAAAATGCAATTGTAGGTGCTGATTGGGCCATAGTAGTTGTAAATCCAGAGATTACATCAGTTAGAGATGCAGATAGAGTTATTGGAAAATTAGATGCAAAGGGTATAGAAAGACATGAGCTTATAGTCAATAGAATGAATTTTGAAATGGCTAAAAATGGGGATATGTTAACTATAGAAGATATAAAAGAATGTTTAGCGATTAAAGTTATAGGAGTAGTACCAGATGATAGAAAGGTTACAATTTCTACAAATAAAGGAGAACCTATAGTTTTAGATAGTTCAGCTTATGCCGGACAAGCATTTAAAGATATTGGCAAAAGAATTTTAGGTGAGGATGTTCCTTTTATAGATTTTGATGAAATATACTGTCCAAAGGGATTTATGGGGGCAATAAAAAAGCTATTTGGAGGAGGTAGGAACTAGATATGGACTTATTTAAAATTTTTTCAACAAAAGTATCGTCAAAGGATATTGCAACGGATAGATTAAGATTAATTCTTGTTCATGATAGGGCAACTATTTCACCGGATTTTTTGGAGAATATTAAAATGGAACTTCTTAAAACTATATCAAATTATGCAGAGATAGACAGTGGAGAAGCAATAGAAATTAGACTGACTACCAGTGATGAATATCAAGGTAGTTCTCCATCGCTTATAGCAAGTATACCTATTAAAAAAGTTAAGGCTAGATAGTATGTAAAGCTGTGTTTTTCATGGCTTTTTTTTTGTCTTATGTTATAATGAGTACATATGTAAGGATTGAATTATAACATATTTGGAGGAATGTAAAAATTATGAGATTATTTTCGAACTTTAAGATAAATAACAAGCTTGTAAAGAATATTGATTTTGGTATTTTAACCGTAGTAGTTTTAATTGTACTATTTGGAATAGTTAATATATATTCAGCTATTGGAGCTGATTACGCTAAATTACAATTTTATTGGCTGATTATAGGACTTGTAGCAGTATACTTTATATTGACAGTGGATTATGTGCAGTTATTAAATTATGCACCTTTACTTTACTGGGCAGCAGTAACCTTGCTATTTATTAATGATGTTACTGGAAAGACTGTTAATGGTGCTAATGCATGGATTAGCATAGGACAAAGAGCTATACAACCGGGAGAATTTGCCAAGATCGGTATGATTGTAATGGTGGCTAAAGTTATTGAAGATGCTGAGGGTGAAATAAACAATGTAAAAACTCTATCTAAAATTGCATTTTATGCTGCAATACCAATGATTCTAATAGTTATACAGCCAGATATGGGTCTTACCATGGTATCTTTTTTTATCATGCTTGGTATAGTGACTATAGCAAACTTGGATTGGAGAATAATAGCAGGTGGATTAACTTCAATTTCAGTAGCTATTATAGGAATATGGAATTCACCGATAATGAAGGAATATTGGAAGATAAGAATATTATCAGTATTTGATCCAAAAAAATATGAATTGAGTGAAGGATTACAATTAATTCAATCAAAAATAGCAATAGGTTCTGGTGGGATATTTGGGTTAGGATTTATGAATGGAAAGCAATATAAGTTTGTACCAGAAAACCATACAGATTTCATTTTTGCTGTAATAGGTGAGGAATGGGGACTAATGGGTGCGATATTCCTATTGAGTTTATATGCTATACTTTTATATAAGCTTATAAACATTGCAAAAAATTCCAAGAATTTAGCAGGAAGTGTTATAGTCATAGGAGTTGTAGCTTCATTACTATTTTCTATAATACAAAATATAGGGATGACCATAGGAATTCTTCCTATATCAGGAATAACATTACCCTTCGTAAGTTATGGTGGAAGTTCTATGTTAACCAATTTTATTTCTTTAGGATTGGCTTTAAATATAGGGATGAGGAAAAATAAAATTAATTTTTAGGGGGATGTATATGAGAGTTGCATTAGTTGCGCATGATAAGAAAAAAGATGATATGATTGATTTTGCTAAAAGATATAGAGGGGTGTTAGAAGGTCATGAGCTATATGCTACAGGAACCACAGGGAAACTTCTTAATGAATTAGTTGGGCTCACAGTTCATAGATTTTTATCAGGACCATTAGGTGGAGACCAGCAAATAGGAGCAAAGCTTGCAGAAGGAAACATGGATATGATAATTTTTCTGAGAGATCCATTAACAGCGCAACCTCATGAACCGGACGTAACAGCGCTTATAAGGCTTTGTGATGTTCATTGTATACCACTTGCCACAAACCTAGGTAGTGCGGAAGTATTTATGAAAGCGCTAAGGGCTAGATAGATTTAAATTTATTAGAAAATATAAATCATAAGGTTTTTAGGACCATCGTTAAGAGAACATAGTAAATAATAAGTATAAAATAAGCTTCAATGGAAATTGAGGCTTATTTTTATTTTTTGGATTATTTTCATAAATTGTAAAGTTTTTAATATACATAGATTAGTAAATATAAAACCAATGAGGGGGAATTTTAGTGGGTATTTATAATGAATATTATGAAAAATATTATTCGGGTATAAAAAAACAGGGGAATAGCAAGGGGTATGTACCACAAAGATATAGTAAAAATAAAAATGGTAAAAATGTAAGTTATAAAGGTGACATTAAAAATTATTTTCCGATTTATCTTAATGTTATGGGGAAAGGGTTTGCAAATATATTTATTATTCAAGCCGCGGTTGTAGTTGTGCTTATTATAGGGATATTAGCAGCTAAAGTATATCCAGGTGGATCCATAAGTAAAGCGTGTGATAAGGGTATAGCATATATAAACCAAGGTGTTTTTGATAAAGGTACTATTAGTATGGAAAATATATCAGAAGTATTTACTTTGGAAAATGCATCACATCTATTTAGTAAGGAAAATGTAATACAAGTATTTAATGAAGTTAAATCCTTTGTAACGATGGAGGAGAGTAAAGAAGAATATATAAAGGCTAATTATACATTCCCAGTAATGATTAAGGAAGGTAATAAAGTTAGTGTTGAGGGTAGTAGATTGTTAGTGGGAGTAGTAGATGAGGTTGAGATAAAGTCGGCATATGCAGGTAAGGTTAAATCAGTAACTTCAGGTGATAACATAACTGTGCTTATAGCTCATGGAGATGGAATTGAAATAGAATATGGAGGATTAAGTGAGGCTACAGTTACAAATGGAATGGAAGTAAATTCAAATGATAAGATTGGAAAATCTGTTTATGAATTAAATAGCGAAGTAAGTATAGAGGTATTTTATATGGGGAGTGTATTAAATCCTGGAAAGTGTTTTAGTTTAGAAACTATGGAGTAGCAATATTACTAGGGGGCAGCCGTTGATACGAATTAATAAATACTTTATACCGTATATAATATTAATATTAATTGTAGGCTTTAAAAGTAAGTTAACTATAGGATTTATAATAATAATGATACATGAAGGTATACATTTAATAACAGCTAGAATACTAGGTTATTCTGGCTTTTCTATAGATATTTTCCCAATGGGAACATCTTTAAAGTTTAAGGAGTTAGAAGAGGCAAGTCCTAAAGATGATATTATCATATCTTTAAGTGGACCTATTGGGAATTTTTTAATTGCAATAGTCAGTTATTTTATAGGTAAATATTATTCAATATCTTGCCTTATAGAGTTTGGAAATTACAATTTAGTTATAGGTATATTTAATCTTATTCCGGCATTTCCTTTAGATGGTGGTAGAATACTAAGAAGTCTCTTAAATTTAAAGCTTATATTTAAGAAGGCAAATAAAGTTTCTTTAAATATAAGTATAGTAATTGGATATATATTTGGAGGGCTATTTTTAATAGCTGCATACAAAGGGGATTTAAATGTAAATCTTGCCTTTTTTTCTGTGTTTATATTGACGATTTCTTATAGGGAAAAGAGGAGGATAGCGTATATAATTATGGGATATATTATAAAGAAAAAAGAAAAATTTATACGTAGAGGATATTTAGAAAATAAGAACATGTCGGTGTATTATAAATTAAATATATTGCAAGTAATAGAATTAATAGATAAAAACAAGTATAATGTATTTACTGTATTAGACGATGATATGAATGTACTAGGTATTTTATATGAGGAGGATATACTAAATGGCATAAAAGAACTGGGAAATATAACTCTAGAAGAGTTATTAGAAAGCTAAAGTGTGTTAAAAGGGTATTTAGTCATAGTAAGTATATCAAATCTATTGTTTAAAAGTAGTTAGTTACTTGAAATATTATGTGCTTATGATAAAATGAATAGTTGAATTAGGTATGTAAAATAATGATCAGTTATTTAGATATACCCTAACTTAAGGAGGATACAAAATGAATAAAATTTCAGATGATATTCTATATAGAGTCGAGAAACCGGCAAGGTATATAGGGGGAGAGTTAAATTCTTATAATAAAGATAAAAATAATGTAGATATTAGATATGCATTTTGCTTTCCAGATGTTTATGAAGTAGCAATGTCACATCTTGGAACAAAAATTTTATATTATGTAATGAATCAGCGAGAAGACACTTACTGTGAAAGGTGCTTTGCTCCATGGCCAGATATGGAAAAATTACTTAGAGATGGAAACATACCACTAGGCACTCTTGAAAGCAAAGATTCACTTAGAGATTTTGACATATTAGGATTTACATTACAATATGAGATGAGTTATACAAATATACTTAACATGTTAGATATGTGTGATATTCCACTTAGAGCTTCGGAGAGGGGCGAGGAATACCCGATAGTTATGATGGGAGGGCCTTGTGCCTATAACCCAGAACCACTACATGATATAGCAGATGTGTTTGTATTAGGTGAAGGTGAAGAGGTTACTAATGATATCTTAGATGTTTATAAAGAGATGAAGGGTAAACCAAAGGCCGAGTACTTAAGAGCAATTTCAAAAATAGGTGGAATTTATGTACCTTCTTTATATGATGTAACTTATAAGGAAGATGGAACAATAAATGAAATGACACCTAAATATGAGGATGTGCCTAAAACAGTTAAGAAGAGAATAATTACAAACTTCAATGAAAATACATTCCCAGAAAAATTCATAGTTCCATACACTGAAATTATCCACGACAGAATAGTTATGGAGACGTTTAGAGGATGTACAAGAGGATGTAGATTCTGCCAAGCGGGAATGATATATAGACCAGTTAGAGAAAAAAGTACAGAGAAGCTTATGTCAGAACTAGAGATTCTTATTAAGAATACGGGATATGAAGAAGTTTCGTTAAGTTCTTTAAGCATATGTGACTATTCAAATATACAAAATCTTATATTTTCAATAATTGAAAAACATGGAAAAGATAAGATTGGTGTTTCTATACCATCTATTAGAATTGATGCGTTTTCAGTAGATCTTATAAAAGAAATACAAAAGGTAAGAAAAACGGGACTAACTTTTGCGCCTGAGGCTGGAAGTCAAAAAATGAGAGATGTAATTAATAAGGGAGTAACTGAAGAGGATTTATTAAAATCAACTAGAAGTGCCTTTGAAGCGGGTTGGTCTACAATTAAATTATACTTTATGGTTGGACTTCCTTATGAAACTGTAGAAGATGTAGTTGGTATAGGTGATCTTGCACAAAAGGTTGTAGATGAGTATTTCAATGTACCTAAAGAGGTAAGAAAAAGAGGGTTAAGAGTAACAGTTAGTACTTCTATATTTGTACCAAAACCATTTACTCCATTCCAATGGGCTCCAATGAATCAAATGCCAGAAGTAAAAGAAAAGATTTCTAGCCTTCGTGATTCTATTAAGAGTAGAGCTATTAACTATAACTGGCATGACTCACCACTTAGCTACTTAGAAGCAGTATTTGCAAGAGGTGATAGAAGGTTATGTGATGTACTTATAAAAGCATTTGAAAAGGGTGCTAGATTTGATGGTTGGGGAGAATACTTTAACTTTGAACTTTGGATGGAGGCCCTTGAAGAATGTGGTGTAGATGGAGATTTCTATGCATACAGAGATAGAAGCTATGAAGAGATACTTCCATGGGACTTCATAGATATAGGTGTAAGTAAAAGATACCTAATCAGTGAAAATGATAAGGCTAAGGAGTTAGTTCTAACACCAGATTGCAGACAACAATGTTCAGGGTGTGGAATAAATACTAGTTTTAAGGAAGGGAAGTGTTTTGACGGTGCGTTATTTAATAAAATACAGTAAGGAAGGCGAGATTAAGTTTGTATCTCACCTAGATTTAATGAGAACAATACAAAGAGTTATAAGAAGATCAGGATTACCTATAGAGTATTCAAAGGGATTCAATCCTCATATGACTATATCTATAGCACAACCATTATCCGTAGGGGTATATTCTATAGGTGAATATCTAGATGCCGTACTTACAGAAGAACTTTCAGAAAATCATATTTTAGATATGTTAAATGAAAATTCAGTATCTGGGGTTAAATTCTTAGAGGTTACAAAAGTAGAGAAAAAAGAGGGTGTGAAGAGTCCTCAAGCTATGGCTGCCATCGATGGTGCAAAGTATATAATGAAAATTAAGCTAGAGGATGGAGTGGTTGCAGACTTTAATTCTATAATGTCACTTCCAGAGTGGGAAATTTTAAAGAAAACAAAATCTGGAGAAAAGGAAGTTGATATAAAACCATTAGTTAAAGAATTAAAGCATTCAATAGAAGATGGAGTATTAACATTAGAAGCTATTATATGCTGTGGAAGTAGAGAAAATCTATCTGCTAGTTTATTATGTGACTTTGTTAAAATTCACTTAGAGGGTGTAAAGGAAGATACCTTTGTTGATATAAAAAGAATTGAAATGTATGGGCTGAAGAATGAAAAGTTAGTTCCATTAAGTGAGTTCTTTTCAGCATAACTAGGAGTTGGTTTCGTGAAGAATATATTTATTGAAAGACAAGAATCATTATTAAAGGTTGCAATAAAGCAGGGAGACATTCTAAGAGAATGTTTTGTTGAGGAAGAAACTAATAGCCCCAAAATTGGGGATATATATAAGGGTGTAGTGAAAAACATTGTACCTGCTATGCACTGTGCCTTTGTTGATATTGGATATGAGAAAAATTGTTATATGTCAATTGAAGGGAAATTACATGGAAATACACCTAAAAAAGGTGACGAAGTCATGGTTGAAATAGTAAAAGAGGAACTTGGTAAAAAAGGGCCCAAAGTTACTGAAAATATATCCATTCCAGGAACCTATGTAGTACTAACTAATGAACATAACCGTTTTGAAATATCAAGAAAGATAAGAACCCCTAATTTCAAGGAATTAATAGAAGAAAACTTATTAAAGCCTGATGAGCTTGGGGTTGTTATTAGAACGAAAGCAGAAGGTGTAGATTTTACTACCCTTAAAGCTGAAGTTGATGAATTGGTGGATAGGTATAATGAAATGCATAACAAGTTTATTTACTCAGCTAAGGTTGGCCCTTTATACAAGGATAATGGAATACTAAGTAGAGTTATGAGGAATTTCACTGATGGCGGTGCAAATATAGTTGTAGATCATTTAGAAGACTATAACTACTATAAGGATTTAATTGAAAAGAAAAAAATAGCTAATATACAGGTAGAACTCTATGAAGGAACTCTATCAATATTTGATAATTATCTTATAGAAAAAGAAATATTAGTGCTAAGACATAATAAAATAAATCTTACTAGTGGTGGGAACATTGTAATAGACCATACTGAAGCTATGACAGTAGTGGATGTTAATACGGCTAAAAATACAAAATCTACAACTGCGGAGAATACTATTTTAATAACAAATAAAGAGGCAGCTATTGAGATAGTAAGGCAGATAAGATTAAGAAATCTTGGTGGTATAATACTTGTAGATTTTGTAGATATGAAATCTGTAGAAGATAAAAATCAGGTTATTGATATATTAAGAAAAGAATTTATAGATGACAAAAATAGTCCTAAAGTATATCCATTTACAGAATTAAACTTAGTGCAAATAACTAGAAAAAAATATGGTAAATCCATATGTGATTATGTGTTTAAGCGATGTGAACAGTGTAGGGGTAGGGGACAAAAAATTTCATTGGAATATCTTCTAAATATTCTAAAGGGAAAAATAAGAAAAATAAAAGACGAACAAGACATTAAAAACATTTATATAGAATTGGATTCTATATATGAAAAAGAAATAAAAAATAATGTCTTTGAATTTGCGCTAAAGTTAGATGCTTTAGATTGCGACATATTTATAAAGTTTGAAGAACGTTTATATAACTTCAAAATTGAACCCGTGGTATTTCATAGTCAGATTGAAACTATAGAGAAATTAAAGGTTTTTTCAGGTAAACTAAAGCCAAGTTAAAATAAAAAACTATAAAATTTTAATAAGCTTCTTTACAATGGTTGGACTATGTGATAGAATGTCATTTGTAGACCGCACACATAAGGTTCTTAAAAATAACTTAAATGTTATACCTGAGATGGCGAGACTGGATTGAGGAGGTGTATTTAATGTACGCAGTTATACTTACTGGAGGAAAACAATACAGAGTTCAAGAGGGAGACGTATTATTCGTTGAAAAACTTGAAGCTGAGGTTGATACAACAATAGAATTTGATAAAGTTCTAGCAGTTGGAAAAGAAGAAGGTTTAGTAATTGGAAAACCTGTAGTTGAAGGAGCTAAAGTTGTAGCTAAAGTTGTAGCACAAGGAAAAGCTAAGAAAATTATAGTTTTCAAATATAAGCCAAAGAAAGATTACAGAAAGAAACAAGGTCATAGACAACCATTTACTAAAATTGCAATTGAGAAGATAGAAGCTTAATTATGATTAGTATAGATTTTAAGCGAAATGATAATATGCTAGTATCGTTCCATGTGGATGGTCATGCTGAATATTTCGATTTAAATGAAAACATCACAATTTATGATGATGTTGTTTGTGGAGTTGTAAGTAATCTAGCACAGGTAACTATCTTAGGAGTGTTAGAAGTGCTAAAATTGAAACCTACATATATCGCAGAAGAAGGAAATATAGCATTAGATGTATCTAAGTTATCGGCTGTGGAAATAAAAAGTACACAAGTCTTACTTGAAACGATGTTACTAGGATTAAAGAATTTAGAAATAAATTACGAAAAATATATTAAAGTTATAGAAGAGGAGGTGCAGTGATATGTTACTAATAAACCTTCAGTTATGTGCCCACAAAAAAGGGGTAGGTAGCTCTAAGAACGGTAGAGATAGTGAATCTAAGAGATTAGGGGCTAAACGTGCAGACGGACAATTTGTACTTGCAGGAAACATCCTTGTAAGACAAAGAGGAACAAAAATTCACCCAGGAAACAATGTTGGAATAGGTGGAGATGATACTCTTTTCGCTAAGGTTGATGGAGTTGTAAGATTTGAAAGAATGGGTAGAGACAGAAAAAAAGCTAGTGTTTATCCAATCGATGTAGAAGTTGCAATAGCCGAATAGTTTATAAGGCACCCGGAAGGGTGCTTTTTTATGTCATAGGTGGACTATGTTATAAAAAAACATCCTTTAGGTGAGAGTCTAAATCTTTGATTTAGCGCTTCAGCTTACTCATTTGAATATATATGACAATGAGCTTCCTTTAAAGTTTTAAAAACTATAATTAAATTTTAGAGCTTAAACATAGGAACAAAGTGAGAAGGGGTTTGAAGTTTAAATAAATAATACAGATTTATATGTAAAATTAAGATTTTGGTAAATACTAATATTAATAGGTTTATGAAAAATCATTAAAAATATCCTAGGATATTTTGTTAGGAAGGTGAAATTAATAATGTTTATAGATACGGCGAAGATTTTTGTACAATCAGGTGATGGTGGTAATGGTTCAATCCACTTTAGAAGAGAGAAGTTTGCACCGCTTGGAGGTCCAGATGGTGGAGATGGTGGAAATGGTGGTAGTGTTATATTAGTTGTAGATAGCAATATGACAACACTTCTTGATTTCTCTTATAATCGTAAATTCATTGCTCCAAATGGGGGTAAAGGTGAAGGTTCTAAGTGTTATGGAAGAGCTGGAGAAGATCGTATAATAAATGTTCCTATGGGGACTATTATAAAAGATTTTGAAACAGACAAGGTTATGTGTGACTTAGCTCATGATGGTGATACATATGTAATTTGTAAAGGTGGAAAAGGTGGAAAAGGAAATGCTAAATTCTGTACACCTACAAGACAGGCACCACAATTTGCAGAACCAGGAATGCCAGGAGAAGAGAGATGGATAAAGTTAGAGCTTAAGCTTTTAGCAGACGTTGGACTTTTAGGATTCCCGAATGTAGGTAAATCAACTCTTTTATCAATGGTATCAAAGGCAAGACCTAAGATAGCTAACTACCACTTTACTACAATTAAACCAAACTTAGGTGTAGTATCAATCAAAGGAGTTCAAAACTTTGTAATTGCAGATATTCCTGGAATTATAGAAGGAGCTGCTGAAGGTGTAGGATTAGGGCTTGAGTTCTTAAGACATATAGAAAGAACTAGAATGCTTATACATGTAGTTGATATATCTGGAATTGAAGGTAGAGATCCAATTGAAGACTTCAAGAAAATAAATGAAGAGCTTAAAAAGTATAGTGTAAAGCTATGGGATAGACCGCAAATAATTGCAGCTAATAAATCAGATATGCTATATGATGAAGAGGTTTATGAGAACTTTAAAAAAGAATTAAATGCTATGGGTTACGATAAAATATTTAAAATTTCTGCAGCTACAAATGAGGGTGTAGATGATCTTATGAAGGCAGCAGCAGAAATGCTTACAACAATTCCAGTTAAAGAGCTTGAAATTAAAGAAGAAGACAGATTTATTCAAGAAGCGAAGAGATTTACTTACGAAATAAATGAAGTTGAAGAAGGAATATTTGAAGTTTCAGGAACATTTGTAGATAGATTACTTAACAGTGTTAATATAAATGATCCAGACTCACTAAGATACTTCCACAAGGTTTTAAGAAATAAAGGAATAATAGACGAATTAAAGAAAATGGGAATACAAGATGAAGAAATTGTTAGATTAAATGATTTCGAATTTGAGTACTTACTATAATTAGGGGGATAAAATGATAACTACAAAACAAAGAAGCTACTTAAGATCACTTGCAAATAAACTAACACCAATATTTCAAGTTGGTAAGGGTGGAATAGAAGATAACTTTTTAAAACAAATAAATGAAACATTAGATACAAGAGAATTAATAAAAATAAAAACTCTAAGCAATAGCGGAATTACTGCAAGAGAAGCTTCAGAAATTATATGTGAAGAATTAAGATGCGAAGGTATTCAAGCGATAGGAAGCACAGTAGTTATATATCGTCAATCTAGAAAAAATCCTGTAATAGATTTAGAAAATTTGACAATAATAACTAAAGAGAAGGTTGTAGAGTCAAAAAAACAGATAATGATAAGAAAAAGTGAAAAAAGAAATGAGCAAAGAAGAGCTGAATTCAGAAATAAGCAAGCAAGTAGAAAAAGTAGCAAAAAAAAGTAAATAAATAAACAAATTTTAGAGGAAGTAGTACTTCCTCTAAAATCATATTATATATAATTATCCTCAATAATTTTAAATTCCAAATTCCAAGATATTATTGGTAAAACACTTGATATATGGTATTATTGTTTAAAGAGGTAATAACATGAGAAAAGCAATTTTTGGAGGAACCTTTGACCCTATACATATAGGACATATTCATATTGCATATGAGGCCTTATATAAGTTAGGTGTGGATGAAATTATATTTATGCCAAATGGACACCCACCTCACAAGAGAAGTAAGGTAGTTACTAAAGAAAATATTAGATATGAAATGGTTCTAGCGGCCATTGAAAAAGAGAAAAAATTTACTGTAAGTGAGTATGAAATAAATAATCGACAATTAAGTTATACATACAACACTTTAATGTATTTTAATTCTTTAGAACCAAAAACTAGTTGGTATTTTCTTATTGGTGTTGATAGTTTAATGACAATTACACAGTGGAAAAATATAGATATTATATTGGGAAACTGTAATTTAGTTGTGTTTTCTAGAACTGGTTACACTATGAATGGTGTTTCTGAAATGAAAAAAAATTTAGAAAAAAAATATAATAAAGAAATAATATTTTTGGAAATGCCTCTTTTAGATGTATCTTCCACAGATATTAAGGAAAAGATTTCACAACAGAAAGTAGTTAGTTATCTTCTGCCTAGAGGAGTTGAAGATATAATTAACAAATATAATTTATATAGAAATAAGGTGTAGCATATGTGGCATGAGAGTAAAGTAAAAGAATATATAAAGATTCATCTCACAAAGGATAGATATAATCATAGTCTCGGTGTAATGAAAACAAGTGAAGAACTTGCGATGTATTATGGGATCGATCCAAGTAAAGCAAGGATGGCAGCATTATGTCATGATTGTGCTAAATATTTTTCTGCAAATGAACTTATTAATAAAGCTAGAGGCAGTGGTCAGATTATTTCTAGTGTATACTATAAATCACCACAGCTTTTACATGGAATAGTAGGGGCATATATTGCAAAGGAATTATTTCATGTAGAGGATGAAGATGTATTAAATGCAATAAAATATCATACTACAGGGCGAGAAGCAATGTCTACCCTTGAAAAGATAGTTTATATTGCTGATTGCATAGAGCCTGCTAGAAGTTATAAGGGTGTGAAGGAACTTAGAAGTTTAGCATATGATGATTTAGATAAAGCTCTTTTAAAATCCTTTGAGGATACAATAATGTATATATTATCTAGAGGTTCAATAATACATGTAGACACCATTAAAGCTAGAAATTATTTATTAATGAGCAAAAAACTTAATATTAACTAGATATACTATATAGTATCTAGAAGATATATAATAATTTAATTTGGGGAGGCAATAAAATGGAGAAGATGATAATAAACACAGAAAAGGCGCCAGCGGCATTAGGACCATACTCACAAGCAGTGAAGGTTGGGAATTTAATATATACTTCTGGACAATTGCCAATAAATGAAGCTGGAGAGCTCGTAAATAATGACATACAAAAGGCTACAGCAGTATGCTTAGATAATGTTAAAGCTATACTTGAGGAAGCTGGAACATCTTTAGATAAAGTTGTTAAAACATTAGTATTTATAAAGGATATGAATGATTTTGCAGCTATGAATGAAGTATATGCAACGTATTTTACAGCAAATCCACCAGCTAGATCTTGTGTGCAACCAGCAAAATTACCAAAGGATGCTTTAATTGAGATTGAAGTAATTGCAATAGTAGAATAATAAAGATATTAGCTTCACAAAGAATTTACTTATTAAGTAAAGAAACTAATTCATAAACGGTTAACTATTAAGCCTCCATTTATGGGGGCTTAAATATTTTAAAATAGAGGTGGCACTGATGAGCGTTATTACATATAAAGTTGGAACAGAAGGACATGGCGTAAATATAAGAAACTATATGAAAGATACATTAAATCTTTCAGGAAGATTTATAAGAAATTCAGCTATGGATAAAAGAGTAAAGGTAAATAATAAGGAAATTAAACTTAGTTATAAACTTGCTCAAGGTGATATTATTGAAGTGGCTGTAAATAAAGAGGAAACTCAAAATATTGAAGGTGAAAATCTAAATATACAAGTAATCTATGAAGATGATGATTTATTAATAGTTAATAAACCACCATTTATGGTAGTGCACCCAACGAAGAATCATCCAGGGGGAACACTTGCAAATGGAGTTATACATCACTTTAGATCAAATGGGGATAATTCGATTGTAAGGTTAGTAAGTAGATTAGATAGAGATACCTCAGGTCTGATAATGATAGCTAAAAATCAATTTTCACATATGAATTTAGCTAAATCAATGGATCAAGACATGATTGAAAAATCATATTTAGCTGTGGTTCATGGAAATATATCAAATGATACTGGAACAATAGATTTACCCATAGGTAAGCCAGAAGATGATGCGATAAGAAGAAGGGTATTAGAGGATGGTCAGAGGAGTATTACTCACTATGAGGTATTAGAAAGGTATGATGATTCAACCTTTGTAAAATTAAGGTTAGAAACGGGAAGAACCCATCAAATACGAGTGCATTTAAGTCATATAGGATATCCTATATATGGTGATAGCTTGTACTGTGAACTTGATGATAGTGATAAAATACAGCGCCAGGCACTCCATGCCTATGCATTAACGCTGCCACATCCACGTAGTGGAGAGATTATGAAGTTTACTAGTGAAATACCTGAGGATATGAAGAAATTAATAGAATTAATGAATTAGATTAATATTATAGATTCTTTGGTAGGTTTTAGATGAAAAATTAAAAATAAAAAACTGAGGAATCTACTGTTATAACATAGTAGATTCCTCAGTTTTAAATATAGATAATTTATACTAATATCTTTTTTTATAAGAGGTATCAGAAGAAAATAAAGCTTTCCTTTTCTTAGCTAAACTTCTTTTCTTAATAACACGTGAAGTAAATATTAAAAATATTATAGATCCAAGTATGGAACCAACTATAATAAAAAATAACTTAGTGTAATTTATAGTATTGTTACTTTCAGTTAATAAATTACCGATAACAGGGAGTATCTCTTGAGAATAGTTACTATTACTCACTATGTTTGAATTGTATGATTGATTCTTATATTTAGCTGATACAGTAGTAACAATATCACCTTTATCAAAGAATTTATTATCTAGATTGGTTTTATCGATAGTTATAACTGGGGTAGAAGAATCGGTTAAATCTCTAGCGTAAAATATATCTGAATCTGCAAGTAGCGGTATTATTGATCCGTTAGAGGTTTCATAGGTACCTAGTTCATCACCCTTTGAAAATAATTTTTCAGTTTTGAAGTTTTCGAAGGCCCAATCAAAGAGTTGAGGTGTTTCTCTAAAATAAGCTTTTTTCTCATCATATAGAATAGAAACTATAAATCCTTGATCACCTCTTTTGGCAGAAGCTACAAAAGAATGTAGCGATTCGTCGGTATAACCAGTTTTTCCAGCTATTACATCAGGATAATAATATGCATAGTAATCATGAAGTAATTTGTTATCATTCCAAAGTGGGCGTGGTTCTTTGAAAATGTTGGTTGGTTCTAACTGCTTTGATTTTGTTTTAGATATCTCAATATATTTAGGATGTTTTAATAATTCTCTCTCGATTAGAGCTAGGTCATAAGCCGTAGTTCTATGTTTTTCATCATATAGTCCATGGGGATTTACAAAATTAGTATTTTGGCACCCAAGTTCTTTAGCTCTTTTGTTCATAAGGTTTGAAAACTCTTCCACAGAACCGGAAATATGTTCAGCAAGTGCAGTTGCACAGTCGTTAGCAGAAACCATTATTACTGAATATAACATGTCTTCTACAGTCATTTGCTCAGTTCTGTCGATATAAATTTTTGAACCTTCGATAGTTGGAGGATAATCCCCAACGGTTACCACTTCATTTAAACTAAGATTTTCTAAAGTTAAAAGTACGGTCATTAGTTTTGTTGTAGAAGCTGGTGGATATTGAGTATTTTCTTCGGAACCATACAAAACTGTCCCTGTTTTAGCATCCATAACAACTACACTTTTACCAGTGACTGAAGGAGGATTAGTAGAAGCGTATACATCGCTAAAATTAAACAATGTTATAGCAAAAAATAATAACAGTGTAAATAGATATTTTCTCATAAAAATCTCCTTAATAAATATAATAATTTATTATAACAAAAAAAGAATTATTTTTCGATAATAAATTATAGAAAAAATGGATAAAATAATACAAAGAGGTGGTTTTTATGAAAATTAGGGAGAAAATAATAGGTTCTATAACTATACTAATTCTTAGTATAGTATTTTTAGGTTTTGGATATTTTTCTAGTAAGGAGAAAAATGAAGATTATCAAGAAATATTTGCAGAAAGTAATGTTGATGGAAATGAAGATAAAGCAGTGGATGAAGAGAAGCAAAATTCAGAAGTAAAATCAATAATTGTTGTAGATATAAAGGGTGCAGTTAAAAATCCTAAAGAATATAAACTTGATAGTGGCGCTAGAGTTAGAGAGTTAATACAGGCAGCGGGTGGGTTAACAGATGATGCTGATGAAGGTAGGATATATTTTTCAAAACTGTTAGAAGATCAGCAATGTATTAAAATATATCGAGTAGGTGAGGAAGATGGGGAAGCTGTGGAAGTAGAAACTGATGGAGTGGCAACTACAAGCGGAGGTATAAATTCTAAGGGAAAGATAAATATTAATAAAGCTACACTAACTGAACTTCAAACACTTTATGGAATAGGAGAAGTTAAAGCTCAAAGTATAATTGATTATAGGGAGGCGAATGGAAAGTTTAATTCCGTAGATGATTTGGCAAATATAACGGGAATAGGGGCGAAAACCGTGGAGAAATTAAGAGATAAGGTAGACATAAAATGAGTATTAGTATAAAATTATTAAAGAATTAGTATAAGGCATATATTTCATGTGCTAAAATTAAACTATAATTTCAAGGAGGTAAAACAGATGGCAAAAAGACTTACAGAACTTTCTAAGACCTCTGGTTGAGCGGCTAAAATAGGGCCGGAGACCCTTTCAAAGATACTAGATAAATTACCTAAAATGTCAGACGAGAATTTATTGGTAGGTATAGAAACTTCTGATGATGCAGCGGTGTATAAGCTTACAGATGATATAGCAACAATTCAGACCTTGGATTTTTTTACACCAGTAGTAGATGATCCATATACCTTTGGGGCAATAGCTGCAGCAAATTCTTTAAGTGATGTCTATGCTATGGGGGGTAAACCTACAGTAGCTATGAATATTGTATGTTTTCCTAACTGCCTTAACATTGATATATTAGGTGAAATTTTAAAAGGTGGAGCTGATAAAGTAATAGAAGCTGGAGCCGTAGTAATAGGTGGACATACTGTTGAAGATGATGAACCAAAGTTTGGATTATCCGTTATGGGACTTGTTCATCCAAATAAAATTTTAAAGAACCATGGATGTAAGGTTGGAGATGTATTGATATTAACGAAACCTATAGGTACTGGAGTGGTAAACACAGCTATTAAGGCAGAACTTGCTTCCAAGGAAATTTATGATGAAGCTGTAAAGGTTATGACCACCTTAAATAAGTATTCAGGTGAAATTATTGTGGATTACAAGGTTAATGCTTGTACAGATGTTACTGGATTTGGAATAATGGGCCATGGATATGAAATGGCAGTAGCTTCAGATATAACAATTAAATTATTTAAGGACAGTATTCCAATAGTTAAAGGTGCTAAAGAATATGCAGAGATGGGATTAGTACCAGCAGGAACTTATAATAATAGAAACTATCTAAAGGGAAAATATGAACTAATAGATGTACCACAGTGGCTTGAAGATATTTTATTTGACCCTCAAACTTCAGGTGGACTTCTAATATCTACATCTAAAGATCAAGTAGAAGATATGATGAAAAGATTAATGGAACTCGAGATAAAATCTGCAGTAATTGGAGAGGTAATTGAAAAAGGTCAGGTTCCAATTATAGTAGAATAGAACTCTTGTCGTTGTAATAATCATATACATTTGCCATAGTTAAATTTCAATTATAGTAATATTTTAACTATAGTGGGAAATTAATTGTAGGTAGAACTAATAAGAAGATAACAGTAATATCTTGAAAATAATATTTATAGTAGCTATATTTTAAGTAAACAGTAATATTAAGCTTAAATTAAGATGGCTACTAGAACATAACTTTATATGGAGATATTAAGAGAGTAAGTGGGGAAAGTTAGATGAATAAAGAATTATTAAGAAAACTACCTAAAATAGATGAGCTTTTAAAAGAAGATATAGTAAATAGTCTAATAATTAAGAATTCAAGAACTATAGTATTAGAAAGTCTTAGAGAATCTATAGACTTTTATAGAAATGGCATACTAAAGGGAAGTGTAGAAAGTTTAACTACGGACCAGGTTTTAGATTTTGCCATTCACACATTGAATAGCAAAAATAAGATGCATCTTGAAAGAGTTATAAATGCTACTGGTACTGTAATACATACAAATTTAGGCCGTTCCTTACTAGGGAAAAAAGTTATGGAAAGTGTATTGACGGTTGCAGGAAACTATAACAACCTTGAATATGATATTGAAAGTGGGAAAAGAGGTTCAAGATATTCTCACATTGAAGAGATTATAAAGAGGATTACAGGGGCAGAGGCTGCCATGGTAGTAAACAATAATGCAGCGGCTATAATGCTAGTATTAGATACTTTAGCGAAGGGTAAGGAAGCCATTGTTTCAAGAGGTGAATTAGTCGAAATCGGAGGTTCCTTTAGAATACCTGAAGTTATGAAGTTTAGTGGCGCAAAGCTAGTTGAAATAGGTACTACGAATAGAACACATCTTTATGACTACGAAGATAATATAACAGAAGATACAGGAGTGCTTCTTAAGGTTCACACCTCTAATTTTAAAGTTTTTGGATTTACAGAAGCTGTATCCATTGAAGAGTTAGTGGCACTAGGAAATGAAAGAGATGTTCCAGTAGTTGAAGATATAGGAAGCGGAGTCCTTATAGACTTTACAAAGTATGGATTTACCTATGAACCTACAGTACAAGAGAGTATAAAAAAGGGAATTGATGTAATAACCTTCAGTGGAGATAAAATGCTTGGAGGACCACAAGCTGGAATTATTGCAGGTAAAAAGAAATACATAGACATGATGAAGAAAAATCAAATAACTAGGGCTCTAAGAGTAGATAAAATGACATTAGCGGCTTTAGAGGGTACTTTAAAATACTATATAGATGAAAAGGATGCTATAGAAAATATACCATCTTTAAATATGATTTTAATGCCAAAAGAAGAAGTAAAGAAAAAATGTATACTTCTAAAAAGAAAGCTTCAAAACAAAACAGTAGGGTTTGAATTTGCTATAGATATGGGAGAATCCATGGTAGGTGGAGGATCTATGCCTACAGAAAAGATTCCAACCTATGTAATTAAGGTAAGTAGTGATAAATTTTCACCACAGGAGATGGAGGAAAAACTAAGACTTGGAGAAATACCACTAATTACAAGAGTATACAACAATGAATTAGTTTTAGATGGAAGAACTTTATTTAAAGATGATTTTGATGAAATAGTTAAGTGTTTCATAGATTTGAAATAGTTTAAATATATTTAGAGTAGCGTTAAAATAGGCTTTAATATCATTCAGTGAAGATGATATTAAGACTTAGGTATCTTAAAATAAATAACAAGTCAAACATACTGACTTATTTATTTTTTTAAGATACCTTAATTAATACTTGGGCTAAACTTAACAATGAAGCATACCCATATACTGGTTTGAAAGGAAGAAAAAAATATATGAAGCACATAATTATAGGTACAGCAGGACACATAGATCATGGTAAAACTACATTGATAAAAACACTTACAGGAAGAGAAACTGATACTTTGAAAGAAGAGCAAAATAGGGGAATATCAATAAATTTAGGGTTTACTTATTTTGATTTACCATCAGGTAGAAGAGCAGGAATAATTGATGTTCCAGGTCATGAAAAATTTATAAAAAATATGTTAGCTGGAATAAGTAGTGTAGATGTAGTACTTCTTGTAATTGCTGCAGATGAAGGTATAATGCCTCAGACAAGGGAGCATTTTGAGATTTTAAAGCTGCTTAACATTAAAAAAGGAATAGTGGTATTAACAAAAGCTGATTTAGTTGATGAAGATTGGATTGAAATGATAAAAGAGGATATAAAAGAAGAGTTCAAAGGAACCTTCTTAGAAAATGCCAAAATTCATCCAGTTTCATCTAAAACCAAAATGGGATTTGATGATTTAATAAAGGATATTGACGAAATCACAGAAGAGGTTGAGGCTAAGGATACAGAAGGACACTTTAGATTGCCTGTAGATAGATCCTTTAGTATAAGTGGGTTTGGTACTGTTGTAACAGGAACAATTATAAGTGGTAGGATATCAATTGGAGATACTGTGGAAATATATCCTTCTAGAGTTAAAGCTAAGGTTAGAGGCATAAGAGTTCATGATATTCCTTCAGAGCTTGGAGAGGCTGGACAGAGGTGTGCAATCAACCTTGCAAACACAAAGGTTGCAGATGTGCAAAGAGGCGATGTAGTGGCTAAAGAAGGTATTATGGAGCCATCCCTAATAATAGATTGCAAACTATATCATATAAAAACTGCAGAAAAGTCAATAGTAAGTAGACAAAGGGTAAGATTATATCATGGGACAGAGGAAATACTTTGTAGAATTGTTCCATTAGATATGGAAGAAATTAAACCAGGTCAGTGGGCATATGTGCAGCTAAGGCTAGAAAAACCACTTACAGCTCAAAGAAATGATAGATATATAATCAGAAGTTATTCTCCAATGACCACAATTGCAGGGGGAACTATTATAGAGCCTAATGCGAAGAAGTCTAAAAAGGTAACTGCTGAATATATTAAAGAGTTAGAGCTGAAAGAAAGTGGAAAAACAACTAATATTCTTGAAAATGCTGTGAAGAATCTCAGTGATACTTATCCAGATGCTGTAGCTATTTTAAAGAGCTTAGGAAAGAATATGGAAAATATAGAAGAAGAACTAGATAAATTAGTATTAGAAAATGTGATAATAAAATTAGATGGTGCTGATAGTCATATATTTATCCATGGAGAATTTTTAAATCAAAGAAGTAAAGATTTAAAGAATCTTCTAGAAGAATTCCATAAAAAAAACCCATTAAAGTTTGGTATGTCAAAGGAAGAGGTTAAGAATAAAATCTTTACTAAAAAGCTTAAACAAAGAAATTATGACGATATTTTAAATATCCTCTTAGATAAAAAAACTATAAAGGTCAGTGAAAAATTTGTATCCTTATATGATTTTAATGTAACACTTACTAAAGAGCAGACTAGGATGAAGGATAAAATAGTAAATGAATTTAAAACTTTAAAATTCTCACCGCCAAAATATACAGATTTAAATCAAGATGAGAAGGATAAGGCTGGATTTAAAATGGTATATGAGTTATTACTAGATGATGAAACTTTAATAAAATTAAATGAGGATTGCACTCTTTTAAAGGAAGATTATAAAGAGGCTAAAGAAAAGATTAAAAATTGCATTAATGAAAATGGCTCTATATCAGCAGCCACCGCAAGGGAGCTCCTAGAAACTAACAGAAAATATGCCATAGCCATATTAGAGCATTTAGATAGCATAAAAGTCACAAAACGTGTAGAAAACGACAGAATTTTATACTAATATAGTGAAAAATCAAGTATTATAATAAAAAATACTTGATTTTTACTCTATTGGATATTATAATACAAATAGACATGGGAGTAGATAGGTGCTGGTGTGCCTGCCGGTCTTCAAAACCGAGTTGCCGTGCTAAGACCACGACGGGTGAGTTCGATTCTCACATATTCCCGCCAAATAGATAATAAGGTTTGAAAGTTAGTTATACCAATAGGTAGCTGACTTTCAAACCTTATTTTTATGCAAAATATCCAATGTAGCTAATGGGAAGGACAAAAGGAAAGAAGCAGTAGATATAATTTGTGGCAATTAAAAGGTGATATATATAGCATATAAGGCTCCATGTGGTTAAAATGTGTAAATGCTTTATATTTAATTATGAATAAATGAAGGGGAGTTTGAGGAGTTCGTTAAGTATATAGGACTATAAAATAGATTGGTTGCTTAAGGATGTCAGATATGGTACGAATATTATATTGGAGGTGAGTTGAATTATGGACAGTAATGTGTTTATATTGATGATAATAATTCCATTAATATCGGCGGCTATGGGGAGTTGTATATCGGTACTAATAATGAGTAGAGTACTTAAAGAAGAAAGATTAAAATTTCAAAAAGAACATTGTATAAATATTAATAATGAGAAAATAAAAAATTATAAAGAATTATTTGACTTAAATAAAAAGGTTAAGATTTTAGGTGAAAAAATAAAAAACAATACAATACCTAACTGGGTAAATGTAGAGAGTTATTACAGAGATGAATTTATAATGGGGTTTGAAGAATTATTAAATAGCTATAAGTTTATAAATAGCTATATAGAAGATAAAAAAGTAAATAATTATGGAGAAAATGTACTTGTGATATGTCAGATAATATTAACAGAACTAAGAGACCGAGATAATTATGGAAGTGCATCTGAAAAGGTAGACTCTTATGTTGATAAATTAATGGATGCAATTTGTGATATAGAAAAAAATATCTTAATTAGGGTATCAGAGCTATCCAAGGAAAGGTATAAATAAAATGAGAATATAGAATTTTCATGGGGCGTTAGATTAATACATATTCCAATTAAATATTTATAGGAAAAGGTTTGACTGAATTAGTTAATAGTACGGTCAAGCTTTTTATTTTTAAAAAACAGCAAACAATTCTACAAGGATTATTTTTTAAAAGCAAGCTTGAAAAAATTAAAGTAATTTTAGGGGGATTGAATTACAATATTATACCATGGCTATAATATATTTGGGTGATGTTATGGATAGGCCGATGGTTCAGTTATATCTAGGAGTACTCTTCGGGGCTATAGTATATTTTAGCTATAGTTATATGGGGGTCGTACCTGCTGTATTATTAGGATTAGTATATATAATTTTATTGAAAAAGGATTTTAAGCCTTATTTAACCCTAGTTATAATAGGGTTTTTCTTGTTGTCCTTTATTAACTGTCATATATACTTTAATGGAATAGAGCCTTCAAATTATTTAGAATGTAGAGTTCTTGAGGCAAGAAAAGGATATTATATAGGCAGTTATAATAATAGAAAATTAAAGATATTTGTAAAAGATGATAAAATTCAAGTAGGAAGAAAATATATTTTGAAAGGTAACTTTAATAGTAATGTTGATTATGAAAGAGGAATTATAGGAGATTATATAGCTTCAGAGTATGAACCATTAAAGGAAGATTTGATTTACAAGGGATATAAGTTAAAAGAAAATTTATATGAGAAGCTCGTGAAAGCAACGGATGATGACGGAGCTGCAATTATATTAGGGGTAAGTGCTGGAGATGCGAGCCATATCGATTATGATAAAAGAGAAGAATTTAACGTTTTAGGGATAACACATATAATAAGCGTATCAGGACTTCATGTTTCAGTGATATACCAAGTGCTTCAAGGAATTATAGGATATAAATTATCGCTTATAGTTTTATTTTTCTATGTAATTTTTACCGGTGGGGAAGCTTCCACCGTGAGGTCATTTATAATGATAGTATTGCTTGTGTTAAGTACTAAGGTAAGAAAGAAGTATGAGGGGATTTCATCCTTGGCCTTTGCAGCTTTTATCTTGCTGATTATAAAGCCTTATTACATATTAGATTTGGGATACACCCTTAGCTTTTTATCGGTACTTGGATTATTTTTATTAAATAAGAAAATAAGAAGATGGCTTTATAAATTACCAGATATAATAGGAGAGTCTCTAAGTTTAAGCATTAGCTCTCTAGTATTTACAACTCCATATATCATCCTTAGGTTTAATTCGGTAAGCCTTGGGGGGCTAATTTCCAACATGCTGCTGATACCTTTTTATACATTTTTAGTAGTATTGGGAAACCTATTACTTATATTTATAAACATTCCAATAGTATTTAATTTCATAGCAATGATGTTAAATCCCATATTGTTAATAATAAGAACTATAGAGGCTATGCTTATTAATATTATACCCACGCCAATTTCATTTACATACATAGAAGGTATTATCATATTATTCTTGTATTTGGGTTATTTTCTTATAAAAAAAGGCGTAAATTCACTTAAATATCTACCAATAGCTTTGATGATTTTAGTAATTAAGGAACAGTATATAATTTTTCCAGAGATAAATTTTATAGCAGGTAAAAATGTAGATATAGTACACATTAATTATAAGAATAGAAATATAATGATAAGCCCGGAGAAGGTAAAACTTAAATATGTGTATGAGGATTATGGGGATATTGATAGGATATATGATGAGTTTCAAGATGAGATTAGTATAGATTTAAGTGAAAATCAGTCTTTAGATGTTAAGGTTAATGGTGGCATAATGTCAGTAAATCTTAAATACAAAGAATCAGTTACGAAAATCAACATAGATAGAAATATATCTAAAGAAAACTCTAAAGATGAAGAAGCTATTTGTTGTAGTCTTAATGAATATAATCTAGAAGATAAAAATTATGATATAATAAACCTCGTAAGAAGAAAAGATAGTATTAAATTAGGACGATATTATGAAAGTTATAAGATTATTAATGGTAAAGTATATCATAACTATATACATTAAGTTATTCTAATTGGGAATTATGAATTATGAATTAAGAATTAAGAATTAAGAATTAAGAATTAAGAATTAAAGATTTAAGTTAAGTGCTTTAACGATTTTTAAAAAGTATATCTTAATATATCTATGAGCGGAGGAAACTATAGTGATAACCTTAGAGCAATTTGAAAAAGATTTAAAACAAAACAATCTGAAAAACTGTTATGTGTTTTGTGGTTCTGATGAGGGACTTATAAAAGCAAATATTAAAAGAATAAAGGACCTTAAAATCGATGAAACCTTTGCTGATTTTAACTTCAATAGAATCGAAGGAGATAAATTAAGTGTAGATGCTTTGATTAACAATTGCGAAACTATACCGTTCATGGCGGAAAATAGAATGGTTGAAATATATAGAGCAAATTTCCTTAAAGACGGTAAGAAGGAAGACAAGAGTAAGGATATAGATGAACTAAGGGACTATTTAAAAACAATACCACCCTATACTACATTAGTAATGTACTATGTATTTGAAGATGATAGAGAAAAGCAGAGCAATAAGCTTAGGAAGTTACAAAATGTGTGCGAAATAGTAAAGGTAGACAAGTTGAAAGGGCAGGGATTTCAAAGTAAGGTTAAATCTATATTTGAAGAAAAAGGTAAAGATATAGGGAAAAGTGAACTTGGATATTTTTGCTCTATTATTGAGAATAATATGAGTATAGTTAATAATGAAATAGAAAAATTGATTTTATATACAGGAAGTAGAGCGATAACTAAAGAGGATATAGTAAAAATGGCTCCCTATGAGAAGGAGAGTGATATATTTAATTTAGTATCATATCTGTCTGAAAGAAATATAAAGGGTGCTATAGATACCTTGAACCAACTAGTTTATAGGGGTGAAAAGCCACCAAAGATACTATCTATGATAGAACGTCAATTTAAACTGTTATTTGCTATAAGAGTGAAGGTTGGAAATGGTGCAAAGAAGGAAGCCATAGTGAAGGAATATAATTTAAATCCTTATATTGCCGATAAAATGATAGTGCAAAGCAAGAAATTCTCAGAAAAGGCACTAAGGAAAAGTCTGGAATTATGCCTTGATACGGAAGTGGAAATCAAAAGTAAATCTGTGGATAGTAAAAATGCCATTGAAATGCTAATGGTTAGAACAATGATGACAAGATAAGTATAGATAAATTGAAAATAAATAAACAAATAATAAATAAATGCAAAAAAACAAATAACCGGTGAAATCACCGGTTTATTTATTAAGCAGATAATGCGTTTAACTTAACTGCTAATCTTGATTTTTTCTTAGCGGCTTTGTTTCTATGTATTATCCCTTTAGAAGCAGCCATATCAAGTGCTTTAACTACTGATTTGAAATTTTCTTGTGCTAAAGTAACATCGTTAGATGCTAGTGCAGTTTCAAATTTCTTTATAGTTGTTTTAAGAGAAGACTTTATCATAGTGTTTTGCATTGTCTTAGCTTGAGTAACTTTAATTCTTTTTTTAGCTGACTTAATGTTTGCCATTATTAATTCACCCCCTTGTAGTTTTATCATATCTCACAGCAGCTTTGGGGAAGTCTGCGTACGAGTTTCATATAACAAAAGCTATTATAACATTAAATTATATGTACTTCAAGTAGAAATTACCTTTAACATTATTAATAATTTAATTGACGAAAAAGGCATATTCAAAAATAATAAGTCAGTATCCTTCGTATCTTTAACTTATTATTTATTTTCAGATGCCTAATGCGGTATATGAAAAAGAATTTAGGAAAAGATAAGTTTATGAAATTACAAATATAGTAGGTTTGTAATAAAATCCTAAAGATGAGGTGTAATAATGAGTGATAAAAATAGGGATAAAATGAGAAATATTCAGGAGGAATATGAAAAAAGTCAAGCTGAAGAAATAGAGTATAGCGTTAGAACTGACTTAGCAGTAGAAGCTAGAGAAATCTATGGAGAAAATAGTGATGAGGAAATATCAGGAATTGAATCTGAAGAATATATAGATAACAATGTGAGAGTATCTTGGGTTAAAATTGTAAATGACAGAGCCGCAAAAATTATAGGGAAACCTATTGGACAGTATGTAACCTTAGAATTTCCGGAGTTTGTTTATTATGATGGGCAAAGAATAATTGATGTAAGTGAAGTTATGTCTAAGGAGTTAACAAAACTTGTAGACTTACAGGAGGATATGACAGCTTTAGTTGTGGGGCTAGGTAACTGGAATATAACTCCAGATGCAGTAGGACCGAAAGTGGTCTCTAAGATAATGGTTAGTAGGCATTTAAAAGAATATGTACCAGATGATATAGATGAAGGTATTAGACCAGTTTGTGCCATAGCTCCAGGAGTTTTAGGTCTTACGGGTATGGAGACTAGCGAAATTATAAAGGGGATAGTTGAGAAGGTAAAACCTAGTTTAGTAATCTGTATAGATGCCCTTGCATCAAGAAGAACCCAGAGAGTTAACAGGACAATTCAAATTGGAAATACAGGAATATCACCTGGGGCTGGAGTTGGAAATAGAAGGCTAGAGCTAAGTGAAAAAACCTTAGGAGTTCCTGTGATTGCTATAGGCGTACCAACAGTAGTAGATGCAGGTACAATTGCAAATGATACGATTGACTTAGTACTAGATAATTTAATAAAGTCATCTACTAAAGGAAGTGCATTTTATAATATGCTAAAGGATGTAGATAAAGATGAAAAGCAAGCTCTTATTAGAGAAGTTTTAGACCCATCCTTAGGCGGTATGGTAGTGACACCTAAAGATATTGATAAGGTTATAGAAAGTGTATCTAAGATAATTGCAAATGGTATAAATATATCCCTTCAGCCAGCACTTACCTTAGATGATATAAATACCTACCTAAATTAACTAAGATATCTGAAATTAATTTAGGTATCTCAAAATAAGGATAAAAAGAACATTATTATTAGATTGATAATTGTTATTTTTAATCCTTTTTTTAATGTATAAAAAGTATAGAATTTTTCGAATATGGAATCAGACCATATCAATGTTTTTATGTTTTTATGTTCTTAGACATATGTAGCCTTAGGGCCAACAAGGTTTGAGGCCTCTAGGGAAAATGCTAATTTCAGTGCCGTTTTTAATTAAAACTGTAATAAATTTAATATACCTCTCATATATATGTTCTAATTTAAATTATAAATTTTGAATTTTGAATTTTAAATTATCAATTCATATGAATCTAACTGGAGGGGATAAATTGAAAAATAAAAGAACGATAGGCTTTGGTAAGCATTGTACAAGAAGTATACTAGCAATAGTAGCAATAACCATGGTAATATCTATAATGATTTCTACGGGAGCTGTTGCCCAGGATAATGAAGCATACAAAAATGCAGAAATAAGTAGCTTTTTCAGAAAACTTATAGGTAATAATGTGAGTACGTTTAGAGAAGAGAAAAATGATGATGATACAAAGTTTATGGGGAATTTTACATTGAATCCTTTGGATATAGTAAAAAGAGAAATAAGTTTCTTAGATGAAGGAAATATTAAGAATAAAGAGACCGTGGATAAGGTTAAAGATCATGCAAATATAGTTAAAAATATAGCTATAAATCCATTTGAATTAAAAGATACAGATATAAATAAAGTGGAAAAAATTGTAGAAATAATAGGGAACCCAACTGATAATTCTAAAAAGAAAATCCTTATATATCACACACATACTAATGAAGCATATGCAGAGGGGAATAATGGATTATCAACTACAGTAGCAGCGGTTGGTGATGTTCTAACTGAAGAGCTTCAGGCACTAGGATTTACAGTAGTACATGACAAAACAGTACATGATAAGGCAGATTATAATAGAGCCTATGAAAAATCTCGGGAAACACTAAGCAATCACCTTAATGCTTATGGTGATTTTGACCTCATAATAGATATGCACAGAGATTCAGGGCCTGCAAAGGAAAATGTAACTTCAACTTTAGAAAATCAATCAGTGGCTAAATTGATGTTTGTTACCGCAGAAGAAGATCCAAGATATGAAGCCCACATAAAAAATCTAAACTCTATTATAGATATATCAAATGAGGTATATCCAGGCCTATTTAGAGGGAAAAGTATTTATACTTATCAGAGGGGGATATTATTTTATAGTCAAGACTTAAGTGATAATGCAGTACTACTAGAAGTTGGAGCTAATGTTAATGAATTGGAGGAAGCTAAAAACTCCATGAAATACATGAGTAAAGTATTTGCAAAATATTTAAATACGAAATAAATTAAGAGTCCTAATTACGTATAAAATATAAGAAAGAAGTACATCATTTAGTGTGAGGTACTTCTTGTCATGTAAAGACACTCCAAATTTCATATTTGGTAAGTAGAAGTTTCTTTATTTTAATGTAGAGAGGAAAATTAGGATGGTAGATTCAAGAACAATAGGTAAAAGTGTAACTAAGATTGTAGTTGTTTTTTCTTTAATATTTTTGATATATGGCGTATTGAGAGTTAATATAACATTGCCAGAGGTTGTAAGGCAAAATTCTAGCTTTCATGTTACTTATAGTAAAGAACCATTAGATATTACAATGAAGGTGGCTGGGTTTAATATAAGTTTCAAGGGAGAGTCATTTATTAATTTTATAAAAGGGATATCTGTAATAGGCGATGCTATTGAGGAATTGATTGGGAATTGAAAATTATAAATTAAAAATTAAGGATTTAGAATTTCATATTAGAAAGCAAATAGAATTTAGAATTTAAAATTCAGCAATATATATTAATACAACATTATTGACAATCAGCCTTCATATTGTGGTATAATTTATTTTGATTTATTTATAACATAGATAATAATAATAAATAACTTCAATTAGTAAAATAATAGATTAAATAAGGTGTAAGTACACCATGAAAATTATTGAAATCTTTCATAGAAAATTGAGTTAATAGATATTAATCTGGAGAATTAGTGAATAATTAATATATAAATTTACGGGGGTAATTTGATGCAAACTAACAGACAAAAACACATAAGGAATTTCTCTATAGTAGCACACATAGACCATGGTAAGTCAACTTTGGCGGATAGACTACTTGAAAAGACTGGTACATTAACTGCCAGAGAGATGGAAGCCCAAGTACTAGATAATATGGAGCTTGAGAGAGAAAGAGGAATTACAATCAAGGCTCAGGCAGCTAGACTGATATATAAAACTGAAGAGGGTGAGGAGTACATATTAAATCTTATAGATACTCCAGGACATGTAGACTTTAACTATGAGGTATCAAGAAGCTTAGCAGCTTGTGAAGGAGCAATACTAGTTGTAGATGCCACTCAAGGAATACAAGCACAAACGCTTGCTAACTGTTATTTAGCCTTAGATCATGATTTAGAAATAGCTCCAGTTATAAACAAGATAGACCTTCAAAGTGCAAGACCACAAGAGGTTATAAAAGAAATTGAGGATGTTATTGGAATTCCGGCTCATGATGCACCGCTAATATCTGCAAAAACAGGATTAAACATAGAAGATGTAATAAAGTCAGTTATAGAAAAAATTCCAGCACCAACTGGAGATGAAGAAGCTCCATTAAAAGCTCTAATATTTGATTCTTACTATGATACATATAAAGGTGTAGTAACATACATAAGAGTATTTGATGGAGTTGTAAAACCAGGAACTAAAATTAAGTTAATGAATACTAAGAAGGTATATGATGTAACAGAGGTAGGCGTATTTACTCCAGGTCCATTAAAGGTAGAAGAGCTTAGAGCAGGGGATGTTGGATACCTAAGTGCAGCAATTAGAAATGTTAAAGATGCTAGAGCTGGGGATACGATTACAGAAGCAAATAGACCAGCAGAGGTAGCTTTAGAGGGATATAGACCTGCAGTACCAATGGTATTTAGTGGTATATACCCAATAGATGGAGCTAAGTATGAGAATCTAAAAGAAGCTTTAGAAAAGCTACAATTAAACGATGCTGCTTTATCTTTTGAACCAGAGACTTCTATAGCCTTAGGATTTGGATTTAGATGCGGATTCCTAGGACTACTTCATATGGAGATAATTCAAGAGAGAATAGAGAGAGAATTTAATCTTGATATTATAACTACAGCACCATCAGTTATATATAAAGTAATGAGAAATGATGGTGAACTTTTAGAGATAACAAACCCAACAAATCTTCCAGATCCAACAGAAATTGCATACATGGAAGAGCCGGAAGTAAAGGCGTCAATAATTGCACCATCAGAATATGTTGGAACAGTTATGGAATTATGCCAAGAAAAAAGAGGGAATTTCATCGATATGCAATATATCGAGGAGACTAGAGTTGTAATTAACTATGATATTCCTCTAAACGAGATAGTTTATGATTTCTTTGATGCATTAAAGTCAAGAACTAGAGGGTATGCATCCTTTGATTATGAGCTTAAGGGATATAAGAGAACTCAGCTTGTTAAGCTTGATATATTACTTAATGGAGATATAGTTGATGCGCTATCTATGATAGTGCCAGCAGATAGAGCATATCATAGAGGTAGATCTATGGTAGAGAAACTTAAAGAAATAATTCCAAGACAGATGTTTGAGATTCCAATTCAAGCAGCTATAGGAGCTAAAATAATAGCTAGAGAAACCGTAAAAGCAATGAGAAAAGACGTACTTGCTAAATGTTATGGTGGAGATATATCAAGAAAGAAAAAACTTCTTGAAAAGCAAAAAGAGGGTAAGAAAAGAATGAGACAAGTTGGAAGTGTTGAAGTTCCACAAGAAGCATTTATGGCAGTGTTAAAAGTAGACTAGATTTTAAATTATAAATTATAATTTAAGGTGTGTAGTTGAAGATTAAAGATTAAAGATTAAAGATTAAAGATTATAAATTTAAAGGGAAAATAAGGAGAAATTAAATGAAAGCAGTAGGGTTATACATTCATATTCCATTTTGTAAGATGAAGTGTCATTACTGTGATTTTCCTTCCTTTGGTGGTAAAGATGACTTAATGGTTGAGTATGCAAAAGCCTTAAGTGAAGAAATAGAAATTTCATGCCACGGAAAACTTATAAGCACAATATTTATAGGTGGGGGAACTCCCACCTATTTGTGTTTAGATGGATGGAAAATTATAGCAGAAACTATCAGTAAATTAGATGTAGTAGATAAAGGGTTTGAGTTCACTGTAGAAGGAAATCCAAAGACGTTTAATGAGGAGCAGCTAAATATATTTAAAGATATGGGAGTAAATAGAATCTCAATGGGACTTCAAGCAGTTCAAAAATGTCATTTGCAGACGCTTGGAAGAATACATTCTTTAGATGATTTTAAAAATAGTTATAATATGTTGAGGAAAGCAGGATTCGACAATGTTAATGTAGATTTAATGTTTGGGCTTCCTAGTCAAACATTGTCACAATGGAAGGAAACTTTGAAAACCGTTGTAGAATTAAAGCCAGAGCATCTATCTTGTTATAGCTTGATTATTGAAGAAGGAACTAAATTTTTTGAGTTATATGAAAAGGATAAACTTGTGCTGCCGAATGAAGACGTAGAAAGGGATATGTATGCATATTGTATAGAATTTTTAAATGAATGTGGATACAAACAATATGAAATATCTAATTTCGCTAAAAATGGATTAGAGTGCAAACATAATAAAATTTATTGGGATTTAGAAAATTATATTGGATGTGGTTCATCATCCCATTCCTACATAGATGGAATTAGGTATAGAAATGAAGAAAAAATAGAAACATATATAATGGACATGAAAAATAAAAAAACAGCATCTGTTGAAAAATATAAAAATTTAGAAAAAGATGATATTGAAGAGTTTATTTTCTTGGGGCTTAGAAAAATTGAGGGTATAGATTTAGAGGCTTTTAAAGAACGATTTGGAATATCTATATATGACAAGTATGACAAGGTTATATCAAAGTATATAAGTCTTGAGTTGTTGAGGGTTGAAAATAATAAAATGACTTTGACAACTAGAGGGATAGAATTAAGTAATCAGGTTATGTCAGAATTTATTTTGTAAATAATTTATGAATGTTATTGACATGAGATATAATAAGTGATATTTTTTAAATATAGTCATTAGCACTCGATGATAGTGAGTGCTAACAAAGAGGTGATGAGATGGATATGGATGAAAGAAAAATAAAAATCTTGCAGGCTATTATAAATGATTATATAACTTATGGTGAGCCTGTAGGTTCAAGAACCATATCTAAGAAGTATGACTTAGGAATAAGTTCAGCAACAATCAGGAATGAAATGGCTGATCTTGAAGAGATGGGATTTCTAGAACAATTACACTCATCATCTGGAAGGCGCCCTTCAGATAAAGGGTATAGACTATATGTAGATAGACTTATGAGTCCTACAAGTCTTACAGAAGAAGAGCATGAATCTATAAAGCATGATATAAAAGAAATATCACTTAGTGAAGTAGACAGTATCGTTAAAGGTGCCATAGACGTTCTATCAAACATTACGATGTTAACTTCAGTGCTAAAGGTTGCACCAGTAAAAAAATCTAGTATAAAGTATATAAAATTATTAGCCATAGAAAAGTATATTATTTTATCTACTATAATAACTGACAATGGTAATATTAAAAATAATACCATAAGAGTAACAAATCCAGTAGATGATAATAGATTAATAAATGTGAATAATACTTTAAACAAGTTGCTGGTGGGGATTAGCATAGAACAAATAACTTTAGATTTCTTAGTAAATCTTAAAAGTGAGTTATATGGATATGAAGAAATATTTGATAGTATAATTCCAGTGCTTCATGAAACTTTAGTTGCTGGAAATACTAGTGAAATTTACACAAAAGGTGCCACAAATATATTTAACTATCCTGAATATAATAATATTGATAAGGCTAAAGCTTTTTTAGGACTTGTGAATAATCAAGAAAATCTAAATGAAATTTTAAGCAAAGGAAGTAAAGAACCTATATACATAAGTATAGGGGAAGAAAACTTTGTGGAATGTGCTAAAGAATGTAGCATAATAACAGCAAGTTACAGTTGTAATGGTCGCATAATGGGAACTATAGGTGTTATTGGACCTACAAGGATTCACTATGATAAGGTTGTAGCGGTTCTTAATACTGTTGTTAAAGAAATCGACAAAAACATATCGAAAATATATGATCCATATTAACATAAGATTTTATATGGATAATTATATATATATTTTAAAACATTATAAGTATATAGATGGGAGGAGAGTTCATTGCAAAACAACATGGAAGATAAAAATAGCCCTGATTTAGAATCAGTGGAAGCCGATGTAAATGAAATTTTAGAAAATGAGACTTCTGAAAAAACTCAGTGTGAGTGTGATGAAACACCTTGTGATGATAAGGTAGATGAGGAAGAGGAAATAGAAGATGAGATGAAGATGTTTAAAAATCGCAAAGCTGAAATAAAAGAGCTTAAAGAGGAAAACGAATGTCTAAAAGATAAATTATTAAGAACTATAGCAGAGTATGATAACTTTAGAAAAAGAACTATAAAAGAAAAAGAAGGTATTTATGCAGATGCTTGTGGTCACGTACTAAAAGAAATGTTACCAGTTTTAGATAACCTAGAAAGAGCTCTTACTATTGAAGGCAGTAGTGAAGATCTAAAGAAGGGTGTTGAACTAACGGTTAACCAATTCAAAGGTTCTTTAGAAAAATTAGGCGTTGAAGAAATTGCAACAGATGGAGACTTTGATCCAAACTTCCACAATGCAGTTATGCATGTAGAAGATGAAAATGTTGGAAAAAACCAAGTGGTAGAAGTATTCCAAAAGGGATACAAAAAAGATAGCAAAGTATTAAGACATAGTATGGTAAGAGTGGCTAATTAATTTAGAATTATAAATTATGAATTTAAGATAAAATTGATTAGAATCTGTATATACTTTATAGAAAACATTTTGTATATAAAAACAATAAAAATTAAAATAATAAAAAGTAAAATAATAAAATAATTTGATTATTAGGAGGAAATTATAATGGCAAAAATAATAGGAATTGACTTAGGAACAACAAATTCATGTGTATCAGTTATGGAAGGTGGAGACCCAGTTATAATACCAAACGCAGAAGGCGCTAGAACTACTCCATCAGTAGTATCTTTCCTTGCAGACGGAGAAAGACTAGTTGGGCAAGTTGCAAAAAGACAAGCAATTACAAACCCAGATAAAACTATAATGTCAATAAAAAGAGAAATGGGAACAAATCACAAAGTTAGTATAGATGACAAGCAATATACTCCACAAGAAATATCAGCAATGATACTTCAAAAATTAAAAGCAGATGCAGAAGCTTACTTAGGTGAAACAGTTACAGAAGCAGTTATAACAGTACCTGCATACTTTAATGATAGCCAAAGACAAGCAACTAAAGACGCTGGAAGAATAGCTGGTCTTGATGTTAAGAGAATTATCAACGAGCCAACTGCAGCTTCACTTGCTTATGGTCTTGATAAAATGGATACAAACCAAAAAATATTTGTTTATGACCTTGGTGGTGGTACTTTCGACGTATCTATCCTAGAGCTTGGAGATGGAGTTTTCGAAGTTAAGTCTACAAATGGAGATACTAAACTAGGTGGAGATGATTTTGACGAGAAAATCATGAACTATATAGCTGAAACATTCAAAGCTTCAAATGGAATTGATTTAAGAAATGACAAAATGGCTCTTCAAAGATTAAAAGAAGCAGCTGAGAAAACTAAAATTGAGTTATCATCATCTACTCAATCAAATATCAACTTACCATTTATAACAGCTGATGCTACAGGTCCAAAACACATAGAAATGAACTTAACAAGAGCTAAATTTAATGAATTAACTAATGATTTAGTTCAAAGAACAATAGAGCCAATGAGAAAAGCTCTTAGTGATGCAGGACTTTCAATCGGAGAAATAGATAAAGTAGTTCTAGTTGGTGGATCTACAAGAATACCAGCTGTAGTTGATGCAGTTAAAAGCTTTACAGGAAAAGATCCATCAAAAGGTGTTAACCCAGATGAGTGTGTTGCAGCAGGAGCAGCTATTCAAGGTGGAGTATTAACTGGAGATGTTAAAGATGTATTACTTCTTGACGTTACACCATTAACTCTAGGAATTGAAACTTTAGGTGGAGTTGCTACTCCATTAATCGAAAGAAACACAACAATTCCAAGCAAGAAAAGTCAAGTATTCTCAACTGCAGCAGATGGTCAAACATCAGTTGAAATCAATATAGTTCAAGGTGAGAGACAAATGGCAGCTGACAACAAAGGTTTAGGAAGATTTACTCTTTCTGGAATCGCATCAGCTCCAAGAGGAATACCTCAAATTGAAGTTACTTTTGATATAGATGCTAACGGTATAGTTAAAGTTTCAGCAAAAGACAAAGGAACAGGAAAAGAAGCTAATATAACTATTACAGCATCAACTAACTTAAGTGATGATGAAATCCAAAAGGCAGTAAATGAAGCAGAGAGATTTGCAGAAGAAGATAAAAAGAGAAAAGAAGCAATAGAAGCTAAAAACACTGCAGATCAAATGGTTTATCAAACAGAAAAATCATTAACAGATCTTGGAGAAAAAGTTTCAGCAGAAGATAAAGTTAAAATAGAAGAAAAAATAGCAGCTTTAAAATCAGTTAAAGATGGAGAAGATATAGAAGCTATTAAGAAAGCTACAGAAGAATTAACACAAGAATTCTATGCTGTATCTTCAAAAGTTTATGCTGCAGAGGGCGGACAGCCAGGAGCAGAAGGATTTGATCCAAACAACATGGGTGGAGCGGGAGCAGAGCAAGCACCACATGATGATAATGTTGTAGATGCTGACTTTAAAGTAGACTAATCTAATTAATTTTTTAAAATTTAGATAGTGGAATTACTTCTTAGCAATTAGTGAGAAGTAAAAGTGTTAGAAATAAAATACCATTAAGGGGTGACGTAAAAATCATCCCTTAATTTAGAGTTAATGAATAATACATATGTTAAGATTCCAATTATTGCAACTTAGCGAATGGTTGAAATTATATTCAGGATGTTTTAATATATAAACGAAGTAAAATAGGTGGTGAATTTTTAATATGGCAAGTAAAGATTATTATGAAGTCCTTGGAATAGATAAAAATGCAAGTGATGAAGAAATTAAAAAAGCATTTAAAAAGGCGGCTCTAAAGCATCATCCAGATAGAAATCAAGGAGATGAAGGAGCAGAAGAAAAGTTTAAAGAAGTAAATGAGGCATATCAAGTTCTATCAGATGCTGAGAAAAAGCAGAGATACGATCAATATGGTACAACTGATTTCAATGGTTCACAAGGATTTGATGGTTTTGACTTCGGTGGAGGTTTTGGAGGATTTGGTGACATATTTGGTGATATATTTGGTGGGGGATTTGGATCTTCAGCTAATAAAAATGGACCAAGAAAAGGTGCCGATCTTGAATATAACTTAAATTTAACTTTTGAAGAAGCTGTATTTGGTTGTGAAAAAGAAATTAAAGTTACAAGAAAAGAAAAATGTGAAACATGTGGGGGTAGTGGAGCTAAAGAGGGAACCACTGCTAAAACTTGTTCTAAGTGTAACGGAAGAGGTAAGATTCAAGTTCAAAGAAGAACACCTCTTGGCGTAATTGCAACAACAGCTACATGTGATGCTTGTGGTGGTAAGGGTTCAACTATAGATGCCCCATGTACAACGTGTAGAGGAACAGGAAAAGAAAGAAAAACTAGAAATCTTACAATAAATGTTCCAGCAGGAGTAGATAGTGGGAATGTAATGCCATTAAGAGGACAAGGCGAAGTAGGAGAAAATGGAGGTCCATCAGGAGATCTTTATGTAAATATTAGAGTTGCTTCACATAGTACATTTAAGCGTAATGGTTTTGATATTCATATGGAGACACATGTATCCTTTGCAAGTGCAACCCTTGGAACAGATATAAAGGTTCCAACAGTAGATGGGGATGTTACCTATAAGGTGCCAGCGGGAACTCAACCAGGAACAGTATTTAGATTAAAAGCTAAAGGTGTTCCAAGAGTAAACTCAGCGGGTAGAGGGGATCACTACGTTAAAGTAATAGTAGATGTTCCAAAATCTTTAAATGAAAAGCAAGAGGAAGCGCTAAAAGTATTTATGGAAGCTTGTGGTGAAATTCCAGAAGATGGTGTAAATACAGATAAAAAAAAGCATAAAAAAGGCTTGTTCAATAGAGATTAATTAAAGAAATTGCTTCAGACTATCCTGATTTGATGGGGGATAAATAGTCATGAGGCAATTTTTATTTATATAAAATTTTAAATTTAGACAAGTTTCGTTTAAACATCAATTAGTGTATAATGAAATTTGTTAAGTAATTAGATGTTTAAATGTTCCCCTAAGGGACATAGTATTAATGGTAATTTATAATTTTAAATTTATAATTTTCAATTTAAAATGGAGGTATATAAAATGGATAGAGATTGGATTGAAGTGACTGTAATTACAAGTAGCGAGGCTACAGAGGCGGTGACTGGGTTCTTTTATAATTGTGATGTAGAAGGGGTTTCTATAGAGGATGTTCAAGATGTGGAGTTTAAAAAGAAGAATCCTGGATATGCTGACTTTATAAATGAATCAGTTTTAACTATACAAGAGGGTGCTTTAGTTAAGGGGTACTTTAAAGAGACTGATAACTTTAAAGATACTCTTGAATACATAAAAAATAGTGTGGATAGTTTAGCCGAATTTGGATTTGATAAGGGTGAGGGCATTGTTACCTCAAATAAGGTCAATGAAGAAGATTGGGAAAATAACTGGAAGCAGTATTATAAACCAACAAAGGTTGGAGATAGAATTGTTGTAAAACCTATTTGGGAAGATTATGAAAAGAAATCGGGAGAGCTTGTAGTAGAGCTTGATCCAGGGATGGCTTTTGGTACAGGGACTCATGAGACTACAAGAATGTGCGTAAAAGCTTTAGAAAAGTATGTAAAGTCAAATTCTACTGTGTTTGATATAGGAACAGGTTCAGGGATATTATCAATCGCTGCAGCTCATTTAGGAGCAAAGCATGCAGTGGGTGTAGATCTTGACCCAGTGGCTGTAGAATCAGCTAATAAGAATGTAGGGTTCAATAATATATCTAACATAGAAATACTTCATGGAGATTTAATGGAAGTGGTTAAAGGTAAGGCTGATATAGTAGTAGCAAACATACTTGCGGAAGTTATTATGTTTTTATGTGATGGTGTAAGAGAATTCATAGAAAAAGATGGATATTTTGTGGCTTCAGGAATATTGAATACTCAAAGAGATATGGTGGTTAATAAACTAGAATCCTTAGATTTTCACATAGAGGAAGTTATGGAAGATGGAGAATGGATCTGTATAGTTGCAAAGAAATAAGATATTGATAGGAGTAAAGTAGAGATGCATAAATTTTTTATAGAGGATAACAACATAGTTGGAGATGTATGTACAATCCAAGGTGATGATGTTAAACATATATATAAAGTATTGAGGCTTAAGGCTGGAGATAAGGTTAACCTAAACAACTGTAATGGTGCTGAATTTATCGGTGAAATACAAGAAGTAAACAAAAAAGAAGTAATAGTTAATATCCTTGAAAAGGTAGAATTAAATAATGAGAGTCCTATAAGAGTACATCTGTTTCAGGGGTTGCCAAAGGCTGCGAAGATGGATTTAATAGCCCAAAAATGTACAGAGTTAGGAATAAGTGAAATAACCCCGATAATCACTGAGAGAGTTGTGGTTAAAGGAAATGAGACTTCAGAGTTTAAGAAGGTAGATAGATGGAACAGAATAGCGTTAGAAGCGTGTAAACAGAGTAAGAGAAGTGTAATTCCAACTATAAACCAGCCTATGGAGTTTGAAGCTTTAGTAAGTGTTCTTAAAGAATTTGATTTAGTAGTAGTTCCTTACGAGAATCAAGAGAATCAAGGAATGAAATATGTGAAAAGTCAAGTGATAGATAAGGATATAAAAGATGTAGCTATAATAATCGGACCTGAAGGTGGGTTTGAAGACAGTGAAATTCAAACGTTAAAGGAACTTAATGCCTTTATAGTGACATTAGGACCTAGAATACTAAGAACGGAAACCGCAGGCTTTGTAGCTCTTAGTCTTATAATGTACGAACTTGGAGATTTAGGAGGAGACATATAATGAAGGTAGCACTATATACTCTAGGTTGTAGAGTTAATTCTTATGAATCAGAAGCTATGGCTGAAAAATTCATAAAGGATGGATATGAAGTTGTAAGCTTTGATGAATATTCTGATGTATATGTTATAAATACATGTACAGTAACAAATATGGGAGATAAAAAATCAAGGCAAATGATAGGTAGAGCAAGACGTAGTAATCCTGAGGCAATAATAGCAGTAGTAGGATGTTATTCTCAAATAGCCTCAGATGAAATAGCTAAAATAGAGGGTGTAGATGTAGTTTTAGGCAGTAGAAATAAGGGTGAGGTTGTCTACTGGGTAAATAGAACTAGAGAAGAGAAGAAGCAAATTATAGAAGTTAGCGACGTGCTTAAAAATAAAAAGTTTGAGGAACTGTCTATAAATGAATATCAAGATAAGACTAGGGCTTTCCTTAAAATACAAGATGGATGTAATAGATTTTGTACTTACTGTTTGATTCCCTTTGCAAGAGGTGCCGTTTGTAGTAAGGAGCCTGAGCAAATAATCAAAGAAGTGAAAGATTTAAGCCAGAATGGCTTTAAAGAAATAATACTATCAGGAGTTCATACAGCTTCCTATGGCGTTGATTTAGATGGAGAGTGGAACTTAGTTAGGGTTTTAGAAGAAATAGATAAAATTCCTGGAATAGAAAGAATTAGAATAGGATCTATTGATCCAACATTCTTCACAGAGGGAGTTATCGAAAGAATATGTGCTTTGAAAAAATTATGTCCACATTTCCATCTTTCACTTCAAAGTGGTAGTGATGGTACATTGAGAAGGATGAATAGAAAGTACACAGCCGCAGAATACAAAGAAGTAGTAGACAATCTTAGAAAATACATGAAGGATGTATCTATAACAACAGATATAATAGCAGGATTCCCGGGTGAATCTAATGTGGAATTTGAAGAGACCTACAAGTTCTTAAAAGATATAAAGTTAAGTAAGATGCATATTTTTAAGTATAGTAAAAGAGAAGGCACCAAGGCTGCAGACATGCCCTTCCAAGTAGATGGAAATTTAAAGGATGTAAGAAGTAAAAAGTTAATAGATTTAAATAATGCGTTAGAGGTAGAATTCATGGGGAGGTTCATGGATAAAGACCTGAAGGTATTATATGAAGAAGCTTTAAAGGAAAAGAAGAATCACTATGTAGGTTATACGGAAAATTATATAAAGGTTATAACAGAGAGTGAAGAGAGTTTAACAGGAAAGATTGTGTCTACAAAAATTGAAGGTATTGAATCAGAGAATATGATTGGTAGAATATTAAAAATATAATGCACTAAGATTAGGTTTAGGAGTATAATATATATGGGATAGAAAATATTATATTATTGTATTCATGTTGAAATGTGGATTTATTAATATAACATGAATTCCTTATTAACTCTGTTTAAAACATAACATTGTACTAAAAAACTAAAGTATGACTTTAAAGTTAAGAATTGAGGTGAAAAAATGTCAGATTGTTTATTTTGTAAAATAGCCAAAGGTGAAATTCCTTCAAACAAGGTATATGAAGATGAAAAAATATTAGCGTTTCACGATATAAGCCCAGAAGCGCCAGTGCATATTCTTATTATTCCAAAGGAGCATATATCATCTTCAAATGACATAAACACGGGGAATGCCATGGTTATTGGTCATATTTTCTCCACTATTCCAGAACTAGTAAAAAAGCTAGGTATAGATAAAAGTGGGTATAGGGTAGTAACCAATGCATTGGAAGATGGAGGTCAAACAGTACCCCATTTACATTTTCATTTATTAGGTGGAAGAAACCTAAAATGGCCACCAGGTTAAAAATATATAAATAAAACGGACGAAAATCTTGACATAAGTTAATGTGAATTGTATAATTGAAAATGTGCTATTTAGGCCTCGCATTGGCTACTTTAAGTAAAATTGAATTGAGCTAGCGGAGGGAGGGATATAAATGTCAGAGATAAAAGTTGGAGAAAATGAATCATTAGAGAATGCATTAAGAAGATTTAAGAAAAAATGTGCAAGATCAGGTGTGCTTTCAGAAGTAAGAAAAAGAGAGCATTATGAAAAGCCAAGTGTTAAGAGAAAGAAAAAATCAGAAGCTGCTAGAAAAAGAAAATTTAAGTAGAATTTGAAAGAAGGTTTAATAATGTCATCCATTAAGGAAACATTACAGGACGACTGGAAAAATGCTATTAAACAGAGAAATAGGTTTAAAGCAAATGTAATAAGCATGGCGAAAGCCTCTATTTTACTAGTTGAAAAATCTGGAGCAATAGAAGTTGATGATGATAAAGTCATTGATATTTTAGCTAAGGAGATTAAACAAAGAAGAGATTCTTTGGTTGAGTTTCAAAAAGGAAATAGACAAGATTTAGTTGAACAAACTAATTCGGAAATAGAAATCTTATTACAATACCTTCCTCAGCAGTTAACGGAAGAACAAATCCGAGAAATTGTTATGAAGTCAGCCGAGAAACTTGGTACTAGTAGCATTAAAGATATGGGAAAACTAATGTCAGATGTTAGACCTCAAGTAAATGGTCGTGCAGATGGCAAGATAGTAAGTCAAATAGTAAAAGAATATCTGAATAAATAAAGGACTCAGTTTACTGAGTCCCTTTTAAGTTGAAGCGAATCTTTAGTTTGTAATTCAACCTAATTAATCTAGCATATATGAACCACAAGTTGAATTAAATTGGTTTGAATACAAATTAATAAGATTTTAGGAAATCCACTCTGGAATAAAAGAGTGGATTTTTTTTATTCATTGGAATTTTTATCAACGTTAGTTTAAATATTGCCTATTATTAGAAATAATAATCTAACTTTAAGTAATTAATCATTAAAGGAAATCATAAAATTTACAAGGGGAACTTTGTATGTGGATACTATAGGTTAAATGAATATTATGTAGAGGTGATTTAAGTTGAGTGATAAGTTATTAAAAGCAAGAGAGCGGGTTGTATATGGATTGGAGTTGCCAGTTGACGTGGCACTTAATTTACCACAAATAACTATATTAGCGGACAAGGAGATAACTGTTGAAAATCATAAAGGGATAGTTAAGTTTGATAGTGACGAGTTGGTTATAAAAACATCTTTGGGGTTGTTGAAGGTTTTGGGGCGGGATTTTGAAATTATTTTTGTAGGAGGAACCACGATAATCTTAAGGGGTAAGTTTAATTCTGTGGTGTATAATGATTATGATGAAGATAAATAATTTTAATAAAAGTTTTTTAAGAGTGGAGATAGAGGCTACAAAGTGTGAAAAGATTTTAAATTACCTTTGGAGCAATAAAGTGGACATAAGACGTGTGAAAAGAAATAATAGGTTTTCTATGACGTTGGATATAAATATGTCTGATTATCATTATTTGGTAGATGGTGTAAATGAATTAAGTGGAAGGTTGAGGATTGTAGAAAGTAAGGGTATAAACTTTTTGTCGTTAAAGCTTAAAGGCAGAAAGGCCCTAGTCGTGGGTGTGGGTCTATTCTTTTTCATGCTATATTATTTAGGAACATTCGTATGGGAAATAGACATTACTACTGATAAATACTTAGCGCCTTTAGAGGTAAGAAATATTTTAAAGGAATATGGTATAATGATAGGAAGTACTAAAGAGTCTATAGATGTGTTGAAGGTTGAGGAGAATTTAGTTACGGCTATTGATGAAATAATGTGGGTTAAAGTTAGGTTGGAAGGCTCAAAACTTAAGGTTGAAATTATAGAAAGGCAAGAACCGCCAACGATAAAGGAAAAAGAATATACGGGGAATTTAGTGGCGAGAAAAAGTGGAGTTATAAATAGAGTGTATACAAGTGCGGGTACTGTAGTTAAAGTTCCGGGACAAGTAGTTAATGAAGGTGAGATAATTGTTAAGGGGCAAGAAGGAAAAGAAGGTAGAGTATTTACAGTAAAAGCTGAAGGTAGGATATATGCAACAACATTCTATGAGGAGACTAAGGAAGTAGAAAATAACATGATAGAAACTAAAAGAACCGGAAATGAATCTGTAGGTTATTTTATAAATGTTAATAATAAGAAAATTTATCTAAAGAAATCATTAAATAACTATATTAATTATGATAAAATAGAAACAAGTTGGGGTGTATTTGTAAAGGAAACTTGTTATGAAACTGAAGAAGTACTAGTTGAGACTAATGTAGATTCTGTAATAAAGGAATTGGAAAATAAAATTAGATTAAACTTGGATAGAGGCGTTAAGATATTAGATGTTAAATCTGAAGTTGAAAAGCAAGAAGAAAAATATAAGGTGAGGGTGTTGGTCACTGTTGAAGAGGATATAGCAAGTAGTGAGGCTGTAGTTTCAGAAGATATAAGCGAGGGAGTCACACCTAGTACCTAGAAGAAGGTGTTAATATGAAATGTAAAAAAATCAGTGGTACAAAAAAGTTTCTGAAAGTAAAACCCTATATTACTTTTATTGTAACCACAATTATAATTTGTGGAATATTAAGCTCCGTGGTAGTAAATAAGAAATACACATTAGAAGTTGGAGAAATAGCTAAAGTTGATATTAAAGCTCCAAAGGATGTTGAGGATAGGATTGCAACACAGAAGAAGATTGAAGAAGAGATAAGACACTTACAAGAAATTTATAACTACAAAACTGAGGTTAGGACCTTAGCTATCGAAAATATACAGAATATGTTTGTCGAAGTTAAGACTATTAATAAAGAAAATGTAGTTGATATTAGTGAAAGAGAAGGGGCAGACACTGAGAAAATAAAAGAGCAAAATGAAAAATTAAAGGCTGAGAAGATAAAAAAGCTGGAGGAAAAAAGTCCTATAAAAAATTTATCTAAAGAAAATTATGGGATTTTGGTAGGATTAAGTGAAAGCGAGTTAGATGCTCTAAATAAAGATATAGTAAAATGTATGAATGATATGTATGACAAAGTTCCTATACATGAAAATAGACCGGAAGATGTGGTTACAGCTCAAGGGTATATAACCACTGTATTTAATACTTCAAGCTATTCTAAGAGTTTAAAAGATTTGGCGATGGCTATAGGGTATTCACAAATAAAGACAACCTACTATGTTAATCATGAGCAAACAGGGCAAGCTAAAGAAAATATAACTAAAAATACAGTGCCTGTAATGTACAAGAAGGATCAAACAATCATAGCAGAAGGGCAACCTATTACTCAATCACAAATAGAACTTTTGAATGATTTAGATCTTTTGGATAATAGTAAATCTACAGGGATATATATATACTTAGCTTTAACATTAATAGTAGCAGGTGTGTTAGGTATACAATTTAAATACATTAAAGCTACAAGGAAAGATATATATGAGGATAATACTAAGATTGTATTAATGAGTATTTTGACAATTTTAACTGTGGTCTTAGCGAGAGTGTTTATAGCGATATCATCATACACAATACCTTTCGCTTGTGTAGCTATTTTATTAACTATATTAGTTGATAGGAAGACCGCTGTAACGATAGGGGTGCTGAATGTAATATTTGTAGCCTTTGTTGTGAAATTCTCTGTAGATTTGATTTTAATAGCATTAATTGATGCTGTATTAGTTCCCATGGTGTTAAAAAGAGTGCAGCAGAGAAATGATATATTGTATTCATGTTTAATTATTGGAGCTATAAACATAATTTTTGCTGGGACAATGGGTTATTTTTTAAGTACAAATGTAGGTGCAATATTTAATAAGGCATTACTTACAGGAGTATCAGCTATAATTTCAGGTATCCTAGCAATAGGGATTTTGCCATTTTTAGAAAATATTTTTGATATAGTAACAAATATAAAATTACTGGAATTAGCAAATCCTAATCACCCACTTATGAGAAGGTTGCTTCTAGAAGCCACAGGTACCTATCATCACTCAGTGTTAGTTGCAAATTTATCGGAAATGGCAGCTGAAAATATAGGCGCAAACCCAATAATGGCAAGAGTTTCTGCATATTATCACGATGTTGGAAAGTTGGAAAGACCATACTACTTCAAGGAAAATCAGGTTGGGATAGCTAATCCACATGATGATATGTCTCCAGCACTTAGTGCGGCAATAATATTATCCCATGTAGATGATGGTGTTAAACTTGCACGCAAATATAATATACCTCAGGTAATTATAGATGTTATAAGCGAGCATCACGGAGACTCTCTTGCTAAGTATTTTTATATAACTATGAAAAATAGAAGTGAAAAACCTGATGAAATAAATGAAAGTGACTACAAATATAGTGGGCCACCACCAAGAACTAAAGAATCTACAATCGTTATGATGGCAGATGGTGTTGAGGCAGCGGTGAGGTCTATACAAAATCCAACAAAAAAGAAAATTGAAGAAATGGTAAATAATATAATAAAAACTAGAATAGATGAAAATCAACTTATTAATTCTGATTTAACTTTTAAAGATTTGGAGAAGATAAAAGAGAGCTTTTTAAAAGTACTGTCAGGAATTTATCATGAAAGAGTAGAGTATCCAAAAGAAAAAATAAATTTAAGCAAAGTAATAAAGGTAAAAGAAGAAATTAACGAAGATGAGGAAGAATAAAATGATTTATATGGATGATAGACAAAACCTTATAAGTATAGATGCAGATTTAAGTAATACTATTGAAGATATCATTAACTATACATTAAAAGAAGAAGAAGTTGAAATACCTTATGAGGTAAGTATAATTTTCGTGGATAATGAAACCATTAAAGAGATTAATGAAGACACTAGGGGAAAAGATAATATTACTGATGTATTATCTTTTCCAATGCTTGGCTATGATGAAAAGTTAGTGTTTAAACAATGTTATGTAGGATATGAGTTTTCTCAAATTGATTTAAATGAAGGGAATCTAGTGCTAGGAGATATAGTGCTATCCCTTGAAAGAGCTATGGAACAAAGTGAAGAATTTGGGCATTCATTCACAAGAGAAGTGTGCTACCTTATAATTCATTCAATTCTGCATCTGCTAGGGTATGATCATATGGAAGAAGATGATAAGAATATCATGAGAGCTCGTGAAGAAGAAATTTTAGAAAAATTTAAAATTCAAAGATAGAAGGAACTAGATTTAAAAAGGCGGTGAAGGTATGAAGGTAAAAAAGCTTGTGGATAGCTTTAATTACGCTATAGAGGGTATTATTTACTCGATTCGGACTCAAAGAAATATGAGAATACATATGATAATAACTATGTTAGTATTAATTGCATGTTTTTTCTTTAATTTAACAAAAGTTGAACTGTTAATACTAACACTAACAATAACTATGGTTGTAGTGTCAGAAATGATAAATACAGCAGTTGAGTGCGCTATAGATGCCACTACAAATTTTTATCATCCCTTAGCCAAAATTGCAAAAAATGTAGCAGCAGGAGCTGTGTTGATAACTGCTATGAATGCAGTATTAGTGGCCTACATAATTTTTTATGATAAGGTGCTGCCTTTTTCACTTACCGTATTATCAAAAGTTAAAAATTCCAATCCACATATGATATTTTTGATGTTGGTAATCGTATGTATTGCAACGGTGGTGGTTAAAGCCCTCTATGATGAAGGTACACCTTTAAGGGGTGGCATGCCTAGTGGACATAGTGCTATATCTTTTGCCATTGCAACTACAATTACTCTATTAACTACGGAACCTTTAATAATGATGTTAGCCTTCCTGTTGGCATTTATAGTAGCTCAAAGCAGAGTTGATTCAGATGTTCATTCTATTTTAGAAGTAGTTCTAGGAGGAGCTTTTGGATCATTATTGGTATTATTATTATATCAACTACTAGGATAAAATTTGGATAAAAGGTTTAAAGGGTGGGACAATAGTATTACTTATGGTGTATACTAGAGTACTGGTGTTATACACTAGTATAAAATCTACTAAGTAGTGTAGGAATAAAAATTCAGTGAGTTGGAGGTAATATAAAATGGATAATAGAGATTTAGTTAAAGCAGCAATAAATGCTAGAGCGAATTCTTATTCACCTTATTCAAAGTTTAAAGTGGGTGCTGCGATTGAGATGGAAGATGGTACCGTATTTACGGGATGTAACATAGAGAATGCTTCATATGGGGCTACAAACTGTGCGGAGAGAACTGCCATATTTAAAGCGGTATCTGAAGGTCATAAAATCATGAAGAAGATTGCAGTGGTAGGGGATATGTCAACTTATACTGCACCTTGTGGTATATGTAGACAGGTTATTGCAGAGTTTGCAGATAAAAATATAGAGATAATATTAATTAAAAATGAAGATGAGTATCAAGTAAAAACTCTAGAGGAAATATTACCAGGAGCATTTACTAAAGAAGATTTACTTAAATAAAGGAGGAAATATGTTTAAATCAGGATTTATAACTATAGTAGGAAGACCAAATGTAGGGAAATCAACTCTATTAAACCAATTAATGGGGGAGAAGTTGTCTATAGTATCAAGTAGACCTCAAACTACGAGAAATAATATACAAACCATATTAACAACAGATGATTCACAAATAGTATTTGTAGACACTCCAGGTATACATGATCCAAAGAGCAAGCTTGGGGATTATATGGTGAAAATAGCTAAGGATTCTATGAAAGACGTAGATGTAGTGCTATTTTTAACAAGTCCAGAGGGGATAGTCAATAAGGCAGATGTACATATTTTAGAGCAGTTAAAAGACTGTAAGACACCGGTGTTTTTAGTTGTAAATAAAATAGATGAAAACTCTGCAGAGAGAGTAGCGAGGACTTTAGATCAATATACACAGATATTTGACTTCGCAGAGATAATACCAATTTCAGCAATGAATGGGAAAAACACAGATAAACTTTTAGAATTAGTGGTTGGTAAATTACCTGAGGGTCCAAAATATTACCCAGAGGATATGATAACTGATCAACAAGAAAGATTTATCATTATGGAAATAATAAGAGAAAAAGCACTAAGATTACTATCTCAAGAGGTACCTCATGGAATAGCCATAGAGATACTTACTATGAAAAAGAATGAGAATGGAAATTATCTTATAGAAGCCAATATGCTATGTGAAAAGAATTCGCACAAAGGCATAATAATAGGTAAAAATGGAGCTATGCTTAAAAAGATATCTAGCTATGCAAAACAAGATGCAGAAAAATTCTTGGGTTGCAGAGTTAATTTAAAGCTTTGGGTTAAGGTTAAAAGTGAATGGAGAGATAGCTCCTTTGTACTTAAGGAACTTGGTTATAAATAAATAGGATTGTAGGTGGTATTTAGTGAGTACCATTAAAACTAGAGGGATTGTGTTAAAAACTCAAGATTATAAAGAAAATGATAAATTATTGTGGATATTCACTGAAGATATGGGGAAAGTATCCGTTATTGCAAAAGGGGCAAGGAAAAGTAAAAATAAAAATTTTTCTAACACCATGCCCTTTTGTTTTGGGGAATATATACTGTATAAGGGTAGAGCACTATATACCTTAAATGAAGGCCGAATAATTGATTCGTTTCAAGATTTATTAAATGATTATGATACTTTAATCTATGGCTCTTATTTCGCTGAACTTATAGACATTACCATGGAAGAAGAAATAAATCATAATGTTTTTTTAGGGATAGTTAAGGCCTTTTATTTAATGAGAAATAAAGCGGTTGATGAAGAACTATTAGCTAGAGCTTTTGAAATAAAGTTGTTAAAGGCTGTAGGATATGGTATTTCCCTAGAAAAGTGCGCTTTCTGTGGATGCGGTATAAATATGTCTAACTACATATCATTTCAGTATTATGGTGGAGTATGTGATAAATGTGATAAGCAGTATGGTACCAAAGTATCAAGTGCTACATATAATGGATTAAAATTCTTAAATAAGATACAGTTAGAAAAGGTTGGGAGATTAAATTTGGACAAAGCTACTAAGGCTGAAATAAAGAAAATTTTATCTACTTTCATGGAATTAAATTACAGAAGAAAGCCTAAAAGTTTATCGTTACTGTAGGGGGAATATTTATGGATGGAAATACTTTTGAAAAAATAGAAATGATAAGAGAGAAAACAAAGTTATCCTTTGAAGAAGCAGAGGCAATTTTAGAGAAATTTAATGGAGACGTAGTAGAAGCATTAATTCATTGCGAAAGAATAAAGCGGAATAGAGATAAAAACTTTAATGAGAGAGTAACTGAGAGTGAATTTGTAAATTATATAAAATCTCTTATTAAAAGTGGTAATGTAGCAAAGATAATTATTAGGAAGGATGAAAATATCCTTGTAAATATACCGGTAAATGCAGGTATATTGGTTGGAGTAGCATTATTGTTACAACCTGTATTAATAGTTATAGGAGCTGCTACAGCAGTATTTACACATTTGGAAGTAGACATAATAAAAGAAGATGAATCCATAGAAGTGGTAAATGTCATTGTGAAAAATACGGTAAAAACAACTGTTAAAGTAGTTACAGAAGTAACTCAAGAATTAAAAAAAGATATAGCGACAACCTATGGGAAGTTTAAAGAAAAGATATCACGGTGATAGTAGTTCTTTGGATAAGTGATTTTAAATTAAAAAAATGTTAAAAATGGAGGAAGCGCCTCCATTTTTTTATTGCTAAAATACAAATAAATGCGAAAATTCACACTATAATACAACATGACGCTTAATTATTCGAAAATATCTTATTTGTGAATAATATCAATATTTTACACAATATAAATAAATGTATTGAAAAATTATACTACTTATTATAATATGATGTTATAATATAAAATGTAGTAAGTGTGTTACACTAATTACTATATAAACACAAGAATTAATAAAAATTATAAAATAATTAATTATTAATATGAATTACAAAAGAGCTAAAGAATGCTAATACTAGAACGGAAGACTTAAATATTATTTAGAATAGAAACAGTTATTTTAATGGTATATCTATAGTGTTAGTACTACATATTTGAAAGGTGGCGAATTGTCATTAAACTCTCGCAAAGACAAGAACATATAATAGAATTAGTAAAAGCAAATCAACCGATAACAAGTGAAGCAATAGCAAAGGAGTTAGGACTGACTCGTTCCGCCATAAGACCAGACTTATCAATACTAACCATGACAGGTATATTGCAAGCAAGACCTAAGGTGGGGTATGTTTGCGTTACGAACAAAGAAAAGAACCATAAAAATAGCGAAATAAGAAGTATATTAGTTAAGGATGTAATGACTAAGCCAATATTAGTTAAAGAAGAAACTACGGTATATGAAGCTATTTTAACACTTTTCTTAAATGATGCAGGAACTTTGTTTATTGAAAATCAAGGCAATCTTTTAGGAGCTGTATCAAGAAAAGATTTTATAAAAATGGCAATGGGAACAGCGGATATGCATAGAGTCCCCGTTGGAATAATAATGACTAGGATGCCGAATATAATCACTGTATTCGAGGAAGACTCAGCCTTTGATGCTGCGAAGAAAATAATTGAGCATCAAGTTGATTGCTTACCGGTTGTGAAACATGAGATTGTAAATGGAAAGGAACTTTCCATTATAGTAGGTAAGGTATCAAAGACAAACATTACAGGGATTTTTGTAAAATTGGGTGAAGGTGAATAAACTAATTTAATGAATCAGAGACTCAAAGCTGGAAATAAATTAGTTCATTCATTTGACTATATATTAAAAGTTAAGGGGTGTTTAACATGGGAAACAACAAATACGTTTACCTTTTTAGTGAAGGTAATGCTAGCATGAAAAATTTATTAGGTGGAAAAGGAGCTAATCTTTCGGAGATGACAAGCATAGGAATTCCAGTGCCACAAGGGTTCACTGTAACTACTGAAGCTTGTAATAAATATTATGATGATGGAAAAACAATATCTCAAGAAGTAGTAGATCAAATTCATGAAAAAATGGTTGAACTAGAAGAGATAAGCGGTAAAAAATTTGGAAGCTTAGAAAATCCTCTATTAGTTTCAGTAAGATCAGGAGCAAGGGCATCAATGCCTGGAATGATGGATACAATACTTAATCTTGGATTAAATGATCAAACTGTTGAAGTTATGGCAAATAAAACAAACAATCCTAGATTTGCATATGATTCATACAGAAGATTTATACAAATGTTCGCAGATGTTGTTATGGATGTTGAAAAGAGAAATTTCGAAGACATAATGGACGAGATGAAAGAAGCAAGAGGCGTTAAACTTGACACTGACTTAAGTGCAGATGATTTAAAAGAATTAGTTGTGAAATTTAAAGCTTTCTATAAAGAAGCTAAGGGTGAAGAATTCCCAAGTGATCCAACAGAGCAACTAATAGCATCAATTACAGCCGTATTTAGATCATGGAATAATCCAAGAGCTATAATATATAGAAGAATGAATGATATACCGGGAAGCTGGGGAACTGCAGTAAACGTACAAGAAATGGTATTTGGTAACAAAGGAAATACTTCAGGTACAGGTGTTGCATTCTCTAGAAACCCATCTACAGGAGAAAAGAAAATATTTGCTGAGTACCTAATGAATGCACAAGGTGAAGACGTTGTTGCTGGGATTAGAACACCTCAACAAATAGAGCACTTAGAAAAGGAAAATCCAGCAGTATATAAAGAATTTATGGATATAGTTAACAAACTAGAAAACCATTATAGAGATATGCAAGATATGGAGTTCACTATAGAAGATGGAAAGCTTTACTTCCTACAAACAAGAAACGGTAAAAGAACTGCTCAAGCGGCTCTAAAAATAGCTGTAGAACTTGTAGAAGAAGGAATGTTAACAAAAGAAGAAGCTATTCTTAAGGTTGATCCAAAGCAATTGGATACATTATTACATCCAAACTTTGATCAAGCAAGTATTGCGGCTTCAACTATAATAGCTAAAGGACTTCCAGCATCTCCAGGAGCTGCTTGTGGTAAAGTTTACTTCACAGCTGAAGATTCAAAAGTAGCTAACGAAAGTGGTGAAAAAGTAGTTCTTGTAAGACTTGAAACATCACCAGAAGACATAGAGGGTATGATTGCTTCAGAAGGTATATTAACAGTAAGAGGTGGAATGACTTCTCACGCTGCTGTTGTTGCTAGAGGAATGGGAACATGCTGTGTTGCTGGATGTGGAGAATTAAAAGTAAATGAAGGAAACAAGACTTTTGAAGTTAATGGAGTTACTTATAAAGAGGGAGATTATATCTCTATCGATGGAAGTACAGGAAATGTATATGCAGGACAAATAAAAACAGTTGAGCCTGAAATTAATGGATACTTTGAAACTTTCATGGCATGGGCTGATGATATAAGAACAATGAAAGTAAGAACAAATGCAGATACTCCAAGAGATACAGCTCAAGGTGTGAAATTTGGAGCAGAGGGAATAGGTCTTTGTAGAACAGAGCACATGTTCTTTGAAGCAGACAGAATCATGGCTATAAGACAAATGATCGTTGCGAAAGAAGAATCAACAAGAAGAGCGGCTCTTGAAAAATTATTACCAATGCAAAGAAAAGACTTCATTGGAATATATGAAGAGTTAGTGGAAAGACCAGCGACTATCAGATTCTTAGATCCACCACTACACGAGTTCCTTCCTCATGAAGAAGCAGAGATAAAAGAATTAGCTAAGGAGCTTGGCTTAACTTTCGAAGAGTTAAAAGCTACAGTTGATTCATTACATGAGTTCAACCCAATGATGGGACATAGAGGATGCAGACTTGCCGTATCTTACCCAGAAATAGCTGAAATGCAAACAAGAGCGGTAATTGAAGCTGCTATAGATGTTAAAACAAGAAAAGGTTATGACATCGTACCAGAAATCATGATTCCACTTGTAGGAGAAATAAAAGAGCTTAAATATGTTAAAGACATCGTTACTAGAGTAGCAGATGAAATAATTAAAGAAGCTGGAATAGAAATGAAATACATGGTAGGAACAATGATAGAGATTCCAAGGGCTGCATTAACAGCTGATGAAATCGCTAAAGAAGCTGAATTCTTCTCATTTGGAACAAATGATTTAACTCAAATGACATTTGGATTCTCAAGAGATGATGCTGGAAACTTCTTAAAGCACTACTATGATAAGAGCATATATGAGTCTGATCCATTTGCAAGACTTGATCAAAATGGTGTAGGTAAATTAGTTAAAATGGCTGTAGAGCTAGGAAAAACTACTAGACCAGAAATAAAACTTGGAATATGTGGAGAGCACGGTGGAGATCCATCATCAGTTGAATTCTGTCATATAATAGGATTGAACTATGTATCTTGCTCACCATTTAGAGTACCAGTTGCAAGACTTGCTGCTGCACAAGCACAAATAAATCATCCAAGAAAGAAAAGCTGCGGATGCTGCTGTAAATAATATTATTTTATAAAATAAGGCTGACATATTGTCGGCCTTATTTTTTATGCATATTTTTACTGTGTATATATTTTAATTGGGTGATAAGGTTTTATGGATATTAGATTAAAACATCAAACTTTGCTTCAATGTACTTTAAAAGTTTATAGCTGAAATCTATGTGAATATCATTGTGGCATACGCATTTATTTAAAAGATTAACAAAGGCTTGTTTGTTGCACTTTGAAATATTACTATAGTAATCCCTAGATAACTTCCAATATTTCTGAGGAAAAGTTAAATAGGCAAGTATATATTTGTAATCATCAATTGTTAAAGTGTGATTTAATTCATACTGCTGAAGAAAATTTATAGCAAGGTCACAATTCCACCAAGTGTTCTCGCGTCTTAAGAGTCTTCGTAAACAATAGGATATATCAAGGGCACAATAATCATCTTTGCACTTATCAAAGTCTATTACAAAGATTTCACCATCGTTGACAATGAGGTTTTTGCTCACATAATCATTATGGCAGATAGACTTAGAGAGATTTGAGATATCGATAGTGTTTGCGATATTACAGGCCAAGGTAGCTAGAGTCATACTATCTGTAAAGCTAAGCATATATATTTTTGAGAAATAATCATTATAATTTTTGGTATGTTTTTCGTTGTTTATTAATTGAAGAGTATGTTTGGTTAAGGATTGAGCGAGATTATTAAAGCCACATTTGTGTTTACTTCCTAAGATTGGTTCAAAGCCAAGGGAAATAGAGTGGAGTTTTCCAAGATTTCTACTAGCAAGATTTACATCCTCTATATTATCAAAATCACATTTAGCTCCTTTGAGCCAATCGGTAAGTATAAATAACATGCCATGATAGTTTACATATCTGCCATGAGTTTTAGTGGATAATATTCTAGGTACATTTATGTTATTTCTGTAAAGCCACTCCAAGGCTGAGTAAATAAAAAGAAGTTCATCAACTTCATAATAGATTTTCTTGAGGCAATATTCATTGCCGTTACTATATATCTTGTAAACAGCTCTTTGCTTATCTGTATCTTTAAATTTTACTTGATATATTTTGCTATCAAAGGATAAATCATAATATGGCAGAACATTATTTTTAATATTAGTTGGAGATAATAAATCAATTGTGGAACTATCTACTATTACATTGTTCATCGTATATCCCTCCTTAAACATAGTTTATGTGGGAATTATTTAAAATATATCCAAAAACAAATAAGTTTTAATTATGATACTATAATAATTAAAATCTATTAATTATAAATGGAGTTAAGTCATATAATATATTGGTGGGAGTTAAAAATTATAAATTATAATTTATGAATTATGAATTATGAATTGAGAATTATGAATTGAGAATTATAAATTATAAATTAAAAATTGAGGAATAAGTTGTATAACTTTAGTTTCAAGATATTATTACCAGTATTAATACGTGAGAAAATATAATATAATATTGAAATGTCTAAACTTTGGGTAAAAAATATGTAAAAGATTCTAGAAAAATAGAGGAATTTGTATATGAAGCAAAGAAGATATAGTAGTAATAAAAATTAGCATTAAAAGGAGGTTGGTGTAATTAATGAATATTAGAGAAAAAATAGAATTAAGAGAAGAGATGACTATAATACAGCAAGGTGCAAAATCAAGATATTCAAATGGAAGAGAAAGAGAAGAAGAGCTTGATGAGATTAGAACTGCATATATGATAGATAGAGATAGAATAATACACTGTAAATCCTTTAGAAGATTAAAACGAAAAACCCAAGTATATATTAAAACTTGGAGTGATCATTATAGAACCAGACTTACCCACACCTTAGAGGTGGCGCAGATAGCAAAAACAATAGGACGGGGTATAGGATTAAATGAAGACTTAATAGAAGCAATCGCCCTTGGTCACGACATTGGACATGTAGCCTTTGCTCATAGCGGTGAAGAAGTGTTGAATGAAATATTGCCAAATGGATTTACGCATAATAGGAATAGTGTAAGAGTCTTAACGTGCATAGAAAACAATGGACAAGGTCTTAACTTATCCAAGGAAGTACTAGATGGGATACTATATCATAGTGGATTTTCAGATAGTAGTAAAAGAGCAGAAACATTAGAGGGACAGGTTGTGAAATACAGTGATAAAATTGCCTATGTAAATCACGATATAGATGATTCTATAAGGGCTTCAATATTATCAGTGGAGGATATACCAAAGCATATACTTGAGGTTTTAGGATATACTCATGGAGAGAGAATAAATGCTCTAGTTAAGGATTGTATTTATACAACTATAGAAAATATAGAAAATGATTATAATAGGGTAGCTTTATCTAAGGGTGTGGATGAAAAATTTAAAGAGCTTAGAAATTTTATGTTTAAAGAAGTTTATAATGGAGAATTTTTAAGAGAAGAGAGAGATAAAGCAAAATTTATTCTTAATGAACTGTATAAGTATTTTTATAAAAATCAGAACAAACTTCCGGAATTTTATAAAAACATTTCAAGAGAACAGGGCAGTTATCAAGGCGTAGCTGACTATATAGCTGGAATGAGTGATGAGTATTGTATAGATGTTTTTAAGGAAATATATATACCAAGTTAAGGAAGAATAAATTTTCTAACATTTGATGTTTTAAAATTAAAAGTAATGGTATTGAAGCTTAGTTTTAAGGTTATTATAGAATATAAATGAAATTTGGAATTAGTAAATCTATCAATTTAAAAAAGATAAATATTTTTACTTGTGAAGGAAAAACCTATGCTATAAAGAATATAATAGCAGGGAATATTAACAATGAAATATCATATTAATAAAAAATAATATATAATAAAGGAATTTCAAAGTTTATGTCGAATTATAGAGTTTAGGAATTTATCGTTAGGTGGAGTGACCATGTTTTCACAGGAGATAATACAAAGAATAAAAGATGAGAATAATATAGTAGACATAATTTCGGAAAGTATACCCCTTAAAAAGACGGGGCGCAACTATTCAGGTAGATGTCCTTTTCATAACGAAAAAACGCCTTCCTTTACTGTATCTAGCGAGAAACAAATTTACAAATGCTTTGGATGTGGTGAGGCTGGTAATGTTATAAGTTTTGTTATGAAGACAAGAAATTTATCCTTCCCGGAGGCTGTAAGAGTTCTGGGGGAAAAGGTTGGTATTGTTTTAGATGAAGATGATTCATCTGAAAACAATTCAGGTGCTAGAGAAAAATATAAAAGGATGTATGATATAAACGTTCAAGCTGGTAGATATTTTTATAGTAACCTTAAGAGATTTAAAGAACCTTATGATTATCTTAAAGGAAGGGGAATAAGTGACGCTACAATAAAAAAATTTGGTATTGGATTCTCATTAGATGACTGGCAAGGAATAAGAAGTTATTTAAAACAAAAATCTTATAGTGAGGGAGAAATACTAGAATTAGGACTTACGACGAAAAATGAAAAGGGAAATATTTACGATAGATTTAGAAATAGAATAATGTTTCCTGTATTCGATGTTACTGGAAGAGTAATTGGATTTGGGGGAAGGGTTTTAGATGATTCCAAGCCAAAGTATCTAAACTCACCAGAAACACCTATATTTCATAAGGGGACTAATCTCTATGGACTGAATTTAGCAATAAAAAATAATAGCTCTAGAACTATTATTATGGTTGAAGGTTATATGGATGTAATTTCACTATTTCAACAAGATATAACAAATGTAGTTGCCACTCTAGGAACAGCTCTTACTGAAGGCCAATGCAAATTGTTAAAGAGATATGTGGATACTGTTATTGTGTCCTTTGATTCAGATGTAGCAGGGCAAAATGCTACTACTAGAGGGTTAGAAATGCTCCAAAAATCAGGGTTTGAACTTAAAATTCTTCAAATTCCAAAGGGGAAAGATCCAGATGAATATATAAGGATCAATGGAAGAGAAAAGTTTTTGAATCTTGTAAATGAAGCATTTCCACTTATAGATTTCAAGCTAAAAGCGGCTGAAAAAGGGATAGATTTTTCTAAAAAAGAAATGATATTAAGGTATTTAAAAAGTGTAATACCAATACTAAAGAGTTTGGATGCTTTGGAACGTGCTGTATATATAAAGCAGATTTCAGAGAAAAGTAGAGTTGAAGAAAGAACTATTTTAGGGTATTTGAAAGAAAATGATAATAAATATATAGAAAATAACAAAAATAATAATATAAATGAAAGAAATGGGCAAAAATTATATTTAGAGCCTGCTTTTATAAAAGGGGCAAGAACTATTTTAAACCTTGCAATGGATAAGGTTTTATTAAATAAAATTTGTAGCAATATAAATACAGAGGATTTTATTTTGGAAGCCCATAAAATAATATATAAAACCATAGAAGAAAACCGTGGTTGTACAGAAAAGGAACTATTCAATATTATAGACATGAAAACAATGCAAGATAGTGAATTTACTAAAGAATGGATAAAAATTCAAGAGTGCAAAGTTGACATAGATAAAAGCTCAATTGAAAAAATGATAAATGACTGTATAAAAGAAATTAAAAAATACAAGTTAGAGGAGTCGAAAAGGGAAATTATGAGTAAAGTTAAAACATATGAATCCAACGGCCAAGTAGAAGAATCAATGGCATTAGCAAGGGAATTAATGAAGATACAAAAGGAAATAGTAAATTTAAAGTAACAGAAGGGAGGTAATTGGATGAAGGATAAAGCCGGAAAGGTTGCTCTAGTAAAGACACTTATAGAAAAGGGCAAGAAAAAAGGGAGTTTAACATATAAAGAAATAATGGATGAGGTTGAGGGCGTAGAGTTAAATCCAGAACAAATAGAAAAAATGTATGAAGTATTTGAATCTATGGGCATAGACGTAATCGGAGAACCTGAACAGGAAGAGGAAGAGGAAGAAGAAGAAGTAGAATTAGATATAACAATTCCAGAGGGAATAGCTATAGATGATCCAGTTAGAATGTACCTTAAAGAAATAGGAAAAGTTCCATTGTTATCAGGTGAGGAAGAAATGAGACTTGCAAAGCTCATAGAAAATGGTGATGAGTATGCAAAGAAAAAACTTGCAGAAGCTAACCTAAGATTAGTAGTAAGTATTGCAAAAAGATATGTTGGAAGAGGAATGTTGTTCCTAGATTTAATCCAAGAAGGAAATTTAGGTCTTATAAAGGCTGTAGAGAAGTTTGATTACAGTAAGGGTTTTAAGTTTAGTACCTATGCTACATGGTGGATTAGGCAGGCTATAACAAGAGCAATTGCAGATCAGGCTAGAACTATTAGAATACCTGTCCATATGGTAGAGACAATAAACAAACTTATAAGAGTATCTAGACAACTTCTTCAAGAACTTGGAAGAGAACCACTTCCAGAAGAAATTGCAAAGCAGATGGATATGACAGTGGATAAAGTTAGAGAAATCATGAAAATAGCTCAAGAGCCTGTATCCCTTGAAACTCCAATAGGAGAAGAGGAAGATTCACATCTTGGAGACTTCATACCAGATGATGATGCTCTAGCACCGGCTGAAGCAGCAGCCTTCACAATGTTAAAGGAACAATTAATAAGTCAGTTAAGAACACTTACTCCAAGAGAAGAAAAAGTATTAAGACTTAGATTTGGACTTGATGATGGAAGAGCTAGAACTCTTGAAGAAGTTGGAAAAGAATTTAACGTAACAAGAGAAAGAATTAGACAGATTGAAGCAAAAGCTTTAAGAAAACTTAGACATCCAAGTAGAAGTAAGAAATTAAAAGATTACCTAGACTAACATTTTAAATTAACAATTTAAAATTAAAAATTTTACATTTTGAATTTCTAAAAAGTATAGTAAAAAGTACCAAGGTAATAGCGGGAAGCTATTTTCTTGGTATTTTTTATATAATTATAAATATATTTAGGTAACAGGTAATTAAGTACATTTGATTATTTGGTTATTGAGGGATTAATCAAACTGGGGAAAATAAAATGTAATGGACAAATCACACTAATTCATTATATTATAGATATATATAGTTTTAAGGAGGTAAACCCGTGAATAGTTTTGACGCAAATAAAAAAATGGAAATAATTCCAACAATACTGACTATTGTAGCTTTAAATATAGTAGGGTTTCTAACAATATACCTTCTAGATTCCTATCTAATACTGACTTTAATAAAAACCATATTACTGATATGCAATATATTCTATTTATATCACATAGGAGTTTGGTTCACTGTAAAATATCAGGTTTCACAAAGTGAAATTAAAATATCCTGTATAGGTGGACTTAAGAAGGTTACTTTGCCAATTGGGATAGTTGAGAGTTATACGGTAGGTGAAGGTAAAATAAAGGGAATTGCGCTTTCGGGAATGACTGCAAATAAAATTGCTATAGGCAGAATTGCAATTAAGGATTTAGGTACTACACGGCTGTTTGTAACAAATACCTCAAGGATTATATACTTGAAAACTAAGGATCCAGGTGATGTTAACTATGCAATATCACCTAAAGACTTCGAAGGCTTTCAAGTGAGATTAAGGGAATGTGGTATAGGGAAAACTCCTTGGATAAAGAGTTATAATAAGGTGCCTAAGTTATATAAGGAAAGAAAGTTTATGATTACGTTATTTATAACTAGTGCTATAGTGTTAATTATTACATTTACACCTCTAATGCTATATATACTAAATGAGTTGCCGGATGTGATGCCACTAGTTATGAATGGAGCCGGAAAAGCTGTAGAGGTTGGCACTGATAAACAATTTGCATTTTCGCAAATGACTTATGGGTTATTAAATATGGCGGTGCTCTTCTGTATGTATTACGCAGCGCATTTCTGTGCAAAATATGATAAAAAAGCAGCCTTTAGGTATATGTATATATCCTTATTTGTGGCCATAGTTTTCTTAGGCTTGCAGATAAAACTTATGACAATGGTCATATAAGGGGCTATTGTTATATCTTAGTAGTTGTTTTAGCTTCATCTTATCTTTTGCTAGATAATGTTGGAGCTAATTTTAATGATATTATTAAAATTAGTATAAGTAGTGAAAAGTATAATTAAAATAGAGTCTTGGAAAGCATATAAGAAATGTAATAGTATAAATAATGGTGAAAGAATAAAGAAATTAAGGTGGAAATATGATAATTAGCAAAAGATTAAAATTAATAAGCAGTTTAGTAACTGGTGTAAGAACTATGGTAGATGTGGGTACGGATCATGGATACGTGCCATTAGATTTACTTAAAAATAATAAAATAGACTTTGCAATTGCCAGCGATATAAATAAGGGTCCTGTAGAGAAGGCTAGAAAAAATCTTTCTGATAATAATCTTAGTGAGAAGGTTCATTGTAGACTAGGTGGTGGACTTAAAACAGTAAGGCCAGGCGAGGTTGAAGCAGCAGTAATTGCGGGTATGGGCGGAAATTTAATTAGAGATATTTTAGAAGAGAGTCAAGATGTGTTTAAAAAGCTAGAATATGCTATAGTTCAACCAGTGCAAAATCCAGAGGTATTAAGAGAATATCTATATAAAAGTGGATGTGAAATCTTAGATGAGTGGATAATATATGATGAAGAAAAGTATTATGAAATTCTGAAAATAAAATGGGCCAATAATGTTAAAACTGTTGAACCTATATATTATGAAGTAAGTAAAATTCTTCTTCAGAAGAAGGATGAAGTTTACAGAGAGTATCTAAATTTCAAGAAAGATAAATATGTTACTATATATGAAGGACTTAAGGGTGACACTGAAAACGCGAAAAGTAGAAAAAAAGAACTGGGCCTAAGAATTCATGAAATAAATCTTGTCTTAGATTCAAAAGTTTAAAATATAGAATTTTGAATCCAAACATTTAGATAAAATACGAGTTAATAACTTGAAAGAATGAAAAAATCGGAGGATGCTATGACTGCAAGAATAGAAGATATTATAAACATAATGGAGAAGATAGCTCCTGTGAACCTTAAGGAGAGCTATGATAACGTGGGATTTATGGTTGGAGATAAGGATGCTAAGGTTGATAAAGTGCTCATTGCTTTGGATTGTACATTGGATGTTATAGAGGAAGCTAAAAACCTTGGAGCGCAGTTAATTCTAACTCATCATCCGTTACTTTTTATAAAGCCTAAGACTATAACTACAGATACTTTGCAGGGGAAAAAGATTATATCCTTAATAAAAAATAATATAGGATTATACTCTAGTCATACAAATTTAGATTCTGTAGGTGGAGGATTGAATGATACATTTGTTAAATTACTTGGATTTAATTCCGGGGAAATAATTGATAAAAGTCCTAATTGTGACAAAATAGGCATAGGTAGAATGGTTGATTTTAAAGAAGAGAAAAACTTAGAGGAAATAGTAAAATTAATTAAGGATAAATTGAATTTGAAATCCTTGAGGTTTTCAGGTAATTTAGATAAAAAGGTAAGAAGAATTGCATTAATAAATGGCAGTGGACAGGATTATATGCAAAAATCCTATGAAATGGGAGCGGATTTAGTTATCACAGGGGATACTACCTATCATTTTGTATCTGATTATACTGAGATGGGTTTAGCTATAATAGATGTAGGGCACTTTGGTTCAGAATGGCCAGCATTAATGGCGGTCTCTAAGTTGTTAGAGATAGCTATAGAAGCTAAGGCGGTAGAGATAGTTATCTCTAAGGCAACTAAGGATCCTTATAATTTGGGGTAACATTACTACATAGAATTATTGATAAATAAGGATTGAAATCTACTTACATATAAATACATTGCAATAAAATAAAATCTATGTTAATATAAATCTTGCGAGTAAGCCAGACAATCGCTGCTGAGAAATCAGGAGAGGAAAGTCCGAGCTCCGTAGGGCGAGGGTGCTGGATAACTCCCAGTGGAGGCGACTCTAAGGAAAGTGCAACAGAGATATACCGCCAAAGGCATTTTATATGTACTGGTAAGGGTGGAAAGGTGAGGTAAGAGCTCACCAGCGCAATGGCGACTTTGCGGCTATGTAAACCCCATCTGGAGCAAGATCGAAAGCGGGACATTATAGGGCGGCCCGTCCTGTCCCCGGGTGTATCGCTGGAGCCTATTAGTAATAGTAGGCCTAGATAGATGATTGTCAAATACAGAACTCGGCTTATAGACTTATCTCGTTAAAAAAACCATCAAGGGAAACTTTGGTGGTTTTTTATTAAAGGAATATTAAATACAGATAACATTAAAGTTACATTTTAATAATAAATTAAAATGTAGACTAGATATAAATAATATTAACCATAGATAATAGAAAATAGATGTAATATTGAAGAAGTAAAAGAAAGGTATATGAATTAGCATGAAAAAGATATTTATGTATCCACTAAAATTAAATAATCTATATTACGATAAAATATGGGGTGGCAGAGGTTTTGAAAAGTTTAGAAGCAATCTCACATCTGTAAATATAGGGGAGAGTTGGGATGTGTCTTGCTATGAAAATGGTAAGAGTGTCATTGAAAATGGCTGGCTAAAAGGTTTAACCTTGGAGGAGGCCATAAAAAGATATCCTGTAGAGATTATGGGTAAAAACCAAAAGGATGAAGAATTCCAGCTTTTACTTAAAATTATAAGCACAGAGGACAAACTTTCTATACAAGTCCATCCAGGGGATGACTACGCCTTAAAACATGAGGGCTCAAGAGGCAAGACTGAGGTTTGGTATATATTGGATGCGGAAGTTGGAGCTAATATAATTTTTGGAACAAGGAACTGCACGAAGGAAGAGTTTAAGGCAGCTTTGGAGGATAATAGCCTTGATAAGTATTTAAATAAGGTTCAGGTTAAAAAAGGACAAGTATATTTTATACCTAGTGGTCTTATCCATGGAATAGGTGCAAACTGCACCATACTTGAAGTGCAACAAAGCTGTGATTTAACCTACAGAGTTTATGACTATGACAGGGGAAGAGAAATCCATGTAAAGAAAGCTTTAGATGTTATTGATTTTTCATTGCAAGGGAAGGTTTATGAAGCTAAAATAAAGAATGAAAGTAAATGCAATGGGGCTAATATTCAATGTGATTATTTTAAAATGGAAAAATTCAAGGTGGACAAGGTTTTAACACAAAAAACTGAAAATTTTCTTCACATTCTTACATGTGTAGAGGGAAATGGGAAAATACTATATGAGAATGGAGTTATAGATATAGAGTATTGTGAAAGTATAGTAATTCCTGAGAGTTTAGGAAGTTATGAGGTTCATGGAAATCTAGAATTTATAAAAACTTCACCTAAGATAGGGAATTAACTTTAAACAATATACTATACAATATCATTAAGTTATAGTAATATGTTTATAGTCATATGTTGTAATTTAAAATTGGAGATTGAGAATTTGAAGTTGGAGATTGAGAATTGAAAATTAGGAAGCGATTAGAATTGAGAAAATTTGAAATTAAAAATTAAGAATCAGAAATTAAGAAATTGTTATAAATTATAATTTTAAATTTATAATTTAAAACCTTTCTTATTAAAATAAATTATTGAAAGAAGGATTAATAAATGAAAGTTAACTTTTATGAATCTCAAAGAGAATATTTACAAAAGAAGGATGAGTTCGATGAGGCAATAAAAAGAGTTATAACGAATGGTTCATTTATATTAGGAAATGAAGTAAAAGAATTTGAAGAGCAAATAAAGGATTTTACTGGTGCTAAACATGCTATAGGTGTGGCATCTGGGACTGATGCTTTAGTTATGGCGTCTGATATATTAGGATTTAAAGATAATAAAGAAATTGTAACTACACCATTTACATTTCTAGCATCTACTTCATGCCTTGCAAAGCACGGTGGTAAACCAGTATTTGTAGATATAGATGAAGAGTCTTGTGGGATGGATGTAAATCAATTAGAAGCAGCAATTAATGAGAATACAGTTGGAGTTCTTCCAATTCACTTATTTAATCAAATGTGTGATATGGATTCTATAATGAATATTGCAAAAAAGAATGATTTGAAAGTTCTAGAAGATGCTGCTGAAGCCTTTGGTATGAGATGGCAGATGAAGGGCGACCAAGAATATAAACATGCAGGAACAATAGGAGATATGGGTGTATTTTCTTTCTTCCCAACTAAGACATTAGGTGGATATGGAGATGGAGGTATGATCGTTACAAATAGCGATGAACTTGCTGACTTATGCCGTATGTTTAGAGTTCATGGAGCATCTAAGAAGTATCACTACGACTATATAGGATATAACTCAAGACTTGATGCTATGCAAGCCTCAATTTTAAAGGTAAAACTTAAGTATATGAACGATGCTATAGAAAACAGAAACAGAGTAGCAAAACTTTATACAGAAGGTCTTAAAAATGTAGAGGGAGTAAAAGTTCAAGGTATCAAAGCTGCAAATCAGCAAAATGTTTACTATGTATTTAATATATTTGCAGATGATAGAGATGGCTTGGCTGATTACTTAAAAGAAAAAGGTATAGGAACTAGCGTTTATTATCCAAAACCATTACACCTTCAAAAATGTTTTGAATATCTTGGATATAAAGAGGGGCAATTCCCTGTAACAGAGAAGATGTGTGGAAAGATTCTTGCACTACCAATATACCCAGAGCTTAAAAATGAAGAAGCAGAATACATCTGTGATTGCATAAAAGAATTCTATGGTAATTAGAAATTAAAAATTTATAATTGAGCGAAGGCTTTAAATTCATAATTCATAATTCATAATTTTAAAAATAGGAGAGATAAATATATGGAAAATTTAAAAATATCTTTAGTTGGACTTGGATATGTAGGAATGCCAATAGCTGTTGCTTTTGCAAGGAAGGTTCCTGTAGTTGGATTTGATGTTAATAAAGAGAAAATAGAAATGTACTTGAGCGGAGTAGATGTAACTAAGGAAGTTGGAGATGAGGCTATAAAAGCATCAACTGTTGACTTTACTTATGATGAAGCTAAGCTAAAAGAGTGCAACTTTCATATAGTTGCAGTACCGACTCCTACAAATGAAGATAAAACTCCAGATTTAAGACCAGTAATAGGGGCTAGTGAAGTTGTTGGTAGAAACTTAACTAAAGGTTCTATAGTTGTATTTGAATCTACAGTTTATCCAGGGGTAACTGAGGAGATATGTGTACCTATACTTGAGAGGGAATCTGGACTTAAGTGTGGACAAGATTTTAAAATAGGATACTCTCCAGAGAGAATAAATCCAGGCGATAAGGTTCATAGATTAGAAAATATAGTTAAAATAGTTTCAGGAATGGATGAAGAGACTTTAGATAAAGTTGCTAAGGTTTATGAACTTGTAATTGAAGCTGGTGTATATAGAGCAGAGAGCATAAAAGTTGCAGAGGCAGCTAAGTTAATAGAAAATTGTCAAAGAGACGTAAATATTTCATTTGTAAATGAACTTGCAATGATTTTTGATGAAATGGGAATAGACACTAAAGCTGTAATAGATGCAGCAGGTAGTAAATGGAACTTTATAAAGTTAAATCCAGGTCTTGTTGGAGGACACTGTATAGGAGTAGACCCATACTATTTAATCCATAGAGCTAAAGAATTTGGAATAGAGTCAAAGGTTATAGCAGCAGGAAGAAACATCAATGACGGAATGGCTAAATTTATAGCAGACAATACTGTTAAAAGCTTAATCAAAGCTAATAAAAGAGTAAAAGGTGCGAAAATTGCAGTTCTAGGACTTACATTTAAGGAAGATTGTCCAGATACAAGAAATACTAAAGTAGTTGATATAATACATGAACTAGCAGAGTATGAAGTAAATGTAGTAGTAGCAGATCCAGTTGCTTCTAAAGCAGAGATAAAGCATGAATATGGCCTTGATATGGTAGATATGGAAGATATCCATGGAATGGATGCTGTAATACTTGCAGTTTCTCACCATAATTATAGAGAGATGACTATAAGTGATTTCACAGGGCTATATAAAGCAGAAGTATTAGATGAAGTAGCAGCTTCAAACGTTATAGAAGAAAAAAATGTATTTATAGATGTTAAAGGAATAATGGATAGAAAATCTATAAATAATGATGAAATGGTTTATTGGAGATTATAGTAAGATACTGGAGTTAAATGAAATCTTCAATTAAAGTTAATAAGCAAAAGAGATCTAACACCATAGAATTTAATTTTATGGTGTTTTTGTGATGAAAGAATAGTTGTGATATATAATATACAATAAAAATATGTTCTACCAATTATCATGCAAAATAAATAGTAAGAAGTCTTTATAAAGATATTATCCATAGATAGTTAAATTCATTTAGTTACCTTAGAATAAGGACTTTAAAATATAGATTCCTTAAGCTTGTAGAAAAAAATGGATAAAATGGTTTATTAGTGGTATAATTTAAAATGAGATAATAATAATGAGTAATAAAAAAAATACAAAATGAATCTAAAATCTTAGAATTTAAATTTATGGGGAAGATGAAAAAAATATGAATAATACAAAGTTTTATAAAAATGAAGATAAACTTACAGATTTCCACAGTCATATTATATATGGTGTGGATGATGGTTCTAAAGATGAGGAAATGACTATAAAAATGTTGAGAAATGCAGTTGAACATGGGACGAAAAGGATAGTCGCTACACCACACTTTTTAAAAGATAATTATATGGTAAATTATGGTGAAGTTAATATTAGGGTAGAAGAAATTAAAAAGTTAGCGAATAGAAATAACTTGCAAATAGAAGTTTACTGTGGTCAAGAGGTTTATTACACAAATTATATATTAGAGATGTATAAATCAGGAGATATAGGAACTATAAATAATAGCAGATATATGCTTATAGAGCTGCCTATGGGTGATTTTAATATTAGAAAAGTTATAGATAATATATATGAGATTCAGATAAAGGGCATAGTACCAATTCTTGCACATCCTGAGAGATATCAAAAACTAATAAAGAAACCGGAACTTATAAATATGTTTGTAAAGGAGGGATTTCTAGCTCAGCTTAATATAGGTAGCATTATGGGTTATTTTGGAAAAGATGTGAGAAAGACGGCAGAGTTATTTGTAAATAATAGAATATATAACGTAATAGGTTCCGATGCGCATGGTGTAGAAAGAAGAACAACAGATATAAAATTAGGAGTTTTAAAAATAGATAAACTCCAGCATGGCTATATGTCAGATATACATAAGGCAGGAGAAAATATTTTAAACAATGAAGAGACTGATTTTTTAGGGCAACAGGTTAGAAGAAGAAATGTATTATCAAGGTTATTGGGAAAATAATACTAATAATACGACATGGGCTAGAAAAAATGAAAAAAACCCAGTGAATTGGTTGTTTTTTAGAATATAAAATATATTTATGTTATTACGATGCCAAATCAAACAGAAATAGATGTTTGTGGAAAATATATATTTAAGTAGTAAATGGTTGGAGGTATAAGTTGTGAAATATATTAAAGAGAGAAAGTTTATTATTATAGATACAGTCCTTATTATGATTAGTTTATATGTAGCGTTGTTATTAAAGTTTGACTTTAAAATTCAACCTGCATATATAGAATTGTTTTGGCTATCCGTACTACCTGTAGTGGTTTTTACTATTATTTTTAATGTATTATTTAAGCTATACACAAATATTTGGAGATATGCTTCAATAAATGAATTGATATCTATAGTTTGTTCTGTAAGTTTAATTAATTTAGTGTTTATGATTTATGGACGTTTTATAAACTATACTGTTTTTAAAACTCAATACTATAGATTTCCATTGTCAGCTCATATTATATTTTGGATTTTGAGTGTAATTAGTTTAGGTGGAGTTAGATTCTTGTATAGGATAGTTGAGAATAGTGGTAATGGAAAATCTGCATACAAGAAGAAAAATCTACTTATAATAGGAGCTGGAGATGCTGGTGCCCTTCTTATAAAGGAAGTTAAAAATAGTAGTAGCTTAGATTATGATATTGTTGGATTAATAGATGACAATAAAGATAAAGTAGGAAAGAGAATTCATGGTATAAAGGTATTAGGTGATAGAAATAAAATAATAAATGCTTGCAAAGAAAATAGTGTTGATGAAATTATGGTTGCAATGCCTTCGGTAGATAAGGGGATACAAAAGGAAATTCTAGAGATATGTACCCGGTATACTAGCAATATTAAGACTATGCCTGGAGTGTACAAGCTTATAAATGATGCTGTAGATTTAAAGCATATGAATAATGTGGATATAAATGATTTATTAGGAAGAGAACCTATAGAGTTAAAGTCAGAGAATATTGATAAATATATAAAGGGCAAGACAGTACTTGTAACTGGTGGTGGTGGAAGTATTGGTTCGGAAATAGTTAGACAAATTACAAAGTTTTCACCAAAGAAAATTGTGATTTTAGATATCTATGAGAATAATGCCTATGACCTACAAATGGAGCTTAATAGAAATTGTCCTGAGGTAAATAAAGATGTAATAATAGCTTCAGTAAGAGACTTAGTAAGACTAGAACAGGTTTTTAATGAATATAAACCTCAGGTGGTATTCCATGCGGCAGCTCATAAGCATGTGCCTTTGATGGAGCATAATATGGGTGATGCTATAAAGAATAATATTATAGGTACCTATAATGTGGCTAAATGTGCAGATAAGTATGGTGTTCATAGATTTGTGCTAATTAGCACAGATAAGGCTGTAAATCCAACAAACATAATGGGAGCTACAAAGAGATTTTGTGAACTTATAATTCAGGCTTTTAATGATGTGAGTAAAACAGACTTTGTGGCAGTTAGATTTGGAAATGTTTTAGGAAGTAATGGTTCAGTTATCCCACTATTTAAAAATCAGATAGAAAAGGGTGGACCTGTTACATTAACACATCCAGAGATAACTAGATTCTTTATGACAATACCAGAAGCTGCCCAGCTTGTAATTCAAGCAGGAGGACTAGCGGAAGGTGGAGAGATATTCGTCTTAGATATGGGAAATCCAGTTAAGATGGTAGATTTGGCAAGGGATTTAATAACCCTTTCAGGCTTTAGACCAGATGTAGATATTAAGATTGAATACATTGGGTTACGCCCAGGTGAAAAGCTTTATGAAGAGCTGCTTATGGGTGAAATAGCATTAACGTCTACAGAACATCATAAGATTTTTGTGGAAAAAACTAAGGATGCTGACATGGAGTTTATAGAATCATCTATAAATGAATTTAAGAATGTTGATTATATGTGTAAAGAGGAAATTATAGAGTTAATCAAGGAAAAAATTCCTACTTATGTTAGGAAATAAAACTATAGAATATTTAGTGAGCAAATGACCATGAAAAAGAGACTGATTGACAATGTGGAAATAATTAGTAAAACATACAGATAAAGTTGTAAGCCTAATTATTACATTATGAAAAAATGTAGTGAAATAGGTAATGTGATAGAATACCTACAAAAGGTAAGCATTGCGGATGCACAGGTTGATCCTCTTAGAGGAAGATAAAGCTATGTTTAATTAGATTTTAAACTAAAATGATAAAAGTTATAAAAAACTAAGGATGTTATTGCAAAAATGTGGTAATATGGTTTTGCAGTAAAAACTGTGAAGAGGTGAACTATGAGTTATTTAGCTGATGATTTGGAGAAAAATAATATCTATATAGAAAGAGATGATAGGGGTAGGATTATATTTTGGGATAATTTAAAATTCTTATTAATACTGCTAGTAGTTGTTGGACATGCAATTGATTTTTATACAGAGTCATCTTTGAGTATGAGGAAACTGTATGTATTTATTTATAGTTTTCATATGCCTTTATTTATATTTATATCAGGATACTTTTCAAAGTCAGTGATAAATAAGGAAAGATTTAAAATAGAAAAAGTATTTTCCTATTTACTCCTTTATTTTCTTTTGAAACTATCATTTTTTATTCTTTATAAATATGGATTTGGCAGCGCTAATGTGAAATTTAACTTTTTTTCCGAAGGTGGAGTACCTTGGTATTTATTTGTTATGGCTATGTGGTTATGTGTTACCTATATAATAAAAAATATTAAACCAGTATATGTAATAGTAGCAGCTATTTTACTTGGAGTATTAATAGGTTATGATGATAGTGTTTCAGATTTTATGTGTTTATCAAGGGTTGTAGTCTTTTATCCCTACTTTATACTGGGGTATTATTTTAATGAAGATAATATAATAAAAATTTTAAAGTGTAATAAGTTAAAGTGGGTATCATTAGCTATAACTCTAATAGCTATTGTTGTTATTATGAAGTTTGGGGATGATGTTTATCGTTTTAGATGGTTTTTCTCAGGAAGAAATTCATATGTAAAGCTGAATGAACCAATATATGGAGGTATCTATAGAATGGCCATATATGCATTATCCACATTGATTTCATTAGCTTTGATATATATAGTACCCAAAGGAAAACTGTTTATAACTAAATTTGGGACAAGAACATTGCAAGTATATTTTTTGCATTATATGGTTCTAGATGTATATCACAAATATAATTTGAATAGATATATAATGGGCGAGTTTCCAAAATATTGGAAGGTGTTTTATATATCTTTGGCAATAGTATTAACCTTTATATTATCTTTAAAAATCTTTGAGTATCCTTTTAATAAAGTTATGAGTATAAAATTAGAAAAAATATTTAAAGGATATAGTAGGGAAGAGGATAAGCTTAAATTTAAAATAAATCAATAAAATAATTAGTTAATAGCATAGAGATTGATATGCTCCCTTTATAGTAGACGGTTAAAATAGTAAAACTGTTTTTATAAAGGGGGTATTTTATTGTGCGAAATTATAGAATTTAAGCACATATATATTGATAAGAAAAAAATTACTTAGTAGATAAATGAAATTTGAACTGTAAAACCATAAAAATTATAAGGATATAGAAAATATAAAAATATAAAAGGTGAAATTGACTTCAATATGGTATATAATGGTAATAATGTAAAGATATATATAGAAATAATAAAAAGGAGGCTAGAATTAGTGAGAGTACGTGCTAACTTATATACTCTTACTAAAAATAACATATGGAAGATAATCAAAGAAATCATAAAAGGAAAATAAAATCAAAGAATATCATAATAATTTCGATAATAGCCATATTTATATTATCGGTATTTTCAGCAGGGTTTTACGGTTATAGGATATATTCAAACATAGAAAAGGTAAATCCAACGGAGTCGGAATTAGGACTAACTACAACTCCAGCACCTATAGTAGATGATAAGAAGGAAGGTGTACCAGAAGTTAATTATGGAACTTTTCGTTCAGGGGATAGATTTATAAATATAGCTTTAATGGGTGTGGATACAAGAAGCTTAAAGGATGATACAGGCACAAGGGCAGATTCTATTATGGTATTATCAATTGACAGAGAAAATAAATCCATGAAGCTAGGTTCTATAGCTAGAGATACTTATGCTAGTATAGAAGGTTATGGAATGGATAAGATTAATCATGCCTATGCCTATGGAGGACCTACATTCATGGTAAAAACACTAAATGAAAACTTCAATTTAAATATTAGTAACTTTGCAGTAGTTAATTTCTTTGGCATGGCAAAAATTATTGATAGGCTTGGTGGAGTTGAAATTGAAGTTGATGAGGAAGAGGCTGCAACGATTAATGGATCTATAAGTGAGATTGCAAGTATTAAGGGTGTTGACTGTGACCCTATAACTAAGGCTGGAACTTATAATCTAAATGGCATACAAGCAGTTGCATATTCAAGAATAAGGTCTACAGAGGGTGGAGATTTTAAAAGAACTGAAAGACAACGAGAGATACTTTTAAAGTTAGCAGCTAAGAGTGGAGATATTAAACTTACAGATGTAATGCCAATGATAAATGAACTATCTTCAAATTTAAAAACTACCTTAAGTGGAACAGATATGTTAAGTATTGCAACAGAGGTAATTAAAGGTGGATATCAGGCAAATATGGAAGAGCGGATGTTCCCAGAAGCTGAGTACTCAGGTGGAGATATGATAAATAATATATACTACTATGTAACTGACTTAGATGTAACAAAGGATAGAATGAAAGGGTACTTTTTTGGTAAATAGCTTAGTTATTTATAAGGAAATAATCCAATAGCAAGGGTCATGTCCGCTGTTATTTTCCACGTTAAACTTACCTTTATCAGTTTCTCAAGGTGGTATGTAATTTAATACAAACAAAATAGCACAGAAGCTAAGGCGTTAGTTTCTGTGCTATTTTGTTGAAATATTAAGAATTGAAAAAAATAAATTCTAATTAGGTATAGAAAAATAATTGTAAATTTTTACCTGCAACGAGAACTTTTTATTGTTTGTATCGTATATACATATAAATGTAAATAATTTACATTTAAAATGGGCACTGAATATTTTTAAGTTTAATCAAGGGGGGAATGTGTATGAAAGGAAAAAGAATTAAGAAGCTAATAGTTACAGCGCTTACGGTAGCATTTGTAAGCAATAATTTTAGTTCATTAGCTTTAGGAATCACAAGGGGAAGTGAGGATAGGGATTATTCGAAATTATCAGAGTCTTTGAAGATGCAAGGGGCTTTAAAGGGGGATATGTCCAAAGATGAACTTATCATAGGGGAGGATATTGATACTACATCTGATGAGTTAGTATCAATAATAGTTGAGTTTATTAGTGAACCAACAGCTATGGCTAAAAGTAAAAATGTGAAAAGCTATGGATTATCTGAGACCAAGGTTGATAGGGATCATAGATTATTTGAAGCATATCTTTCAAAGATGCTGGTAACTTATTCATCACAACAGCCAGAGGTTAAATTCTGGTATAAGGATGTATTTAATGGGGTTGCTTTAAATATTAAGGGTACGGATATAAAGAAGCTTTTGGAATCCGATGTTGTTAAGAGAATTCATAAAGATTATCAAGTTCAGGTGGAGTTACCAGTGGAAGAAATGGTAAAATCAGCAGATGATAATCAAATAGAGCCATATATGATGGATTCAGTTCCTTTTTTAGATGTTGATGACCTTCATAAGGAAGGTATTAATGGAAAAGGAATTAAAGTTGGGGTTTTAGATACTGGTATTGATTATAATCACCCAGATTTAACTAATGCTTACGAAGGCTTTAGAGCTAAAGATGGCGACCCGAAAACTCAAAATATAGATACTACTACTGGCTGGGATTTTGTAGATAACGATGCAGATCCAATGGAGACTACTTATAAGGATTGGAAAGAAAGTGGCGAGCCAGAAATTCTTGATGGAAATGCTTATTATACTTCTCATGGAACTCACGTATCAGGGACTATTGCAGGAACAAGTGAAAATAAAGAGTCAGAACTGCCAGTTCTAGGTATTGCTCCACAGGTTGAACTTTATGGTTATAGAGTTCTAGGACCAAGAGGTTCAGGGTCAACTTCAGGGATTATAGCAGCGATTGAAAAGTCTGTTAAAGATGGTATGGATGTAATAAATATGTCATTGGGGGCACCAGGGAATAATGGACCTTTTGACCCTATGGTTACAGCAGTTAATAATGCTACTTTAGCTGGTGTTGTAACTGTAATTGCTAATGGAAATGCTGGTCCAGCATCTGGAACTGTTGGAACACCTGGAACTGCTCAATTACCAATAGCTGTTGGAGCAAGTACTGTTGACTTTGATTATAATAGATACAAACTTACTATAGGTGAATTAGCCTTAAGTGGGGATTTAATTGGCGAAAGTTTAACTTATAAAATTGGGGACATGTATGATAGAGAATTGGAAGTTGTGCATTGTGGCATTGGAAATCCAGGAGATTTTACTGGAAAGGATTTAAAAGATAAAATTGCTTTAATTGATAGAGGAACTTTAACCTTTGCAGAGAAGGTTAAAAATGCTACGGATGCAGGTGCTGAGTTAGTTATTATAGCTAATAATGTGACAACTAGTGAAATTCCATATATAGGAGAGACAATATATGCAAACACAATTGGTATGTCTAAGGCTGATGGAGATAAGCTTAAAAATCAGCTACCTAAAAAACTTAAAGTAACCTTCGATAAAGAGGTAACTATAGAGGGTGATGAAGTTGCATCCTTTAGCTCAGTTGGGCCAGTTAAACAAACCTATGAAATTAGACCGGATATTGTAGCACCTGGATCTCAAGTATATTCAACAGCTCCTGAATTCATAAATGATAAGGATGATAATGTAGAAAATTATAACCTAGCTTATCAAAGAATGAGTGGTACTTCAATGGCAGCACCTCACATAGCGGGGATAGCAGCTCTTATTCTACAAAATAATCCTGATTATACACCAGAGGATGTAAAGCTTGCAATGATGAATACTTCTAAGCATATTCATCAAAAGAGTGGAGTGAGCTATAGTGTGCATGAAACAGGAGCTGGTAGGGTAAGTCCTTATGATGCTGTATATGAAAAAGTATCTTTCAGCGGTAAATATAAGACTGTTGCAGGAGAGGAATTTGAAGAAGTGAATAATGTGACAGGTATGCTCTCATATGGAAAGATTTTTGTAGTAGAAGAGGGAAATATTGAAAAAACTATTCCAGTGACAATAGAGAATAATTCAAAGTCAGCGAAGACTTACAATATAGATGTAGAGTATTCAGATAATATTAGTAGGGCTAAGGATGCAGTTAAAAATGGTGTAGTGTTAAACGTGGAGAAAACTATTACAGTTGAACCTGGTAGTAGTAAGACTTTTAACGCGACTTTATCAGCACCGAAACAACTAGAGTATGGGACTTATGAAGGCTTTATACACTTTACAGAGGTTGGAAATGAAAAGAATGATTACCAAATGCCTTTCAGTGGAACTATTGTAAAAAATGGATTTACAAAACTATCATATCCAGAATTGCAAGGTGGATTTGCTAAGGGTATTACAGGATTTACTTCTTCCGCACTATTTAATAGGAATCCAAATACTTTCTATGGGTTAGGTGATATAAGCATACTTGTACAATTCAATGAGCAAGTTAAAACTATTCATGGGTATGTTAAGGATAGAACAACTGGGGAATACGTTGGTTATGCTGGAAAGCAGGATGTTAGCTGGATGCCAGAGGGAATGGATGCAGCAATAGAAAATTTTGTTCCAAATGGTAAGGTTAGAAAAATGATAGGTGATAAAATATCTCAAGAGGAAATTCCATTACCTAGTGGAATGTACGATTTAGAAGTTGTTGCTGAAACTCCTAATGGAAAAACCTTCAAAGATACACTTCCGATGGGGATAATTAATGACACTAGTGGAGATAAGATTGAATTTACTAACTATAAGCCAGGAATAACAGAAGTAACAGAGGATATGTTCACGAAGGAAGTTTGGTACGATGGCAAGGAACATGAAGGTATTTGGATAAAAGCTAATGTTTATAATGAAATAGTAAACAAAATGAAGACTGAAGGTGGTCTTGATTATATAAAGCAAGAAGAAGTTAATACTTTTTTTGCTAGAGGTATTTATCCAGATGGTGACCAAACTGGAATGGGAACTATGGCTAAACCTAATGGGGAAATAATGATTGCTGGAGTTGAAAAAGCAGATTTAGATAGTGGTTATTTTAATGTAGAACTTAGCTATGCTAATGCTGGTAAGGTAATGAATGCTCCATATATGCATACTTTAATTAAAGAAGGAACTAAATATTTATCATTAGATGTTGAAGATAAAAAATTAAGTGAGGGTTCTAAATTAAACACATCTATTACATTAAATAACGGTGATGATGTGGTAGAAGGCAAGTTTATCATGAGAAGTAATGGGGATGCTAAATTAGCGATAGATTCAATAAAGGCATCTAAGGAATTAACAGCGCTATTAAGTAAAAATAATAATGACATAACTATAGCAGAGCCAGTGTTAATTGTGACTGAAGATAATGAAAATACACAACAATTTGAAATGAAATTTAAATTAACAGGAGATAATGTTAAGGGGTTAAGTGGAGATATTAAGTTATTTGATATTACTTATAAAGTAGAAAGTCTCATAGGTGTAAGTGATGATTTAATGGATGATACTCAATATTTATATTCTAATCTAAAGGGAACTAGTGGAGAATTTAAAAATTCCATGGGTGACGTTGTAGATGTAAAAACAGGGACTATGTATAAAAATATGGATATCGAATCTAAGGAAAGAACCTTAATCTATGGAATGACTATGACTCCAATGCCTGGAATGACTAAGGCAGACATTTATGCAATAGATCCTAGTGGAAAGAAATATGCACCAACTTACCTTAGACTTGATGAGATGAGTGGAAGAAATCATGTATTCGCATTTAATGATCTTCCTGTAATTGAAGGAAACTATAAGGTTATAGTAGAAACTCCAGGTGGATTTAATTGTGTAATGAATGTACCAGGTAGTAAAGTAAATAATAATGGTGAGAGAATCGGAAATGTCTTTGGAATAACTACCTATAACTTTATGGCACCATCAATAGTACCAAATATGGGAGATGTTAATGGTGATGGAGCTATAGATGTTGTTGATGCTAGTGAAATTGCTAAGGTTTATCAGATTAGTAGTCCAGAGGAAGCTATAGCACAAAGTAGTGAAGAGAATCTTGTTACTGATTTAAATCAAGATGGTATAGTTGATAGATGGGATATGGAATTGTTACGTTACAACTATATGAAGCAGGATTTAACAAGGGCAGATTCTAAGGTTCCACAAGCTATAGTTGATGGAAGAGACATTATAGATGTTCTTGAAAGCTGTGGTTACTATGATGAGACTCCAGAGTATAATGTTGTATTAAATATGGATAAGGAAAAATCTACAGTAGGAGAAATCGTTTCTTTTGAGGCAGTGCCACCTACTAATGAGGTTGAATTTGAGTATGAATTTGCAGTTAGAGAAAAAGCTGATAAGGATTGGACTGTGGTTCAAGAAAAGTCTAATAATAAAAAGTTAAACTGGATAAGTAAAAAAGCTGGTGATTATGAAATTAAGGTTAGAATATTCAAAGATGATATTGAATATAAGTGCCAAGATAACAAATTCCATAGAGTTGATTGGAAACCAGTGGAAGGTATTCAGTTAAGTAAGGAGATTCTAGAATTAAGGGTTGGAGGTAGAAGTACATTAGACGTAAGTGTACTACCAGAGAATGCAGGACCTCAAGAGTTTATATGGAAATCTTCAAATAATAGTGTTGCGACAGTTGAAAATGGTGTGGTTGTAGCTAAGGGTGCAGGCGAAGCAGTGATTACTACAGAAACTAGGGATGGAAAGTTTAAGGATACATGCATAGTTAAAGTATCACCAGAAGATATCATGTTAAGATCAATTAGTCTTAATGAAGAAAATCTTAAATTAAAAAATGGTCAGTCATCACAATTAAAAGTAACCTTTAATCCAGAAAATGCAACTAATAAATATGTTACATGGACATCATCAGACGAAAAGGTTGCAACGGTGGTAGGCGGAAAAGTAGTATCTGTAGGCGTTGGAGAAGCTACGATTACTGTTAAGAGTGAGGAAGGTGGATATACCGATACTTGCAAGGTAACAGTATCACCAGCAGATATTTTATTAAAATCCATTAGCCTTAACGAAGAGAGTCTTAAATTGAAAAATGGTGAATCATCACAATTAAAAGTAACATTTAATCCAGAGAATGCAACTAATAAAAATGTTACATGGACATCATCAGATGAAAAGGTTGTAACGGTGGTAGGTGGAAAAGTAGTATCTGTAGGCGCAGGAGAAGCTACTATTACTGTTAAGAGTGAAGATGGTGGATATATAGACACATGTAAGGTGACAGTATCACCAGCAGATATTTTATTGAAATCCATTAAACTTAATAAAAATAATTTTAAATTAGAAAATGGTGAGTCAATACAATTAAAAGTAACATTTAATCCAGAGAATGCAACCAATAAAAATGTTACATGGACATCATCAGATGAAAAAGTTGTAACGGTTGTAGATGGAAAATTAGTGTCTGTAGGAGCAGGTGAAGCTACTATTACTGTTAAGAGTGAAGAGGGTGGATATACTGATATTTGCAAGGTAACAGTAAATAGTAAGGATAAACCAGAAAAGCCAGAGAAACCAGAGAAACCAGAGAAGCCAAGTCTTCCTCAAACTGGGTCAATCATTGGAGCTGGAGCTATTATGGCCACAGGAGCTGTGCTTTTAGGGGTAGGTGTTTTTGCGTTAAGGGGTAGAAAAAAAGATGAGGAAGAAAAGTAGGAAATAAAGAATAAGAAAAATAGAAGAATAAGAAAAATAGAAAAGACTCTGTTAAAGATAAATTTAACGGAGTCTTATTCTGTTGGAAATATAAAATAGGATGAAATGTAAATAATTTCATTCAATCTTTATTTCATCGTATTTTTAAGATATAATAAGGACATAAGTTTTATGCTAATGTAGAAAATATATGATGTGTAGAGAATATGGAGGAATAATAAATGAATAAGAAAATTCGCAAGGCAATAATTCCAGCAGCAGGGCTAGGTACAAGATTTTTACCAGCTACAAAGGCTCAACCAAAGGAAATGTTGCCAATAGTAGATAAACCAACTCTTCAGTATATAATTGAGGAATGCGTAGCATCAGGAATAGAAGAAATTCTTATAATTACAGGTAGAAATAAAAAAAGTATAGAGGATCACTTTGACAAGTCTATAGAACTAGAATTGGAGCTTGAAAAATCAGGTAAAGAAGATATGCTTCAAGTGGTTAGAAATATATCAGATATGATTAATATACACTTTATAAGGCAAAAGGAACCAAAAGGACTTGGACATGCTATACACTGCGCTAAAACTTTTGTAGGTGATGAGCCTTTTGCAGTGCTTTTAGGGGATGATATTGTATACAATGATGAAAATCCATGTTTAAAACAGCTTATTAACTGTTATGAGAATTATGGAACATCAGTATTAGGAGTACAAACAGTAGCTGAGGAAGCTGTAAATAAGTATGGTATCGTTGGTGGAACTAATGTGGCAGACAGGGTATATAAGGTTGATAATCTAGTGGAAAAACCATCGGTAGAAGAAGCACCTTCTAATGTGGCAATATTAGGTAGATATATTATAACTCCAAGGATATTTGAAATATTAGAAGAAACAGAGCCAGGTAAAGGTGGGGAAATCCAACTCACAGATGCTCTCCTTAGATTAGTAAAAGAAGAGGATATGTATGCTTATGATTTTAAGGGTAAAAGATATGATGCGGGAGATAAGCTTGGATTCCTTCAAGCTACAGTTGAATTTGCTTTAAGAAAACCTGAATTAAAAGAAGGATTTACTGAATATTTGAAGGAGTTAGTGGCTTCTTTAGAAAAAACTGAAGAAATGGGGAATATAGTTGAAAAATAAGGGAATGCAAATAACTACATGTATAGTGTTATTATTTTCTCTAATAGGTGTTTTGGGCATGGGTATATATAAGAGTAATAGAGATCAGGATGAACTTGTAAAACTAAAGAATGATTATGAGATATATATTAATACGGTAGTTAAACCATTGGAATCTGAGGATAAAAGTGATAATAATACTGGGGAGAAGGATGATATCAAAGATAAGTTTGAATTAAAGGATAAAAAAATTCTATCCCTTGGTGATGGGGTATCTAAGAGTGGAATTTATCAAGGAAAGGTTAAAGAACTTACAGATATGGCATCGGTAACTAATTTAGCTAATAATGGGCTACTTCTTAAAGAGATGGTTAATAATATTAGTGTTGAAACTTTAAAGGATATAGATTTAGTAATGATTATGGGAGGTACTAATGATTTTACAAACAATAAGATTATAGGTACTAAGGCCGATGATGATAAAAAAGATAGCTTTTATGGAAATATTCAAAGTGTCATTAATAAACTTAAATCATTAAAGCCAGAAATTGAAATAGTGTTTTTGACACCATTAAAGCATGGAAAGGTTCCAAATCAACCAAGCTATCCAGAGGCAAATAATGTTGGTAGTAAACTAGATGATTATGCTAAAGCCATTGAAGAAGTTTGTGAAAAGAATTCAGTTAAGGTTATAGATTTATTTAATGAAAGTGGAATTGAATCAAGTAATATAGCACAGTACACTACAAATAACATAATGTTAAATGAAAGTGGAAATCTGAAGGTTGCTGAGAGCATTAGTGATAAATTGAAGGAATTGTATAATGGGAATTAGGAATTAGGAATTAGGAATTTAGAATTAAAAATGAAGGAAAAAAGTTATTCACTTTAAATTAACAATTAAAATGAAGGATAAAATGCATAAATTTAATTAAATATATATAAAATCATGTATTATAGTGATATAATGTATATCAAATGTTAAAAAATATAAATTTATTGAATAATAAGTAAATAATTTCAGCATTTAGTGTGTAAAATAAATGGGGGTAATAAAATGGAACCGTTAAAACTTAGCAAGTCTGTTCACTGGGTTGGGGTTAATGATCAAGAACTTAGAGTATTTGATATAATAATGGAGACAAAAAAGGGGACAACATATAATTCGTATTTAGTTGTAGATGAAAAAATCGCTATAATAGATACTGTTAAGACTGGATTTTCTAAGAAGTATTTAGAAAATATTAAAGCTATTATTGGAGATAGGAAGATTGACTATATCATACTTCAACATACCGAGCTGGATCATAGTGGTTCTTTAAAGGAACTTTTAAATGAATATCCAGAGGCTATGGTAATGGGCTCTAAGGCTGCTTTAAAATATACTAGTAAGATAATTAATAAAGAGTTTAATTCTATGGATGCAAAGGGTGACCTTTCTCTTGGAGAGAATACACTTAGATTTATTTCAGCTCCAAATCTTCACTGGCCAGATAGTATTTTCACTTACTTGGTAGAGGAGAAAATTTTATTTACATGTGATGTTATGGGATGTCATTACTCGCCTTCTAAGTGTATCACTGATATATGTGATAGCGATTATGGAAATGAAATGAAATATTACTATGATGTTATAATGAGTCCATTTCAAAGGTTCGTTAACATGGCTTTAGATAAAATTCAAGATTTAGAAACTAGAATGATTGCACCGAGTCATGGACCTGTGCACATTGATAATGTTGAACTTTATAAAAAGATGTATAGAGAGTGGGCAAAGCCTTATATAATAGAAGAAAAAAATATTCAGATATTCTATATTTCAGCTTATGGAAATACTGAGATGGTTGCACATTATTTTAGAGAAGCTATAGAAAAAACTGGAATTAAAGCAGAGGTTCATGAAATAACAGCATGTACTATGGAGGAACTTGTGACTTTAGTTGATAGAGCTAGTGGTATACTTATTGGTTCTCCAACAATAAATCAAGATGCAGTTGAGCCGGCTTGGGATTTACTTGCCCATGTTAGTGCCATTGTGAATCGTGGGAAAATTGCTGGAGCTTTCGGATCTTATGGTTGGAGTGGTGAAGGTGTGGACATGCTAACAGCTAGATTGAAGAGTCTTAAATTTAAGACTATAGAGCCAGGATTTAAGGTTAACTTTGTGCCTAGCGAGGCAGAGTTAAAATTGGCTGATGAATTTATTGGGAAATTCCTTGAGTTGTAAATTTTAATTATAAATTATAGATTTTTAATTTAGGGTAAAATCCTTGATGGATTTTTTACATTAAATATATGGAATTTAATGTAAAATTTAGCAGCACTAAAATAGGACTTCGATATTATCTAGAGTTAACACCATTTGAGGGTGTTAATTCTTTAGTAAAGATAATATGAAGTCCTTTTTTATATTTAGTTAGATAGTAGTTTGAAATTTAATCTTCTTCGTTTTCTACAACTTCTAGGTTGTGTCTTCTGTTATCTAGGGGATTAAGGTTTATGTGGTGAACAGTTACATTAGATTCAACATTCATAATTAACTTATCCATAAAAATTCTGCCTTCAGGTGTGTTTGATACTACACATGGGTTACCGAAGTGTTTATAAAAAACCCAACTGTGATTGTCATCTAATACTTTAAATAAATCTTCCTTTGAGATTAATGCTTTCTCTTCAGGTTTTCCGTACTTATCTTTAAGTATTATAGCAACCTCATCGTTACCTACTAGGTCATATTCATTTTTACTGTTTCTTTCAACAACCTCTAAGTTGAATTTTGTGTTGTCTAAAGTATCTTCATTAACGTGTCTTATTGGAGCTTTAGGATCAACGTTCATAATTACAGATTGTAAGCTTCTTTTTATAGTTCTAGTTTTACCGTTAAGTGTAGATGGTCCTAAGTTTTGTACAAGGTAGCTATTGAAATCCTTGTGCCATTCGGCAAACCAAGTACCCATAGCTTTTACTTTGTCTACATCTTCACTATCAATTTTAGCTATAAGTGGAGTTCCATCTTTTTTATAGATTGTAATTAAAGCAGTTCTATCTTGAATTTCATACTCGTTATTCATATTTTTATAATTATTCTTTATTTTAAGCACCTCTTTCATATTAATATGATTTTAATCATATTAAATGATTATAACAAAATCAAGGGGAAAAAGATATGAAAAGTTATAATAAGACAATTATTTTAAATTAATAATAAGTTCACATGGAATATAGTTTAAATTAATTTGCTACAATAGAAAAATATGATAAAATGTACTTATGTTTATGGAGGGAGAGGTAAGGATGAAGTGGTTAGATAAATTAGAACGAAAATACGGAAAGTATTCAATACATGGATTGATGAAATACATAGTAGCTGCAAATCTAGCAGTGTTTTTATTAGAGTCAATAAATCCGGGACTGATAAGAAATTTAGCATTAATACCGCAGGAAGTTATGCAGGGGCAAATTTGGAGAGTATTTACGTTTGTATTAATACCACCGGATAGTTCAGCATTTTGGCTTTTATTTACTTTGTATTTCTACTTTATAATTGGAACAGGACTTGAACAGGCTTGGGGAAGTTTTAAATTTAATATATATTATTTAGTAGGGGTAATTGCTACAGTAATAGTTTCACTTATTAGTGGGGAATATGCTACAACATTTTACTTGAATTTAACTTTATTCCTAGCATTTGCATCTATATATCCTAATCATGAAGTTCTTGTGTTCTTTGTTTTACCAGTTAAAATGAAATACTTAGCTATTTTTGATGCTATTCTTATATTACAAAGCTTTGTAATGGGTGGATTTGATATTAAGCTTATGGTACTAGCATCACTTGCAAACTATTTTATATTCTTTGGTAAGGATTTTATAACTTTATTTAAGCGAAGGAAAGTTGTGAAGAAGAATAAGGATAGGTTTAAGGTTATAGAAATGAAGGATTATGTGCGTCATAAGTGTACTGTTTGTGGAATTACAGATAGAGAAGATCCAAACATGGAGTTTAGATATTGCTCAAAATGTAGTGGACATAAAGAATATTGTATGAACCACATAAAGGATCACCACCACGTTGAAGACTAAACATTAGGATGAGTTAAAATTTGTTAACTATTACATTACATTTGATTATATGTATATGAGTTTTAACAAAAATTTTAAATTTGTGTTTTAACTAAAATTAAGTTGAAAAAGATGAAGTTTCAAGAATTACTGAGAGAAAATACACTCTTAAGTGAATTTTGAAACTTTCTTCTTGTAATAGAAAGGAAGCTTTATATGAGATATGAAGGTGCGGTATATAGACCGCCTAGTGAAGGTAGAAGTTTAATTATACAAGGGACCATTGGATGTTCCCACAATAAATGTAGTTTTTGCAATATGTATAAGGCGAAACAGTTTAGAATTAGGAAGTTAGAGGATATTATTCAGGACTTAAAATGGGCAAGGGAGAACTATAAATATATAGAAAAAATATTTATAGCAGATGGAGATGCTTTAATCATACCTACAAAGATTTTAGTAGCTATCCTTGATGAAATTAAAGGTCTATTTCCGGAGTGCAAAAGGGTTACTGTATATGCAAGTCCTAAGTCTATTATTTTAAAAACTCAAGATGATCTTGAAATTTTAAAGAATAAAGGTCTATCTATGGTTTACTTAGGAATAGAGAGCGGTGACGATGATGTGCTAACTAGAGTTAATAAAGGCGCAACCGCTGAAGAACTTATAGAAGCCGGTGGTAAAATCAAAGCCTCTGGTATTAAACTATCTTGTACAGTGATAAATGGTTTAGGTGGTAAAGAAAATTGGGAAAATCATGCGATAAACTCTGCTAGGGTTATTAATGGGATAGATCCTGATTATTTAGGTTTGTTAACGTTGATGACACCAGAAGATGCGCCTATTTATAATGAGGTGATAGAAGGGAAACTTACGCTTTTAAATCCTCAGGAAGTTATGGTAGAAATTTATGAATTCGTTAGTAGATTAAATCTTGCTAATTGTGTATTTAGAAGTAATCATGCTTCGAATTATGCACCTTTAGCTGGTATATTAGGAGCGGATAAAGAGCAACTATTGTTAGATATTAAGAATTTTTTACAGGGGCAAGAGGGATTTAAACCAGAGCACTTTAGAGGACTGTAACCTTAAACTCCTTCTCATATGCATTCGAATGAGTAACTTCGAAGAGCTAAATCATAGATTTAGATTCTCAGTTATGTTATAATTGGGGGGTGTAAACCATTAAATGACTTCAATCACTGTAATAATTTATCAAAATGAAAAATGCGATAAATTTACATATATCGGCATATAAGATATTAAGAGGGGATGTTAAAAATGAAAGAGGCATACATAAATATTCTTAAAAGAGAAGTTATACCGGCACTAGGGTGTACGGAGCCAATAGCACTTGCGTTGGCGACGGCAAAATGTAGACAAGCATTAGGGGGAATTCCGGAGAGAATTACAGTACTTGTTAGTGGTAATATTCTTAAAAATGGAATGGGAGTAGGAATACCAGGAACAGGAATGGTTGGATTAAACATTGCAGCAGCACTTGGAGCTATTGGCGGAAATCCTGATGCAGGACTTGAGGTTCTGAAGGATGCAACTAAAGATGATATAGATAAAGCTAAGATATATTTAGCAAATGACAAGATTAAAGTGGAACTTACTACTGCTCCAGAAAAATTATATATAGAAGTAATCGGGCATATTGGAGAGGATAGTTCTTCAGTTATTATTAAAAATAAACATAATAATATAGTCCTTATAACAAAGAATGGGAATGTACTATTTGAGATAAAGGATGTTAATACATCTATTTCGGATAGTATAAATCACGGTGAAGATTTATGTGTTAAGTCAATATATGAATTTATAAAAACTGTGCCTTACCAAGAGATAGAATTTTTAATGGAAGGGATAGCGATGAATCGAAAAGTTTCAGATTCAGGAAGAAATGATGATTATGGGCTTAAAACGGGAAAAACTATTTTGAATAATAAAAACAATAGAGTTTTTAGTGATTCATTACAAACTTATGCTATGGGAATTACTGCAGCTGGGGTAGATGCTAGAATGGATGGATGTACATTACCGGTTATGAGTACTGCAGGAAGTGGGAATCAGGGATTAACAGCTACATTACCTGTAATTGCAGTGGCAGAAAAATTAAAGCTTAGTGATGATATGTTAGTTAGAGCCGTAGCGCTTAGTGACCTGATAACTATTCATGTTAAAAGTTTTATAGGTAGACTTTCAGCACTGTGTGGATGTGGAGTTGCGGCTTCAATCGGGGCAAGTTGTGCCATGGTTTATATGCTAGGTGGAGATTTAGAGGCAATAAATAAAACTATAAAAAATATGGTGGCGGATGTATCAGGTATGGTATGTGATGGTGCAAAGCCAGGTTGTGCTCTTAAAATTTCTACAGCAGTAGGAACAGCGGTTTTATGTGCAGCTCTTGCAGTAGATGGCATAGAAGTTTCATCTAACGATGGAATTGTTCATGAAGATGTGGAAAGAACTATAAGAAATATGGCGGATTTAGGTGTTATTGGAATGGCTGATGCAGATAGAGTTATTCTTAACCTTATGATGTGCAAATAGGAATTGAAAATTGAGAATTGAGAATGCAAAATTAAAAATTGAGAATGCAGGATTTAGAATTAAAATTTAAAAAACATAAGTGATGAAGTTCCCACTTTGATAATCTTCAATTGGGGGAACTTTTTTGTGCGAAAGGAGACTACTAATGATGAAAAAGGAAAATTTAAAGGAATTATTTAATGATAAGAAATTTTATAAGATGGTGTTATTTTTAGCATTACCAATTATATTGCAAAATCTTATAGCCTCCTCTGTAAACATGCTGGATACAATGATGATTGGAAGAGTTGGGGAGGTAGAACTTGCAGCAGTTGGGATTGCCAACCAAGTTTATTTTATTTTTAGTTTATTCATTATGGGAATTAGTTCTGGTTGTGCAGTATTTATAGCACAACTATGGGGTAAAAAAGATAAGTATAATATTCAGAAGGTTTTAGGGATGGGACTTTTAAGTGGTACAATTATAGCTTTGATTTGCACTTTAGTGGCTATAATTATACCAGAGAAAATAATTTCAATTTTCAATATAGATCCTGAGGTAATTAGAATAGGATCTAGTTATCTTAGGATAGTTTGTTTTAGTTACATATTTACAGCTATATCATTTACGTATGCAGCTGCGCTTAGAAGCGTTGAAAATACAATGCTTCCAATGCTGGCTAGTTTTGTGGGGTTAATTGTAAATGGGGGACTTAATCTAGTACTTATATTTGGATTACTAGGGTTCCCTGTTATGGGTGTTGAGGGTGCAGCTATTGCCACAATTATAGCTAGAACAGCTGAGTGTTTATTACTAGTTTCATATACATATATGTCTGGCAATGTACTAGCGGCTAAGGTGAAAGCTTTAATTAACATACCTAAGGATTTAGTTAAATGTGTATTTGCAACTATGCTACCAGTTTTATTAAATGAAGCCTGCTGGGGATTTGGAAATATAACCTATGCAATAATTTATGGTCGAATTGGAACCCAGGCTACAGCCTCAATTCAAATATGTACAACAGTGTATAATTTATTTATGGTCATAACCTTTGGGCTTGCAAATGTAGCAGTTGTAATTATAGGTAAAGAAATTGGTGCTGGAAGAGAGGAACAGGGATTATTATATTCGAGAAGGTTATGCGCAATGTCATTAATTACTGGAGTGGTTTTAGCAGGAATCCTTGCAATAACAGCTCCAATGATACTAGGCATATTTAAAGTATCACCAGAGGTAATAGGGAATGCTCTTAAAATTCTTTATGTATATTCATTTTTAATGCCATTCAGAGTTTTTGCAGTAATATTAGTAGTTGGTATTCTCAGAGGCGGAGGAGATGCAAAGTACGGTGCTATTGTACAAGGTATAACCTTGTGGGGAATAGGAATTCCACTTTCATTTGTAGCAGCATTTATTCTTCACTTACCGATATATATGGTGGTAGCAGTGGCTGGAATAGAGGAAATTACAAAGTGTATTATTGTTGTGAAAAGGTATAGAGGTAATCAATGGATAAATAATATGGTAAGTGATGTTTCAGATCAAGAAGTAGATGTAGCAGTTTAATCTAATATAAATATTAGTATGTCTTATGAAGGTTGAAACATTAGAAAAACTTATATATAATTTAATTAATAGTACAGTGATAGGTGGGAAAATATAATGGCATATGTAGAAAAAATATTGAAAATGAGAGATGGTAAGGAAATCTATTTATATAAGTGGGAGCCGGTGACAGGGATAAAACCTAAGGGTGTGGTACAAGTTATTCATGGAATGGCTGAGCATGCTATTCGTTATGATGAATTTGCTAGTGAATTAGTGAAAGAGGGCTTTGTTGTCTATGGAGATGATCACAGAGGCCATGGAAAGTCAGCTGAAAATTTGAATTCTTTGGGATATATAAGTGATAATGATGGGTTTCACACTATGGTTCATGATCAGGGAGAGATAAATAAGTTTATAAGGGATGAAAATCCAGGGGTAGAGGTATTTATATTTGGGCATAGTATGGGGTCATTCATATCACAAAGATATATGGAAATTTATGGAGATACTGTAAGTGGCGTAATTCTTTCAGGAACTGGCGGTAAACCAGCTCCAATAACTAATTTTGGTATAGCATTAGCAGGAGTAATCATGGGTTTAAAAGGAAGAAGAGCCAGTGGGAAACTAATTGATAATATTGGATTTGGTAGTTATAATAATCAAGTAGAAAATAAAAAGACTAAATTTGATTGGTTAAGTAGAGATGAATATCAAGTTGAAAAATATATTTTAGATCCTTACTGTGGTGCAGAGTTTCCTATTTCTTTTTTCTATGATCTTTTAAAAGGAATGAAGGCTATCCATAGAAAAGAAAATCTTAGTGCAATACCGAAAGAGTTGTCAGTAAAAATATTAAGTGGGGATAAGGATCCTGTTGGTGAGTATGGTAAGGGGATATTATCACTAGTAGAAACATTTAAGGGACTTGGGATTGTTAATTTATCTCATAAGCTATATGAAGGTGGAAGACATGAGATTCTAAATGAAATTAACAAAGAGGAAGTAATAAATGATGTTAAGATTTGTCTTAAAGAGTGGAGTGTTACTTAGAATTTGACATATCATTGATTACAATATAGAATAGATAAAGTTGCAATTATTTAAAAATCCTATGGAATAATTGCAATAAAATATAGATTGTATATTGAAGTGACTCCGAGTAGGAGTATAGATATTTACTTAAATTTGGAGGAATGAATATGTCAAAGACAGTGGAATATAAAGATTTAACTGGAGATTATGTGCTCGTTGATGTTAGAAGTAGCGGTGAGTTTGAAGAGGCTACTATTAATGGTGCTGTAAATATTCCTCTTTTTAATGATGAGGAGAGAGCAGTAGTTGGGACTATCTACACAAGAAAAAGTACTGATGAAGCTAAAAAAATGGGAGTTGACATTGTTTCAAAAAAACTTCCTTATATATATGATGAAATTCAAAAATTAGAGAAAGAGCATAAAGATGTGGTGCTGTTTTGTGCTAGGGGCGGAATGAGAAGTGCCTCTATTACGGATCTTTTATGTGCACTTGGAATGAGAGTTAGAAGAATTCACGGGGGCTATAAGAGCTATAGAGCTTTTATTAATGAGGAACTACCTAAGGTTAATGAAAAGGTTACTTATATAGTGCTTCATGGAAATACTGGAGTTGGAAAGACTGAAATTCTTAAAAAGCTTAGAGAGGATGGCTATGATGTGCTAGATTTAGAGGGATGCGCAAATCATAGAGGTTCTATTTTAGGTTCAGTTGGACTTGGGGCTGGAACTACTCAGAAACAGTTTGAGTCTAATGTATATGAAGAACTAAAGGCTGTTAAGGGGAAGTATGTATTTATTGAAGCTGAGAGTAAGAGAATAGGAAGAGTTTTAATTCCTGATTACATTCATGAAGATATGAAGGCTGGAATACATGTGTTTATTGATGCTCCTATTGAGTTTAGAAGCCAGATAATAGTAGATGAATATACAAAGTGTAGCAGTTGTAAAGATGAGATTTGCGAAGCTTTGAATAAACTTCAAAAGCATATAAGCGAAAAGAATATAAAAGCTTATTGCGAAAAGGTTGAAAATGATGAGTTTGATGAAGTGGTTAAAGAGCTTATGGTAAAATACTACGATCCATTATATACTCACAGTTCAGATAAATACGATTATGCTAAAAAATTAATTATAAATAGTGTAGAACAAGGGGTAACGGAGCTAAAGACTTTTCTTGAAACACTTTAATATTTCTAATAAATACTTATGATTTATGTTAAAGAGTTCCTGCAATTAATTTGTAGGAACATCCATTTAAACATTTAATTGTAAGTTTTTTTATTAGAAATATTATAGGAATTAAGCCATTTAAAAAGGGTATGAGAACATAAGTTTTCATAAATTTAAAGAAAAAACTTTACTAGTTTAATATAAAGTTATACAATAACAATTGTAGCTCATTTGAGGAGGGATATAATGACAGAGAAAGTAAATAGTAGAGGATCCTATGAAGTTACGGATCTTACATCACTTGAGAAATTAGAGCCAGTAAGAGTTAGACCTGGAATGTATATCGGATCAACTGGAACAAAGGGTCTACATCATTGTATATGGGAAATACTTGATAACTCTATCGATGAAGTTGCCAACGGTTTTGGTGATGAGGTAGTGGTTACATTAAATAGAGATAAAACGGTTACTATAGAGGATAATGGAAGAGGTATACCTACGGGGATACATCCAGTTAAAAATAAATCTGGAGTGGAGATGGTTTATACAGAGCTTCATACTGGAGGAAAATTTAATAATAATAATTATAAAACTTCTGGAGGGCTTCATGGAGTTGGAGCTGCGGTTGTAAATGCCCTATCTAAGTGGTTAGAAGTTGAAGTAAAGCAAAAGGGAAATGTATATAAGCAAAGATTTCATTACGGATATGACAAAGAACTTAAAAGGGACATGCCGGGAACCCCTGAAACTCAGCTAGAGATTATAGGTAAGTCTAAGGATACAGGTACTAAGGTAACCTTTTTAGCTGATAGTGAAGTTTTTGGAACTGTAGATTTCAAATTTGAAATAATTGATGAGAGATTAAAGGAGTTATCATTCCAAAACAAAGGAATTACTTTAATTCTTAGAGATGAAAGAAAGCAAGAAGTTGTGGAAAAGGTTTATCATTCAGAGAGAGGGCTTTTAGATTTCATTGATTATTTAAATGAAAGTAAGGTGGTTCTTCATAAGGACCCAATAATTTTCCTTGGAGAGAGAGAGATTAATGGGCTTTTAGTGTCGGGTGAAGTGTGTATACAGTTTACTGATTCTACAACAGAACATATAGCTAGTTATGTAAATAATATACCAACTAAGGAAGCGGGTACTCATGAGACGGGCTTTAAAACTGGTATGACTAGGGCTTTTAAAGAGGGAAGTAAAAAACTTAATCTTTTAAAAGAAAAGGATAAGGATTTTGAAGGTGATGATATTAGAGAAGGTATGACTGCCATCGTTAAGGTTAAAATCACTAATCCTGTATTTGAAGGTCAAACAAAGACTAAGCTTGGAAATGTAGAAGCATACTCTGTGATGAATGAGCTTGCATATACAAAGCTTGGTGAATGGATTGAAGATAATAAAGAACTTGCAACCACAATTATTAACAATGCTATTTCAGCCGCAGCAAGAAGAGAAAAAATTAAGAAGATAAATGATGCGGAAAGAAAGAAAATTGGTAATGGGACTTCACCATTAGCAGGTAAGGTAGCGGTTTGTACTTTAAAGGATAAAGAGTTCACGGAATTCATAGTAGTTGAGGGAGACTCCGCGGGAGGTTCTGCAAAACAGGCCAGAGATAGAAGATTCCAAAGTATAATGTCTTCTAAAGGTAAAATTATGAATACTGAAAAGCAGAAGTTGGAGAACGTTCTTGCTAGTGAAGAGCTTAGAATATTCAATACAGCCATTGGTACAGGCGTTCTTGAAAATTATAAGACTGAAGAATTAAAGTATGGGAAAATAATAATACTTAGTGATGCGGACGTGGATGGATATCATATAAGGACTTTATGGATGACCTATGTTTATAGATATATGAAGGAAATGATTCAAAATGGAAACTTATTTATTGCACTTCCACCTCTTTATAAGGTATATAAGATGACTAAGGGTGGAGAAGTTCATAAGTATGTTTATAATGATGAAGAATTATATAAGGCTAAAAAGGAAATTGGTAAGGGCGCTCTTATTCAGAGATATAAAGGTCTTGGAGAGATGAACGCAGACCAACTTTGGGATACTACATTAAATCCAGAAACCAGGACACTTCAAAGGGTTACCATTGATGATGCGGCAAAGGCCGAAAAAATGGTGTCCTTATTCATGGGGGATGTAGTTGAGCCAAGAAGAAATTATATGTATAATCACGGTGAGTTTTAGGAGGTATTATTATGGCGAAGAAAAAAGAACCTATTCCAATAGATAATAATATTATTGATGTTTCTATAGATGAGGCTATGCCAGATAACTATCTTCCTTATGCGGTAGAAGTATCTAAGGATAGAGCACTTCCAGATGTAAGAGATGGAATGAAGCCAGTTCATAGAAGGATTTTATATGGAGCATACATGCTAAAGGCTTTTCCAGATAAGCCTTATTATAAATCTGCAAGAATAGTTGGAGATATCCTTGGTAAGTATCACCCACATGGTGATTCATCGGTTTACGATGCTATGGTAATACTTGCTCAAGATTTTAGTACAAGAAAACCGTTGATAGATGGACATGGAAACTGGGGATCTATTGATGGAGATAATGCAGCTGCTATGCGTTATACGGAGGCTAGACTTTCGAAAATTGCTATGGAGATGCTTAAAGATATAGATAAAGGTATAGTTGATATGACAGATAACTACTCTGATACAGAGAAGGAACCTACAGTGTTGCCAGCAAGATATCCAAATCTTCTAGTAAATGGAGCTTTTGGTATAGCTGTTGGTCTTGCAACAAATATACCACCACACAATCTAGGTGAAGTTATTGATGGAGCTCTTGCATATGCTGATAATGAAGAGATTACAACAAGAGAACTTATGCAGCATATAAAGGGACCAGATCTTCCGACGGGTGGAATACTAATGGGAATAGATTCATTAGTAGCAGCCTATGAGACGGGAGAAGGAAAGGTAGTTTTAAGAGCAAAAACTCATTTTGAAACTTTAGAATCAGGAAGAATTGCCCTTGTAATTACAGAATTCCCTTATAGAAAGAATAAGGCTAGATTACTTCAAGCTATATCTGATTTAACTGGAGATAAAAAGCACGGTAAAGCTGTGGAGTCAATAGCTGATATTAGAGATGAATCTGATAGAAATGGAATCCGTGCTGTTGTAGAGTTTAAGAAAAATACTAGTGATGAAACAGCTGAAAGAGTTCTTAAGTATTTATTTAAGAAAACTGAACTTCAGTGCAATATATCCTTTAACATGGTGGCCCTTGCAGACGGAAAGCCAAGAACTATGGGACTTAAGACTATAATTAAGTATTACATAGGACACCAAAAGGATATAGTTACAAGAAGAACTCAAAGAGATCTTGAAATAGCTGAGAAGAGATTCCATATTGTAGAAGGATTTATTAAGGCTATTGGTATTATGGATGAAATTATTAAAACGATTAGAGCTTCAAAATCTAAGAAGGATGCTGGTGAGAACTTAGTAAATCAATTCGGATTTACATCACATCAAGCGGAAGCAATCTTAGAACTTATGCTTTATAGGCTTACAGGTCTTGAAATAAAGATTTTTGAGAAGGAACATAAGGAGCTTGAAGCTAGAATTAAAGTTCTTAAGAAGATACTTGGTAGTGAGAAAGAACTTATAAAGGTTATAAAGAAAGAATTATTGGAAGTAAAAGAAATCCACGATGATCCAAGAAGAACTACAATTCTAGAGGATGATAGTGATGCTAAGATAGATTTAGAAGAGCTTATTGTAGAGGAGGATGTGGTAGTTACCATGTCTAATGAGGGTTACATTAAGAGAACCTTAGTTAAATCCTTTGTGAGAACTAGCCAAAATACTGAAGATATTGAATATAGAGAAGGAGACTTAAATAGATTCTTCTTTGAATGTAATACTAGAGATACTCTGTGTATCTTCACGAATTTAGGGAATATGTATCAATGTAGAGTTGGTAATTTAATTGAATTTAAGTGGAGAGATAAGGGTGAGAGAATTCAAAAGTTTATTAAGGGGCTTAATTTAGATAAGGAAAAGATTATAGGAGCTTACACTGTAAGTGATTTCTCTATTCCAAGGGATATAATGTTTATCACATCTAAAGGGCTTATTAAGAAAACGGAACTAAGCAAATTTAGCACAAATTATTCTAAGCTTCAGGGTATTAAACTTAGAAAAGAAGAAGAACTAACAAGGGTTGAAATGGTGACTAAGGATAGAGAAGAAGCCTTTATATTAATAAATACTGCAAAGGGCCTCAGTTTTACAGTTGAAGAGCCAAAGCTAGAGCTAGTTGATAGAGGAATTCTTGGGAAATCCCTTGTAACTATTACAGAGGGTGACTATATAACAACCTGTGAATATGTAAATGAATTTAACTATAGAGAGTTCTATGTAACCTTAAGTAAAAAAGGACTTCTTAGAGTATCAAACAGAAGAAGTGGAGAAGACATAATTACAACTGCTAGTTCTAATAGTGAATTATTATTCTTTACTGAGAATGGCGATTTGTTTAAAATTCCTTCAGTTATGATACAAAATATAGATAAAAAGGGCATTGATATAAGAAAATTATTTTCAAATTACAATGAGGAAGATCCAATAGTTGCCGTAGTTGCAACTTCAAATAGTGAGCCTTCTGATAAAGAAAAAATTTATTTCTTCACTGAAAAGGGTGTAGTAAAGAAAACTTTAGTTAGAGAATTCATAGGTGATTATAGCTATAATTCAGGATATAAATTCAAAACTGATGGAGATAAACTAACTAAGGTTCAAATAGAAAATCAAGAAGGTGAGGGTGTTATCCTTACAAGAAAAGGTATGTGTATTAAATTCTCTTTAGATTCTATAAGTACTATGGGTAAAAATGCTACGGGAGTTATGGGAATAACTTTAAAAGATGATGATAGAGTAGTGTTTGCGAGAACTAAGGGTCAAATACAGCCAGGTAACAATAAGGAGTTATGTGTAGGATTATCCGAGGAAAATCTTAAGATAACTACTGTGAAGGGTGAAGAGAAATTCGTGGATATAGGAACTGTACCATTGCAAAATAGAGCTGGTAGAGGGAAGAACCTAATAGTATTCATGGATGATGCTATAGAAACGGTAGAAGTAGTGAAATAGAGATATGTTTTATGGAGTGTTGAAATTGGACTTATATTATTGCTGCAAAGCCGTTTCGAGACATTTATTTACTAGCACTCTACTCAAGGAAAAAGCTAAACTACAAAAACTCGCATGAGCTCAGACACTTTGTAGTTTTTAACGCTTTTACCTTTCGTATCGCTGAGTATGATTAAGGAATCTCATTTTCATATACATTTAAATGAATAAGTTCGAAGGGCTAAATCAAAGATTTAGATTCTTACTTATGCAAATGGCTTTGCTATCAATAATATTGAAGTCCAATTTCAACAATCAGATAAAACATAAGACAATCATTTGGAAGGTATATCAAATGATGTTGCGTGTAGATAATATTGAAGTCCAATTTCAACAATAAGGTAAAATATAAGACAATCATTTCGAAGGCTAAATCAAAGATTTAGATTGTCAATTAAGTTATAATTAAGAAGTAATCAATAGGGTTACTTCTTATATTTATGTTGAAGCATAAAAAGTGTAGGTAAGAAATTAGTGAAAATTGAGGTGTTAATTTGATAAAGACATTGAGTTTAAATGGGATAAAGGTTTTATATGAGAGAGTTCCGGGGAATATTACGTCTTTTACTATAGGTTTTGAGGCTGGTGCAAATACTGAGGGGAATGATAATTTAGGTATTGCTCATGCTGTGGAGCATATGGTGTTTAAGGGGACGGATACAAGGACTGAGAAGGATATTAATGATTTGTGTAATGAGTATCTTGGGTTCCATAATGCTATGACGAATTATCCTTATGTTGTTTATTATGGTAGCTGTTTGAGGGAGGATTTTGAAAAGGCTTTTCAGGTTTATAGTGATGTGGTTTTCAATCCTGCTTTTAGGGTGGATGGTTTTAAGGAAGAGATGTCTGTTATTTTAGAGGAGCTTAAAGAGTGGAGCGATGATGTGGTTCAGCATTGCGAGGATTTTCTTTTTTATAATAGCTTTGAGGGACGAAGAATTAAGAATCTAATTATTGGTAGGGAAGAAACAATAAAAGATATAACACTTGAAGATATTAAGGCTTATCATAAAAGGTTTTATACTGCTGATAATTGTGTTATATCTGTGGTGACATCCTTGGAGGTTGAAGAGGTTTTAACTATAATAAATAGTGCCTTGGGCGTTTGTATTGAAGAAGAGAATACATTAAGTAGTTTGGATAAATCATTACTAGAAACATGTAAATTACCTCTTTATGAAAATCCTAAAAATGGTATTTTCGAAGAAGAAAATAATACTATTAATGGTTGCAAGCTTCAATATATTTTTCCTATCCATGAGATTTCTGAAAGAGAGGTGACTTTACTCCATCTATTTAATGAATATTTTGCAGATGGAACTAGTTCAATTTTGTATGATGAAATTAGGACCAAGAGAGGTTTAGTTTATGATATTCAAGGTAGAGTTAAGAATGAGAAAGGCATAAAGTTATATACTATAACTTTATCTACATCAAAGGAAAATATTGAAGTAGTTCAAGGTATAATTGAGGGCAGCATAGAAGTTGTTAAGTGTGCTAAAGGAATTTTCAATCAGGAATTTTTCAAAAAGTATAAAAAAAGTCAAAATCTTAAAAGGATGCTGGCTCTAGAAAAATCTATAGTTTTATCTATGCATTTAGTAGTTTATGAGATAATGTATGATAAAGGTGAATTACTATTCAATGAATTTTATAATTTAAATAGTTGCAGTGAAGATGAAATTCTTGCTATGATAAATAAGGTGTTCAAAAATGAAACGGTTTCTGTAGTTAGGAATTAAAAATTAAAAATTAAAAATTATGAATTATGAATTATATTTTACATTGAAAAAAAGGGTTGGTGATTATTTGAAAACAATTTGGAAGCAAACAAAGTGTTCAATGGATGTTATAAATAAATTATATAATGATACGAAGATTACACCTATTACACTTAGGGTGTTAATTAATAGAGGGTTTGATAGCTCGGAGAAGATTAAAGGCTTTTTAAATAATTCTTTGAACAATCTTCATGATCCATATTTGCTAAAGGATATGGATAAAGCTATAGATATTATGGTTGAGGCTATAAATAATGATGAAAAGATCATGGTGTATGGGGATTATGATGCGGATGGAGTTACTAGTACTGCTATTCTGTATACTGCTATTAAAAATTGTGGTGGAAATGTAGATTATCATATACCTCATAGAGAAAATGAAGGTTACGGTATGAGCATTTCTAGGGTTGAGACTATTGCAAGTGATGGTTATGATCTTATAATTACTTGTGATAATGGCATATCTGCTATAAAAGAGGTTGAAAGAGCTAAGGAGCTTGGGTTAAAAGTTATTATTACAGATCACCATGAACTGCTTTTTGAAGAAGCAGATGGTGAAAGGCGAGTTATATTACCCAATAGTGATGCTTTAGTAAATCCTAAGAGATCTGATTGCAATTATCCTTTTAAACTTCTTTGTGGAGCTGGAATTGCATATAAGTTTTCATTGGCACTATACAAGACTTTGAATAAGTCTATGGATGATACTAGTGAACTTTTGGAGTTTGCAGCAATTGGAACTATTTGTGATGTGGTGGATTTGGTAGATGAAAATAGAATCATTGCCAAGGAAGGGCTTAAAATTCTATCCAATACTAATAATAAGGGGATTATTGCCCTTAAAAAAATTATAGGAATTAAAGAACAGGTTAGCTGTTATAATGTGGGCTTCAATATAGGACCTTGCATAAATGCTACAGGTAGACTTGAAACCGCTGAGATGTCTTTGGCGTTATTGCTGTGTAAGGATGAAAGTTTAGCAAATGAAATTTCTACAAAGGTGTTTAATCTTAATAAGGAAAGACAAGATTTAACGACGGAGAGTGTGGAACAGGTTTGTTATGATATAGAAAATAGTTCTTTGATAAATGATAAAGTAATAGTTGTTTATAAGGATAATATTCATGAGAGTATTGCAGGGATTGTGGCTGGGAGAGTTAAAGAAAAGTATGGTAGACCAGCTTTCGTATTAACTAAGGGTAAGGAAATGCCTAAGGGATCTGGAAGATCTATTGATGAGTATAATATGTTTGAAGAAATGCTGAAATGCAAGGAACTTCTTTATAAATTTGGAGGACATCCTATGGCGGCAGGACTTTCCATAGAGGAAGATAATATTCCGAAATTTAGAGAACTTATTAATAAAAATTGCAAATTAGATGATAATGATTTAGCTATGAAAATTAAGGTGGATTCACCTATAAAGTTAAATTATGTGGATGAGGTAGTTGTAAATGAATTTGAATTACTTGAACCTTTTGGAAAGGGAAATCCGGGACCTGTCCTTGGATCAATTAGGGTAAAGGTTAATGGAATAAGGTTTATAGGTAGTGAGCAGCAGCATGTAAAATTTAGATTTAGTGTTGAAGATACGGATAGAAGTATTGATGGATTATATTTTAATAAAAAAGAAGAGGTTGAGGATATACTTAGATCAGTTTATGGTGATGGATTTACAAGTCATTTAATGAAACCAGAAGGATTATTTTTAGATGTGTTATTTCAGCCTGATATTAACGAATTTATGGGAAATAGAAGTATACAACTTAAAGTTAAAAATATTAGAGTGTCTAAATAAGGGAAGCTGATCTTCATATGCATTTAGATTAAAGAAAACTTATCTTCATATAAATTTAGACGAGTGAGTTCTAATAACTAAATGAAGATTTAGATTCTAACTTAAAATGAAAGAGAGGCACCGATTGGTGCCTCTCTCCATTTAGGGGTTTACTTATTACTTAGAATATTTACTAGATTTAATTTATTCTATAAATTTCTTTCGTAAGATTCAACCATTTTTTTAACCATTTGTCCGCCGATTGATCCAGCCTCTCTTGAAGTTAAGTCTCCATTATATCCTTCTTTTAAGTTAACTCCAACCTCTTGAGCTGCTTCCATTTTAAATCTGTCTAAACCTGCTTTTGCTTCTGGTACTAATAATCTACTTTTGCTTGTCATTTTACATTCCTCCTCTAAAATTAAGTTAGTAGAAGTTAACAAACATACTATTTGAAACCCTTATTATTTAAAATCATTTGTCAACTTCTTAAATAATAAATTTACCACATGCTACTTACAAATGTTAATTATAGATTTTTTTCATAAGATTCAACCATTTTCTTAACCATTTGTCCGCCGACAGAACCAGCTTGTTTTGAAGTTAGGTCTCCATTGTATCCTTCTTTTAAGTTAACGCCAACTTCTTGTGCAGCTTCCATTTTAAATTTGTTTAATCCAGCTTTTGCTTCAGGTACAACTGGGTTGTTTGAAGATTTGTTGTTTGTCATTTTGTTTTCACCTCCTTTGTTGTGATAATAGTATTGTACCCGGATATAAAAAGATTATTTAAGAGAAACGAAGGAAACAAAGGAAAGATTCAGAGTAATTTACTTATATTGTATTAATATTCATGTAAAATTATCATTTTGTCTTTACTTTTACAGGCATCTGTGGCATAACTTAATAAGAAAGATAATATAGCTAGTGTAATGTGAAATTCACATAGTAAGGAACACTTGGCTTTGAGATAAAATTAGTTTTTACTATGTTAATCTAGGAGGATTTTAAATTGAGTAACAAAAAAATCATTATGACAGGTGGAGGAACAGCGGGACACGTTACTCCTAATATTGCGCTTATGCCAAGGTTAAAGGAATTAGGCTATGAAATTCAATATATAGGAACTGAGAATGGTATTGAAAGAAAGCTTATAGAAGAAAAGAAAATTAAATATCATACAATATCAAGTGGTAAACTTAGAAGATATTTTGATGTTAAGAATTTTACAGATCCATTCAAGGTTATAAAGGGCGTTTTTGATGCCAAAGCTATACTTAAAAAAGAAAGACCTAATATAGTATTTTCAAAGGGTGGATTTGTATCGGTACCAGTAGTTTTAGGAGCTTATTTTAATAGAATACCAATAATAATACATGAATCGGATATTACACCAGGGCTTGCAAACAAGATAGCCATGCCTTATGCTACAAAAATCTGTGTGACTTTTAAAGAGGCCATGGAACATGTTAATAAGAAGAAGGCTGTACTTACAGGTTCTCCAATTAGAGAAGAACTTTTTAGTGGAAGTAAAATAAAAGCTAGGGAGTTTTGTGGATTCAAAGATAAAAAGCCAGTAATATTAGTTACTGGAGGAAGTTTAGGATCTAGAATTTTAAATGAATGCGTAAGAGAATCTTTAAAAGATTTGTTAGAAAAATTTAATGTAATACACTTATGTGGAAAAGGAAATTTAAATAGAAATTTTAATAAAACAGAGGGATATGTTCAATATGAATATATTAAAGACGAGCTATCAGATTTAATGAACTTAGCGGATATAGTAATTTCAAGAGCTGGTTCTAATACTATATTTGAACTTTTAGCACTTAAAAAGCCAAATATTTTGATACCATTATCAGCGAAGGCTAGTAGAGGGGATCAGATTTTAAATGCTAAAGCTTTTGAAAAGTCTGGGTATAGCGTAGTTATAGAAGAAGAAAATTTAAATGCTTTGGAGCTTTTAGAAAAAGTAGAAGCTTTAAATGCAAATAAGGAAATATATATATCGAAAATGAGTAATAGTACTCAAAGAGATAGTATTTCTAATATAATCACTCTTATAGAGGAATATAGCAATAAATAGTAATGAGTGGTAATAAGTAGTGATGAATAATGATAAGTGGTAAATGATAATAAGTAATACTACACTGACAAAATTGTTGGTGTAGTATTTATTTTTGCAAAAATAAATACTATTGAATATGTACATAATAGTAAGTAAAGACATGGCTAAATATGAAGTGGAGTTGATTATTTATATTATGGTGAAATTAAGATTTTTGGGTGCAACGGAATGTGTTACAGGTTCATGTCATCTACTTACTGTTGATGATAAAAATATACTTTTAGATTGTGGATTATTTCAAAGTCATGATACAAATAAATATGATAATGAAGTATTTGATTTTAATCCTGAAGAAATTGACTATGTAGTATTATCCCATAGTCATGTGGACCATAGTGGAAGAATACCGTTACTATTTAAGCGTGGGTTTAAGGGGAAAGTTATTTGTACGAGTCCAACTAAGGATTTATGTGAATATCTTTTAAAGGATACAGCTAAAATTCAAGGTGAAGAAACATATTTTAATAATTTATCAAGGCAGAAGGAAAATCTAGAACCTTTAATTCCTTTATATGAGGAGAAAGATGTGAATGCAGCTTTAGATAAGTTTATTGTTTATAATTATGGTGAGGAAATTATTCTTGAAGATAATATAAAAATAATTTTAAAAGATGCTGGGCATATACTTGGATCTGCAATATGTGAAATTTTAATCAAAGTCAATGCAAGTAAATGGAATAAACTTATATATAGTGGGGATTTAGGAAATATAAACAAGGATATTTTAAATGATCCTCAAAATCATATTAAAGGTGATTTCTTAATTATTGAAAGTACATATGGTAATAAAATTCATGAGGTAGAAGATAATTATCCTAAGTTTTTAGAAATTGTTAGAGAGACTATGAATAGGGAAGGAAACCTTATAATACCTTGTTTTTCATTAGGAAGAACTCAGGAAATAATATATATGTTAAATAGTGCTATTGAAAGTGGAGAAATCAAAGGATGTAATGTTTATGTTGACAGTCCATTGGCTTCAAATATAACTAAAATATTTAGAAAATATGAGGATTATTTTGATAGAGATGCGAAACTACTTATAAAGAGGGGCGATGACCCTATGGAATTTAAAGGTCTCCACTTTACTGAAAGTACTGAAGAGTCACAGAAGCTGGATAGTGTTAAGTCAAGAGCTGTGATTATAGTTGCTGGTGGTATGTATGATGGAGGTAGGGTATCAAAACATTTAAGAAATAGTTTAGCAAGAAGTGAATGTGGAATTATAATTACATCTTACCAAGGAAATAAAAGTATTGGAAGTAACCTCTTGAAGGGAGATAAGGAAGTTAGTATTGGTGGTGAAAATATAGAAGTTAAAGCAAAGATACATTATATAGGTGGACTATCGGGTCATGCTGATAAGAAGGGATTAATTAACTGGGTAGAGAGTATGAATTCAGTGCCTAAAAAAATATTTATTGTGCATGGAGAGGGTGAAAATATTGAATCTCTAGCAAAGGAATTGAAATTTAAAAATTATAACATTTATGTTCCAAAATATTCAGAAGAGAGTGAATTGATGGATAATTTTTAAATTAACAAAGTATGTTCGAGTTAAAGGGTTGAAATTTATTGTAATTAGGGTATAATTTAAGTGTAAGAGGCGTGTTAAACATTATCATTAATGGATAGAAAGTTTAAGCGTCTTAACACATGCTAAATATAAGTAAATTCGTGATAGCATTTTAACAATTTAAATTGGTATTATGATTTTGCTAATTAAAATATTTAAAAAAGAAAGAAGGTTGCTTACAATGAGAAAAATGAAAACTATGGACGGTAATACGGCCGCAGCTCACGTAGCGTATGCATATACTGATGTAGCAGCAATATACCCAATCACACCGTCATCACCAATGGCTGAACACTGTGATGAATGGGCAGCACAAGGAAGAAAAAATGTATTTGGACAAGAACTAAAATTAATGGAAATGCAATCAGAAGCAGGAGCTGCTGGAGCAGTTCACGGTTCATTACAAGCAGGTGCATTAACAACTACATTTACTGCATCACAAGGACTATTACTTATGGTACCAAATATGTATAAAATTGCGGGAGAATTACTTCCAGGAGTTTTACATGTAACTGCTAGAGCGTTAGCGTCTCAAGCACTTTCAATATTTGGAGATCACCAAGACGTTATGGCAGCAAGACAAACTGGTTTTGCTCTACTAGCAACAAATAGTGTTCAAGAAGTTATGGACTTAGCTCCAATTGCTCACTTAGCAGCAATTGAAGGAAGAGTACCATTTTTACACTTCTTCGATGGATTTAGAACATCACATGAAATACAAAAGATACAAACTTGGGATTATGAAACTCTAGGTAACTTCCTAAACAAAGATGCAGTTGAAGCTTACAGAAACAATGCTTTAAGCCCAGAGCATCCAGTAACTAGAGGAACAGCTCAAAACCCAGATGTATACTTCCAAACTAGAGAAGCAGCAAATCCATTCTACGATGCAATACCAGATGTTGTAGAAAACTACATGGAAAAAATCAATAAAGAAATCGGTACAGATTACCACACTTTCAACTATTATGGAGCACCAGATGCTGATAGAATAATTGTTGCAATGGGTTCTGTATGTGACGTTATTGAAGAAACAATAGATTACTTAACAGCTCAAGGAGAAAAAGTAGGTCTACTAAAAGTTCATTTATTTAGACCATTCTCATTAACTCATTTCTTCAAACATATGCCAACTACAGTTAAGAGAATTGCTGTACTTGACAGAACTAAGGAGCCAGGATCAGCTGGAGAGCCATTATACCAAGACATAAGAAATGCATTCTATGATAGCGCTGAAAGACCAGTTATTATAGGTGGAAGATATGGATTAGGGTCAAAAGATACTACTCCATCTCAAATCGTTACAGTATTTGATCATTTAAATGAAAAAGATCTTAAAAATGGATTCACTATAGGAATTATAGATGATGTTACAAATACATCACTTGAAATTACAAGAACTATATCTACTACACCAGTAGGAACAGTAGAGTGTAAGTTCTGGGGACTTGGATCTGACGGTACAGTTGGAGCTAACAAAAGTGCAATTAAAATTATAGGAGACCATACAGATATGTATGCTCAAGCATATTTTGCATATGATTCTAAAAAATCTGGTGGGGTAACAATGTCTCACTTAAGATTTGGTAAGAAAGCAATTAAATCTCCATACCTAATTAACCAAGCTAACTACATTGGATGTCATAACCAATCATATGTTCATAGCTATGATGTATTAGCAGGAATTAAAGAAGGTGGTACATTCTTATTAAACTGTATCTGGAATCAAGAAGAGTTAGAGCAAAATTTACCTGCAGCTATGAAGAAATACATTGCAGCACATGATATTAAGTTCTACACTATAAATGCTGTAAAGGTTGCTCAAGAAATCGGTCTTGGTGGAAGAATTAACATGATTTGCCAAGCAGCATTCTTTAAATTAGCTGAAATAATACCAGTAGATGAAGCTATTAAATATCTTAAAGATGCAGTTCAAAGCTCTTATGGTAATAAGGGTGAGAAAGTTGTTAAAATGAACAACGACGCTATAGATGCAGGAGTTAATGCTATAGTTAAAGTTGAAGTTCCAGCTTCATGGAAAGATGCAGTTGAGGAAAAAACAACTAACGTAGAAAAACCAGACTTCATAAAAAATATAGTTGAAGTTATGAATAGACAAGAGGGAGATAATCTTCCAGTAAGTGCATTCGCAGGAAGAGAAGATGGTACTTTTGATCACGGAACAGCAGCTTATGAAAAAAGAAGTATAGCTGTTAACGTACCAGAGTGGATACCAGAGAACTGTATTCAATGTAACCAATGTTCTTATGTATGCCCACATGCTACAATAAGACCATATGTTGGAACAGAAGAAGATTTTGCGACTGCGCCAGGAGCTATAAAGCTTGCAGATGCTAAAGGTGGACAGTTCAAAGGAATGAAATTCACTATGTCAGTATCTCCAGAGGATTGTGTTGGATGTGGAAACTGTGCACAAGTTTGCCCAGCTAAACAAAAAGCTTTAGTTATGAAGCCACTTGACACTCAAATGGATCAAAAAGGTCCTTGGGAATTCACAGTTAAAATGCCTAAAAAAGAAAACTTATTAGGTGTTGCATCTGTTAAAGGAAGCCAATTCGAAACTCCACTTTTAGAGTTCAGTGGTGCTTGTGCAGGATGTGGAGAGACTCCATATGCTAAACTTATCACTCAATTATTTGGAGATAGAATGATGATAGCTAATGCTACTGGTTGTTCTTCAATTTGGGGAGGAAGTGCTCCTTCAACTCCATATACTAAGAATCAAGAAGGTAAAGGACCAGCTTGGGCTAACTCTTTATTCGAAGATAACGCTGAGTATGGATTAGGTATGTTCTTAGGATCAAACCAATTAAGAGAAAAACTTACTGACCTAGTAATTGAAGCAGCAGGAAAAACTTCAAATGATGAATTAAAAGCAGCTTTAAATGAATGGTTAGAAAATAAAAATGATGCAGAAGGTTCAAAAGTAGCAACTAAAAAACTTCTTCCATTAGTTGAAGCAAATAAAGATTGTTGTGAATCAATGGCAGCATTATACAAACACAAAGACTTCTTCGTTAAGAGATCTCAATGGATTTTCGGTGGAGACGGTTGGGCTTATGATATCGGATACGGCGGTGTTGACCACGTTCTAGCATCAGGAGAAGATGTAAATATATTTGTATTTGATACAGAGGTTTACTCAAACACTGGTGGACAGTCTTCTAAATCTACTCCAACTGCGGCTATAGCAAAATTTGCAGCTTCAGGTAAGAGAACTAAGAAGAAAGATCTTGGAATGATGGCAATGAGCTATGGATATGTATATGTTGCTCAAATAGCAATGGGAGCTGACCAAGCTCAAACTCTTAAAGCTATAAGAGAAGCAGAAGCATACAATGGTCCATCTTTAATAATTGCTTACGCTCCATGCATTAACCACGGAATTAAAGGTGGAATGGGTGCAACTCAATTAGAATCTAAGAAAGCTGTTGCTTGTGGATATTGGGGTCTATACAGATTCAATCCAAATCTTAAAGATGAAGGAAAGAATCCATTTACATTAGATTCTAAAGAACCAACAGAATCATTTAAAGATTTCTTATTAAGTGAAGTAAGATATGCATCACTTCAAAAATTATTCCCAGAAGTAGCAGAAGAATTATTTGTTAAGACTGAGGAAGATGCTAAAGAGAGATTAGCAGGCTATAAAAAACTTGCAGCTCAATAATATAGTTAATCTAAAATAATACTTTATATTACAAAAAAACATGAAAAGCTGACCTAGGGCAACCTATTGTCAGCTTTTTTTAAAATTTTAACAAAAAATTATTTTAAAAACCCTTCTAAAATTTAAGATTTAAGGGTACAATTAAAAGGAAAATTACTTGTAAAGAAAAATTATTTAAGGAGGCAATTAATATGGGAAATAAATGTTGCGGTCATAGTGAAGATAAAAAAGAAACAGGATGCTGTGGAGGACACAACCACGAAGAAGCTCATGAAGGATGCTGTGGAGGACACAACCACGAAGAGTCTCATGAAGGATGTTGTGGAGGACACAATCACGAAGAGTCTCACGAAGGATGTTGTGGAGGTCATGATCACGAAGAAGAAGGTTGTGGTTGTGGATGTGGAGAGCACGAATCAATGTTCGTTGAATTAGAAGATGAAGAAGGAAATGTAACTTCATGTGAAATCGTTGATGGTTTCTTATTCAAAGAAAACGAATATGCTTTAGTTCAAAATCCAGATGATGGATCAATATACTTATTCAAAGTAGTTGGAGACGATGAAGTTGGAGAATTAGTTGTTCCAGAAGATGATGAGTATGATGAAGCAAGAGCATACTACGAAGAAACAATTGCAAATGAGACTAATGAAAACTAATTTGATTAAATTAAAAGCTGCTATTTAATAGCGGCTTTTTACAATTTAAAATTAAGAATTAAAAATTTAGGATAAGATCCTTAAGGATTTTTAAAGAACGGAAGATACAGATTTCAAATTATAAATTATAATTTATAATTTGAAATCTATAATTAAAAAAAGAGGGTTGTTGATAGTAAATGGAAAAGTTGGCTATATTCGATATCGATTATACTTTGACAAGAAAAGAAACATCTATGGAATTATATAAATATATGGTTAAGCGTGATAAAAAATTATTAAGGTATTTACCTTCTCATATAGTTACAGGGCTTTTTTACGGCATTAAGGTTTATAATGCTAGTAAAACCAAGGAGAAGTTTTTGAGGTTTTTAGAAGGAACTAAGGAAGAAGAATTAAAAGCTTTAGTTAAGGATTTCTATAAAAATCAGATTTCAAACATATTGTATGAGGACGGAATTAAGGCAATTAAGGATTTTAAGAAAAATGGATATAAGGTGTACCTTATTTCTGCATCTCCTGAATTTTATGTAAGTGAATTTTATAATATTGAAGGTGTAGATAAGGTTATAGGAACAAAATTTAATATGGATGATGGAGTGTTTACTCCAAGGGTTGTGGGTGAAAATTGTAAGGGTGAAGAAAAGGTTAGAAGGCTTAAAGAAGAACTGAAAAAGGATAATATAGAGGTCGATTTTAAAAATTCATATATGTTTTCAGATTCACTTTCGGATTTGCCTCTTCTTAATTTAGTTGGAAAAGGATATTTGATTAACTATAAAAAAACTCATGATTTAGAAATTTTAAGGTGGCGATAGGTATGGAATCATGCATTAATGAATATTTTATAAAGAATGATCATGTTTACGCGAGTGAAAAATTTAATGAAGAATATGTGGTAGACGGTAAATGTATATATGAGGTTATTAGGATTATTGATGGAGTACCAATATTTTTAAAAGAGCATTTACTAAGATTTGAAAAATCCTTGGAATTAGCAAAGGAAAGTAAAACAATAACAATGGATAGAGTTAATAAAATTGTGGATGATTTGATCAACTCTAATAATGTTGAGAATGGAAATATTAAGATAGTGATTAATAAAGAAAATATTTTTATGTTTTCTATAAAACATTCCTATCCAACTGAAGAGATGTATAGGAAGGGAGTTAAAACGATTTTATACTTTGGTGAACGCAATAATCCTAATGCTAAGGTTATTGATAATTCTTTCAGAGAAAAGGTGAATAGAAAAATTGAAGAAAGTAATTGTTATGAAGCTATTTTGGTGAATCATGAAGGTAATATCACTGAAGGAAGTAAATCTAATATATTTATGGTTAAGGGAAATGAAGTATTTACAGCACCAGTAGATGGAGTACTTCCAGGTATAACGAGAGAACAGATAATAAAAGTATGTAAAGAACTTAATCTAAAGGTTAAAGAAGAAAATATTAATTATGACAATATAAAAGGGGTGGACGGACTTTTCATATCAGGAACATCTCCTAACGTTTTGCCCATAAGGGAAATTGAAGGAATCATTGAATACTCATCAATTATAGATACCATATATAAAATAAAAAATCAATTTGACATAAAAATAAAAGAAAATTTAAAAAATTATAAGGCAATTAAATAGTAAAGTATAGCAGGAACAATACGATAATATATTATAGTATATTTTAGTATTGTTTTTTTATGTTTTTAAATATTAAGCTATGATTTAAAATCCGTTGATAAGACTTCATGTTAGCTCAGCTAAATTGTTTGGATATGAAAAAAATTATAAAGGCTAAGGGATAATACAAGGGTGATTAAGGTATCTTATCATTTAACGGTTAATTAAAACATAGACTTATTGAAAATAGGGGTGGTAATATGGAAGAAAATATTTCCCCAGGAACTGCAAAAGTGGTAAATGGAAAGATTATTATTACAAGTGATATTAATAACTCTGAAGAACCATGGATTATAAAGGATAAAAGTATTGGATTATGGGTAGATGGAAAAGAGGTTGCAGAAAGAGCGAAAGTGAATTCACAAAGTAGCATTGAAGTTATCTTTGAGGAAAGCAATAGCGAAAGACTGCTTAATATTAATATCAGTGAAGATAAAATGATAGGAACAATATCAATACAATATTCTCCTAAAGTAACATATGAGCTTGAAGATACTGAAGAAAAAAAATCAATTGTATTAAAAGCTAAAGTAAAGGAAGAAAAATTTCCACCTAGGTTTAAAGAAGATGAAATTTTACGAGAACTAAAGGCTAAGGGTATAATATATGGAATAGATATTAAGGCTTTAAGATCTACATTGCAGATGTCTGAAGTTGTTGATTTAGTTGTAGCAAGAGGTAGAGAACCGATTAATCCAGTAGACGATACTCTTGATATATACTTTGAATGTGGGAGCAGAAGTTTTGAGTCAGATGAACATGGCAATGTAAACTTTAAATCCATAGGGAATATATCCAGTGTAAAGGAAAATCAAATTCTTGCAAAACGCACAGTTGGAAAAGATGGAACTGTTGGAATTAATTTATTTTCTCAGACGGTGTCACCGCCAAAGAGAATAGTAAAGGATATGATGGTAAAAACCGGCTGTAAATTTTCGGATAAGGATACTGTTGTGGCTACAATTGAAGGAAGACCTCAGGTTAAGGGGTGCATTTTTCAAGTTAATAATTTGCATAACGTCATAGGTGATGTTGATATATCAACGGGGGACATTAACTTCATAGGGGATGTAGTTGTTGGTGGAGACATAAAAGAGGGAATGAAGGTTAAGGCTGGTAATTCTATGGTAGTTAATGGCAATGCAGTTAGATGTGAAATTTGGTCTCAAGGGAATTTAAATATAAAAGGCAGTGCAATCTCTTCTAATATTAAAGTTATAAGTGAAGTTTCAGAACTAGGGGATTATGTGAAAAGTTTAAGTGAGGTTTCTGAGAGTTTTAAGAAAATATATAGTGGAGTATTAGCTATAAAAAATAATGAAGGGTTAAAGGTTTCTGTTTCAGATGGGCAAATAATAAAGCTTGTTATAGAAAGTAAATTTAAAGACTTTAATATGAAAATTAAAAAGTTGTTGACGATAATGGGGCAAGTTAACGATGAAAACAATAAAGTGTTTAAAATACTTAGGATAAAATATGTTACAAGGAATTATATATTGATAAGCAAGGCTGAAGAACTGCAAGTAATAAGTAAGTTAATAGATGAAAAGATTTCAAGTATAAATGATATGACAGATATTAAATCAAATGCAACAATTGGGTATATACAAGATTGTAATATCAAATGCTCGGGAAGCTTGATAGTAGAGGGTAAGGGTATATATAAATCTTATATACATGCAGAGGATAGTGTTTGCTTTACAGGAGATGGACAATCGGAACTTAGAGGTGGAAAAGTATATGCTGTAAATGAAATAAGGGCTAAAACCGTTGGTTCAAGCTCAGGCGTTAGCACAGAGTTATCAGTTGGTAAAACTGGACATATATACTGTGATGTAGCTCATATAAACACTAAGTTCATAGTTGGAGAAGCAATGACAATATTAGATGAAGGTTGTAAAAATGTTCATGTATATATAAATAAAGAAAGAAATTTAGTTGTGGACAAGTTTAAAATTTAGGAGTGGTAAAATTGGGAGAAGAATTCAAATTACTTATATTTAGATTAGGAAATCAATGCTTTGCAGCTGATATTACAGATGTTGAGCGTATACTGAATTATGAGGAGCCAACTAAGCTTCCAGATTCAGAGAGTTTTTTAGAAGGAGTTATTAATTATCAAGAAGGTATACTTCCGGTGATTAGCCTAGGCAAAAAGTTTGGAATATTAGGTAGCGATGGCAAGGAAAAAAAAGGATCCATAATAGTAGCTAGAAATGGTGATAAATCTATAGGAGTAATAGTTGAAGCAGTAAATGAAGTAATCACTGTAAGTGCAGATAAATTAGAAAAAACTCCTGATATATCTTCAAATATATCAAAAAGATATATAAAGGGATTAATAAAAGATAAAGGCAATATTATCTTAATTCTCAACCTAAATGAACTACTCTCAAAAGAAGAAAAAGAAAAAATTACAGGATAGAATATGGATTATAAAGAAATAAAAGTAGGGATTGCAGATTATAAAACAGCTAAAGCACCAGATAGAATTATGACTATTGGACTAGGGTCTTGTGTTGGAATAGCAATTATAGATAAAAAAAATAAAATTGGAGGTCTTGCTCATATTATGTTGCCAGATAGCTTAAAGTTTAACAAGATCTCCAATGAAATAAAATTTGCTAATCTCGCAATACCTATTTTAATTAAAGAATTAATAGATAATGGAGCGGAGGCAAAAAATCTGAGGGCAAAGATTGCTGGGGGAGCAGCTATGTTTAACTTCTCAGATAGTAAAATAAATATGGATATAGGTGCTAGAAATAGTATGGCAGTTAAAGAAATTTTAAAGGAACAAAGAATACCAATAGATGCTGAAGATATTGGTGGAAACAAAGGAAGAACTATAACTTTTGATACTGAAAATGGAGATTTACATATTAAAACTGTGGGTCAAGGAATAAGGGTTGTATAAAGATTAGATTGGAGTGATTACATATGACACAAAAGATTAGTGTAATAGTTGCAGACGATTCGGCATTAATGAGAAAGATAATTTCTGATATGATAAATATGGAAGAAGATATGGAAGTTATAGATATTGCTAGAAATGGACTGGACCTTTTAGAAAAATTAGAAAAACAAGTTCCTGATGTTATCACTTTGGATGTGGAAATGCCTAAAATGAATGGAATAGAGGCTTTAAAGAAAATAATCGAACTTAATCTTAAAGCCAAGGTAATAATGCTTAGTAGTTTAACAGGTGATGGTGCTGAAGTTACCATGGAATGTTTGGCACAGGGAGCAACAGACTTTGTTCAAAAACCTTCTGGGTCAATATCTCTAAATATTAATGAGGTTCAGGATATGTTAGTTTCAAAAATTAGAGGAACTAAATATATTAGAAAACAAGATATAAAAACTACAGTAAAAATTGATGTGGTAGAAAAAAATAGTGTTAGCTTGGCAGGTATAAGTAAGCTGCCAAACAACAAAAATTCAAGAACTAGCATTAGAACTGGTAGCAGAAATAATATTAAAAACAAAATGGTTTCAGCAGTAGTAATTGGAGCCTCTACTGGAGGACCTAAGGCATTGTTTAATTTGATTACAACGTTACCAGGGAATTTGGATGTTCCAATTTTTGTAGTGCAACATATGCCAGCTGGATTTACAAAGGCATTCGCAGAAAGATTGAATAAATTCTCTGAAATGAAGGTAGTGGAAGCAACTCAGGGTATGAGAATAGAGAAGAATGTAGTCTATGTAGCACCGGGGGGAAAACATATGGAGGTAGATAAAAATGTTATATCTTTAAATATAGAGCCATCGATATGGGGTGTTAGACCTGCTGTGGACAAACTATTTATTTCAGCTTCTAGGGTATATAAAGAAAATATATTAGGAGTAATCCTAACTGGAATGGGAAAAGATGGAGCTAATGGTATCGTAGAGATAAAAAAATCTGGAGGGATAACTATTTCAGAGGATGAATCTACGTGTGTAATATATGGAATGCCAAAAGCTGCATATGAAACTAATATGGTAGATGAGGTGATTCCACTTTATGATATTAGTAAAAAAATCACTAATATAGTACTGAGGATGTGATAAAGAAATGGACTTTACAAAATTTGAAGAGTGGGCGTTAAAGGAATTCAATATAGATTTATCAGCATATAAGTCTAATCAACTTCATAGAAGGATACTCACATTAATGACTAGAACAGGGGCTAAATCCTTAGATGAATATATGATAATGATTAAAAGTGACAAAGAAATTCGAGGTAGATTTTTGGATTATGTAACAATAAATGTTACTGAATTTTATAGGAATCCGCAAATATTTAAAGAGTTAAATACTCTTATAAAAAGTGAATTAAATTATAAAAGACCACTTAAAATTTGGAGTGCAGCATGCTCTATAGGGGCAGAACCTTATTCGGTTTCAATGATGCTAAGAGAGTTAACTCCAAATGTAAATCATAAAATATTGGCTACGGATTTAGATAGTAATATATTAATCAAAGCTAAAGCTGGAGAATATGTAAGTTCAGATATTAAAAATGTACCAGAAGCACAATTAAAAAAATATTTTAGATGTGAAAATAATAAATTTATAATAAATAAGGAAATTAAGGACTTAGTAACCTTCAAAAAACATGATCTTATAATGGACCAATATGAAGGTGGCTTTGACATAATTATATGCAGAAATGTGGTTATATACTTTACCAATGAGGTAAAGGAAAAAATATATAATAAATTCTCAAAATCTTTAAATCCAGGTGGAATTTTATTTATAGGGGCTACAGAGAGTATATATGGTTACAAAGACTTTGGTTTTGAAAAACTTTCAACATTTATATATAAAAAACTGTGATTTAAAGAGTAGTGAAATATGGTATTAACATTTAGATAAATAACTTTTTAATATAACAATAGCATCTAGATAAACAAATTTTAAAGCTTATTTAATAGATGGGTTACAAGAAAGATTAAGGAGGGTTAAAATGGATACTTCCCAATATTTATCCATGTTTTTAGAAGAGTCAAGTGATAATTTACAATTATTAAATGAATCATTGCTTATACTAGAAAATGATTCTGAGGATATAGAGATATTAAATCAAATTTTTAGGGTTGCACATACAATAAAGGGTATGGCTGCTACTATGGGTTATACAAGAATGGCTGAGCTAACGCATAAGATGGAAGATGTTTTATCAAAGTTTAGAAATGGTGAAATTAAAGTAACACATGAAGTTGTAACAGTTTTATTTAGTTGTCTAGATGTGCTTGAAGCTATGGTAACCGATATATCAGATGGAGGAGAAGGGAATCTTCAAGTTGATCATATAATAACAGAGCTTGTAAATATTGCGAATGGACAATGTGTTGACGGTAGAAATATAGAAGCAGAAGTTCCGGAATCGGTTGGAGCAGTTAAAATTACAAGTGATTTTGTCAATGAAGATAAGGAAAAAGAATTAGAATCCTTTAATTTGAATATAAATGAGTATGATTTAGATATTTTAAAAGAAGCGAAGATAAACAATTTTAATGCTTATCACATCCATGTAGAGCTAGATGAAAAAACTATATTAAAGTCAGCTAGAGCATTCATATTATTTCAAACACTTGAAGAATATGGTGAAATAATAAAATCAAATCCTAACTTAGAGGATTTAGAGAGTGAGAATTTTGATTTCGAAATTGATTTAATATTTATAACGCAACAACAATTAAATTTTATTAGCAATGCCGTTACCAATATATCAGAGATGAGGGATGTTATAGTAAATGATATAAGTGGTTTAGTGGCTAAAGAGAATGAAACCAAGATAAATAAATTTATTGAAAAAGATGAGAATGATGTAATTGATGAAGTAGCTGTAACTAGTTCAGGGGCTGAAAAATTGCAGTCTGTTGAAATTAAAGAAAAAGAAGTACTTGAGTCTAATACTCAAAAGGTAAGTTCAAGAAAAGTAGTAGATGTAAATGATATGAGTAAGACTACTAATTCAATGGCTTCACAAGTAGATTCAAAGAAGCATAATCAAGAAACAAATGTAAAGACTACTACAAAGCAGAAAAATAAGGGTGTTGGACAATCTGTAAGGGTCGACCTAGAAAGATTAGATAATTTTATGAATATGGTATCAGAGCTAGTAATTCATAGAACAAGACTAGAACAGATAACTGCAAATCACAAGATTGTAGAACTTAATGAAACCTTGGAGCAGGTAGCAAGGACTACTACAGATCTTCAAGAATTAGTAATGAAAATAAGAATGCTACCACTAGATGTAGTATTTAATAGATTCCCAAGGATGATAAGAGATTTATCAATGGAGCTAGATAAGGAAATTGACTTTGAGGTTAAAGGGCAAGATACGGAACTAGATAGAACTGTAATAGAAGAAATTGGAGAGCCTCTAATACATCTACTTAGAAATGCAGCAGATCATGGAGTTGAATCTAGGGAGAAAAGGATAGCCCAGGGGAAAGATCCAGTAGGTAAAATTAAATTAACAGCGTACTCTGAAGGAACAAAGGCTGTAATTAAGGTATCGGATGATGGAAATGGTATTGATGTAGAAAGAGTAAAAGCTAAGGCTGAAAAGATGGGAATTAATACTGAAGGTATGGTTGATAGCGATGTAAAAAACCTTATTTTTGCACAAGGCTTTAGTACTAATGAAGTAGTAACAGATATTTCGGGAAGAGGAGTGGGAATGGATGTTGTTAAAACAAAAATTTCTAGTCTTGGTGGAACTGTAGATGTTATAAGTGAAACAGGTAAGGGAACTACATTTATAATTAAGTTACCACTTACACTTCAGATAATACAATCCTTACTTGTAAAGGTTGGTACAGAAACCATGGCAATATCACTAGGGTTTATAGATAGGGTTATGGAGTATGATGAAAAGCAAATTAAAAAGACTAATAATAAAGAAATTGTAGTTTATAACGATAAAGTATTTAAATTAGTGCGAATTAATGATAAATTAGGTATTGAGAGTGAAAATTATGGCAAAAAGTATATAATACTGGCTAAGGTGGGAGAAAAAGAATTTGCATTAGTGGTGGACTCTTTACTAGGACAAAAAGAAATAGTTATAAAATCCTTTGGAAATATTTTAAAATCAACAAAAGAATATATTGGTGCTACTATCCTAGGTGACGGTTTAGTGACCTTGATTTTAGATGTAGCTGCACTTATTTAGGGGGAATTTACCATGGAATTTAATGAATTGCAGATAGATGCATTAAGAGAAATTGGAAATATTGGACTTGGTAATGCAGCTACAGCTATGGCTCAGATTCTAGGTAAAGAAATACAGATATCTGTACCTAAGGTAAATGTTATTTCTCTGGAAGATATATTTGAAAGAGTTGATGAAGAAACCATAGTTTATGCGGTAATTGCAAGGGTACTTGGAGAAGCACCAGGTAATATACTATTTGTATTTGACACAACCACAATGATGAGGATAGCAGAAATATTAGTTGGCGAACAAGATGTAGATGAGTTAAATGAAATGGGGTATTCAGTTCTTGGAGAGTTAGGAAACATAATATTCGCCACCTATATGAATGCAATAGGACAGATGACAAATTTAAGATTATTTCCATCGGTGCCAGCGGTAACAAAGGACATGCTGTCAGCAGTTTTGTCCACAAGTTTTATTGAGGCAGGCCAGTTTAATGACTGTGTACTGGATATTGAAACAGGATTTACTCAAGAAAATGAAAAATTAAAAGGGGATTTTTACTTTATCCCTATGCCAGGGTCTTTAGAAAAAATATTAGAATCATTAGGATTAAATTAACGGAGGTTATTAAAATGGCAAAAGTATTAATTGTAGATGACGCGACTTTTATGAGAATGATGGTCAAGGATATATTGGAAAAGAATGGATATGAGGTTGTTGGAGAAGCAGCTAATGGACTTAAAGCAATAGAGTTATATAAATCTGAGAAACCGGATATAGTTACTATGGATATAACAATGCCTGAGATGGATGGAATAGAGGCTGTAAAGCAAATTAAAGCTTTTGATCCAAGTGCAAAAATTGTTATGTGTAGTGCTATGGGACAGCAAAGTATGGTAATGGATGCAATAAGAGCAGGAGCTAAAGATTTTATTGTTAAGCCTTTCCAAGCAGATAGAGTGCTTGAAGCAATAAAAAAAGTATTAGGTTAAGGGGGAGTTTAGGTGCAAGTTGTGGTTTTTACCATAGGTGATGAAAGATTTGCTGTAGAAACAAGCAAGGTTCAAGGAATAAATGGACTAATGAAAATAACAACAGTTCCAAAATCAGAAAAGTATATTAAGGGTTTAATAAATCTAAGAGGAAGTATACTTTCTGTATTAGATATTAATCTCATACTAGGTATGAAAAAAAGTGATGAAAGTAATAACAATATTATAGTTTTGGAGATTAATGGGGAACAGGTTGGAATAACAGTTGATCATGTGGAAGAAGTTATGAATGTTGATGAAGAAACTATAAAAAAAGTTCATGAAGATAAAGAAAGACCATTTATTAAAGGCGTATTGAATATTGGAAATCAAATAATAACAATGATAGATATTGATAAGCTACTACAATAGACCCAATGGGTAGAAATGAGGTTGAATATGGCAGAAACCTTATCGCAAAGTGAAATAGATGCACTATTATCTGCATTATCATCGGGTGATTTAGCAGAAAGTGATATTGAAAAAGAGGAACAGATAGCAAAGATAAAATATTATGATTTTAAGAGACCACAGAAGTTTTCAAAGGATGTAATTAGAGCGGTAGAAGTTATACATGACAACTATGCTAGAATTATATCAAATTATTTAACGGCGCAGGTTAGGACTAATGTTAAAGTTAAAATAGAAAGTGTGGAGCAAATCACCTATGAAGAGTTTATACACTCTATTCCTACAACTACAGTTCTTAGTTTATTTAGAATGCCTCCATTAGATGGACAAATAATATTAGAGACTAATGAGGAGTTTGTACTTAGAATATATGATGTTTTAGCAGGTGGTAAAGGTGGAAAGATTCCTAAGTTCAAGGAACTTACGGATATAGAAAAGAATATAATCAAACACATTAACCAATCACTGATTTCTAAACTTAAATTAGCGTGGGAAGATGTGATGGATGTGGAACCGATTATGGATAGTATGGAAACAAATCCTTCACTAAATCAAATTCTTGCACCAAATGAACCAGTAGCACTTATAACCTTTGGGGTAGAGATGTTTAACACTAATTTATTTATAAATATATGTATTCCATACATAAGTATAGAGAAGGTTTTAGACAAATTAGTAATTAAGAACTGGTTTAGTACAGTTGATGAAGGTCAGGGAGAAGAAGCTAAGAAAAATATAAACAGAACGATAAAAAATGTTGATGTAGGCATGAAAGCTGTTTTAGGAGAGACAAAAATTTCAGTAAATGACTTCTTGAATTTATTTACGGGAGATATTATTACATTAAATAGAAGCTGTGACAGCACTGTAGATATTTATGTGGAGGATGAACTTATGTTTGCGGCTAAGCCTGGTCTTAAGGGTAAGAACAAAGCAGTTCAAATAATTGAATATATGGACAAGGGAGTTGAGAATGATGGATAATTCATTTCTTTCACAGGAAGAAATAGACGCACTATTAAATGGTGGTAGTAGTTCGTCAGATAGCACTGAGGTTGAAGTAATATCTGAGTTAGAGAAGGATTTACTGGGTGAGGTTGGAAATATATCTATGGGTACAGCAGCTACAGCACTTTCAGCAGTAGTAGGAAAGCCTGTAAATATTACAACTCCAACTATAAGTATAACGACGTTAAATAAGTTAAGAAAAAACTTTAAAACCCCAAATGTAGTACTAGATGTACAATTTACTAGCGGAATAGATGGTGGTAATTTATTTATAATTAATATTTCGGATGCTGCAGTTATAGCAAATCTTATGATGGGTGGAGATGGAATTATAACCCCACCAGAGGAACTTTCAGAGCTTGAAATAAGCGCAGTACAAGAGGCTATGAACCAAATGATAGGTTCATCAGCTACATCTATGGCTACTATGTTTAGTAGAGAGGTTAATATCTCTCCACCAATTTCTGCAATATGTGATGAAAATACAGAGGCTATATCTGTAAAAATAGATAATGATGATGAAATTGTTGAGGTATCCTTTAGAATGACAATAGGTGATTTAGTAGATAGTAATATCGTTCAAATATTGCCTATTCCAACGGCTAGAAAAATAGTAAGTATCATGATGGGAACAGAAGGGTCAGAAGGATCTACGATGAGCACATCTTCAGTTGAGTCAGCTTATGTAGAACCTACTATAAATAATTCAGTAGCACCAAAGGAACCAGTTATGGATTATGGGTATAATGACAGAGGTATGCAATCAAGAGAAATGAATCAAAGTTACGGTAATGATAGAAATTCAGGTTCAAATCAGCGTTATGAAGAACCAGTAAATGTAAAACAGGCATCCTTTAGACAACTTGAAGAGGTTAGAACTACAGATATGCCTAAGAACATAGATTTAATACTAGATGTTCCATTAGAACTATCAGTAGAACTTGGAAGAACCAAGAAAAATATTAGAGATATATTAGCACTTTCAAGAGGATCACTAATAGAGTTAAATAAACTTGCAGAAGAGCCAGTGGATATCTATATTAATGGAAAAAGAATTGCTTACGGAGAAGTAGTTGTAGTAGATGAAAACTTCGGAGTAAAAATCACTGAAATTGCCAGTGGAGAAGAAAGAGTAAAAAGTCTTTATAAATAAAGACTTTTTTCTTTTTTCTATAAACTTTTGGGATATGTAACCGACTATAACATTATAGAGAATTAGTTGGGAGTGAAATCATGAAAATTAATAACGGAAACATTCACGCTCTGTACGTAAATAGCTATAAAACTAATGGGAAAGTTGAAAATAAGAATAATTCTAATTTGGCTAAAGAACCTATAAAGGATACTTGTGAGTTGTCCTCTGTAGGCAAGAGCTTAAATAAGTTAGCTATGGAGGATGAGAGTATAGGTGTGAGTAGTGAGGCGGTAGAAAGAATCAAGAGTGACATATTAAATGGCACATATACGGTGGATTCAAAGGTTTTAGCGAAGGCTATGGCAGGCACCTTCAAAAAATAAATAAGTCGATGAAAGGTGGACAATAGATGAAAAATCAGCTTAGAAGTATATTGGAGGAGGAACTAGCGACTATAGATGCGCTTGTAGATGTTTTAGAATTTCAGCATGAATTGCTAGTTAATCAAGATGTATTTAAGCTTGAGGGAATAGTTAAGGATATAGATGATTGTAGTAGAAATCTAGCTAGAAGTGAAGGTAGAAGAAGAGGCCTTATAGGACAAAACTCTATTAAGATTATACTGGAAACATTAGGGGATGATGAGCTTAATGAGGTCTATTCAAAAATAACTAATAGCTTAAATAATTTAATAATACAAAAGGAGAGCAATGAGCTCTTGATAAAACAGAGTCTTAGCTATACAAATTCCATGTTAGCTATGGTGGGGCCTAAACAGGAAGTAGCCACTTACAATGGATATGGAAAAGTTAAAAGATAAGGAGGATACAAATGTCAGGATTATTTGCAACATTAAATACATCAAAGACTGGTATGTTTGCACAACAGCAGTTTATTAATACAACAAGTCATAATATATCAAATGCGAATACACCAGGGTTTTCAAGGCAACACGTGGTTCTTCAAACAGCAAGACCACAAACAATAGCTGGTGGGATTGGACAGATTGGTACAGGAGTATCAATGGTATCCATAGAGAGAACAAGAAATCAATTTTTAGATTATCAAATTAGAAAAGAAGGTTCTCATCTTGGAATTTATGGGGTAAGACAAGAGTATCTTTCACAGGTTGAGGGGATTTTCAACGAACCTTCAGATACGGGTATATCAGAGTTAATGTCGCAGTTCTTTGATGCGTGGCAGACACTTTCAAAGAATCCAGACAAGTCCGATGCAAGAACAGTAGTTGCACAGAAGGCAAAAGCTCTTATGGATGAGATTAATCATACTTATAAAAAACTAGATGATACTAAGAATAACGCTATACAAGAAATTCAAAGTAGTTTATTTGACATCAATACTACATTAGATCAATTAAATTCAGTTAATAAGGAAATTATAACTGTTACTATAGCAGGGAATAATCCAAATGATTTGCTCGATAGAAGAGATGCTCTTTTAGATGAACTTAGTACAAAATTTGGTATAGATACAAAAAGTCAAAGTTTAAACGGGGTAACTTGTAAGCCAGAAGGAAATGATTTAATTAACTTCATTAAAAATAAAGATTCAGAACCGGTAAATAAATTAGGGTATGTTAGTCAAATAAAAGAAACAGCAACAGCGGGAGAATATGAAGTTTCATATTATAAAAATGGGGATACAACTTCCGAGAAGAACAAAGTAACCCAAACTATAAAATTATCACCAGAGCAACATAAAGCTTTAAGTGAAGGCCGAGTTATTATTACAAATGAGGATGGAAGTATTGCAGGGACAAATACTGGGAATTTAGATGCAGCTGGAAATCCGATTATAACTATTAATAGTAAGCATATTTTCAATCCACCTTCAGGAGAATTAGGTGGACTTCAATCAGTATCAAAGGATGTAGATGGGTATATAGATCAGGTAAATACGCTAGCAAAAAGTATTGCATTTGCAGTTAATGCTGTCCATGCTGAAGGAATAGATCCAAAAGTTCCATTTTTTGTGGATTCAACTACTATTGGTAAGACAGGGTTGACATTTGAGCAGCAGTTTGAGAATGTTACAGCCGCGAATATAACTATAAATCCAGATTTATTAAAGGATGTTATGAAGATACAAACTGGTGCAAATAGTGGTTCAGGATCTACAGATGGTGACAGAGCCTTGGCTATTGCAGGATTAAGGGATTATGCCTTAAATATTGCTAAAATACAAGGTGGAGGAGACTATAATTATACAAAATTTGTAGCTGAACATTTTGATGTAAAACCAAATGGAGTTCCTACTTCTAAACCAATAGCTTCAGGAACAAAGATTGAAAGTTTCTTTAAAAATACTATAAACAAACTAGGAGTTCAATCTCAAGAAGCAAGTAGAATTGTTAAAAATCAAGGTTCACTATTAAAAGGTCTTTTAGAGAGAAGACTTTCAACTTCAGGGGTATCTCTTGATGAAGAGGCGATAAATCTAGTGCAATTTCAACATGCATTCCAAGCCAATGCAAAGGTAATATCTACAGTTGATCAGCTTTTGGATGTAGTGATTGGACTTGTTAGATAGTGAAAGATAAATTATTTTAAATAAGAGTTGGGATGTAATCATATTAATTAAGTTGAGATAATATCCATAACAGTTTTAATAATATTTTAAAATGAAATAAAAAGTTTAATATAGAGGTGATATTAGTGAGGATAACTCATGGAGTAATGGTAACTGGATTTTTAGGCGATATGAATACAAACCTAAATAATATGAGCAAGTTGCAAAAACAATTAGACACAGGGAAAATATTTTCAAAACCTTCAGATGATCCTTTTAGAGTAGCTCGTTCTATGCAAATGTACACTGAGGTAAATGCTAATAAGCAATATAACAAAAACATAGATGATGCTACAAATTGGATGGATACAACAGATACAGCGTTAAGTCAAGGTACAAGCTGTCTTCAAAGAATAAGAGAACTTATGGTATCAGCAGGAAATGCAGCCTATGGAAGCAACGAACTTACTGCAATTAAGGATGAGATAAATGAAAAGGTTGCAGAGTTTGGACAGATTTTAAATACAAGCTTCGATGGAAAGTACATATTTGGTGGGAAAGATGGAGCTTCAAAGCCTGTGAAGGTTGAAGAAATTAAAATGACTTCTGGAAATTTAGATGTTGGAATTAGTAATGCAGATAAATACAAAGGCCAAACACCGGGAACTATTAAGGTTGAGAATCTAGATAAAATAAACAGTACAGTGAAAATTAATGGTGTAGACAAAGTATTGGATGGAAATAAAATTACTGTAGATGGGGTAGATTTAGATTTTTCAAAAGTTGCAGACGGTAGTAGTTTTGATATTTCTGTATCTTCTAAGAAAAATTCAATATCTGTTAGTGGTAGCGAAGCAAATATAGATCAATCCTTAAAAATAGAAATTTCATCAGGCGTAACGGTGGATTACAATGTTAATGCTTTAGAGGTGCTAAATTTTAAAACTAAGGATAAAGATGGTAATGTCGTAAATATAGATGTTTCAAAAGTACTTGATGATATTATTAACAATTTAAGTAGCGTTGATAGTAAAGATAAGGTTGTTGGAGAAAATCTTGGACAGATTGATCAAATTATTAATAATATGCTTAGTCTGAACTCGAAGGTTGGAGCTATGCAAAATAGAATGGAAAGTGCTAAGGATTTAAATGTGGCACAGAATGAGAATCTTACAGAGATATTATCTGCTAATGAAGATATTGACTTTGTAGAAAAGAGTATGGAGATGGGTGTTGCACAGACTGTATATATGGCAGCACTACAAACTAGTGCAAAGATTCTTCAACCATCAATATTGGACTTTTTAAGATAACTGACACTCGAAATCTATGATTTTGTTAGTGAAAGTTACTCATTCGAATGAATATGAGAAGGAGTTTCAAATTTGATTTAACTTAGGGTGGATTAGGCATTATATTCAACAATAAGTTAAATCAAATATTAAAATTATGAGAGGAACAAGATGGAGGTGATACCATGACGTTAGACATAGGCCATAGTGATTTTCATGAGAAAATAATCACTTTTAATCGTGGGATTCCGGGTTTTGAAGATTTAAAAGAATTCAAGCTTACAAATGTAGAGGCAGATAGCCCTTTTAAGTTACTTAAATCTACGGACAATGAAAGTGTAGGATTTGTAACAGTAATGCCCTTTGATTTCAAGGTGGATTATGAGATTGAATTGCCAGAAGGTGTTATAAAAGAACTTAAGATAGATAGTGAAGAGGATGTATTAATTTTAAATACGGTTACTCTTCATAGTAATGTGAAAAAGATTACTACGAATTTAAAAGCTCCTATAATAATAAATTTAAAAAACAACCAGGGGTATCAAATGATTTTGGATAGGGAAAACTATAGCATTAAACATCCCTTAATTAAGGAGTGATAGTATGCTAGTTGTAACAAGAAAACAAGGTCAAAGTATTAGAATTGGTGATGATATAGAAATAACAATAGCGAAATTAGATGATGGATCTGTAAAAATTGCTATTGATGCACCACGCGAAATAAAGATTTTAAGAAGTGAATTATATAAAGAAGTTGGGGAAGCCAATAAAGAGGCTGCTACAATCGATATGGATTTATTAGCAGTTTTAAAAGGTAAAAAGTAGGGGCGTTTAAAGTTGCATAATTCAGGGAAGAAGAAATGTAATTAAAAAATTTGAATAATATATTTGGGGGAATAATCATGGAGATTAATGGAACAAATGTTGTAAAAGCCATGGAAGGTACAAGAGCGGTTCGTGAGGTGCAAAATATAGGTGTAGATATTAGAAATATAAGTAAGGACTCATCAAATGGTAAAAATGAGAATTACACTAAGGAAGATGTGAATAAGGCAGTTGATAAGCTTAACAAGGTCATAGAGGATGAAGGAGTCTACGCGGAGTACTCTGTTCATGATAAGTTTAATCAAATAATGATAAAAATAATTGATAAAGATACTAAGGAAGTAGTGTTAGAATTACCATCGAAGAAAATTATTGATATGGTGGCGAAAATGTGTGAAATGGTTGGAGTATTAATAGATAAGAAGGCTTAAAACTAGGAGGAAAATAAAATGTATAATGCAGGTGCTAACGCCTATAATGCTTATAAAAATAATAGTATAAATTATGCTTCAAAGGAGCAATTGTTAATAATGTTATTGGATGGGGCAGTGAAATTTGCTAAAAGGGGTAAATTAGCAATAGAAGAGAGAGATATTAAAGGTGCTCATGAAAGTATAACTAGGACCCAGGATATATTTACGGAACTTAGAATAACCATTGATACTAATGCGGGTGATTGGGCAAAGCAGATGTTTAATGTGTATGGCTTTATAAATGAGAAACTTTTTCAAGCGAACATTAAAAAGGATGCAAAGATTATGGACGAGGTTATTCCGCTTATTGAGGAAGTTAGAGAAATATGGAATGAAGCATACGAAGTTTCTAAAAAGAGAAAATAAGTTTCATATAAACATTAACAACATAATTAGTGTTTGAAAGAATTTTGAGTATGAAAACACTGTAGATTAAGAAGGAGGAAGAAAAAATGAGAATTACAGGAATGGCCACTGGGCTTGATGTAGACCAGATTGTTAAGGATACTATGAGACCACATAGGATAAAGATTCAACAGCAGCAACAACAGAAGGAAATTCTTGAAATTAAACAAAAGCTGTATAGAGAAGTTATTAGTTCATCTAGAGATTTCTATAATAAATATTTTGATGTTACTAAGAGTGATAGTATACTTCTAAGTAAGAATTGGCAAGGGGTTTCATTTGAATCATCTAATGCAGGTGCGGTAACAGTGACTGGAAGTAGTGATGCAAAAGCAGGTAAGTACACAGTTACAGGTACTTCAGCCACAGCAGCGAAGGCAACAGTAACTGAATTAGGGACTGAAGTGGTTGTCAATGGAGAAAAGTTTACTTTGAAAAATGGTGCTACAGAAAGAGAAAAAGCTAAAGATTTAAATGAGCAGTTAAAAGCAAAAGGGATAAACGTAACAGTTAGATATAGTGATTTAGCTGGCGGTGAAACTGGTGGAAATAAGAGTGGATTTGTTTTTGAATCTACAGTGTTGGGTAAAGATGGTACATTCACGATTGGAGGAACTACAACACCGATTGGTACAGGTACTCTAGGCAAAGATGCAACGGCAGGTACTGTGACTTTAGATGTTGGAAAGACTGGAAAGGAATTAGAGGATTATTTAAAGGGAATTAAAATTAATGGTGAACTTATCGGATTAGAATTTCCTGAAGCTGCAACAGATGAAGATAGAATAAAAATATTAAATGAAAAGCTAAGTAGCAAAAATCTAAAAGCAGTTTATGAAGGTGGAAAATTAAAGATAGATAATACTGTTTTAGGTGAACTTGCTGTCGATAAAATACCTAAAATTGAAGCAGGAGGAATAGAGATACCATTTAAGAATGGAGAAAATGCTACTAAATCAGAAGTGCTTATAGTTAAAGGTAATCTTAATGGGAAGTTTATTATTGATGGAAATGCTGTGAATATAAATTTGCCGACGGGTACAGACAAAGAACAACAGGATTACTTAAATAACCTATTTAAAAATAATAATATAGGAGTTACAGCTGAAGTGGTTGGTGGTAATATAAAATTAACATCAGCAGATGCAGGAGTGAATAGTAAATTTGATGTTAAAAAGGTTGAAGCAGAAGGAACGACAGTTACAGGTGGTACTAATGCCAATATTATAATAAAAGATGATAAAGGTGGAGTTTATACTCATAAAGGAAATTCAAACACTGTTACATTAGATGGTATAACATTTACAATTAATGGAGAAATACCAAAAGATGGTGTAAATATAACAGGTAAAAATCAAGTATCAGGAATTAAAGATATGATTGTTGGATTTGTTAATGATTACAACAAAATGATGGAGAGGCTAAACTCATTAACAATGACTAAAAATGATAAGAGCTTTAAGCCGCTAACAGATGAACAGAAAAAAGAGATGTCAGAGACAGAAATTAAGATATGGAATGAGAAGGTTGAAAAGGGACAATTAAATAGAGATTCTGATGTTACTAGGATAGCTAATAGTATGAAATCTGCAATGAGAGGTTTAGTTGAAGGTGGTAATCTAGAGAAAATTGGGATTGCGCCTGTAAAAGATTATCAGGGAACTAAAAACGGAACATTTACTATTGATGAAAGTAAATTAACGGAGGCATTAGAAAAGGATCTTGCGGGTGTAATGAATCAGTTTATTTCTATGCCAGACAGTTCAATTACAGATGAAACAAGCAAATATAATGAAACTGGTATTGCCCAAAGATTAAAAAAGATTTTATATGATGAAACAGTTACTGTATCAGCAGGATTAATCAAGAAAGCTGGTGTTGAAGGCACATCTTCAGCAGGGATTAATGAGTTAACTAAAAAAATGGAGACATATGATAGAAAAATGAAGGATATGGAGAAAGATTTCAAAAGAAGAGAGCAAGCACTATACTCTAAGTATGCGGTCTTAGAAACTATGATGAATAAGCTTAACTCTCAACAAAGTTACCTTATGTCTCAGTTAGGACAATAAAATATGGAATTAAGAGATATTTTATTAGAATATAAGGAAGCTACACTTAATTTTATTTGTGAGATCAATAATGATGGGGACGGGGCTAGTTACTTAGATAAGAGGGAAAAGTTAATAGATCGACTCAAGGAAATGAGTTTTGATAAAAAGGAATTAATAGCTATTTCAGATGAGTTAAATTTAATGGAAATAGAAAAAAGAGCCTTCGCCATATTAAAAATTGAGAAGGATAAAGTCAAGGAAGAAATCCGAAGTTTAAAAAAGAAAAAGATAGCTAACAATAGTTATGGAAATAAGTTTGGGAATGTTAGTTTTTTTAGTAAGGAGATATAAAATTATATAGAGGAATATGATAAAAATATATAATATAAGAAATATTTTAGATATTTATAGAAAATTATATGATTTTCTATAAATAATTACTCTTAAAGTGTAAAGTTATTAATAAATGATTCGAATAAATAAGTATAGTCTAAAAACTAAATAATGATTATCTAAGAAACATTAATAGTTAAATCTTTTCTTCAGAATAAATGAAGAAAGTTTAAAATAATATTAGGACAAGGATGTCCGTCAAAATCAAGGAGGAATATATTATGATTATCAACCACAATATGAATGCAATGAACGCACACAGAAACATGGGAATCAATACTAATGCAGCAGGAAAATCTATGGAGAAATTATCTTCAGGTTTAAGAATTAACAGAGCTGGAGATGACGCTGCAGGTCTTTCAATATCTGAAAAAATGAGAGGTCAAATCAAAGGATTAGATCAAGCTTCAAGAAACTCTCAAGATGGTATTTCTATGATACAAACAGCAGAGGGTGCATTAAATGAAACTCACAACATTCTTCAAAGAATGAGAGAGTTAACAGTACAAGCATCTAATGGTACAAATGTATCAGATGATAGAACTGCTATACAATCAGAATTAACTGCTTTAACAGAGGAAATTGATAGAATATCTACTCAAACAGAATTCAATACACAAGCGATGTTCTCTAGTGCAACTACTGGAGTTACTTTCCAAGTAGGTGCTAACTGTGGACAACAGATATCAGTTACATTCTGTAATATGGGATCAGCATCATTGGGAATAACAGCAGCATCTGTGGTGGTAACTTCATCATCAACTGCAACTGCAGCTATTAGTACAGTAAATGCTGCAATATCAAAAGTTTCTGCAGAGAGATCAAAATTAGGAGCAGTACAAAATAGATTAGAACATACAATAGCTAACTTGAACAATGCTTCAGAAAACTTAACAGCAGCAGAATCAAGAATAAGAGATGTTGATATGGCGAAAGAGATGATGTCATTCTCTAAAAACAACATTCTTAACCAAGCTGCACAAGCAATGCTTTCTCAAGCTAATCAACAACCACAAGGGGTTCTTCAGTTATTAAGATAATATATAACTGAAATTTTAAAAGTAGTATTATGATGAATATATTCATAATACTACTTTTTCATTTAGCCTTAAGTATATTGCAATATTCGAAAAATGTTAATATAATTTGAACTTAAGGAGTTAATATATACAAGGGAGGTAGTTACTATGTTATTGAGTATAGCTATGATAGTTAAAAATGAAGAGAAGAATATTGGGAAGTGTTTAGAGGCTTTAAAGGGTTTGAAAGATAAACTGGATTATGAGGTTATAGTAGTGGATACTGGTAGTGAGGATAAAACTATTAATATAGCTATGGATTACACTGAAAAAGTTTATGAACATAAATGGGAAAATAATTTTGCGGAAATGAGAAATAGAAGCATTAAATATTGTAAGGGAGATTGGATTTTAGTATTAGATGCAGATGAGGTTTTGGAAGACGTAAAGTATTTAATAGAGTTTTTTAATACTGGTAATTACAAAGGTTATAACTCGGCAACTATAAAGTTTAAAAATATGTTATCTGAAAATAAAAATGACTACTTGATGGGGACTTTGGTTAGGTTATTTAAAAATGTAGATGGGTTTTGCTATGAAGGAAGAGTTCATGAACAACCTAAAATAACACAACCAGTAGCGCTAACTAATATAATGCTTACACATTATGGCTATTCGACAACTTCATTCAATCTTATGAAATATAAGTATGAAAGAAATTTAAAATTGTTATTAAAGGATTTAGAGGATGGAAAAGAACCTATATATACTTATTTTCAATTAGCGCAAACCTATGGCATGGCAAATAAAAACGAAAAAGCTTTTGAAAATATAACTTTAGCTTATAATTTAGTGAAAAAAGAAGATCATAAAGAACGATATTTGTATGTATATCATTTTTTAGCAATGACGTTGGTTTCAAAAGGTAATAATGAGAAAGCTATAGAGGTGGCTAAGGAAGCTATAAAATATAGTAACGAACATTTGGATTTTTACTATATTTTATTAAAATCGTATATCGCTTTAAGTAAGTATGATGAAGCTAGTACATATATTAGTAAATATTTTAAATTATATACCAAGTTAGAGAATGGATATATACCAGAAGATATATCTGTTAATAACAACTCTTATTGTAAAAAAGATGAAGTAATAAAAGATAAAATAACGGTTGACTTTAAATTGGGAAAATTGTTTGAAATTGAAGAATACTATAATAAATTAAGTGGATTATCAGATAAAAATAGTTTAAGTGAAGTTTACATATATTCGTTAATTAAAAGAGAGAAGTATTCAAAGGTTTTTGAATTTTACAAAACTACAGAATTTGAAGATAAAGACATTGATAGTATTATTTCGATTGTGGAAAGAATAGGGTTTGAAGAATTAGACAAGCAAATACTTGATATATATACTAAGTTATTGGGCCTAAACAATAATTTGGATTTTTATATTAATTTTAAATATAAAGGAATCAAAAACAATGATTATAACGTAAAGTATGATGGATTTGCTAAATATAAGGGGGAAATTTTCAAAATAGCTGTAACAGATAGTAATAGTGTATTACAATATCTGGAGAAGTTTGAAAGTCGGGACCAATATAATTATATTAATTATATGGCTAAAGAGTATGATTGTTTAAATGTTTTATACGATTATAGTAAAGAAAATCTACTTTCAAGCAATATCAATGTTTTAATGTTACTAGTAAAAGTTGAAGATATGCTTTTAAGAAGCAATTCGATAGAGGAAAATAAGTATAAGGCTTTAGTAAATAGATCATACATAAATAAATTTTTATACATTAAGCGAATATATAAAGAAGAAGTTTTGGAAGATGAAAATTATAACAAAATTCTGAAAAGAGATGAAGTATTATGGATACAATTGAAAAAAAATCTTAAAGAATACACAGTTAATAAATTAGTTTATGTGAAAGGTTTAAGAAAAATTTTGAGAGAATACCCTGAATATAAGAGATTAATAGAATTATACATAAAAGAAATGGATGATAAAGAAATTACTATTGAAATGAAAGAAGAAAAGCTAAATATATTACAGGAAGTTCAAGGGCTTGTTGATGCGAATATGGTAGGGGAAGCTAAAAGTGTACTTAAGGAGATAGATAAGATATTTTTATTTGATGGTGATATAAAAAATGCTTTAGGTGTTGTAGAATTTTTTAATGGAGAAATTGATGATTCATTAATTAATATTGGGCTATCAGTTGAGTTGAGTATAGATAAATTTGAATCACTATATAATTTAGCGCAAGTTTTTGAAAATATTCAAAGAAATGATGAGAAAGATTATTACTATAAAAAAGCTTTAGAAGTTTGTAGTGATATTAATATAGTAGCTGAAATAAAAGGAATAATAGGGGAATAGATTACAAAAATTATTTACAATAGTATAAAGTTCCATTAAAGTGTTCCGATTAATTATATATAAGATATAAAGCATATACCCATTGATCTTAAAAACTAAACTTGTTAAATTTCTTCTTTATAATTTATGAAGAAGGTTTAAAATAATATTTAGGACAAGGATGTCCGTCAAAATCAAGGAGGAATATATTATGATTATCAACCACAATATGAATGCAATGAACGCACACAGAAACATGGGAATCAATACTAATGCAGCAGGAAAATCTATGGAGAAATTATCTTCAGGTTTAAGAATTAACAGAGCTGGAGATGACGCTGCAGGTCTTTCAATATCTGAAAAAATGAGAGGTCAAATCAAAGGATTAGATCAAGCTTCAAGAAACTCTCAAGATGGTATTTCTATGATACAAACAGCAGAGGGTGCATTAAATGAAACTCACAACATTCTTCAAAGAATGAGAGAGTTAACAGTACAAGCATCTAATGGTACAAATGTATCAGATGATAGAACTGCTATACAATCAGAGTTAACTGCTTTAACAGAAGAAATTGATAGAATATCTACTCAAACAGAATTCAACACACAAGCGATGTTCGCTAGTGCAAGTACTGGAGTTACTTTCCAAGTAGGAGCTAACTGTGGACAACAGATATCAGTTACATTCTCTAATATGGGAGCTACTGCATTAGGAGTAACAACAACAGCAGTTTCAGTAGGTACAGTAGCTAATGCTACAGCAGCTATTTGTACAGTAAATGATGCAATATCAAAAGTTTCTGCTGAGAGATCTAAGTTAGGAGCTGTACAGAATAGATTAGAGCATACAATAGCTAACTTAAACAATGCTTCAGAAAACTTAACAGCAGCAGAATCAAGAATAAGAGATGTTGATATGGCGAAAGAGATGATGTCATTCTCTAAAAACAACATTCTTAACCAAGCTGCACAAGCAATGCTTTCTCAAGCTAATCAACAACCACAAGGGGTTCTTCAGTTATTAAGATAATATATAATTAAAATTTTAAAAGTAGTATTATGACGATTAGGTTCATAGTACTACTTTTTTTATACAGAATATTACTAGTTTGGTGAGTTGCTATGAAAAAACTTTTAGAGATAAGTAGATTGAGGTGGATAAGTTTATTTATAAAATATAAAATTGATAGCATAGGCTTGAGGTTTAGTTTAGTGGTGAAATGTCGAATCTGTGAAATATGTGTAAAGTTTTAAACGGAAATCACGATAATAGAATTGTAACGATATAAATTATCGTAATAAATTACTTAGAATCTAAAATAAGGGGAAACTTATATGAATAATGAAGAAATAAAGGGAATAATTCAAAATTACATAGAAGAAGGAAAGTTACAAGAAGCAGAAGAGACAATTTTACAATATAAAAATATTATTGGATCTGACGATGAAGTAGCAAGCATGGAAGCAATTGTTGAAATATACAAGGGAAATTATAGTGGAGCTTTAGAATGCATTAGAGAAGGATTAAAGAGCAACATCTTTAATGGTGATTTATACTTCACCATGGGGAATTTATATGAAATGCATAATCAGTATGATAGAGCATTTCTGTGCTATGAACAAGCACTATATAATACTGGACATGAAAACAATAGAGATGTTATTTTAGCCGCAAAAAAAAAGTTGGAAACTAGCTTTGATATTAATGTTAATAAATGTTCTATAGTTATTTTAACATACAATAATCTAGATTATACAAAAGTTTGTATGGATAGTATTAAAAAGTATACTAGTGGTGAAGAGTGCGAAATTATAATAGTAGATAACAAGTCAACAGATGGAACCGCTGAATGGATAAAAGAACAGCAAGGAATAAAATACATATTAAATGAAGAAAATAAAGGATTTCCAGCAGGTTGCAATCAAGGTATAGAACTTGCAGAAAATAACAATGATATTTTTCTTTTAAATAATGATACAGTAATAATGCCAAATTCTATATTTAACTTAAGAATGGGATTGTATTCTGATGAAAAAATTGGAGCTACAGGTGCTGTAAGTAATAGTGTATCTTATTATCAACAAATTAGCGAAACTTATGATGACTTTGATGGATATATGGATTTTGCTTTGAAAAATAATATAGCTGATGAAAATTCTTATGAACAAAGACTAAAGTTAGTTGGGTTTGCTATGTTAATTAAGAGGAATGTATTAGATAAAGTAGGATTATTAGATGAAAGATTTACACCAGGAAATTTTGAGGATGATGATATTAGCCTTAGAATTGTAATGGAAGGATATAAGTTATTGCTTTGTAAAGATACCTATATTCATCATTTTGGTAGTGTTAGTTTTTCGAAGGATGCAAGTAAATATAATAAATTAATAGCAACTAATTCTAAGAAGTTTGAAGAAAAATGGGGATTTAGAAGTGAAGAAGTATTAAATTTAAGATATGATCTTTTAGCTAAAATAGATGTAAGTATGTTAAATAAGCATATGGAAATTAATGTTTTAGACATAGGCTGTGGAATAGGGGCTACACTAACTAAGATAAAAGAGGTTATTCCACATGCTAATATTTATGGGGTGGAAAATAATAAAGAAACTTTAAGCATTATGAATAAATTAAATATATTAACAAATATTCAAAATTCAGATGATATAAATTTTGGTGATTTAGTGTTTGATATAATAATAGTTTCAAAAAAAGATATGAGGAATTGTATTAATATATTGAGTAATAATATAAGTGTTAATTCACAGATTATTACTCAAAATGAAGTTGATAATCAGGAAAATATACAATTTACAGGCGAGAGATTAGTAATTAATGATTTTGTGCGTGAAAATTATAGCGATGTTATGTTGGAACATTTAAATAGATACAACCTAGCAAGTGAATATGTTAAAGATAGAATAGTAATAGATGCAGCCTCAGGGAGTGGATATGGGTCAATGATTTTGTCGAAGGCAGGAGCTAGGAGCGTAAGGGGTTTTGATATTTCAGAAGAGGCAGTAGATAGCGCAAAGCACAATTACAGAGAGTATAAAAATGTAAAATTTGAAGTTGGAGATGTAACAAGACTAAATGTGCCTGATAGTAGTGCAGATGTATTTGTATCATTTGAGACAATAGAGCATATTGAGTGTGGAGATGATTTGATAAGTGAAGCAAATAGAATATTAGCAGATGAGGGGATATTTATTGTATCTACTCCTAATAGAAATGCGACAAATCCAGGGTTATTATCTGGGGAAAAACCGCAAAACATATATCATTCTTTTGAATATTCACCGCTTGAATTTATTGGAAAGTTATCGTCGAAGTTTGATATAGTTAAATTGTATGGGCAGACTGTAAATGAAAATATAGAAATTATTAAAAATAAATATATTAGACAAATCTTTGGGAAAGAAGAAATTGATTATTCTAGACTGAATAATATAAAGGATTATGAGTGTAAAAGGATAGAGGAATTTAAAGATTTTGAGCCGATGTATTTAATTGCAGTTTGCAGGAAAAAAAAAGAAAGTTATGTCTTGAAAAATGATAAATTTACTGAGAAAAATAAATTGAAAGATTATCATGACAGAGAAGAAAGTGATATATCAAATGGGTGTGTGAAATTTTACAAGTTGTCAGAAAACTCAAGTTTAGGGGAAGGGTTTAATATAAATAATATTGATGCTGTATCAATAGGAAATAATGTAACGATAAAAGATGGATGTTGGCTTAATGATTGTATGCCAAATAAAAATAAAAAAGCTAAAATAATAATCAATGATGGGTGTAGTATTGGGAGTCGATTTTCAATATCAGTTTCGAATGAATGTGTCATTGGGCGGAATGTAATCATTGGACCTAATGTATATATAGCAGACTGTGAACATAATTATAAAAATATAGGAATACCAATTATGAATCAAGGTATTACATCTGTAACCAATAGTGTTAATATAGGTGAAAATTCTTGGGTAGGAATTAATGCAACTATAGTTGGAAATGTTAATATAGGAAAAGGATGTGTAGTAGGAGCGAATAGTTATGTGACAAAAGATATACCAGACTATTCGGTGGTTGGGGGAAGTCCAGCAAAAATACTAAAAATCTATGATACAGATACTCAAGAGTGGATTAGGGTTAAGAATCAAAATGAAGTTGATAGAGTATTAAAAAACAGAGCCGAACAACCATTGATATCTATATGTATACCAACATTTAATAGAGCAAAGGAATTAGACAAGTGCTTACATTCTATATATAGCCAGATAGGGAATGACAGTCTGTTTGAAATTTTCATTTCTAATAATGATTCTCAAGACAATACTGATGAAGTGGTTAGAAAATATCAAGGGTTATACAATAATATAACTTATAATAAAAATAAAAATAATATTGGAGCAGATAAAAATGTTGCATTAGTCATTGAAAAATCTAAAGGTAAATATATTATGTTACATGGTGATGACGATTATTTTAAAGATAATACTATATATCAACTAATGAATATTATAAACACTAATACTAAACAGTCATTATTTTTTCTGAATGTAATAAGTTGCGATAATAAAATAGAGGCATTTAGTGGGATTAATGAATTTTTAAGGGAGACTTCAATTAATTCTGGGTTTATTTCTTCTATAATAATAAAAAGAGAAGATTACAAAGTTGTTGAAGAACCATTTAAATTTATAGATAGCTGTTTTAATCAAATATATTTACAATACAAGATATTGATGAGTTCTCCTGAGTTCATTGTTATAAAAAGTTCTATTTTTTATTATGAAGGAAATAAGCCAGCGGGATATAATTTTGGAAGAGTTTTTATAAAAAATTATTTAGATATTTTGAATTATTTTAAGGAATATGGGTTGTGTGAAGAAAATATAAAAAATGATAAGCAAAAGATATTACAAACGACAATATTGCCATGGTATAAGAATATAATTGAAAATAAAATTGATATTGATATGGATGGATTTGAAGAATATTTCAAGGAATATTATATAGGTGAAACTTATTTTGAGGAGATTTATGAATTAATACAGAATATAGGAAAAGCAGGTGAAAACTAATGAAGGTTGTCATTCTTTGTGGTGGTAAGGGTACACGTATGCGAGAAGAAACAGAGTATAGACCTAAACCCCTTGTTAGTATAGGAGGAAAACCTATAATATGGCATATAATGAAAATATATTCAAGCTATGGGATAAATGATTTCATATTATGTGTTGGATATAAAGGTGATATGATAAAGCAGTATTTTATGGATATGTATTGGAGAAATAATGACTTTACATTAAAGATAAATGGTAGTAAAGAAATAAATTATCATACAAGCGAAGAGGAAAATTGGAATGTTACAATTGTGGATACAGGAATTGAAACTATGACAAGTGGAAGATTAAAGCAAGTAGAAAAATATATAGATGAAGATGAATTTTTGTTTACTTATGGTGATGGATTGAGCGATATTGATATTAATAAGCTTATAGAATTTCATAGAAAAAAGGGGAGAATGTCAACATTGACAGGGGTACATCCAATCTCTCCATTTGGACTAATGGAAGTTGAAGATGGTATAGTTAAGTCATTTAAAGAGAAGCCAATACTAAAAGATATGGTTAATGGCGGATTTATGGTTTTAAATAAAAACATATTCAAATATTTACCAAGTGAAGATTGTTTTTTTGAACAATCACCATTGATAAATATGGCAAAAGATGGACAACTTGCGGTATATGAACATAAAGGATTTTGGACAGCTATAGATACATTTAAAGATGTTGAAGTAGTGAATAAAATGTGGGGAAATGGAGAATGTGAATGGAAAGTATGGGAGTAGATATATTTAATGGTTTTTATAAAAATAAAACCATATTGATTACTGGGCATACTGGATTTAAGGGGTCTTGGTTATCTATATGGCTGAATGAATTAGGAGCAAAGGTTATCGGATATGGATTAGATCCATATACAAGCAAGGATAATTTTATGGCTGTGGGATTAAGTGAAAAAGTGGTAGATATAAGAGGTGATATAAGGGATGAAGAAAGACTTTATGAAGTTTTTCAAACATATAAGCCAGAAATAGTTTTTCATTTAGCGGCACAACCACTTGTAAGATTAGCTTATGAAAGACCTAAGGAAACTTATGAGACAAATGTAATAGGTACATTGAATGTATTGGAATGTATAAGGAAAACAAGGTCAGTTAAGGTAGGCGTAATGATAACAACTGATAAGTGCTATGAAAATAAAGAGCAAATTTGGGGCTACAGGGAAAATGATCCAATGGGGGGGCATGATCCATATAGTTCAAGTAAAGGTTGTTGTGAACTCTTAATTTCTTCATATAGAAATTCATATATGGATCCCAAAATATACGGAAGTCATGTTAAGTCAATTGCATCAGCAAGAGCAGGAAATGTTATAGGTGGGGGAGATTGGTCAAAGGATCGATTAGTGCCAGATTGTATAAGAAATTTAATTGGACATAAGGAAATTCAAATAAGAAATATGGAATCAGTTAGGCCGTGGCAACATGTATTAGAGCCGTTAAGTGGATATTTAAGTCTTGCTTTAAAAATGTATGAAAATGGTGTCGATTATTGCAGTGGTTGGAATTTTGGCCCAGATAATAATTCAACAGTTAAAGTTTCTAAAATCTGTGAACTAATAGTTGACTATTGGGGAAGCGGTAAATGGGTGAATGCACATAATAATGACATTTTTCACGAAGCGAATTTATTAAGTTTAGATTGCACTAAGGCGAAAAGTAACTTGGGATGGAAGCCGAAGTTAAGTGTAGAAAAAAGTGTTGAGTTAACAATTGAATGGTATAAAAACTACATAATTAAAAATAAAAATATGTATGAGTTGTGTGTAGAACAGATATTTTTATATTGTGGTATTTAGAAGGATTTATTAGTTTGTTTATCCAAATAATAATGATGAAGGTTACGAGTCAGTGAAATAGTGTATAGTTAAAATTCATAATTAAACTTATGCTTATAAGGTGTAAAACTTAGTGAAAAGTTAGTTTTATTGGAATCAAAGATTATATAAATTTTTTAAAAGTAGCAAATAGGAATGTGTGTTAGAAAGGTGGGCAAAGTAATGGAAAATATTATTGTATATGGAGTTGGAGCTGCATTTAGAAATTACTTAAATGAAAATAGTGATAAAAGAAAAAATATTTTATTTGCAGTAGATAGTTATTTCGATAAAGATAATATATATGGAATTAAAGTATATAGAAAAGAATATTTAAAGGAATTTTTAAGTGATGAAAAAAATACAGATTTTAAAATCATAATATTTGCAATGTCATCTAAAGTTGTTAATGAGATAAGTGAAGAATTAACTAATATGGGATTAAGGTACAAGGATGATTTTGATGAATATAGCGTACTTATTAAAGATGAAATTAAAAATAAACTTAGTAAATATGATGTATGTTTAGAGGAAAAAGATTATTTGTTTACAAAAAGTATTTTAAAAAATTTAAGAATAGATAATCAATCAGCGGTAATAGGATCGTGGATAATGATGTCTATAATTAAAAAGACTAAAAATATAGAGGGTAGTATAATTGAATTAGGTGCATATAAATGTGGACTTTCATATTTTATAACATTATATAAAACTATTAATGAGGATTATAGAAAGTATTACATTGTTGACTCTTTTGAGGGGTTTAAAGATTATATATCTCAACATGACCCAATGTTCTTGAAAAGCATGTTTAAAGATGTGATTTTTGAAGAAGTAGTCGATTTATTTAAAGATTTTAAAGATGTTAATATAAAAAAGGGGTTTATACCTAATGTTTTTAAAGACATAGATGAAAATAGGTTTTCTTTTATATATTATGATTGTGATACTTATGAATCATGCAAGGTATCTTTAAATTATTTTTATCCCAAATTATGTAGTGGAGGATTTTTTCTTATACATGATTATTCAGCTAAAGAAGAGGGCGCTACAGGGGTAAAAAAAGCAGTAGATGAATTTTTAGTAGATAACAGTAATATTGCGGTTATACATTTACCAGAAACAACACATATAATAATGATGAACATATAAGATTTAGAGGGTGATATTTAGATGGAAATATTGGTTACAGGCGCAGCCGGGTTTGTTGGGGCGTGTTTGGTGGAAAATTTAATTAGTGAAAACTACAATGTAAGTATTATAGTTAGGCAAACTTCAGATCTTTGGAGATTGAGCAAGGTTATAAAAAAAGTGAAAATTTACTATTGTGATATGAAAAACAAGAGTGAATTAAAGAAAATAGCAGAAATTATTAAACCAAAATATATATTTCATTTAGCTACATATGGTGCATACTATTTTCAAGAAGATGATAATTTGATAGTAGAAACAAATATAATAGGAACAAAAAACTTAGTGGAAGCTTTAACAGAAGTAGATTATAAATCTTTTGTAAATGTTGGAAGTTCGTCTGAATACGGTGTTAAAAGCGACAAAATGAAAGAAGTAGATTTTTTGGAACCTATTAATATGTATGGTGTTTCGAAAGCTGCTGCAACTATGTATTGTAATATGATTAATAAAACACAAAATAAACCAATAGGAACAGTTAGATTATTTTCAGTTTATGGTGAATATGAAGATAAAAGTAGGCTCATACCAAGCGTAATATTATCATGTTTGAAAAATAAAAATCCTAAATTGGCAAATGGGATAGCGGTTAGAGACTTTATTTATATAAAGGATGTTATAGAATTTTTGAAAATTGTAGCATTTAAAGGAAATATAGGTGGTAAAGTGTACAATTTGGGAAGTGCTAGACAGTATTCTGTTGAAGAGGTAGTTAAAATAATAATAGAGGAATCAAAAACAGAAGTAAAACCTATATGGGGTGAACTAAATGGTAGAAAATCTGACACCCTAAATTGGGAGGCAGATATGAGTTTAGTAAAAAAAGAATTTAATTGGATACCAAAATACAATGTAAATAGTGGAATTAGAGAGAGTATAAAGTGGTATCGTAAAAATATGAACTTATATGAAGATATTTAGGAGGTGAGTATAAAATTATGGTTCAGAATGAAATAAACAAATTGGCAGTAATATCCAAAGTAATAAGAAAAGATATAATTAATATGTCATACAAAGCTAATAGCTCCCATGTAGGTTCATCATTGTCAATAGTTGATATATTAACAATACTATATTTTAAAATATTAAATATTAGCAAGGATAATTATAAAGATAGAAATAGAGATAAGCTAATACTAAGTAAAGGACATGCATCAATGGGATTATATTCTGTTTTAGCTAGAAGTGGATTAATAGATGAAGAGATATTAGATACATATTATATGGATGGATCGCCTTTAAGTGGTCACCCTAAGAAAAATGCTTTGCCAGGAATTGAGGTTTCTACAGGGTCATTAGGCCATGGGTTAGCTATGGGGTGTGGGTTAGCATTAAGTGATAAAAATGATAATAAAGAATGTAAGACAGTTGTGATAATGGGAGATGGGGAGTGCAATGAAGGGAGTATTTGGGAAGCCGCAATATTCGCTACAACAAATAAATTAAATAATTTAATTGTTATCATAGACAATAATAATTTACAAGGATTAGGAAGGGTAGATGAGGTTGCTTCATTATATCCTTTGGGAGAAAAATGGAAAGCGTTTAATTGGAATGTGAAAGAAATAAATGGACATGATTTAAATGAGATATACATAGCGTTAAAAGATGCGTACAAAGTAGAAAATAAGCCAATCGTAATAATAGCACATACGGTAAAAGGAAAAGGTGTTTCTTTTATGGAAGATAGAATGGAATGGCATTACAAGTCTCCAAATGGAATACAGTATAAAACAGCAATGGAGGAGTTAGTTTAAATGAGGTCGACATTTATAAATAAGCTTACAGAAATGGCTAGGGATGATAAAGAGATTTATCTAATAACGGGTGACTTGGGATTTTCTGTATTTGAAAATTTTCAAGAGGAATTTCCCGAAAGATTCATCAATGTAGGAATAGCAGAATCAACTATGATAGGAATTGCGGCAGGATTAGCACTTAATGGGAAAAAGGTCTATTGTTACTCAATAATCCCATTTTTAACAATGAGGTGTTTTGAGCAAATAAGAGTGGATTTATGTTATCAAAATTTGAATGTAAATCTTGTAGGTGTAGGTGGGGGATTAAGTTATGGTCCTCAAGGAGCTACACATCATTCTATAGAAGATATTTCAATAATGAGATCGTTACCAAATATGAAGGTCATATGCCCGGGAGATCCATTTGAAACAGAGTGTGCGGTTGAACAGGTACTTAGGATAGAAGGACCTACATTTATTAGGTTAAATAAAAATAATGAGCCCATATTGCATAAGAATAAAAACATAGAATTTAAGATAGGAAAAGCAATTGAGATATTTGAAGGAAATGAAATTTCAATAATAACTACTGGTAATATGTTAGAACAATCTATAAAAATTGCTGAAAAGCTAAAAAAGGATAACTATAGTGTTAAGTTAATAAGTATGCATACTATAAAGCCAATTGATAGAGACATTATAAAAGAATGTATAGAAAAAACAAATTATATTTTTATAATAGAGGAACATAGCATAATAGGTGGACTAGCATCTGCTATATCAGAAGTGATAACAGAAAATATAAGTAAGCCAATAGTATTCAAATCATTTGGTATACCAGATACATATGCGAATACATCAGGGAGTAGGGAGTATTTTAGAAAACAATATAATATAGATGAAGATAGCATATATAATTATGTAATTAAAGCTTTAAGTAATTAAATTCATTGATAACTTTTAAGTATGTATAGGGCTCCAAAGATGCGATTTAAACATTCAAATATGTTTGGAAAAATAAGGGTAGAAGGTTGGTTTTGAATGTATAGTTATTTAGTATATTAAAGCAAGAAGGATTGATTGATATGGATAAAATTAATGTAATTAAGAGAAATACATGTAGAATATGTAAGAATGAAAAATTAAGAAAATGGCTTACACTCAAACAGATGCCATTAACAGACAATATGGATATCAATAAGATAGGTAATGAGGTTTTGTATGATATAAATATAAATGTTTGTGAAAATTGTTTGGTTTCACAAACATCGCTCGATATAGCTTGCAATGAATATTACAATGATTATAATTATAGTGTAAATAGCAGTGAAACAGCTAATAGATTCATGCATAAATTATGTGATAAATTGTGGGAAAATTATAATTTAACAAGTCAGAGTAAAATATTGGAGATTGGTTCAAGTGATGGTAGTCAATTAAACTATTTTAAAATTAAAGGGGCGAAGGTTTTAGGGGTTGAACCATCCCTGGAATTATGTAATATAAGCCGTAGCAGGGGGGTTTCCGTTTACCATGGTTTATTTGATAATAGTGCAGCTGAAAGTATTTTGAAGGAATTTAATAAGGTTGATTTAGTAATACTTGAATACACTTTTGATCATTTACCGGATCCAATGGATGCATTAAATATTATAAGTAAGATTTTGAATGATGATGGACTAATTGTGTTAGAGGTTCACAATTTGGATTTAATACTAAAGAGAAAGGAATATTGCTTATTTGAACATGAGCATACAGTTTATTTATCAGAAGAAACTATTAAAGTCATTTTAGAAAATGTAGGTTTTGAAGTTGTTGATTTTAATTTATTAAAGGAAAATGAGAAAAGAGCAAATTCATTATTAGTTGTAGCCAAATTAAAAAATAAAAAAAATGAAGTAATAAAATCAAGAAAAAAAATAACGAAAAATTTTAATGAATATGAAAAATTTTCCGAAGACCTAAGTTTAAGTTTGAATAAAATTGACAGGTTTATAAGCGATAATGTTAATAGGGGTAAAAAAATAGCAGGATTTGGGGCGGGAGGCCGAGGCGTAATGACATTAGCCGCTATTCCAAATGGAAATAAATTATTATTTATTTGTGATAATAATACAATGATGCAGGGATTATATACGCCGAAAACTCATATACAAATAGTGGACCCATGTTACTTAAAAGAAAATCAAGTTGATATATTAATAGTTTTTAGTTTTGGATACATTGATGAGATTAAAAAACAAATTGAAACTATAATTAATAAAGATACTGAAATAGTAAATTTTTTAGATTTATTATAAATTTAAAACAATAACAAACTTAATATGACTTTTATATTGTATAAACGTAAGCATTAAAGAATCGCCGCTATTAATGGCTAATTGTTTTTACTAAAATTGAAATATCAATTAAAGTAGCAAAGGAAGGTACCGCTCATTTCTATGTCCTGTAGATATTCTTTAATACTAACTCACATATATAAAATTAAATTTATGTTTGTTATTTTAAATTCTACAGATTTGTGTGTTTTTATGTCCTTAGGGAATGTAGCCGTAATACATCTAGGGAAATTGCTGGTTTCTACTAATATATATTTTAAACTTAAGCTTTAATTTTAAAAAATGCAAAAAAATTTATAATCTTATTTTAGCAAGGTTAGACTCAAGGGGTTTTTATATTAAAACTATTATGAAAAAAATCCGTAAACAAATAAATTAAAATGTACCCTATAATGTGGATGTGTTAAGAAAAGGGCAACCTTTAAAATGGACACTAACTGAGATGTTAATAGATGGAGAATCAATTGAGAAGATTAAGAAATATTCAAAATTAAATGAAGAAGAAATAGAAATAGAAGGGGTTGACATATATGGATATAGGAAGAATGTCAATGAGCATGAATCAAGGAGCGTTAGCTACTGCAGTTCAGTTATCACTTATTAAACTTCAGATGAACACAGGGAAAGAAATGGCAGTAGGAATGAAAGAGATGATGGATACTATGGCTGTTGATACAACAAAGGGTGTAAATTTAGATAAAATAGTTTAAATGTGAAAAATTGGTTATTTAATAGGCAGACAAGATGAATAAAATCTTATCTGTCTATTTCAATATTAAAACAATTTACTTTATGGTAAAATATATATAATAAAGTTGAAAAGGATGGGTAGATAGTAGAACACATTTGATAACTTATCCTTAATAATAAATTAGATTAGGAGATGTGGGGATATGAAAATTAGTGGGAAAAGAGAAGTTGAGCTTTTAAAGAAAATAGGATTTGTAAGGACAAGCGGTTCAAAGGAAGAGGTTATGGCAGCTAATATTTTAGCGGATGAAATTAGAAGTATGGGACTTGAGGCAGAGCTTGAAGCTTTTAAAGTTCCGCATTATGTGATTAAAACAGCTAAACTAGAAGTGTTGGAGCCATATAAAGCGGAATATACAGTTAAGGGCTATGGTATGTCAGGGAGCACATTAGAAGAGGGGATGGAATGTGAACTTTTATACATAGAGCAAGCTGAAAAAGCTTATCTTGCTGATGTGAAGGATAAAATAGTTTTAGTGAATAAGATGAATTATGAGGTTTATGAAAATATTACTAAAGCGGGAGTTAAGGGATTTATAGCTTTTAGTGGAACTGCAGTAGATGAAGAAGATAAAACAGATTTAGATGAGAGAATGTTAAGACCAAGGCATTTGCAGTTTGGGAAGATTCTAGGGCTTACTTTAAGAGTTAAGGATGCTATTGAATTAGTCAGTAGAAAGGCTACAAAAATTAGATTTACATTAGTACAAGATGAAGGAGAAACGGATTCTTATAATGTTATGACAACTATAAAGGGAACTGAGTATCCAAAGGAAGAGATACATTTTGTAGCTCATTATGACAGCGTACCGTTTAGTACAGGTGTTTATGATAATGGGGTAGGAACCGTTGCTATTATGGAAATATTGAGAAAGTTCATAGAGGACAAGCCAAAGAGAACAGTTAAATTTCTATGGTTTGGATCTGAAGAAAGAGGTCTCTTAGGAAGTAAATTTTATGTTAAAGAGCATGAAAAGGAACTTGAAAATGTTGGGTTAGCAATAAATGTTGATATGGGTGGTCCAGTATTAGGAACAAATCATGCAATGGTGACAGCTGATAAAGGGCTTTGTTATATGACGGAATATTTGGCTAAAGAAGTCGGGTTTCCAATGGAAGTAAAACAGGATGTATACTCAAGTGATTCTACACCATATGCAGATTCTAAAGTTCCATCAATAAGTTTTGCTAGATTCGGGGCAACTGGGGCGGCGTTTTATCACAGTAGACATGATGTAATGGAGTTTATGGCAGAAGAAGAAATAGAAAAATTAACAGGTTTTGTAGGTCTATTTGCTGAGAAGATAGTTAATTCTATGATATTCCCAGTTCCTAGAGAAATACCTAAGGACGTAGTTGAAAAAATAGACAAGTATTATGGTAGAGATAAAGACAAAGATAAAGAAAAAACAAAGGAAAATAATAAATAGTACTAAAATGGTACCTATAGACCGGACACATATAAAAAAAGTGTCTAGTTTATAGG